>NZ_LMCR01000002.1:0-160191 GCF_001424865.1 Devosia sp. Root105
ACCAAGGGCACAACGGTCCCGTCCATCCGGTCCCTGGCTGGTGGCCGCCAGCCGGGGACCGCCTACTCTGAACAGAGTCGGCAACAATCAACATGCAAAGGCAAACTGTGCCCGTTGCGCTTCAGAGCTTCACCGAATCCACCAGCCCCCGCGCCGTCCCATAAAACAGCGCTTCCCTCTGCGCCGTGCTCAGCCCGATCTGCCGCGCGCCGCGCTTCATCGCCCTGAGCTGCTCATAGCGGATATACGTCATCCGCCCGTCGCAGTGGCTCAACCCCATCGAATGGTTGGTCGGCGACAGATAGGCCCAGGCTCGGCCATAGGTGATGTACTTGCCGCGCATCGGCCCGATCATATCGTCCGAGCCATACATCACCCGCTCCACGCCGACGCCGGTGTAGAGCGCGTCGAGCGCATCGGAATCGCAGACCGTCGAGGTGTCGTACCAGACGTTCGATAGCCCCCTGAGCCGCGCCGCCGCCTTTTCGATCGCCCAGGCCGAATAGCTGCGCGCGCAATGCGCCAGCACCCACTTCGCGCCGGGGTACTTTTCGCTGAGCCGCACCATGTCCTGGATGTTCTCGGGGTCGGCGATGGCGTCGCGCTTGCCCAGGTGCATCATAATGATCAGCCCCAGCCGGTCGGCCACCGCGATCTGTGCCTCGGGCAGCATGTCGGTGATGCGGCACTGCACCGGGTCGGCGGCATAGAAGCGGTAGGGCTTGAGCCCGATCAGCCCGGTGCGCCGGATCTCAGCCTCGACCTCGGCGGCGCTCATCCCCGGATGTACCAGCATCAGCCCGCGCGAACTGCCGCCGCCCTTTGCCACCTCGGCCGCGACATAGGTGTTCGAGCCCGCGAAATCGCAGGGGTTGGGGAAGGGGAACGGGAAGGACAGCCGCTCGATCTGCCGCCCCGGGAACAGGGTCGCATCGACCTCGTCGGCCAGCTCCCAGGTCACTTCGGGGAAATAGGCGCCGATGCTGCTGGCGAATGGTCCGCTCAGCCGGTTCGGATCGAGATCGAAGGCCCAGCGATAGATATGGGTGTGGACGTCGAACACCTTGTCCGGGACGAAATCGGCGAGCTCGTCCTCCCAGATCTGCCGGTCGAGGTCGGTCGGGTCGAGATCGCGCATAAACATATCCCCCATCGCGGCGTCCGCACTTGACACCGCTACGGATGTTATAATGATAAGCTAATATTATGGGCAAGAGGCGAGGGGTTGCCGGTGACGTCATATGTCGAGGATTTCGATGACGGGCCGGGCGGTTGGATGCGCGTGGTCGACAATTTCGCCCCGCCCGCCGCGCTGCCGATCCGGAACGGCGCTGTACGTTGCCAGGGGCCCTGGTGGGTCGATTACAACCATGCGCCGCCCGGCGGCGGCTACCTGCAGCTGCTGATGTGCATGGTCACCCACGGCCCCTCCGGCGAGTCGGTGCGCGAGGTCTCGGGCGCCAACCGCTTCACCGGAGGCAGGTTCCCCACCGACTTCACCAATGCCAAAATCACCCTGCGCACCCGCGGCGAACTCGAAGCGGCCGGCACGAAACTGTCGCTGCTGATCCAGGGGAGCAAGGACGGCCTCACCTCCGGCTGGGTGCTGACCGGCCAGACCTTCGCGGTGAACTCCGGATGGACCGAGACCACCGTTACCGCCGTGCCGGACCCGAACCAGTGGACCAGCATCGGCTCGCGCCACGATCGCACCGACACCTATGGCGAAAAACCGCTGCTCGACATCCTGAGCAGGGTGAACGTCAACATCCACATCAGCATGTTCCCGGTGCAACCCCGGCCGATGGGCGAGATCGGCGGCGATCCGCATCGGCTGCGCGCCGGGCGCGATTATCCGATCTGGCCCTCCAGTATCGCCCAGGGCTATGTCGAGATCGATCGCGTGCAGATCGATTTCGCTCAATGAGCCGCTACCCACGCACCGCGCTCGGCACCGTCTGCCTGCCCTGGCGCGACGACGGCACGCTCGATGAGGCGCTGTTCCGTCGCACCATCCGCAACCTCGTCAGCGCGGGGCTCCCCGATCTCTACATCTTCGGCACCGCCGGAGAGGGCTATGCGGTCACCGACGGCATGTTCCGCCGCGTCGCCGCGATTTTCGCCGAGACCATGCGCGAGGCTGGTGGCGCCGCGCCGATGGTCGGCATCGTCAGCCAGTCGCTCGCCACCATGCTCGAGCGGATCGATTATTGCCGCACGCTCGGCATCGACACCTTCCAGATCTCGCTGCCCAACTGGTCGGTGGTGACCGATACCGAGATGCGCCGGGTCTTCGCCGAACTCTGCGGCGGCTTCCTCGAGGCGAAATTCCTTCACTACAACCTGATGCGCTCCGGCCGGCTGGTCTCGCCGCGGCTCTATGCCGAGGTCGCCGAAGCCCACCCCAACCTCGTCGCCACCAAATATGGCGGCGGCGATCCGTTCCTCATTTCCGGCCTCATGCGGCATGCACCGCAGCTGCGCCATTTCCTCACCGAGCAGGGCTACTATATCGGCGCGCCCTTGGGCGCATGCGGCCTCCTGACCTCGATCTCCTCGAGCCACCCGGCCCGCGCCTTCGAGTATCTCAATGCCGGTGCCAACGGCGATTGGCCGCGCTTTGCCCAACTCTACCGCGAGCTTTGCGGCGTGCTGCACGCCCTGCTCGACAGCGCCGGCGGCAGTTTTGTCGATGGCGCCTACGACAAGACCATCCTCAAGCTCAGCGAACCGGATTTCCCGCTGAAACTGCTGCCGCCCTACGAGACGGTGGGGGATGCGGTGTACGAGGCGTATCGGGCGCGGCTTGCCGCGGAGCTCCCGGAGTGGCTGCCGGGTGGGGCGCTTCGCGATTGAGCTGAGCCAAATGATTTCGGAGTGCTTGGCGCCCCTCACCCCGGCGAGGCCTTCGGCCTCTCCGCCGCCCTCTCCCCAGAGGGGCGAGGGGGCGTTGTGGCACTGCCCGTACAAAGTGCGTCCCCTCGCCCCTCTGGGGAGAGGGTTAGGCTGAGGGGCGCCAAGCACTCCGGATGAGCCGCTCGATCCCTTCTCCCGTCAGGGGAGTGGGCGACTACTAACCGCACTGGCAATCCGCCACACCCCGTGCGCGTCGCAGCAGGCGTAGTACATCCGCATGCGGCCATCGCCGAGATCGATCAGCGACATGTCCTCGGCATGCACCGCGTCGATCTCCGCTCCGCCATAGCCATCGCCCTCGATGGCGACCCCGCTCCGCCGCCAATCCAGCCCATCCTCCGACTCCGCCACGAGGATGCGCGAGCGATAGCCGGACATGTCGGCGGCGATCGAGGCCGCCGCGAAATCCGCACTCGAACCGCGCGCCATCGCTTCGGAAGCGAGGCTCGGATGTACCGGCGCCACGGTGCCCGGAGGCAGGTCCTGCCAGGCGGAGTAGAGCATCGTCCAGGGTTCGCCCGGCATGCGTGGCGCGATTACCTCGGCCGCGGTGATCCCGGCGCTGTCGAGCTCGTCCGTTCGGTCGCGCAGCCGATATCCGGGCTCCACCTCGAAGCTCAGCCCGTCGCGCGTCACCGCGCTCACCACCGGCGTGCCGAGCCGCTTACCCTCCACAACCTCGGCGCGAAACACGAACAGGCGTCCACTGCCGTCACCCAGCGACAGGAAGCGCGGCGCGCCGACCCCACCGTCGAGCCGGATACCCGGCTCGACCGTCCAGTTCACCTGGTCCTCCGAAATGGCGCTGCCGATCACCGTTGGCCGGTCCGCCCGGCCGCGCCCCTCGAAATACATCCGCCAGCGGCCATCCGGCAGTTGCGTCAGGCTCGGCGCCAGCACCCGCAGCGCCATGTGCGGCAGCGCCGGATCGGGCGCCACCCGGATCCCCGGCTCCGGTTCGAACCGCAACCCGTCCTGCGACACGGCGCTGAGGATGTAACCCTGGCAATCAGCGAAGGGCTTGTCCGGTCCGACCGCAGTGTAGAACAGCCGATACCCGCCTGCCGGCGCTCGCACGATGCACGGCGCCTGCACCTTGGAATAATCGAGGTCGCGGCTGCCTTCGATCCGCGCCCCGGCTTCCTTCCGCCAGTTTTTCAGCATGCAGGATCAGTCCCTTGCTTGACGGCTACTAGGTTATTCTCATAACAATATAGCATTGCGTCAATGCTTGCGTTTGCGAGCGATGGGGGAGACGGAATGGGCAAGGGGCAGGACCTTTGGAAGACGGCGAAGACCGTCATACCTGGCGGCAATATGTTGCTGTCGAAGCGCCCCGAAATGTTCCTCCCCGAACAGTGGCCGGCCTATTTTTCCAGGGCCGCCGGCTGTCGCGTCTGGGATCTCGACGGCCGCGAATATGTCGACATGTCGATCATGGGCATCGGCTGCAACACGCTCGGTTATGGTCGGCCGGAAGTCGATGATGCCGTCAAGCGTACCGTTGACCTTGGCAACATGGCGACCCTCAACGCTCCCGAGGAAGTCGAGCTGGCGCAGCGGCTGATTGACCTGCACCCCTGGGCCGACATGGCCCGCTTCGCCCGTTCCGGCGGCGAGGCCAACGCCATCGCCATCCGCATCGCCCGCGCTGCCTCCGGCAAGGATGGGGTGGCGCTGTGCGGCTATCACGGCTGGCACGACTGGTATCTCGCATCCAACCTCGGCGACGAGAGCAAGCTCGCCGGGCACCTGTTGCCGGGGCTCAGCCCCAATGGCGTGCCCAAGTCGCTGCGCGGCTCGGTGTTCACCTTCAACTACAACCGGCTCGATGAGCTCGAAGCGCTGATCAAGAAAGAGGAGATCGGCGTCATCAAGATGGAAGTGTCGCGCAACTACGACCCCGATCCAGGCTTCCTCGTCAGCGTGCGGAAGCTTGCCGATCAGCACAACATCATCCTGATCTTCGACGAGTGCACCTCAGGCTTCCGGCAGGCCTTTGGCGGGTTGCACAAGGTCTATGGCGTCGATCCTGACATGGCGGTGTTCGGCAAGGCGCTCGGCAACGGCTATGCCGTCACCGGCGTCATCGGCAAGCGCGACATCATGGAAGCGGCGCAGAACACCTTCATCTCCTCGACCTTCTGGACCGAGCGCATCGGCTCGGTGGCGGCGCTCGCCACCCTCGAGGTGATGGAAAAAGAACAGTCCTGGCAGCAGATCACCGATACCGGCCGCGCCATCACCGCGCGCTGGCAGGCGCTGGGCCAGAAATACGGCCTGCCGCTCAGCACCGCGGGCGTGCCGGCGCTCACCGGCTTCAGCATCAAATCGGCCAACGGTCTCGCCTACAAAACCCTGATCACCCAGGAAATGCTGGCTGCCGGCTACCTTGCCGCCACCAGCGTCTACACCTGCACCGAGCACACCCCCGAAATCGTCGACGGCTATTTCGCCGCGCTCGAGCCGATCTTCAAAACCATCAGGGAATGCGAGGATGGTCGGGATATCAACACCCTGCTGAAGGGCCCCGTCGCCCATAGTGGTTTCACCCGGCTCAACTGAGAGTTTTGCATGTCCCTCCCGCCGCTCGCCTCTGCCGACCTTGCTCCCTTTGCCACGCACGTCCGTGCCGAGGGCGGCAAGTTCACCACCATCCCTGCAGTGCTGGAGCCGGGCGACGTTCCCGGCCAGCACGCCTTCGCCGTGCTCTGCCCGCAGCCGGTCGACCCCCAGGCGATCAGCATCACCTTCCTCGAGCGCCATCCGCACTCGACCCAGACCTTCGTACCGCTGAAGGTCGGCCGCTGGATCGTGCTGCTCGCCCCGACGCTTGCCGATGGCACGCCCGACCTCGCCAATATCCGCACCTTCCTCGCCGGCCCCGAGGATGCCGTCTGCATCCACCGCAACGTCTGGCATGCCGGCCTCACCGTGCTCGATCGGCCGGCCGAGGTGGGGATGATGATGTGGCGCTCCGCTGCCGGCCCCGCAGCCGACGGCATCGTCTTCGAACTCGAGGCTCCCATCGTTCTCAGCGTGTGAGGCACGTCATGACGCGACTGGTCTATATCTCGGGCGAACTGGTGCCCGAACACGAAGCGCGGATCTCCATCTTCGACAGCGCCATCATGCTGGGCGATACGATGACGGAATCGACCCGCACCTTCCGCCACGTCCCGTTCAAGCTCGACGCGCATATCGAGCGGCTCTATCAGTCGCTGAAGCTGACGCGGATCGATCCGCAAATGAGCCCCGCCGAGATGAAGCGGGTGACGCTCGAGGTGTTCGAGGCCAACCGACCCAACTACGCCCCGCACGAGGACGCCTGGATCGTCCACAACATCTCGCGCGGCCTGTCGGTCGCCGGCGCCGATCCGACCAAGCAACTGGGCGCCGCCACGGTGATGATCTTCACCCAGCCGATGAACCTCTTGCCCTGGGTCGATTTCTATTCGAAGGGCTGCCACGGCGTCACGCCGATGAGCCGCATGGTGCCGAGCCAATCGCTCGACCCCCGCATCAAGAACCGCAGCCGCCTCGCCTACACCTTGGCCGAGATGGAAGCCAAGCTCGTCGACCCCCAGGCCCAGAGCGTCATCCTCGACCTCGATGGCCACGTCGCCGAAAACAAGGGCGGCAACATCTTCTGCGTCACCAAGGGCGTGCTCCGCACCCCCTCCACCGTCAACTGCCTCGCCGGCGTGAGCCGCGCCACGGCGCTGGAACTGGCGCAGGAGTTGGGCATCCCCACCGAGGAAACGTCGCTGCTGCCCTACGACCTCGCAACGGCGGACGAGATGTTCTTCACCTCGACGCCGTACTGCATCATGCCGGCGACCAAGTTCAATGGGTTGCCGGTGGGGGATGGGCAGGTTGGGCCGGTGACCAAGCGGCTGCTCGGGGCGTGGAGCGAGTTGGTTGGGGTCGATATTGTGGCGCAGGCTGAGGCGCAGCGGGCGTAGCGTAGGCCAGCCGCGTTCAGGCAGAGAAACCGAGATTGAAGAGGGTCGCGACGTAGGGTCGTACGGTGGCTGTAACGACCGCTTGCACCTCCTGATTATGCTCGGAACGGGTCCCACGTGGTGGCACCAGCAGACGGTCCGTCTCTACATTGAGGCGAGATACCAACACATCGTCTTCCAGCAAGCAGTAGAACGGCGTTTCCTCTTCGCGAGGAGTTTCATTTCCAGTCAGCTGGTTCTGCTGTTGGGGCAGTGTCAACGCGTCGATCAGGGTTTTGATGCGGTTATCGACATCCCCGGCCGTTACCAACGCGCCGGGAGGGTCATGACGTAGAAGCAGGACGTCCAACTCGCACATTACCTTCCAGCCTCGGCGTACTAGAGGAACGAACCGGTAGCCCCATCGCTCGTGGCGCGATGCGACAGCATCGACCAGCCTCATCCGGCCGTTGTGAAGTCCAAGCTCAGGTGCGAGATCGTAGTCGCTTGGGTAGGCTTCTGTTTCGCTGAGGAAGGCATTGGTTTGCCAGTGCCAGCGGAGCTGAGCATGGAAACAGCGTCTGATCTCGTGCTTGAGCGCCGCGCGACGGGGCGGCTCGCGGTCGGCTGCTCCTTGAGTCGCGACTAACGGCCCCGAGTAGACTAGTCGAAGTCGCACTGGCGTTCTCCTAACTGCCTCAGGGGGGGGCACGAGGTATCGCGCTTGGTCCACGTAGGTGCGCGAGGGCATCTGGGGTTAGTCAGCCCGCAACTGTCTCGCCGCCGAGGAACCGCGATCATGCACGTTCCACCCCAGGAAAACAAAAGGCCTCCCGTGAGGGAGGCCTTTGCGTTTGCCATTGGTGCCCTGGAGAAGACTCGAACTTCCACGTCTTTCGACACACGGACCTGAACCGTGCGCGTCTACCAATTCCGCCACCAGGGCAATCCGATGGGCGCCGTTCACTAGGTGACTGCACGGGGGCTGTCAACTCGCTTTCTTGCCCGACCACAGCTCGTCCACTCGACACGTCGGGGCGTGCAGGCTAGAAGCGGCAAAACCCTACACCGATTGCCTTGCCCGGAGCCGCCTCAAGCCATGGAATCCACCTCGAACCTGGTCACCATTTTCGGCGGCGCCGGTTTTATCGGGACCCAGGTGGTGCAGCTCCTGGCCCGTCGCGGCTATCGCATCCGCGTCGCGGTGCGCCGGCCCGATCTCGCCGGTCACGTCCGCCCGCTCGGCGCCGTCGGGCAGGTGATGCCGATCCAGGCCAATATCCGCAACCGCGAATCGGTCGAGCGCGCCATCCGCGGCGCGGGCGTCGTCATCAACCTCGTCGGCATCGGCCACGAGAGCGGCAAGCAACGTTTCCGCGCTGTGCATGCGATGGGCGCCAAGAACATTGCCGAGGCCGCCAGGGCGCTCGGCGTCAAGGAGCTGGTGCATATCTCGGCGCTGGGCGCCGATACGCAGGCGCCGAGCGGCTATGCCCGCTCCAAGGCGCTGGGCGAAACCGAAGTGCTCGCTGCCTTCCCGTCGGCGGTGGTGATCCGTCCTTCGATCGTCTTCGGGCAGGGCGACGGCTTCTTCAACCGCTACGGCATGCTCGCCCGCATGCTGCCGGTGCTGCCGGTGATCGGTGCCAAGTCGCGCCTGCAGCCGATCTATGTCGGCGACGTCGCCGAGGCGATCTGCCGTGCGGCCGAGGGCCAGGTGAAGGGCGGCAAGATCTATGAGATCGGCGGCCCCGAGGTCGCGACCCACAAGGAGCTGGTGGCGCGGGTGTTGACCGATACCCTCCGCACCAACCTGCTGCTGCCGCTGCCCGCCGGGCCGGCCAAGCTCCTGGCGCTGCCGCTGTCGCTCTTGCCCTCGCCGCTGATCACCAGCGACCAGGTCGACCAGTTGCAGGCGGACAACGTGGTGTCGGAAGACGCCAAGCGCGAAAAGCGCACCCTCGCCGCGTTCGACATCGCGCCGACGGCGATGGACGCGATCCTGCCGAGCTATCTGTGGCGCTTCATGAAAAACGGCCAGTTCGACCGCCAGACGGCGTAACTCGCCGCTGGGACGGTACGGTCGAGCATCGTGCCCTCCAAAACCCCCTCTCTTGCAAAATCTAAGGCTTAGCCAAACGGCTAAACCCAAGATTTTGCTTTCTCCCCCGCCAAGGGGGAGATGATCCGTGCCTTCCACTTGCGCCGGAGTATCTGTCGGGACTCTCCCCCTCGGCGGGGGAGAAAGCGAAAACTTGGGCTTAGCGCAGCTAAGTCCTTAGTTTTCGCAAGAGAGGGGGTCGTGGGAGGCCCCGATGCCCGCTCTCGAGCTGCTCTACCGCACATCCGGCGGCACGCCGATATCCCGCAGCAGATGCGGCGACAGCTGGTCGAGCGGCGTGCGGCGCGGACGGCGTAGGGTGCGTTTCAGCATGGTGTTGGCGTAGCGCCGCAGCACCAGCGTGCGGAACCATTGTCCAAAACCCCGCGCTGGCAGGTCGGCGCGCAAGACGTTGATGCCGGCCACCGCCTGCCGCAGCTCCGCTGCGTCGCGAGCCCGCTCGTTCTTCACCTGCTCGAAAGCCATTTCGCGTCTCCTCGAATCTTCAAGAAACGACTCTATGCCGCTAAGACTGACACCCGCTGTCAGGGTTCGTGGTGTAGAGAAGATTTATGCGTGCCAGTCGCCTCCTCACCATTCTGATGATCCTCCAGACCCGGGGGCGGACCAGTGCCGAGTCGCTGGCCGAGGAACTCGAGGTCTCGGTCCGCACCGTCTATCGCGACATCGACCAACTGAGCGCTGCGGGGGTGCCGGTCTATGCCGAGACCGGCCGCAATGGCGGCTTCGCCCTGCTCGATGGCTGGAAGACCAGGCTCAACGGGCTGACCGCGCCGGAAGCCCGGGCGCTGTTTTTCTCCGGGTTGCCCGGCCCGGCCGGGGAACTGGGTCTCGGCGAGGAAGCCGCGCAGGCCGAGCTGAAGCTGCTGGCGGCGCTGCCGTCGGATTGGCAGGCCGAGGCGCGGCGGATGAGCTCGCGCTTCCACCTCGATCCGCGCGGCTGGTTCCAGCCCGGCCACAAGCCGGAATTCCTGAAGCTGGTCGCCGAGGCGGTGTGGAGCGAAACCCGCATCGCCATCCGCTACGAGAGCTGGAAGGACGTGAAGGACCGGGTGATCGAGCCGCTCGGCCTCGTCTTGAAGGGCGGCGTCTGGTACGTCGTGGCGCAGCGCGACGGCAACAGCCGCACCTACCGGCTGTCGCAGATCCAGGCGCTCGGCCCCACCGGGCAGACCTTTACCCGGCCCAAGGATTTCGACCTGCCCACCTACTGGCAGGAGGCGACCAAGCAGTTCGAGCGCGATATCTATGTCGGCATTGCCCATGTGCGCGCCACCGCCGTCGGGCTGCGCAAGCTCAGGGATCTGAGCGACACGGTGCGACGCGCGGTCGAGGCACTGGCGCCCACGCCCGACGCCGATGGCTGGTGCGAGCTCGACATACCGATCGAGGAAGTCGGCTGGGCCAGCCACGAGTTCATCAAGATCGGCGACGATGTCGAAGTGCTGGGCCCGCCGGAGCTGAGGAGCCGCGTCGTCACCAATATCAGCAAGATGGCGCGAAGGTACGGGATTACCAGCTAAAGAGTGGCATGTAACCGCCGTGGCGGTTATCAATCCACATGCCGCGCCCAAAGCTTGTTTCCGACGATCAGGTCCTCGATGCCACCCATGCCGCCATGCTGCGGCTGGGGCCGGAGCGCTTCACTCTCTCGGATGTCGCCGAGGCGGTGGGGCTGAGCCGCGCTGCGCTGATCCAGCGTTTTTCCGACAAGCGCACGCTGCATCTGAAAACCCTGGAGCGCTCGACCCAGGAGGTGCGCGATTACTTTGCCGCCGCTCCCCGGGAGCAGGGGCTGATCCCGCTCTGGGCCATGCTGCGCGACCTGATCAGTGGCATGGGCTCGGGCGAGGGCTTTGCCGGCTACCTGCTGCTCGCCTGGGGTGACATCAACGACGCGCAGCTGAACGCGCTGGCCCGCGAGCGCAACCAGCTGGTGCGGGCGGCAATCCTCGAGCGATTGCCGCAGACGGCCGACCGGGCCGAGTCGGCGGCGCTGATCCAGATGGTGATCCAGGGCGCCTGCATGCTCTGGCTGGTCGAGCCGCAGGGGACGCTTGCGGGGTATACCGAGGCCGAGACGCGCAAGGCGATCGAGCGGCTCTATCCGGGCGCGCGGCTGGAGTAGGCGACTGATAGAGACGGCCCCCTCCCATCCTCCCCCATGAAGGGGGAGGTGCCGCATCGAGTGTTTGGCACGATCGAAGACAGAGCCTCGACTCTTCACCTCCCCCCTTGTGGGGGGAGGCCGGGAGGGGGCCGTCTCTCTCAGTATGTCATCTTGATTTATAACCAACGTGTAAGTTATAAATGATAGATGCAACCCGCGCCCTGCGCCCTCGACCTCAGCTCCGCCGCCTTCGATGCGCTCAACACCAGCCCGCGCCTCACCTACCGCGAGCTGTTCTCGCCGCACGATGATCTCCCCAGGCCGCTGCGCCGCTGGGCTGCCGCGCACGACATTGCGCCGCGCGCCCTGACCCGTCGTGACCGGCAACTGGGCGGCACCTCCGAAAAGCACCTGTTCGGTTTGCGTGACGGCTATGCAGTGGAATCCGTGTTGATCCGCCGGCGTGATGGTTTCACCGCCTGCATCTCGTCGCAGGTCGGCTGCGCGTTCGCCTGTCAGTTCTGTGCTTCGGGGCAGGCCGGGTTGAAGCGCAACCTCTCGCCCGGCGAGATCGTCGAGCAGGTGGTGCGGCTGGGGCCGAAGGTGAACCGCATCGTCTTCATGGGGATCGGCGAGCCCCTGAACAACTACGACAACGTGCTGGCGGCCATCCGTATCCTGCGGGATCGACGCGGGCTCGATTGGGCCACCACCGGCATCACCCTCTCCACCATCGGCATTCCCAAGGGGCTGAAAGCGCTGCGCGAGGAGCATCTGGGGCTCAACCTCACCATTTCGCTGCACGCCACCACCGACGAGACCCGCGGCCGGCTGATCCCCGGTGCGCGCAAACACGTCATCGCCGACGTGGTCGGTGGCGCCTTGAGCTGGGCCCGCCGGCACAACCGCATCGTCACCTTCGTCTACCTGCTGCTTCCTGGGATCAACGACAGCGACGCCGATCTGCGGCGGCTCGTCACCATGTTCCGCAACGAACCCGCCCGGCTCAACCTGATGCGCTGGAACGAAGTCGACGGGCTCGGTTTCGGCCGCATCTCCGATTTCAGGCTGATGCAGTTCCGCGCCGGGCTGGAACGCGCCGGCATCCCGGTGGTGGTGCGCGACACCCAGGGCAACCGCATCGACGCCGCCTGCGGCCAGCTCTGGCTGCGTGACCTCCGCGGCCAGCTGGTGGCGCGGGCGGCTTAGTGAGAGCTACGCTGTGACCGGTGCGTCCTGCCCCTCACCCTAGCCCTCTCCCCGCCGGGGAGAGGGGACGCAGTCTGCACCAGCAGTGCCCCATCGCCCCCTCTCCCCCGCTGGGGAGAGGGTCGGGGTGAGGGGCAGTCCAAATCGAACGCGCCGGCAACATCCTACCCCCGCAGCGCCAATAGCCGCTCGACGCCGCAGCCGGAGATCACCATGCGTTCCTTGCCGTTGCCGGTGAGTTTGGCGCCCCAGTCGACGACGCCGCCATCGGCCAGCTGCATGTCGCCGGCGAAGATGTGGAAGCAGAAGCCGGCATAGTAGCCTCCTGCCGCCTCGCGTCCGACCTCCTCGAACAGCTCCGCGCCATTCGCCTCGGCGACGCCGCGCAACGCCTCGAGCCGGGCGTCGACATCTGGCGCCGTCGTCCGGGTGTAGCCGAGCCGCAGCGCCGTGCCCGGCGCCAGAAACTGCCCGAACGCTTCGAGCAGCAGCCCCACCTGCCGGCGCAGCGCCTCGGCCTCGAAACCGTAGCCGCCCCGATCGCGCCCGCTGCTCGCCAGGGCGAACAGCCGGAAATGCGCCAGCATTTGCACGGGTTGACGGCTGACACCATCGATACGGCCTGCGGCCCGCCCGTCGCCATAGTTCTGCGGCCGCACCACCCGATGGCTGGTCGTGAGGTGCACATCGTCGCCGCCGCCCTGGCGCAGCCGCGCCGCCTCGAGCGCCAGGACGTTCGTCGGGTCCGACACCACTTCGCCCCGCCGCGTCGTGCCGATCGACCAGTCCTGGTCCACCGTCGCCACCACCGAGCAGGCGCCGAGCGGCGTCACCGGCGACAGTTCGACCGGCTCGAAGCGCCCCTCGCACAGGCCGAGCGCCAATTGTTCCCAGGCCAGCAGCGCCGCCCGGTCCGGCCGGGCCACGCCAAAGAAGCGGCTGGTGGCAAAATCCTTGAGCAGTTCGGCCGGGCTGCGCTTCTTGGCGCGGCGGCGGGTCACCTCGATCAGCAGCGACTGCAGGTCGGACGGATTAAGCCGGTCGGCGAGAATCTCCGCCAGCCCTTCGACGCCGCTCTCGCGCTCGATCCGCTCAATAATCCCGCTCATTGCCAATCCTCCTTATCGACCCATTGCAGGGCTAATGAGAGGGATCAAGCCCCCGGCTTTGACATCGGCGCCCGCGCTAAGTAACCAAGTGGTTCGGAGGACCCGCTGACCATGACTTTGCTCGACGACTTCAGGCTGTTCGATGCCGAACCCAAGGCGCGTGGCGTGGCGCAGGCGCTCTATGCCGGGATCAAGGACCTGCCGCTGGTCTCGCCGCACGGCCACACCGAGCCGCGCTGGTATGCCGAGAACGAGAAGTTCCCCGATCCGGCGCAACTGCTGATCGTCCCCGATCACTATGTCTTCCGCATGCTGTTTTCGCAGGGCATCCGCCTCGAGGACCTGGGCGTCCCGACCACCGACGGTTCGGCGGTCGAGACCGATGGCCGGAAGATCTGGCGGCTGTTCGCCAGGAACTACTACCTGTTCCGCGGCACCCCGACGCGCTCCTGGCTGGACCACACCTTCGCCACCCTGTTCGGCGTCACCGAGCGGCTGAGCGCAGACAATGCCGATGCGATCTACGACCAGATCGCCGAACGGCTGCAGCGCGACGATTATCGCCCGCGCGCCCTGTTCGAGCGCTTCAACCTCGAGGTGATCTCGACCACCGACGCGGCGCTCGATGATCTCAAATGGCATCGGATGATCCGTGACAGTGGCTGGAAGGGCCGGGTGGTCCCGGCCTACCGCCCCGATTCGGTGGTCGATCCGGATTTCGCCGGCTTTGCCGGCAATCTCGACAAGCTCGGTGAGATCACCGGCGAGGATACCGGCCACTGGAACGGTTATCTCGAGGCGCACCGCAAGCGCCGCGCCTATTTCATTGAGTTCGGCGCCACCTCGTCCGACCATGGCCACCCGACCGCCGAGACGGCGAACCTCCTCCCTAAGGAGGCCGGGCAGCTCTATGACAAGGTGCGCTCCGGCAAGGCCGATGCGCGCGAGCGCGCCCTGTTCCGGGCTCAGATGCTCACCGAAATGGCCCGCATGTCGATTGATGACGGGCTGGTGCTGCAGATCCATCCCGGCGCCTGGCGCAACCACTCGCCTTCCATGTTGCAGAAGTTCGGCCGCGACAAAGGCTTCGATATCCCCTCGCGCACCGACTATGTCGGCGCACTGAAGCCGCTGCTCGATGCAGTGGGCACCGACCCGAAACTGTCGATCATCCTGTTCACTCTCGACGAGAGCGTTTATGCGCGCGAACTGGCGCCGCTGGCCGGCGTTTATCCGTCGCTGAAGCTTGGCCCGCCCTGGTGGTTCCACGACAGCCCGGAGGGGATGCGCCGCTTCCGCGAGATGGCCACCGAAACGGCGGGTTTCTACAACACGGTCGGTTTCAACGACGACACCCGCGCCTTCCCCTCGATCCCGGCGCGCCACGATGTCGCCCGCCGCGTCGACTGCGCCTTCCTCGCCCGCCTCGTCACCGAACATCGGCTCGATGAGGACGAGGCCCACGAAGTCGCCAAAGACCTCGCCTACAACCTGGTCAAGAAGGCCTACAAACTGTGAGTGACAGAATGTCCCCCCTCTTTGCGCAGCCCGGCGACGGCAAGCACACCGAGCTCAATGGCTCGTCCCGCCGCGTCATCCTCGACCTGCCCGAACTGATGCTGGTCGAGTTCACCTTCGACGAGGGCGGGATCGGTGCGCTGCACTCGCACCCGCACCTCCAGACCAGCTATGTCGCCGAAGGGGTGTTCGAGGTGACCATCGACGGCGTCACCCAGACCATCGGCAAGGGTGGCGCCTATATCGTGCCGTCTGGGCTGGTGCACGGGGTCAAGGCGCTGGAAGCCGGCAAACTGATCGACAGCTTTACCCCGCGCCGCGACGATTTCCTGTAGGGCGCTTTCAGCCTGTCCTCGTGAAGGCGCATACGGGTGGTGCCCCACCCACCGGGTCATTCCCGCGAAAGCGGGAACCTCTGTTTTCCTGGCCTTTGCACGATCGCAAACGGAGGTCCCCGCTTTCGCGGGGATGACACCGTGTTTGGGGGAGCCTCGGTTCGCATACCCAGCATGCCCCATTGCGGGCTAAGTTGCGATCCCGCCCACCCACCGGCTGTCATCCCTGCGAAAGCAGGGACCCATCCATCCACCTGCGCGACGGCGAGTTGGGTCCCTGCTTTCGCAGGGATGACACCGAGTTTGGAGCGCTGCCGGATGGCAAGCGGTCAGATCGGAGAATCCAAGCCGTGCCCGTCACCAGGTTTCGATGCCGGCGCGGGCCATCTGGAAGCCGTGGGCTTCGTCCTCGGTCGTGCAGGTGAGGCCGGTTTTCTTCGAATAGCAGACGAAGCCTTCGATCGACGCCCACTCGCCGTAGTGCAGCACCTGCTCGGCTCCGCAGCAGCTGGCGTCGCCAACCTCGTCGAGTTCTTCGGCGCTATCGGCGCCGAGCACGACACGGACATATTCCGGTTCGACCCGGTCGCACATGATCTCGGGGCCGCCACCTTCCGGCTGATAGACGTCGGTGCCGCCTTCCGGGGTGACGATGCAGCCGACATTGCCCGAGGGCATGACGAATTCGATCTGCCCGTTGTCGTTGGCGTCTAACTCGACCTCCGCGGCGGCCGCCGGCATCGCCAATAGGGCCACGAACGCGACGCCGAGCATCAATGACCTGAACATTGGAGTCCTCCCTCCGTGCTGAGCGGGAGACTGCGCCTGCGCCGCTGAAGCCGCGATGAACCGGGTAGTCATCGCGGCGGAGCCAGCCGAAGCCCGCGGCGGGACGATTTCCTCTGAATCGTGACGCTGCCGATCACGTTTCCTGTTCTCCCCGCAATTCACACCGCCCAGCAGTTGTGATCACGGCCGCGTTGAGCCAGTGGAACGCCGGGTGCAGCGTCGCATTAGCGCGCAAGTACAACTACGCAGGAGACTACGCATTGGACGATAGCTATCGCGGCTACATCATCCGCGTGACGCGTGCCGCCCAATGGCATGCCATTCTGCTTGAGCCCGGCACCGGCGCGGTGCTGCCGACCAAGGCCACGGCCCTGTTGCGCGAAGGGCGGGGCATCGCCATGGACCGCGCCCGCAAGCTGGTCGATCTCTACGCTGCGGGTTTCGAGGAATTGCGCGACCACGCCGCCTGAGCCTTATTCGACCGTGACCTCCAGCCGTTCGCCGGCCACCACGCTGATGCTGGTTTGTTTCGGCTCGCCTTCGGCCGGCGATGCGACCACCAGGTAGTCGCCGGCGGTCAGCGTGGTTTCGAGCGCCCCGCCAAAGCCGTAGGTGAAGGATTTGCGGTTGCCCTGGATATCCGCCTTGGCGCCGAACACCTCGACCTTGTCGGTGCCTGGCGCGGTGATCGCCACGACCCCGGCGCCGAGGATGGCGCCGACCTCTGTCCGCTCGCCGGTTGCGATGCTGAACGGGGTTTCCAGCGTCGCGCCGCCCACCGTCGACACCAGCACATAATCGCCCGGCGGCAGCTCGAAATTGTGGTCCGGGCCATAATTGTAGGCCACCGACTTGCGGTTGCCCTGGATGTCCTTTTTGGCCTCGAGGATCTCCTCGAACAGGTCGCCGTCCTCGACCTTCATGCCCTCGACATAGAAGGCGTTGACCGCCGCGACGCCGACCCCGACGACGATATCCTTGACCACCGTGGTATCGGACTGCACCGGCACCAGCTCGGACACCTTGCCGCTGCCGATGCTCACCTCGACCCTGGTGTCGCCGGCCGGCACATAGAGCTTGGTCTCGCCGTAGTTGGTCGTGCTCGCGCCGCCGGGGAATTCGGTGAACACCGCGGCATTGGGGTCGGGTTCGGCGTCGGCTGCCGGCAATGGCCGGATGATCAGCCGGCCCGCATCGAGCACGAACAGCGGCTCGGCGACCGTCCCCGCCTCGATCGTCACCGGCTGTTCGAGCTTGGCGAAGTCGAGCGTGGCGCGCACCACATAGGCGCCGGGTTCGAGATTGGTCTTCCAGTTGATGCCGTAATCGGTGGTGACGTACTCGCCGAGGCTGCCATCCGGATTGGCCTTGTAGACCTCCCAGACCAGGCCCGCCTCTTCGTCCAGCGACTCGCCGCCTTCGGCGAGGCTCGCATCGGGATCGAAATTGAACTCGGCGTTGGCGGGCCCCGGGGCAGGCGCCGGTTCGGGCTCCGCCGGCGCCGCAACCTCGGCCACCGTGCTCTTCAGCGCCTCGGTCAGCGTCTCTTCGTCGCCCGCCGCGATATACTTGCCGCCGGTATTCTCGGCGAGGCAGGCGACTTGCTTGCCCTCTTCGTCGGTGAGCCCGAAGCCGACCACATGGGTGGTGAAATCGACGCCCTGGCCTTCGAGCGTCGAGGCCAGCGCGCAAGGGTCGGCCTCGCAGGTCTCGAGCCCGTCGGTGATCAGGATCACCGTCGCCTTGTCCTCGGTGTATTTGAGGTCCTCGGCCGCCAGCTGCACCGCCGCCGAGATCGGCGTCTTGCCGGTCGGCGTGATTCCCGCAGCCGCCTCACTGATCGCCGCGCCGGTTCCGGCGGCCGGCGGCACCAGGAGTTCGATGTCGTCGCACGAACCCTTCTCGCGATGCCCGTAGCTCATTAAGCCGAGCTCGAGCGCCTCGGGCACCCCCTCCAGCGCCGTGTTCAGCGTCTCGCGGGCGATCTCGATGCGGGCCTTGCCGTCGATCTGCGCCCACATCGAGCCAGAGCCATCGAGGATGATGATCGCCTTCTCGGCGGCCGAGGCGGGCATGGCGAAGGCCAGCGGGCCCAAAAGCAGCAGGGCAAGCAGCCCCGACAGCAGCGAACGGATCGGCAGCAGCATCGAAATCCCCCTCGGGTGCTGAGAGCGAGATCAGAAAAAGTTGCAGACTTTTCCGGTTCGATCTCGCGTCAAACAAGTCACCTCTAGAGGCGTAGCGAGACCAAGCTGAAGGCTAGCTGAACCGCCGCATCGCATCGAGGGCGAGGCCGAGCCCGACGCTGCCGAAGGCATCGGTTTCGACCGCCTTGGCTTCGGGGAACAGCGCCCTCAGCATATTGCCGACCGCCGGTACCCGGGTCGAACCGCCGGTGAGGATCAGCGTGTCGATCCGGCTACCAGGTACGCCCGCCGCCACCAGCGTCCTGCCGATTGCCGCGGCGATCGCTGCCGTGGCGCCTTCGAGGGCGGCGTGTAACTGCTCGATGCTGATCGGCGTCTCGAGCTTCACGTCGCGCGTCACGAAGCGGAACTCGGTCTGCGGCGCCTCGCTGAGCGCGATCTTGGCTTCCTCGACGCGACCGGCCAGCCGATGTCCCTGCCGGTCCTCGACCAGTGCGATCAGCATGCTGACGAGGTCGGGGAACTGCGCCTCCTGGTAGGTCGAGTGCAGCTCGAGCAGGGTCTTCTGGTTATAGAGCCGGTTGATCCGATGCCAGGTGGCGAGATCGTAATAGGGCGCCGAGGGCAGGGGGCGTTTGCCATCCGCCGTCTCGGTGCCGTAGCCCATCAGCGGCATCACCTTTTTCAGCGACAGCAGGCGGTCGAAATCGGTGCCGCCGACATGGACGCCGGCCGTGGCGAGAATGTCGGCCTTGCGGTCGGCGCGCCGGGCCCGTTCCGGCGAGAGCCGGATCACCGTGAAGTCCGAGGTGCCGCCGCCGATATCGGCGACCAGGCCCAGTTCTTCACCCGCTACCAGTTGCTCGTAGTCGAGCGCCGCGGCGATCGGCTCGAACTGGAACTCGATATGCCGGAAACCCTGGGCCCGCACCGCGCCCTCGAGCTGGCGCTGCGCCTCGGCATCGGCCTTGTCGTCGTCATCGACGAAGCGCACCGGGCGGCCACAGACGATGTCTTCAATCTCATGGCCGAGCGAAGCCTCCGAGCGCCGCTTCAGTTCGGCGATGAAGCGTCCCAGAATCTCGGAGAATTTCAGCGCGTCGCGCTTCACCCTTGTGGTGTCATTGAACAAGGACGTCCCGAGCACGCTCTTGATCGAGCGCATCAGCCGGCCGTCGGCGCCGGTGACATATTCGCTCACCGCCTGCCGGCCAAAAAAGGTGCGATCCTCCTCGAACGAAAAGAAGATCGCCGAGGGGATGGTCGGCTTGCCGTCTTCGAGCGGCAGCAGCCGCGGCGGCGTGTTGCCGCCGGCTGCCGCGAGAGTGGAGTTGGAAGTGCCGAAATCCATGCCGCAATGGGTCCGCGCCATCCTGTCCTCCGGGGCTGCCTCGAAAGCTGCACCGGAAGGGGCAGCGGGGCGCGCGATATAGGCGGTATGGCGGGAGCTGTCGAGAGGGCGTGCCCGCTCGCGGCGGAATCCGCGCGGGGGAGCGTAGTTATCGCAACGAACCGGCGATGGACCGAGCTCCCGCGAGTGGTTGGCGGACGCCGCGACAGATCAGGAATCTGTCATGGCGTCCGCCATGCCGTTACTGGATATAGAGCTGCACGTTGCCGCCGACATCGATGATGTCGACCACCTGGTTGACCTTGATCTTGTTGTCGGCGAGCAGCTTCACCGCGGCGGGGTTCTTGTTCAGCGCCTCGCGCAACAGGCCGATGCTCTGGGAGTCCTCGGTCAACAGGTCAACCGCCTTGCCGGCCTTGTCGGTCCAGGCGGTATTGTAGTTGTAGACCGTGACGCTCTTGGCGCCGACGAGGTCGGTGACATCCTTGGCGTTGAAACTTGCCAGCTGGCTGGCAAAGTCGTCGACGCTCATGGCGGTGCCAGGCGCGCCATTCGTAAACTTCGGCACGGCGGCGAGCACCGGATTGGCGGCGATCAGCGCAGCAATGAGGGCGACGACGGAAAGGCTGGAGAGCTTGTTCATTTCATGGAACTCCGCATGGTGGGTTGGCGTCGGCGGAGGAGGGCCGGCGGTCGGTGCAACGGCATCGGCGGGCAGGGTTATGACGTGCGGGGTTTGCGCGTCGCTCTCCCCAACCTTACAAATCCTCAAACTGCGCCGGCGGCGGCGATCGGAAAGCGGACGGTCACCCGCAGGCCGGGGCCGTTGTCCTCGAGCCGCACGCTGGCCCGGTGGCGGGTGGCGATGGCCTGCACCAGCGCCAGCCCCAATCCCGAGCCCTTCTCGTCGCGCTCCGGGTTGAGCCGGCGGAACGGCTCGAACACTTCGCTGCGCCGGTCGGGCGGGATCCCCGGGCCGTTATCGGCCACCACCAGCACCGGGTGCTGATCCTCGATGCCGGCGCTGAGTTCGATCCGGGCGCCGGGCGGACTATAGCGCGAGGCATTGGTGATCAGGTTGACCAGCATCTGCACCACCATCCGCCGATCCCCGACAATCGTCGCGTCGCCATCCCCAGGCGCCTCGACCAGCTGTTGCTTGGCCTCCTCGACCACCGGCTCGAAGGTCTGCAGCGTTTCGCTCACCAGTTCGCGGGCGGAAAAGGCCGCAAAGCCGGATTGATCGTCGGAGGCCTCGATGCGCGAAATCCTGAGTACGGTGTCGAAGATCCCGTTGAGCCGCTCGATCTCGGCCTGCGCTTCCTCGAGCAGCTTGCTCTGCTCCGCCTCGCTCGGCGCCTCCTCGGCTTCCTGCAGCAGGATATAGGCGCGGCTGAGCGGCGACTTGAGGTCGTGCGCGATCGAGATCACCGTGTTGCGCATGGTGCCGAGCAGGTCGCTCAACCGGTCGAGATGGGCATTCATCTGCCGCGATACCCGGTCGACCTGGTCGTTCGAGCGGCCGACCGGCAGGCGGACCCGGCTGTCGCCGCGCGCCACCCGTTCCAGCGTATCGGCCATGCGGTCGAGCTTGGCCGAGACTCCATGGCTGGTGAAATAGCCGATCGCCAGCGCCCCGATGCCAACCACGATGCTCGCCAGCATCAAGGCGCGCCACAGCGCCGCCGAGCCGACTTCGACGAAGAACAGCGTCCGCCCGAAGGTCACCCGGTTGCCGCCGATATCCTCGGTCAGCGCCAGGTACTGTTCCGATGGCGTCGTGACGTTGATCCCCGAGCTGATCGTGCTCCAGCCCAGTTTCGCCGGCCGCGGGATATCGTCGCCGGCCAACAGCGTGCCGTCGGGCCGGTAGAGGGCGACGACGAAAAAGCGCGGCCCGGCTGCAGCGGCAGAGCTGTCGACCAGTTGCCGCAACTGGTCCATGTCACCGGTGTCGGCCGCCTCGCGGAACAGCTCGAACTCGTTGCTGACCAGCGCCCGGATCTCGCTCTCGGCCTCGCTGCTGGTCTGGCTGACGATCACCACGCCGGCGACCAGGAACACCGCAAGGAACAGCAGCAGCGACAGCACCGCCGAGCGGAACGCCGCCCCGGCGAGAATGCTACTGACGCGGTGCATGGATCGAGTAGCCCGTATTGCGGGTGGTGTGGATCAGCGGCACCTCGAACGGCTTGTCGATCTTGGCCCTGAGCCGGCTCATATGGGTTTCGACCACCGTCGTCTGCGGGTCGAAATTGAAGTCCCACACCTGCTCGAGCAGCATGGTCTTCGTGACGATCCGCCCCGCGTTGCGCATCAGCAGCGCCAGGATGGCGAACTCCTTGGCCTGCAGTTCGATGCGGGTGCCGGCCCGCGTCGCGGTGTGGTCCAGCAGGTCGAGTTCGAGGTCGTGAATGCTGAGCCGCGTCGAGGCTTCCGCCGTCTGCGGCCGCCGCGCCAGCACGGTGATCCGTGCCATCAGCTCGGAGAAATGGAAGGGTTTGACCAGGTAATCATCGCCGCCGGCCATCAGCCCCTCGACCCGGTCGTCGACATCGCCCATCGAGGTGAGGAACAGGATCGGCATGGTGCGCCCGGAGGCGCGCAGCGCCTTGGCGACCGACAGCCCGTCCATGCCGGGCATCATCCGGTCGAGCACCAGCACGTCGCAGCTATTGTAGAGACAGAAGGTCAGGGCGTCGCGGCCGTCGAACACCGATTCGACACTGTGCCCTTGCTGGGCCAGGCCCTTGCGGATGAAATCCGACGACGTCCGGTCGTCTTCGGCGACAACGACCTTCACCGTGCAACCTCGACATTGAAGCGCGGCGCGCCCGACGATGGCATTGCCGCCTGGTCGCAACCTACACCCGGTGCAGCCGTCCTGTCGGCTTACGAATATGTAAGTTTCAGGAAAGGAGGGAGCAATCGGCCGGCCCCAGCTTCTGTCTCGCCGCTGCACCACGCACCGGCCGCCACCCAAAGCCGGCGTGGCGAACCTGACGAAAAGGAGATCGTCATGCGCAAGTTCCTTGTTCCCCTGATGCTCGTCGCTTCGATCGGCGCGTCCTCGATGGCGCTGGCCGCCCCCAGCACCGCCCATGGCGCCATCCAGTCGATGGACGGCAAGGCGTGCACCGTGACCCTGGCCGACAAGTCCGTCTACCAGTTCGCGCCCAAGTGCGACTTCTCCAAGCTGAAAGCCGGCGAGAAGGTCGCGATCACCTATACCCTCAACGGCAAGGTGAACCAGGCGTCGGCGATCACTGCCGGCTGATCAGTCTCCCGATCACCGACAGGCCCGCAGGCGAGGAGCTTCGTCCCGGCTCCTCGCCGATTGTCGTTTGCTAAACGGGGACGTGGCCCGGAGCTGGGGTTGGTCAATTCGGGGGTCGTCCAGGAGCGACAACGTTGAACCGACGCGCGATTTACCCACGGCACGATGGGTTTCAACGCTGCCCGTCCGACACCTCAACCAGATCCTCTCAGTCCAGCTCGAAGTACCTAAACGAACCAAAAGTCCTGCACCGTCAGCGCACTGACGGCGACGCCGCGGAGGGTGATGGAATTGCCTTCCCCCAGATCGAGATATGCGTCGGAACCCCTTTGCTCCGCATCGGCAATGACATCGGCGAACGTGAGGCCAGTCTGGTCATGGATCTCGATCACGTCACCATTCGCGCCGCCAGCGTGGATCTCAAAATCCTCGACTTCGTCGCTGCCGAAGTCCCCGCGGAACACGAACGAGTCATCGCCAACGCCACCAGTCAGCCAGTCGCCACCCCCGGCGCCGTCCAAGCGATCATCGCCATCGCCGCCGTCGAAGGTGTTCCTGATGTCATCGCCGATGATCGTGTCGGCGCCGGCGGTTCCAGAGACCGCGCCCACGTGATCGCCGAGAAGGAGGGTGGTTCTGATGGCCGTTCGGCCGCCGGCTGTTTCCGAGAACTGCCAAGCCAATGCTATGCCGCCGTCCTCCAGCACGGAGACCTCGGGCCTCCAGGCCTCATTGATCGCGTAGTCGGCAAGGAAGATTCCCGACCCCTCGGCCTGACCAAGAGAGTCAAACCGCTGGCCGCGTATCGTGCCGTCGGACAAATCACCCCAGATGACTACGAAGTCACCATCCGGAAGAGCTGCAACAGTGGGTGCGGTTTGGCTCCCCGCAAAACCTGAGCTGTTGATGCGGAAGCTCGGTCCCTCGCTCACTCCGTCCGAGCTGAACAGGCGGCCGACAATATCGGTACCGCTTCCCGCACCGAAGCCCCCGCTCTCATCCTCCCAGATCACAACGAAGCCCCCATCACGAAGGGCGGCGATTTGCGGCTCCCGCTGCGCATTTTGCAAGTATTCATGGATCTGAAGTTCGTTGCCGAACTTACTTCCGTCGGCATTGAACACTTGCCCATATACACCGAGACCGCTGCCGTCTTGGGTATTGGAGTCCCATACTACAACGAACTTTCCATCCGTCAGTTCTTGAACCTGCGGCACACGTTGCCAGTTGGTCGCAAAAGTATTGACGCGAAGCTCTGTAGTCACTGCGGAGCCGGCGGAGTCATACTTGCGAACGTAGACGCCGAAATCACTCCCATCCTGACCGTTGCTTTCCCAGGTCACGATGAAGCCGCCATCATCCGTCGCCGCCACGGTCGATCGCCGCTGATAGTCGGCCGTTGTCGTGTTAACGCGGAACTCGCCACCGGCCTTTGCACCGGTCGAGGTGTAGCGCTGCGCATAGACGCCGTCGTTGCTGCCGTCCTGCGACGTGGACGTCCACGTGACGACGAAACCACCTCCGCTCAGTCCGGCTACGTCGGCCAGCGATTGATCATTGGTGGCATAGGTGTTGACCTGGAACTCGCTGCCTAGCGCATTTCCGTCAATGTCGTATCGCCGCGCCAAGACTCCGCTCAGCGAACCGTCACGCCCATCCTGCGACCAGGCGACGATGTAGCCACCGTCCTCGAGGGCGGATATCGCGGGGTCCATCCTCCAATAATCGGCGTCCGTCGTTATGTTGCTGGCCCGCCAATACGCATTGACAAAGGAGACCGGAGACTGCGTCACCGCCTGACGAACGAAAACGGCGACCGTCGCTACCTGGACACCGCCGAACTCATCTTCGATTCTGACCGAGAAGCCATCGCCGCCAACATATGCAGGGTTGGCCGCATAAGAGTAGGTGCCATCTAAGCCAATTGAGACCGACCCGTGATCGGCATCGTCGATGATCGAATACTCAAAGATGCCGTCGTATCCGGGTGGCACGGTCAGCTGAATTTTGCCCTGGGCGGTCGAGCCGACTGGGATAGAGAGTATCCCGTCAATAGCCTGATGGATTGGTTCGACGGCCAGCACAACGTCCTGATCCGAGAATCGCGCGAACTCGATGGACGTGAGGAGATCCGTGCCCTCGTTGCCGTCGCTCGCGTTCAGATCCGTGATGGTGAAGCTACCGTCGACGTTCTCGACGATCGAGTAGTCCTGCCGTGCGCCGCTGTAGATGGCGGTATCGACACCCGAGCCGCCATCGAGCTGGTCGCTTCCGAGCCCGCCGCCGAGCACGTTGCTTCCGCTCGTCCCCAGGATTGTGTCGTTTCCGCTGCCACCTCTGAGGTTCTCGATATTGACCGCCGTCTCCGTCGTGCCGCCGGCGAACAGAACGGTTCCAGCGGTGAGGTTGGCCGTTACGCTCTCGCTTGTGTAGGTGAGCTCGAGTGTGTCGTTACCATCTCCGCCGTCAAACGTGTCGGCGCCAAGATTGCCGATAAGCAGGTCGTCGCCACCGCCGCCGAAGTAACTGTCGAGACCCGCGCCGCCATCGAGAATGTCGTCGCCATCTCCGCCGTGCAGAGCATCGTTGCCGTCTCCGCTGTTGAGCCGGTTGCTGCCCGAGCTGCCAACCAGCACATCATTGCCGGCCCCTGTGGTGGCATTCTCAATGTTTATGGCGCTCTCACTGACTCCATTGGCGAAGGTGAGCGTTCCGGATGCGAAATCGACCTGGATGTTGGATGCGTAGTAGGTCGTATCGATAGTATCGACGCCATCGCCACCGTCGAACGTGTCCGTGCCGGCATTGGCGACAAGACGGTCGTCGCCGTCTCCGCCAAAATGGCTGTCATCTCCGTCGCCGCCGTCGATGATGTCGTCGCCACCGGCGCCATTGATGGTGTCGTTGCCGCCGCCACCTCGCATAGTGTTTCCCTGGGCCGAGCCCAACAGGGTGTCGTTGCCTGCACCCGATGTGAAGTTCTCGAAGTCAATCGCGGCTTCTATCTGTCCCGTCTCAAAGCTGACGGAGCCGTTCGCCAGATCCACGGTCAGCGCTGCGCTGGTGTAATCGAAGTTCAACGAATCCTTGCCAGCCCCGCCATCGAAGCTATCGGTTCCAACACTGCCGTATATGACGTCATCGCCGTTGCCGCCGAAATGGCTGTCGTCGCCGTTCCCACCTCGAACTACGTCGTTGCCATCACCGCCGTGGACGGCATCGTTGCCATCACCCCCATCCAAGGTGTCGTTGCCGCTGGCGCCGTTGAGGTAGTCGTTCGAGCTGAAGCCGGTGATGATGTCATTGCCTGAGGTTCCAAGCAGCACCATACTCCGCAGGGTAGCGCGGCTCCACACGGTGCCGTCGGCGAATACGATCTGCTCGACGCCTCTATCGAAGTAATCGTCCAGGTTTTCGTCGAGGAAGATCGAGCCACCGTCTCCGGCCCCTGGAGTGCTTTCGGCGATCACCAGCGTGACGTCGTTTCCRTTCCGGAGGAGGCTGACGTCGTCGGGGTTGATATCGGTGAGCACGAGTTTGTCGGCACCGCCATGATTGGTCCCTTCGGCGATCGAGTCATGGCCRTCGCCGCGGGAATAGACATAGGTGTCGTTGCCGGCCTCACCGCGCAAAGTATCGTTGCCGAGGCCGCCGGTAATGGTATTGCCAGTATTGAATCCGACGATCGTGTCRTTGCCGTCGGTCGAGGCYTGCGCCAGGAGCCTCAGCCGCAAGTCCACCCGAGCCCAGGTGGTGCCGTCGGCGAATACGATCTGCTCGACGCCTCTATCGAAGTAATCGTCCAGGTTTTCGTTAAGAAGGATCGAACCACCATCTCCGGCGCCTGGGGCACTCTCGCCGATCAGCAGCGTGACGTTGTTTCCGTTTCGGACAAGGGCGACATCGTCTGGATTGATATCGGTGAGGACGACTTTGTCGGCGGCGCCTTGATTGGTCCCTTCGGTGGTCGAGTCATGGCCGTCGCCGCGGGAATAGACGTAGGTGTCGTTGCCCTCACCACCGCGCAACGTGTCATTGCCACTGCCGCCGGCCAGCATGTCCTGGCCGGTTCCGGCGTCGATCACGTCATTACCAGACCAGCCATTGATACCGCTGGCAATGTTCGGGCCGGTGAGGACATCGTCCGCCGCCGTTCCATCAACCCAGACCCTGGCCAACTGTTCGAACTCCGCCGCCAGCATAACCTGGCCATCGGCGAACACGATCTGTTCGATTGCTTCAAAGGCGTAAGAGCTCAGCTGATCGTCGAGGAGCAACCACTCTCCGGTATCGACGACCTCGATCATTAGGTCCATGTCGAAGCCAGGCTCGATCATGCGGACGAACCGCACGTCCTCCGCCGTCAGGTTTGTCAGGACGAGCCGATCGACGTCGGTGGTGTTGTTGGGGTCGGCATCGCCTTCTTCGTCAGTGACATCATTGCCCATGCCGGTGCCCCAGACATAGGTGTCGTTGCCCTCGCGCCCCACCAGAACATCGTCCCCCTTGGTTCCCTGAAGCGTGTCGTTACCCGAGGGGTCGGCAACATAGACTGCATGGTCTGCCATCAGGGCGTCCGGTACCAGCTCATCGCCCGGGCCATCGGTGACGTAGTAGCCGTCCTCAGCAACAAGTCGGGCAGCCATCTGCTGCGCGATCCCGGCAGCAACTCCGATGCTGACATAGCCATGAACAATGGCCTGTTCGTAGGCGCCGAGGTCGCTCGCCTCGTGGCGCATGATGCGCAACAAAGTGCCGGCCTGAGCAAGGGTGAGTCCCGTCTCGCTCGCCGCATCGGCCAGGATTTCTCCGACCCAATCATAGGAGCCGGCATCGTCGCCGACGGATGGGAGCATGTTGAGCGGGTGCCCCGCGATGGCCGCTTCGTACGTTGCCGCCGACGTGGCTGTCAGTTGCGCGTGCGATATCGTCGATTGCGCGAGGAACTGGGCCGCCATGGCCTCGATGATCTTCGAAGCTTCCCAGTCGAGCATCAGCGCCGCGACAGGCCCAGGGTTGGCAAGATAGGCGTAGTCGTCCTGCTGATACTGCCGGCCTAAGATCGCTTCGAGAAACGCAACTTTACGCGCGTCCATTGCAGGACCACGGCTATCCGGTTCGACGTTGGCGACGCCTGCCCAAGCGTAGACGAAGGCCTCGAACCCTGCGAGAAGACCACCAATGTCTCCCGACGCGGCCTGAGCCAAGAGCGCCGTAAACTGCGCCTTGAGTGCCGGTTGGGCGCTGAGGGCAATGAGCGTAGACGGGAGCTGTCCTGCGCCCTGGATCACCGGCAGCTTGAACACATCGGGATCGAACTGGAACCCATCGGGCACCACAGCCCTGGTCCGGATCGGATCGATTTCGAAGAATACGTCCGACACGGTTCCCGTAGAGCCGTCAGTCCGCGTGAAGCCGGATTGCCAGAGAATGCCGTGCCCGGCTACCTGCTGGTTCGTGGCGGTCGCTGACAGCGAGATCGAAGCGACGCCGAGTTCGGCCAGCGTCTTCAACTCGCCGGATTGACTCACTCCATCGCCATTTGCGTCTCGCCACAGCAATAGCTCAGCAAATGTGCTGTCCTGCGCGTCGATGATGCCGTCGTCATTGCTGTCATGCTCTGCGAGCGCCAGGAAGCCGTGGGCGAAGCCGGTCTGGTCGCCAAACAGCTCCGAGCCGTTGTCGATGCGTCCGTCGCCATCGAGATCAATCGCCAGCAATGCATCGTCGGCGGCAACCCAACCGGCAAGTTCCGTAACACCATCCGCATCGAGGTCAAAAAAGGTCCCCGAGTTCTGCAGCGCGACAAGCTCGACGCCGTCACCGTCAAGGTCGAGAACCAGGGGGGAGAGCGGCGGCAGATCGAAGAACTCGGTGAGGAGTTTTCCGAGATCACTGTCCCGCCAGTCGGCATGCAGCTTTCCGATCAGTTCGATCCCGTTGGTGAGGGCATCGTAGACACCATAGGCCGCCCAGCCGGCGGCGACGACGGAGGCGGCCAACACACCGATTTCCGCGGCGGCGGCGACGCTGAGGGCTACTACCGCAGCACTTATTACTGCCGAAGCCCCATATGTCAGTATGTTCTGCCTGAAACTGGACCAATCGTTTGTATCGAGACCGATCTTGATGGATTCATAGCTTGCATTCAGGAATTCGACGACGTCGCCAATGGCCCCGCCACCGATACCGGCAAGTATGCTCCCCATGCTGGTCGCCATGGCGCCGACGGTGGAACTCCCAAGCCCATCCAGCGAAGCGGGCAAGCGGGCCCCGAAGTCACCAGCCACCCGGTCACCGAGCCGATCCATCGAAGACATCATCCGATCGAAAACGTCGACCGGGACCGAGGCGTTCTGATCACCGACGAACTTTGTGACAAGAAGCGCGAACTCCGACTTCGCACTGGGCTGGATCGAGCCCATGTTCTTTTGAATGTCGATGGTCGCGGCGACGCCGACGGCTGAGACGTGGCTGGGTCCCTTAGAAACGCTGGCCCCTAGATCGGCAACATGGTTGTGGTACTGCGCCTCGGTCAAGTGCCCCGCGTCGTACGCCTTCTCAATCTGGTCCCTGATATTCTCGTAGCGCTCCTCGTCATTGCTCAGGCCATTGGCATCGGTAATCGTTGGATCGAAATCAGCGGTACGCTGGCTTAGTTCGGCCGGGCTGGGATCGTAGTCAACCCAAGTGCTGCCTAACGCCGCCGACCTGCTCTCAACGCCGAGGTTGGCGAAGCGCCCCTCCGATACATCGGTGAGAAACGCGTGGAGCTTCGTGAAGGCGGCCTGCCTGTCGGCAGGATCAGCGAGCATTATCGCTTCAAGTTGAGCCAGGGCAAAATCGTTGTAGCCCTTGTGACTAAGGCCAGTCTCTCGCCCGGGGGTGGACCGAGCCCCCGAAGCCAGCGTCAAGGTAAAAACTGCTGCCGCTATTTATCGATTGGCGGGCAATGGCTGCCGTTTCCGAACTGGCAAATAAGGCGATCTTGTTGCCTTTCGCTTGCTGGAAGAAGCCAGCTGCCTCCAGGGCTTGCCCCACCAGTACGTCATCGTAAGCTTTCTCGGGGATGATATGATGAACATGGAACTGCCAAAGGTAATCCACTTCCGTATCCCCAAAAATCAATCAGCTTGGTGTCAAAACCCGGCAGCGAAATAGCGGCAAGTGACTCGCCACCTTTGCGGCGCGAAGCGTCTGCGCCAGCCGGTCAGAGCAGAAAAAATGACTGCGGAATGTGTCGTCGATCCAAAGATCGGGGCCGTTCAGCGCTGCCGGGATGACTGTGACATCGTCATCCTGCGCCTCCGCTTCGATAGTTGCGACATAGGTAGTCGCAGGGTTGGGTATCCGTTCGAAGCGGGCCGAATGTTCCGGCGAGAAGTACCGGTGCACCTCTGCTATGTTAAGGAAATAGTAGCGTCCCGGAAAAGCCTCTCTGCGATTGGAGTGCAGCAACTCCACTGGATAGAGCCGCGTTTGCCCAAGGTCAAAGCCGCTCAGAACCTCGGCAAACTCTTCGGACACGGTAAGAAACCCCGCAGCACTGAAAAGGTGCGGCAGCTTGTTTCTGTCCTGTGCCGCGCGCTGAGGTCGGATCCACATCGTCGAAGGCAGTTGACCACCTTCGACGGCCACCCCTTGCCTGAATGCCTGGATAAGTGAGGCCACGGCGGGCAAATTTGTTTCGATTAGGTCGCACGTAAATCCAAACAGCAATTCGCTCTTAATATGCGATACGCTAAGCCAAACGCATGCTTCGGACGGGACGTTGTCTTTGGCGTTGTCTTCCACGTTGCTCAACACTGCTCAAATCGAGAGGCGACTATCGTCACCTAATCTTCCCCGCGAACGCCGGTGTTCCGCCAATCGACGATCGCTCTCATTGGATCATACTTCGAGGCACTCGCAAATTTCCAACCCGCAACAGCATCGCCTCATTTACCCAGCGCAGTTTGATGTATGCAGAAATAACGTGATCGAATTTCGTTTGTGTAGATCGTCGATAAGCTTCATGAGGCTGACATGCCGAAGCCAATCGGTCAACACTCAAACACATGTCCCGGGTGGGTGGCGAAGGTGCATTTCTCCATATTCAGTGTTCCGTCAAAACCCAGCAACGAACCTGCTCGCAATCTTTGCGGCGCGAAGCGCCTGCGTCAGCCGGTCGGAGCAGAAAAAATGCCTGAGCAGCGTGTCATCGATCCACAGATCTGGATCGCTCAGCGCCGCCGGGACAACTGTAACATCGTCATCCGGCAGCTCGTTTCCGACACTCCCGATATAGGAGGTCGCCGAGTTCGGCATTGCTTCGAAGCGCGTCGAGAACTCGGGCGAGAAGTACCGCCGCACCTCGGCAATACTGAGAAAATAGTACCGCCCCGGAATAGCTCTCGGCGATTGGAATGCAGCAGCTCCACAAGGCGGAGCCGGGTTTGCCCTAGCTCAAAGCCACTCAGTACCTCGGCAAACGCTTCAGATACCGTGAGCAACCCCGCAGCACTGAAAAGGTGCGGCAGCTTGCGTCGATCGTGCACGGCGCGTTGCGGGCGGATCCACATCACCGAAGGCAGTTCTCCACCGCTATCGCACCCCCTCGAGTGAACGCTTCAAGGCGCGCGACCGTGGTCGCTGAATCTTTCTGGAAGAGATCGCAGGCAAATCCGAACAACAGCTCGCTCTTAACATGCGAAATGCTAAGCCACACGCACGCGTCTGCGGGAGGGGTGTTCATTTGGGCTGCTTCTGTTCACGACCGGATCTGGAGTGCTGCGGCTCTACGAGGGCGCTCGTGACGGTTCGTCCGCTAGGCGTCGTCGCGCACCAGCTCGGTGCTTTGGCTCGATCCTGGCCGCTTGACGTTAGCGGCACGCCAGGCTCGCCACCGATCGAGCGCTGACTGCGACCTGAGCCGTATTTCGTCGACCAATATGGCGAGCCTGCCCTTCAGCGTCGCCGGCCCCATCACCGAGGTCAGGGTCAGCGTCTGGGTGGCAAAGCGGACCTTGAACGGCTCCTCACCACAGAGGAAATCCACCATCTCGAGTCCCTGGTCGATCGACCACTGAACATAATCCATCAGCAGCACCATCCCGGGCGAACCGCGCTCGAAGCTCGGATCGTAGCTGGTGAGAAACGCCATCAGGGTGCCGCGCTGCACGAAATTGACCGAAATGGCGACGGTGGTCCCCGCGCATTCGATGACGAAAATCCTGAGCGCGCCGGCCTTCGCCAGCACCTCGACCAATGCCGGCAGCGCCGGAGCGCCAGCGTCGAACAGCGGCGCAACGCGGCCGTTCCCCGCCAGCCACTGCCGCTTCAGTTCGCCGAGCCGCGCCAGCACCGGGCCCGCGGGCTCGTCGAGCGGCAGCAGGCGGAACACCACCTTGCCACTCTCCTCCAGTGCCTTGCGCCCGCGCCGGTAGTTCTGCCGGGTTTTCTTCGACTGCGCCTCGAACCACTGGGCCCCCGTCGCCCAGTCCCCCGCGACCTGCGAGCAGATTTCGGTGCGGCGATTGGCGGGTAGGCTCAGGCCACCGGGTGCATCGAGCAGGGCGCGGAACTTCGCGTCCGGCCGCAGCCGGTTGAGGAAGTAGAGGTCGAACCCGCCGGCAGCGACCACCTGCCGCCACAGCTGGCTGAGCGCGGCGGGCGGGCAGCGCGGGTGGATCAGCACATCGGCATAGTCGCTGCAGTCATTGGCCGCCCATTCGAGGAATCTGAGGCCTTTGCGGCGCTGGATGGCCAGCGGCAGGATAGCCATCAGCTCGTCGCCGCGCCAGATCAGCCCGATCCGCAGCTGTCGGCCGTCCCGGTTCGGCACGGTCCTCCACCAGGCCGCAACCCAGTCGTGGCTCTGAAAGATCAGTCCATCGCCGCGCCGCCACAGGGCGTTCCAGGCAGCGCCGATTTCGGCCAGGCGGGCATCGCTCTCGACAATCTCGAGGCGATAGTCCTCGAAACGATCATCGAGGCGCACCATGGGAGCATGGACGTTCATGGCTGTGTGGGTTCCGAAGGGGGCGGAGTGATCGGTGCGGGGCGCCGGCCGAACCAGCGCGCGACATGGCCGGCCATCTTCTTGAGCGGCAGCAGATAGAGCCCGAACAACGACTGGTAGTCGTCCTTGTCGCGATCGAGCAGCCCGAACTTCATCTCTTCGTCGGGGTCGGGAACATAGGCCGTGCCGAACATCCGATCCCAGATCGACAGCAGGAGGCCGAAATTCTTGTCGTAGTGACGCGGGTCGGCGCTGTGGTGCAACTGATGCCAGTGCGGCGACAGGATGTAGTTATCGAGCGGCCCGAACGAGATTTTGTAGTGGGTGTGCCGGACGAAATCCATCATCAGCAGGTTGCGCATAGCATAGACATTGATGCCGAACACGGTGAGCTCGACCGGATCGAGCGCAATAATGCTCCACACCCCGAAACAGATGCCGGGAATGAGCCCATCCCACACCCGGTTCATCAGGTCGTCGAGCGGATGGACGCGGTCCTTGGTAATGCCCACCAGCACTTCGGCCGAGTGGTGCACCTTGTGCAGCTCCCACAGGAACGGCACCTTGTGCTGCGCGACGTGGTACAAATAGTACGAGATGTCGTAGGCGATCAGCATCGAGCCGGTGAACAGCACCAGCACCCACCAGGGTGTCGGGCCCTCGAGCAGGGGGCCGTGGATCTGGAAGATCCAGCTGATCAGCTGGTTGGTACCGTAGCCGACCAGCGCGATGAAGACGATGCCGGTGGGGATCAGCAGCAGCGGCATCAGCAGGCGCTTGGTGATGTAGAACAGCAGGTCAGCGCGCGCCGAGGGATGCATGATCACCTCCTTGGGCAGCGCGAAGCTGAAGAAATCGCCGAACGATTTGTCCTCTACCGTCCGCCAATAGGCGACGAGGGCGCTGACGAAGGCCGTCGCGAACAGGATGAGCAGCGTGATGCCGTTCTCGCCGCTTACGGCGTTGACGAGCTTGGTGGTTACCAAATCGACGATGTCAGAAATCATCGCGGCCTCGAGAGGATCCAGATACTGGGGCCAAGATGCCAGAGCGGGGCCGCGGATGCCTGCTCCTACTCGAATCGTCCTTAATATGGGGCGGCCCCGCAGCTAAGCCTGGACAGGCTTTTCCGGCGCGGCCTTGATGCCGTTGGCATTGTAGGCGAGCACCAGGACGATCATCATCATGACGATCGGGGTCTTGGACGAAAATGTGTTGTTGGAAAGCGCCGCCAGCAGCGTCGCCGCCACGCCGATCCAGGCGGCGAGCGGGGCATGGCGCAACATGCGCAGCAGCATCCAGATCACCAGCCAGGCAAACAGCAGCGCCACCGGCAGGCCGAACAGCAGCACGATGACGACCTGAGCGCTCTCGATCGTCGGCATATGGAGCTTTTCGGTGACGATCCTGATGAGCTCCTTGCCGTCCATGCCGAACATGACCTGCTCGAAGCTCACATATTTGAACACGTCATAGATGCTCACCCGAACGAAGAAGTTCTCGTCGAACAGGGTGCTGGTGAAGCGGCTGAGCAGGCCCGCCGAAAGCAGGATGCCGGTCAGCACCGCACCACCCGCAGCTGCAGCGAGCAAGACGAACAGCTTGGCCTGCCGCTGGTGGCGTTGGGACAGACGGGGCCACGGCACCACAATGATGAGGGCGAAGATCTCGACGACGGTCACCAGCAGCGCCATGCGCGCGCCGGAGGCCGCGGCTCCGATAAACAGCACGATGATGCAGGCGACACGGATCCAGACGCGCCAATTGGTCAGCGCCACGAAACCCACGGCAATGGCGCAGGTGGTGCCGAGCGCCAGCGGGTGCTCGGAGAGACCGACTGGCCGGAACCCCAGCTCCACGGCATCGTAAGGCATGATCCGCTGCTGCGTCAGCGCCTCGAGGGTCCCGAGGGCGGCGCTGAGGATGAGCAGGCCCAGGGTGACGTCGCCGAGCAGCCGGCGCGACGTCGGGTTCAGCGCCAGCATGATCAAGCCAGCCCCGCCGGTCACCAGATAGGTATCGATCAGGACGACCGACGAGCCTGCCCGCCCGGTAACGAACATGAACAGCACCAGCAGCAGCATCAGCCCGCTGTAGCGCACCAGGGCCCGAAACTTGCCGATCTCGTCGCCGCGCAGCAGGAACGGCCGGCTGAACAGCACGACCGGCAGCAGGAACAGCACGGCATAGGTGCCGAAATGCAGCTTCTCGTAAAACGGCCCGGCTTCCGTGGTGTAGGCGACGACCCGGTTCATCAGCTGCGACGACACGGCGAAGCGGGCGATGAATGCCGCGGCGACGCAGAAGAAGAACAGCAGCGACACCGCGTTCTGCTGGCGCGCGGCATCTGTCGGCGATCTGTCAAACCCGGCCGACGTAGAACTCATTGGGGCATCCGGCTGGATCAGGTGCAGCCGCCGGGCACATTGGCGACGATGCCAAGGCTAGTTCAGCTTCGGAAATGCGGCGTTAAGATCGGTCGTATCGCTGTATGCATCGGCGCGCGCTCGTGAGCGGCCGCCTCTGCCGGCAGGTGATTGTCGGATTTTTCCAATCCCCTCGCGGCGCCTCCCCGTAGCCTTATCCCATCAGACAAGCGTGGAGATGAGAGATGAACCGCCGTCAGTTTTCCAAGGCCCTCGCAGCCTCAGCCCTGCTCGCTGCCTTCACAGCCAAAGCCGCTCATTCAGAGGAGACGACCACCATGACCAATCCGACCGCTTTCGAAATCGCCATCCCGGATGCCCAGCTCGCCGACCTGAAGTATCGGCTCCAGCACACCCGCTGGCCCGATCAACCTGAAGATGCGGGCTGGTCCATCGGGACCAATCTCGACTATCTCAAGCAACTGACCGACTACTGGATCAACGACTATGACTGGCGGCGCGCCGAGGCCGGGCTCAACGCGCTCGGCAACTTCAAGGTCGCACTCGACGGCATGGACCTGCATTTCGTCCACCGTCCCTCGAGCAACCCGAACGCGACCCCACTGCTGCTGCTGCACGGCTGGCCGGATTCGTTCTTCCGCTATCACCGGGTGATCGAGCGGCTGTCCGAGGATTTCCACGTTGTGGTCCCGTCGATTCCGGGGACCGGGTTCTCCGGCAGGACGGCCCTGCCGATGGACAAGGTCGCCGATCTCTTCGCTCGCCTGATGACCGAGACGCTCGGCTACGGCAAGTTCATCGCTGCCGGCGGCGATGGCGGCTCGATCATCTCCATGTCGCTGGCCCAGCGACACCCGGAGGTGCTGCTCGGCTATCACGTGACCGATGTCGGCTATCCCGACCACACCACCGACTTCGCGGCGCTGACCCCGCCGGAGCAGGCCTATGCCGGCGCCATCCAGCAGTGGTTCTTCGCGCATGGCGCCTTCAACCTGGTGCATGCCACCAAGCCGCAGAGCCTGGCGTTCGCGATGAACGACTCGCCGGTGGGGCTCGCGGCGTGGATCATGAGCTTCATGGCCGGCATGGGCGTCGGCGACGAGGCGGATGAACGCTTCGGTCGCGACGAGCTGATCACCAACATCATGATCTACTGGCTGACCGAGACCGCCGCGTCGTCGTTCCGGATCTACAGCCAGAACGCCATGCAGCCGCCGACCATCAAGGGCGCGAACACCGGAGTTCCGGTGGCGGTGGCGACGGAGGTTCCGATCCCCGGCGGCGTGCGCCTGCCGCGCGAATGGGCCGATCGTCAGACCGCCGGCAATGTGGTGCAGTTCCACGACATGCAGAAAGCCGGGCACTTCGCGGCCTGGGAGGATCCGGAATTCTTCGCCGGCGACCTCCGCGAGTTCGCAACGCTGCTCAAGCGCTGATCGCAGGGGCAAGGTCACGCAAGAGCGCCGGTTGGCTTTCCGCCGGCGCTCAAGCCTATGAACCGGAGGCGAAGCTGATCGACGCCCGCGCGCGCAGAAAGCCGGCGGTCCGCCAGGACGTCTGAACAATTGGAAATCGAGGTAATTCGCCTGAGCTGGCAGCCCTTGCCGGACGATTTCAGGACGCCAATGGACGGTCCTGGAAAACCGGGGATTTGGTGGAGCCAATCGGAATCGAACCGACGACCTCTTGCATGCCATGCAAGCGCTCTCCCAACTGAGCTATGGCCCCATCAACGATCCGTGGATCACATCCGGTGGCACGATCGTATCGTGCCTTTGGGTATGCGCCGCGGCGGTCTCCCGTCGAAGCGCGGTGCTATCTACCCACGTCACCTCTCGCATGCAAGCGGTATTTCGTGGGCTCTGCGCGGTGGGGAAAAGTTCTCGACTTTCGCACCCAAACCCGCGCCGGAGGGGGCCGGGTTTAGCGCTCGTCCCCACCGCCGCCGACGTCGAAGTCGAGGTTCTCGTCCTCGTCTTCATCCTCTTCGAGGAACACGTCGCTGTCGTCATCGCCGATGTCTTCGACGTCTTCGACGTCCTCGACATCAGGGATCTCTTCACCGTCATCGGCGCCGGCCTCTTCGGCGTCGGCATCCTCGAGCGAGACGATCTCGGGCGCGCCGGGCTCGGCCGCTTCCTCGACTTCCGTCTCTTCCTCTTCATCCTCGTCTTCGCGAGCAACTGCGGCCTTGGCACGCACCGCCGCTACGGCGTTCTGCTCGAAATAGGAGCGCGGATAGGACTTGCCGGTATAAGGCGAGACGATCGGATCCTTATTCAGGTCGTAGAACTTCTTGCCGGTATCGGGATCTTCCCGTTTCGTACCGCGTTCGTCGTTGGCCAATTGCTTCCTCGTATAGAAAGGCGGGGCCACCCGCAGGGAAACGTCCGGTTAGGGTGAAAGTTTCGCCCTGTCAAACCGAAAGTGCGGCGGCACTCGACCGATCTCTGGGGGTAGCGTCGTGGCATGCTGGCAGCCCGCCCGGCCAGCGTGATAGGCAGGGCCGCGAACAGCCTGGGTGCGGAGGGGCAATGATCATTGCGATGGATGGGCCGGCGGCATCCGGCAAAGGCACGCTGGCGGCCGGTCTTGCCCGGCACTATGGCCTGCCGCACCTCGACACCGGGCTGCTCTATCGCGCCGTTGGCCTTGCCGTCGCCGACCATCTGGGTAAGTCCGATTTCGAGGCCTATGCCATCGCCGCGGCCCGTGCGCTGGATGCCGCACACCTGAGCGACGTCGACAAGCTGACAAGCGCCGAAGCCGGCGTTCTTGCCTCGCACGTCGCAGTGATCAACGACGTGCGCCTCGCGATGCGGCAGTATCAGCGCGACTATGCCCACCAGCCAGGCGGCGCGGTGATCGACGGCCGCGACATCGGCACGGTGGTCTGTCCCGATGCCGATGTGAAGCTGTTCATCGTCGCCGACAGCAAGGCCCGCATGGAGCGCCGCGCCCGCCAGCTCGAAGCCAAGGGGCAGGTGGTTGATCGTTACGCCCTCTATCACCAGATAGAGCAGCGGGACGCGCGGGACCGAGCGAATCCACACGGCGGCTTCTACCAGGCGCCCGATGCCCACTTGCTGGACACCACGCTCTTGGGTATAGAGGCCGCACTCCGCGCAGCCGTCGCCATTGTCGACGGGGTCATGGCGCGCAAGGCGTAGCTTCGGCGACCACCAAGTCCGGGCTGCTAAACCAAACCTTGCGGCTTTCGTCCCCCGGCATGTTCCAAGAGCCGGCAGCGGAAAACCATCCTAACCCCACATGGCTCGCGCGCCAGCGCACCGGATCGCCTTTTCATGGCGATTGGCAACCGGGCCTTTCACCTCAAGCCACCGGGCGCATTGGAGAAGTCGTTTGGCAGTTCAAACTGTTACCAAGGAAGATTTCGAATCCCTGCTGCTGGACTCGTTCCTCGAGAACGAGCCGCTGGAAGGGACCGTGGTCAAGGGCACCGTCGTGGCGATCGAGAAGGATCTCGCCATCATCGACGTCGGCCTGAAGACCGAAGGCCGCATCGCGCTGAAGGAATTCGGCGCCGCCGGCCGTGACGGCACCATCAAGGTCGGTTCGCTCGTCGAAGTCTATGTCGATCGCGTCGAGAACGCCGTCGGCGAGGCCGTGCTGTCGCGCGAGAAGGCTCGCCGCGAAGAGAGCTGGGTCAAGCTCGAAGAGATGTACAACGCCAACCAGCGCGTCGAAGGCATCATCTTCAACCAGGTCAAGGGCGGCTTCACTGTCGACCTCGAAGGCGCTGTTGCCTTCCTGCCGCGCTCGCAGGTGGATATCCGCCCGATCCGCGACATCGGCCCGCTGATGAATGTGCCGCAGCCGTTCCAGATCCTGAAGATGGACAAGCGCCGCGGCAACATCGTCGTGTCGCGTCGTGCGATCCTCGAAGAGAGCCGCGCTGAGCAGCGCTCCGAGATCGTCCAGCAGCTCGAGGAAGGCCAGGTCGTCGACGGCGTGGTCAAGAACATCACCGATTACGGTGCGTTCGTCGACCTCGGCGGTATCGATGGTCTGCTGCACGTCACCGACATTGCCTGGCGCCGGGTCAATCACCCGTCCGAAGTGCTGTCGATCGGCGAGACCATCAAGGTGCAGATCGTCCGCATCAACCACGAGAGCCACCGTATCTCGCTGGGCATGAAGCAGCTGCAGGCCGATCCGTGGGATGGCATTGCCGCCAAGTATCCGGTCGGCGCCAAGTTCACCGGCCGCGTGACCAACATCACCGACTACGGTGCGTTCGTCGAGCTGGAGCCGGGCATCGAAGGCCTGATCCACGTGTCCGAGATGAGCTGGACCAAGAAGAACGTCCACCCGGGCAAGATCGTTTCGACCTCGCAGGAAGTCGAAGTGATGGTGCTCGAGGTCGATCCCGAGAAGCGCCGTATCTCGCTGGGCCTCAAGCAGACGCTTGCCAACCCGTGGGAAACCTTCGCCGACAAGTACCCCTCGGGTACCGTTGTCGAGGGCGAGGTCAAGAACAAGACCGAGTTCGGTCTGTTCATTGGTCTCGATGGCGATGTCGACGGCATGGTCCACCTCTCCGACCTCGACTGGCAGAAGCCGGGTGAGCAGGCTCTCGAGGCCTACAACCGTGGCGACATCGTCCAGGCCAAGGTGCTTGACGTCGACGTCGAGAAGGAGCGCATCTCGCTCGGCATCAAGCAGCTGGCAGTCGGCGAAGTGGCCGATGCTGGCGGCGACGGCGTCCGCAAGGGCTCGGTGGTGACCGGCACGGTGACCGAGGTCAACGATGGCGGCATCGAAGTGCGCATCAACGACACCGAGATGACCGCCTTCATCCGTCGCGCCGATCTGTCGCGTGACCGCAACGACCAGCGTCCGGAGCGTTTCAGCAAGGGCGAGAAGGTCGACGCGCGCGTCACCCAGTACGATCGCAAGACCCAGCGCATCCAGCTCTCCATCAAGGCGCTTGAAATCGCCGAGGAGAAGGAAGCCGTGGCCGCCTATGGTTCGTCGGACTCGGGCGCTTCGCTCGGCGACATCCTGGGCGCCGCCCTCAAGGGCCGCGACGAGAAGTAAGCGTTTCCGCGGGGTGCTTCGGCACCCCGCGGGTCTGCATCTGTTTGATTTGGTCGCGCTTTCGAACCGGAAAAGTCTGCAACTTTTCCTGAAAGCGCTCCGGAGGGCTCGCACCGACAGGTGCGGGCCCTTTGTTTGGGGGAAACGATGCTTTTGAAGGATGTCGCCTGGCGCGCCATGACCAGCTATGACCTGCCGGCCGTGCAGGGCATTGCCGATACCGTGCATGTCGATTTCTTCGAAACGCCCGAGGTGCTGGCCGAGCGCCTGAAGCTCTACCGGCACGGCTGCTACCTGCTCGAGATCGGCGACAAGCCGGCCGGCTACGTGCTGAGCCACCCCTGGCTCTATGGCACGCTGCCGCCGCTCAACACGCTGCTGAAGGCGCTGCCGGCCGAGCCCGATACCTATTACCTGCACGATCTCTGCCTCTTGCCGGTCACCCGCCGGGTCGGCGCAGCGTCCAAGATCGTCGAGGCGCTGGTCAAGCACGCCAACGCCGAGGGCTACCCCACCATGACGCTGGTCGCGGTGAACGGCTCGATCCCGTTCTGGCAACGCCACGGCTTCGAGGTGACCGAGGTTCCTGAGCTCTACGGCAAGCTGCTGAGCTACGAGGCAGAGGCGCGGTACATGGTGCGCACGCTCGATTGACCGCTCACTGGAACGTCCGGTAGCTGCCATCGTCGCCGCGGCGGAGGCCGAGGTCTTCGAGTTCGCTGCCGCGCATGCCGTCGAGATAGGCGCCGTCGGAACGGCCGCGGCCGAGACCGCCGAACACGCCGGCGATGGCGACGAGCACGTGCCGGGCGAGCGCTGCGGCATTGTTACGGGCCTTGGGCTGGTAGAGCATTTGTCCGTCTCCTCGGATCTGATGCGCTGATCATCGCCCCGAGCGGCCCGGCAGTCCTTGGGGCAATCCTGAAGAGTTCTGAAGCAGTCCTGATCGACCTGAATCAGGGGATCAGGCTATGATCACACAATGGAAAAACGCTTTGGCGACTACCGGATCCGGCCGCGTGAACGCGAGCTCATCGGCCCCGACGGGTTGATCGAGCTTTCGGGCCGTTCCTTCGACCTGCTCGAGGCGCTGCTGACCCGGCCCAACCAGTTGCTCGACAAGGCGGCCCTGTTCGACGCGGTGTGGCCCGGCGTGGTGGTCGAGGAGAATACGCTCCAGGTTCACATGTCGGCGCTGCGCAAAGCGCTGGGCCCCGGCTTCATCGCCACCGTGCACGGTCGCGGCTACAAATATGTCGGCCCCGAGCCGGTCGAGGATGAGGAGCCGATGCGATCGCTCGCCGCCGGCGCCGACGGCAATCTCGGCCGCTATCGTGCCGACTGCGTGGCGCGCGAAACTGAAATCGCCGCGGTGGCGCGCCTGCTCGACCAGCACCGACTGGTCAGCATTCTCGGCCCCGGCGGGGTCGGTAAGACCACGCTGGCGGTCGCGGTGGCCGAGACGCTCGGTCGCGTCGATGGCGGCGTCTGGATGGTCGACCTTGCTTCGCTCGGCAGCGGCGAGTTCATCGAGAGCGTCTTGATCCAGACCCTCGCCGTGCCGTTCCGCGCCGGCAGCCGCTCGCTCGAGTCGATTGTCGAGTATCTGAGGCCCACCGAAGCGGTGCTGATCTTCGACAATTGCGAGCATGTGCGCGGCGCCGCGGCCCGCGTCATTCGCACCTTGCTGGCCGAAGTGCCTGATATCCGCATCCTTGCGACCTCGCAGGTGCCGCTCGCCTTGCCCGAGGAACATGTCTTCAAGCTCTTGCCTTTCGCCGTCACCGGCGAAGGCGAGCTCGTAGACGCCGCCTCGGCGCAGTTCCTCGCCTATTGCTATGAGGCGTTCGGCGAAAAGCTCTCCGCCGACGAACTGCCGATCGTCGCCCGGCTCTGCCGTCGCCTCGATGGGGTGGCGCTGGCGCTGAAGATGGCAGCCGCCCGCGCCGCCACCGTCGGTATCGAGACCGTCGATCGCCAGCTCGAGCAGCAGCTGGCGAGCCTCGAGGCCGATTGGGACCCGGCGCTGCCGCGCCACCGTTCCCTCGCCGCCTCGCTGGCCTGGAGCTACGACCTGCTCGAGCCCGAAGATCAACGCACGCTGCGCGCGCTCGGGGTGTTCCAGGGCAGCTTCTCCATCCCCGCCGTCAACGCGGTGGCGGGCGAGGGGGCCGAGATGCGGGTCGCCGAACTGGTGCGCCGCTCGCTCGTCGTGCGCGACGGGCAGGACCGGGCGCGCTACCGCCTGCTCGAGTCCACTCGTCATTTCGCCCTCGACAAGCTGGCCGAGGCCGGCGAGGACGTCATCACCCGCGACCGCCATGCCGCCTATATTCGCGACCTGTTCGCCGACAGCGTGCTGCGCTGGGAGGTGCTGCCCGACGAGCGCTGGGACCAGATCTACCGCCCGGACGGTGACAACCTCCGCGCTGCCCTCGCCTGGACCAAGACCCGCGCCGACTGGCCGACTTATGTCGAGATCGCCGCCGGCTCCTACCGCTACTTCATGGAAGAGCAGCTCGGCGCCGAAGGGCTCGCGACCATCGAGGCCGGCATGTCGCTGGTCGGCGCCGTGCCGCCCGAAACCGCCGCGCGGCTGCAACTGGCCCTGGGCGAGATCGGCCGCTACAACGCCATGGACGTCCGCGCCTATCAGGGACTGGAGCCGGCGCTCGACTGGTTCCGCCAGAGCGATGATCGGTTGCGCTACACCCAGGCGCTGGTGCTTACCGCTTGGATCACCATCTTCTTCCACCATCAGGGCGATGCCGAGCCGCTGGTCGCCGAGCTCGAAACGCTGATCGCCGACATGCCGCCCAGCAAGGTCAAATCCTGGGCGCTGGTGGGCATCGGCACCCAGGCCTGGACCCGCGGTGACACCATGTCGGGGCTCGCCCGCGCCGAAGCCGGGCTTGCCATGCATCTCGATGTCGGCAATCCCAAGGGCCGCTTCCGCTCGGTGATGAACCTCGCCGAGATGCTGCACAAGGGCGGCGACACGGTTCGCGCCCTGTCGCTCTCCAATCAGATTATGCCCGAATTGCGAGCCGCCGGCCGCAGCCTGCTGCTCGGCTTCCATCTCAACAACAACGCCGCCTACCGCATGGCGCTCGGCGATTTCGACGGTGCGGTCGCCCCTCTCTACGAAGCGGCCGAGATCGTGCCGCGCGATGGCGGCCAGTGGCACTGGTGCCTGTTGCAGAACGCCGCGGAGCTGCTTGCGACGCGCGGCGCCTTCGATGTCGCGGCGCTCCTCGTCGGCTTCACCGACAAGAGTTTCGAGGGCTGGATCGATGGTCGCCAGGCCACCGAGGAAATGCAGCGTAACCGGCTCTCCGGCACCCTCGAGGCCGCGCTGGGCCGAGCCGAACGCGACCGCCTGCTGCAGCAGGGCAGGGCGCTGACCCTGTTCGAGGCCGATCACCTCGCCGGCTTCATCAAGACCGAGCGGCAGCGGCTGAAGGTGTAGGGCTCGCTATCCGCGGGGCAATGACCCTTCCCCACCCACTGTGTGATCCCGTCCCCACCCACCGGGTCATTCCCGCGAAAGCGGGAACCTCTGTTTTCTTGGCTTGCCGCACGATCGCAAACGGAGTTCCCCGCTTTCGCGGGGATGACACCGAGTTTGGAGGACTTTCAGAGCCTCGGCCCGCAACCCTTCTCCGCCTTGCATTTGCCGCCGCCCGCGGGTTACCTCGCTCCAATCCTGCATGAGGCCCCGATGACCGACACTCCCGGCGATAGCGCGCACCTGATCCCCGCCAATGCCCGGCTGCGCCGGTCACGCCGGCTGTGGCGGGTGCTGTTCTTCCTAGCGCTCGCTGCTGCCGTCCTGGCCATTGTCGGCCGCTTCGCCATGGAGCAGGGCGGCCCCGGCGACCGCATTGCCCGGGTCAGCATTACCGGCACCATCATGACCGATCCGGCTCGCCTCAAGATCCTCGACAAGCTCGCCGAGGACGATGCGGTGAAAGCCGTGATCGTCGCCATCAATTCTCCCGGCGGCACCACGGCGGGCGGTGAGGAACTCTACGAGGCGCTTGGGGCGCTGCGCGCCAAAAAACCGGTGGTCGCGGTGATCAGCGAGCTCGGCGCTTCGGCCGCCTATATGACCGCCATCGCCTCCGACCGCATCTTCGCCCGCCGGCTGTCGATCGTCGGCTCGATCGGCGTGCTCTATCAGCATGTCGATGCCGGCAAGCTGCTGAACACCATCGGGGTCAACTTCGACAAGGTGCAGACCGGCCCGCTCAAGGCCGAGCCCGACTTCAACGAACCGATGCAGGGCGAGGTCCGCGCCTCGCTGCAGGCGCTGGTCAACGATTCGTTCGAATGGTTTGTCGATATCGTTGCCGAACGCCGCGCCATCCCACGGCCTGAAACGCTGGCGCTGGCTGATGGCCGCATCATCACCGGGCGCCAGGGCGTCGAGAGCAAGCTGATCGACGCGATCGGCGGCGAAGCCGAGGCCATTACTTGGCTCGAGAGCGACAAAGCCATTGTCGCCGACCTGCCGGTGGTCGATTACTTTCCGTTGCCGGCCGAAGGTTGGTTCGGCGTAACCCGCTGGCTCGGCCAGAGCGCTGCCGAAGTGATGCGTTCGAGCGTCGACGGGGCGATGTCCCTTGACGGTTTGGTCTCGCTTTGGCAGGCTAACCCATCGATGTGAACCCCATCGACCCGTGGAGTGCGCCGGGGGGCGGTATGATCAAGTCCGAACTCGTGCAGCGACTGTCCGACGAGAATCCGCATCTGTTTCAGCGCGATATCGAGAACATCGTGAACGCTATCCTCGATGAGGTCGGCGACGCGATGGCCCGTGGTGACCGCGTCGAGCTGCGCGGCTTCGGTGCCTTCTCGGTCAAGAACCGGCCGGCGCGTGTCGGCCGCAACCCCAGGACCGGCGAAACCGTCGATGTGGGCGAGAAGTACGTGCCGCAGTTCAAGGCCGGCAAGGAAATCCGTGAGCGGATCAATCGCGCGGGATGATGTCTGGCATTTCCGATGATTAGACGCATTGTCGGCTGGTTCGTGCTGGTGCCGCTTTGCGCGGTGCTGATTGTGTTCGCCCTGGCCAACCGCCAGCTGGTGGTGGTGAACTTCAACCCCTTCGCGCCGGTCGAAGCCTTGAGCTCGCCGGGTGTCGGCGTGCCGCTGTTCCTGGTGCTGTTTGCCGTGCTGCTGGTCGGCGTGTTGCTCGGCGGCGTCGCCACCTGGTTCGCCCAGGGGCCGCATCGCCGCGACGAGCGCCACTTCAAGCGCGAGACCGAACGCTTGCATCGCGAGCTGGAGGTTGCCCGCCGCTCGCCCGAACCCCCGGCGCTTGGCGCCGAAGATTTCGTTCCCAACTGATCCAAGGCACATGTCCGACCCCCTCATCGTCAAGATCTGCGGCATCAGGACCCCGGCACTGCTCGACGCAGCCATCGACGCCGGCGCCGACATCGTCGGCTTCATGCATTTCGAGCGCAGCCCCCGGCATGTCGATCTCGAGACGCTGCAGGAACTGATCTCGGCGGCACGTGGCCGGATCGAGACCTGCGTCGTCCTGGTCAATCCGGACAATTCCTCGGTCATGGAAATTGCCGCTTTGTCGCCCGACTGGATCCAGCTGCATGGCCCTGAGACGCCGCATCGCGTCGAAGCGATCCGCGACGAAGCCGGCATCGCCATCATGAAGGCCATCGGCATCAGCACGGCCGAGGATGTGGCGCATGTTGCCGACTTCGCCGATATCGCCGATCGCATCCTGCTCGACGCCAAGGCGCCCAAGGGGGCCGATCGCAGCGGCGGGCATGGCGTGCCGTTCGACTGGAGCCTGCTCAAGGCGCTTGACCCCAACCTTCCATTCATGCTTTCCGGGGGCCTCACGCCCGAGACGGTGGGAGAGGCAATCCGGGCCGTTCGACCGATGGCCGTCGATGTCTCCTCCGGCGTCGAAACCGCGCCCGGCGTCAAGGACGCGGCGCTGATCCGGGCTTTCATCGAGCAGGCGCGAGCCGCACACGGGTAGGAGTTCAGCAGTGACCGCGACCGGGGCCAATTCCCTTCGCAACGGCCCCGACGAGCAGGGTCGCTTTGGGCTCTATGGCGGGCGCTTCGTCGCCGAAACGCTGATGCCGCTGATCCTCGATCTCGAGAAGGCCTACCGCGCAGCGCAGGCCGATCCTGAGTTCCAGGCCCAGATCAAGCATCTTGCTACCCACTATGTCGGCCGCCCCTCGCCGCTCTATTTCGCCGAGCGGCTGACCGAGCAACTGGGCGGCGCCAAGGTCTATTTCAAGCGCGAAGAGCTGAACCACACCGGCTCGCACAAGATCAACAACACGCTCGGCCAGATCCTCCTCGCCAAGCGCATGGGCAAGACCCGCATCATCGCAGAGACCGGCGCCGGCCAGCATGGCGTGGCGACGGCGACGGTCTGCGCCAAGTTCGATCTGCCCTGCGTGGTGTTCATGGGCGCCACCGACGTCGAGCGGCAATACCCCAACGTCTTGCGCATGAAGATGCTCGGCGCCGAGGTCCGTCCGGTCACTGCCGGCGCCGGCACCCTCAAGGATGCCATGAACGAGGCGCTGCGCGACTGGGTCACCAATGTCGAGACCACCTATTACCTGATCGGTACCGCGGCCGGCCCGCATCCCTATCCGGAGATGGTGCGCAACTTCCAGTCGGTGATCGGCGAAGAGATCAAGGCGCAGATAGAGGCCGAGACCGGCAGGCTGCCCGACGCCGTCGTCGCCTGCGTCGGCGGCGGCTCCAACGCCATCGGCACCTTCCACGCCTTTCTCGATGATCCCTCGGTGAAGCTCTATGGCGCCGAAGCCGGCGGCCATGGCATCGAAGTCGAGAACGGCCATGCCGCCTCGATGACCGGCGGCCGCCCCGGCGTGCTGCACGGCAACCGCACCTACCTCTTACAGAATGCCGACGGCCAGATCCTCGAGGGCCACTCGATTTCGGCCGGCCTCGACTATCCAGGCGTCGGTCCCGAGCACTCCTATCTGCATGATACCAAGCGCGTCACCTACGCGCCGATCACCGATAAGGAAGCGCTCGACGCCTTCCAGCTCTGCACCAGGCTCGAGGGCATCATCCCGGCACTGGAAAGCGCCCATGGCCTCGCGCATCTCATGAAGGTCGCGCCGACTATGAGCAAGGACGAGACCATCGTCCTCTGCCTTTCCGGCCGCGGCGACAAGGATGTCGAGAGCGTCGGCCGCTACCTGGGGATGAACAGCTGATGACCACCCGTATCCCCGCGCGTTTTGCGCTCTGTGCCTCGCAGAACCGTCCGGCGCTCGTCGCCTACACCATGGCCGGCGATCCGGACCTCGCCACCGCGCAGGCCATCCTCGAGGCGCTGCCGGGCGCTGGCGCCGATATCATCGAGCTCGGCATGCCGTTCTCCGACCCGATGGCTGATGGCCCGGGCGTCCAGGCCGCCGGCCAGCGGGCGCTCGCGGCGGGCCAGACGATGAAGAAGACGCTCGCGATGGTCGAAGCCTTCCGCAAGCAGGACGACGAAACCCCGATCGTCCTGATGGGCTACTACAACCCGATCTACATTTTCGGCGTCGATGCTTTCCTGAGCGCTGCCAAGGCCGCGGGCGTCGACGGGCTGATCGTCGTCGACCTGCCGCCCGAAGAAGATGCCGAGCTCTGCATTCCAGCGCTTGAGGCCGGCCTCAACTTCATCCGGCTTGCCACCCCGACCACCGATGATGCACGCCTGCCGGCGGTGCTCAACAACACCTCGGGCTTTGTCTACTACGTCTCGATGACCGGCATCACCGGCGCCAGCATCAAGAACCACGCTGCCGTGGGCGAAGCGGTGACCCGCATCAAGGGCCATACCGACCTGCCGGTCGTGGTCGGCTTCGGCATCAAGACCGCCGACGACGCCGCCCGCATGGGCCGCGATTCCGACGGCATCGCCGTCGGCACCGCCATCTGTAACGCGGTGCTCGGCTCGCTGGAGAACGGCAAGGCCACCGCCGGCACCGTCGCTGCGGTGACGACGCTGGTCGCGGGCCTCTCCAGCGGCGTGAAGCGGGCAAAGGCGGCCGCCTGACTGCAGCAAGGCCTCCGGCTTCCGAGGTCTGGCGAGTTAGCCTCTCGCTCACCAACTGTTCCTATGTTCGGAACGGCACGCGCTGTCGTGCCGTTGCAGTTGGGAACGGAGCTCTCTGATGCGCAGGACACTCGGCATCCTTGGCGGCCTGGCGCTTGGGCTGTGCCTCAGCCAGTTCCCCGAATATGCCCAGCAATACACCCAGCGGCTGGGGGGCGCGGTGGACGAATTGCACATCATCACCACCGAGTTCGAGGTCGCCGCCAAAGAAGCCGGCCTGACCTTGGAGCAGGCGATCGACCGCTATTCGAAGACCGGCGACAGCTTCATTGCGGCACGCGGCGAGTCGATGGCGCGGACCTTCTCGCGCTATCAGGAACTGTCCTCGACCCTGGCCGAAGTGCGTGGCGCCACCGGCTGGGAGCGCTTCACCCGGATGCCGGAATATTTCGATACCGAGATCGGCCGGCGCACCCTCAGCGACTACCAGCCGGCGGTGCCGGTGACCATCGAGGGGCTGAGCTATGCGGCCGCCGGCTTCGCCGTAGGCTACGTCACGCTTTCGGCAATCGTCGGCGTGCTGATGCTGCCGTTCCGGCGCCGTCGGGTTCGCTACGTGGAGCGCTGACCGTGAGGGACATAAAGCTTTCTTTATATCCCGGTTGATAGCGGCCTCAGGCTTCAGTATAAGGCCGCAACAGCACGACAAGACGGAGACAGGGCCGATGGCCAGCAATAACGACTACGTGGTCCGCGACATCGGCCTCGCCGAGTATGGCCGCAAGGAAATCGGCATGGCCGAGATCGAAATGCCCGGCCTGATGGCGATCCGCGAGGAATATGCGGCAAAGCAGCCACTCAAGGGCGCCCGCATTGCCGGCTCGCTCCACATGACCATCCAGACCGCCGTGCTGATCGAGACGCTGAAGGCGCTCGGCGCCGACGTCCGCTGGGTCAGCTGCAACATCTTTTCGACCCAGGATCACGCCGCCGCCGCTATCGCCGCCGCCGGCATCTCGGTATTCGCCAAAAAGGGTGAGAGCCTCGAGGAATACTGGGATTACACCGACCGCATGATGGAATGGCCGGGCGGTCAGACCCCCAACATGATCCTCGATGACGGCGGCGACGCCACCATGCTGGTGCTGACCGGCGCCAAGGCCGAGACCGACCCGTCGGTGCTCAACAACCCGCACTCCGAGGAAGAGGAAATCTTCTTCGCGCTGATCAAGAAGCGCCTGGCCCAGGACCCGAAATTCTATTCGAAGATCCGCGCCAACATCCGTGGCGTCTCCGAGGAGACCACCACGGGCGTGATGCGGCTCTATCAGCTGCAGCAGAAGGGCGAGCTGCCCTTCCCGGCGATCAACGTCAATGACAGCGTCACCAAGTCGAAGTTCGACAACAAGTACGGCACGCGTGAATCGCTGGTCGACGCCATCCGCCGCGGCACCGATGTGATGCTGGCCGGCAAGGTGGCGATCGTCTGCGGCTACGGCGATGTCGGCAAGGGCTCGGCTCAGTCGCTGCGCGGCGCCGGCGCCCGCGTGCTGGTCACCGAAGTCGATCCGATCTGCGCCCTGCAGGCGGCGATGGATGGCTATGAAGTGGTGACCCTCGAGGACGCGGCGCACCGCGCCGACATCGTCGTCACTGCGACGGGGAACAAGGACGTCGTCAGCCTCGACGACATCCGCAACCTCAAGGACATGGCGATCGTCTGCAACATCGGCCACTTCGACAACGAGATCCAGGTTGCCGAGCTCCGCAACTTCAAGTGGACCAACGTCAAGCCGCAGGTCGATATCGTCGAGCTCTCGGCCAATAAGCGCATCGTGCTGCTGTCGGAAGGCCGCCTCGTCAACCTCGGCAACGCCACCGGCCACCCGAGCTTCGTGATGAGCGCCTCGTTCGCCAACCAGACCCTGGCGCAGATCGAGCTCTGGACCAATGGCGAGACGCTCACCAAGGCGGTGCACGTCCTGCCCAAGCACCTCGACGAGAAGGTGGCCGAACTCCACCTCGCCAAGCTCGGCGCCAAGCTGACCAAGCTCAGTAAGTCGCAGGCCGACTATATCGGCGTCAGCGAGACTGGCCCGTTCAAGTCCGAACAGTACCGCTACTGACAGGTTACGCTTCGAATTCTGAAGGGCGCCCGGTGGGCGCCCTTTTTCACATCTGGTGCCTGTGGCCCCGCCCCACCCAGCTTCGCTAAGCTCGCTACGCGAGCAAGCTGCGCTGCCCTCCCCATCAAGGGGAGGGAGACCTGACTGCTGGCTTCGGTTCTATCGTCTCCCTCCCCCTCGGGGCGACCTCTTGTCGTCCCCACGGGGAGGGTAGCGCAGCTAGGCGCAGCCGTAGCGAAGCTGGGTGGGGGGCCACACGCACCGCACCAGGCAAAATAATCCCCCCAAATCAGTGCGGCGTTAACGAAGCGTTCACTGTTCGGACTCGGGTCAACACCCATTCTCGGGCCATTCCCCGCTGTTCACATACAATTAGACTCTTTTTGCGCGATTCCGCGCCCGGTAATGTCTGGTGATTCGGCGGTTACGGGTTTTGGCCTGCCGAAGGCGCGGCGAATCAATGGGGCTCGGCGCGGCGGCAAGTGCGGTGTTCGCTGTCCGATCCGGGCAGCGGTGAGCGGCATAATCGGTTAGGGGCAGTATATGGCGCCGGATAGGGTCCGGAACGATTGGGGATTCGCAGGTCTATCAGCGAGTCTGGTGACCCTTGTGAGTGCGTCCCCCGCCCTGGCCCAGGGCATCACTGCCAACAATGTGATGGGCGCTGCGCCCGTCGCCATCGCGCTGGGCGCCGGCGCCTTCGCACTGATCGCCATGGCGCTGGTGCGCCGCATGCTGCGCGACAACCGGCTGGCGCGCTCACGCGCCGCCGAACAGATCGCCGGGCTCCGCGCCCGGGTCGACGAATACGAGGCGCTGCTGTCTGGCGGTCGCGAGATCATCGTGCTGTGGGCCAGCGCCGGCGAAGGCCCGCGTTTCCTCGGCCAGGCTTCGGCCCTGCTGCCCCCGGGGCGGCGCGCTGAAGCGGTGCTGGATTTCGCCTCCTGGCTCGGCGAGGCCGACGCCGATCGCATCGCCCGCGCCATCGAAAACCTCCGCGTCGGCGGCCGCGGCTTCGAGCTGACGCTCAAGGCCAGCGATGGCCGCACCGTGCGTGCCTCGGGCTCGCTGCTCGGCAACGGCGCCGCCCTCCGGCTCCGGCCGGCAGCGATTGCGCCGCAGGGCGAACTGGTTGCGGCAGCGTCGGTTTCGCAGGCCACGCAGACCGCCACCGACCACGCCACGGCCCGTACGGTGCTCGCCAGCCTCGGCAAGCCGGCCTTCCTCCGTGATGGCGCCGGCCGCCTCGTCTTCGCCAACGCCGCCTATCACGACCTGGCGCGGGCGCTCGGCCGCAAGACCAGCGAGAGCCAGCCGGCCGAACTGGTCGATTACGGCCTGCTGCAGCGCAACCGCGCCGTGCTTGGCGATGCGCGTAAGCCCCAGAGCACCATGGTGACCTTGGGCGAGGTCGGCGATTTCGAGGTCGTCGACTTCCCGGTCAACGGTGGCTCGGCCGGCTATCTGCACGCCCGCCAGGACAGCGCCCCGCGCGATGCCGGGCTGTCGCATCTCAGCGCCATTATCGATGCGCTGGCGACGCCGATCGCCATCTTCAATCCCAATCGCGAGCTGGTGCAGTTCAACCGCGCCTATTGCGCCATGTGGGACATCGACCCGAACTGGCTGAAGCTCGGCATGGACGAGCGCGCCATCCTCGACAAGCTCCGCACCGACGGCAAGCTGCCCAACGAGCCCGACTATCAGGGCTGGCGCACCCGGCACCTCAGTGCCTACCAACTCCGCGTCCCCAAGGAACTCGAGCCCTGGCACCTGCCCGATGGCCGCACCGTGCAGGTGATCGCCGCCCCGGCTGGGCCGAAGGGTGGGGTGATCTACGTGTTCGAGGACATTACCGACCAGCTGAACCTGAAGAGCCAGCACAAGGTGGTGCTGGACGTACAGCGCTCGACCCTCAACGCCCTGAGCGAAGCGGTGGCGGTGTTCGGCACCAACGGGCGGCTGACGCTGTCGAACCCGAAACTCTCGACCGTGTGGAAGCTGCCGGCCAACCTCCTCGCCGAGACGCCGCATATCGACCAGATCGCCGAAGCCGCGGCGCGGGCGCTGCCCGAGGACGGGGCGACGATCTGGCGCGACCTCAAGCGCTCGATCATCGACCTCAACCCGACGCGCTCGGACCGGCAGGGCCGCATCACCCGCGCCGACGGCAAGCTGATCGACTATGCCATCGTGCGGCTGCCCGACGGGCAGACGATGATGACCTTCCTCGATGTCACCGAGAGCGCCAACTACCAGCGCGTGCTGAAGGAGCGCAACGACGCACTGATCACCGCCGACCGGCTGAAGGATGCGTTCGTGCAGAACGTCTCGTACGAACTGCGCTCGCCGCTCACCAACATCATCGGCTTCGCCGACCTGCTCGCCTCGGGCGCCGCCGGCGAACTCAACGACAAGCAGCACAGCTATACCGATTTCATCCGCGCCTCGAGCGCCACGCTGGGCGTGTTGATCGACAACATCCTCGACCTCGCGACGGTCGATGCCGGCATTGCCGAATTGCAGCCCGAACCGCAGGATGTCGCAACGCTTGTCGACAAGGCGCGCGCCGGCCTCGCCGCCACCTTCCCCGATATCGATGGCGAGCCCTCGCTCAACCTCAAGGTCATCGTCGAACCCGACCTGCCGCCATTCATCGCCGACGGCACCCGCATCGTGAACGTGCTCTATAACCTGCTCTCGAACGCCGCCCGCTTCTCCGAACCGGGTGGCGAGGTGCGGCTCACCGTCAGCGGCCGCACCGGCCGCATCCAGTTCGTCGTCGAGGACGAAGGCGCCCCGATGAGCGAGGAAATGCGCGTCGCGCTGCTCGATCGCAACGAGGCGTTGGCCGGCCCGGTCCGCCAGCGCGGCGCCGGCCTCGGCCTCTCGATCGTCCGCGCCTTCGTCAACATGCATGGCGGCACCATCGCGGTGGAGCGGCGCGAGCCGCGCGGCACCCGCGTGGTGGTGAGCCTTCCGAGCGACGCCGCCATGGCCGGCGCCGCCGAGTAGGGCTTTTCGCCGTCGCGCGCTGACGCTATTGCAGTGCCATGGCTGACCAGCACCTGTTCCTCGCCGACGACGACGCGACCGCCGCCTTTGGGCGACGGTTGGCCGCTCGCCTGGTTCCCGGCGATCGTCTCCTGCTCTATGGCGATCTGGGCGCGGGCAAGACGGCGCTCGCACGGTCGATCATTCGTGCGCTGGTCGGCGATGACATGCTGGACGTTCCCTCGCCCACCTTTGCGCTGGTTCAGCCGTATGAAGCTGGGGAGCAATCGATTCTCCATGCAGACCTCTACCGGGTCGTTGATGAGCGCGAGGTCGATGAACTCGGCCTTTCCGACACCCCAGGGGCGATCGTGCTGGTCGAATGGCCGGGACGGGCCTCGCACCACTTCATCGATAGCGCGACTGGCGAGTTCGAGCTGACCGTTCCGCCAGGCGGCGACGGTCGTCATGTGCGATACAATTTCGCTGATGAGCGCGTCGTCTAGGCGGCTGGACTTCCCGCGCCCCACCGAGTCAAATCGCGGACCATGCGCCGCGACTCGCTCTTCACTATCGCGCCCCACGCGCCCTTTCTCGCGACGCTCGCCGAGCGGGTGCTCGATGGCCGTTTGCTGGGCGATTGGCCGCGCCAGGGTGCGTTCTGGCTGAGCGACATCACCATCATCCTGCCGACCCGGCGCGCCCGTTTTGTGCTGGCCGAAGAGTTCGCACGGCGCCTCGGCGGCACCGTGCTGCTGCCCGATATCCGCACCTTTGGCGGTGAGGTGGCAGATGAGGAGCCGTTCCTGCCGCCCTTCGATGCGCCGGCCAGTAAGCCCGCGGCGTCGCTGCTCGAGCGCCGGCTGACCCTGTCGCATCTGGTGCGGCTGTTCGCCGAGCGGGCCGAAAGCTTTGCCACGCCCCCCAACCCGGCCGAGATCTTCTGGCTCGCCGACTCGCTGGGCGAGGTGATCGACGATTTCACCATCGCCGGCATCGCCACCGAAAAGCTCAAGGAACTGGTGCCCGAGGAGCTGGCCGATAACTGGCAGAAGGTGCTGGAGTTCCTCGATGTGGCGCTGAAGGCCTGGCCGGCGATCCTCGCCGAACGCGGCCGCATCGACGCCGCCACCGCCCGCAACGAGCGGCTGCTGCGCCAGGCCGGGGCGGCGAGCTTCGTCTATGGCGACCGCCCGGTGATTGCCGCCGGCTCCACCGGCTCGATCCCCGCTACTGCGGCGCTGCTCAAGGCTGTGGCGGCACTGCCGCGCGGCGTCGTGGTGCTGCCGGGGCTTGATACCTCGTTCACCCCGGATCGCCACGACCGGATGATCAACGGCGAGACCACCCAAGGCCATCCGCAGTATGGCCTGATGAAGCTGCTGCGCAGCCTCGAGGCCGGTGTCGGCGAAGTGGTGGAACTGGGCGGCGAAACGCCCCGCACCGCACTGGTGCAGGCAGCGCTGGCGCCGGCCAGCGAGACGCCGGCCTGGCCGATCCTCCGAGCCGATATTCCGGTGGGCCGGGCGCTCGAGGGCGTCAGCATCCTCGCCGCCCGCAACGCCGACGTCGAGGCGCGCGCCATCGCGCTGGCCGCCCGGGCCACGCTGGCTGAGAAGAAGACCGTCGGCATCGTGGCGCGCGACCAGACGCTGGCCCGGCGCATCGCAGCCGAACTCAACCGCCACGGCGTGGTGGTCGATGACGCCGCTGGCACACCGCTGTTCCAGTCGGCCGCCGGGCGGCTGGCGCGGCAGGTGCTGGCCATCGCTACCGACGACTATGCGCCGGTCGACACCATCTCGCTGCTGCGCAACGCCGCCGTATCGCTGGGCCTCGAGCGCTTCCTCGTCCGCAAGCTCACCGACCATCTCGACCTGCGGCTGCGTTCGGAGCGCCCCGGCGCCGGCATCGCCGGCTTGCGGGCCCTGTCCGACCACGCCGAACTGCCGGCGCTGCTCGATCGGCTCGATGCCGCGATGGCGCCGATCGTGACGCTCAGGACGCGCGAGCGCATCACCGCTCCCGAACTCGCCTCGGCGCTCTTGACGACGCTCGATGCGCTGATCGCCGAAGCCGAGCTGCCGGGGATGGCCGAGCTCCGCCGCTGGGCCGAGGAACTGGTGGCGCTCGACCAGGGCGGCACCGCTTTCGCGCCGTTCGACCTCGAAGCCGTGCTCGAGGCGCTGCTCACCGGCACCAAGATGCAGAACCCGGTCCCCGCGCGCGACGACATCCACATCTGGGGCGAGCTCGAAGCCCGCCTGATGAACCCCGACCTGATGATCCTCGCCGGCATGAACGAGGATATCTGGCCGCCGGTCGCCGACCCTGGCCCCTGGCTCAGCCGCGGCATGCGCATCGGCGTCGGGCTCGAGCCGCCCGAGCGCCGGCAGGGCCAGGCGGCGCATGATTTCGTCATGGCCGCCGGCAATGCCGAAGTGATCATCGCCTATGCCGAGCGCATCGGCACCTCGCCCGCGCTGCCTTCGCCGCTGCTGCAGCGGCTCTATGCCTTTATCGGCGAGAGCGAGGCGAGGCAGGCCCGGGCGCGGGGCATGCGCTGGTTGGCTGAAGCCGATGCGATCGATCATGCCGGCGTGCCGCGCCCGGCCGAGCGGCCGTCGCCCAATCCGCCTGCCCGCATCCGCCCACGGCGACTGTCGATCACCGAGATCGAGCCGCTGATGCGCTCGCCCTACGACATCTACGCCCGGCACGTGCTCGCCCTCAAACGGATCGAGCCGCTCGGGACCGAGCCCAGCGCGCGCGAGCGTGGCACCATGATCCACGGCGTGTTCGAGAGATTCGTCCACGCCGGGCTCGATCTCGAACTGCCCGAAGCGCTGCCCGAGATGATGGAGATGGCGCGCGACGCCTTTGCCGGGCTCGACGCCATCAAGGAGCGTCGCGACATCTGGCTCAAGCGCTTCGAGCGCGCCGCCCGGCAGTTCCTCGACTATGAGCGGCGGCGCGATGCCGAGATCGTCGAGCGCCATGCCGAGACCAAGGGCGAATGGCTGTTTCCGGCGCTCGACAACTTCACCCTCGTCGGCAAGGCCGACCGGCTCGACCTGAAGCGCGACGGCACGCTCGAAATCATCGACTTCAAGACCGGCGGCGTACCGCAGCCCAAGGACATGACAGCGTTCGATGCGCCGCAGCTGCTGCTGGAAGCGGCAATGGCCCGCGCCGGGGTGTTCCCCGGCATCTCGCCCCGCGACAGCTCGGCGCTCACCTACATCAAGATCGGCCTCGGGCCGGCAGCGTTCCAGATCAAGCCGTTCAAGCTGGTGAAGGGCATGAGCCTGATGGATGCGGTGGGCGAGATCGAACGCCGCATGCAGCGGCATGTCGAGGCCTTCCTGCTGCAGGACGGGCTGCCGATGGCGGCGCGCATCCGGCCGCGGGTGGAAACCGGGAGGAAATCGTATCCGGGGCCGTACGATCACCTGGCGCGCACCGACGAATGGACGCTGACCGCCGGAGTGGATGATCCATGAGCCGGCGCCTCTTGAGCCCGATGCCGCAGCAGATCGTTGCGGCGCAGCGCGACGCCTCGGACCCCGAGCGCAGCGTCTGGGTGACGGCCAATGCCGGCTCGGGCAAGACCTATGTGCTGACCGCCCGGGTGCTGCGGCTGCTGCTTTCGGGCGCCAAGCCCGAGGAGATCCTCTGCCTCACCTACACCAAGGCGGCGGCGGCCGAGATGCGCGGCCGCGTCGCCGAGCGGCTGGGGCAGTGGGCGCTGGAAAGCGAAGACGAGCTGATCAAGGACCTGACGGCGCTCTCCGGCGTGCCGCCGACCCCGGCAATGCGGCTCCGCGCCCGTTCGCTGTTCGCCCGGGCGCTCGAGGCTCCGGGTGGCCTGCGCATCCAGACCATCCACGCCTTCTGCGAGAGTGTGCTGCACCGCTTCCCGCGCGAGGCGGCGGTGCCGTTCGATTTCAGCGTGCTGGAGGAGCACCAGCGCGACAGCATGCTGCTCGAAGCGCGGGAGACCGTGCTCGCTGCCGGCCTGCGCGGCAGCGGCGAGGCGGCGGCGGTGGAAACGCTGTTCGGCCTGCTCAGTGATTTCCAGATCGAGACCGCCATCCTCGAAGCGCTGAACCAGCAGCGCACCCTCAGGCCGGTGCTGGCGCAGCCGCAGGCGGCGAAGCGCGAGTTGCATAAGCTCGTCGGCAATGTCGGCGGCATCGACGAGGTGATGGCGGAGATCAGCTCGGGCTACGGCCTCAGCCGCGACGACCACGCCGCGATCTTCGCGCTCATCACGCCCGACCCCTACGGCACCGATTTCGTTGACCGCCTCGGCCAGATCGACCCTGCCAATCCCGATGCCGACGACCTGCTCGATGCCTTCCTGACCCAGGCCGATCGCACGGCGCGGAAGACCTTGATCAAGAAGGCCACCGCGGCGCTGATCCCCGATGTCGCGGCGCGCCTCGTGGCCGAGGGCCAGCGACTCGAGCAGCTCTACCAGAAGCTGGTGACGGCCGAGCTGGTGGCGCGCAGCGAGGCGATGCTCGACGTGGTGGCGGCGATCTCGGCGCATTACGAGAAGCAGAAGCGGGCCCGCTCGCTGCTCGATTTCGACGACCTGATCGAAAAGCTCGCGGCGCTGCTGCGCGATGAGGAGCAGGGCCCCTGGGTGCGCTACAAGCTCGATGCCGGCCTCAGCCACATCCTCGTCGACGAGGGACAGGACACCAACCCGCTGCAATGGCAGGTGGTCGGGGCGCTGATCGATGATTTCTTCTTCGGCGACAGCGCCGCCGACCGGCCGCGCACGCTGTTCGCGGTGGGCGACCAGAAGCAGTCGATCTTCTCGTTCCAGGGCGCCGACCCAAAAGTGTTCGTCGAGGCCGGGCGGCAATATGCCTTCAGTGCCCGCGCCGCGCATTTCGAGATCACCCCGGTGCCGCTGCGCTACAGTTTTCGCACCCTGCCTAACGTACTGAACGCCGTCGACGAGGTGTTCAAGCGCGCCGACCTCAAGGACGGGGCGCTCGAGGCGACGGGTGTTGCGCATTCGACCGCCCGCGCTGATGCCGGGGGCGTGGTGACCCTCTGGCCGCCGATCAAGGATCAGGCGGAAGAGACCGACCCCGAGAACTGGCCGACCGAGCCGCCGCTGATCCAGACGCAGAGCGCCCAGCGCCAGGTGGCGGAAAAGATCGCCCGGGAGATCAAGGGCTGGATCGATGCGAAGCGCCCGCTCGGGCCGCGTGGCAAGGCGGTGAGCGCCGACGATGTGCTGATCCTCGTTCAGGTGCGCAGCATCCTGTTCCACGAGATCATCCGGGCGCTGATCCGCGCCGGGGTGCCGACGCCGGGGGCCGACCGGCTGGCGGTCACCACCCATATCGGCGTCCTCGATATGATGGCGCTCGGCGATGTGCTGAGCAACCCGGCCGACGACCTGCAGCTGGCGGCCCTGCTGCGCTCGCCGCTGTTCGACGTCAGCGAGGATGACCTCCTGGCGGTGGCGCAGCCGCGCGGCGACAAGCGGCTGTGGCGGGCCATCGAAAGCGCTGAAATCCCCTCGGTGCAGGCGGCCTACGACCAGCTCTATCGCTGGCGCAACCGGCTGGATTTCGAGCGGCCGTTCAACTTCTACGCCGATGTGCTCTATGCTGGCGGCGGCCTCAAGCGGATGCGTGGCCGCTTCGGCTCGGAGATCGACGACGTGATGGCCGAGTTCCTCGACCTGGCGCTGTCGCATGAGCAATCGCCGCAGCCCTCGCTGCTCGGCTTTCTTGCCGAACTCCGCTCGCGCGAGGTGACCATCAAGCGCGAGCTGGCCGAAGGCGGCGCCGGCGTGCGGGTGATGACGGTGCATGGCGCCAAGGGGCTCGAAGCGCCGATCGTCATCCTCGCGGACGCCGCCAGCACCGAGCGCGGCCGCGACCGGCGCAGCATCTACTTGCGGGCACAGCCGCCGCTCTTCGTCCACGCCTCGTCGTCGGCAACCCATGCCCCGGCCACATCAGGCTTCAAGGACGAGGCCGACAGCGACCAGCTAAAGGAATACTGGCGGAAGCTCTACGTCGCCATGACCCGCGCCGAGGACGAGCTCTATGTCACCGGCTACCTGACCAAGCAGGGCAAGGTCGATGGCAGCTGGTACGAGGCGATCGAGCAGGGGCTGGGGCCGCTGAGCGAAAGCCTCACCGATGCTGAGGGCAATACCGCGGCGCTGCTCTATCCCAGGGAGAGGCCGGCGCCGGCGAAGCTGAAGCCGGTCGAGGCGCTGGTCGACCTCGGTGGCATGGGGCTCGATCTGAAGCCGCTGCCGGAGCGCAAGGTGCGCAAGGTCTTGCGGCCATCGAGCGTTGAGACGCCGTCCGATCCCGACCGCACGCTGGCGACGCGGCTTGAAGAGGGGCTCGACCCCACGACGGCGCGGCTCGCCGGTACGGCGCTTCATGCCTTGCTGCAGCACCTCGCCAAGGTTGCACTGCCCGATCGGCCGGCAGTCGCGGCGCGGGCGCTGCCGCTGCTGCTGCCCGAAGCACCCGACCAACATCAGGGGCTGGCGACGAAGGCACTGTCGATCCTGTCGCGGCCGGAGCTCCAGCACCTGTTTGCCGAGGGCAGCCGCGCCGAAGTGCCGTTCCTTGCGACCGCGCTGCATAAGGGCGAGACGGTGACCATTGCCGGCCGCATCGACCGGATCGTCGTGACGCCGGGTGGCGTGCTGCTGGTCGATTTCAAGTCCGATGCCGACCCGATGATGGAACCCGAGCGGGTCAAACCCGGTTACCTCCTGCAGCTCGGGCTCTATGCGCTTGTTGCAAAGCAGCTTTTCCCGGGACAGAGGATAGAAACCGGCATCCTCTGGACTGGGTTGGAATCGCTGCTAAAATTGCCCGACGCCGCCTTGGCAAACGCGGCGCGGGGGTTCACCATCCGGTGACGTTCGTTGAAGTCACGCTGGACTCTACCTAGCTTTTGGATCAAACAGACCGCCGCTTTCAACCCAAAAGGCAATCCCAATGACAACCCACGTTTCCGACGCCAATTTTGGCGAGGAAGTCCTGTCCTCGAAAGAGCCCGTGCTCGTAGATTTCTGGGCCGAGTGGTGTGGCCCGTGTCGCGCCATCTCGCCGGTTCTGGAAGAGCTCTCGGCTGAGCTGCAGGGCAAGGTGAAGATCGTCAAGCTGAACGTCGACGACAACCCGAACACCACCGTCAAGTACGGCGTCCGTTCGATCCCGACGATGATCCTGTTCAAAGGCGGCGAAGCCGCCGACATGAAGATCGGCGCCGGCACCCCGAAGGCCGGCCTCGCGAAGTGGCTCGAGAGCCACGCTGCCTAAGGGCGCGTCACTCGCTGCTTCCAATAAGAAAACGCCGCTGGCACCCGCCGGCGGCGTTTCTCTTTCCCGCTTACGGCGTGGAAAGCCATGCCTTTCTTTCTCGCCCGACTCCCTGTAGCTTCCATCGCCAATCGACGATGGAGACGATTATGGGTACGCGCGTCAACGACCAGAACTTCGAAGCTGAAGTGCTGAACTCAAGTAAGCCCGTACTGGTCGATTTCTGGGCCGAATGGTGCCCGCCCTGCAAGGCGATGGACCCGATCCTCGACGACCTCTCGACCGAGCTCGCCGCCAAGGTGAAGATCGTCAAGCTCGACGTCGATGCCAACCCTTCGACCGTGGTGAAGTACAATGTGCGCGCCATGCCGACGCTGATCGTCTTCAAGGATGGTGAGCCGGTGGATTTCAAGGTCGGCGCCGGCCAGTCGCGCGTGCAGCTGATCAAGTGGCTGGATCAGTTCGCCGCATAATTTCACGCGCGATTTTCCGGTGCGATCGGGCATAGTCACCGCCCCGCACCGGAGGACTGCATGAATTTCGACCACCTCGCCAAAGCCCCGTTCAATCTCGATGCCGAGGCGCTTGCCTGGGTGCGGGAGCGCTTTGCCGCGCTGACATCGGACGACAAGCTGCGCCAGCTGTTCACGCTATTGTCGCGCGGCATGGACGCCGATGAGATTGCCCGGATCCGGGCCTTCCGGCCGGGCGGCATCACCCGCCATGCCGGCGCAGACGTTGCGGCAGAGCGGGCGCTGTTCGCCGATCTCAACGCCGCGGCGCCAGTGCCGCTGCTGATCTCGGCCGATCTCGAAGGCAGCAGGATGTCCCTCGCGGCCGGCGCCGAGATGCCGAACCCGCTGGCGCTGGCGGCGATCGACGATGTCGAGGTCACCGCCGAAGTCAGCCGGATCATGGCCGAAGAGGCCCGGGCGATCGGCATCAACTGGAGTTTTACCCCGGTTCTCGACATCAACGCCGCGTTCCGCAGCGCCATCGTCGCAACCCGCGGTTTCGGCTCCGATGTCGCGACCGTCGAAAAGCACGCCATCACCCAGATGCGGGTGTTCCAGCAGCACGGCGTCGCCTCGGCCATCAAGCACTGGCCCGGCGAGGGTTTTGACGATCGCGACCAGCACCTCGTCACCACCATCAACCCGCTGTCGATGGAGGACTGGGAGGCCAATTTCGGGCGGCTCTATCGCGGCGCCATCGCCGCTGGTGCGCTCTCGGTGATGTCGGCGCATATCGCGCTGCCGGCCTTCGTGCGCGCGCTCGATCCCGATGCCGGCGTCGAAGCGTTCCGCCCGGCCTCGATCAGCCGGCTGCTGAACGAGGAACTGCTGCGCAACCGCCTCGGCTTCAACGGGCTGATCGTCTCCGACGCGACGCCGATGGCGGGGCTCGGCGCCTGGGGCAAGCGCAGCGACACGCTGCCCGAACTCGTCAGCGCCGGCTGCGACGTGATCCTGTTCTCCGATGACTACGAGCAGGACCTCGCCTATCTCGAAGCGGCGCTGGCGGATGGCCGGCTGAGCTGGCAGCGGGTTGACGATGCGGTGATCCGCCAGCTCGGCCTCAAGGCCGCGGTGGGCCTCCACAAGCCCGCTGGCGGGGGTTCGATCGGCACTGCCGAGAACCGGGCCTATGCCGACGCCGTGGCAAAGCGGGCGCCGACTCTGGTCAAGGACACCCAGAACCTGCTGCCGCTCGATCCCACCAAGCACAAGCGGATCCTGGTGATCTCCGGCGGCATCGTCTTCCCGTTCCTGCCGCACCCCTTGCCCTTCGCGCTGCCCGACCTGCTACGCCAGCGCGGCTTCGAGGTGACGGTGCATGACGCCGCCACCGAGGTGAGCCCGGATAAGTTCGACCTGGTGCTTTACCTGTTCGGCGACGAGACGCTGTTGACCCGCGGCCGCATCTTCCTCGACTGGCTGCGGCTGACCGGCAGCTTCGGCAAGGCGATGCAGCGCCACTGGCACGACATCCCGACCGCGATGATCTCGTTCGGCTACCCCTACATGCTCTACGACGCGCCGCGGGTGCCGACCTACATCAACGCCTACGCCACCACCGAGACGATGCAGCGGGCCGTGCTCGCGGCGCTGCTCGGCGATGTGCCCTGGAACACGAAGTCGCCGGTCGACCCGTTCTGCGGGCTGGAGGATGCTCGGTACTGAGGGGTGGTCACCTCTCCCTAAGGCAGAGCAGGACGCGCTGGCGGTGCGGCGATTGCCTTCTCCCCTTGTGGTCAGCGGACGAGGGCGAAGCCCTCGCCGCGAGGTGCCCGAAGGGCGGATGAGGGGTATCTCTCCGCGTACTCGGACGCTCCTCGCTTACGCTCGGATCGCGCTACACTTCGTTGCGCGGACCCCTCATCCGGCCTTCGGCCACCTCCGGGCGAGGGCTGCGCCCTCGTCCCGCGACCACAAGGGGAGAAGGCCACCGCCTCAACGTCAGCGCGAACTTACGTCGGCGGCGTGCCGTTCTGATGCAGCACGTGCCCGGCGAGATACAACGAGCCGGCGAACACCACGCGCGCCGCATGCCCAAGCTTGGCGGCATCGGCGAGGGCGTTGAGGATCGAGCTCGATTCCACCGCCTCGAACCCACCCTCGCGCGCCTGCTCCACAATGGTCGCGGCGGCGTGCGCGTTGGGCTCGCCCGGAATGGTCAGGGCGAACACCTGCTCGACCATCCCATTGAACGGCGCGAGGAAATCGGCGGGCTTGCGGGTGTTCATCAGCCCCATGATCAGCACCAGCGGCAGCGGCCGCCGAGCCTCGATTTCCTTGAGCGCCAGCGACAGCGCCGCGGCGCCATGGGCATTGTGCCCGCCATCGATCCAGAGTTCGGAGCCCGGCGGCAGCATCTGCAGCAGCGTGCCGTGCACCGGCTGCAGGCGCGCCGGCCACACCACCTCACGAAGCCCTCTTGCGATGTCGGCATCGCTCACCGGCAGGCCGAAATGCCGCGTCGCGGCAATCGCCAGCGCCGCGTTATCGAACTGGTGCGGACCGGCCAGCGCCGGCGGCGGCAGGTCGAGCAGGCCCTGTTCATCCTGGTAGACCAGCCGGCCATCTTCGGCGCGCCCGTCGAAATCCTCGCCGGCGATCAGCGGCGTGACGCCCAGCCGCGCTGCCTCACGTACCAATACGGCGCGGCCTTCATCGCGCTGCCGGCCGAACACCGCCTTGGCGCCGCGCTTCAGGATACCGGCCTTCTCCCAGGCGATCTTGTCGAGGCTGTTGCCGAGGAAGTTCTGATGGTCGTAGTCGACCGGGGTGATGATCGTGCCGAGCGGCCGCGCCACCACGTTGGAGGCGTCGAACCGCCCGCCCATGCCGGTTTCGAGCAGCAGGTAATCCGCCTTCACTTCCGAAAACAGCTTCAGCGCCGCCGCCGTGGTGATCTCGAAAAAGGTGATCGGCTCGCCGCCATTGGCCTGTTCGCAGAACTCCAGCGCCTGGTTGAGCTTGCGCGATGACACGAGCTTCCCGGCCAGCCGGATGCGCTCGTTGAAGCGCACCAGGTGCGGCGAGGTCATTACGTGCACCTTCTTGCCCGAGGCCTCGAGGAAGGCGCGGAGGTACGCGAGCGTCGAGCCCTTGCCGTTGGTGCCGGCGACATGGATCACCGGCGGCAGGTGATCCTGCGGGTTGCCGATCCGCTCGAGTAAACGGACCTCGCGATCGAGCTTAAGGTCGATAAGCTTCGGATGCAGCTTGAGCAGCCGCTTGAGGATAGCGTCGGTGCGGGACACAGGAACGAGATTCTCGAACAGGAGCATGGCGCGCTTTTAGCATCAGGCCCTCAGGCGGCGAAAGACCCCGCCGATACCTCCTGTCCGATCAGGTCGATGGCGCAGCGGAACCCGATCGCGGGCGAACGGTTGAGCCCGGCGCCGAGCTGCAGCAGCTTCACCGAGCGCTGTGGCGGCAGCAGGCCGCTCTCGACATACCAGTCGGACACCACCGGATGCAGCTCACAGCCACCCTTGAGGATGTGGAAGCGGGTGCGGCCGTCGCAATGCTCGCTCTCGGTGAGGTTCCAGACCAGCGGCGCGAGCCGCTCGAGCTTGCCTTGTTCGGCGGCGACCTGCCATTCGTCCTCGGTGGCGAGCCGCAGCCCGGCCCACCGGGCATAGGCCCGCGCGTCCGCCAGTTCGACATGCGTCACCGGCAGCGTTTCGGTGCCGGGCGCCGGGCGACCGTCACGCCAATGGGCAAGGAAGCGCTCGGGCCGAGCTGGCCAATAGCCCGTGGCGTCGGTGAAGGCGTAGAACTCGGCATTGGTCACCTCGGCGTGCGAGATGGCGAAGTGCAGTGCCGGCACCGGTCGGGTGAGGCTGACGATCTCGTGCAGCCGCGGCGGCAGCGGCTTCCATTCCTCGATGAACGGTGTTTCGCCATAGAGGCCGGTCTCGCGCAGCCGATAGGTGACGACGAGGTCCTGCGCCGGCGCGGTGACCGCCACCATGCCACGAGGCGTGGACGTCGCCTCGGTCTTCGGTCCGGCCAGTGGCAGCGCCATGCGGGCGGGAAAGAAGCTCGACGCGGCAAGGGGCGGTTGCGGCTCAAGTTCGCCCGAGGCACGGGCGACGGCCGCAATCCCGCCGCTCGGCAAGGCGCCGCCGATGCCGATCCGGCCATCGGGCAGGGTGGTTGCGGTCAAGGCCTTGCCGCTGACCAGGTCGACGAAGCCGGCGCCGACCTCGCCCTCCACCACCAGCCAGACGCCATCGACGGCCTCGCCGCGGTTGACCGCCGTCCACAGCGGCTGGCCCTGATGCTCCCAGCGTGAGGCATACACTTCGCCATCGCCCGGATGGTCGGCGAGCGGCACCCAGTCTTCGGAGATGAACCAGGCGGCGTGGCTGCGATAGAGCCGCCGCATGGTGCGCAGCAGGTCACGGTCGCGAGCGTTCCAGCCGACCCAGACGCCGAACACCACCTCCCACACCAGCACGCCAGTGCCGTTGAGCCAGGCGGAGTGCAGTTCGTCCAGATGATCGCGGTTCCAGCGGCGGACGTGGTGGATATCGTGCCGGCGCTCGAACCACTTGGAGCGCAACACGCCGGGGATCTTGGAGTCGGCGAACCACTGGCCCCACGACATCAACTGGTCGGCGACGCGGGCCAGCGGCACGCGGGACTCGCCTTCGACGGTGAGCGCGGGGTCGATGGCGTCGAGCGCGACGCGGAGCCTGGCGCTGCCCTCTTTGGAGCTATCGAGAAACACCCCATCGACGCCGAGCCTCGTCACCAGCGCGGTGACGCTGTCGATGGCCTCGGCCCCGGCGCCGGTCTCCCACGGATAATAGGTCAGGTACACCCGGATGCCGCGACGCTGGAATGCGGCCACCACCTCGGGCAGTTCGGGCACGTCCTCAAAATAGGCAAAGTGATTGCGCGGATCGATGCCGAGCACCGGATAGGCGTTCCACAGCATGACGCCGTCGCAGCCGCCGAACTGCTCGGTGAGTCCCTCGACATAGCGGTCGACTGTGAAGCGCCCGCTGGCATGGTCGTAGAGCCACTCGTCCCACAACCATACCATGTGCATGATGCGGGCGGCGCGGCTGGTGTCCGCATAGCGGGCGGCATCGTAGCCGATGCGTGTGCGGGCCTCGTCGCGCCAGCGGCTCAGCGCGGCACGCCAGGCGGGCCAATCCTGTGGGTCGTCCGGGGCGGCGAAGATCTTGGCTTCATCGATCGCCGACAGGTCGGCGTCGGCCTGCAGTGGTACCGCGGCAGGCAGGTCGATGGGACGAGGGACGTAGGGATTGAAACCGGGAGACGGCAAGGCGGTTCTCTGAGCCAGAGGGGAGCACGACGACCCGGCCGCCTCCCCGCTGCCGCAGAGAGGCAGGAGGTCAGGCTATTCGGCGTGCGCCGCCTCGGGCATGCCGACGAGATCGTCACCGGCATTGGCGGCGACCGGCGTCGCCAGCCGCGCCGGGGCGGTTTCGCTCAGCTCTTCGCGCTGCGGCGACTTGGTGAGGATGCCGACCAGCGAGCCGATGGTCTCGCGCAGGTTGTGCCGGTGCACCACCATGTCGATCATGCCGTGCTCGTAGAGGTATTCCGAGCGCTGGAACCCCTTGGGCAGTTTTTCGCGGATGGTTTGCTCGATGACGCGCGGCCCGGCAAATCCGATCAGCGCGCCGGGCTCGGCGAGGTGCACATCGCCCAGCATGGCGTAGGATGCGGTGACGCCGCCAGTGGTGGGGTTGGTGAATACCACGATGAACGGCAAGCCCGCTTCGCGCAGGCGCAGCACCGCCACGGTGGTGCGCGGCATCTGCATCAGCGACAGCACGCCTTCCTGCATGCGGGCGCCGCCCGAGGAGACGAACAGCACGAACGGGGTGTGCTTGCTGGCGGCGGTCTCGAGCCCGGTCACGATGGCCGAACCCGCGGCCATGCCGAGCGAGCCGCCCATGAAATCGAAATCCTGCACGCCCACCGTCACCGGCTGGCCGAACAGCTCGCCGGTGCCGACGGTGACGGCGTCTTCGGTGCCGGTTTTCAGCCGGCTTTCCTTGAGGCGGTCGGCATAGCGCTTGCTGTCGCGGAACTTCAGCGGATCATGCGGCACCGCCGGCAGCGGCACCGTGTCGTATTTGCCTTCGTCGAGGAAGGTGGCCAGCCGGTCCGAGGCCTTGATCTTCATGTGGTAGCCGGAATTCGGCACCACCCACATATTGGCTTCGAGGTCGCGGTAGAACACCATCTCGCCCGACTCCGGATCCTTGACCCAGAGATTCTCCGATCCGGTATCCTTGGGCTTGAGGAAGGAGCGGATACGGGGACGGACGACGTTGTTGATCCAGTTCATTGCCTAAGCCTGTTCGCGGTCCATGTGCGCGCCATTCGGGCGCTGCCATCGGCCTATATGGTGATTGTGGCAGATATTATCAGCTTCAGCGGGCGTGGTTAAGGGCAGGTAGGGCCCCGCGCAAGGGGGATTTGGCGAGGAGTAGCCTTGCGTATCGGCGGGAATACCGCAGCCGGCTAGGCGGCGGGGGCGCCGTCCGAGTCTTCGTCGAAGCCGTTATTGACCAGTGTGGTGATGGCGTCGAGCGCCTCGCGGGCCTGCTTGCCGGTGGCCTGGACCAGGATGGTGGAGCCCGGGCCGGCGCCCAGCATCATCAGCCCCATGATCGAATTGCCGTTCACCGCCTGGCCGTCTCGCACCACCTTGATCTCGGCCTCGAAGCACTCGGCGGTTCGTACGAAGCGGGCCGAAGCCCGCGCATGCAGGCCCTTGCGATTGACGATGGTCAATTGCTGCGCGAGTGCCCGATCCGAACCAGCTGCGGTATCCATGCCGCTAGGATGCCGGAAAACCAATTGGCCGCCAAGCGTCTCGCTGGTGGATTCCTGCCTGCTGGTCAAATGAGCCCGCACTTGCAGTCGGTGTCTACGGGCAGGCGTGACGCGCCGCAGCGGAGCTGGCAGAAGCAGATCATCGAGCTTGGGGACAGGATCATGGGAGCGCGTTTCGTAGATCTCTTGGCGTGCTTTGCGGTTTTGGCCTTGGCAAGTCTCCCCGCGGTCGCCGCGCCGACACTGCCCAACCTGTGCGAAACCGTGACCTTTGAGGGTGACGCGTTCATCGCCTGCACGGTCGATCCCGCGCTCCAGGACATCCGGCTGTTTCTGCACACGCCCGATGGCCAACCCTACGGGTCGCTCGAGAGCTTTGCCGCCGACGGCCCATCGGTGGTTTTTGCCATGAACGGCGGCATGTACCTGCCCGACCGCAGCCCGCAGGGGCTCTATGTCGAAGCCGGCGGGACGCTCGCCCCCCTCGTTACCGCAGATGGCGAGGGCAACTTCTATCTGAAGCCCAATGGCGTCTTCCTCGTCACCGCCGACCACCGGGCGCAGGTGGTGGCGACCGAGGCCTTCGTGGCCACGCCGGATCTCGCCTACGCCACCCAATCGGGCCCGATGCTGGTGATCGATGGCGCCCTCCACCCGGAGTTCTCCGACAACGGAACCTCGCGCTACGTGCGCAACGGCGTCGGTGTCCGCGCCGATGGCAAGGTGGTGTTCGCCATCTCGCTCGACGTGGTGAGCTTCGGCCGCTTCGCCCGCCTGTTCAGGGATGCCCTGTCATGCCCCGACGCCCTCTACCTCGATGGCTTCGTGTCCGGGCTCGCCGATGACGATGGCGTGGTGGTGGGCGGGGGGCATGCTGCCGGGCCGATTGTTGCGGTGCTGAAGCGGTAGAGCATTCGCCATTGGGGTTGCACAGCCCCGGTGGCGAGGCGATGAAGTGGGCAATCTCGTGGCCGATGACGCGAGTAGAACGCCTAACCGCCAAGCGTCTCGCTGGCGACGTTGATATATTTCCGGCCCGCCTCGGCGGCTTCTTTCACTGCCTGCTTGATCTCGAGGTCGGCGCGGACGCGCGCCAGCTTGACCAGCATGGGCAGGTTCACCCCGGCGATCACTTCGACCTCGCGCTGCTGCATGATCGAGATGGCGAGGTTGGACGGCGTGCCGCCGAACATGTCGGTGAGGATCACCACGCCCTGGCCCTGGTCGGCGGCGTCGACGCATTTGAGGATGTCGTTGCGACGCTCCTCCATGTCGTCATCGGGGCCGATGGCGACGGTCTCCACCATCTCCTGCGGACCAACCACATGTTCGAGGGCGGATTTGAATTCTACGGCGAGCGCCCCGTGCGTCACCAGAACCATGCCGATCATGCAGTATCCCCAAAGTCTCGCAGGTTCCGGCCGGGCAACAGGCTTCCCAGAGGAGCCGGGAGTCTTGCCCTTGGGCGGCCCTGATTCAAGTGGTTTTTTGTCGCGCCACCGGAGGCGGGGCGTTGACGGCGGCGATCGCCTCGCGGATCAGCAGCAACTGGTGCCGCGCGTCGATCACTCCCGCCCGCGGAACCGGGCAGCGGGGCAGGGTGACACCGCCGAGTTCAGTGACCAATGCATCCTCTTCGAGCATGCGCTCCAGCGTCTCGACCAGGTCGATGACCAGATGCAGCCGCGCCTCGGCGGCGAACGGCCGCCTGACGATGCCGCGGCCGCGCAGCTCGATCAGCCCCTCGATAATCGGCGCCGGCCGCATGCTGACCTCGCCGTTGCCGGCAACGATCACCACCCGGTCGTCCGAGACCAGCAGCGCTGGTAAGCCGCGCGCTTCCCATTGCTCGAGCAGGTCGAGCGCCAGCAGCGATTTGCCGGAGCCCGATGGGCCACGGAGGATCAGGCCGGTGCCGCCGAGCACCAGCCCGGTGGCATGGATGTTGAGGCTGTCGCTCACCGGCGCTTCTCGGCCGCCGCCCGCTTCAGCTTGACGGTGAACAGCGCGCCGCTGCGGTCGGACCGGTTCTCGGCGGTGATGCTGCCGCCATGCGCCTCGACGATCTGCTTACTGATGGCGAGGCCAAGCCCCGAATGGTCGCCGAAATGCTCGCCATCGGGCCGGTCGGTGTAGAAGCGCTGGAAGATCCGGCTGATGTCGCCGCGGATGCCCGGGCCTTCATCCGTCACCGTGATGGTGATGGTGTCCTCGCTGGTGCGGACCACCACCAGCACCTTGCCGCCCTCGGGCGAGAACGACACGGCATTGTCGATCAGGTTGTTGATCACCTGTGCCAGCCGGCTGTCATGGCCCAGCGCGATCGGCACATAGCGGCTGACATGCTTTTCCAGCACCACATCGACCTTGCGGTTGGCCGCCACGTCCTTCTGGATGGAGACCATGGCGTCGGCCAGTTGCGCGATATCGACCCGCTCGGCGCTCTGCCGCGCCAGTTCGGCATCGAGCCGGCTGGCATTGGAGATATCGGAGATCAAGCGGTCGAGCCGGCGCACATCGTGCTGGATGATGGCGTTGAGGCGCTCGCGATCCTCGGCGCGTTTGGCGCGCGGCAGCGTTTCGACCGCCGAGCGCAGCGAAGTCAGCGGGTTCTTCAGCTCATGCGCCACGTCGGCGGCAAACCGCTCGATCGCCTCGATGCGGTTGTAGAGCGCCGAGGTCATCGAGCGCAGCGCTTTGCTGAGGTGGCCCACCTCGTCGGTACGGTCGGAAAAATCCGGAATTTCGGTGCGGCTGTTGACCGTCGAATGCACCCGCTCGGCAGCGCCGGCGAGACGGCGCAGCGGCCCGGCAATGGTGCCGGCGAGCAGCAGCGACAGGATCACCGTCACCGTGGCCGCGACCAGCGCAATCCGCAGAATGCCCCAGCGCTCGGCGCTGGCGATCTGGTCGATATCGCCCGGCTGGGTGGAGAGCAGCAGCACGCCGACATTGGCGCGCACCCGCTGGATCGGCACCGCCACCGACACCACCAGCTGTCGCTTGGGGTCGATGCGGACGATCGCCGTCGGGGCGCCGCCCAGCGCCGCCGCCACTTCCGGATAACGGGTGCCTTCGTCCGCGCCGAACTCCTGATATTGCGGATAATCGTCGCCCGGCAGCCAGTCGACAAAGGCGTTCCACCAGTCGCTGAGGAAGAAGCTGCCATTGTCCTGCGGCTTGGTGATCTGCCGCAGCACCTCGCCGCGCGCATAGAGGTTGGCGCTGTCGAGGATGAGGAGGCCCTGCTGGTCGTAGATGCGGGCTCGGGTGCGGGTCGGGGTCACGAGGTTGCGCAACAGCGGCGCCACGCGCTCGGGATTAACCGGGAATTCGAGGCTCGGATCAAAGAAGCTGAGCGGCGAGACCACCTCGCTGCCCTGCAGCTCGATCAGCCGGTCGGGGTTCACGGTGATGACGTCGCTGTCCACCGTGGCGTCGCCGGCAATCGCCGCGGCGATGATTTCACCCTGGACGCGGAGGCTCTGCACCCGCGCTTCGATCAGCCCGGTGCGCCACTGGTTGAGGAACAGGATGCCGATCACCAATACGGCGAGGCCGGCAAGGTTGAGGACGATGATACGGCGCGCCAGGCTCGAGAAGATCGTCAGCGCCAGCGCGCGCTGGATCTGCTTGATCGCCGCGAGCACGACGGTGCCGACAGCTCCGGCGATCCGGTTGAGCTTCGGCATGATGCCGACCTCCGCGGATGCGGGCTTGGAACCCGGCAGCTCCTCTTCGGTGACGGCCAATTGTCCTCTTACTGCTCCTTGAAGCGGTAACCTACGCCGTAGAGGGTTTCGATCATCTCGAAATCGTCGTCAACGGCTTTGAACTTCTTCCTCAGCCGCTTGATGTGGCTGTCGATGGTGCGATCATCGACATAGACCTGGTCGTCATAGGCCGCGTCCATCAGCGCATTGCGCGATTTCACCACGCCGGGGCGCAGCGCCAGGGCCTGGAGGATCAGGAACTCGGTGACGGTCAGCGTCACCCGCTGGCCCTTCCAGGTGCAGGTGTGGCGCTCTTCGTCCATCACCAGCGAACCACGCTCGATCAGCGCCTTGCTCGGCGCGGCCTCGGCGCCCGGATTTGCCCCGGCAGCGGCGGGGTCGCGCGGCGCGGCGCGGCGCAGCACCGATTTCACCCGCTCGACCAGGAGGCGCTGGCTGAACGGCTTGGTGATGAAATCGTCGGCGCCCATCTTGAGCCCGAACAGTTCGTCGATTTCCTCGTCCTTACTGGTGAGGAAGATCACCGGCACGTCGGATTTCTGGCGCAGCCGGCGTAAGAGTTCCATACCGTCCATGCGGGGCATCTTGATATCGAGGATGGCGAGGTCCGGCCGGTCGGCGGTCAGACCTTCCAGGCCCGAAGCCCCATCGGTATAGGTGGCGACCTGATAGCCCTCGGCTTCGAGCGTCAGTGACACCGAAGTCAGAATATTACGGTCGTCGTCCACCAGTGCGATCTTGGGCATTGAGCTCCCTTTCATCCAACTCTCGCTGCGCGATTCAGCATCGCGCCTCGAATTGTGGCGAGCATTGACTGCCACAATTGCGCATAAATAAGGCGCGTCGCCAATGATTGCCAGCATGCCGCACTCAACCGAAGTCGCAGGACTTCCGTCTTAAGCCGGATTTCCCGATGGGCGAGGGGCCCTATACGGCCGTAACTCATGGTCATTCCAGACCGAGGGTAACGGCCATGGCGCAGCGTATCGACGACAAGATTCACCTGGAGCTCGCAACGCGGATCGGGGCTTTGGCTCATGTCCGTTGGGACGAGTTGCCCCCCACGCTGGTGGAAACCGCGCTCGCCGAGGGCGAGGGGCGGCTGGCGGCCGGCGGGGCGCTGGCAGTCACCACCGGGGTGTTCACCGGCCGCTCGGTGAAGGACAAGTTCATCGTCCGCGATGCCATGACCGAGCATCAGGTCTGGTGGGACAACAACCAGCCGATGGCGCCTGAGCAGTTCGAAACGCTGCTCGCCGACATGGTGGCGGCCACTGCCGAGCGGACGCTGCACGGCCAGCACCTCCTCGCTGGCGCCGACGAACGGCAGCAGTTGCGGGTCAGCGTCATCACCGAGACCGCCTGGCACGCGCTGTTCATCCGTAACCTGTTGATCCGACCGGAAAGCGTCGGCGGCGCCACCGACGTCACCATCCTCCACCTCCCGAGCTTCACCGTCGATCCGGCCCGCCATGGCAGCCGCAGCGGCACGGTGATCGCCTTGGATATGGCGCGAAAGCTGGTGCTGATCGCCGGCACCGCCTATGCCGGCGAGATCAAGAAATCGGTGTTCTCGCTGTTCAACTTCCATGCCCCGTTCGCCGGCACCATGCCGATGCACTGCTCGGCCAATATCGGCGGCGATGGCGATGTGGCTTTGTTCTTCGGCCTCTCGGGTACCGGCAAGACCACGCTGTCGAACGATCCCGAGCGCCTGCTGATCGGCGACGACGAGCATGGCTGGACCGCCGATGGCGTGTTCAACCTCGAGGGTGGCTGCTACGCCAAGACGGTGAAGCTCAGCGCGACGGCCGAGCCGCAGATCCATGCGGCGACGCAACGCTTCGGCACCGTGCTCGAGAACCTGAAGCTCGATGACAACCTGGTGCCGCTCTACGACGACATCTCGCTCACCGAGAACACCCGCGCCGCCTACCCGCTGGAAACCCTGCCGGCGGTGGCGCCGGGCGGTGTCGGCGGCAAGCCCCGCACCGTGGTGTTCCTCACCGCCGACGCATTCGGCGTCTTGCCGCCGATTTCGAAGCTCACCCCCGAGCAGGCGGTGTTCCATTTCCTCTCGGGTTACACTGCCAAGGTGGCCGGCACCGAGCGCGGCGTCACCGAGCCGGTCGCTACCTTCTCGGCCTGCTTCGGCGCGCCGTTCATGCCGCTCCATCCCACCGTCTATGGCCGCCTGCTCGAGCAGCGGCTGGAAGCCTCGGGCGCCCGCATCTACCTGCTCAACACCGGCTGGACCGGCGGTGGCTACGGCGTCGGCAAGCGCATCGACATCGCCACCACCCGCCGGCTGCTCGACGCGGCGCTCGCGGGCGAGCTCGAACGGGCCGAACTGCGCACCGAGCCGCTGTTCGGCATGCAGGTGCCGCTCCGCGTCGAAGGCGTCACGCCCCGCGCGCTCGACCCCCGCGCCAACTGGGCCGACGTCGCGGCGTACGATGCGGCAGCGGCCAAGCTGCAGGACCTGTTCGCGACGAACTACCGGAAGTTCGAGCCGGTGTCGGTCGCGGCGGAGTAGGCGGCACGGATCGCTGGTTGTGACAGTCCCCGCGCGAGCGGGGATTGTTGTTTGGTGGTAGATATTCTCCACCCAGCCACCCACCTCACCCCACCCATCGGCCGTCATCCCGGCGAAAGCCGGGACCCACTGCTCGGACGGCTGCTTCAGCACGAACCGAGCCGGTCCATCACGGCAAGGTCGGAGAGTTCGTGTTTGTGGAGTGGCCAGTGCACTGGGTCCCGACTTTCGTCGGGATGACGGCTGGTGGGTGGGTGAGGCTGAGCTATGGACGGGGACAAGCCACCCCCCAAATGAAAAAGGCCCCGTTCAGGGCCCATTCATCCGGTGACTGTTAGGTCTCAGTTCGTCGAGTAGAAGACGTGCGAGCCGATGGCGGCGACGCGGTTGAAGGTGTGGGACCATTTCGGCGCCACAGCCGTCGTGTGGTAGAACAATACCGAGGCCGGCACCACGCCTGGGCGCTCGCCGCGCTGGAATTCGTAGAACGCGTCTTCGGCCAGCTTGATCGACCGGTTCCAGGCCGAACGCTCGCGACCCAAGTCAGAACGACCGTCGCACGCGAAGGTGAACTGGCACTTGTAGCGGCCCTTGTCGGCGTTCTGGAACACCACGCCGCAAATGGTCGAGGGATACTTCTTGCTCATCGCCCGGTTGATGATGACGTTGGCGACGGCCAACTGGCCCTCACGGCTTTCGCCGCGGGCTTCGTGGTAGATCGCCTGGGCGAGGCAGAGCCGTTCGCCGTCGGCCAGCTTCACCCGTTTGGTGGTCGGCACGAAATCGGCCTTGGCATAGCTGGAGAGCACGGCTGAGGTGAGCGCCGGCTTGTCGGAGATATCGACGCTCTCGATCGCGTCGAGCGCCTGGTTCTGCCGCTTGGCGATATAGCCCATCAGCATGGCTTCGGTCAGTTCCGCCTTCGGGGCCGGAACATCAAAGCCTTCAAAATTGTCGAGTTGCTTGCGGCGCTCCACATAGGCCTGCAGCACCTCATTGGTCAGCTGCGGCTGCGCACTGGTCTGGAACTGCTCGCGCTTCAGCGCCACCGTCTGGGTGATGGCGGCGGGAACCACCGTCTCGTCGACGAGTTCTTCAGCGGACGACGGAGCAAAGGTCACCAGCAGCACCAGTGCTGCTGCGGCGAACGCCAATGCATGCGTGAAAACACGCATCGCTGGTGCGATCGACCCTGCTCGCAATCCGCCTACCTTCCCCCGATGCCGCCCCCGAGGCAGCCCCAGTTGTCTAGTTACCCTTGCCCGGAACGTAGCCGAGCTTGGGTGACGATGGAACCCAGAATTTACAGTTACTTAACCATGAATGTTAGGTTGCTAATTTGAGGTTAACGGCTCTCCCTCCGGGGTGAAAGCCCTGATTTTACTGAGTTTTGGAGGTGGGTAAGGGGGTGTTGCGGCAATCGATAAAAGTTAATCGATCCGAATCGTTGCGCGAACGACACAGTTTCCACGCCCCTTGCGAGGGCGTGAATTAACCTGGCGATTCCAGCTGGACTTGGGGGCCGGTCAGCCCTGGGCGAACGCCGCAGTCCTCAGATCATGGAGACTGTGCATCACCGCGACGCAGAGCGCGCTGATCTCGTCCGAGGGGGCCACGATGTCGGGCACCATGATGGTCTGCAGCCCCGCCGCATGCGCGGCGCGCACCCCGGTATGCGAGTCTTCCACCGCAATGCAGAGGCCAGGATCGATCCCCAGCCGCTTTGCCGCCATCAGGTAGGGCTCGGGATGCGGCTTGGGGTTGACGACGTCATCGCGCGTCACCACCGTCTCGAACATCGACAGGATCCCGGCGCCGCCAAGGTGGCCCAGCGCGTGCGGGGCCCGCGACGAGGTGGCAACCGCCGCCGGGATGCGACGCGCCTTGAGTTCGGCGAGCAGCTCGTGCACGCCGGTCTTCACCGGCACCACTTCGCTCATCTTGGCTTTCATCAGCACCCGGCACTTCTCGTCGAAGATCGTGTAGGGGAAGCTGACCCCATAGGCCTCGACCAGCAGCCGGTTGGTGGTCTCGTGGCTGGATCCGACCATGGCGTGGTGCACCGTCTCGGTCATCTCGAAGCCGAGCTCACCGCTCACATCCCACACGATCTGCTTGAACACCATCTCGGTATCGAGCAGCGTGCCATCCATATCGAAGACAATGGCGGAGAACGGGCGGAGCGGAGCGGTCGGAACGGTCGGGGACATATCGGGGGATATAGGCAGATTTCACTCCCGCCGCTACCCTTGGCTTCAACCACCGGCGACGACCTGCTATGAGCCCAGCGATGACCGTGTTCGATCCCTATAAGGTGCTTGAAGTCAGCAAGGCCGCCCGCCCCGCCGACATCAAGCAGGCTTACCGCCGCAAGGTGCAGCTCGCTCACCCCGATCGGGGCGGCGACCCCGAGCACTTTGTCGTCGTGGTCCGCGCCTTTGGCCTCCTCTCCGATCCCGACTCGCGCCGGCTGTTCGACGAGACCGGCATCATCGACGACGAGGCGGTGACCAGCTATCGCCGCGAGGTGGCGGCGATCCTCGCCGACATGTTCGATGCGGCGGTCGAAACCGCCATCGCCACCCGGCTGAAGCTCGAGAATGTCGATTTCATCGCCCAGATGTCGGCCGCCGTGCAGACCGGCCTCGCCGATGCCCGGCTCTCGATGGCCCGCACCGACACCGAGATCGGCGCCCTGCAGACGCTGCGCGCCCGCATCCGCCGCACCGACGAAGACCGCAACATCTTCGCCGAACGCCTCGACGCCCAGGTCGCCGCCAAGGCCGAGCAGCACCGCACCATCAAGCGCCGCGTCGCCATGCTGGAAACGGCGCTGGCCGAGCTGGGCAATTACGAGAGCGAGATCGAGCTGATCGCGGCGCTGGAAGCTGAGGGGTAGGGGCTTTGCGCCCCGTGGCGGCCCCGATCTAGCTACCCCACCGGCTGTCATTCCTGCCAAAAGCAGGGACCCAACTCACCGCCCGCACCAGCTGATAGATGGGTCCCAGCTTTCGCTGGGATGACACCGAGTACGGGCCGGGCGCGCTGGGCTATCCGATCAGCCCCACCGTCACCGCATCCTCCACCCCGTCATAATATCGCTCCAGCACCCGCCGGAACGGCGCTGCATCTTCCGCCGCATGTGCGAACAGCGTCATCGACGATCTGAGCTTCACATCGTCCGGCGAACCGAAAATCTCATGCGCCGTCTTCCCGGCAACACCGCCGACAATCCCCGCACACTCGACCAGCCGCGCCCCTACTACCGGATGCGCCAGATACGCCCGCGCCTCCTTGAGATCGGCAATGCCGAAGCGCAAAGCCGTGGCGCTGCGGCCGAGCGCCTTGAGCTGCGGGAAGATGAACCACATCCAGTGCGTCTGTTTCCGCCCGGCGCGGAGCTCGGCCAGCACCTGGGCGTAAACCGGCTCCTGCGCCGTGACGAAATGCTCGAACATGCCTCGAGCCTAGCACGCGCCAAACTCCCGCGGATTGGAACTCCCGAACCCCGCGCGAAGTTTTTTCATCACCCATGTCGATTCCCGATTTCGCCGCTCGTCGTGAAGTCAGAAGGCGCGAGGGACGCGCCGACGACAACAGGAGAAACGACCATGAAGACCACCCTTCTTGCCGCCGCCCTTGCCCTCGGCTTCGTTGGTGCTGCCCAGGCCGAAACCGCCAAAATCAACGGCCTCGACATGTACTATGAGGTGCATGGCGAGGGTGAACCGCTCGTGCTGCTGCACGGCGCCTATATGTCAGTCGACAGCAACTGGGCCGGGCTGATCCCGACCTTGGCCAAGGACCACAAGGTGATCGCCGTCGAGCTGCAGAGCCACGGCCACACCAGCGATCGCGATACCCCGATCACCTATGAGGGTATGTCCGATGACGTGGCGGCGCTGCTCGACGAACTGAAGATCGACAAGGCTGCGCTGTTCGGCTTCTCGATGGGCGGCGGCGTCGCCATCCGCTTCGCCATCGATCACCCCGAAAAGGTCACCCGCATCGTCGCCGCGTCCGCCGGCTACAAGTATGACGAGGAGACCATGGGCCCCGATTTCATGAAGATGATCGAGGGGATCACGCCGGAGATGTTCGCCGGCAGCCCGTTCGAAGGCGAGTTCAAGCGCCTGAACCCGCACCCGGAGAATTTCCCGCTGCTGGTCGATAAGCTGAAGCAGCTCGACCTCACCACCTTCGACTGGTCGGCTGACTTCGCCAAGATCAGCGTGCCTTCGCTCTATATCTACGGCGACGCCGATATCGTCGGGCTCGACTATATCTCGAAGCACCATCAGGCCGCCGGTGGCCTCGTCAACGGCGACATGGCCGGCCTGCCCAAGACCCAGCTGCTGGTCCTCCCCGGCACCAGCCACATCAACGTCTTCTTCAACCCCGCGAACGTCGAGATCATGAAGGCCGTGGTCCCGGCCTTCCTGAAGCAGGAACTGCCCGCCAAGCCGAGCTTCCCGGGCTGAGCGACGGGGAGGTAATTGAGAGGGCCGGCGGGAAACCGCCGGCCCCTTTGCTTGTCCGTTCGCCCACCCACCGGCTGTCATCCCAGCGAAAGCTCATGCGCTAAGTTAGGGGGGCGCCCCACCCACCGGGTCATTCCCGCGAAAGCGGGAACCTCTGTTTTCGTGCCTGCTGCACGATCGCAAACGGAGTTCCCCGCTTTCGCGGGGATGACACTGAGTTTGGGGCGCTGTCTGGTGGCAAATTCGCCGATCGGCTCGGCTGAGATCGTGGTCGCCGTGCGTCACTGCTGACAGCCTTTGTCAGCATACCCCGGCCAAACCTTGTCACACCAGACAAGGAGACCCCCGATGAGCACCATCGCCACCTGTTACTGCGGCGGCACCCGCATCGAGCTGCCCAAGGCGCCGACCGAGGCCACCCAATGCACCTGCACCTGGTGCACCAAATCCGGCGGCCTCTGGGCCTACTACGATGTCGGCGGCCCGCGCATCCTCTCCGACACTTTTGGCGCGGTCTATTCCCCGGTCAGCCCGCTGCACGAGCACCACTTCTGCACCCGCTGCGGCTGCACCACCTACGGCGTCAGCCCCGACTATTCGCTCGAGGACACCGCGGTTCCCGAGCGGAAGAAAATGGCCATCAACGTCAAGATCCTCGACGACTACCAGCTGATGCAGTCGCTGCCGGTGAACGTCATCGACGGCCGCAACCTCTGGTAGCCGAAACGACAACGGGCGGCCGAAGCCGCCCGCTGAATTTCTGTCTCTAACCCGTCCGGATCGGCAACTGCCGACCGCGAGGTCAGAAGCCCCAGTTAAGACCGACCGTGACCTGATGGGCAGTGATGTTGAGCGGGCTGGGTGGCGCCAAGCCGAGGGTGTAGTCGGCATCGCCATAATCGCTGTAGCGATAGGCCAGGTCGACCGACAGGTCCTCGGTGGCGGCGAACTCGACGCCGGCGCCCACCGTCCAACCGACATGGGTGGCGTCGTCGCCAAAACTGGGGCCCAAAACCGGCACAGCCTCGACGCTGTTGTGTGCGACGGCCAGACCCGCTGTCAGGTAAGGCAGGAAAGCACCGCCGTCGAAGCCGATCCGGCCGCGCAGCGAGCCTTGCCAGTCGACCGTCGAGGTGAGGCTGCCAAACCCCGGCTGGGTAAGCGTCTCGGTGAGGTCGGCCCAGGCGATGTCGCCGACGACGCCCAGCACGATGCCGTTATCCAGCGTGAAATTGACGCCGGCAGCGACGCCAAGCAACCAGCCCGCCGGCTCAGGGAACTGCGCGCCGGGCGGCGCAAGGTCACTGCCGAGCTCGGCCCAGCCATAGCCACCGAACACGCCGATAAAGGCGCCATCCCAGTTGCCGCTGGCCTGGACCACGCCGGCCTCAACCGGGGTATCGATGATGAGATCGGCCGCCGAAGCCGAGGAAATGGCCAGCGCCGAGACGCCTGCCGCAAGGAGAAGCACAAACTTGTTCATTGGAGCCCACCGCAAAGAATAATCAGTATGCAATCCCAATGGCATAGCCGCGCCCCAAACGGAAGCGCGGGGAGCGCGAAATTCCAGTTTCGCGGAGGCTTGATAACGTAAGCATCACGACACGCGGAACGATCAGCGCTCGATGTAGCAGTCGTCACCCTCCCCCTCGCGGGGAGGGATCAAGGGTGGGGGGCGAAGCACGCTCGATTGGTGCGTGGGCCCCTTCCCATCAGGGGATGTACTTGGCATCGCGACCGTAGCTGCGGAGCGAAACCCCGTTCCATCCAGCGCGCGTCGCCCCCCACCCTAGCTTCGCCAGGTCGCGTCGCTCCCGGCTGCGCTACCCTCCCCGCGAGGGGGAGGGTGACCGGTGCATCACCTCAGTGCCGCGTCTTGCCGTCCTCTTCTTCCTCGAACAGCTCGGCATTGGCCGCATCGGCCGACAGCCTCACTTTGTCGCCCTCGACGGCGGCGACGAGGATGCCCGGCACATAGTGGTGATGCCCCTCATGGCTGCCGCCCGGCGCCTCGGCCTTGGTGAGCTTGATCCGCCCACCCTCAACCCGATCCACAATCCCCACATGCACCCCATCGGCGCCAATGACTTCCATATGCTCGCGGATACCGGAAAGGTTCGACATGACACTGCTCCTTGGTTGTTGGAGCAGGGGGAACGCATGGGGGCGGGGATGGATGCTGCACGGTGTCACGACAAGAAATCGATCTCGATCGCCCTTTTTTCGTCAAGCGCGTGTCAACGACGAAATTTTTATTGAACGGTGCATAGTCGGTGCAGGGGGTGAGCGAATCGCTAGGGTTATCCCCGCTCTTCACAAATTTCCTGTGGAGAATCGGCTTTTTGATTCTTCACAGAAAGAAGATTGACTTGGTTAAAGCTTTGATAAATCTGAATAAAATGCGAACTGAGACGTTCATATAGGACTGTACGGTTCGGTTGTCAATAGTATTGACTTGATGCCGACCGATGGGTTATTGTCCATAGTAGCTAAAGGTGGCGACGGGACTTTACAGCCCTTCGAAACCGTGAAAGATAAGGGCCATGCAGCTGTAACTGCATGGCCCTTTCTATTTCGTTATCTGGTTCGAGTGGCGCCAGAGGCGGACTAGAACGCTGACAACGGCTCTCGCAAGGCTTTGTTAGCGCTCGGGTGACTTCTTAACAAGCCACCTTTGGTAACAAAAATGACCAAACCTCCATTGTACAAGCCGGGCCAACAGGCCCCTCGTTCCGGTCAGTATGAAATGACCGGGCCGCGAGGTGGGCCTACCGGCATCGAGCGCACCGTTGTGAAAAACGAGCCCATGCCGCCCACCAAGGCGCCGGGGCAGCGCTACAAGATGGTCGATCCGACCAAGCATGGAAAATAGCTGATGGCGGGCGTTTGCCCGCCATTTTCTTATCTTCTTTCAACATGCAACGGAGCGGATCAGATGCCGAACTTTGGCTTGTCTGCCTTTCTGAAAATCGTTTGCTTGTCGCCTGCCGCACGTCGGTCTGAGGTACGGCGGAGGATTGTCGGGGGTGCCGGAGCCTACGACTACCACCGCAATCTTCGGCTCCGAGCCAAGCGGTTGGTAGTAAACGCCGAGCCCATTGGCGATGTCCTTGCGTCGGCTGCAACTATTGTGAACGCAGCAGAGCGACAGTCTACGATCTCTGGACTTCAGACCTTGGAGCAGTGGCGCCGAGGCGGAGGCGGGCAGTTCGATGCACCTCGTTCCGTCACTTTTGAAAGCCCATCGGGGATCTTTCAGGTAACCTTTGCGGCCGATTTTGCTATCCGGTTGGATGGCGGCCTCACGGGTGTGCATCTGTGGAATACAATGAAACCCGGACTTCAACCGCACCTTGTTCACAGCGTCCTGTCGTTGTTTTTTGAGCCCATTGAGGAACTCGAAAATCCTCCGGACGATTTTGCAGTCCTGTCCCTTCGCGACCTTCAATTGTTCAGACTCAGCCGTTCATGGGACTATCGTGAACTCGGAATTGACGTCGTTGGGCGTGTCGAGCAGACATTCCTCGACGTCCGCAGGGAGCTTGGCCTCCCTGCAGGTGACCGGCCAGGCGCTTCGCCACGGGCATAGCGTCACGCAAGCGCTAAGGATGCACCCGTCTCGCAAAGACGAGGTGCATCTGAGACCTAGGGCGGTGCCCGCAAGCTGCACGGAAGGATCATCGACATGGCATCGCAGCCCTCCACCGTCGACTACCTCCTAGAACAGCTCGCCTCAGCCGGCGCCGTCTCCGCCCGCAAAATGTTCGGCGAGTACGGGCTCTACTGTGACGGCAAGATCGTTGCGCTGGTCTGTGACGACCAGTTTTTCATCAAGCCGACGCCGGAGGGGCGGGCGTTCCTCGGGGAGGCGGTGGATGAGCAGCCGGCTTACAGCGGCGCCAAGCCGAGCTTTCGGATTGCCGGGGAGCGCTGGGACGATGCGGAGTGGATGGCCGAACTGGTGCCGGTGACCACGGCGGCGCTGCCGATGCCGAAGCCCAAGGGGAAGAAGAAGGTGAAGAAGAAGCGCTGATCGCTGTGGGGCAGCTGCGGCTGGTGCTCAGGCGGTCGACCCTGGCTCGATCGGCACCCTCCCCTTGACGGGGAGGGATGGGGTGGGGTGTGCGGCATGCTGGTGGCCAGCAGTCAGGCACTGTGCCCGCTTCGCCCCCCACCCAAGCTGCGCTAGGTCGCGTTGCTCCCGAGCTGCGCTACCCTCCCCGCGAGGGGGAGGGTGACTGACTGACAGCCCAGTGCGTTAATGCGCCCCGTCCCAATCCCTCGCCGCATGCGCATCCACCTTGATCGGCACCGTCAGCCGCACGGCCGGCTCGGACGCATTCTCCATCGTCTTGACGATCACCGGGATCACGCCGTCTTCCTTGCCTTCGTCGACCTCGAATATCAGTTCGTCATGCACCTGCAGCAGCATCTGCGCGTCTGAGCCGGCGGCCTTCAGCGCTGGTTCCATGCGGATCATGGCGCGGCGGATGATGTCGGCAGCAGAGCCCTGGATCGGGGCGTTGATCGAGGCGCGCTCGACGAAGCTGCGCTCGGCCGGGTGCGAGGAGTTGGCGTTGGGGAAGTTCACCTTGCGCCCGAAAATGGTCTCGACATAGCCGTCGGCCTTCACCTTGCGGCGCTGCTCGGCCATGTAGTCCTGGATGCCGGGGAAGCGGGAGAAATAGGTCTTGATGTACTCGCCGGCTTCCGAGCGCTCGATTCCTAGTTGATTAGCCAAACCAAAGGCCGAGATGCCGTAGATGATGCCGAAATTGATCGCCTTGGCGCGGCGCCGCACTTCCGACGGCATGCCTTCGACCGGCACGCCGAACATTTCCGACGCCGTCATGGCGTGAATGTCGAGCCCTTCCTCGAACGCATCCTTCAGCGCCTGGATATCGGCGATATGGGCGAGGACGCGCAGTTCGATCTGCGAATAGTCGGCGCTGATCAGGGTCTTGCCTGCCGGCGCGACGAAGGCGGTGCGGATCTTCCGGCCATCTTCGGTGCGCACCGGGATGTTTTGGAGGTTCGGATCGTTCGAGCTCAGCCGCCCGGTCAGCACCGAATGCTGCGAATAGGTGGTGTGGACCCGGCCCGTGCGCGGGTTGATGTAGCTCGGCAGTGCATCGGTATAGGTGCCCATCAGCTTGGTCAGCTGGCGCCAGTCGACGATGGTGCGGGCGAGCGGGATGCCCTGCGTCGCGAGGTCTTCGAGCACGTCGGCGCCGGTCGACCAGGCGCCGGTCTTGGTCTTGGTGCCACCAGGCAAGCCCATCCGGTCGAACAGGATCTCGCCCAGTTGTTTGGGCGAACCCAGGTTGAAGTTGGAGCCGGCGAGCTCATAGGCCTCGGCCTCGAGGGCAGCGGCCCTTTGCGCGAAATCACCGGAGAGGCGCGAGAGGATCTGCCGGTCGACGGTGATGCCGCGGCCTTCCATGCGCGCCAGCACCGGCGCCAGCGGCCGCTCGATGGTCTCGTAGAGCGTGGTCATGTTCTCGGCCACCAGCCGCGGCTTCAGCACCTTCCACAACCGGAAGGTCAGGTCGGCATCCTCGGCGGCATACTTTGCTGCGTCGGCGATCGGCACCTGCGCAAAAGTCTTCTGCGTCTTGCCGCTGCCGAGCAGCTCCTTGATCGACATGCCGGCGAGACCCAGCCAGTGATCGGAAAGCTCGCCCATGGTGTTGAATTGCGGGCCATCGAGCGAATAGCTGAGCAGCAGATTGTCGTCGAACGAGCGCACCTCGATGCCGTAGCGGGCGAGGATGCCGAGGTCGTATTTGACGTTGTGGAAGATTTTGAGGATCGAGCGATCGGCAAACAGCGGCTTGATCTGCTCGAGCGCCGCCCGGAGGTCCATCTGCCCCTCGGCCATGCCGCCGCCTAAGAGGTCACCATGCCCCTCGGTATGGCCGAGCGGCAGGTAGGCGCCATTGCCCGGCGCGGTCGAGAACGAGATGCCGACGAGATCGGCGGTCTGGTTGTCGAGCCCGGTGGTCTCGGTGTCGGTGGCAACGATCCCCTCGGCATAGGCCGCGTCGATCCAGCGCTGCAGGTGCGCGGCGTCGCGAATGATCTCGTATTTCGAATGGTCGAGCGGGATCGCTTTGATCTTTTCATGCTCGAGCTTGGCATGCAGCACCGGAGCGGAATCCGCCCGGCCCTCAGCCGATTGCCGCGCCGCGCGCGCCTCGGCCCGGGCATTGTTGTCAAAGCCCACCGGCTCGGCGGGCCTGGCCGCCAGCTCCGGATCGGCCGGCCACGCCTCGGGGTCGGCATCGAGCAGGGTGCCCAGGCGCTTCGAAATGGCGAAGAATTCCATCGCCTTGAGGAACGGAAACAGCTTGGCCGGTTCGACCGGCTGGCGCACCAGGTCCTCGAGCGGCAGCTCCACCGGCGTCTCACGGTTGAGCGTCACCAGACGCTTCGAAATCCGGGCCAGTTCGGCATTGGTTTCCAGCGCCTCGCGGCGCTTCGGCTGCTTGATCTCGGCGGTGCGGCTCAACAGCGTTTCGATATCGCCAAAGGTGTTGATCAGCTCGGCCGCGGTTTTCACCCCGATGCCGGGAACGCCCGGCACGTTGTCGACCGCGTCGCCGCAGAGCGCCTGCACCTCGATGACCTTATCCGGCCCGACGCCGAACTTGGCGAACACCTCGTCCGAGCCGATCCAGCGCAAAGGCGGCTGGCCAGGGCGCGGAATGGTGTCGAGCAGCCGCACCGAGCCATCCGGCTCCACCAGCTGCATCAGGTCCTTGTCGGACGAAACGATCGTCACCTTGCCGCCGACGTCCTTGGCGAGCGCGGTGTAGGTAGCGATGATGTCGTCGGCCTCATAGCCTTCCATCTCGATCGAGGGCAGGCCGTAGGCGCGGGTCGCGGCACGGGTCAGCGGGAACTGCGGCACCAGTTCTTCCGGCGCCGGCGGCCGGTGCTGCTTGTATTCGGCGTAGATCTCATCGCGAAAGGTCTTCGACGAATAGTCGAAGATCACCGCCATATGGGTCGGCGCGTCGTCGCCCGAGAGATCCTCGCTGAGCTTCCAGATCATGTTGCAGAACCCGATCACGCTGCCCACCGGCAGCTTGTCGCTCTTGCGGGTAAGCTGCGGCAGGGCATGGAAGGCCCGAAAGATGAAGCCTGAGCCGTCGACGAGAACGAGATGCATGAAACGATTCCGGATGGTCGGGGCCGGACCTTAGCCGAGAAGCCGCCGGGGATGAACCCTGACGAAGGCTGACACGGGGGGCAGTCCGGCGCCGCTGCAACCGCTCCCGATTGTAATCGCCCTGACGCGCACCATGTCTAGGCTACCGGTCGGGCCGGGAGGGGGAGATAACGATGCGGGCAGCTGTCTATCGGTCGTTCGGCGGGCCGGACGTGGTGCGGGTTGAGGAGCTGCCCAAACCGGTGCCGCAGGCCGACGAGGTGCTGGTGCGCGTCCATGCCTCGACGGTGAGCGTCGGCGACTACCGCATGCGGACCCGCGACCTGCCCAAGGGGCTCGAATTCTTCGGCCCGCTGACCATCGGCATCTTTGCACCGCGCAAGAAAATCCTCGGCATGGATTTCGCCGGCGTGATTGAGGCGGTGGGCGCCGGCGTGACGCGCTTCAAGCCGGGCGACGCGGTGGTGGGCCTCACCGGCATGAAGTTCGGCGGGCATGCGGAATATGTCACGCTCAAGCAGACCGAGGCGATGGTGCTCAAGCCCGAGGGCTGGAGCTTCGAGGACGCCGTGGCGCTGGTGTTCGGCGGCCACACCGTTGCCGAGTGCATCCGGCAATGCCCGATCAGGCCCGGCGACGAGGTGCTGGTCAACGGCGCTTCCGGCGCCGTCGGCACCTCGGCCGTGCAGGTGGCGAAACACTTCGGCGCCGTGGTCACGGCGGTGACCAGCGCCGGCAATGCCGAGCTGGTGCGCTCGCTCGGCGCCGACCACGTGATCGACTACAAGGCCGAGGATTTCACGAAGAACGGCAAGCAGTACGACGTGATCTTCGAGTGCGTCGGCAATGCGCCGTTCGAGCGGGCCGAGCCCGCGCTGAAACCCGGCGGGACGCTGCTGCTGGTGATCCTCGACCTGAAGGGCATGCTCGGCGCCGGCAAAAACAGCCGGCGCAGCGGCAAGCGGGTGATCCCGATCAGCTTCAAGCCCAGTCCCGAGGATGTCGCCTTCGAGATCGAGCTCGCCAAGGCCGGCGCATTGCGACCAGTCATCGACCGGATTCATCAGCTCGATCAGGTGGTTGAGGCGCATCGCCACGTCGACACCGGACGCAAGTGCGGCAGTGTCGTGCTGCAACTGGCAGGATAGATGCTTCGCCTCGCAGATCGTGGCAATCCAGAGTCCGTCAAGCCATTGCCCGATTTGCGTCGCTTTCGGGACAGACTTTCCACAAGCTTGTTAATCATTGTAAGGGCCATGAACGGGGCATTCGACGAGCTTTCGCGTCACTCGGCGCGTCGGCGAAGGGCGACAACTCAGCAACTTCTGGTCCGTGTCGGTGCGCCGGCAATGGCGGTGCTTGGCATTGGCGCGATCGGCGCTGTACTGCTCGGCTTGCAGTGCGGTGGACTGGACCAGTGCTTTGCCCGCAAGGCGCCCGTGACCGCCACCAGCGTGGCGCCCGCGCCCGTCGCGGCCGAGGCCTCGCTCGGCCCGGCCCCTGTCGCGCCCGTTGCGACGGCTCCCGCGGCCCCTGTCGCATCGACCGTGGCGATGACCACTGCGCCGGAGGTGCCGGAGGGCGTCGAGCGGGCGCAGCGGGTCGACGCGATGATCGGCAATACCTTCGTGGCGCTCGCTTCCGATGACGAGGGCTGGCTCGCCGGCGCCGCCGCCAACGCTGCCGCCGACCCCGAGACTTATGCCGAGGGCGATGGCGCCGGCCCGCCGGTGCAGGACGAGACCGCTGTCGAGGCGGTGGACGCCGTTGCCGGCGATACCACGAAGCCGCTGGAGCGCCCGACCCCGCTCGACGTGGCAGCCTTCGCCGAAGCGCCCACCGAGACCGCCGCGACCGTCAAGGCGGAGGCTGAGCGGAAGCTCGCTGAAGTGGCGAAGTCTGAGCCCGAGCCGATTGCCGAACCCGAGTCGGAACCGGCAAAGGAACAGCCTGCCGCCGAGCCGGAAGCCAAGCCAGAACCCGCACCCGCCAAACAGGAAGCGGCCGCCTCCGGCGATTCCCGCACCGTTGCCGGCTCCGGCGTCAATGTCCGCTCCGGCCCGGGCAAGTCGAACGGCCGGGTGTTCGGCCTCGCCGGCGGCGAGAAGGTCACGGTGAGCGAAAACCAGCGCGGCTGGCTGAAGATCACCGACGACCAGGGCCGCACCGGCTGGGTCTACAAGGATTACCTGAACTAGCAGCCAGAGGGCACGCGGCGCCGCGCCGTCGTCGGCAGCGAGTGCCTTCTCCCCTTGTGGGAGAACGTGGCCGAAGGCCGGATGAGGGGTTCTCTCCGCGTACGCCGTCGCTCGTCGCTTACGCTCCGAGCGCGCTACACTTCGTTGCGCGGACCCCTCATCCGGCGCTGCGCGCCACCTTCTCCTACAAGGGGAGAAGGCAAACCGGTGCCCGCGCCGGCCGGGGTTGCCCGGCGCTTCCGCCCGTGATTAATTCCGCGTCCTTCACAGCCCTCCCATGGAGATCGCAATGCCCCGAGTCATGTTCATCGAGAAAGGAGCCCTTCCCCAACTTGAGAACGTGACGCGCAATGCGAACACTGAACCTTGGGATTCTGGCGCATGTCGACGCCGGTAAAACCTCTCTGACGGAACGGCTGCTCTACGCAGCCGGTGTCATCGACCGCCTCGGGAGCGTCGATGGCGGCAATACCCAGACCGATACAATGGCGCTGGAGCGCCAGCGCGGCATCACCATCAAGGCTGCCGTGGTGTCGTTCGTCGCCCATGATACGACGATCAACCTGATCGATACCCCCGGCCACCCCGATTTCATCGCCGAGGTGGAGCGGGTGCTGAACGTGCTCGATGGCGCCGTGCTGGTGGTCTCGGCGGTCGAAGGCGTGCAGGGCCAGACCCGCGTGCTGATGCGGGCGCTGCAGCGGCTCAGGATCCCGACGCTGATCTTCATCAACAAGCTCGACCGCGCCGGTGCCGACCCGGACCGGGTGCTGGCAGCCATCCGCCGTCGGCTGACCCCGGATATCGTGCCGATGGGCGTCGGCCAGGGGCTCGGCACCGCCGCTGCGGCATTCGCCCCCTTCGGTCCCGACGACAAAGGCTTCCACGACACCCTCGCCGAACGTCTCGCCGAGCACGACGAGGCGGTGCTGGCCGCCTATGTCGACAACCGCCCCCTGCCTTACCACCGGCTGCGCGGAGCATTGGTGCAGCAGAGCCGTGCCGGCCGGCTGCATCCGGTGTTCCTGGGCTCGGCCATATCGGGGGCCGGGGTGGAGACGCTGCTGTCAGACATCGCCGAGCTGCTGCCCGCCCCGTCTGCCGAGCAGGAGGCGCCGCCCTCCGGCACGGTGTTCAAGGTCGATCGCGGTCCGGCCGGCGAAAAGCTCGCCTATGTCAGGATGTTCGCCGGCACCCTCTATAACCGCGAGCGCCTGCAGCTGCGCGGCGAAGACGCCAAGATCACTGGCGTCGAGGTGTTCGAGCGCGGCGCCGTCGTGCGGCGCGATCGAGTGGTGGCCGGCGAGATCGCCCGGCTGCGTGGCCTCGATGTGCGGATCGGCGACAGCATCGGCATCTCGCCGCGCCCGGCAGCGCAGCACTTCGCGCCGCCGACGCTCGAAACGCTGGTGGTGCCGGTCGCGGCCGCCGACCGCCGGGCCCTGTGGACGGCGCTCGGGCAACTGGCCGAGCAGGATCCGCTGATTAACCTCCGCAAGGACGATACACGGCAGGAGATCTTCGTCTCGCTCTACGGCGAGGTGCAGAAGGAGGTGATCGAGGCGACGCTCCTCACCGATTACGGGCTCGCGGTAGCGTTCCGCGAAACCACCATGATCTGCGTCGAGCGCCCGCTCGGCAGCGGCGCGGCGGTCGAGCTGATCTTCAAGCCGCCGAACCCGTTCCTCGCCACGGTCGGCATTCGCGTCGCGCCCGGACCGGTCGGCTCGGGCCTCGATATCAGGCTCGAGGCGATGTTCGGCGCTATGCCGGTGGCATTCTATGAAGCCATAGAAGCGGCGATTGGCGAGACGCTGCGGCAGGGGCTGATGGGGTGGCAGGTGACCGACGCGATTGTCAGCGTCACCGATGCTGCCCACAAGGCGCCGATGAGCGCCGCCGGCGATTTCCGCAACCTGACGCCGCTGGTGCTGATGGAGGCGCTGCGGCTGGCCGGTACCGCGGTGTGTGAGCCGATCCACCACTTCCTCATCGATGTCCCAGCCGAGGCGCTGGCGGCCGCACTCTCGGTGCTGGCGCGGCTCGATGCCTTGCCGGGCCAGCCGGTGCTGGAGGGCGCGAGCTATGTGGTCGAAGGCGAGATCGCCGCCGCCCGGGTGCACGAGCTGCAACAGCTGCTGCCCGGGCTGACCCATGGCGAGGGCGCCCTCGAAACCAGCTTTGCCGGCTACCGCGCCGTGGCCGGGCCAGTGCCCACCCGGCGGCGCTCCGACAACAATCCGCTGAACCGCAAGGAGTACCTGCTGCATGTGCTGCGGCGCTTTCCGAGGCGCCAGTCGACCTCACAGCTAACCTCCGACCGGGCCGGGAGGCGATATGGAGCTGACCCATGGCGCGGTCCGTTCACTCTCTCCTCTGGTTCGCCGGCACGCTCATCGCCGCTGGTTTCATCATCACCGCCGGAGCCGTATTCACCGTCGAACGGCTGGCCGAGGCGGTCGCCGCGGCGCCGGTGAAGTCGGACGTGCGGCCCGGCTATGTGGCCTCCCTGCCCACGGCCGCTGCCACCGACCTCGATATCGCGAAGTTCGTTGCCGTGGCGCCGCTCGCCGCGGCGGCCGCAACGGCCACGGCGCCTGAACCGCCAACCCTGACCCACGAAGTGGTGGTGAAGTCACTCTGGGTGCGCGCCGGGCCCAGCAAGCGCAGCGCCAGGGTCGTCGCCCTCGAGCGAGGCGCCCGGCTGTCGATTTCCCGGATCGAGGGCAACTGGACCCTGGTCAGTGGCCCCAATGGCGGACGCGGCTGGGTCTACTCCGATTACATCCGGCCGGCGGGCAGTTACTAGCCGAGCAGCTCGGTCACCTGCTCGTCGCCGAGCTGGCCGAAATGCTGGTAGTGGAGGCTCACCGCGAGGAATGGCTCGGGCGTCTTGAGGCAGACCAGCATATCCGCCTCCTGCGCCAGCTGCTCGATCACATCGGGCGGCGCCACCGGCACCGCGAGGATGATCCGGGCCGCGCCGTCAAAGCGCAGCGCACGGATGGCGGCGCGAGCAGTGTTGCCGGTGGCGACGCCGTCATCCACCACCACGCAGGTGCGTCCGGCCACCGGGATCGGCGGCCGTCCGCCGCGCCACAGCAGCCGTCGGCGCTCGATTTCGGCGAGCTGCCGCTCCTGCTCGGCCTCGAGGTAGCCTTGCGATGCCCCGGCCAGACCCAGCACGGCCTGGCTCACCACCAGTTGCGGATGCGCTCCTTCGGCCACGGCGCCGATGCCATATTCCTCGTGCCCCGGTGCGCCGATCTTGCGCACCAGCAGCAGGTCGAACTCGGCGCCAAGCGCCGTCGCCACCTCACGCGCCACCGGCACACCGCCGCGCGGCAATGCCAGGATCAGCGGGTTGTCGAGGTGAAGCGCCAGAAGCTCGGTGGCCAACGCCCGGCCGGCCTCGTGTCGATCGGTGAAACTGGGCTCGATGCCATGCTGCGTGAACATGCCCGTGCATCCGGATGGACGACTGCGATTGGCATAAACGCTCGCTGGGGCGAGGTGGTTTCACCAATGCCCGCCTGAAATGTGCAGTCATGTTCTCGATTTGCGGACTCACTCGATGTCATCCCAGCGAAAGCTGGGCCCCCCGGCGAGGGCTCTGCCCTCGTCCGGTGCCGCCCGCACCAGCTGATGGATGGGTCCCAGCCTTCGCTGGGATGACAGCTAGTGGGTGGGAGAGTGCTACTGGCGATCCCGTCCGGCGCCGCGACCGCGTCCGACCTGGTTAGCCCGTACCCGATGCATAAAAGAAAAGGGCCGGTCTCCCGGCCCTCTATTGTTGTATCGAGACCTGGTCTTACTCGACCTGGCCGATATTGGCGGGGCTTTCGCCCGGCGACAGCAGGTATTTCCAGATCGCCGCACCAATGGCAGCGCCGATCAGCGGCGCCACGATGAACAGCCAGACCTGGCCGAGCGCGCCGTTCTGCGCAAAGATCGCCGCGGCGATCGAGCGGGCCGGGTTGACCGAGGTGTTCGACACCGGGATCGAGATCAGGTGGATCAGCGTCAGGCTGAGCCCGATGGCGATCGGGGCGAAACCGGCCGGCACCGCCTTGGCAGTGGAGCCGAGAATGACGATCAGGAAGAACGCCGTCAGCACCACTTCCGCAAGCAGCACCGCGGTGAGCCCGTAGCCGCCTGGCGACAGCGTGTCGTAGCCGTTCGAGGCGAAGCCGCCCGGCGTATAGCCGGCGACGCCCGAGGCGATGATGAACAGTACAGCCGCGCCGGCAACGCCGCCGATCAGCTGCGCCACCCAGTATGGCACCAGATCCTTATAGGCAAAGCGGCCGGCGATCGCGAGGCCGAGCGACACCGCCGGGTTGAAATGCCCGCCCGAAATGCCGCCCACCGCATAGGCCATGGTAAGCACCGTCAGGCCGAATGCCAGCGACACGCCGACAAAGCCGATGCCGACATCAGGCACCCCTGCCGCAAGAATGGCGCTGCCGCATCCGCCGAATACAAGCCAGAATGTGCCGAATGCTTCGGCCGATAGTCTTCTGAACATAACCAAACCCTCTCAGGAGTCGTTCCCACGCCTCACTGTTAGGCGCTGTTGTAGCGCCGGTGAATCGCCGCACCCGGGTTTTGCACCACTGTTGTGCTGGGTGAGGACGAAAAACGTAGCCTGTGCAGGCGTCTGCGTGTCGCGCCGGGTGCTGCCGGGTTAAGCTTAGGCCCCGAAAACGTTTACGTGGACTTTAGCTGCGCTACAAATGCGGACGCCAAAATTCAGCTTTTCCGAAGCTCGGCAGTGGATTTTCCTATTTAGCTCAAAATAGAACAAATCGATGACTATCGTTATCACCGTAGATGGTGCGCAAATTACACTGCCGAATTAGGTAACGACCCGGTTACTGTGCATTGTCAGGCTTCTGTCAGTCGTGCTCTAATACTTATGTGGACGCGATTCGAGGGTACGGGGATGAGCCCCGTTACCTACTGGTGCCGGTACAGATCGGCAACAGCTTTGGCCTGCAACCTCAGGTGGCAAAGTGGACAGACTTGCGGACTCGATACCCTATCGGCCCTATCTCAATAGAGATCGGCTGATCTATCTAACGCACCCGGAAGCACGGATATCCAAGGCACTGTGCGACGAGTTCATCGCGCAGGGCTTCCAGGTTTCCATGGTGCCGGACGTGATGGCTCTGACGAGGCTCATGGCGCTCAGGCGTCCTGATCTGGTGCTGATGCCGCTGTGCGGCGAGGAACGCGACATGGCGGACGCGCTCGAGGCGCTGAACGCCATCCGCGGCCAGCACCTGGGCATCCACACCTTCCTTCTGGCGCCTCCCGACGTACGTGCTGAAATGGTGGTGGCCGCCATGAAGCACGGCGCCAGCTCAGTGTTTTCCCCGCCCTATGCGCCGGTTGAACTGGCTGTCGCTGCGCAGGAAATCTTCCGTGGCGACATCCATGTCGAACAGGGCAAGGATGGCCCATCCACCGTGACGGTGAAGGGCTTCGGCACGCTCACCTATCGCGAGCGGCAGATCCTGCAATATGTCGTCGATGGCCGCACCAACAAGGAGATCGCCGTCGATCTCGGCCTCTCCTACCGCACGGTCGAGGTGCATCGCCGGCACATCATGGAAAAGATCGGCGCGCGCAACACCGCCGAACTGGTTCGGCTCGCCATCGAGAGCTGAGTGCTTTCAGGGAAAGTTGTAAGACTTTTCGAAAGTGCGACCAGACAGGAACTGGGCGTCGTCTCGACGAAACTGAAGATGCCCCGAGACAAAAATGCTCCCCGCAGGACGCGAGGAGCGCCAGCAGCGCCGCCCCCGCGCTGCCCGGCTCCACCGGGTTGTTGCCTGCCTCGAAGCAGCACCTTTCGTTCGCGATGGCTCCCGAACGGACGTGAGGCTTTTGCAGCAATGACGCCGGTGGTTCCGTTTTCCGGTGCCTGAGCCAATGTGCCCTCAAGGACCCCCTCTCTTGCAAAAGGGCGCATCCGGGCGGCTAAGCGTCCAGGTCAGGAAACCGCGGCAGGCATAGCCGGCGATCCGTCGCTGATCGGCGCTGCCGCCGTCGAGCAGCGTGATGATCGGGGATAGACTATGCCAGTTCGGCGTCAGCCTGCCAGCAGATCTGTGGAAGTCGCCTTAGGGGCTTAGGGCGCAACGCGCCTCAGCGGAGGCCAGCTTCTTCGAGCAGGCCGAGGCGCTTGGCGTCGTAATAATAGCCGCGGGCGTAGTAGCGCACCGCGCCATCCGAATTGTAGCCGGCGGTGATATAGGCGCCGCGCAGGTACTTCACCGCGTATTTGAGGTTGGTCTCGGCATCGAGCAGCCCGGAGGCGCCGCCGCCATAACCCATCGAGCGCGCCGTATCGTGCCGGATCTGCATCAGCCCGTAATATGGCCCGTTGCGCGCCCCCGGGTTGAAGCCGCTTTCGCGCTGTACCACGCGGCGCACCAGCGACTCCGGCACATCGTAGACGCTGGCATATTTGGCGATCAGCCCGTCCACCCCGGAGGACGAGGTGCGGGCCGGCGCTTCGGCAAAGGCCAGCGGCACGAAGGCCTCGCCTTCGCTCTCGGGCCGCGTCTCGGGCACTGGTGCAATCGCCGCGATTGCCGCCGGCGAGGCCGGCTTGAACCCCGGTAACCCCGCCATCGAGCAGCCCGCGACCAGCCCGGCGAGGACAGGCACAGCGAGCGTGAGGCGCACAACGCGCGAGAGAACAGGGGCCCTGAACATAAAGTCTCTATTAACAGAAGCTTTTGCGCGGGGGAACCCGGGTGAATTGCGGGGGATTTGAGCCGATATGCGGTGCTTTCGCGCAGGAGCCGGTGCGAGCTGCCCCCCCACCCCTGTCCCCTCCCCTTCAAACAGGGGGAGGGAGACGTCAGCCTCGATATTTGTGTGAGGGGACAGGGGTGGGGGGGCAGCCCGCGCCGGCCATCCCGTCGTCGGCAGCCTTTCGCTGCCCTAGGCGATCACCGACTCCTTGAGCGGCGCCGGCCGTTCCACTGGCGTGGTGATCTCCACGGCCCGGCGCTCGCGGCTCGCCGTCTCGAACGCTTCCATCACCTCGAGCACGTGCAGCGCCAGGTCGCCCGAAGCGCGGTGCGGCCGGCCTTCGAGGATGGCGTGCGCCATGTCGGCGACGCCGAGCGAGCGGTAGTTCGCATCGGCATAGGGCAGGGCGTAGGGCACCACCGTCCAGTCCTTCTCGCCCGCCGCCCGCGTCTTCACCTCGCCGCCGAACATGTTGGGGTCGGGCACCAGCACGCTCTGCTTGCTTCCGTAGAGTTCGAACGGCAGGTGCGCGTGGCCCGGCACGTCGAAGCTCAGCGTCACCTGGATGATGGCGCCCGAGTGGAACTCCAGCAGCCCCGCCACATGCGTCGACACCTTCACCGGCATCAGCTGGCCCTTCTTGGGCTCCGAATAGATCGGCCGCTCTTTCTGCGGCGTCGCGCTCATCGCCTGCACGCTCTTCACCGGGCCAAGCAGGTTGATGAGGTCGGTGATGTAATACGGCCCCATATCGAGCACCGGCCCGCCGCCGACGTCGTAATAGAACGCCGGATCGGGGTGCCAGCGCTCATGTCCCGGGCAGGCGAAGAACGCCGTGCCGCCGACAATCTCGCCCACCGCGCCGCTATCGAGCAGGGCTCGTGCCTCCTGGTGTGCGCCGCCGAGGAAGGTGTCGGGCGCCGAGCCGACCCTGAGCCCCGCCTGCTTCGCCGCCGCGGCCAGGGTCTTGCCCTCGGCATAGGTGATGCCGAACGGCTTTTCGCCATAGACGTGCTTGCCCGCCGCGATGGCGCGGAGGCCGACCTCGACATGTGCCCGGGGGATGGTGAGGTTGACGATGATCTCGACCCTCGGGTCAGCCAGGAGCGCCTCGACCGAGACCGCGGTAAGCCCGAACTCGGCGGCCTTCTTCTCGGCCACCTCCGGCTTCATGTCGGCGATGGCGATCACCTCCAATACCGAGAAATCCCGCATCGCCTTGAGGTACTGGCTCGAGATATTGCCACACCCGATGATGCCCACGCCAACGCGACGCTTGCCGTCCATAGTCTTGTGTCTCCGTCCCTGTCGGTAAACCGGCCGATCCGCCCGGTCGGGCGCGCCGCTCCAATCTTCAAGGCAGCATCGCCGCAATTGGCGTCGATTGCCAGAGGCAAATGAGGTACGTAACGCAAGGTTTCTCACCGTGGCCCGATCCTGCTATGAGCGGCGCAATGCTCAATCCCGTCCCCACCAGTTTCGACTATCGCCCGCCGACCGAACCGTGGCTCACCGTGGTGCATGCCGACGACGATATCGTCGTGCTCGACAAGCCCTCGGGCCTGCTCTCGGTCGCCGGCAAGGACCCGGCTTTGGCCGATTGTCTCGAGGCGCGGGTCAAAGGGCGCTGGCCCAGCGCCGCCATGGCGCACCGGCTCGATAAGGATACGTCCGGCGTCCTGGTGATGTGTCTCAACAAGCGGGCGCTCGGCCATGTCGGCCAGGAATTCGAGCAGCGCCGCGCCAAAAAGTCATACGTGGCAAGGGTCTGGGGGGATGTTGAAGCCGACGAGGGTCGCGTCGACCTGCCGCTCGCCACCGATTGGGAAAACAAGCCGCGCCAGCGCGTCGACTATGAGAGGGGGAGGCCGAGCGTCACCGACTGGAAGGTCGAGGCGCGCGAGGGCGGCATCACCCGAGTGCGGCTCTACCCGCTCACCGGCCGCACCCACCAGCTGCGCGTCCACATGCTCGAGCTCGGCCACCCGATCCTCGGCGATCCGTTCTATTCGACCGGCGAGGCCTTCGCCGCGGCCGATCGCCTGCAGCTCCACGCCGAGGAACTGGGCTTCAATCACCCCGCTGGACACTGGGTGAATTTCCGCGTTCCGGCGCCGTTCTGAGCCGCCGCAGCCGGCCGGCCTGTCACGAAATCGTCATTGGAGTGCCGGATTGAGGCCTGAAACGGGCCATTTCCGCCTTTTAGCGTCGCCAGCGTCTCAACCCGAGCTCGGAGAGAACGATGAGCGAGATCAAGGACCGGCAGGACGCCGCTTCCGATATCGACCCGATCGTCGCCGCCCTGGCAGACGACACCCAAGCCGCCGCGGCGGTGGAGGGCTTTGAAGCAGCCGAACCGGTCGATGCCGAGGCCATGCCGGTCGCCGGCGTGGAAGCGCTTCTTGGGCCGGAAGCCGACACTGTGGAGCTCTCAGATAGCGCCGTCAGCGACGCGGACGAGCCGTTGGCTGCCGCCGATCTCGACGATGTCGTCGAAGGCGAGCCCATCCCCCAGTCTGGCGAGACCGTCTACGCAGCGACGGCGACCGATGAACTGGTGGCCGATGCCGCCGTCGATTTCGGCGACGAGGCTCCGGCCGAAGCGGTCGGCTCCGCCGACATCGCCGATGCCATTGAAGCTGCTCTGCTGGACGCGGCGCCCGCGCCGCTTGCTGCCAGCGCCTTCGAGCACATGCCGGCCGCCTATGCCGACACCATCGTCGAGCTTGATGTCGAGGCTGACAGCGATGACGAAGCGCCGCTGCTCGATGTCGATCTCGAAGACGGCATCGCCTCGGTGTTCGCGGCGCTCCACGCCGCGCAGCAGGACAGCGCTCCGGTCGAACCGCTTGGCGATCTCGAAGCCGCCGACGGCGTCACCTTCCGGCTGCTCGGCGAACTCGATCGCCTCTGGCACCGCGCCGCCTGAGCTTTCCACCGGTCGGTTCTCCCGGGGAGCCGACCGTCTTGCACTCGTCGCACCAATCGCCTATTGCCTAGTCCCGCTGCACCCGTAGCTCAGCTGGATAGAGCGCTGCCCTCCGAAGGCAGAGGTCATGAGTTCGAATCTCGTCGGGTGCGCCAATCCTCCAGCCTTGCGACGAAGCAGTTAAGCGGCTCAGACCACGGCTTGCAGTTCCGGCCACTTGGTAATCAGGCGGTGAGTTTCGAGCAGGCGGCACCTCTGGCCTTCTCCTGCATGTGAGATGACAGGCCGCTTCCAGCGACGTCCTCCCTCAATCACCCCGCGTCGTCGCAACGCTCTTCATTGCGTTGGCTGTCGTCGCGGCGATGCTCGACAGGTGGTCCCGCATGGCGAGCCTGGCCTGCTGCGGGTCGTGCGCGGTCACCGCGGTGACGATCCGTTCGTGCTCCCTGGCGCTGTTTTCCAGCACTCCTGGCGTCTCGGAGGCGATGCGTCTGAACTCGGTTCCGGCGTGGTAGAAGGATCGGGCGGTTCGTTCGAGGAACGGATTGCCGGCAAGCGCGAGCAGGGTCTGGTGGAACTCGAGGTCGAGCACCCGAAAGGCCACCGGGTCGGCGATCAGTCGGTAGCCTTCGCGGACCATGTGGTCGAGGTGGAGGATCGCCTCGTCGGTGGCCCGCAGCGCCCCCAGCGCCAGGAGTTCTCCCTCGACCGCCATGCGGGCTTCGTAGAGCGAATCGATGTTGCGCTCGTCGAGCGCGATGAGCATCTGCACTGGCGCCGCCAGCCGCTCCGGCTTCAGGTCGGTGACCGAACAGCGCCCGCCCTGCCGCGTCTCGACGACGCCGAGAATCTGGAGGCCGCGCAGCGCCTCGCGCACCACTGGCCGGCTGACTTGCAGCGCCGCGCCGATTTCCTGCTCGGTGGGCAGGGTGTCGCCTGCCTTGAGGCTGCCGGCATAGATCAGCTCGAGCAGGCGCTCGACCACCAGTTCCGCGGCAGGTTTGCGGGCGAGCGGCGCCCCCTTGCTCAGCGAGGCAACGGCGCTGTCGGTCATGGTGTCACCATCTGTAGCGGCAGGTTGAGGGCGATCGAGGCGGCCCGCAGGCCTTCGGCGTGGTGGCCGTAGCCCAGGACGCCATGATGGGTCGGGCCGGGGCGGCTCCATTCGTTGACGAAGCGGCGCAGCCCCTGCGGGAAGCGGACCCGGGCGTTGGTGTCGCCCAGCTGCAGCGTCGGGCCCGGGACGATCTCTCCCTCCGCCGCCACCAGCTGGAAATCCCCATCGGCCCCCTGCGTCATCGACAACAGGGTAACGGGGCCCGGGCCGGGAAAGAACTGCGTCAGGTAGCCCTTGCCGGATTTGCCGTGGAACACCTCGGACATGGCGAGGCGCGCCGGCTCGCGTGAGATCGCCGGATCGCCGGCGCCGCTATGGCCGATGATCACCACATCGTCGTCGAAATCCATCGAGTAGAGCTCGGCGAGGGTGGCGCTGCCGCCGAGGGTTTTGAGCAGCAGCATGGCCACGGCCACCTTGATGTCGGCCTCGACCGGGCAAGCGATGCCCGCCGCGTTCAATACCGACAAGGCAGGATTGAGCGCGGCCAGCAGCTCGGCGTGCCGGCCCTGCACCGGGCCGTCATAATGGCTGGAGATGGCGCAGAGATTGTGCCGCGCGACGAAGCGCTGCACGGCGGCCGTGACGGTGCCGGCTGCCGCGAACTCGGCCTCGGTCAGCGAACCCGAGGCCGGAAAGATCCGGCGCAGTTCGGCGACCCCGGCGGCCTGCTCGGCAGGCGTTACCGCGTCCATTTCAGCTACCAGCTCGTCCCAGTGCCGGTGGTCGACGAAGCTGCCCAGCTGCTTGAACAGGTGGGTCTCGTCGATGTTCAGGTCCATCATGCCGGCAAACGGCCGCCCCAGCAGGCCGATCGACTGGGTGCGCAAGCGGCGGCAGAGCGTCGCCAGCCTGCACCAGGTGGCGAGGCTGTCTGCCAGTTCCAGGTCATTGTCGAGGTGGCCGGTGAGCACGTCGAAGCGCTTGCCGAGGCGGATCAGCACATTGGTCATTTCCGGCAATGACGAGGGGGTCACCCCGCTCGCCAGCCAGTCGCCGATGCCGGTGACCCGGGCCATGTCGAGCTTGCGCTGCGGCTGGACGTTCAGCAGCACCACCGGCACATCCAGCGCCCGGATCGCCGGCAGCAAGGTTTCGGAATTCGCATAGGTGGCGAGCTGGACGAACACCAGGTCGACATCCTCACGCTGAAACGTGTCGCCGGCGATGCGTGCCGACGCGGCTTTGTCGACGAGGCCCGCCTCGACCAGTTGGCCATGCGGCGAGACCAGCGCGCAGAGGCGCCGGTGCGCGTCCAGCACCGCATCCTTCATCCCGGCGAACTGGCTCCAGTAGCTCCCCAGCCCAACCGCCATGGTGCCGATCCTCGGCCGCGGCGCTGCGTCGTCGGTCATCCGTCTCTCCCGTCGTTTCAGCCTTACAGCGCGCCCCAGCCCGGGGCAATCACTTGAATGCTTCGCAAGCTAGCAACAAAGCAACTTGACTTACAAGTTTCCATGTTGATGAATATGGCCAGGAGGACGGGCATGCTGCTTGAGGGGAAAGTCGTGCTGGTGACGGGCGGTTCGCGGGGCATTGGCGCCGCGATTGCCGCCCTGGCCGGCCGCCATGGCGCCAACGTCGCCATCAACTGCGCGCCGGGTGCAGACGAGGCGCGGGCTGCCGATCAGGTGGTGGCGCTGGTCGAGGCCGCCGGCCGCCGGGCCATCGTTGTCGAAGGCGATATCGCGCTGCCCGACACCTCGACCACGCTGATCGAGCGCACCGTGGCGGCCTTCGGCGGCGTCGACGTGCTGGCCAGCAATGCCGGCATCTGCCCGTTTCACAGCTTCCTCGACCTGCCGCCGGCGCTGCTCGAGCGCACCATGGCGGTTAACCTCCATGGCGCGTTCTACGTGGTGCAGGCGGCGGCGCGGCAGATGCGGGCGCAGGGCAGGGGCGGCGCGATTGTCGCGACCAGCTCGATCAGTGCGCTGGTCGGCGGCGCCACCCAGACGCACTACACCCCGACCAAGGCCGGGGTGCACTCGCTGATGCAATCCGCCGCGGTTGCCCTCGGAGCCTTCGGCGTGCGCTGCAATTCGGTGCTGCCGGGCGCCATCCTGACCGATCTCAACCGCGCCGATCTCGAAGCCGACGACAAGCGGGCGGCGTTCGAAAAGCGCATCCCGCTCGGCCGTCTCGGCCGCCCCGACGACGTCGCCGAGTGCGTGGTGTTTCTCGCCTCCGACATGGCGCGCTACGTCACCGGCGCCGCGCTGCTGGTCGACGGCGGCATGTTCGTGAACCTGCAATGACCTTCTCGTCGGCGGCTCGCTGGCCGGCGCACAATCGAATGAGGACCAGACAATGACCGCGCCCAAGATCGTGGCGATCCGCACCTACCTGCTCGATGGCGCCGGCGGCGGCGACTATTTCCGTCAGGAGGGCGGTCACTGGCTGATCGACAGCGTCATCGCCAACCCGATGTCCGGCTATCCGGAATACCGCAAGACCCGCACCAGCTGGGGCATCGGCGTCATGGGCTCGATCGTCGTCGAGGTCGAAACCGAGGATGGCCAGGTCGGCCGTGGCACCGGCTTCGGCGGCCCGCCGGCCTGCTGGCTGATCAACCACCATTTCAGCCGCTTCCTCAGGGGCGCCGACCCGCGCGACATCAACCGCATCTGGGACCAGATGTTCCGCGCCTCGATGCCCTATGGCCGCAAGGGCATCGCGCTGGCGACGATCAGCGTCGTCGACCTGGCGCTGTGGGATTTGTTGGGGAAGCTACGCGGTGAGCCGGTCTACAAGCTGATCGGCGGGCGCACCAAGGAGGCGGTCGAGCTCTACTGCACCGGCCCGCGGCCCGACGCCGCGCAGAAGCTCGGCTTCTTCGGCGGCAAGGTGCCGATCCCTTACGGTCCGGCGAGCGGCCGGGAGGGCCTGCGCGCCAATATCGAGTTCCTCACCCGCCATCGCGAGGCCATCGGCCCCGATTTCCCGCTGATGGTCGATTGCTACATGGCGTTCGACGTGCCCTACGCGATCGAGATCGCCGAAGCCTGTGCGCACCTCAACATCCATTGGTGGGAAGAGGTCCTGCACCCCGACGATTTCGATGGCTTCGCGCTGCTGAAGCGCGCCCACCCCAAGCTCCGCTGGACCACCGGCGAGCACGAGTACTCGCGCTATGGGTTCCGCAAGCTGATCGAGCAGCGCAATGTCGATATCCTGCAGCCCGACGTGATGTGGGTCGGCGGCCTCACCGAACTGCTGCGCATTTCGGCGCATGCGGCGGCTTACGACCTGCCGGTGGTGCCGCATGGCAGCGGGCCCTACAGCTACCACTATGTGCTGTCGCAGACCAACGCGCCCTTCAGCGAATATGTCGCCAACAGCCCCGACGGCACCGCCGTGCTGCCCAGCTTCGGCGCGCTGTTCACCAATGAACCCGTGCCCGAGAACGGTCGTGTCGACGTCACCGACGCGCCAGGTTTCGGGCTCGAGCTGAACCCCTCGGCGAAACTGGTCGAGGCCGCCTGAGGCAGAACGGCCCGCCAAAGCGGGCCCACAAAGGGAGAGAGAAACGTGATTCAGAGACGCAATCTGCTGAGTGCCGTCGCCGCCGGCGTCACCTTGCTGGCGCTCGCTCCGGCGATGGGGCAGGACAAGCCCTTCGCCGGGGTCGAGCTGAAGGTCGCCATGATCGACGAGCCGCGCGAATGGGCGTTCCGCGACCGGCTGGCCGAGTTCGAGGCGCTGACCGGCATCAAGGTGACCATCGATACCTATGGCTTCGATGGCCTGTTCAACAAGATCCTCACCGCCTCGGCCGGCAAGACCGGCGAGTACGACGTGGTGCAGATGCACGTGCCGGATATGGCTTTGTTCGACGAAAAGGGCTTCATGGTCGATCTCACCGACTGGGTGAAGCGCGACGCCGCCGAGATGGAACTGGACGATATCCACCCCTCCATCCAGGACTCCCACATGATGTACAAGGGGCGCTACTACGGCGTGCCGACCCATGTGGGCGGTATGAACTTCTACTACCGCAAGGATATCTTCGAGGCCGAGGGCTATGCCGTTCCCACCACCTGGGACGAGGTGCTGGCGATCGCCAAGGCGGTCGACGAGAAGCACGGGCCGGAGATGCGCGGCCTGGTGCTGATGGGCAAGGCCGACATCCAGGGCGCCTCGACGTTCCAGAACATCTGGGGCGCCTATGGCGGCAACTACTTCGACGAAGCCGGCAAACCGACGCTCAACACCGAAGCCGGCCTCGCCGCCATGAATATGCTCAAGGCGCTGTCCGCGCACGCCGTAGAGGGCTCGCCGTCTTACAGCTTCGACGAGGCGCAGACCGCGTTCAAGCAGGGCCAGGCCGCGATGACGCTATTCTGGGACTCGGGCGACAACTTCTTCGGCGATGCGGCCAATTCGCAGATCGCCGGCAAGTGGGCCATCGCGCCGATGCCGGGCGGCCGCGCCACCAATGGCGGCTGGTCGGTGCAGGTGTCGCGCGACTCGAAGAACCCGGAAGCGGCGTTCGCGTTCCTCAAGTGGATCGTCTCGCCCGACATGGAGCGGGCGCTGGTGCCGCTCACCCCCTCGATCCGCACCTCGATCCTCTCCGATCCGGCCAACGACAAGTACCCGGCCTATAAGGGCTTCCTCGCCCTGGTCGAAGGCCAGCCGTTCAACTTCCCCAAGGTCACGCCGAACCTGCAGATCCTCCAGGAACTCGCCGATGCGCAGAACTCGGTGATGACCGGCCAGGCCACACCGGAGGCGGCGCTGGCGCAACTGCAGTCCGACGTCGAAGCCATCGCCGTCCGCTTCGGCATCTGGCAGCCTTGAGCCTCACTGCTCTCCGCCACCATCGAACCAGGGGCACCGGCCCCTGGTTCATCGCAGAAATGAGGCCGCATGCGCGCTAGTCTTTGGTCCCGGCTGTTCCCCTATCTGCTGCTCATGCCGGCAATGGCGATCCTTCTCGCCATGGTGGTCTATCCGCTGCTCTTCTCGCTCACGACCAGCTTCACCGACTACAACCTGATCATGCTCGACGGCGTGTGGGTGGGGTTCAAGAACTACCTGACGGCGTTCGGCGACCCGGCCTTCCGCGACAGCGCGCTCTTCACCTTCATCTTCGCCTTCACCTCCACCGGCACGCAGCTGGTGCTTGGTTTCGTCACGGCCCTGTGCCTTGCCCGGGTGGTCTATGCGCGCGGCCCGCTGACTATCCTCCTGATGTTCCCGATGATGGTAACGCCGGTGGTCGTCGGCATCCTGTGGCTGCTGATGTTCCAGCCGGACTACTCGGTGGTTAATGGCCTGCTTGCGAAGCTAGGGATCACCGGGCCGATCTGGCTGCAGCATCCGTTGACGGCGCGGCTCGCGGTCATCGTCGCCGACGTCTGGCAGTGGACGCCGTTCTTCACCATCATCCTGTTGGCCGGCATCCTGAACCTGCCCAAGGAGGTCATGGAAGCCGGCGAGATCGACGGCGCAACGCCACTGCAGAGCCTCGCCAGGCTGGCCATCCCGATGCTGATGCCGCTCATCCTGATCACCACGCTGATCCGGCTGATCGACTCGTTCAAGACCTTCGACTCGATCTTCGTGATGACCAATGGCGGTCCCTCGGCCTCGACCGAGGTGGTCTCGCTCTACATCTACCGCAAGGGACTTCCCTATATGGAAATGGGCTACGCCTCGGCGCTGAGCTACCTGTTCGTCATCGTCCTGACGGTGATCGCCGCATTGCTGATCCGCCAACTCAGCCGCAAGGCGTGAGGCGGTGATGAGTGCATCCCCATCCACCCGCCCGCTGCATCCCGGCCAGCGCGTCGCCGTCGGCGGCATCCTTGTGCTGATGACGCTGTTCGCCGGCTTCCCGCTGCTCTGGGTGCTGCTGACCAGTCTGAAGCCGAACAACGCGATCCTCTCCAAGGACCCGATCTTTCTGTTCCAGCCGACGCTGGAGCACTGGGAGCGCGTGCTGTTCACCTCCGACTTCCTGAAGTTCTACCTGAACAGCCTGATCATTGCCGCCGCCACCGTCGCTATCGTCATGGTGGTGGCGACCCTCGCCGCCTACGCCCTGGCGCGCTACCCGATGCGGGCCAGTAAGGACATTTCGTTCTTCATCATCAGCCAGCGCATGATGCCGCCCGTCGCGGTGGTGCTGCCGATCTTCCTCATCGCTTCCAGCATCGGCATGCTCGACCGGCTCGAGACGCTGATCGCCATCAACGTGGCTTTCAACATCCCGCTCTCGATCTGGATGATCCGCGGCTTCATCGAGGGCACCTCGCGCGAGATCGAGGAAGCCGCCGTCATGGATGGTGCCAGCTGGCTCGGCGCATTCTGGCGGGTGACCGTGCCGCAGATCTGGCCCGGCCTGCTGAGCACGGCGCTGTTCGTCTACATCTACACCGTCAACGAGTTCCTCTTCGCCTCGATCCTCTCGGGTACCAATGCCCGGCCGGTTTCGGCCGCCGTTGCACTGTTCCTCCCCACCGGGGTGCGCGGCACCTTGTTCGGCGAAGCCGCGGTGGCGGCCATCCTCATCATGCTGCCCGGCATTATCTTCGCCGCGCTCATGCAACGTCATCTGGTCGCCGGGGTCTCCCTGGGCGCAGTCAAAGGCTAAGTCGTTCCATGTCGGCAATCTCCATCCGGTCCCTGCACAAGACCTACGGCAACGTCGAAGTGCTCAAAGGCATCGATCTCGATGTCGCCGACGGCGAGTTCGTGGTGTTTGTCGGGCGCTCGGGCTGCGGCAAGTCCACGCTGCTGCGCTGCATTGCCGGGCTGGAGACCATCTCCGACGGTTCCATCTCGATCGGCGGCGAGGAGGTAACCCGCAGGCCGCCCTCGAAGCGCGGCATCGCCATGGTGTTCCAGTCCTACGCGCTCTATCCGCATCTGACGGTCCGCGACAATCTCGGCTTCAGCCTCAGCCTGGCGCGCCAGCCCAAGGCACAGATCGCCCAGCGCGTCGCCCGTGTCGCCGGGATCCTGAGGATCGAGGATCTGCTCGATCGGCGCCCGGCCCAGCTCTCCGGCGGGCAGCGTCAGCGCGTCGCCATCGGCCGCGCCATCGTGCGCGAACCCGAGGCGTTCCTGTTCGATGAGCCGCTGAGCAACCTCGATGCGGACCTGCGCGTACAGATGCGCCACGAGCTGATGCAGCTGCACGAGGAACTCTCGGCCACCATGATCTACGTGACGCACGACCAGGTCGAGGCGATGACCATGGCCGACAAGATCGTCGTGCTCAACGCCGGCCGCATCGAGCAGGTGGGCACGCCGCTCGAGCTCTATTCGAGGCCGCGCAACCTGTTCGTCGCGACCTTCATCGGCTCGCCGCGCATGAACATCGTGACCGCGTGGGCAGCGCGCCAGGCCGGCCTTTCGGTCGGCGCTGCGGCCGAACGGATCGGCATCCGGCCCGAGCACATCGCCATTGGTCCCGCCGGCAGCGGCCAGTTCAACGGAACGGTCGGGCTGACCGAGCATCTGGGCGCCGACAGCTACTACTTCGTCGAGCTGGACGACGGCACCAGGGTGAATGTCCGCCGCTCGGACAACGTCATGCTCAGCCGCGGCGAGCGTGTGGGTCTTGCGCCAAATCCCGGCTACCTGCACCAGTTCGCCGCCGACGGCGCACGGCTGGACTAGCCATTCAATTGCCCAACCAAAACAGGAGGCGTCTATGCAGCGACGTGAATTGACCCGGGTTTTTGTGCTCGGCGGAGCTGTCGTCGTGGGTCTGGCCTTGGCCGGCCCGGCGGCGGCCTGTTCGGACCTGCCCAATATCTGCGCGATGAATGCACAGCACCACCAGAGCATGGTGGATATCTCGGCCAGCTACGCCTATGGCGACTACTACGGCGAGGAAGAATATTACGGCGACGACTACTACGACAGCGGCTATTACAGCGGCGACATCGACTATTCTGCCTATGCCGAGGACCCCGGCCGCTCGCTGAGCAACGAGGCAGCGAGCTTTGCCAGCGCGGTGAGTGCACAACAGGCAGCGCTCGACGAAAAGCTGAAGGATCCGGGGTTCCGCAAGGCTTATGAGCGCTACAGCAATGGCGGCTGGGACTACTTCCAGGACAATGCCGGGGCGGCGCCGGGCGAGTACTGCGCTGCCTTCTACTGGAAGGGCGATGGCATGGTCCGGCTGTCGGGGCCGGGCGGGGATTATCAGGGCGCCCTGATCACATTCTGGGGCCCGAACATTCCGACGCCGTCGGAGGTAAAGACCATCAGCGTGACACTGGATCAGGCCGATGGCGCGCCGCAGAAGGTCAAGGCCTTCAACTACCACCTGGCCGGGGATGCCTGGGGCGCTATCGCGCTCGCCGTCCCCTCGATTGAAGCAGCACTGGAGGGGATGGAGGATCAGCAGAGCTTCAAGCTGCTGATCGGCAGCAAGACCGTCGCCGAGGTCGAGTGGCAGGGCGGCCTCAAGGCCAAGCGCAAACTGCAAAGCTGCCTCGGCTGATGCGCGGATTGCAGGCAGTGGCCGGCCTTGCTCTGGCAATCGGACTTGGCGCGGCGCTGGGGGTTCCGCCAGTTGCGGCTGAAACAGCACACGACCAAAACGCCTTGCAGATGGCGGCGGACGCCTGCAGCAACCAGGAGTTTTCCTCGCTGCTGCAGGCCATGGCCATTTCGGACGCGGTGGTCGCCCGCCACAGCGCCCACAGCGTCTCCGTCATTGTCGACGGGGTCAAGACGCTCGTTCCGCGCGAGGGCTATCGCGACTTCCCGATCGGTATGCTCGACTACTACTGGATCTCCCGCGCCTCGATACAGGCCTGGGAGGCCAATCCCGACACCGAACTGGTTCACCTGAAGCTGGAACGCAACCAGAGCCAGAGCAACCAGTGGCGCATCGACTACGTGGCGGTCCGCTACGATGGCAACTCGTCGGGCGGAGACGATCTCGGCGACGTCGTCGTGACCATCGGTACGCCCGGCTACTTGCTGTTCGAGCCGATCGCGGGGTGCTGGGAACTGGTCGAGCATGGAGTCGGCGCGCCGTGACCGGCCGACCCCGCGACGCCTGCGCCGTGGACGTCCAGGGGCGCTCCAGGACGTTCGCGTCAGGCGGCTTGTAGCTTGTCGCCCTGCTGGCGAGGCACTGCGGGCAAGTCCCGGCCCCAAATTTCCAGTGCATCCGTGACCGACCTCAGCTTGGCGCCCAGCGGCGTCAGCGAGTACTCCACCTTGGGCGGAACGACGGGATAGACGGTTCGGGTGACGATCCCCCCGGCCTCGAGCTCGCGAAGCTGTCGGAGCTAGCCCGGTCGGGTACGCCAACACATTCGCAGCGGCAGAAACCGTAGTAAAGTGCCCGGCGTGAGCCGGTGCGCCGAGTGCGGGTTGCTGCCGTCGCGCCGCCGGTGCTAGGCGAAGCCGGGCGAATCGCGGAGGCGAGATGAAGACTGACGACTTGGCAGCGCTGTTCGATCGGGCGGCCGGCGATCTGGGAACCATTGACCAGCACCTCCAAGCTCTGGCGACGGAGCGCCGATTGCCCCGGCTGGCGCTCGCCATGTGCGCGGCCCGCTACGAGGAGGCGGCGCCAATCCTGCAAGGCCTGCTTGACCGGGCGGCCGCCGGTGCCGCCTTGTCCGAGGACGAGGAACACTTGTTGTTCCGTGGCCTGCATATTCAGGGCGGGGCAAAGGACAAACAGGTATTTCCGGCCTTGCTACGGCTGTTGCGGCGGCCCAAGGCCACGGTCGACCGGCTGCTTGGCTACGCCATCACCGAGACCCTGGCGAGGATCGTCGGTGGCGTCTTCGATGGCGATGCCGACGCCCTCTTCGCGTTGATCGCGGATCGAAAGGTCGACGAGTTCGTGCGGGACGCGGTGTTTGGCGCCGCCACCTTCCTGACCTGGGAAGGCAGCATATCCGCCGAACGGATGCATGGCTTCGTGCAACGCTTCTACGACGAGCGGCTGGCCGGCAACCAGGACTACGCCTGGATCGGCTGGCTCGAAGCGATCGCCCTGCTCGGCCAGCGCGACCTGGTGCCGCTCGTCGATCGCGCCTGGGACGAAGGCCGGATCGACACCGAAGCCCTCAGGCGCCACCATTTCGATAGCGACCTGGCCAGAGCCGAAAACGCCCCTGGCGATGTGACACGGTTCCGGCGCGCTCGGCTGGGCCACATCGAGGATGTAGTGGAAGCGCTGGAGTGGACGGACCGTTCGTATGAGGACGAGGCTGACACGGTCGCTGCCTGGGCAGACCTGACCGCAGACCCGGTCACCAACCCGTGGCGTGGCGTCGGACGCAACGATCCGTGCCCATGCGGCAGCGGCAAGAAGGCGAAGCGCTGCCACCTCGCCTAGCGCCTCTGGTCATCGCCTGAACGACGCGAGCGATGGCGTCGTCCGCTTGGGCGGGCAGATCGCACGGTCGGGCCTTCGACCTTCCCCACTCGACGGCCGGCGGCATTTCCGGCACTACCCGTCACGATACCGATAGCCGCTAAAGGGGTGCCGATGTCTCGTCCGATCTTTGCCGATCCGATCTTCGATGGTGCTGCCGATCCGGTGGTGATCAACCGGCGCGGCACCGACGAGTGGTGGATGTTCTACACCGTGCGCCGGGCGGCGCATGTCGGCCCGGGCGTCGAATGGGTGCATGGCAGCCCGATCGGCATCGCCGTGTCGAGCGATGGCGGCGCGAACTGGGACTATCGCGGCACCGTTGTGGGCCTCGACGACCCCTCAGATGCCGGGCTCAACACGCACTGGGCGCCCGAGGTGATCTGGGCGCTGGGCGAGTACCACATGTACCTCAGCTACATCACCGGCACGCCCGATCGCTGGCCCGGCTTCCCACGCCGCATCGTCCACTTCACCAGCCCCGACCTCGTCGAGTGGACCCGCCGCTCGGTGCTGCCACTGGCGTCGGAATTCGTGATCGACGCTGCGGTCGCGCTCTGTGCCGATGGGCTGTACCGGCTCTGGTACAAGGATGAGGGCAACGGCTCATGCACCGGGGTCGCCATCAGCACCGACCTCTACACCTGGACGCATGAGGGGATCGCCATTCCGGGCTCGCGGCACGGCGGCAGGGGGCACGAAGGGCCAAATGTGTTCGAACTCGGTGGCCACTCCTGGATGATCGTCGACGAGTGGCGTGGGCAAGCAGTGTTCCGCTCCGACGATGCCAGGACCTGGGAGCGGCAGGGGCTGATCCTTGATGTGCCCGGCGATCACCCCGAGGATCGGCAGGTGGCGCGCCACGCCGACGTGGTGGTGCAGGATGGCTGGGCGGCGCTGGTCTATTTCACTCATCCCAATACCGGCACCGACCACACGCACGAGATGGATACGCCGAGCGCCCGCCGCAGCACCATCCACTGGGCCAGGCTGACGGTCAAGGACGGCGTGCTCCGTTGCGAGCGCAATGTCGGGACGCTGCAGCTGCAGACGCTGCGGGACTAGTGCCTTCGCCATCGAGATGCACAGTGCCCAGGCGCATAAGTCCGGATCGCGAAGCCGCAGCGCGATCGGACGAAGCACAGCGTTTCGGCCCCACCATCGGTGTCATTCCCGTGTAGGCGGGAACCTAGTGGGATGCTGCGGCGCCCGCTGGCTCTGGGAGATCCCACGGGGTCCCCGCCTACGCGGGGATGACGCCGGTGGTCAAGGCTAGGGTTGAGCCTGGTCCCTGACGGATCCCTGCCTGTGCAGGGCAGGGATCGTCCCCGTGGCCTCGCGCCGCTACTTCAAACTGATAAACGCCAACCCGTTATTGGCGTTCATCGGCACGACCAGTTGCTCGGCGCCGGCGTCATAGCACATCGAGGCGGCGCTCGGGATGTTCTCGGCGATCAGCGAAGCGGTGCCGTCGGGCGTCAGTTTGGTGATGCCGCCGTTCATCACGCTGCTGATGTACTTGGTGCCATCGGGCAGGATGACGATGCCGTCATTGCCAGGTTGCGCCGCTTTCTCGGTCTTCAGCAGCTTGGCGTCGGCGGCCGCAAAGGTCAGCACCTCGTCATTGCCGATATTGACCACCACCACGTTCCCATCGGCATCGAAGGCGATGCCGTTGGGCTGGTTGAGCGGCGCGCCCGCTATCCACACCGAGGCCGCGCCATCCGGCGTCACCTTCCAGATCTGCCAGGTGTCGGGCTCCGGTGATTTGCCGCCAACGCCCGTATTGCTGGCATAGATGGTGCCGTCCGGCGCTACCTCGATATCGTTGATCCAGGGCGATCCCTCGATCCTGGCTTCACCCTCGGGCTCGCCGGTTTTCATGTCGAACTTGCGGATCACTGCGACGCTCGGCGTCGTCTTGGTCGGATCGGCCGGGTCTGCGGTGCCACCATCGCGGTCGGCGAGATAGAGCACGCCGCCCTCGATATCGCTGCCGAACGGCTCGTTGAGGAGCAGCGGCGGCATGAGGTCGGCGCGCTGCTGCGGGTTCTGCACGCCGATCCAGCGCGCCGTGTTGACCGAGCCGTCGTGGTTGATCAGCGCGACGAAGGCGTTGTTCTCCTGGATTGCCTGGTTGACGCCGCGCGCCGGCGCCACGATCAGGTCGCGCTCGGCATCATAGGAGCAGCTTTCGGTGGCGTAGATCGCGCCGAACACCTTGACGTTGCTCGACATCGGCGCAAAGCCGCCGTCAGCGGCGGGATTCACCGGCAGGCCCAGTGGGTTACCGACGAAGTACGGTCCTGGGGCTGGCCCCTGCGCGAGTGCGGGGCTCGCGGCGACCCCGGCGACGAGGATCAGGCTGGCGATCGAAACAGGCTTCATCGACTTTCTCCACTTCTTGTTGCAGGCAACCGACTGGAGGCTCGCCGTAATGTTCAGGCGTTCCCCCGCATGGCTTCGTCGCTTGCCGGCGCGTGGATCAGTCCGTCCCGTCCGGCGCGTTGCTGGTCGACGCAAACGTCGCCGTGATGATCTCGAGCGTCTGCCGATAGTGCTTCATCAGCAGCTCGACCGCAGTCTTCGTATCGCCGGCCAGCGCCGCATCGGCGATCAGCCGGTGCTCGTCGGGACGGGCTTCGAAGGGCGCCGGGTTGGCGCTCTCGGTAATGAACCGGTACGAGTCCACCCGATCGCGGATCTCCTGGCAGTAGCGCAGCAGCAGCGACGAGCCGCAGGCGCTGATCAGCACCTGGTGGAACTGCTTGTGCCGTTCGTCCCAGGCGGGGTTGAGCTGCTGGCGCGCCGCGTCGGCATATCTGTCGGTTCGCGATAGCCAGTGCAGCGCCAGCACCAGGTTCTCCTCCCATTCGACCGTGCGGTTCGCGATGCTTTCCTCGAGCGCGCGTTCCTCGAGCCAGCACCGGGTCTTGATCAGTTCCTCCAGCACCTCCGTCGTGAACGCAGCCACGAAGAACCCTCGTCGTTCCTCGCGTTTGACCAGCCCTTCCGACACCAGACCGATCAGCGCTTCGCGGATCGGGATGTGCGATGTCTCGTAGCGGTCGGCGAGGTCCTCAATATTCACCTTGGTGCCCGGCCGAAGCTTGCCCGTGAGGATGTCGCCCCTCAGCGTGGCTCGGATCCGGGTGGCGGAAACGATCGCACTGTCCGAAACGCGATCGCCGGTCTTTGGCAGAGTTGACACTGTTAGGTCCCTTGCGAGAGGCTGCGGACCGTCCAATAACTCCAAAAACACGAAAAAATCAGAGGCAAAGCGCTGTCAGGAAAAGTCGCAGACGTTTCCGGTTCGAAAGCGCGGCAAATCAAGGACCCTTCCTACGGTGATGCGGTCGCCGCGGCGTCGCAGGGTAGAAACTCCCCCGCGGGCCCGGCGCCGTCTTTGAGCGCAACGGTCAGTTTGCTGCCATCGGCGCTCTCGGTGACCTCGAGCGTGCCGCGGACGACTTCGTCGTGGCCGCTCTCACAGGCAATCTTCACCTCAAAGGCCTTGTCGCCCGCTTCGGTTATGTTGGTGTAGGGGCAGACATTGCCTTCAAAGCGCACATCGTCGGCGCTGATCAGCACCTTGTCGCCGCTGCTGTCGGCCGCCCCGGCATGCGCCGCACAACCGGCCGGCGTGCCATAGCTGCCGGCGAGCGGCAGGCTGGCGGCCAGCACAACGGTGGGAATTGCGACCAGAACGGCCGCAAGAGTCAGTCTGAGTTTCACTGCGTCACTCCTCTTGAGTGCAAAGGAGGCCAATCTAGCGGTCGTCTTCGCCCATCATGTCGCCGCCGACACGGGAGTCGAAGGCTTCCGCCACCACCAGCTTGCCGTCCTGAACGGCAAGCCCGAGCTGCGGCAGCTTCCGCACGGCCGGGCCGTGCGCTACCTCGCCGTTCTTGGTCGGGTCGAACCGAGAACCATGGCAGTCGCAGGCCAGGAGCTTGTTCTTCAGGGTATCGGTGAGCGGGCAGCCGGCATGCGTGCAGATGATGGTGTAGCCCAGTACGCCCTCGGCCGACTTGGCCGCGGTTTCCGCCGGCAGGGCTGCCGGGTCGTAGCGCAGCAGCAGCACGGTGTTCTCGTACTCGGCGTTGCGCACCACGCCGTCGGGTGACATCGCCACCGCTTCGAACGGCTTGCTGTCGAGCTTGATGCTGTCGGGCGTCAACGGCGTATTGCCGGCCGGCGAAACCAGGAAATCCCCGACCTGCGGCGGCATTGCATCAGGCGCCGCAGCGATCGCAGCGCCACCCAGCCCGGCAAAGGCGCCGGCCGCCGCGAGGCCACCGAGGACGCTCCGCCGGCTGATCCTGGTGCACGCGCACCCGCATTGAGTCTCGATCACCGGATCGGCCGCAGTGCCTTGTTTCATCAGCTAATTCTCCTCAAGTGCCGGCCTCGGCAGGCCGGCAGCGCGGCCGCCATCACCGCGCCCTCGTTCAGATCGAATATAGAAAATAGCCGTCAGTGCTTGTTCCTATATTTTGAATTGGGTTTTGTAGGTCGCGTACATTCTGGCGGCGAAACGTCGCATTGCGATAACGTCGCAGCGCCCACGATCCCCATCGGATCGGCGGCCGAGTTTTCGAAATAAAGGGATGAGGAAGATGGCACGCTTGCGCTTTGGCGCCGGCCTCCTGGCCTTGGCGGTGACGATGGCGTCATCGGCCTGGTCGGACGAGGTAACCAATGATCGGCTTCTGGCTGCCGACAAGGAATCCGGCAACTGGCTGATGGTTCACCGGACCTATGACGCCCACCGCTACAGCCCGCTGGACGGCATCAATAAGGACAATATCGGCAAGCTGTCGCTGGCCTTCGTCACCCAGTTCGACCAGGCATCGGCCGGCGGCCGCTATGCCAGCGCCCGCAACGAAGGCACCCCGCTGGTCGAGGACGGCTTCATGTACGTCCAGGCCGGCTGGAGCCGGGTCTACAAGGTCGACGTCCGCGACGGCCGCTTCGGCAAGATCGTCTGGAAGGTGGATCCCGAAGTCGACAAGCAGTGGATTTCCGACGCCACCTGCTGCGGCGCCGAGAACCGCGGCATCGCATTGTGGAAGAACGACGTCATCGCCCTGACCCTCGATGGCCGGGTGATGTCGATCAACAAGGATACCGGCGAGCTCAACTGGGAAACCCAGCAGGCCGACAAGACCCGCGCCGAAAGCTTCACCGTCGCTCCGCTGGTCATCGGCGATGTGGCGCTCTACGGCCCGGCCGGCGGCGAATACGGCATCCGCGGCTGGATCGAGGCGATTGACCTCAATACCGGCAAGCCCAAGTGGCGCACCTACACCATTCCGGCGCCGGGCGAGCCCGGCAGCGAGACCTGGAAGCGTGAGGGCACCTGGGAAACCGGCGGTGGCTCGATCTGGGCGACCGGCAGCTACGACCCCGAACTCGGCCTGACCTATTGGGGCACCGGTAACCCGGCGCCGCAGATCGACGCCGAGTATCGGCCGGGCGACAACCTCTATGCCTCGAGCCTCGTCGCGCTCGACACCGAGACCGGCGCCATCAAGTGGCACTTCCAGTTCACCCCCAACGACCCCTACGACTACGACGAAATCGGTGAAACTCAGCTTATCGACAATGGCGATCGCAACCTCGCCTTCCGCGCTGCCCGTAACGGCTTCGGCTACTCGTTCGATCGCTCGAACGGCGAGCTGCAGCACGCCACGCAATATGTCGACGACCTGAACTGGACCACCGGTATCGACCAGAAGACCGGCCTGCCGCTGAGCTACGATCCGAAGGCCGACCTGCAGAAATATGTCGCCGGCACGGTGGGGTCGCGTGACGACCTGCCGGGCATCTATTGTCCGACCCTGGGCGGCGGCAAGAACTGGCAGCCGGCCTCCTACAGCGCCAAGACCAAGCTGGTCTACCTCACCTCCAACGAAGGCTGTTCGGCCTATGTGCCGACCGAGGCGCCGAACCCGACCATCACCGGCGGTGAGTACGACGTCGTCGCGGCGCAGAAGGAATGGAACGGTCGCCTGCCCGCTCCTGAGGGCACCGAACTGCCGGCCGAACAGAGTGGTTCGGTGGTGGCGATCGACCCGGTCACCGGCAAGATTGCTGCCAAGATCCCGCTGCTGGCCCGTGGCAACGGCATGCTGGCGACGGCCGGCGGCCTGGTGTTCGGCTCCGACCGTGCCGGCTGGATCTACGCCTATGACGACGAGACGCTGAAAGAACTCTGGAAGTTCAACGTCGGCACCTCGCTCGGCTCCCCGCCGATGGCCTATGCCGTCGATGGCAAGGAGTACATCGCGGTCCTCGCCGGTGCGGCGCCCAGCACGGCGCAGATCAATGCCGACCCGTCGCTGAAGTACTTCGTCCCGACCGACGCCATGTACGTCTTCGCCGTGAACTGATCTCTCCTGTGGCGCGGCGGCGAAGGCTGCCGTGCCACCCCTTTTCGCCTCGTGCGACGGTACCATGATCAATTTTGTCCGATTGCTGCCGGCCCTGTTGCTGCTCGGCCTTGCTGCCCCGTCGCTGGGGGCGCCGCTCCCGCCGGAATTCCGCACTCTCGCCATCGGCGAGACCGCCACGGCGCTCCCCACCGAGGGCTATGAGGCCTTCGCTTGCGGCTCCAATGGCGGCCCACCGCTCAAGCACATCACCGGCTGGAGCGACTTTGCCCAATGCGCCGCCGACGAGCGCGGCCTCCACGAAGTCTATGTCGAGTTCGGCCGCCGCGTCGGCAAACTCGCCGAGCGTTTCCACGATCAGTATGGCGAGGAGCTCTGGCTGCAGCGTTTCGGCGGCACCCGGCTCGCCAACTTCCCCGTGGTGCTGTCGCTGCTGTTCGACGATGCCGGTGTGGTACGCGGCTTCCGCGCCGTCACCGATGACCGCGCCGGCATCGAGGATCGCGGCCGCGCCTACCTGTTCCGGCTGCCGGTGTTCCAGCGCTACGGCTCGAAGGATTGGACCTGCACCGACCTGCCCAAGGCGCCGGGCGAAACCGGCGTTGGCGAGATGTTTATTAAAGAGGTCTGCACCAAGGACGTCGAAGGGCGGCACATCCGGGTCGAAACCCACTATTTCCGCAAGCCCGGCCAGACCGGCCTCGATATCCAGGGCATGTTCGAGCCGGGCCAGTATGAATCCTCGACCCGCTGGGAGGCGTTCGACGCGACGCTCGATGCGGCGAAGGCGGTGCCATGAGGCCGGTGATCGGCATCGCGCTTACCGTGTTGCTCGCGACCCTCGCACCGGCAATCGCGCAATCGTCCGACGCGTCGGCCTTCCTCAACGGCGACACCAATTCCTGCCCCGGCTGCCCGCTTGTCGGCGCCGACCTGAGCGACCGGAGCCTCGCCGGCGCGGACCTTTCGGGCGCCGACCTCACCGGCGCCTTCTTCTTTCAGTCGGACCTGAGCGAGGCAAACCTCTCGGGCGCCAAGCTCGAGGCTGCCGACTTCACTGCCGCCAAGCTCAGTAACGCCGATCTCGCCGACACCCACCTCGATAACGCGGTGTTCTTTCGTGCGACACTCAGCGGGGCGTCCCTGGCTGGGGCCACGGGAGAGAGCGTCAACTTCCGCCGGGCCATTCTCACCAACGCCCGTTTCGATGGCGCCAGCCTCCGCTTCGCCCAGTTCGAGGATGCCCGCTTCGGCGGGGTGAAGGCGACCAACGCCGATTTCTCCGGCGCCAGCTTCCGCCAGCTGAACATGCAGCGGGTGGATTTCACCGGCAGCACCATCGAGGGCGCCGACTTCACCGCCAGCAACCTCGAGTCCGGTATCCTGCGCGGCGCCGACCTCGCGCACTCCGACCTGTTCGGGGCCCGCCTGATCGCCGCCGACTTGACCGACGCCAACCTCTCGGGCACCCGCCTCGTCTCCGCCAACCTCCGCGACGCCATCACCGACGGCGCCAACTGGCAGGACGCGCTGATGCCGGACGGGAGCTATTATCGGCGCTAGACTGGCCCGCCGGTGCGTGCTGACCCCCACCCCTGTCCCCTCCCCGCAAGGGGGAGGGAGACCCTCACACCAGCGTCTCAGTTTGCGTCTCCCTCCCCCTTGCGGGGAGGGATCAAGGGTGGGGGGCAGCCCGCGCCGGCGCTGGCGGCCTGCCCGGCGGCGGCGCCGTGGTGTTGCGAACCACCAGATAAGTATCGAGCGTAACCCGGGCGTCGCCCACGGCGCGCGAGCCCAGCATATCGAGCAGCAGCGACATCGCGGCGCGCCCAGTCTCGTCCGAGCGGTTGGAAACCGTGGTCAGCGACGGGTAGGTGGCGGCGCCCAGCACGTCATCGCAGCCGACGATGGAGAAATCCGCCGGCACGCTGACGCCGCGATCGGCGAGGCCGGTCATGATCCCCTGCGCCGTCAGGTCGTCGAAGGCGATGGCGGCGGTGGCGCCGGTGGCGAGAATATCCGGCACCACGGCGCGGCCGCTCTCATAGCTCGGCACCCGGGCGGCGACGATACTGACCTCGAGCCGGTGCTGCCGGGCTCCCAGGCGCACCGCGGCGCGGCGCTGCTGGTTCGACCACGAGCTGGCCGGGCCGCTGACATAGACGATGTGCTTGTGGCCCAGTTCTGCCAGATGAGCGATCGCCTCGCGCACCCCGATGGCGCTGTCGATCAGCACCCGCGGAATCCCCGGTACATCGCGATTGACCAGCACCAGCGGGCGCTTCAGCGCATGGGCGCGGATCCGCTCATCGGTGAGGCGCGAGGCGCACAGCACCAGCCCCTCGACCTGGCTGAGGAAGCGGTCGACCAGCTTGTCCTCCTGCCGCCAGCTCTCATCCGAATTGCCGAGAAACACGCAGAAATCCGAGCGGTCTGCCTCCATCTGCGCGGCGCGGATCAGCGGCGGGAAGAACGGGTTGGCGACATCCGGCACCACCAGCGCCACATTGCCGTAGCGCCCGGTGCTCAGCGCCCGCGCGGTGTGGTTGGGGACATAGCCGATGCTGCTGGCGATCTCGAGGATGCGCGCCACGGTTTCCGCGCCGAGCATGCCCGGCTGCGTGAAGGCCCGCGACACCGTCGACTTCGACACCCCCGCCGTCCTTGCCACATCCATCATGGTGGGCAGGTCCTTGCGGCCCTTGCCTGCTGTCATGCTGTTGCCCTTGCGCAGCCTGGAACGATCGCTCCCACAGTTCAGCGTGGCTTGGCAATATCCCGTTCCATCCAATGCCGAGTGTTCGACAGGGGATTGACGTGCAACCGGTTGCATTCGATAGTCAAACGAAATCGTGGTTCGAGAACGATGCGTCGCGGGGAGTGCTTTAGCCGATGAGTTCGAGTGTCGTGCCTGAGGCCGGAACGCGTTACCGGCGAGTAGACCAGCTCAAGGTCCGGAGCTTTGTCACCCGCGAGGAGCTGGGACGCGTCGCTGCCGGCGAGATCGCCACCGAGCTGCGCTCGCGGCTCGCCCGGCAGGCTGCGGTGCGCATGGTCTTTGCCTCCGCTCCGAGCCAGAGCGACGTCATCGATGCGCTGGCGGCAGAACCCGGCATCGACTGGCGCCGCGTCACCGCCTTCCACATGGATGAATATATCGGGCTCGCCCCCGACGCGCCGGAGCGCTTCGGCAGCTGGCTGTCGCGCTACATCTTCGGCCGCCTGCCCTTCGCCGCGGTGCACCCGATCCTCCCCGGCGACGACCCCGAGGCGACGGCGCGCGATTACGCGGCGCTGCTGGCCGAGGCGCCGATCGATATCGTGCAACTCGGTATCGGGGTGAATGGCCACATCGCCTTCAACGACCCGCCGGTGGCCGATTTCAACGATCCGCTGGATGTCAAAGTGGTGGAGCTCGATGAGGTCTGCCGGCAGCAGCAGGTCGATGATGATTGCTTTGCTACCCTCGCCGATGTGCCGCTGCGCGCCATCACGCTGACCGTGCCGCGGCTGCTGCGGGCCGACCGGCTGTTCTGCATGGTGCCGGGGCGGGTGAAGCGCAACGCCGTGCGCGCGGCGCTCGAGGGCCCGTTGACCACGGCCTGCCCGGCATCGATCCTCCGTACCCACCCCGACTGCACGCTTTACCTCGACGCGGAGTCAGATCCCCATGCCTGAATTGATCGACGCCGACGCACTCTGCCGTGGCTACTATGACGACGTCACCGCCCTGATGCGGCGCATCCTCGTCGAGGAGCGCGACGCGACGGAGCGTGCCGCCGAGCGGGTGGCCGAGCAGATCGCCGCCGACCGGCTGGTCTATGCCTACGGGCCGGGCGGCCACTCCAACCTCGCCTCGCAGGAGATCTTCTTTCGCGCCGGCGGCCTGATGCATGTCAGCGCCATTCTCGACGAGGGCACGCTGCTTTCGGGCGGCTCGCTGCGCTCGATGGCGATCGAGCGCACTCCGGGCTATGGCAAGATCGTCATCGCCGACCAGCGGCTCGGCGAAGGCGACCTGCTGATCCTCGTCAACGCCTACGGCATCAACGCCGCGCTGATCGATGCAGCGCTCGAGGCCAAGCGCCGCGGCGTGTTTCTGATTGGCGTCAACTCGCACGAGCACGCCAACAACTCCGCGCCCACCCACCCGGCACGCCACCCGACCAAACATAACCTGCACGAGCTGGTGGATATCGCCATCGACTGCAAGGTGCCGATCGGCGACGCGATCGTTGCAGTGCCGGGGATGGGCGAAAAGATCGGCGCCATCTCCACTTTCGCCAACGCCTTCGCGCTCAACAACCTGGTGATCCGCACCGTCGCCAAGCTGGTCGAACGCGGCATCGAGCCACCGGTCTGGCGCAGCGGCAATGCCCCGGGCGGCGACGAGGCCAATGCGAAGTTCATCGCTCGCTTTGCCGAGCGGGTGCGCTGGCTGTGACGGCAGCAATCGTCGGCCGCGATCCAGACACCGGCCAGGGCCTTGCCATCAGCATCGCCGACGGCCGGATCGCTGCCGTCGAGGCGGCGGACTACCACGGCCCGCTCTATCTCTCGGCGGGCCTCGTCGACCTGCAGGTCAATGGCTATGCCACCCACGATCTGAACGACGGCACGGTGACCCCGGAGCGCGTCCTGGCGCTGACCGAGATGCTGCTGGCGCTGGGCACCACCACTTACCTGCCGACCCTGGTCACCGCCAGCGAGGCGAACATCACTGCCGGGCTGGTGGCGATCCGCGAGGCCCGGGCGCGCTACCCGCTCGTCGCCCGCGCCGTGCCGTTCGTGCATGTCGAAGGGCCGTTCATCTCTGTCCATGACGGCCCGCGCGGCGCCCATCCGGCCGCCCATGTCCGCGACGCCGATATCGGCGAATACGAGCGCTGGCAGGCAGCAAGCGGCGGGCTGGTCGGGCTGCTGACGCTGTCGCCGCATTCCGATGCGGCCATCGCGCTGGTACGGCACGCGGCGGGGCAGGGGGTGCACGTCGCCATCGGTCATACCGATGCAAGCCCCGAGCAGATTCATGCAGCGGCGGCAGCCGGCGCCACGCTTTCGACCCATCTCGGCAATGGCATATCGGCCCTGCTGCCGCGCCATCCCAACGTCATCTGGGCGCAACTGGCGGACGATCGGCTGACCGCCACGCTGATCGGCGACAGCCACCACCTGCCGGCCGACACGCTGAAGGCAATGCTGCGCGCCAAGGGGCTCGACAAGGCCTTGCTGGTGTCGGACGTGGTCTCGCCCGGCGGATTGAAGCCGGGCATCTATCACCAGACCATCGGTGGCCGCGTCGAACTCCAGGCCAATGGCCGGCTGGGGCCGCCCGGCACGCCCTACCTCGCCGGCGCCGCGCTGCCGCTGGGCGATTGCGTAGCGCGGACCGTCACGATGACCGGGCTGAGCCTCGCTCAGGTGCTGGGGCTCGCGACGCGCAATTCCGGCCGCTTTGCCGGCGGCCGTGGCTTGCTCGAAATCGGCGCGGCGGCTGACCTCATTCAGTTCGAGTGGGCGCCAGGCGCCGAGCGCTTGGCCATTGCTGCAACCTATCTGGGTGGGGAGCGGGTATGGGCGCGTTGAAGGCCGGCGTCGCCGTCGTCGACATCACCCCGCCACCCGGGTTGCTGCTCGCTGGCTTTGCCGCCCGCACCGAACCGGCAACCGGGGCGCATGATCCATTGACCGTACGGGCCGTGGTGGTCGGCGATACCGCGATTGTCGTCGCCGACGTCATCGGCATCCACGAAGCGATGAGCGCCCGCATTCGCGAGCGTTGCCCGTTGCCGTCAGCCAATGTCATCGTCGCGGCCACCCATACGCACGGCGCGCCGGTCTCGATGGCAGACCGGCTGAGCGCCGAGGCTGACCCGGCATTCCTCATGGCGATCGAGGATGGCTGCGTCGCCGCACTGAGCGAAGCTGCCGCCAACGCCGTGCCGGCCACGCTGAGCGTCGGTCTCGGCGCCGATCCCGATGTGGCCCGCAATCGCCGTCACGCCGACGGCCCGCTCGATCGCGCCCTGCCGGTGCTGCGCATCCGCGACGCGGCCGGCAGCCTGCTGGCGGTGGTCGTCTCCTATGCCTGCCACCCCACCGTGCTGGGCGCCGACAACCGGCTGATGACCGCGGATTTCCCGCATTTCGTGCGCACCACGATCGAGGCAGCGCATCCGGGCGCGGTGGCGATTTTCCTCAATGGCTGTTGTGGCGACGTCAATATCGGGCACACCGCCCAGGCCTCAGTGACGCTGAACGCCAGCGCCACCCGCACCTTCGAGAATGCCGAGCGACTGGGCACGCGGATCGCCGAGGCGGCGCTCGCGGCGCCGGAGACAGGGCTCGGAGACACGGCGACCGCCGGGGAACAATGGGTCGAACTGAGCCTCGAGCGACGCGAACACGACCTGCCGGCGCTGGCTGCTGCCTGGGATGACGAGGCCCGCACCGCCGAGCCGGTGCGCGCCACGGTGCTGCGGCACTGGGCGAACTGGGCCCGCCGTTATGCCGGCCAACCCGAGGGAAGCTGGGCCGGTCGCGTCAGTGTCCTCGATTGGGGCGGCCTGCCGATCGCGGCGCTGCCCGGAGAGATCTTTGCCGAAACCGGCCTTGCCGTCCGCGCTGCCTGCGCCGGCCGGCCGGCTTTGGTGCTGTCCTATGCCGACGGCACGCCGGGTTACATTCCGCCAGCCAGTGAGTTTGGCTTCGGCGGCTACGAGGTCGATGAAGCGCATCGCTTCATCGGTATGCCGGGGGCATTCGCCGCCGGTTCTGCCGAGCGCCTGGCCCTCGCGGCCAAGACCTTGCTCGGACTACCAAAACGGGCTGCAACGCCTAGAAAATGAGGGGTTTCGACGCTGTCGCGCGGTTCGCGCCGCTTGACACGCAACCGGTTGCAGTCAAGACTTCACTATGTGCTGGATCGTTCGTTAAACAGGGATGACAACGATGATGAAATTGCTTTCTCGGCCTCAGCTTTCTGCCTTCTCGATATCAGGACGACAGCTGCTGCTGGTGTCCGCCGCCGGCCTCGGGCTGGCCGCCACGGCGGTCTCGGCGCAGGAGATCCGGGTGTGGAGCGGCTACCCGGAACTGGCGCCGTTCTATCAGCATGTCGCCGAGGGGATGGCGGCGGAATACCCGGACCTCAAGGTCACGGTTGAAGCCATCGCCTTGCGCGAGCACGAAAAGCGCGTGGCGCTTGGCGTCACCTCCGGCGAAGCCGCCGAGGTGATCGAGCTGGCGACCACCATTGCCGCCCGCTACCTCGAGGGCGGCCTGCTCAACACGCCGCCGGCCGACGTGACGGCCTTCGTCAAGGATCCCGCCAATTTCGGCGAGTTCTTCGTCAACTCTGCCAGCTATGACGGCACCGTCTACGGCATGCCGCTGTTCCGCGGCCAGAGCGCGCTCTACTACAATACCGACATGTTCGCCGCGGCCGGCCTCACCGAGCCGCCCAAGACCATGGCCGACTTCGATGCCTATGCCGAAAAGCTGACGCAGCGCGATGCTAGCGGTGCGCCCACTGTCACCGGCTGGAGCATGCGGCTCTCGGGTGGCGGCTCGGGTATTGCCGAAAAGTTCGCCATCAACATGTGGCAGCATGGCGGCGAGCTGATCGCGCCCGCCGGTGAGGGCCTGTGGAAGTCGAACTTCGCCTCCGAAGCCGGCACCGCCACCATGAAGCAGTACCTGCACAACCTGTTCGACACCAAGACCGTGACGGTCGAATCGCCGGCTGATGCCGATGCCTTCGAGCGCGGCCAGACTGCCATGTTCATCCGCGAGTCCTGGGTGATCGGCGATATCGCCACCAAGGCCCCGGACCTGAAATATGCCACGGCGACGCTGCCGCGTGGTTCGATCGTCAGCCCCGGCCAGCTTTACGTCAAAGCCGGCGCCGACAAGGAAGCCGCCGCCTGGGCCTTCGTGCTGGCAACCCAGAAGCCTGAAAACCTGCTCTGGCTGCTCGACAATGTCGGTTGGCTGCCGAACCGCTCTGGTCTCGATTTCTCGGCCATCCTTGCCGCCAAGCCCGGCTTCGAAGCCTACGTCAACTACCCCGCGAGCTATGAGTTCTTCACCGTTCCGGCCATCGGCCCGATCGATGAGATCCAGACCCGCGCCGCAGCCTTCCTCGTTGAAGCCTTCGCCAAGCCGGAGCTCGCCACCGACGATGCGGCGCTCAAGGCCTTCCTCGAGAATGCCGACAAGGAGATCAATGCCATTCTCGACCGTGAAGGCCTGCTTGGCCAGTAAATCGGTTTTGCAAACCTGCCCTTGCTCAACCGCTGCCTTCGGGGATCATGCCCCGGAGGCAGCACGGAGACGATGACATGCTGAAGCGACGACGCCTGCTCTTCTCGCTGCTTGCCATCCTGCCTGTCATCGCCATCTTCGCCTTTGTCCGGGTCTACCCGATCAGCGAGATTCTTCGGCTGAGCCTGCACAAGTGGGACATCCTGTCGAAGAAGAAGCCGTTCATCGGGCTCAGGAATTTCCAGGAGCTGCTGGGCGACCGGCTGTTCCACGAGGCGCTCTTCAACACCTCGATCATCGCCTTCGGCGTGCTGCTGATCACCATTCCGCTGTCGCTGGTGATCGCCGCGCTGATCTTCCACCGCACCCGCTCGCGCTTCGCCGCCTTCTACGAGACGGCGGTGTTCATCCCGCACGTGGTGTCGCTGGTGCCGGCCGCCATGGCGTGGAAATGGATTTTTGATGCGCGGCTCGGGCCGCTTAACGCGTTCCTGTCGCTGTTCGGGGTCAAGCCGATGTCCTGGCTGTTCGACCCGGTGCTGTCGATCATCTGCGTCATTGTGCTCTGTTCCTGGCAGGCGCTCGGCTTCGCCGTGCTGATCTACCTCGTTGGCTTCAAGAGCCTGCCGGTCTCGGTCTACGAGGCGGCCAAGCTTGATGGCGCCTCCGGGCGGCAGTCATTCTGGCACCTGTCGGTGCCGATGCTGAAGCCGATCACTCTCTATGTCTCGGTGGTGACGCTGGTTTCGGCCTTCAACGTCTACGCCCAGGTCTATGTGCTGGCCTCCGATGCGCAGGGCGCGCCGGGGCGGCAGGTCCGGGTGCTGGTGCTCGATATGCTCGAGAACAGCTTCCGCAATTACCGCGTCGGCTATGCCGCCTCGGAGGCGGTGGTGCTGCTCGCCATCGTGCTGCTGTTGACCTTCGTGCAGTTCAGCCTGCTGCGTGACAAGAGGGCCCCCCGATGAGCACCGACATCGAGAAACATTCCCGTGAAGTCGGCGACCGCACGTTCAAGGCGCGCGCCACCAATCTCGGCATCGACCTGTTCCTCGGGTTGTTCGGGCTGTTGATGATCCTGCCGCTGGTGCTGCTGGTCGCCAATGCCTTCAAGACGCCGCAGGAAATGCTGAGCTGGCCGCCCACCGTCATCCCGGCCCAGCCGACGCTCGCCAATATCGAGGCGGTGCTGGCCGATACGCCGCTGCTGCGCTGGATCTTCAACAGCTTCAGCTTCGCGCTGCTCTCGGCCATCGCGATCCTCATCACCTCGACCATTGCCGGCTACATCCTCGCCAAGTTCCCGTCGCGGGCGATGAGCGTGCTGTTCGCCATCATCCTCGCCACCGCCATCGTGCCGTTCGAGGTCTACATGATCCCGCTCTACTTCCAGGCGCAGAGCCTGGGCATCCTCAACTCGGTCTGGGGGCTGCTGCTCGGCTACCTGGTGATGAGCTTCGGCATCTTCCTGATCCGGCAGAACGTCATCCACTCGATCCCCGACGAGCTGCTCGAGGCCGCCCGTATCGATGGCGCCGGCGAGATCTGGATCTTCATCCGCATCGTCGTGCCGCTGCTGCGCGGCGCGCTCGGGGCGCTGTTCGTCCTTGCCTTCTTCCAGGCCTGGACGGCCTTTGCCTGGCCGCTGATCGTCGCCACCACCAAGGACAGCTACACCATCGAGGTCGGCCTCGCGCTGTTCCAGACCGGCTTCACCGTCGATCTCGGCCGATTGAGCGCTGCCTCCGCCATCGTCCTCGTGCCGTCGGTGGCCCTGTTCGTCTTTCTGCGGCGCAACTTCGTTCAAGGCGTCGCCAGCACCGGGCTGAAGGAATGACCGATTTCTTCGCCGCGGCGCGGCAACGCTATCTCGCCTCCAACGCCGAGACGCTGCGCTGGATGCTGGCGCGGCCGCGTTTGCACGGCGTCTTCGTCAACACCAAGCTGAACCCGTTGACCCTCGTCGATTACGCAGCGGTCGACGGCTGGCGCGGCCCCGACCATGTCTATGGCTGGATCCAGGGCCGCGCCCTCGAGGCCATCGTCACTCACGCGTCGGCCTTCGAAAGCACCGACCCTGACCTCGCGCTCGCCCTCGACGTGGCCGGGCGCCGGCTCTACACGGCGCTCGACAAGCTGCGCGCCGCCGATGGGCATGTGTATTTCTGTTACGACCGCGACATGCGCCCGATCCGTTTCGAGGGTGAAGTCTTCGTTCCCCAGACCCAGCCGGCCGACATTTACAGCTTCTCCGACACATTTGCCGCCAAGGGCCTGGTTGCCGGCGCGGCGCGCTATGCGCCCGCCGATCTGCCGCGCCAGCTCGCGGCGCTGGCAAAGGTGATCGCTGCCATCGAGGATGATCGCTTCCAGATCGACGAGAAGCTGCCGCTGGGGCGCGAGATGCTCGAGGCCGAGGCGGCGGACTTTGGCCCGCGGATGATCATGCTGAGTGCCGGCGCCTTGCTGACCGGCATCGGCCACCGCAATCTCGCCGGCTTCGCCGATCGCTTCATCGGCCATGTCATCGACAACTATTTCGATCCCGCCAGTGGGCTGCTGCGTAACGTGCCGGGCGAGGATCGCTGCAATGTCGGGCACGGCATCGAGTTCGTCGGCTTCGCGCTCGACTACCTTGAGGCCGACGTCGACCCGGAACTGCTGCGCGTGCTGGAGACCATCCTCGTCTCGTCGTTCGACCGCGGCTTTGTGGGGCCCGGCGTGCGGCTGGTGGTGTCGGCGGCGAGCGGCGCACCGATCAGCCCCTATTGCCCCTGGTGGTCGCTGCCCGAAACCATCCGCAGCGCAGCGCTCTGCCACGAGCGCTCGCACAGCGCCGAGAGCCTCCGCGTCTGGCAGAAGGCCGACGAGGTGTTCTTCCGCGACTATTGGCGCCCCGGCACCGGCATTGCCTACCAGTGCCTCACCGACGATGGCCCGATCGACTACGTGCCGGCCACCCCCGATCTCGACCCCGGCTACCACACCGGGCTGAGCCTGCTGGCTGCGATCGATGTGGTCGGTCGCCGGAGCTAGGGGAGGGCACATGCAGCGCAGGGGCATCGCCGTGATCGGCGCCGGCATGGGCATGAAGCCACATGCGCTGAGCCTGCGTGATCTGACTGATCGGGTCGAAGTGATCGGTGTGTTCAGCCGCTCGGCCGAGCGCCGCGAGGCGGCCCATGCGGCTTATGGCTTTCCGGTCAGCGACGACCTCGACGCCCTGGTCGGCGATCCGCGGGTCGATGTCGTGCTGGTGCTGACCCCGCCATCGGCGCATCTCGAAATGGTGCGGCTGGCGGCCGCCGCGGGCAAAGCCATCCTGCTGGAAAAGCCCATCGAGCACAGTCCGGCCCGGAGCCGCGAAGTCGTGGCGGTCGCCCGTACCGCCGGTGTCCGGCTCGGCATCGTGCTGCAGAACCGCACCCGGCCCAATGCACGCGAACTCGGGCGCCGCATCGCTGAGGGAGAGCTGGGCGAACTGGTGACCGCCTCGGCTTCGATCCGCTGGTGGCGAGCCCAATCCTACTATGACGAGCCGGGCCGCGGCACGCTGGCGCGCGACGGCGGCGGCGTGTTGCTGACCCAGGCTATCCACGCGCTCGACCTGTTCCTGAGCCTCACCGGCCCGGTCGCCGAGGTCAGCGCCATGGCCGGCACCTCGCAGACCCACCGGATGGAATGCGAGGACGTGGTCAGTGCCGCGATCCGCTTCGGCAATGGCGCGATCGGTTCGATCGATGCCTCCACTGCCAGCTTCCCGGGGTTCCCCGAACGGCTGGAACTGGTCTTCGACCGGGCCACGGCGGTGATATCAGGTGAAAGCCTGATGCTCTATTGGCGCGATGGCAGCATCGAGGATCACTCTGTCGCTGCCGCCGGCCATGGTGGCGGCGCCGACCCGATGGGCTATTCGCACGCCCGGCACCGCGCCGTGCTCGAGGATTTTCTCGATGCCCTGGACGAGGACCGCGAGCCGTTGGTCACCGGCGAGGAGGCTCTCAAGGTGCATCGGCTGATCGAAGCGATCCTTGCTTCGAGCGCCGAACAGCGCCCGGTCCGGCTGGCTGACCTCGACCGCTGAGCGCAATGCAATTGGGCTCGCGCCGAGGCGGGGCCGAATGTGCCGCTCCGCCATGACACGGCCCTGATGTTACGATCAAAAACCGTGAGTCGTGGGTGCTTCATGGGGGGTGATGATGGCTGTGCTTCGCATGCTTGCTTTGGCGGCTGTCGCCCTGCTGACGCTGCTCTCGGCGGCGCTGGCGCAACCGGCGCGAGACCTGTTCGGCGCCATGCATTCGCCGACCACCGGACCCGAGGTGCCGGTGGGCAGTTACGCCAAGGGCTGCATCGCCGGTGCGGTGCAATTGCCGACCGATGGGCCGGGCTGGCAGGCGATGCGCCTGTCGCGCGATCGGCGCTGGGGCAGTGCCGAGCTCGTCAGCTATGTCGGGGCGCTCGCCCAATCGGCGGCGCAGGATGGCTGGCCGGGGATACTGGTCGGCGATATGGGGCAGGCGCGCGGCGGGCCGATGGCCAGCGGGCACGCCTCGCATCAGATCGGGCTAGACGTCGACATCTGGTTCGAGCGCATGCCGGATCACCAGCTCAGCGCCGATGAGCGCGAGAGCCTCTCCGCCCGCTCGATGCTGAAGAAGGGCACCCGCGAGATCGACCCCCAGCGCTTCGGCGAAGCGCAGCGCCTGCTGCTCTATCGCGCCGCCGAGCTGCCGGGCGTGGCCCGCATCTTTGTGGCGCCGGGGATCAAGAAATCGCTCTGCGCCGTCACTTGGCGCGACCGCAGCTTTCTGAACAAGATCCGCCCCTGGTACGGCCATGACGACCATTTCCACGTGCGGCTCGACTGCCCGGCGGGCGTCGAGCTCTGCGTCAACCAGGCGCCGGCTCCGGCCGGTGACGGCTGTGGCGCCGAACTCGACTACTGGTTCACCGACGAGCCGTACAAGCCGAGCGACAAGCCACCGGCCCCGCCACTGACCCTCGCCGATCTGCCCAAGGCCTGCACCGCCGTGCTCAAGGCAGACTGAGCTGTCTCGCCGTTATCCCTTGTAGATCGCGGCGATCCTGGCGAAGTCGGCGCGAGCCGCGTCGATGCGGCCGTAGAACAGCGCGACCGTTTCCTTGGCGACCACCGGGCAGCCATTGTCGCCATATTGCTTGGCGGCCCGCGCCAGCTCCTCGAAGCCGGCATAGAACGACACAAACAGCGCCAGGTTCGGCTCGCCCACCGCGATAAATTGGGGAACGGCGGCGGTGTAGATCGGCGTCTCGCGCTGGAAGGCGTCGACCAGCTCATTCACCGTACCACTGCAGCCGGCGGGCTTGTTAGGGTCGCTCGGCATCAGCGTATCGCGCAGCAACTGGGCCCGGGCGAGCACGCCGTCGAGATCCCTCGCTTCGACGCGCAGCGCGTTACCGACCTGCACCAGCGCCTCCTGGTTGCGCCGTACCTGTGTCTCGTCCTGGATGGCGCTCGAGATCGCCAGCACCCCGGCGCCGGTGACGAAGCCGAGCATCGTGCCGATCAGCGTCTGCCACTGTCTGAGCGCATTGAGCCGCCCCTTGGTGCCCAGGGTAAAGACGTCGAAGATGATGATCGCGACCAGGAGCGCGATGACGACGAGCACCAGCAGGACCGCCGTGGAGGTCATCTGCTGCTAACCGAACAGGCCGGGGCCGAGGCGCTGCAGCAGCGCATAGGCCTCGTCATAGGTGGTGGGGACTTCGTCGGTGGGGAGGCCGAAATTCTTCACCAGCATCCCCATCAGCGCGCGGCCGGGCGGGCTGAGCGGAGCCTTGCCGGCCGCCTCGGAGAATGGGCCGCCGGCTTCGGGGTTGGGCGGCACATATTGCGGCGTGGTCTCGGGCCAATCGGCTGCCGGGCGCGGTTCCGTCAGGTTGATGGCGTTGCCGAGGTCGCGTGCCCCGGCGTCGCGGGCGGTGAGCGGGGCAAGGCCATAGCGGTTGCAGAGCGTCGCGATCGCCGCAGCGTGGTGCATCGGCGCGTTGATGATCGTTCCGGCCCGCGTATAGGCCGAGATGGCGATGGCCGGAACCCGCACCCCGAGCCGGTCAAAGGCAAAACCCATCTCGGTATCGGTGAGACCGGCCGGTGGCGTCGCGGCCGGCGGCGGCACGTGGTCATAGGTGCCGCCATGCTCGTCGAAGGTAACCAGCAGCAGCGTGTTGCCGGCATTGGATCCGGTAGGCGAGGCGGAGAGGCGGATCGCCGAATAGACCTCGTGCAGCAGCTTCTCGCCGGCCCGCACATCGGAATTGCCGCCGACCTGCACGGTCACCCCGTCGGCGCCGACGAAATCGAAGGCAGCGACCGGCGGATGCATGTCGTTGTGGTCAAAGATGATGCGCGGCTCGATGAAGGCATAGGCTGGCAGCGTGCCGGCAGCGGCATCGGCATGGAACTGCTGCATGCCGCGAAACCTGGTCTTCCAGTAGGGCTTGAGCGCCGGGCCGTTGATCAGCCCGGTCAGCGAGACGATCTGCGTCTCGTCGAAATACACCGCCCAGGAAATGCCCGCTGCCTCGAGCCGGTTGAAGATGGTCGGCGCGGCATTGCGCTTGGGGTCCATCCATTTGAGATAACCGGCTGCGCCACCGCTGTTGGTGACGAAACCGGACGAGGTCGAGGCATTGAAGAAGGCGCGGTTGCAGAAGGTCTGCGACGGCACGGCGCAATGCCAGGCGTCGTAGACCGCAAAGCCGCGGGCCAGCGTGCTGAACACCGGCAGCATGTCGGGGCTGAAGCCGCCCATCACCACGGCATACTCGTCCGGCTCGGGCTGCCGGCTCTGCGTTGCGACGAAGCTGTTGATGTAGTCGGTGACGAAGCCGTTCATGCTCGGCGCGGTGCCCGCGGGCGGCGCGTTGAACGGCGCCGTCATGGCGCTGAAATCGAGCCCGGCATTGCCTGGTGGATCGACGGTGCCGAACAGCTGCGTGTTGACGTGCGGGTATTCCTCGCCCGGGTCCGGCGTCGGGCTCGCCATGATCGCGTCGGTCGAGCCGGCATAGATATGCGCCGTGATAGCGCCGCTCGGCGACGGGTTGACGAAACTGCCATTGCCGACGCCGTCAAAACTCTGCCCGTCGGGGATCTGCCCGGACGGGTAGAGGTGGCCCAAGAGGTTATCGAACGAGCGGTTCTCGAACATGATCACCACCAGGTGGTCGAGCGCCGCGGCCGGGTCACCCTTCGCCACCGCCTCGGCGGCCTGGCCCGGCGTGGCGCTCGCTCCGGCCATTGCCGCGGCGCTCAGCTTGAGGAAGTTGCGCCGCGAAGGGCCGGCGGTCTTGCTCAAGGCACGGCTGCCTGGCTGGTGGCGGCGATAGCGAGCTTCCAGCCTTCGGCCGGTGTTTCCTCGAGGTTGAGCCGGGTCACCATGTGGTAGAGCCGGTCGGTATCGCTGCCTGAGGCGGTGCAGAACCGATCCTGCAGGTAGAAGGGTGGCGTCGCCTGGTAGTAGAGCGTGGCGCTGACGCTGGCCGGTTTGCCGCTGATCTCGCTGAGCGGCACCACATAGGCGATGCTGTCCGAGCCGCCCGCGACGTAATCCGGGTCGTCGCCGACGCCGACCGAGCCGGCCTCGAGCGCCAGGTCGTCGCCGGCCCCCAGCGCATTGGCGATCTCGACCCGCTGCTCGAGCGGCAGGTAACCGTCGGGCAGCAGCCGGTTGTCCTTCACTGTCGAGCAAATCGAGAGAAAGCTCGTGGTCAGTTGGCCCGAGGGGGACGACCCGGCGCCGCAGACCGGCGCCGTGCCGCCGGGGGTCGAGACCAGCTCCTGGTAGACCTGCGCCTGCGATTGGCTGGTGATGGTCTCGAAATGCGGCTGGTGCAGCCGCTGCTCCGGTGCGATGCGGGCCTTGCAATTGGCATCCCACCAATACTCGCCGTCGAGCGGTGTGGCGTTGCCGTCGACCAGTGCGCCAGCGGCATTGGTGCCGCCCGAGCGCCACAAGACCTTGCCGCCGGCGTCGAGCACCGAGAACTCGACAAAGGCGCGGCGGAACCCGACCCCCGAGGGGAACTTGTGCCCGACCTTGTTGGTCACCTTCACGGTGGCGGTGAGCGTCGTGTCAGTGACGGCGACGCTGCCGACGGCGATATCGGCGGTGTGCTGCCTCGCCTGATCCAGCATGGCGCTCTCGGTCCACAGCAGCGGGTCCGTGCCCTTGCTGCCCAGCATCGGATCGGCGATCGGGATGCCGAGGATATCGGGGAACTGCTGGGCCAGCTTGACGAGGAACACGTTGAGCCCGACCAAGGTGTGCAGCGCGAAGTTATCGCGCGCCTCGAGGTCGATCTTCTCCGGTGCGGTGGCGTTATCGGCCTGCGGGAAGTTCGAGTATTCCTGGATGCTGGCGATCTTCGACTTGTACGGCACGCCATTGGCGTCGCTTGCCGCCATGTGGCAGTCCTGGCAGGAGAGCGGGGTGGTGCCCGCCCCTTGCGGCAGCATTCCGTCGGGTGTCGAGCCGGTGCGGAAGGCGCTGAATGCCCACTCGGGATAGGTCGTCTGCTCGTAGATGTGAGCAATGATCTTGCCCTCCTGCAGCACCGGCAGGTGCACCGTGTGGCAGGAGCCGCAGACCTCTGACGCGGCGATGGTCGGGTGCTCCTCGGGCGTGATGCCGAGCGCCTGCTTCATCGGCGTGGTCTGCGGCTTGTCGAACGGCCCGATCAGCGAATCCGGCGGGCCGACGAGGAAGCTGCCGGTGAAGGTCTTGGCAAAGCCGGTATTGTCGGGGTTGAGCAGCGCCTGCCGCTCGGCGACGCAGGCGTTCTGCGGCGCCGCCAGCAGGTTTTCGGTGACCCGATCGCCCAGCGCCATGCGGTGGCAGGCGGTGCACGAGACCCCGTCACGGGCCAGCATGGCGTATTGGGCGAGGTGCGATGTGCCGCCCTCCCACGGCAGCGTCTCCAGCACCGAGCGCTCGAAGCTCGAGCACTGCCCGCCCGCCAGCTTGCTATCGATATTGAACTGCCGTTCCCCCGCAATGCCGTGGCAGCCGAGGCAGACCGTCTGCACGGTGTCCGCCGCATCCGGGTGGAAAGTCTGGGTCTCGCTCGCCAGCTGCGCAAAAAAGAACGGGTCGCGCCCGGCAAGCCCCATCGGCGACGACCGCCAGGTCGCATAGGGCGACAGGTTGTCGAGCGTATTGCCGTGCGGGTTGGGCTGCGTCATGTCGAACTGCAACCCGGTGCTGCCGGCATCGTGGCAGCCGAGGCACTGGCTCGAGGTGAGGAAGGTGTCGGCCGCCGTCGGCCCACCTGCCGCGACCCAGGTATTGTCATAGGTCTGCGATGGCATCGGCTGGACGTTGGCGGCCGGTGGCAACCCCTCGGCATAGGCCATCAGGTCTTTGACAACACCGGGGTCGGGCGTGCTGAACGGCACGAGCAAGCGCGGCGCGCCGAAATCGGCCTGCGCCACCGCCTGATGCTGGGTTGGGGTCGCCGGGGCGTCGACGAAGAAGTTCTGGCTGAGGAACACTGTCGGCGTGCCGGGATGCCCCTCGATATTGGCGGTGGTGGCGAAGGTGAGGTTGTCCTTGGCCGAGGCGTGGCAGTTCATGCAGTATTGGGCAAAGCCCATGTCGGGGATCGAATTCCCCGGCGGCGCCGGCCAGTCCGGCGTCCAGCCGCTCTTGGCACCGAAGCCGTACCAGCCCCAGAACCAGCCATCGAACGAAACGTCAGGCGCGCGGATCATGACGGCCGCGCCGCTGGTGGGGAACAGCTTCATCGGGTCGACGCCGGCGCAGTCGGCGGCCGGGGCCGGATACATCTCCTTGATCATTACCGCTCCAGCCGGCACCGGCGGCGGGACGAGGCTCGGATCGGCGTCCTCCGAGCGATATTTCTCGAGCCAGGCCAGCATTTCGGGCGAATACCAGATCACCACCGGCGCATGCGTGCCGTGCTCGCTGCCGATCCACTTGCCATCGGCAAGCGTCGCGGTGAACGGCCCGGTATCGCGCACCGTCTTGTCGCGGGCCCAGCCGCGGGCGGGATCGCGATGGCAATAATGGCCAAGGAAGGCGTCGAGCTTCTTCTCGTAGACATCGAGTGCGAAGCCGCCGGGGTTGCGGATATCGGCGTCGAGCGAGAGGCAGAGCTCTGGGTCGACCGGCGCCAGCGCCGTCTGCTGCTCGGCCGGGCAGGTACCCGCCACGGCGCCGGCCGCTGACAGCAGTGCCATCGCGAGGCCGCCGACGAGCGTTGCGAGCGAGCGCCTCGGCGTTATGCGCTTCCGTTGCGTGGAGCAGGCCGCCTCGATGGTCACGAGAATCCTCAGCTCGGTTGGGGGATGCCCTCGATCAGTCGTTCGGAGAAGATTTTGGCGATGGTGTAGAGGGACTGCATCGGATTGGCGCCGACCGAGGTCGGGAAGATGCTGCTGTCCATCACGTAGACATTCGGCACCTCGCTGCCATCGGCAGCCCACAACCGGTGGTTGAGCGACACCACGCCCGTGCCGGCCGGCCCCATCTTGTTGGTCGCCTGCAGGTGCGCCGAGGTCAGCACATTGCGGTTGGGGATGAACTTGAGGTTTTCATCGATCAGGTCGGCCTGCTTGATGTCGGTGAAATAGGTGCCGACCATCGGATCGAAATTTTCGACCCCGAGCACGTTTTCATTGGAGGGGATGATCACCTTCTTGGCGCCGGCGAGGAACATCATCCGAACCCCGATCGCCACTCCAATGCGGAACCGCGCCTTGTCGCTGTCGCTGAGCGTATACTCGAGCACCGTGTCGCCGGTCGCGTCGAGCACCACCCGATTGCCCTCCGATGCCGTGTCGACCAGCATGCAGCCGAAGCCGACATAGTTGTTGAACCGCGCCATCTCCTCGTAGACCTGCTTGCCGCTACCGGGCACCAGCAGCGCGCCATAGGCCGGCAGCCCGGCCATGGTCTCGTAAATGAAGCCGGGCGAGGCGCCGAACGACGAGACGTAGGTGGCGCTGTCGAGCCCATCGAGCAGGTCGATGACCTTGTCGAACAGCCCGAGCAACGGCACCGATGGGTGAAGGATCAGTCCGCGGCCGATTTTGTCATTGGCGACCTTGGGGTTGGCCTTGGCGGTGTTGAGCAGCACCCGTGTCGTGCCGATGGTGCCGGCCGAGACCACGATGGTCTCGGCCGCGATGCTCACCGGCACGTCGGGTGGAATGCCGAGCTTTGACGGGTCGACCACCGTATTGCCGTAGTCGGTCCATGGCGCCGTCATGTGCAGGGTGACGCCGGTGGCGCGCGTACCGGTCGCATCGAAGACGATCTCGTCGACCGTCGCGTCCGGTATGATGCCGAGTGGGTTGGCGGTGTCGGCAATGGCTGGGTAGAGCAACTGCCGGGCGGCATCGAGCTTGTCGTTCACCGGCGACGGCGAGTCGCCGACCGGGAACCGGTTGAGGTGATAGAGCGAGGGGTCGGCGCCATAGGCGGCGGCGCCGTCCCACAGCGCCTGGTTGTCGTTGTTGAGCTCGCTCTCGGCCAGCGTGCGGGTGCCGATCGCCTGGCGCACCCACTCATAGGCAGTGGCGAGCCGCTCGGTCGAATAGTAGGTGCCGTCCATTAAGCCGTCGGCGATCCAGCCATTGATGCGGGTCTGCACCGTGGATTCGAGTGGCGAGAAGGCGAGGTCGATATTGACGGCCGAGCCGCCGCCCAGCGTCTCGCCGCTGCGGATCACCACCGCATTGTCGGCGGTAAAGGACTGGTCGCCCTTGTACATCAGGCGCGGGTAGCTGCGCGTCGTCATCGAGCCCCAGACGACGAACGGCCCCTTCTCGATCAGCACCACCCGCTTGCCGGCCGCCTGCAGCTGGCTGGCGACGGTGGCGCCGCCCGGCCCGCTGCCGATCACCAGATACTCGATCGGCCCGTCGGCATGGCTGATGGTCTTGGTCGCCGCGTCATAGGTCAGCCGGCTGGGTGCGATCGTCGGCGCGTTGAGCATCGAATAGACATCGGGCCGGCTGACGAAAACCGGCGGGGCGAGGAAGTTGCTGAGCGGCTGCGCCAGCGGCAGGTCCCAGATCGAGGAGAGATAGGCCTCCCGCAGGATCGAGGCGATCTGCGTCGAGACTGGCCCTGCCGTGCCCTCGAACAAATACGAGTAGAGCAGCGTCCTCAGCGCCGGGTCCATCGCGCCGAAGCCGCCCGGGGTGGTGATGAAGGCCTGCACTGCCGGATCGCTCGACGCCTTGAGCTCGGCATAGAACGGCAGCGCCTGCGGTTCGGTGAACCCGGCGAGCAGTTGCGCCACCGGCGAAGCCTCGAAGCCTGAAAGCATCGCCTTGCTGACTTCGGCGGCGATCTCGGCGATGGATTTGGCCGCATCGGGCGGCAGCCCCAGTTCGGCCTGCGGGAACCACAGGTCGAACAGGGCATCGTGGGTTTTCTCGATTGCTGCCGCGGCGGGCGCCGACTGCGCCCAGACCGGAGACGAGGCGATTGCCGCCACGGCCGCGGCCAGCGACGCCATGAATTGACGCCGGTCCAATCCGGCAGGGCGGAAGGCAGAACTATCAGCCACGAGCCAACCCCTCAGATGACTACTCGGCGAAGTCAGGATTTACGCTGCCAGTCGTGCCGTCAATTCACGTTTCTACTAGAATGCGAAGGACTTATTCGGAGTGCGGGCAGCATCCGTTCCTGCAGCAATCACGGTGGCGGCCGCGACAGGATCGCCAGCGGCTCGATATCGCCGATCGTGTGGATCGAGCCGTGATAGCCCGGCTCATATGGCAACCCCGGCCGGTTGTCGGGATAGACCAGCAACTGGCAGGTGATGGCCTCGATCGGGAAGCCGTCCTTCAGTTGCGTGCACAGCTCCTGGTTGAGCGTTTCCCAATAGGGGTTCTTGGTTGGGTCGACCGCATCCATGAACTTCAGCGCATGGCTGCGCAGGTCTTCGTAATTCGGGATATCGGCTTCGGCGATGCCGCTGTTGTAGCGGTAGTGGAAATACATGTTCATCGTCTGCCCGCCCTGGTTCTGGGTCTTGTACCCCGGCACCTCGAACAGGAACTCGCGCTTGATGGCGGGGCCGTCCGCCGATTGCGCCAACGCCGGCAACCCCGCTGCCACTACGGGAGTAACCAGGATAATCCATGCCAGTCTGTGAAGCCGCATCGATGACATCTTGCCCTCGTCGGATAACTAGGGATCACCGAGCCTAACTCCCGCAAGCTGACAGAACGCCCACAGCCGGGAGCCGACCGGGGCAATCGCATATGATGGCGCTGACCACCTCTAGCCTTCTCCCCTTGTGGGAGAAGGTGCCCGAAGGGCGGATGAGGGGTCCGCGCAACGAAGTGTAGCGCGGCCGGAGCGAAGCGACGGACGATGAGTACGCGGAGAGAACCCCAACTACTATCAGCGCTTGCCCTGCCGGACCTGGGGCGACACGCCTGCCGCTACCCCCGCCGGTTGGTGCTGCGGAAACTGCTCGGGGACATGCCTTCGCGCTGCGCAAACACCCGCGAGAAGTAGAAGGCGTCCTCGAAGCCGGTCTGGTGGGCAATCGCCTCGATGCCGGCATTGCTGATCGCCAGCATCTCCTTGGCCCGGTCGAGCCGCAAACGCAGCTGGAACGCTTTGGGCGGTACGCCCGTGGCGGCGATGAACTTCCGCCTCAGCGTCGCCGGCGACATGCCGAACTCCGCGGCGAAGCGGGTCAGGTCGACGGTCTCGAAGGCCCGCTTACGCAGCGTTTCGATCGCCGGGGCGATGGGGTGTTCGGCGCGCTCGCGCCGCTCGATCAGGCTCTGCTGCGCCGCAGTGAGCGCGATGCGCTGCATGCGGGCGCCGGCCGAGGCGCGGGCGAGGTGCGTGTCGTCGCCCATCTCCACCCGCAACAGCGCGAACAGCCGCTGCATTTCACCAAGCTCGTGCAGTTGCAGCAGCGGTTGGCGCGGCTCGATCAAGGCGCTGGCCAGCACGTCGTTGGCGATCCGTCCTTCGAACAGCGCCCATTGCTCGTCCCAGTCGGTGCCGTCATCCGGCCCATAGGAATGCGCCATTCCCGGCCAGAGCCAGAAGATGGCCGGCGCTGTCACAACCTGGCTGCCGCTCGACGCGGTGTGCAACCGGCCGCGGCCACGTTCGACCATCACCACGGCGAACAGCTCGAGCTTCCGATTCTCGATCTGCGTCGAGATCCGGTGCGCCCCGTATTCGAGCACCCCGAGCAGCGGCGCGGTGCCGGGAATATGTGGGCGATAGGCGGCGACGGAAAAGTTAGCCATGAGCGAAAAGTCCAGATGGTGCTTTTGTCTATGGTGGCGCTGTCGTTCATACCATAGCGATACTGCATCACCAGTCGTTCCAACGGATGATCGAAATGTCAAGTTCCGTGGCTGCGGAGCGGCCTGCCGCTTCGTCCATGCCGACGCTGCATGCCAATGGCCAGACCCTGTCCTCGGCGGCCAACCGCATGGGCTACCTGACGCCGACCAGTGCGACCACCAGCCTCGTTGAGATGCGGCGGCAGTACGAGGAGCAGGGCTACCTGTTCATCAAGGGGTTCCTCGACCGGCAGGACGTCATCGATTTCCGTGGCTGGGTGTTCGAGCAGCTGGCGGCCGGCCGGCTGACCGAGCCGGGCACCGATTTCGCCGCCGGCATTTCCGCCTCGCGCTCACCCGACAAGGCCTGGCTCGATCGCCGCCTGATGTCGCTGGTGCGCTCGACCGCCTATGAGGGCTTCTGCGCCCAGCCGCGCCTCGCCCGTTTCATGGACGCCTTCCTCGACGGGCTCTCCTACCTGCATAAGCGCAAGATCATGCGCTTCACCCAGCCCGGGACCACGACAGTGACGCCGGCGCACTACGACCTGGTCTACCTGCGGGGCGGCACCAGCCGCATCGTCACCGCCTGGATCCCGATCGGCGACACCTCGATTGCCATGGGCGGGCTGACCTATCTCGAAGGCTCGCACCGCATCGGCAGCGACATGGAAGCCAAGTTCCAGATCGAGGGTATGGACCTGACGCCGGAGGAGCGGATCAGCGCCTACAACAAGAACATGACCGAAGGCGGCTGGGTCTCCAAGGATCTGCCTGACATGGCCGAGCGCTTCGATACCCGCTGGCTGGTCGCCGACTACGAGGCCGGCGACGTCATGCTGCACAGCCCGTTCATGATCCACGCCTCGACCACCAACCAGGATCCCGAGCGGCGGATCAGGCTCTCGACCGACATCCGCTACCAGAACGTCGACGACGAGATCGACGCCCGCTGGAACAACCACTGGAGCCTCAACGACATGCTCTGAAGGCGCTTCAGCAGCCTGTCCGCTCACCCCCCCCCACCGCCAACCCACAAAGCAAGAGGCGCGACACCACCGCGCCCCGCGAGGAGATGCCATGCCCAAAACCACCAGGACTCTTGGCCTCATAGGCTATGCCGCCCTGCTGCTCTCTGCCTCGACGTCGTTGACTGAGGCGCAGCTGCTGGAGCCGACGACGCCGCCCGACCCGCCGAAATTCGACGCCCAGGGCACGCCCACCTTCGTCGGCGTCACCGACATGTTCGAGTACCGGGCGCTGCCCGAGTACCACGAACCGGCCTGGGTGACCGAGAAGTTCGTTGTGACCGGCAAGCTGCCGCCGGTGGCGGAACGCCTGCCCAGGGAGCCGCTGGTCTACAAGGCCTCGAACCTGCCCGATGGCATTGGCGTCTATGGCGATGTGATGCGCCACGTCATCGGCGGCCGGCCGGAAGGCTGGAACTATATGGCCGGCCAGTCGCAGGGCTGGGGTGGCACCGATATCGGCACCATGGAGTGTTTGACCCGCACCGGACCGCTGTTCCAGGTGAAGGCCGAAGAGCTCGAGCCGCTGCCTAACCTCGCCAAGGGCTGGGAATGGAGCGAGGACGGCCACCAACTGACCATGCACCTGATCGAAGGGGCGAAGTGGTCGGACGGGGTGCCGTTCACCTCGGAAGATGTGATGTTCTACTGGGAGGACAATGTCGTCGACCCCAACGTTACGCCGCTCAACGGCGCCTCGCCCGAGAGTTTTGGTGAAGGCACCACGCTCCGCGCCATCGACGATTACACCATCGAGTGGACCTTCAGGGACGCCTTCCCCAAGCAGTATCTCTACCAGATGGCCTACGGAAATTTCTGTCCGGGCCCGGCGCACATCTTCAAGCCGCTGCACCCAAAATACTCGTCCAACACCTACGACCAGTACAAGAACGCCATCAAGCCGGAATACCTCAACATCCCCGTCATGGGCGCCTGGGTGCCGGCCGAGTATCGGGCCGACGACATCATCGTCATGCTGCGCAACCCCTACTACTGGAAGGTCGACGACGCGGGGAACCAGTTGCCCTATCTCGACGAGGTGCACTACCGGCTCTCCACCTGGGCCGATCGCGACGTGCAGGCCGTGGCCGGCACCGCTGACAATTCGGCGATGGAGCAGCCGGAAAACTACGTCGAGGCCCTGAAGCGCGCCGCCGACCCCAGTGCCCCGTCGCGCCTGCAGTTCGGCGCCCGTACCATCGGCTACACGCTTTATCCCAATCTCAGCGCCAATGGCTGGGGCGAACCCGACAGTCGCCGCCAGGCGGTGCGTGAGCTCAATCGCAACTTCGATTTCCGCAAGGGCGTCACCAGCGCGCTCGACCGCCAGTCGATCGGCGAGGCGCTGGTCAAGGGGCCGTTCACCGCCATCTATCCGGGCGGCCTCTATGCCGGCACCACCTTCTACGACAAGGCCTCGACGGTCTACTATCCGTACTCGGCCGAGACGGCAGAGGCTTACTTCACCAGGGCCGGCCTCGCCGATACCGATGGCGACGGCATCCTGAACTTCCCGGCGGACCAGGAAGGCGGGCGCAATCTCGAAATCACCATCCTCGCCAATGCCGACTATCAGACCGACAAGAACCTCGCCGAGGCGGTGATCGCACACCTCGAGCGGGTCGGCATCCGGGTGGTCGCCAACTTCATGACCGGCACCCAGTTCAATGCCGCGCAAAGCTCCGGCCAGTTCGACTGGGTGGTGATCCGCAACGGCTCGGAACTGGTGGCCGTGGTGCAGAACACCGCGTCGCTGGCGCCCACCGGCCCGCGCATCGCCGCCCAGCACCAGGCCGGGCCGGATGGCAGCATGGACCTCTTGCCGTTTGAAACCGAGATGGTCGAGGTGGTGAACGCCTTTACTGCCACCGACGACGCGGCGGAGCGCATCGCGCTGATGCAGCGCTACCAGAGGCTCTATACCGAGAACATCTACGCCATCGGGCTGACCCAGTATCCGGGCGCTGAGATCATCAACAAGCGCTTCGCCAACGTGCCGGCCGGCGTGCCGATCTTCATGTTCAACTGGGACGTCGACAACATGATGCGTGAGCGGCTGTTCGTGCCGGCCGACAAGCAGCCGGGCTATGAGCTGCACCCGCAATCGCTGCCCGGCGCCCCGGGCATCGGCAACGGCCCGGTCTCTTAGATCGTTTCACCGTTTCAATGAAACGCCGAAACGCTCCAGGTCATTGGTTTTGTCGCGCTTTCGAACCGGAAAAGTCTGCAACTTTTCCTGAAAGCGCTCCTAGCCAGGATTACTGAACCTCCCGGTGCGGCGGTCGCCAGATCGTCAAAACCGATCACTGCTGCACCAAGGCCGGTGGGGGTGGCGCAAGCCATCCCCACTGCATTTGCTCTCAGCACTAGTTGGTATGTTCGACGCGCCTGACCCGCCCGGATCGGGCTTTCGTCTGTCGCGCACGACCTCAGCGGCAGTTGGCGGCGCTGGTCGCCATTGCAATCATGGCTAATTTTTTGTATAGCTCGGCACACAACTTGTATTCCGGCGCGAACCAAGAATACCGGGACAGCACCTCCGCTCGAATTGCGGAACGAGCTCATGGTGCAGAAGTAGAACTCCCGGCCGTACCATCCGATCTGCGCCGGATGTATTCTGCAACAATCAGAGGCCAACGGTAGATAAGGCTGTGTTGTCGATGATGTCGACAGCGCGGTCGATGATTTGTTTTATTCCGCAGGCGAATACAAAGCGTCAACACGTAAGCGGGGAGCAGTTACAAAACACTCTAGGGAGCAGTCATCATGGCAATCGTTCTAACAGGCGACGAATTCGTCGTGCTCGACGAGTCGCAAGGGCTACAGAACACCGGAGTATCCAGCACCAACGAGGACAACGACGACAACGATATAGTCTATACCGACCTGCCCGCCGCCTTCGCTACGCGGCTCTTCGACGCCGGCCAGCTCAACTTGAGCAGTGCATTTGCCCAGGCCAACGGCGCGGCCCAGAACGACTTCATTTCACTCACCGACGGCTCGACCCTCACCGGTTTCGTCAAGAGCGACGGCAGTGCGTTGCTGGCCTATGACGCCGGCACGACCGTTCCGACCACCGGCGTGCTCGCCGGCTTCACCACCGTTGATGGCGAGGCGATCTATCTGTTCGCCGACGAGGCGACCGGGCTGGGATCTTCCATGTTCCTCGGTGTCGACGTAAATGGCGACATCGTGCTCGCTGGCTACCTCGAGGCAGACGGCACCATCTCGACGGTGCAGTTCGAGGCCATCACCAATCCCGATAGCGGCAACCATGACGATCCGGTCGATCTGAGCGGCCTGCTCGACGTGGGGGCCAGCGGCACCATCGATTTCGATTTCGATGACCTGCCATCGAGCAACAACCTGTTTGCAACGCTGGGCGCGTCTCCCGACGGTCCGGCGATCGTCATCTTCGGCGCCGACATTCATCTTCAGGCCGATGGCACACCCACCAATACAAGCGACATGATGTTCATGTCCCAGGCCGGACCCAATGCCACGATCGGTATGAACAACCAGATGTTCAACCCCGGCGACGCGGCGTTCTTTGCCTATGTCAACGACGTGAACGCCGACTTTCTGTCGGGCTGGGAGCCCAATGGGCTGACCGGCACTGAGGCTGACGATGCCGACAACGCGCTCTATACCGGCGGCACGCTGGACGTGACGGCGGCCCAGTTCACCATCGCTCAGATCCAGGGCAACGGCACCGGCAGCATGAAGCTGACCACCTATCTTGGTGCGGCCGACACCGCCCGTGACCTGCTGACCGGCCCGACCGACGGTGCCACCTCGCCCAATATCATCGCGGTCAACGTCACCATTGGCGGGGTTACCACGACGTTCGACAACGATGCTGATCCGGCCGTGAGTGGCTTTGATGTGTCGGGCCTCGGCACCACCACGGTGACACTGACCGGCGTCGATGACGGCTACCTCATCGAGTTCGTCACCGACAGCGAGCACAACCGCGTCAAGATCGAAGGCACCGCCGGCAAGTTTGATATTGGCGGCTTCACCATCACCGAAGGCACGTTCGTCCACGAGCCGGTCGGTGACCGGATCGTATTCGAAGACGATGGCCCATCGGTCGGCGATGGCGAGGGCACGCCGGCGCTGACGGTCGATGACAGCGACTTCACCACCAATGACTCGGCCAGCTACGCCAACCTGTTCGATGTCGATTTCGGCACCGACGGCGGCAAGGACAGCGACAATGACGGCACCGTCGACGTTGATGCCGTCACCTACAGCCTCAGCATCGGTGTCGGCGCCAGCGGCCTCACCGACACGCTGACCGGCGATGCCGTCGTGCTCAGCATGGATGGTGCTGCGGTCGTCGGCAAGGCGGGGGCCGCTGGCCCCGAAGTGTTCCGCATCACGGTCGACGTCAACACCGGCGAGGTGACGCTCGACCAGAGCCGCGCCGTTGTCCACGACGATCCGGACGATGACGAGGAGAGCGGCTCACCTGCCCAACTGGCCTCGGCCGACCTCATCGCGCTGACCGCCACGGCCACCGATGACGATGGCGACACCGACGACCACACGGTCGGCATCGGAGACACGTTCAACTTCGAGGACGATGGTCCCTCGATCGACCGTAACCTGGTCGAAGTTCCGGCCCTCACGGTCGACGACAGCGACTTCGCCACCAACGACTCGGCCGACTTCTCGGTCCTGTTCACCACCGCCTTCGGCAATGANCCTGGTCGAAGTTCCGGCCCTCACGGTCGACGACAGCGACTTCGCCACCAACGACTCGGCCGACTTCTCGGTCCTGTTCACCACCGCCTTCGGCAATGACGGGCCCAAGGATACCGACGATAACGACATCCCCGATGCCGATGCCATCACCTATGAGCTCGGGATCAATGCCGGGGCCAGCGGCCTCACCGACACGCTGACCGGCGACCCTGTCGTGCTCAGCATGGATGGTGCCGTGGTTGTCGGCATGGTCGGCACCGAGGAGGTGTTCCGCATCACCGTCGATGCCGATACCGGCGAGGTGACGCTNCTCAGCATGGATGGTGCCGTGGTTGTCGGCATGGTCGGCACCGAGGAGGTGTTCCGCATCACCGTCGATGCCGATACCGGCGAGGTGACGCTCGACCAGAGCCGCGCCGTCGTGCACGACGATCCGGACGATGACGAAGAGAGCGGCTCACCCGCTCAACTGGCGGCTGCCAACCTCGTCACCCTGACCGCTACCGCCCATGACGGTGACGGCGATCATGATGATGCCGTCGCTGACATTGGCCTCGCCTTCAACTTCGAGGATGATGGGCCGTCGATCGATCGCAACCAGGTCGAGGTTCCGGCCCTCACGGTCGACGACAGTGACTTCGCCACCAACGACTCGGCCGACTTCTCGGTCGTGTTCACCACCGCCTTCGGTAATGACGGGCCGCTCGATGCCGACGACGATGACGTGGCCGATGCCGATGCCATCACCTACGAGCTCGGGATCAATGCCGGNGTTCACCACCGCCTTCGGTAATGACGGGCCGCTCGATGCCGACGACGATGACGTGGCCGATGCCGATGCCATCACCTACGAGCTCGGGATCAATGCCGGAGCCAGCGGTCTCACCGACACGCTGACCGGCGACGCTGTCGTGCTCAGCATGGATGGTGCCGCGGTTGTCGGCATGGTCGGCACCGAGGAGGTGTTCCGCATCACCGTCGATGCCGATACCGGCGAGGTGACGCTCGACCAGAGCCGCGCCGTTGTGCACGATGATCCGGACGATGACGAGGAGAGCGGCTCACCCGCTCAGCTGGCGGCTGCCAACCTCGTCACCCTGACCGCCGTCGCCGTTGACGGTGATCTTGACCACGATGACGCCGTTGCCGATATCGGCCTCGCCTTCAACTTCGAGGATGATGGGCCGTCGATCGATCGCAACCAGGTCGAGGTTCCGGCCCTTACGGTCGACGACAGTGACTTCACCACCAATGACTCNGCCTTCAACTTCGAGGATGATGGGCCGTCGATCGATCGCAACCAGGTCGAGGTTCCGGCCCTTACGGTCGACGACAGTGACTTCACCACCAATGACTCGGCTGACTTCTCGGTCGTGTTCACCACCGCCTTCGGCAATGATGGCCCTCTCGATGCCGACGATGACGACGTGGCCGATGCCGATGCCATCACCTACGAGCTCGGGATCAATGCCGGCGCCAGCGGTCTGACCGACACACTGACCGGCGACCCTGTCGTGCTCAGCATGGATGGTGCCGCGGTTGTCGGCATGGTCGGCACCGAGGAGGTGTTCCGCATCACCGTGGATGCCGATACCGGCGAGGTGACGCTCGACCAGAGCCGCGCCGTCGTGCACGACGATCCGGACGATGACGAGGAGAGCGGCTCACCAGCTCAGCTTGCCGCTGCCAACCTCGTCACCCTGACCGCCGTCGCCGTTGACGGTGACGGCGATCACGACGACGCCGTCGCTGACATCGGCCTCGCCTTCAACTTCGAGGATGATGGGCCGTCGATCGACCGCAACCTGGTCGAAGTTCCGGCCCTCACGGTCGACGACAGCGACTTCGCCACCAACGACTCGGCCGACTTCTCGGTCCTGTTCACCACCGCCTTCGGCAANATGATGATGCCGTCGCTGACATTGGCCTCGCCTTCAACTTCGAGGATGATGGGCCGTCGATCGACCGCAACCTGGTCGAAGTTCCGGCCCTCACGGTCGACGACAGCGACTTCGCCACCAACGACTCGGCCGACTTCTCGGTCCTGTTCACCACCGCCTTCGGCAATGATGGGCCCAAGGACACCGACGACAACGACATCGCCGATGCCGATGCCATCACCTATGAGCTCGGGATCAATGCCGGGGCCAGCGGTCTCACCGACACGCTGACCGGCGACGCCGTCGTGCTCAGCATGGATGGTGCCGTGGTTGTCGGCATGGTCGGCACCGAGGAGGTGTTCCGCATCACCGTCGATGCCGATACCGGCGAGGTGACGCTCGACCAGAGCCGCGCCGTCGTGCACGACGATCCGGACGATGACGAGGAGAGCGGNGGTGCCGTGGTTGTCGGCATGGTCGGCACCGAGGAGGTGTTCCGCATCACCGTCGATGCCGATACCGGCGAGGTGACGCTCGACCAGAGCCGCGCCGTTGTCCACGACGATCCGGACGACGACGAGGAGAGCGGCTCACCCGCTCAGCTTGCCGCGGCCAACCTCGTCACCCTGACCGCTACCGCCCATGACGGTGACGGCGATCATGATGATGCTATTGCCGACATTGGCCTTGCCTTCAACTTCGAGGATGATGGGCCGTCGATCGATCGCAACCAGGTCGAGGTTCCGGCCCTTACGGTCGACGACAGTGACTTCACCACCAATGACTCNCATTGGCCTTGCCTTCAACTTCGAGGATGATGGGCCGTCGATCGATCGCAACCAGGTCGAGGTTCCGGCCCTTACGGTCGACGACAGTGACTTCGCCACCAATGACTCGGCCGACTTCTCGGTCGTGTTCACCACCGCCTTCGGTAATGACGGGCCGCTCGATGCCGACGACGATGACGTGGCCGATGCCGATGCCATCACCTACGAGCTCGGGATCAATGCCGGGGCCAGCGGTCTCACCGACACGCTGACCGGCGACGCCGTCGTGCTCAGCATGGATGGTGCTGCGGTTGTCGGCATGGTCGGCGCCGAGGAGGTGTTCCGCATCACGGTCGATGCCGATACCGGCGAGGTGACGCTCGACCAGAGCCGCGCCGTTGTGCACGACGATCCGGACGATGACGAGGAGAGCGGCTCACCCGCTCAGCTTGCCGCAGCCAACCTCGTGACCCTGACCGCCGTCGCCGTTGACGGTGATCTCGACCACGATGACGCCGTTGCCGATATCGGGCTTGCGTTCAACTTCGAGGATGATGGCCCGTCGATCGACCGCAACCTGGTCGAAGTTCCGGACCTGGTGGTTGACGAGTCGGCATTCGGCAGCGTCTTCGCCGATTTCTCGAGCCTGTTCACCACCGCCTTCGGCAATGACGGGCCCAAGGACACCGACGACAACGACATCGCCGACGACGATGCGATCACCTATGCCGTGACGATCAGCAATGCCGGCGACGACACCGGTCTCGTCGACTCGCTCACCGGCGAGGCGGTGGTGCTCGGCGTCAGCGGCCTCGACGTGATCGGCGTTACCGAGATCGGCGGGCTGGAGGTGTTCCGCGTCTCGGCCGACGGGGAGACCGGCGTGGTCACCCTGACGCAGAGCCGGGCCGTCAAGCATGACGATCCGGACGATCCCGATGAGTCCAGCTCGCCCGCCACCTTCACCTCGACCAACCTGGTGAGCCTCGTGGCGACGGCCTATGACGGGGATGGCGACCACGACAGCGCCACCCTCGATATCAGTGCGACGTTCCTGTTCGAGGACGACGGCCCGGCGATCGGTCCGATCTCCGGCGGCATGGTGGACTTCGTCAACGGCGATACCGTCTCCCACCTGCTTGGAGCGGTTCCCGGTGCCGACGGCGCCAATGCCAAGATCACCGACTTCACCGAGAGTTTCGATTTCGGTTTCGGCGAAGTGATCGGGGTGCAGGAAGGCGACCAGACGGTCACCTACTACCTGGACGAGAACGGTGACGGCTCGATCGGCGCCGACGAGGATACGGCGTTCTTCCGCCTGAGCCTCGATACCACCGCCACCAATCCGGCGAACTGGAGCTACCTGTTCGAGACGCTTGAGGATCCGGAACCGGCCAGTATCGAGTTCAACTTTGACGAGCTGCCTTCGGGTGCGAACCTGTTCGGCGTGGTCGGCGAGTCCTCCTCTGATCCGGCGATCCTCGTCTTCGGCAAGAAGACCGTCGTCAATGCCGCCGGCAACTACACCAACAAGAGCGATGTGATCCATACCTCGCAGGGCGGCACCGGAGCGACCATCGGTGTGAACAACCAGATGTTCGACCCCGGCGAAGGCGCCTACTTCGTCTACATCGACGACCCGGTGGCCAACTACCTGTCGGGCGTGCCCGGCGGGCTGAGCCCAACCGAAGCGGACGATGCCGACAACGTGCAGTACACCGGTGGCACCGTGGACGTGACCACGGCCTCGATCACCATCTCGCAGATGCAGGGCAACAAGGGTGCATCGATGAAGCTCACGACCTTCCTCGGCACCGCCGAGCAGGGCCGCGACATGGTGCTGACCCCGAACGGGACTTCGCCCAACATCATCGAGGTGCGCATCATCAAGCCCGACGGGACGGTCTATGAGTTCGACTCCGACTCCGACCCGGCGATCGGCTTCATCGATGTGACGGGCCTGGGTGGCACCTCGGTGGTCGTTACCGGCCTCGACAAGGGCTACACCGTCGAATGGGATACTGACACGCTTCATAACCGCGTTCTGGTTGAAGGCGTCGCCGGCAAGTTCGACGTCGGCAAGTTCAGCATCGGCGAAACCGGGACGACACCGGACGGCCAGCTCGACTTTGAGGTGACCATCGAGGACTTCGACACCGCGGGTGACACGGCAGTAGCCGACTTCACCATCGGCATCGATGGTGACCTCGACGGGGTGATCACCATCTAGCGGCAACAAGCCTTAGCCGGCCGGGGGCAAACCCCGGCCGGCGTCTTTTGCGGCGCGTTCCTTGCCAAGGCGGTTGTCATGCCCAAGACCCTCTACGAAACCATCATCGATCGCGTCCGGAACGAGCTTCCGGCGCTCATCCTGTTCAGTTGCCTCGTCAACCTGCTGCTGCTCGTCACCGTGTTCTACATGCTGCAGGTCTATGATCGCGTGCTGTCGACCGACTCGCTCGACACGCTGATCTGGCTGACCCTCGGCACGCTCGCCGCCATCATCGTCTACGGCATCATCGAGCATGCCCGGCGGCTGATGCTCACTCGCACCGGCGCCTGGCTCAATCTCGAGCTCACCGGCCCGGTGATCCGCCGCGCCATGGAAGCCCGGCTTGCCGGCGCCGGCCTCGAAGCCGGACCGCGCGATGTTTCGGACCTGCGCGCCTTCTTCGATGGCGACGGTCCGCTCGCCTTGCTCGATGCGCCCTGGGCCATCGTTTTCATCGCTTTCATCTGGCAGCTGCATCCGGCGCTCGGCCTCATCGCCATCGGCGGCGCCCTGGTGCTGTTCGGCCTCGCTGTCGGCAATGACATCGCCACCCGGCCGGCGCAGAAGCGCTCGACGGCCGAGCTGCGCGCCAACCACGACGCGGCGCTCCGCTACATCGACGGCGGCGAGACGCTGGCGCCGCTCGGCATGGCGCAACCGATCATCGAGCGCTGGCAGGAACGCGAGCAGCTCGCCACCGATCGCCAGCAGCGCCTCGCCGAAGACACCGCCACCGTCGTCAGCATCTCCCGCGCCATTCGCATGGCGCTGCAGGTGCTGATCCTCGGCACTGGCGCTTATTACGTGCTGCAGGGCCAGCTCACTGGTGGCGCCATGATCGCCGCATCGATCGTCCTCGCCCGGGCGCTCTCGCCCATCGAGCGCTCGATCAGCGCCTGGCGCCGGCTGCTCGCTGCCGCCGCGGCGCATCGAAATCTCAAGGCCCTGTTCAAGGGCTCTGCCACGGGCCACGAGGCGGTGCAGCTGCCACGGCCGCTCGGCCGCCTGTCCGTCGAGGCGGTGAGCTTCGCCGCGCAGGCTCGGCATGAGCCGATCCTCTCCAATGTCAGCTTCGGCCTCGAGCCCGGCACCAGCTGCGCCATCGTCGGCCCATCGGGGGCGGGCAAGTCGACCCTCTGCCGCCTGCTGGTCGGCGCCGCGCGCCCCAGCTTCGGCCATGTGCGCATCGATGGCGCCGATGTCTTTGCCTGGGATTCCGACGATCTGGGCCGCCACCTCGGCTACCTGCCGCAGCAGGTCGAACTGTTCCCCGGCACCGTCGGCCAGAACATTGCCCGCTTCCGCCCCATCGACAGCGATAAGCTGGTCGAGGCGGCCCAGCTGGCCGGCGTGCACCAATTGGTGCTGGGCCTGCCGGGCGGCTACGAGACCGATATCGCGGCGGCCGGTAACCGGCTGTCGCAGGGCCAGCGCCAGCGCCTCGGCCTCGCCCGCGCCGTTTACGGCGATCCGCCGCTGCTGGTGCTCGACGAGCCCAACGCCAACCTCGACAGCGATGGCGACCTCGCGCTCACCAAGGCGCTCGCCGAGCTCCGGCGCCGCCGGCGCACCGTGGTGATCGTCACCCACCGGCCGGTCGACCTGCAGGCCGTCGACAAGATCCTCATCATGCGCAACGGCACCGTCACCCGCTTCGCCGACCGCGACGAGGTGCTGCGCCCCTCCGGCGTTCCGGTCGAGGGCGAAGAGCCGCGGCGCATCCCGCAGCCGGCGCGCAAGCTCCCCAGAGAAAACGCTCCAAGTCATTGATTATGTCGCGCTTTCGAACCGGAAAAGTCTGCAACTTTTCCTGTAAGCACTCCAGGAGGTCGCTGCCATGTTCGAGAACCCCACCAAGCTCTGGCAGATGGCGTTGGACTGGTGGCAAGCCGAGGCCCTGCCGCTGGTCGATCGGGCCTGGATCGCCACTCGCGACGTCGGCCTCTCCCCCGAAGGCGTGCTCACTGCAGCCGCCACCGTGGTTGCCCTGGGCATTCTGCTGCCCATGCTCGGGGAGCGCCGCCGCCGCATCAAACCACGGGTCGAACTCTCCCGCGCCACCCGTGGTCCGCGCTGGCTCGGCTACGTCGCGGCGCTGCTGCTGGTCGGCGGCTTCGGCACCTGGGCCTATGGCGCCCGGCTCGCCAGCGCCGCCATCGCATCGGGCGTGGTGAGCCCCGACGGCTACCGCAAGACCATCCAGCATCTCGAAGGCGGCATCGTCCGCACCATTCACGTCAAGGAGGGGGATGTGGTCGCCGCCGGCGACCCGCTGGTCACCCTCGACGACACCCAGGCTCTGGCCCGTCGCCAGGAGCTGCGCGACCGCTACATTGACCTGCGCGCCCTCGAGGCTCGCCTTCTCGCCGAGATGCAGGGGCGCGACGCCATCGTCATCCCGGCCGAGCTGCTCGCCTTTCCGGCAGCTGACTATGCCAGGGCCATCGACGACCAGCGTGCCCTGTTCATGAACCGCCGCGCCTCACAGAACGGCCGTGAGCAGATTCTCGACCAGCGGGTGAAACAGGTGGACGAGCAGATCGCCGGCCTGACCGAGATGATCGCCGCCGAGGACGAACAGATCGGCCTGCTCGAACAGGAGGCCGCGAACGTCAAGCAGCTCTACGACAAGGGCCTCGAGCGCCTGCCGCGCCTGCTCGAGCTGCAGCGCGAGGCGGCCAGCGTCGAAGCCCAGCGCGCCGCCAACCGCGCCGCCATCGCGCAGAACCGCCAGTTGATCGGCGAAACCCAGATGCAGCTCTTCGCGCTGCGCGACGAAATCGTCGAAAGCGTCAGCGAGGACCTCAGCAAGGTGCGCGGTGAGCTCGCGGAACTCGCGAGCCAGCTGGCCTCGCGCGAGGATGTGCTGGCCCGCACCGTGGTCACGGCGCCGATCGCCGGCACCGTCATGCATGTGCGGGTCACCACCGTTTCCGGCGTGGTGAAATCCGGCGAGCCGATGCTCGAGATCGTGCCGGAGGGCTCGAAGCTGGTGATCGATGCGCGGCTCAGGCCGCTCGATATCGATACCGTCCATCCCGGCATGCCGGCGCGCGTTGTCCTCACTGCGTTCCGGCAGCGCAACCTGCCGCAGATCCACGGCGTGCTCCGTTCGATCTCGGCCGACAGCCTCATCGACGAGCGCACCGGCAGCGCCTATTTCCTCGCCAAGGTCGAGGTCGACCGGGCGAGCCTCGACGCGCTCGGCGAAGGCATCAGGATGCTTCCCGGCATGCCGGCCGAGATCATGCTGCTGGGCGACGAGCAGACCCTCCTGGACTATCTGGTGAGCCCGATCACCGCCTCGCTCGACCATAGCTTCCGGCAGTAGAGTATACGACCTTCGGCTTACTCCTCGTTGCCCGATCGGCGGTTGCCAACGCTGCCTCGGGCTGTAACCTGACGTACGTCCCTCGGGGAGGATCGGGGGACAAATAACGAGGGAGAGGCAACGTGAAGATCACTTCGGTGAAGACGGCGGCAACGAGCGGCCATTGCATGCATCTATGGGTCCGCATCGAGACCGACGCCGGCATCACCGGGCTCGGTGAATGCGTGCATGGCGGCTACCAGGCCATTGCCATCATCAAGGAGCTGGAAGAGCGCCTGATCGGCCGCGACCCCTTCGCCATCGATGCGATCTTCGAGGAGACCCGCCGCAGCCTGGTGTTCGAGGGCGGCTTCGCCGGCGCGCTGATTACCGCGCTCACCGGCATCGAAATCGCGCTGTGGGACCTGAAGGGTAAGGCCCTCAAAGTGCCGATCTATGAGCTGATGGGCGGCAAGTTCCGCGACGACATCCGGGTCTATTGCGATTGCGAAGTCTCGCCCGGCATGAACATGGACGAGGTGCAGGCCGAGGTCGACAAGGTGCTTGAGGCCGGTTTCAGCGCTCTGAAGGTCGATCTCGATATCCGCGCCTATGGCCACACCGGATCGGAAACCGGCTGGTACGAGAAGGACAGGTTCAACATGACTCCCAACAAGTGGGAGCATGACCGCATGGTGCAGCTGGCCGAGATGGTGGTGAAGGCCGCCGGCAAAGAGGTCGAGGTCGCCTGCGACCTGCACACCAGGCTCGACAAGCACTCCGCCATCCGCCTCGCCAAGGACCTCGAACATCTGCAGCTGATGTGGCTGGAAGAGCCGATCCCGCCCGAAAACATCGACGCCATGGCCGAGATTACCCGCTCGACCAGCGTGCCGATCTGCGGCGGCGAAAACCTCTATCTGCGTCACGGCTTCCGAAAGGTGTTCGAGCAGCAGGCGCTCGACATCATCATGCCCGACATTCCGAAATGCGGCGGGCTCTCGGAGTGCCGCAAGATCGCCGAGATGGCCGACCTCTATTCCATCCCCTTCGCCCCGCACAATGTCAGCTCGCCCATCGGCACCATGGCCTCGGCCCAGGTCTGCGCCACAGTGCCGAACTTCCTCGTGCTGGAGTTCCACTGGTTCCACCGCGACTATTGGTCGACCATCACCGATGGCGGCGAGATCATCCAGAACGGCCGCATCAAGCTCACCGATCGGCCGGGCATTGGTCTGGAGCTGAACGAGGACGTGGCACGGCAGCATCAGTATCCGGGGACGACCTGGTTTGCTTGAGGGGGACGGCCACGATGCTCTGAGCGTGTGGCCACCCCCACCCTTGATCCCTCCCCACAAGGGGGAGGGAGACGCGTACTGAAGCTGCGGTTCTGGCTCTCCCTCCCCTTGATGGGGAGGGCAGCGCAGCTTGGCGGCTCTGCCGCCTAGCGCAGCTGGGTGGGGCGGGGCGGTAAGATCGGAGCTGTGCTACCGCACCAAAGCCGGCCGCTTCGCGTCAAACGCCCACCCACCGATCAAATACTGCATCGCCGCCGCATCGTTGCGGCTGCCTGCCGGCAGCGAGCGATACCGGGCATGCGCCGCCTCGAGCTGCGCCTCGTCGATCTCCACCCCGAGGCCTGGCCGTTCCGGCACGGCGACGTGCCCGTCGCGGATCAGCGGCGGCTCCACCGTCAGCCGCTGCCCGTCCTGCCAGATCCAGTGCGTGTCGAGCGCGGTGATCGTCCCTGGCGCCGCGGCGCCGACCTGGGTGAACATCGCCAGCGAGATATCGAAATGGTTGTTCGAGTGGCTGCCCCAGGTCAGCCCCCAGCGCTGGCAGAGTTTTGCCACGTCGATCGAGCCGCGCGGCGTCCAGAAATGCGGATCGGCCAGCGGGATATCGACGCTGCCCAGCGTGATGGCGTGTCCCATCTGCCGCCAGTCGGTGGCGATCATGTTGGTCGCGACCTTCACCCCGGTGCGTAGCCGGAACTCCGCCAGCACCTCGCGTCCGGAAAAGCCGGCCTCGGCGCCGCACGGGTCCTCGGCATAGGCGAGGATCGGCTTCAGCCGGCCCGCGAGCTTCACCGCTTCCTCGAGCGACCACGCCCCGTTCGGATCGACCGTCAGTCGCGCCGCGGGGAAGCGCTCGGCCAGCGCCTCGATCGCCTCGGCTTCGGCCTCGCCGGCCAGCACGCCGCCTTTCAGCTTGAAATCGCGAAACCCGTAACGCGCCTCCGCCGCCTCGGCGAGCCGGACGATGGCCGCCGGCGTCAGCGCCACCTCATCGCGCACCCGCACCCAATCATCGCCACGCATCGCGGCGCGATAGCCGAGCGGCGTTTTGGTGCGGTCGCCGACATAGAACAGGTAGCCCAGCATCTCGACCCGGTCGCGTACCTGGCCGTCGCCGAGCAGCTCGGCCATCGGCACCCCGAGGAACTGTCCCATCAGGTCGAGCAGGGCGCATTCGAGTGCTGCCACCGCATGGATGGTGATGCGCAGATCAAAGGTCTGCGCCCCGCGTCCGCCCGCGTCTCGGCTGGCGAAGGTTTCGCCCACCTGCCGCAGCACCGAGCGATAGGCGCCGATCTCGCGCCCCACCACCAGTTCGCGGCTATCCTCCAGCGTCCTGGCGATCGCCTCGCCCCCCGGCACCTCGCCCAGCCCGGTCCGGCCAGCGCTGTCGGTGAGGAGCACGATGTTGCGGGTGAACAATGGTCCATGCGCGCCGCTGAGGTTGAGCAGCATGCTGTCCTCGCCGGCCACGGGCACGACGCGGAGGGCGGTGATGATGGGGGTGGCGGTCACGTTTGCCTCAAGACAAGCTGGTGCGTGGGGTTCCACCCCACCCTTGATCCCTCCCCATCAAGGGGAGGGAGACGTTGTGGCGCGGGCCGTGGTTCTCCCTCCCCCTTGTGGGGAGGGATCAAGGGTGGGGGTGGGCAACACGCACCGATCGAGCGAACTAGCCCTTCACCGCCCCGACGGTCAGCCCGCCAACCAGGAAGCGCTGGGCGTACATGTAGAGCACCGCCACCGGGATCGCCGTCAGCAGCGAGGCCGCCATCAGTTCGCCCCAGGGCAGGATGTCGCCCACCACCATCGATTGGAGGCCGATCGGCAAAGTCCTGAGCGATTCCGAGGTGATGAACACGAAGGCGAACAGGAACTCGTTCCACGCGTTGGTGAAGGCGAACAGCGCCACCGACAGCAGGGCCGGCGCCGCCAGCGGCAGGGTGATGCGGATGAAGGCATAGAGTCGGCTCGCCCCGTCGATCATCGCCGCTTCTTCAAGCTCCACCGGGATCGAGCGGAAATAGCCGATCAGCACCCAGGTGGCGAAGGGGACGAGGAAGGTCGGGTAGGTGGTCAACAGCGCGCCATAGCTGTTGATCAACCCAAGGTCGCTCAGCGTCTGGTAGAGCGGGATGAAGATCAGCGTCCCGGGCAGCAGGTAGGTGATCAGGATCGCCGTGGTCAGCAGCCCGGCGCCGAGGAATTTGAGCCGGGTCAACGCATAGGCGGCGAGCGCCGCGATCGCCACCGAGATGATGGTGCTCAATGCGGCAATCAGGATCGAGTTGCCCAGCCAGTGCAGGAACGGCGAGCCGAACAGCAGCTCCTGGTACTGGTTGAGGGTCGGCGGGTTCGGCCAGAAGATCGATTGCCGCTGGCTGATCTGTGTCGTGGTTTTGAACGAGGTGATCAGCACCCAGTAGAACGGGAACAGGACGAACGCCATGATCGGCAACAGGATCAGGATGCGGATGCCGATCCCCATGCGTTCGCGGCCCTGCGGCTTGAACACCGGCTTTTCGGTCGAACCGGTCATCCGCTTGCGCAGCGCCCGGCCCAGCACCTCGATGCCGCGGTTCAGCATGTCGAACGGCCAGAAGAAGATATCCAGCACGAAGCTGAACAGCCCGCCGAAGAACTTGCCGATGCCGAGCCCCTTCTTCTGCACCCCGGCGGCACGTTCGTCGTGGCGCATGTACTTGGAGAGCAGGTAGATCAGGAACGCCATCAGCGGCGCGACGGAAAGCGCGATGGCGCTGCCGGGACCGTATTGCAGCGAGCCGATCGCCTTTTCATAGGCAAGGATCGAGTAGAGGCGCGTCGCGCCGCTCGGTCCGCCGCCGGTCATCAGGAAGATCAGCCCGAACTGGTTGAAGGTGGAAATGAAGCTCAGCAGCAGCACCACGAGGATGACGTAGCGCATCCCGGGCAGGGTGATGTAGCGGAAGCGCTGCACCGCATTGGCGCCGTCGACCTCGGCCGATTCATAGAGTTCGGTATCGATCGCCTTGAGCCCCGCCAGCAGCAGCAGGGTGAAGAACGGGATGCCCTTCCAGACGTTCACCGCGATGACGCTGCCCAGGGCGAGGTTCGAGTCCGACAGCCAGCCCAGCGGCTTGTTGATGATGCCGGCGCCTTGCAGGATCGGGTTGAGGCCACCAAACAGCGGGTCGTAGATCGATTTCCAGGCCAGCGCCGTGACGATCTCGGGCACGATCCAGGGCAGCAGCATGATCGCCGACATCAGGTTGCGCCACGGCAACTTGGAATGAAGGATCATGGCGATGGTCATGCCGGTGACGAACTTGATGCTGAGCGACCAGAAGGTGAAGTTGATCGTGTTCGAGAGGCTTAGCAGGTAGTCGGAATTGGTGTAGAGCCGCTGGTAGTTCCTCAGGCCCACCTGCACCGTCTCGCCGGTGTTGAAATTGAATGTCGTCATCGACATCAGGATGGCGCTGATGAACGGCCAGAAGATCAGGCCGGCCATCAGCAGGACCATTGGCAATACGAACAGATAGGCGATCTTCCAGTCGCGGCCGAGAATTCCTCGCACCCGCCGCGCCACGGACATCGGCCGCATCGTTCGGCCTACCGCCGTATTCACCTGAGCTTGGTCAACCATTATCTGTCCCCTCGAAAGTGCTGCATGGCGAGGCGTCTGGCCTGCGCACCGGAGCCTTGATCCACTGCGTGCAACAGCGCGCCCACTCTGCCTGGGAGTGCGGCCGATGACGCTGTGGCGCTAGAGTGGGGAGGGCGGTCGCACCGCCCTCCCGCGCGGGTCGCATCGCCTTACGGCTGCATGATCCCGCCTTCTTCGAACAGGTCTCGCATCTTCTGGTGCGCATCCTTGACGGCATCGGCGGGCGCCATGCGGCCCGAGATGACGTTGCCGACCGACTGTTCCAGCACGCCCTGGGCGCGGATGGCATCGACACCCGCATTCGGATTGGCCGGCCACGACTGGCCAAGGAACGGATCCTTGACGTCAACCGCCTGCTTGATCGTCGCCAGGTTTGGTTCGGCGGCAAGCAGTTCCGGGGTCCACAGGTTCTGGTAGGCCGGGGTGAACAGCACGCTGCCCAGAGCTGCGATCTTGCCGAAGTTGGCCGGGTCGAGCAGGTTGAGCGCCAGTTCCTTGGCGAGCGCCGCGTTCGGTGCACCCTTGAACACGGTCATCCAGCCGCCGACGTTGCCGCCGTCGCGGCTGTCGCCGTTGATCGCCGTCGGCGCCTGCAGCAGCAGCGTGTTCGGATAGACCGGGTTGGCGTCACGCTTCGACTGAGCGTAGATCGAGAAGGCGTTCTGGGTGAACCCGATTTGCCCGGCGAGCCAGGCCTCGTTGTTGCCGGTGTCGTTCCAGCTCTCGACGCCCGGCGGCAGCATGGCGGCATACTTGCCGTTGCGGTCGTAGGTTTCGCGCAGGAACTCGAAGGCGGCCACCGTCTCCGGCGAGTCGAAGGTAACGACCTGGCCGGTCTCGTCGGTGAAGTGGCCACCGAAGGCCTGCACCGTGGCGATCAGGAAGCCGAAGCCGTCACCGGACTGGTTGGGCGTAAAGCCCCAGCCGTAGAAGTCGGGACCCGAGATGGCGAGCGCCGCTTCGCGGCGGTCGACGATGGTCTTCAGGGAAGCAGGATCGATGCCCTTTTCCTTGAGCTTGTCGCCACGGGCATAATAGCCGGTGGTCGTGCCGATCAGCGGAACGGCCCACCACTTGCCGTCAAGCTGCGCGGTTTTGGCAGCGTTCAGGCCGGGCATGATGTCGCCGTAAAGCTTGACCGCTTCGTCGACCACGTCGGTCACATCCTCGACCAGGTCGAGCAGGTGCAGTTGCGAGATCGAGACGTTGGATGTGTAGGCGAAATCCGGCGGGTTGCCGGCTTTCACCGCCGCCGTCATCTTTCCCATGAAATCGCCGAATGACTCGGGGTTCGTGGTCGAGATGTCGAGCTGGACTCCCTTGCCGTCGGCAAAGGCCTGCACTGTGTCGCGGAACGCCGTCTGGGCCGCCTCGAAATACTCGGTGCGGTGAATGACGGTGAGCTTTCCCGAACCGCCGACCGGCAGCGGTGCATCCGGCTTGGGTGCTGCGGCGTCCTGCGCAAAAACCGGAAGGCCGCTCCCCGCGGCGATAAGTCCGGCGCCGGTAGCAACGGTCCCCCTCAGGACGTCGCGACGGCTCAACTTCTTGATAGTCATCGTAGTTTCTCCTCCTCGTCGTTTGGGCAGTCTCTCCTAGTCACGGCTCGTTGGTGGCTCTCGTGTCCACCTTGTATGACAACACGTGCAGCATTGAACAGATTTCGCTCTGCTGCAACACGTACCTCACGGTTCGGCTGTCCGGCCCTTGCAGGCCCCCCGTCCATTGCCTACCTTGTGCACAGGCATCGTGCCCGGCAAGAGGCCCGGCGCCCGCCTGTTTCCGCAACACCAGGACAAGAGCATGGATATCGATCCGACCTTGCGGTCAGTCGTGGCCGTCCGATCCACCATCCCCGACGACGCCTTCACCGCGGCCGGCCTCGGCACGCTGCGCGAAGGCAGCGGCGTAGTGATCCGCGAGAACGGCCTGGTGCTGACCATCGGCTATCTGATCACCGAAGCCGAAGAGGTGTGGTTGACCACCAGCGACGGCCGCGTCGTCGCCGCACATGCCCTCGCCTATGACCAGGAAACCGGTTTTGGCCTGGTGCAGGCGCTTGGGCCCCTCGACCTGCCGGCGCTCGAACTTGGTAATTCTGCCGATGCCCAGTTGGGCGATGCCGTGGTCTTCGCCGACGGCACCGGTCGTTCCATCCGCGCCACTATCGTCGCCAAGCAGGAATTCGCCGGCTACTGGGAGTACCTGCTCGACGAAGCCATCTTCACCGCCCCGGCGCATCCCTCGTGGGGCGGCGCGGCGCTGATCGGCGCCGACGGCAAGCTGCTCGGTGTCGGTTCGCTCCGCCTGCAGATGATGCGGGCCGGCGAGACCGCCGACATCAACATGGTGGTCCCCATCGATCTGCTCCGCCCCATCCTCGATGACCTGCTCACCCGCGGCGAGGCCAACCGCCCGCCGCGTCCGTGGCTGGGCGTCTTCTCCGCCGAGAGCGACGGTGAAGTGGTGGTGATGAGTGTCGCCGATGGCGGCCCGGCCGCGCAGGCCGGCCTGCGCCAGGGCGACGTGATCTCCGACGTGCGCGACAGCGAGGTCGAAAGCCTCGCCGATTTCTATCGCAAGGTCTGGAGCAGCGGCCCGGCCGGCGCCGAGTTCCCGATGCGTGTCGTACGCGACGGCCGCGACACCTGGGTCCGCATCAAATCCGCCGACCGCAACAGCTTCCTGCGCAAACCACATCTGCAGTGAGGGCATTTGCGGACGCAGGCAGCCACGTCCCTTCTCCCCTCAGGGGACTGTTGCGCAGTTGGCGAGGGCTGGTGGTTTGGGCCGCAGGCGTAGCCCTGAGGGGGCGGTTCTGGCGGCTTTTGCTGAGTAGGATTGGTAAGTG
>NZ_LMCR01000003.1:0-136509 GCF_001424865.1 Devosia sp. Root105
AAGCTCGTCGTGCTCGCAAACACCCTGCTCACGCAGAACCGCCTCTGGGCTCCAAACCAACCCTAAAACCGCTTGACCGCAAACACAGATGCTCTCCCGCTTGCGGGGGAGGGGGGACCGCGCGAAAGCGTGGTGGGAAGGGGGTGCCCCACGCACGAATGGTAGGCGGACTGGGCAGAGGCCAGTGTTTGCGGCACCCCCCTCCCACCAGCCTTTCGGCTGGTCCCCCCTCCCCCGTAAACGGGAGAGGGTGCGCCGACTGCAGGCCTCAGTGGCCCGAAATCTCCGCCAAGATCCCCTTGGTCAAACTCCCGGTCGCTGGGTACAGCGGGATCAGACACGCCTGCAGCGCGTGGTAGATGTCGCCCTTGCCGCCGAACAGCGTGTAGCTCGGCTGCAGGTCCTCGGTCAGCTGCTCGTGCCAGCCGCCGTTCTGCTCGTCGATGAACGAACTCGCGATCACGTCCCAGATGTGGCGGTACCACTCCTCGTGGAAGGCGCTCGGCCGGTGCTCGCAGAGGAACGCCGCGGCGCCGATGCCTTCGGAGGCCGGCCACCACAGCTTGTCGCGCATGTCCGGCTTGTCGTTCCAGTCGAGGTTGTAGAAGAACCCGCCTTTGTCCTTGTCCCAGCCGAGTGCGATCGACTGGGCAAACAGAGCTTCGGCCGCATCGGGCATCCAGGCGTGCTCTTTGCCGCCCAGCGCCCAGAGCTGCAGCACCAGGCGCGACCATTCCAGCCAGTGGCCGGGCGTGGTGCCAGGCGGCCGGAACATCTGGTCGCCGAGATAGCCCTTGTCGACCTGCCAGTTGCCATCGAAGTGCTCGGCCACGCGAAAACCGTTCTCGCCGGCCTTGCGCCGGATGATCAGGTCGGCGATGCGCTCGGCCTTGTCGAGATAGCGGCGCTCGCCGGTGGCCTCGAACGCTGCCATCAACGCCTCGGTCAGGTGCATGTTGGAGTTCTGCCCATGATAGGGCGCGATCACCGACCAGTCGGCGTTGAACTCTTCGGCAATGGCGCCGTGCTGCTCTTCCCAGAATTTGGTCTCGAGGATCTCGGTCACATCGGCCAGCATCTTGTCGGCCAAGGGGTGCCCGACCAGCTTGGCGCTCGACGAGGCCAGCAGCACGAAGGCATGGCCGTAGCCTTGCTTCCGCCCGTCGCGCGGCCCGTTATCGTCCACCGTCCAGAAATAGCCGCCGGCCTTGGTATCGCGATGCCGCTCCCACAGGAACTGCATGCCGTGGTCGACGATCAGGTCCGAGCCCGGCCGGCCGAGCAGGCTGCCGATGGCGAAGCAGTGCACCATGCGCGCCGTCGAGTGGATGCCGCGCACCGGATTGGCGGCGTTCAGCGGCTTGCCGGTCGGATCGAGGTCGAAGAACCCGCCCTTCGGGTTGAAGGCCCGATTCTGGAAGAACCCGAACAGCGCGTCGGCCTGCTCCAAGAGCCAGCGCCGATGATAGCTACGGTTGCGCCAGGGTTGGGTGGTCGTCGCCGGCATGTTCAGCTCCCTTTTTGCTGCGCCAGTTCTACCCAGCGGGCAGCGCAGCGTCGAGGGCTACCATACGAGTATCGGGCCTAGAGCCGCGCCCGGATCGCCGCCTTGGTCGCGTCGTCGGCGAAGGCTCGCCCGATCGCCGCGAGGTTGGCTGCCCGGAACCGTGCCGCGTCCCAGCCGAACACCTGCTGCAGCCGTCCATATTCCTCGGTCAGCGTCAGATCGGTCGGCCCGCGCGCGTCGGTATTGACCCCCACCGACACGCCGCGCCGCACCAGCTTGTCGACCGGGTGATCTTCATAGCGGTCGAACACATCGATCTGGATGTTGCACGACGGGCAGACCTCGAGATGCACGTCGCGCTCCAGCAGCAGCGCGATCACCGCGTCATCCTCGATCGAGCGCACCCCATGCCCGACACGCCGCACGCCCAGCTGCTCCACCACTTCGCGCACCTTCTCGGCGCCGCCCGCCTCGCCGGCATGCGCCGTGACGTTAAGCCCGCGCTCGGCGGCCTTGCGAAACACCGGGATGTGCTCGCCGAGCCCATAGCCGGTCTCGTCACCGGCGAGGTCGACACCGCCGACCCCCTGGTCCCGACAGGTCTCGGCGATGCGCACCAGGTCGAGGCCTTGCGCCGTATCGTCGGGCCTGAGGGTGCAGAGGATCAGTCGCGCTTCGACCGGATAGGTCTTTCGCCCCTCGACCAGCGCTGCCAGCACCGTCTCGACCACGTCGTCGGTGGTGAGCCCGGTCTGTCGGTGCAGCTGCGGCGCGAAGCGGATCTCGGCATAGACCACGCCGTCTTCGGCCAGCTGCCGAAGCAGATCGATGGTCGACACCGTCAGCGCCCGACGGCTTTGCAGCAGCGCCAGCGGCGGCGCCAGGTAGCGGAAATAGTCGACGAGGTTCACGCACTTCTGCGGCGCGAGGAACTCGGCACGATAGCGCTCCGGCGTCACGCTGGGGTCGAGTGCGTTCACCGAGTCAAAGCTCATCGAGCAATCGAGGTGGAGGTGCAGCTCGACCTTGGGAATCGCCCTGAGTTCGTCGCGAGTCATCATCAACCCTTGATACCAGCGCTCGCCAGGCCCTGCACGTAGTAGCGCTGTAGCGGCAACAACAGGGCGATCGGGATCAGCGCGGTGATCACCGATACTGCAAAAAGCTGGTTCCAGATCGTCTGGTACTGCTGCTGGAACGCCGCCATGCCGACCTGGATCACCTTGAACTGCTGGGAGGGCATGGCGAGCAGCGGCCACAGGAACGCCTCCCACTGGAACACGAAGAGGAGCAGCCCGGCGCTGATGCAGGTGGGGATCGAGAGTGGCACATAGATGCGAACGAGGACATCGAACCAGTTGGCGCCATCGAGCTTGGCCGCCTCGAGGTAGTCCTTCGGGACTTCCTTGAAGAACTGGTAGAACAGGAACACCGCCAGCCCGTTGGCAACACTGGGAACGATCAACGCTGCCACGTTGTCGAGCCAGCCCAACTGCAGCGTGACGGTGTAGAGCGGCAGCGCGATCGCTTCGAAGGGCAGCATGAAGCTGATGATGATCAGCGTCAGAATGGCGTTCTTGCCCTTGAAGTCGAACACCGCGAAAGCAAAGCCGGCCATGCCGTTGACGATCAGTCCGCCAATCATCGTGACGATCGCGACGAACATCGTGTTGGCGATGATGATGCCAAAGCCGCGGTCGAACACGCCCTGGTAGGCCTCGAGCGAGAATGGCGAGGGGATCAGCGCCTTGGCGGTGAACGGGAAGATATCGGCAAAGACTTCGGTGTTGGGGCGGAGCGACGAGACGATCGCCCACCACAGCGGCAAGACGAAGATGAACGCAATGGCGATGTAGGCGACGTGCTTCAAACCGAAGCCGATGCCCTTGCGGAGCGCGCGCGGGGTGCTTTGCATCACTTCTTCTCCGGCTTGCCGTTGAGCAGCCGGAACTGCAACCCGACGATGACGAGGAGGATCGCGACCACCACGACGATGATCGCCATCGCCCGGCCCATGTCGCCGAAGATGAAGCCCGACTTGAAGGCCTCGTACATCAGCACATTCGTGCTGTCGGCCGGCCCGCCCTGGGTGATCATGAAGATGGGCGCGAACAGCAGGAAATTGATTGAGACGTCGGCCACCAGCACGAAGAGCAGCGTCGGCCGCAGCAGCGGGATGGTAATGAAGACCAGGCGCTGCCAGGCTCGCGCGCCGTCGATCCTGGCCGCGTCATAGATCTCGGGCGAAATGTTCTGCAGCCCGCCGATGATGAAGATCATCCAGTACGAGATGCCCTTCCAGGTGGCGATGGCGATGATCGAATAGAGCGCCAGGCTCTCCGAGGTCAGCCATGGCTGGCCGGGAATGCCGGCAATGTTGAGCACGCCGTTGGCGAGCCCATCCGGGCTCAGCATGATGCGCCAGATGATCACCGCGGTGGGCAGCGACACCCCGATGGGGATGAGGAACAGCACCCGGTAGAACGCCACGCCCTTGAACTTCTGCACGTAGAGCAGGGCCAGGCCCAGCGCGAGCGCGATCTGGATCGGGTTGATCAACAGGTTAAACCACAGCGTCACCTGCAGCGATTTCCAGAAGGCGGAATCGGTGAACAGCGCGACGTAGTTGTCGAGCCCGACAAACACCTGGTTGCTGCGCAGCATGTTGAAGAAGCTGTCGCTGACCGCCAAGGCGATCGGATAGAGGCGGAACACCACGAGGCCGACCAGCGCCGGCGCCAGCAGCACCGCGAGCAGGAAGAGGGGAGTCTTGCTTCTGACCATCTAGAGCGGTTCACCTAGTGGAGAGTCACGGGCACGATTGCTTCGGTGATCGCCTTCTCCCCTTGTGGGAGAAGGTGGCCGAAGGCCGGATGAGGGGGCCGCGCAACGAAGTGTAGCGCGATCCGAGCGTAAGCGAGGAGCGACCGAGTACGCGGAGAGATACCCCTCATCCGCCCTTCGGGCACCTTCTCCCACAAGGGGAGAAGGCGCTCCGTCGATTGGCCGGCGACTGGGTCGCCGAAGACAGACTACTGCGCGACGCGCGCTGCCGCGGATTCGAACTTCTGCACGGCGCTCGCCAGTGCATCCTTCACCGCCACGCCATTCGCCATGTCGATGAAGGCAGTGCGGAACGCGTCCTGCAGCTGGCCATAGGCCGCGGTGACCGGACGGGCCTTGGCGGTGTTGAGCGAGTCGTAGACGCCCAGCCGGAACACGTTATTGGGGAAGGCATCGAAATCGGCTGCGGTGCTGATTTCGTCGAGCAAAGGCTTGCTCACCGGCAGCTGGTTCAGCGCCTTGAACCAGACGCGTGTGCCTTCGTCCGAGGTGGTCAGGAACTTGGCGAAATCGAACGCTTCGGCCTGGTTGGTCGAGGCGGCGCTGACGCCGACATACCAGCTCCCGGTCGGGGTCAGCACCTTGCCGCCCTCGAAATACGGGAACGGCGCCACGCCGAAATCGACGCCGGTCTGCGCGAGGATCGGCAGGTTCCAGGTGCCGCCAGCAAACATCGCCAGCTGGCCATTGCCGAACAGCGAGGCCGCTTCGCCATAGCCGAGGCTCTTCGGGCTCACTGCCCATTCATTGTAGAGGTTGGCCCAGTAGGTGCCGGCTTTGGTCCAGGCCTCGCTGTCGAGGTAGCCCTTGGCGGTCACCCCATCGGGCGCGATCACGTCGGTGCCCAGCGATTCCCCCAGCGGCTGCAACTGGTAGAGCTCGCCGAACTGCTCGACCGTAAAGCCGTACTGCGTGGTACGGCCGCCATCTTTGACCGTCAGCTTCTGCGCCGCGTCCGCCACCTGTTCCCAGGTCCAGCGCTTGGTCGAGCCGAGCGCATCGACTTCCGCCTGCGTGGCGTTCTGCCCGGCGGTCAGCCCTTCCGGCGCGGTGATGCCGGCATCGGCGAACAGCTTCTTGTTGTAGAACAGCACCTGCGCCGAATTGTTGATCGGCAGCGCGAACTGCGTCGCATCATACTTGCCGGCATCGATCGCCGCTGGCACCAGGCTCGACGTATCGATGCTGGCGTCAACAGGCGCGAGGAAGCCGCGCGACGCATAGCTCGCGACCAGCGGCGCATCGACATAGACGAGGTCGATGCCGGCGTCCTTTGAACGCAGCCGCAGCTCCGCCACCTGGAAGAACTGCGCGAACGGATAGGGCTGCAGGTTAATCTTGGTGCCCGGATGCGCCGCCGTATAGGCATCGACGACGGCCTGCATGGCCGTGGTGTCGCCGCCTTCGATGACGATCATGTTGAGCGTCTTGTCCTGCGCCAGCGCCGGTGCCGCGGTCATCGCCGCCACCACGCTGATCGCCAGAGCCGTGTTCCACATCTTCATATTACGCACCCTTCTCTTGTAGCTGAAGAAATCAGGACTTTGCCGCAAACCGCCTGGCGCCCCAGACGAGGCCAGGGGTCACCAGTTCCGTGAACCGCCTCGCATCGACCGTCATCGCGACGCCGACATTCTTGCTGCGCGTGTCATGCTTTGGGTCCTGCGGACGGAAATCGATCAGCGTCTGCCCGTAACCCGGGCCATCGCCGATGATCACCTCGCCCGGCAACTGCGCGACGCCGAAGATTGTCGGGTCGATCAGGTAGGCCACCGCGCAGGGGTCGTGCAGCGGTGCGCCCGGCTTGTCCTCGCCGGCAAAGGCGTAATAGGTGCCGCAATAGAACGTCATGATGTCGGCCACCGGATTGTCGCCGGCCACCGCGGCGCGCACTTCGGCGATGTCGGCGCGGCTCAAGAGCGTCTGGTGCGTCAGGTTCAGCCCGAACATCACGAGCTTGGCGCCCGACTTGAAGACGATCCGCGCCGCTTCCGCATCGGCCCAGGTGTTGAACTCGGCCGCCGGGGTCACGTTGCCTTCGGTGGCCGAGCCGCCCATGAAGACGATCTGCTTGAGCTTCTGCGCCAGGTCGGGCCGCAAGGCCAGCGCCAGCGCAACATTGGTCATCGGCCCGATCACCACCAGGGTGATCTCGCCCGGGTTGGCGTCGGCCTTGGCGATGATCGCCTCGACGGCGCCGACCGCATCGGCCTTGCGCTCGGTCTGCGGCAGCTCGACGCCGGCGCTGTCCATGCCCGACGGGCCATGGAACGCCGCGGGGAACTCGTAGCGGTGCAGCAGCGGCAGCACGGCGCCGGCATGCACCGGCACGTCGAGCCCGAACGCGTCGACGATCCGCAGCGCATTGCGCGTGGTGTTCTCGAGCGACGCGTTGCCGCACACCGTGGTGATCGCCTCGATCCGGATCGCCGGATGCGACGCGGCGAGCAGGATCGCCGCCATGTCGTCATGGCCGGGGTCGCAATCGATGATGATGCGGTGGGGAGTCGAAACGGACATAAGAAATCTTGCTCTAGGGAGTGAAAGAGGACGTCGCCGTGCGTGGATCCGGACACGAGGGCGCCAGGCTTCGAAACCTGGAGAGGGAGGAACCCGGTTCCGGCGGCCTGGCGCCTCGCATCCGAGCCAAAACACTAGGCTGGACGGGCCTCGGCCAACAATTTACAAATCGGCCGTTCGATTGAGTTTTCGTCAATGGTTGAGACTGGCCACCTGCTGAATGCCCTGCGCGCCTTCGAGGCGGCGGCCCGGCTCGGCAGCGTCAAGAAGGCGGCGCAGGACCTGAGCGTCACCGATGGCGCCGTCAGCCGGCAGATCAAGCATCTCGAGGACGCGCTGGGGGTCGAACTGTTCGAGCGTGGCAACCGCTCGATCCGCCTCACCCCGGCCGCCGCGGAGTATGCCGCGACCATCTCCGAGGCCTTCGCTTCGATTGCGCGCGGCACCGAGCAATTGCGCCACGCTCACAACCGCCAGACCATCATGCTGACGGCGCCCGATGCGTTCCTGCTCCGCTGGCTGGTGCCGCGGCTGCAGAGCCTCGAGGCGCTGCTCGATGGCACCTCGGTGCGCCTCACCACCTGGAGCCGCGAGATCAATCCGGCCGATCGCTCCATCGATATCTATATCGGCGTCGGCCCGGTGCCGGAGATTCCGGGAATGACCGTTGCCACCGTGGCGCCCGAAACCTTCGGCCCGGTGGTCAGCCCGATGCTGATGAAGGGCCGCGAGGACGACCTCGAGCATCTGTGGAGCCTGCCGCGCCTCGATACCGTCTGGCCGCCCGACATGTGGTCCAACTGGGCCCGCGAAGCCGGCGTGACGCTCGAGCCGCGCGAGTTCATCTCCTACGACCTGTTGTTCTACACCTTGCAGGCTGCGGAGGCCGGGCTCGGCGTCACCATCGGGCCCGGTCCCGCCGTATCCGACGCCATCAAGCAGGGCCGCATGCTGGCGCCGCTCGGCCTCGTCACACGCCCCGGCTCCTGGTACCTCGCCTGGCGCAATGATCGCTCGATCCGCGTCATGAACCTGGTGAAGCGCTGGTTCGAACGCGAGTTCGCCGAGTAGTCGTGGCGCATCAGCCGACCGGCTCACCTTGCCCGAAGCGGATGCGATAGTCGCTGGGGCCGATGCCGAACTGCCGCTGGACCACCCGGCGCAGGTTCTGTTCGGTCGCGAGCCCGGCCTGTTCGGCAATCACCTTGAGCGGCAATCCGGTGGTTTCGAGCGCCCGGCAGGCGGCGGCGAGCCGCAGTGCTTCTACCGCTCGCGCCGGGGTGGCGCCGGTCTCCTCGACATAAACCCGGGCGAAGTTGCGGGCGCTCATCCCGACCCGCTCCGCCAGCCGCTCGACCCGGAGGTCGGCGCAGAGGTTCTCCTCCATCCACTCGTGCAGCCCGTCGAACGTGCCGCCGCGTGGTTGTGCCGGTGGGCTGAACTGGCTCTGCCCGCCCGGGCGGCGCCGGAACACCACCATCTGGCGTGCCGTCGCCAGCGCCACGGCCGGCCCGACATCGGCCTCGATCAGCGCCAGCGCCAGGTCGATCCCGGCGCTGACCCCGCCCGAGGTCCAGACCCGTCCATCATTGACGTAAATGCAGTCCGGCTCGACCGACAGGCCAGGGAACCGTGCCCCGAGCTCCTGGCTTCCCGACCAATGCGTGGTGACCCGCCGGCCCTCGAGCAACCCGGCCTCGGCGAGAAAGAACGCCCCGGTGCAGACCGAACAGAGCCGCGGCACCGAGCCTCCATGCGCCCCCAGCCAGTCCAGCAATCCATCAAGGCTTGGCCCGAACTCCCGCACCCCGCCCGGCACGATCAGCGTGTCGATCTCCCGCGGATCGATCTCGGCCAGTGCGCGCGTGAGAATAGCGAACCCGGGCGCCGTCTCGATCGGCCCGCCCTCAGCGGAAGCGGTCACCAGCCGGTAATGCGGCGCTGCCGGCAACCGCTGCCGGTCCGCCGTGGCGAAAGCCTGCAGCGGTCCGCACACATCGATGGCATTCACGCCGGCATAGGCCAGCATCACGATCAGGCGCTCAGGCAAGTTCGGCCCTCTTTTGCTGGGTCCGCACCGTCAGCCACCAGACCACGACCAGTACGGCGATGGCCAGCAGCGGCGCGACGCCGATATTGATGATCTCCCAGCCGAAGCCGGTCAGCACTGCGCCGGCCGAGAGGGTAGAGCAGGTCGCGGCGAGGTTGCCCATGAGGCCGGTTAGCGCCTGCGTCTTAGCCCGCTCGTTCGGCCGGTAGGACTGCGAGAGCAGCGTGGTGCCGGCAACGATCATGAAGTTCCAGCCGATGCCGATGGCGAACAGCGCCACGTAAAAGGCCAGCAGTGCAGTGGAAGCGAGGGCGGTCGCAGCGCCCGCCGCCGTCAGCGCCAGCCCGGCGAACAGCACTGTCGGTACGCCAAAGCGCGCGGCCAGCCGCCCGGTGACGAACGAGGGGGCGAACATGCCGATCAGGTGCCACTGGATGATGCCGGCGCCGTCGTCGATGGTGAAGCCGCAGGCCAGCGCTGCCAGCGGCGCCGCCGTCATCACCAGCAGCATCGACGCCGAGGCAGCCATGGTTGTGGCGACACCGGCGAGCAGCATCGGCTGCCGGACGATCTCGGCCAGCGGCCGCGCCGGGCCCAAGTCGCTCGTCGCCGTGGCGTCCACCGGTTCGGTGTCGCGATAAACCGCGAGGAAGATCAGCGTCGAGGCGAAGGCCAGTGCCGCCACCATGGCATAGGCCCCGGCGAACGGCGCCGTCGGCATCAGGTCTCGCGTCCAGTTGGCCAGCACCGGCCCGGCAATCGCGGCGATCACCCCGCCGGCCAGCACCGTCGAAATCACCCGGCTCTTGCGTGCGGCCTCGACCCCATCCGCCGCGGCAATCGAATAGAACTGCGAGAAGCCCTGGAATGCACCCACCCCGGCGGTGCCGAGGCAGAACAGCCAGAAGTCGCCGAGCACGATCGCCCACACCGACACCACTCCGCCCAAGGCTCCACACGCTGCGCCGAGCGCGAAGCCGAGCCGGCGGCCGAACCGCGCCATGATGAACGCCGCCAGCACCGTCACCACGGCCGCGCCGACCGTGATCAGCGCGAAGGGCAGCGTTGCCAGCGCCTTGTCCGGCGCCAACTGGTACCCGGCTATGCCGGTCAACGTCAGGTCGACCGAGATGGCACACACATAGAGTCCCTGGCACAGCGCCAGGACGCGGGCATTTCGGATGCCGATCGAGTTCTGCGGGGCGGCGGACATGGCATTCTCTGGTTGTTGCCGGCGCAGCATTGCGGCAACTCCCCGTGGCGGCAATGACAACAAACTATCAAATTCTGCCAGATGCCAGTTCGCGGAGCGATCACACCGCGGCGTAGTGGCCGGGGCTGATTTCCGTCAGGTGGCCGATCGTGTCCCGCGCCATGCCGCGCACCCGGGCGACTTCCACGGCGAACGCTGCGGCCGCGGCGCTGTCGCCATCCAGTCGCTCCGACGCATTGGGCACCGCCGACAGCAGCACCCTGGTGTAGGGGTGAACCGGCCGGGCGATCACCTCGCGCGATGGCCCCCATTCGACGATCCGCCCGCCGAACATCACCGCCGTCTCTTCGGCGATATAATGCGCCGTGGCGATGTCGTGGGTGATGTAGAGGAGGCTGAGGCCGCGCTGCGCCTTCAGCCGCGCGATCAGCTCGAGCATCGAGCGGCGGATCGAGACATCGAGCATCGAGGTCGGCTCGTCCGCCACCACCAGTTCTGCCCCCACTGCCAGCACCCGCGCCAGGTTTACCCGCTGCCGCTGCCCGCCGGACAGCTCGTGCGGGTATTTGTCGAGCGTGTGGTCCGGGTCGAGCTCGGCCTCGGCGACGATCCCGGCCACCCGTTCGCCGAGCGCCACCCCGCTCAGCCCATGGTGCAGCCGCAAGGGCCGCTCCAGGTGATGGCGCACCGTATGCGCCGGGTTCAGCGCCGAGAACGGATCCTGGAAGATCATCTGCACGGCGCGCCGATGCGTCAGCCGGGCCTTGCGTCCACGGATCGTCGCGATGTCGCGCCCGCGGAACAGCACCTGGCCCGAACTCAGCGGAAACAGGCCCGTGGCAGCCCGCCCGAGCGTCGATTTGCCTGAGCCGCTCTCCCCCACGATGGCCAGGGCCCGCCCTTCGTCGAGCTTCAGCGACACCTGCTGCAATGCCGCCACCGACTTCTCGCCGCCGAAGATGTTGCGGATGCGGAAGGTCTTGCTGGCGGCGACCAGTTCGAGGATGGGCGGGGTCATGACAGGGTCTCCAGCCTCGGCATGGCGTCCCACAGCGCCCGCGTATAGGCCTGCTCCGGCGCCTCGACGATCTGCCGGGTCGCGCCGACCTCGATGATCCGGCCCTTGAGCATGATGGCGATGCGGTCCGCCAGTTGCGCCATCAGCGCCAGGTCATGGGTGATGAACAGCAGCGAAAAGCCGAGCCGCGCCTTCAGCGCCATGATCTCGGTGAGGATCTCGCGCTGCACCACCACGTCGAGCGCCGTGGTCGGCTCGTCCATGATGATCAGCTCCGGTTCGAGCGCCAGCGCCATGGCCAGCACCACGCGCTGCCGCATGCCGCCCGACAGCTGGTGCGGGTAATCGTCGAGCCGCGCCGCGGCGATGCCCACCAGCTTCATCAGTTCTTCGGCCCGCGCCCGCGCCGCCTCGCGGCGCATCCCGGTATGGCCGACCAGCACGTCGCGGAACTGCTCGAAAATCGTCAGCACCGGGTTCAGCGAGTTCATGGCGCTCTGGAACACCATCGATACCTTGCGCCAGCGCCACCGCCTCAGCGCTTGCGGCGTCAGCGCCAGCACGTCCTCGCCGTCGACCCGGATGCTGCCGCCCGAGATGATCGCCGGCGGCCGGTGCAGCCGCATCAGCGCAAAGGCGATAGTGGATTTGCCGCAGCCGCTTTCCCCGGCCAGCCCCATCACCTCGCCGCGCCGGATGTCGAGATCGACAGCGTTGACCGCCGTGAATAGCCCCGTCGTGGTCATGAAGTCGACTTTGAGGCCCCGCACTTCGACGAGGTTCGATTGCTGATCCATCGTCATGCCTCCGGCGCCGTCGCATCGACCCGCGCCCGGTCGATGGCGCGCTGCGCCTTCGCCGCCTTGGCGACGGTGCCGAGCGTCCTCAGCCGTGGGTTGGAGATCTCGTCGATGGCGAAGTTGATCAGCGACAGGCCGATGCCGATCACCGCGATGAAGCTCGCCGGCGCCGCCACTTCCCACCACGCCCCGATCATGATCGCTGACGAGGTCTGCGCATTGTAGAGCATGGTGCCCCAGCTCACCGCGTTCGGATCGCCCAGCCCGAGGAACTCCAGCGTCGCCTCGGTGATGATGGTGTAGATGACGCTGCCGATGAAGTTGAAGCCGATGATCGATAACAGGTTCGGCAGCAGCTCCACCGCGATCATCCGCCAGGTCGGCTCGCCCGCCAGCTCCGAGGCCTCGATGAACTCGCGGCGTCTGAGGCTCATGGTCTGGGCCCGCGTCACCCGTGCGCCCCAGGCCCAGGAGGTGAGCCCGATGATCAGCGCGATCACCATCGGGCTCGCCTGCCCGACGAAGGCTGCGATGACCAGCAGCAGCGGCAGTTGCGGGATCACCAGCGCGATGTTGGTGAGGAAGTTGATCACCTCGTCGACCCAGCCGCCGAGATAGCCGGCGGTAATGCCGAGCGCCACACCGATCACCGTGACGATCAGCCCGGCGAGAAAGCCGACGAACAGCGAGGTGCGGGTGCCCCAGATCAGCTGGGTGAACACGTCGCGCCCCATCCGGGTGGTGCCGAGCAGCTGGTCCATCGAGGGCGGCTCATGTGGCCGCCCCACCCGCTGCATCGGCGCATGCTCGGTGATCCAGGGGGCGGCGATGGCGATCGCCACATAGGCGAGGACGATGGCGAGGCCGACCACCGCCTTCTTGTTGCGGAAGATGACTTCGAGAGAACCGCTCATCTCAGGCCCTCCTCAGCCGCGGGTCGAGGAACACATAGGCGAGGTCGACGGCGAGATTGGCGGTCAGCATGGCCAGCGTCATGACCAGCAACTGCCCCTGGATCAGCGGGTAATCGCGGGCGACGATCGCGACATAGAGGGTGCGGCCGAGGCCGGGATAGTTGAACACCACCTCGGTCACCAGCGAGCCGCCCATCACCGAGCCGATGGTCAGCGCAAAGGCGGTGACGCTGGGCAGGAGCGCGTTGCGCGCCGCATAATTGTAGCGTACCCGCCGGTCGCTCAGCCCCTTGGCCAGCCCCATCACCACATGATCTTCGCCGAGCTGGCCGATCATGTTGTTGCGCATGGTGACGAGGTAGCCGCCGATATGGACGAAGGCCAGCGACACCACCGGCATGATGGCGCTGTGCGCCACGCTGCCGATGAATTGCGGGCTCCAGCCGGGGTCGAGCTTGGGATCGAACGCATAGCCGGTGGGCAACCATTTGAGCGCCACGCCGAAGACGAACAGCGCCGCCAGCGCCACCACCACCGCCGGGATCGCCTGCACCGCCAGCGCCAAAGGCGATGCTACCGAGTCGAAGGCGCTACCGCGCCGCCAGGCGGCGAGGATGCCGGTGATCGAGCCGACCGAGAAGGCGAGGATCGCCGAAGTGCCGGCGAGGAACACCGTCCAGGGCAGGGCATAGCCCAGCACCTGGGAGACGGTGAGCGGATAGAATTTCACCGAGTAGCCGAGGTCCCAGGTGAAGACGCTCCTGAGATAGGCGAGGAACTGCTCGTGCAGCGGCCCGACGGCAAAGCCGAAGGTCTTGAGCAGCGCGGCGCTCGCTTCCGGCGGCAGCGTGTTCTCGGCCTTGGCGAACATGAAGTCGATCGGATCGCCGGGCATCAGCCGCGGGATCAGGAAGTTGATCACCGCGGCAGCGCAGAATGCCACGATGTAAAAGCCGATGCGGCGCAGCACGAACGGCATGCGAACCCTCCCCCGTCGGTTACGAGATCCAGGCGGCGCCGCGTGGGGAGCGTGCCGCCTGGATCAGGCTCTGGTCGTCTCGAGGCCTAAGGTGTCACTGGCCTGAGGGCCAACAGGTGCAGCACGCGCTCCGGCACGCCGCCATAGACCACCGGCCGCGCCACCGGATTGTCGGCGTTGAACCAGCCGGTGAAGCGCTTGGTCGAGTACTCGTACCAGAGCGGGTTGTTGAACACCGCGACATAGGGCAGGTCACGGCCGACGATCTCCTGGATCTGGTCCATGAGCTTGCGCTGCTCGGCCTCGTCGCTGGTCTGGTAGAAACCATCCAGCAGCTTATCGAGTTCGGGGTTCGAGTAGTGCGAGGCGGCCTGCCGGGTCTTGCCGACATTGGCTGAATAGAGCGCCAGGTCGAACATGAAGTGCGGGGTGACGCCGCCGCGGATCGAGTTGATGCCCACATCAAAGTCGCCGGACTTCAGCATGTTGTCCCACGGCCCTTCCTCGGGGGTCGACAGGCGGGCTTCGATGCCGACCTGAGTCAGCCCCTCGACGGCGAGCTGCACGCTGTTGACCCAGTCGGTCCAGCCGTTCGGCACGATGATGTCGAAGCTGATCTTCGAGCCGTCAGGATTCTCGACGAAGCCGTCGCCGGTCACGTCCTTGTAGCCGCTGTCGGCCAGCAATTGCTTCGCCGCATCGAGGTTGTATTTCGAGAACTGGCCATACTCGGTGTCGACCTTGGGGTTGTTCCATGAATGGAAGGCCGCCCCGAGCCCCGACGGATATTCGTTGAGCGTCGGATAGCCATAGCCGGCGATATCCACCATCGCCTGCCGGTCCATCGCCATCGAGAAGGCGCGGCGGAAGTTGATGTCGTTGAAGGCCGCCTTGTTGCCGGCGTTCTTGGTCTGCTGGTTGAGGTTGAACACCACCATCGAACCGCCGGGGAACCAGTAGGCGTTGTGGTCGGGGTCGAGCCCCACATAGGTCTTCTCGATATCGGGCAGGAAGGCCCCGAACCAGTCGAGCTCGCCCTTGGTGACCTCGGTCAGCGTCTGGTCGTTGCCGGCGATCTGCGGGAAGCGCAGGCAATCGACGAAGAGGTTCGCGGCATCCCAGTAGTTCGGGTTGCGGCACTGCATGTATTCCTGCGGGGTGAAGCGCTCGATCTCGGTCATCGGCCCCGAGCCCACCGGCTTCTCGTTGGTGAAGGTCGCGGGGTCGGCAACGTCCTTCCAGGTGTGCTCGGGCACCACATAGACCTGCACCAGCTTGTAGATCAGGCCCGAATTGGCGGCATTGTAGGCGATGGTGACGTTGTTGCCGTCGACCTCGACGCTCTTGATCTGCGTCCAGATCGCATTGAGGTCGAGCTCCGGATGCGCCTTCAACAGGTTGAAGGTGAACAGCACGTCGTTGGCGGTGAACGGCTGGCCGTCCGACCACTTCACCCCGTCGCGGATCTTGAAGGTTACCGCCGTCAGGTCGTCATTGTAGGTGAAGCTCTCGGCCAACCGGTACTCGGGCTTGCCGCCCTGCAGCACGTTGAAGATCACCAGCGGCTCGTACATGAAGTCCTCGACCGTCGACAGCCGCGTCGAGGTGTTGAACGGATTGAAGTTGGCGACGAACGCCGTGGTTTCGGTCGGAAACGCCGTCAGGATGGCCTTGGCCTCGACCGTGGCGGGCGCTCCCAGCGCCGCTGCCACGAGGACGAGGCTGAACGTCGTCGATCTCATCATGTCCACTCCCTGTTTCGCCCGGGCCATCGCCGGCCGGGACCCCCTCGAGACATGCGTGCCGCTTGCCGCAGCCACCCCACGTCCCTTGCGGCAACCACATCAGCCTTGCCACCCACCTCCCGTCACCCGGGCAAAAGCGTGCAATTCGTCACGCAAGATCGTCAAAATCGGCAAAATCCCGGGTTAGACGAAAGTGGTATTCTTGCGTCCCGGCGGAAAATTATCCGACAATAGGCTGCGCATTGCAGAGGGCTGGGGATGGGACGTCTGCGACTCGTGCCTAATGGCTTTCGCGGCCGGCTGCTGCTGATCTTCCTGTTGATCAGCACGTTGCCGCTGGTGGCGACCGGCTTTGCCTTTTTTGCCATCCTCAGCGCCAATGTCGAAGCCCAGACCTTCGGCAAGCTCGGCTTCGTGCGTGACGCCAAAAAGAGCGAGATCGAGCAATATCTGGGCTTTGCCGAGCGCCAGGCAGCGAGCCTCGCCCGCTCCAACGCCGTGCGCTACGCCATCGGCGATTTCTACGGCTTCAGCTACGCCTTCCGGCAGATCGACGGCTCACCCGAGCGCGCCACGGCGCTGCTGCAGCAGATCTTCGCCGTCAGCGACCAGGCGGCCGATCACCAGCAGCCGGTGGATGACGATCAATTGCTCAGCCAGGCGCTCGAATATGCCAACGCCCATGTGCAGTTCCACGAGGATTTCGCCAGCTTCGTTCGCACCTCCGAGTTCGACAATGTCTACCTCGTCACCCCGGAGGGCCGCGTCGTCTACTCGATGCTGAAGGACCGCTATCTCGGCCGCGACCTGAGTCTCGGCTTCAGCGGCACGCCACTCTCCGAACTCATCGAGCGCTCCCGGCTCGCGGTGCCGGGCGCACCTCCGCTGGTCAGCGATTTCGACCGCGATCCGATCACCGGGGTGTTCGGCGCCTATGTCGCGGTGCCAGTCGAATTCTACCATAAGTTCCGCGGGACCGTGGTGCTGCGACTGCCGACTGCCGGGCTCGACCGCCTGACCCAGGCGCAGAACAGCGAGACGGCGCAGCTCTATTTGCTGAGCGCCCATCACGCCCTGGTCTCGGCGCCGACCGGCGCCAGCGCAGTGATCGGTATCCCGACCCAGGCGGCAGCGGCCGCCGGCGCACCGCGGGCCGCCATCGTCGCGGCGGGGCTTGGCGGCGCGCCGGCCCTGTCGGCCTCCGTCCCGGTGCAGTTCGGCGACCTCGCCTGGACCCTCGTTGCCGAAGTGCCGACGGCGCTGGCCTTCGCCAATGCCGACGAGCTGAAGCGCGTGCTGATCATCGTCGCCGGCATCTCGCTGCCGCTGCTGGTGTTGATCGTCGTGCTGCTGTCGCGCACCATGACCGCGCCGATCGTGCGGCTCACTGGCGTCGCTGAGGCCATCGCCCGCGGCGATCTCGATCGCGACATGCCGGCCATCGCCTCACCCCGCGAGCTCAGCCGGCTGGCCACGAGCTTCCGGCGGATGCGCGATGCGTTGCGCAGCCAGCTATCGCTGGTCGGCCAGAAGAATGCCGAGCTCGAGCAGCAGGTGCGGGTCATCGCCGAAAAGAACAGCGCGCTGGAGCTGGCCGACCGCCACAAGGATACCTTCCTCGCCAACACCTCGCACGAGCTGCGCACCCCGCTGAACGGCATTATCGGCATCGCCGAAACCCTCGCCGGCGGCGTCGTCGGCAAGCTCAGCGGCCCGCAGCGCAGCCAGCTCGACCTCATCACCTTCAGCGCCCGGCGGCTGTCGCGCATCGTCGACGACCTGCTCGATCTCTACCGCATCCGCCAGGGCCGCATGCGGCTCGATATCCATCCGGTGCATGTGGCGACCAGCGTGCGCAACGTGCTGCAGCTGTGCGAACCGATGCTGCGCGGCGAGCCGGTGATCCTCACCGTCGACATCCCCGACGATCTCGGCTTCGTCCTCGCCGATCCGGTGCGGCTCGAGCAGATCCTCTACAACCTGATCGGCAACGCCATCAAATACACCGACCAGGGCGCCATCGCGATCAGCGCCGAGGCGACGCCCGAGGGCACGGTGCTGATGCATGTCGCCGACAGCGGTCGCGGCATCTCGGCCGGCAGCCTCGAGCGGATCTTCCAGCCGCTCGAACAGGTGGATGGCTTCGATACCGCCCGCCAGTCCGGCGGCACCGGCCTCGGCCTCACCATCGCCCGCCAGCTGGCGCACCTGCTCGATGGCGAAATCCTGGCGCAGTCGGCCGAGGGGCAGGGCTCGCGCTTCACCCTCAGGCTGCCGCGCGCCACCCCCGCTGCGGCCACTGACTTGTTGGCCGATGCGGACCTCACCGGCCTTCACTCGGCGGTCGATCACGCCCTCGACGCCCCGATGTTCCTCGCCCAGGACGGTGACGATGCCGCCCCGCAGATCCTCGTCGTCGACGACGAGCCGATCAATATCCAGGTGCTGCGCAATGTGCTGCAGCCGCAGGGTTACGTCGTCCGCACCGCCGATAGCGGTCGCGCCGCGCTCGAGGCGGTGGAGCGGCACGCCCCCGACCTCGTCATCCTCGATGTGATGATGCCCGACATCGGCGGGCTCGATGTGGCGCGGCAGCTGCGCCGCAGCCACAGCCTGCTCGACTTGCCGATCATCATGATCACCGCGCGCAGCCGCACCCGCGATACCCTCGCCGGCTTCGAAAACGGCGCTAACGACTATGTGATAAAACCCTTCGTCAAGGAGGAGCTGCTGGCCCGCATCGCGACCCTGCTGGAGGCCCGCCGAGCCCGCGGCACGGCGCGCGAAAACCTCGACCTGCGCCAGGAGATCGACCGCCGCGTGCTGGTCGAGGACGCGCTGCGGCTGTCGCAGCAGCGGCTGGCGCGCCTGCTCGACGCGCTCAACGCCGGCCTCGTCTGCGTCGCCGAGAATGGCGCCATCACCTATGCCAACCATGCGGCCTCAACCCTCACGGCGCGGCGGATCGAGCCCGGCGTCACCGCCTTCGCCGATGTCATTCCGGCGGCGACGGCTGCCACGGTGATCGGGCTGGTGCGCGCCGATGGCAAGGCAATGCTCGAGGCGGTGCCGCTCGATCCCGGGCGCCCGCCGGTGCGGCTCAGCGCCTTCGAACTCGAGGCCGATGCCGGCGGCGGTATCGCCTGCGTGCTGACGCTCGATACCGGCGAGAGCTTCGCCCAGACCGAGGGCCTGGTGCGCGGCCTCCGCGCCGCCATCGACACGGTCGGCCCGGCCCTCACCAGCCCGCCGCCGCTACCGGCCACCGCGTCTCCGCTCGATGACGGCGACGACTATCGCCGCATCCTCGTCGAGGTGACCAGCGCCAGCCTCAGCCTGTGGCGCCGGGTCACCGGCCGCTCCAAGATCGATTTCGCCGAAGCCAGCGGCATCTGGCGCGCCAGCTTCGACCGCTCGTCGCTGCAGGTGCGCACCCTCGACAAGTACCTGCTGATCGAAACCCTGCCGGCCAACCCGCGCTGGCGCGACGTGGTGCAGACTGCCGAGTTCGTGCTCGGCGACACCGAGGCAGCGGCCGCCGATCCGGCCATCGCGGCCCTTCGCGCCGAGCTGTCCGAGCGGCTGACGGTGCTGCGCACCCACCTCAAGCTCCACCTCCGCCGCGTCCCCCAGGGCGAACCCGCCGGCCTCGCCTGACACCTCAGCCAAGAAGAAGCACATGACCGATCTGCCCAGCTACGACCTCACCGGCAAGACCGCGCTCGTCACCGGCGCCGCCCGCGGCCTTGGCCGCGCCATTGCGCTGGCCCTCGCCAATGCCGGCGCCGACATCGCGCTCGGTCTTCGCGACAAAGCCTCCGGCGCCGAGGTCATCGCCGAGATCGAGGCGCTCGGCCGCCGCGCCGTGCCGTTGCAGATGGACGTGATGGATCTGCCCCAGGCCTATAGCGCGGTCGATGCCGCCATCGCCGCGCTCGGCCACCTCGATATCCTCGTCAACAATGTTGGCGGCGGCACCGAGGGGCCGATCGAGGATTTCACCGAGGACGAGTTCGATTTGACCATCAACCTCAACGTCAAGGCGAGCTTCTTCATCGCCCAGCGCGTTGCCCGCCACATGATTGCCCGCGGCCAGGGCGGCGCCATCGTCAACATGAGCTCGCAGGCCGGCTTCATCGCGCTGCCCGGCGAAGCCATTTACTGCCTCTCCAAGGCCGCCGTCGCCCACATGACCAAGTGCATGTCGGTCGAGTGGGGCAAGTATGGCATCACCGTCAACGCCGTCGCCCCCACCTTCATCGAGACCGACGGCACCGCCGAGGCGCTCGGCCGCCCCGGCTTCCGCGACGACGTGGTGGAGCGCATCGCCGCGCTGCATCGCGTCGGCCAGCCCCGGGAAGTCTCCGGCGCCGTCGCTTTCCTCGCTTCGCCGGCCGCCTCTCTGATCACCGGCCAGACCCTCATCATCGATGGCGGCTGGACCTCGCGCTAAGCTTTGACCAGCCGGTCAACTTCTCGCGCCCGCCACCTAAGCTTTGCCGAGCAAATACAAATCAGTAACCACGCGTAACATCGCCAGCGGGCCGCTACGCAGTTTTTGATATTGTTAACTCGGGCCCGCTTAGGTGCTGTGGTCCAACCGCCGCTTTGGGGCTCAGCCGGTGCGTGTGCTTATCGTCGATGACTCGCGTTCGAGCCTGGCCTTCATCAGCCATGTGATCGGCGCCCTCGAAGATGTCGAGATCGCCGCCTCGCTGCTGCCGAGCAAGGCATTGGCGCTCGCCGCCACCACGCAGTTCGATCTCGTCCTCGTCGATCACGTGATGCCCGAGATGGATGGCGTCGAGCTGACCCGGCGCCTGCGCGCCGAGGAGGCCTACCGCCTGGTGCCGATCGTCATGGTCACCTCCGACAACGCTCCGGCTTTGCGGGTCCGCGCCATCGCCGCCGGCGCCACCGATTTCGTCAATAAGCCGTTCGATTCCACCGAGCTGCAGGCCCGTGTCCGCAACCTCCTCGCCCTGCGCCGGTCGCAGAGCGAACTCGCCGACCGCGCCGCCTGGCTCGCCCGCGAGGTCGAAAGCGCCACCCGTCATTTGGTCGAGCGCGAGGAAGAGATCATCTGGCGCCTCGCCCGCGCCATCGAGTATCGCGACGGCGATACCGGCGAGCATGTCTCGCGCGTCGCCCAGGTCTCCTCGATGATCGCCGCCGCCATCGGCTTGAGCCCCGAGCGCTGCCGCATGATCTACCTGGCAGCGCCGTTGCACGATATCGGCAAGATCGGCATCGCCGACGCCATCCTCAGTAAGCCCGGCAAGCTGACGCCGGACGAGTTGCGCGTCATGCGCACCCACGTTTCGATCGGCGCCCGCATTCTCGAACACGGCTCGTCCGAGGTCATCCGCACTGCCGAGCTGATCGCCCAGAGCCATCACGAGCGTTGGGACGGCACCGGCTATCCCGATCGTCTCTCCGGCACCGATATTCCAATCGAAGCGCGCGTCGTCGCCATCGCCGATGTGTTCGATGCCCTCTGTTCCGAGCGTCCTTACAAGCGCGCCTGGCCGATCGAAGAGGCCTATCGCGAGATCCTGTCGCTCGCCGGCACGCATTTCGACCCTGCCTGCGTGGCCGCTTTCGAGGCCCGCTGGGCGGAAATCCTCGCCCTGATGCTGGCCGTCCCCGAGGACACCCGCCTCGCCGGCTGAACCGGGCTCCTGCCGCGCAAGTCATCGTAATCCGGCGACGGCTGGGCTCGCCCGACGAGATCAGGCACTTCGCCGTGCGCACATCTGTCGCACGCCTCCAACTCCTGAGTATCGGCAGTATTGGCTATCAGGCGCAGGTCGCCGATGACTCCCGGCAAGCATCCGGCGACTCGATCAGAGTCGCGCGACGATTCTTGTGAGTCATGACGGCGGGTTCGGCTGACTCAATACGCCGCACGCAATACTTGCGATTACTTAATCGCCATAATTCTACCAAATACTGCTTAGCGGTAATTGAGACTTAACAAATAGCGCTGATCATCGTGGTCATCAGGGGCAAACAGCAATTCCGTGGACGCGGGGACTGTTTTCGGGCTGGGGCGACAGAACCGTCGTTCCCGCCGAGGTTGCGGTTTTGCCGCTGAAAACAAGACGTTACGTATCGCAGAAGCATACTTGTCCGGGGCCAGAACGAAGCCATGTCGCGACCATCAGCGCACCCGCTCCATTTGAGCGGCGACCTTTCCCTACGCAATATTTCCGAACTCCATACTCGCCTCAAGCAAGCTTTGGCCGAGCATCGGGCTATCGACCTCGACACCGCCGCCGTTGAGAGCGTCGATGTCGGCACGCTGCAGCTGCTGGTTTCGGCCACCAAGAGCGCTGTCGCCGACGATCGCACCCTCAGCCTTGCTGCCGATGCTGCGACGCCGATGGGCCGCGCTCTGGTGCGCGCCGGCTTCTTCACCGCGGCCGGCCGGCCACTGGTGACAACCCTTTCCTCCTGGACCCTGACGCGCGAGGCGGCATGAGCAAGACCATCCTCACCATCGATGATTCCGCCTCCATCCGGCAGATGGTCGCCATGACGCTGAAGAGCGCCGGTCTCACCGTGCTCGAGGCCGGCAACGGGCTCGAGGGCTACAACAAGGCCACCACCGAGACGGTGCACGCGGTGGTCACTGATCTCAATATGCCGGTCATGAACGGCCTGGAATTCCTGAAGAAGTTCCGTCAGCACCCCGCCGGTAAAGGCATCCCGGTGATCCTGTTGACCACCGAGTCCGACGAGGAGCTGAAGCGCCAGGCCCGCGAGGCCGGCGCCACCGGCTGGATCGTCAAGCCGTTCAAGCAGGACCAGCTCTTGGCCGTGATCAGGAAGGTGACTGGCGCATGAGCTCCGACCCCACCGACACTTTCCGGCAGGAAGCCCGCGAACTGCTCGAGCAGCTCGAGCAGGGCCTGCTCGATCTCGAGCAGAACCCTGGCGATGCCGACCTGGTCAATTCAGTGTTCCGGGCGCTGCACACCATCAAGGGTTCCGGCGCCATGTTTGGCTTCACCGATGTGGCGGCGTTCGTGCATGAGTTCGAGACCGCCTTCGACAAGGTGCGCAAGGGCCTGTCGCCGATCACTCCCGAGCTGGTCGCCGTGGCGCTCGACGCCAAGGACCACGTGCATCACCTGATCGAAACGCCCGACGCCGCGACCGATGCCGGCGACGCCATCCTTGCTGCCCTCCGCGGCATCGTCGAACCCGACCGCTTCCCGGCCGCGCCGATGGCGCAGAGCGCCACTGTTGCTGCCAATGTCGCGCCTCAGGTAACCGGCCGCTGGCGCATCCGCTTCAAGCTGCCCGAGGATGCGCTGGTGCACGGCACCAACCCGCTGCTGCTGCTCGGCGAAATCGCCGACCTCGGTTCCTGCGAGGTCACGGCGCTTATCGACAGCGTCCCCACCCTTGATGTGCTCGATCCCGAAGCGTGCCACCTCGGCTGGCAGGTCGACCTCGCCCATCCCGACCCCACCGCTGCACTCGACGATGTCTTCCTGTTCCTGAAGGATGGGATGGAGCTATCGATCGAACCGCTCGCGGCTGTCGTCGCGCCCGAGCCGATATCTTCGCCGGTGCTCGACATCCTCGCTGAGGATGTACCGGTGCTTGAGGCCGACGAACCCATCGCTGACGCCGCCCCGGTCCGCACCCAACGCGAGCCGAGAGAACCGAAGACCGAAACCGCCGAGCGCGCCTCGACGTCCTTGCGCGTGCCGGCCGAGCGGCTCGATGAACTGATGGATCGGGTCGGCGAGCTGGTCATCGCTCAGGCGCGCCTGTCGCAGATGGCGGCCCAGAGCTCCGACGGCAATCTGAAAACCATCGCCGAGGAGCTGGAGCGCCTGAGCTCAGGCCTGCGCGACACCACCATGGGCATCCGCATGGTGCCGATCGGCTCGCTGTTCTCGCGCTTCCGCCGGCTCGTGCACGACCTGAGCCGCGATCTCGACAAGGAAATCGAGTTCATCACCACGGGTGAGGACACCGAGCTCGACAAGACCATGATCGAGCGGCTCGCCGACCCGCTGGTCCACCTGATCCGCAACTCGGTCGATCACGGCCTCGAAACAGCCGAGCAGCGCATCAGGGCGGGCAAGCCGGTGAAAGGCACCGTGCGCCTCTCCGCCGTCTATGCCGGCGCCGAGGTGGCGATCTCGGTCACCGATGATGGCGCTGGGCTGAACGCCGCCCGTATCCGGGCCAAGGCGGAAGAGCAGGGGCTGCTGACGCCGGAGTCGCGCATTGCCGACCACGATCTGTTCCAGCTGATCTTCGCGCCCGGCTTCTCGACGGCGAAGGAGGTGACCTCGCTCAGCGGCCGCGGTGTCGGTATGGATGTGGTCAAGCGCACTATCGATGGCCTCCGCGGTAAGATCGAGCTCTCCACCAGGCCTGGCGAAGGCACCACGGCGACACTCCGCCTGCCGCTCACCCTGGCCATTATCGAGGGCATGCTGGTCCGCGTCGGCAATGGCCGCTACTCGATCCCGCTCTCGGCGGTCGAGGAGTGCGTCGAGCTGCCGGCCGAGGTCGCGACCCATTCGCGCGGGCGCAACTTCCTCGATATCCGCGGCAGCCTGGTGCCATTCCTGCGGCTGCGCGACCTGTTCAACACCCCGGGTGAGGCCGATACCCACCAGAAGGTGGTGATCATCTCGTCAGGCGAGGGCCGGGCCGGCCTGGTGGTCGACCAGATCATCGGCAACAATCAGACCGTCATCAAGCAGCTCAGTAAGCTCCACACCGACCTCGAGACCTTCTCGGGCGCCACCATCCTTGGCGACGGCACCGTGGCGCTGATCCTCGATACCTCGCGGCTGGTCTCCTACGGCCAGGCGCATGAGGAGAAATATCGCAATACCGAGGGGAGGGCCGCGGCATGACCGCCTTCACCGAACCGATGCGCGCCCTGACCCTCAGGCTCGACGACGAACTGTTCGCCATCGAGGCGCGGAGCGTCCGCGAGATCCTCGATCTGGTGCCGGTCACCGAGGTGCCCAACGCCTCGCCTTTCGCCGCCGGCCTGATCAACGTGCGCGGTCGCGTCGTGCCGCTCACCGATCTGAAGGTGGCCTTCGGCATGAAGAGCGCCGAACCCGACCAGGACACCCGCATCGTCGTCATCGAAACCGAGATCGAAGGCGAGCCGAGCGTTGTCGGCATTCTTGCCGACAAGGTCTACGACGTCACCGATATCGAGCCTGCCGCCATCGAGGAGGCGCCGCGCGTCGGCATGCGCTGGCGGCCCGACTACGTGCGCGGCATCGGCAAGCGCCGGGGCGAGTTCATCATCATCCCCGACATCCACCGCATCTTTGAACTAGAGGGCCGCAGAAGCGGCTCGCCTAACGCATCAGAAGAAAGGGCCGCATCGTGAGGCTAACTATCAAGGCAAAGCTGGCGGCCGTGTTCGGTGCCGTCATCGTCATGTCGGGCGTCAGCATGCTGATCGCGCTGCAGAACCTCGACAGGCTGAACCAGTCGCTCGACACCATCGTCAACGTCCGTGCCGCCAACACCATGGCGATGATGGAGGTGCAGACCCACCTCGAGTCGATCGGCTCGCGCCTGCGCGCCATGATCATCAGCGACGATGCCGCCGAGATCGCCGACTATGTTGAGAAGATCGGTGAGGATGGCGCCGAGATCGAGAAGTACTCGGCCTTCCTCAACGACAACGTCAAGGATGCCCAGGTCCGCGAGAGCCTCGATGAGTTCGCCGCGCAGACTGCGGCCTACAAGGTCGGCGCGCAGAAGGTGATGGATCTCGCCTCGCTCAACACCGATACAGAGGCGCTCGAGATCACCACCACCGATGGCAGCAGCGCGCTCGGCACGCTCGAGGAGGCGATGACGGCTCTCGTCACCGGCCTCTCCAACCGCGTCAGCGCTGGCGACCTCTCGGCCTTTCCCGCCTTCAAGGCGGCGTCCGAGGCCTTCATGACCATCACCGATGCTTTCCGCCAGCAGCGCAACGTGCTGCTCGCCTCCTCGCTCCCGGCCAAGCAGGACGAGTGGTATGCCGACTACAAGGCCGGCATCGAAGGCCTGGCCCAGCTGTTCCCCACCCTCGAGCGCACCGTTCCCGCGACGGAAGCCGGCCTGCTGAAAACCGCTCACGAGGCTTATGACGGCCTGGTCGTAGCCATGGACAAGGCGGTCGAGGTCTCGATCCAGCGCGGCGATTTCAACGCCCTGTTGGCTGCCAATGAAGCGGCTGAACTGCGCCGTGTCGCCAATGCGACGATCGACACGATGATCGTGCGCAACAAGGAGCTGCTCAACGCCGCCGACGATGAGGCCCGCCAGCTCTATGAGGGCGCAATGACCCTGCTGATCGGCCTGCTCATCGGCTCGGCCGTCATCGCCATCCTCGCTGCCCTGTGGATCGTCTTCTCGATCTCGAAGTCGCTCGGCGCCGCGCTTGGTCTCGCCAATGCGGTCGCCGGCGGCGATCTAAGCGCCGAAGCCAAGGTCAAGTCGAACGACGAGATCAAGGATGTGATCGACGCGCTCAACCTGATGACGCAGAAGCTGCGCGAAGTGGTGAGCGAGGTCACTGCTGCGGCCCGCAACGTCGCTTCCGGCAGCCAGGAGCTGTCGGCTACCGCCGAGCAACTGAGCCAGGGCGCCACCGAGCAGGCCTCCTCGACCGAAGAGGCGTCCGCCTCTATGGAAGAGATGGCCTCGACCATCAAGCAGTCGGCCGACAACGCCAGCCAGACCGAGAAGATCGCCCGCCAGTCGGCCGCCGATGCCAATGCCTCCGGCGAAGCCGTCGGCAATGCCGTCACCGCCATGCAGACCATCGCTGAAAAGATCATGGTGGTGCAGGAGATCGCCCGCCAGACCGACCTGCTCGCGCTCAACGCCGCGGTGGAAGCCGCCCGGGCCGGCGAACATGGCCGGGGCTTCGCGGTGGTAGCCTCCGAGGTGCGGAAACTCGCCGAGCGCAGCCAGGCTGCCGCCGCCGAGATTTCGACCCTCTCGGTCGACACGGTGAAGGCGGCGCGCTCGGCCGGCGACATGCTGAGTAAGCTCGTGCCCGATATCCGCCGCACGGCCGAACTGGTGGAAGAGATTTCCGCCGGCTCGCGTGAGCAGAATGCCGGCGCGGCACAGATCAACACCGCCATCCAGCAGCTCGACAAGGTCACCCAGCAGAACACCTCGGCGGCCGAGGAAATGTCGGCCACCTCCGAGGAGCTGGCCAGCCAGGCCGAGCAGTTGCAGAGCGCCATCAGCTACTTCCGCATCGACCAGGGCCAGCTGGCCCGCGTCGATGCCGCCAACGACCGCGCCCCGCAGCGCGCCCGTCGCACCGCCCAGTTGCAGGAAGAGATCCTCAGCAAGGCGCCGCACCTGACGCGCAAGAAAACTCCGGCCCGCGCCACCGGCGGCGGCTTCGACCTCGAGCTCGATGACATGGGCGACGATCTCGACAGCGAATTCACCCGCCGCGGCACTGCCTGATCCGACACCGACTGAGTCCGGCCGGGGTGTTCGCTCGCCCCGGCCAATCGCAGAACGCCGATCTTACTGACTGCAGATTTTGGGCAGAGGACCGCAGAAGCGGTCCGTGGGCTAGGGGGCCACGCCAAATGAGATTGACCATCAAGACCAAGCTGATCGCGGCCTTCACCACGGTCATCGTGCTCAGCGCCATCAGCATGGCCATTGCGCTGCTGAACCTCGGGGCGCTCAACAGCTCGTTCAACGCCGCCATGGAAGGCAACGTCAAGCGCATCCAGCTCGCTGCCGAGCTGGAGACCTCGACCCTCAAAGTGGCGCGCGACGAAAAGAACCTGATCCTCACCCAGGACCCCGGCGCCATCACGGCGCTGGTCACCCAGATGGACGGCGAGATCGACGCCGTCCACGCCGATACCGCGACACTGCGCGAACTCTCCAGCGAGGTCGGCAAGCCACTGGTCGACAAATTCGGCGCCGATTATGACGCCTACCTGGTCCAGCACGCCGAAGTGCGCCGCCTCTCGACCCTCAACCTCGATGCCGAAGCCTTCGCGCTCGCCGCCGGCAAGGCCGCCGAAGTCCGTGCGGCTTCGGTGGCCCGGCTCGATGAGATCGTCGCGCTCAACAACACCCAGCTCGACGAAGCCATCGCCAATGCCGAAGCCCTCTACGGCTCGTCTTCGCTGCTGCTGACCGCGCTGCTGGTTGGCTCGACCATCATCGCCATCAGCGCTGCCGCCATGATCATCATCGGCATCAGCCGCGGCCTCGGCAAGATCAGCCAGGTGGTCAGCGCCGTCGCTCTTGGTGATCTCGACCAGAACATCGAGATCAAATCCAATGACGAAATCAAGGATCTCGTTGCGACCGTCAACGTGATGACCGCCAACCTCCGCGCCACCGCCGCCATCGCCGACCGCATCGCCGATGGCGACTTGACTGTCGAGCCCAAGCCGCTTTCCGACCGCGACACGCTCGGCCTCGCGCTGCAGCGCATGGTCGAAAAGCTGCGCGATGTCATCGCCGAAGCCATCACCTCGGCCAACAACGTCTCCGCCGGTTCGCAGGAGCTCTCCGCCACCGCCGAGCAGCTGAGCCAGGGCGCCACCGAACAGGCCTCATCCACCGAAGAGGCGTCCGCCTCGATGGAAGAGATGGCCGCCACCATCAAGCAGTCCGCCGACAACGCGCTGCAGACCGAAAAGATTGCCCGGCAGTCCGCTGCCGACGCCATCGCTTCGGGCAGCGCGGTCAACGACGCCGTCGCCGCCATGCAGACCATCGCGCAGAAGATCATGGTGGTGCAGGAAATTGCCCGGCAGACCGACCTGTTGGCGCTCAATGCAGCGGTGGAAGCTGCGCGCGCCGGCGAGCATGGCCGCGGCTTCGCCGTCGTTGCCTCCGAGGTACGCAAACTCGCCGAGCGCAGCCAGGCTGCCGCCGCCGAGATTTCGACCCTCTCCGACACCACGGTGAAAACCGCGCAGTCGGCCGGCGAGATGCTGACCCGCCTGGTCCCCGACATCCAGCGCACGGCCGAGCTGGTCGAGGAGATCACCGCCGGAGCGCGCGAGCAGAATGCCGGCGCCAGCCAGATCAACACCGCCATCCAGCAACTCGACAAGGTCACCCAGCAGAACACCTCGGCGGCCGAGGAAATGTCGGCCACCTCCGAGGAGCTGGCGAGCCAGGCCGAGCAGTTGCAGAACGCCATCAGCTACTTCCGCATCGAGGCGAGCCGCGAGGTTGCTGCCGAAGCCGCCAAGAAGCCGGCGGCAAAGCGCAGCAACGCCATCCGCAGCGAGATCATGGCCAAGGCCCCGCACCTGAAGCCGCGGCCCCGTTCGGCCGGCAAGCCGAGCAGCAATGGCGGCTTCGATCTCGATATCGACGATGCCGGCGACGAGCTCGACAGCGAGTTCACCCGCCGCGGCGCAGCCTGAGGAGAGCCGCGATGGCCGAGAGAGCCCAGTACGTAACGCTCGGGGTCAATGGCGAGTTGTTCGCCGCCCCGGTGGACAAGGTCCAGGAGATCCTCGAGATGCGTCCGGTGGCGCGCCTGCCGCAGGCCCCCGCCAACCTGCTCGGGATGACCGATGTGCGTGGGCAGGGCATCCCGGTGCTCGACCTGCGCCTGACCCTCGGGCTGCCCGAGGCGGAGGACACCGAGAACACCCGTATCGTGGTGCTCAATGTCAGCGGCGGCGCCGGCCCGATGACCGTCGGGCTGCGCACCGACCGGGTCTTCGAAGTCACCGTGCTCGACGCCGCAGGGCTCGAACCGCCCCCGGCCATCTCGGGTAACTGGCGCGGCCACGCCGTCGCCGGCATCGGCCGCCGCAACGGCAGCTTCGTCACCGTGCTGGATCTCGACCGGTTATTGGGCAGCGTGGCTGAGGCGGCGTGATGTTGGGATTGACTGCCACCCCCCTCCCAACCTCCCCCACAAGGGGGGAGGTGCCCGCCAGTGCGCTGGGCACGACCGAGCCACACGCTCAACTCTTCACCTCCCCCTTGATGGGGGAGGCCGGGAGGGGGTGGGGCAGCGCGCGCCAGAACTCTCCGAGGGCGTCCAATGCCTAGCCTCGCCCAAAAACCCCAGCCCGACGACGCCGACGATCACCTCAGCGCGCTCGATTTCGGCCGCATTGCCAAGCTCATCGAAGGCGAGGCCGGTATCAAGCTGCCGCCGGGCAAGCGCCTGATGGTCGAGGGCCGGCTGCGCAAGCGCATGCGGGCGCTCGGCCAGCCCGATTTCGCCAGCTATTGCAGCTTCCTGTTCAAACAAGGCGGGCTCGAGCGCGAACTCACCCATCTGATCAACGCCGTCACCACCAACAAGACCGACTTCTTCCGCGAGGCCGAGCACTTCGATTTCCTGGTCGAGCACATGGTGCCCGCCCTGCTCAAGACCCGCGAGCGCAACCCGCTGCTGAAGGTCTGGAGCGCCGCCAGCTCCACCGGCGCCGAGGCCTATACCCTCGCCATGGTGCTCGATGACTTGGTGGCCCAGCGCAACGACTTCCGCTTCGCCATCCTCGGCACCGACATCTCCACCACCGTGCTGGCGCAGGGGCGTCGTGCCGTCTACCCGGCCGAAATGCTCGCGCCGGTGCCGCCCGAGATGCAGGCGCGCTACCTCATGCATGCGCGCCGCCCCGGCGCCCGTCGCGAGGTGCGCATGGTGCCCGAGCTCCGCCGTCAGGTGCGCTTCACCCATCTCAACCTGATGGACCAGACCTACCCGTTCGATCGCGATGTCGACGTGATCTTCCTGCGCAACGTGCTGATCTATTTCGAGAAGGCGGACCAGGACGCCGTCGTCGCCCGCCTCGTCGATCACCTCCGCCCCGGTGGCTACATCGTGCTGGGGCATTCGGAGTCGATGATTGGCACCTCGCTCGCCGTGCGGCAGGTCGCCCCCGCCGTGTTCCAGAAGCTCTGAGATCCCCTCGATGTCCGCCTCCGCCGAAACCGACCGCAAGATCCGTGTGCTGATCGTCGACGACTCCGCCGCCGTGCGCACCACGCTCTCGGACATCATCTCGTCCGACCCCGAGCTCGAAGTGATGGCGACGGCGGCTGACCCCTATATCGCGGTCGAGCGGATCCGCGCCGAAGTGCCCGATGTCATCATCCTCGATATCGAGCTGCCGCGCATGGATGGCATCACCTTTCTCAGGAAGCTGATGTCGCAGCGTCCCATCCCGGTGGTGATCTGCTCGTCGCATGCCGGCGAGGGCAGCGACACGCTGATCGAGGCGCTGGAAGCGGGCGCCGTCGATGTGGTGCAGAAGCCGCGCGTCGATACCGCCCAGTTCCTGCACGATTCCCGCGTCCGCATCTGCGAAGCGGCCCGCTCCGCTGCCCATGCAAGGCTCAAAGGGCGCGTCCGTCCCCCGGCGCCGAAACTCGCAGTCGAAAAGAAACTCACCGCCGACGCAGTGATCCCGCAGCGCTCCGCTGCCCGCGCCGCCTCGGCTGCCGCCTCGATGCCCACCACGGCGCCGGTGATCTGCATCGGCGCCTCCACCGGCGGCACCGAGGCGCTGCGCGATGTGCTCGAGGCGCTGCCCGCCACCACACCCGGCATCGTCATCGTCCAGCACATGCCTGAGCGCTTCACCGCCGCCTTCGCCCGCCGCCTCAATGGCCTCTGCCAGATGGAGGTGAAGGAAGCCGAGGATGGCGATGTGGTCGAACCCGGCCGCGTGCTGATCGCCCCGGGCAACCACCATATGTCGCTGCAGCGCTCGGGGTCGCGCTACACCGTCAGCATCGTCGACGGGCCGCACGTGTCGCGCCATCGCCCTTCGGTCGACGTGCTGTTCCGCTCCGCCGCCTATGCCGCCGGCAAAAACGCGCTCGGCATCATTCTGACTGGCATGGGCGACGACGGTGCCCGCGGCCTGCTCGAAATGAAACAGGCCGGCGCCGCCACGCTCGCCCAGGACGAAGAGAGCTCGATCGTCTTCGGCATGCCCAAGGAAGCCATTGCGCTCGGCGCCGCCGACAAGGTGGTCTCGCTCCGCCGCGTCGCCACCGAAATCACCACCTACGCCGCCCGTGCCCCGCAAAAGGACACCGCATGACCTCGTCCCCTGCCACTGAGCTCTCCGTTATCCTCTCGCGCGTGGCGGGGGAGGGGGCCCATGCAGAGCATGGGGGAGGGGGCGGACAGACTCTCAGGAGTGCTGACGCAGATCTCCTCTCGCCCCGCATTCTCACCCTCGCCGCCGACCTCGCGGCCCCCCGCGACGCCATCGATGGCGCCTTCGTCGCCGTTGGCGCCCGGCTTGCCGAGTGCGCCGAGATCCTGTCGCGCCTCACCGACACCTTCGAAACCCTGCCGGTCGATCTCGAAGGTCCGGACCTCGCCGAGGCCACCGATCGCCTCGCCGTGGTCGGCCGCCGTGCCGGCGAGATTTCCGTCACGCTCGGCGCCGAGCAGGCCGATCTCAACCGCCTCGTCGACGCGCTGCGCGGCGCTTCGCACCCGATCTCGGAGCTGCGCCGTACCGTCAAAATGATGGGCATCGTCGCCATCAATGCCCGCGTCGTCGCCGCCAGCGTCGTCACCGACACCGAGGATTTCGGCGTTTTCACCACCGACATCGCGCAGCTGTCGGACTCTGCCACGACCACCATCCAGCGCTTCTCGCGCACCTATGAAGCGCTCAGCATCGTCGTCGGCGAAGCCGCCACCGCCCGCGCCAGCTTCGAGCAGGCGCACCGCGATACGCTCTCGACTCTCGCCACTGAGCTCGAGCGCGACCTCGCCGAAGTCACCGAGCAGCGCCTCACCTCGGTCCGCTCCAGCGCCGTCACCGGCCAGATGTCCCGCGCCATCGCCGACAAGGTCGCCACCACCGTCATGGCCCTGCAGGTCGGTGATGCCACCCGCCAGCGCGTCGAACACGTCGAAGCCGCCCTCCGCGATCTCTCCACCCTTACCCTCCCCCGCGGGGCGGGGGAGGGGGCCCACGCTGAGCATGGGGGAGGGGGGAGCTCGACACTGAGTGACCCCATCACCGAACTGCAGCGCCAGCAGCTCGCCGGCGCGCGCGAAACCCTCGTCTTCGAAATGGCCTCTGGCGCCGAGGCGCTCACTCAGCTCGCCGACGACGTCGAAGCGGTGCTCGAGCATGCGCGCCAGGTCTACGGTTCGGCCGAGAACCGCTCGGCCCTTTCCGAACTGCACAGCGCCGTGCGCCGCGCCGTTGCCGTGCTGCGCGATTGCGAAAGCGAGCGCGAAAAACTCGATCGCGTCGCGGTCGCCGTCTCGGAGACAGTCGGCGTCCTGCTCAACCACGTCGAGGCGGTGCAGGAGATCGAGTACAAGATGCGCCTCGTCTCGCTCAATGCCGCGGTCAAATGCGCCCAGCTCGGCCCGCGCGGCCGTGCTCTCGACGTCATCGCCCAGCAACTCAGGACCCTCACCGGCGAGACCGTGGTTTCGGCGCATGAGGCGGTCGAACGGCTGAACGAAGCTGCCCGCTTCTCCGCCGCCTTCACCAACGCCACCGGCGCCGGTGCCGGCCGCGTTGGCGATCTGGAGCGCGAGGCTGCGGCCTCGCTCACCCAGCTCGAAACCGTCGGCATGCGGATGAAGAAGGCGCTGGTCGAACTCTACGACGACGGCCCCAAGGTCGCCGACCGCCTGCACCAGGCCGTCGACAGCCTCGCCAACCACGGCGCCATCTCGGAAGCCCTGAGCGATATCGAACTGGGGATTGCCGCTCTTATCCTCCCTCGTGGGGTGGGGGAGGGCGACCAAGCGCAGCTTGGTGGAGGCGAGCCCCCCTCTATCGAACTGACCGAGTTCCTCGCCACCCTGCGCAAGCGCTACACCATGGACGCCGAGCGCCGTGTCCACGACGCCTTCACCGGCATCGAAATCGCCCCCGAACCCGCCGCCGACACCGACGCCGCCCTGGACGACCTGTTCTTCTGAACGATTGCGTCCAGGTCAGGACGCTCGGCCCCCACACCCCCCGGCTGTCATCCCAGCGAAAGCTGGGACCCATCTCACGGCTCGCGCCAGCCGATAGTTGGGTCCCAGCTTTCGCTGGGATGACACCGCGCGTGGGGTGAAGCTGCGGATCGGCTCGACCACCGGCAGTCCCCAGCCTCCCTCGCCATACGGGAGAGGATCATGGCCCAACATGTGATTTGACGTAGCGGGAACTGGTCCGACATATATGCGTTTACACGTATACAGGGGCGGCGGGCCTCTCGTTACGTGAGTCTGTCGGGGGCCAATCCGATGAATGACTTGGATAACCATGAGCTCGTCGAGCTCATGTCGATGTTGCGCCGCAGCGACGAGAACGTCGATACGCAGCGCCTTACCAACTTCTCAGATGCGACGCTGCTCGCGGTCATCAACCCGTTGGGCGACGACCGGCTGGTGACCAACGTGCCGAGCTTCGTCGCAGTCCGTGCGGAACTGCGTCGTCGCGGCCTCTTACCGCGCGACCACTGACGAAAACTCATGGCCGGTCAGCAGGCTGGCGCCGGCGATGAGCACTAAAATCCACGCATCCTGGGCCATCTAGACTCTGGCGTTAACTTCCGGTAACGTTCCCAATAGATGCCGGGAACGGCACGGGAGGGTTGCATGGGCAGACGGCCCACCATCATTGATGTGGCAAGGCTTGCCGGCGTGTCGAAGAGCACTGCCGCACGCGCCCTCTCCGATTCCCCTGATGTCAACGACGCCACCCGGGAAAAGGTGCGCAAGGCCGCCATCGCCAGCGGCTACGAGCGCAACCACCTTGCGGTCGGCATGCGGTCTGGCCGCTCGGGCCTGTTCGGCCTCGTCATCCCCGATATCACCAACCCGTTCTGGGCCGAGGTCGCCCGCGGCGCCCAGGATATCGTCGGCGAGAACGGCGCTTCGCTGCTGGTCTTCTCATCGGACTGGGACCACGATCGCGAGGCCAGCCACCTGCGCGCCTTGCGCCAGGCCCGGGTCGAGGGCGCCATCGTCAACCCGGTCTCCGACAATGCCGAAGATTTCGGCCGCTTCGGGGTGCCCTTCTCGCTGATCGGCTCCAGCGCCGAGCGCTTCCCCGATACCCCAAGCATCGGCTCGGACATCCGGCAGGCCGTGCGGCTCGGGCTCGATCATCTGGTCGCCCGCGGCCACGCAGCGCCCGCCCTGATCCTTGGTCCGAAATCCCGCCTGGCTCGGGCCCGCTTCCTGCGTTCGGTGCATGAGCACTGCCTCGAGCGTGATATCGACCCGGCCGTGCTGCTGGTCGAAGATGGCGACTATACCTTCGAGGGTGGCCATGCCGCCATGCAGCGGCTGATGGCGCGCCAGCGCAGCGGCCATCTCACCGTGTTCTGCGCCAACGACCTGATGGCGCTCGGCGCCATGCTGGCAGTGCGCGAGGCCGGCCGCGAATGCCCGCGCGATGTCTCCATTCTCGGCTTTGACGGGGTGCCTGCTGGCGCCTTCTCCTGGCCCGGTCTCACCACCATCGAGAAGCCGGCGCGCGAGCTTGGCCGCCGCGCCGCCCAAGCGCTGTTCGATGAGATCGCCGGTCGTCCGCAGGATGGCCGCACCTATTTGCCGTGCCGCCTGATAGAGCGAGGCTCACTCGCCGATCTGACGGTACAAACGCCCCTGCGCGTCGCAGGAGCGGGGAGGAGCTAGAAGCATGTCGAGCGTCGAGCAAAACGCGACGGTCATTGCACGCGTCGCCGGGAACGTTCCCAGGTCGCAGCGCTTCGCCAATAGCGTTCGTCGCTGGTGGCCCTACTACGTCATGCTAGCCCCCGGCCTGCTGTTCTTCCTCGTCTGGCACTATTTCCCGATCTGGGAAGCCAAGATGGCATTCGAGCAGGTGCGGATCATCCCGCCCAATCTCTGGGTCGGGCTGAAGCACTTCCAGACGCTGTTCGCTTCGCCGGTGTTCTACCAGGTGCTGGCCAACACGCTGATCATCTCGACGCTGAAGATCCTCTTCGTCTTCCCGGTGCCGATCATCGTCGCGCTGCTCCTGAACGAGGTGCGGAGCGGGCGGCTCAGAAAATTCGTGCAGTCGGCGATCTACTTGCCGCACTTTCTGAGCTGGGTGGTGATCGCCGGCGTGTTCATCGCCATCCTGTCGCCGTCGGATGGCGCGGTGAACCAGATCACCGGCTTCTTTGGCGCCAAGCCAGTGGCCTTCATGACCGATGGCAACTCCAGCCGCTGGGTGCTGGTGTTCTCCGAGATCTGGCGTTCTGCCGGCTGGGACAGCCTGCTCTATCTCGCCGCCATCATCGGCATCGATCAGTCGCTCTACGAGGCCGCCGAGCTCGATGGCGCCAACCGCTGGCAGAAGGTCTGGCACGTCACCATCCCCGGGATCGTCCCCACCATCGCGACGCTGTTCATTCTCAACATGGGCATGTTCCTGTCGGCCGACCTCAACCAGGTCATCAACTTCCTCAACGACGTGAACCGCGGCCAGATCGATATCCTCGATACCTATGTCTACCGCATCGGTTTGCACACCGGCGAATACTCGCTCGCCACGGCCGCCGGCCTGTTCAAGGCGGTGTTCGGCATGATCCTCATCCTCTCTGCGCATTTCGTTTCGAAGCGCCTCACCGGCAAGGGAGTCTGGTGATGGCCGCGCCCCGTGGCACCGCGATCCGTCGCACCCCGCTCGAGCGCATCGAGTACGCCATCATCGTCACGACCCTGCTGGCGATGGTGGTGGTGATGCTGCAGCCGATCCTCAACTTGCTCGCCGTGTCATTCTCCGATCCGAGCCGGGTCGCCGGCAAGAGCGGCCTCGACATATGGCCGTCGGGCTTCTCGCTCGATGTCTGGATGCTGCTGCTGCAGCACCCCAACGTGCAGCGCGGTATCCTCAACTCGATCTTCATCACCGCCACCGCGACCTTTATCGGCGTCGTCGGCACGGCGCTGATGGCCTGGGGCCTGAGCCGGCCGAACCTGCCCGGCCGGCGGGTCATCTTTCTGCTGGTCCTCGTCACCATCGTGTTCGAGCCAGGCATCATTCCCGACTACTTCCTGATGAAGCGGATGGGCCTGCTCGACAGCTACTGGAGCGTCATCCTCTACAAGGCGGTGAACGCCTGGTACCTGATCATCCTGGTGCGCTTTTTCGAGGAGATCCCCGAGGAGCTGCTCGAGGCCGCCGAACTCGACGGCGCCAATGCCTTTCAGATCTTCTTCCAGGTGGTGCTGCCGCTGGCCAAGCCCGCTCTGGCGACCATCGCCCTGTTCTACCTGGTCTTCCACTGGAACGAGTTCTTCCGGGCGATGATCTACCTCAACGACCAGACCAAGTACCCGCTGCAGGTGGTGCTCAGGCAGTTCGTGGTCGAAGGCGACAAGCTCGCTATCGTCGGCGCCGACAACGCCGCCAACAATATCGGCGTGGCGCAGATCAACCTGAAGGCGCTGAAGGCCGGGATGATCATCATCACCATCCTGCCGATCCTCGCCATCTACCCGCTGATCCTGAAATTCTTCACCAAGGGCACCATGTCGGGAGCGCTGAAGGGATGATGGATTGCGCTGTCATTGTCGGCCGAAATCGGGTCATCCTGCCGCTCGAGGGCAAGGGAGAGCCGCATGACCGATACCGCGGTACGCCCGAAGACGCCCTGGCTGCGCAATACGATCTTCGTCCTCACCGGGCTGCAGATCGCCCTGTTCATCATCATCGAGGCCGACTTCCTGTTGCGCGCCCCGCAGATGGAACTGATCACCCGTTCGATGAGCCAGGGTTTCTCCCTCATGCTCATCGTGCCCTTCGTGATGATGACCATCCCGGCGCTGGTGCTCGCCATCCTGCGTCGCTGGCTGGTGCTGGCGCTGATCCTCGCGGTGCTGCCGATCCTCGCGGTATCGGGACTGCTCGCCCTCATCCACTTCCGCTAGCCGCGAGCGCCATCTCGTCAAACCCACCGGCCCCCACCTCCCCCTTGCTGGGGGAGGCAAGCGAAGCTTGTCGCGTCAGCGACTTAGCGAAGCTCGGAGGGGGTGGGGCCGACGCACTGGCCCAACCGCCATCCCATGAACAACAACAAGCATAACGGAGGAGAATCCATGCTTAAGACCCTGCTTCTGACCACCACGGCGCTGGCGCTCAGCCTGTCGCTGGCCATGCCGGCCAGCGCCCAGACGGTGATCCGCCTGGTATCCAAGGACCTGCTCTCGACCAACCCGCCCGACGTCGCCCATATCGAGCGCATCGAAGCGGCGCTGAAGGCCCAGGGCACCGATCTCGACATCCAGATCGTCGACCTGCCGTCTTCGGGCTACGCCGACGCACTCGGCGTCATGCTGCTTTCGGGCGATATCCCCGACCTGATCTACTTCCAGGGCGGCGATGCCAAGATGGCCGACCAGGGCATCCTCGAAGACTTGAACCCCTGGATCGAGAAGTCGCCCAACCTCAAGGCGGCGCTCTGGCCGCACAATGTCGAGCGCCTGAAGAACTACCCCTATCTGCTCTATGTCTATCCGCCGCGCGCCCCGCAGCCGGTGATCCGCAAGGATTGGCTGGAAAAGCTTGGCATCCCGGCCCCGACCACCGTCGATGAGTACGAGGCCTTCTTCAAGGCCATCCACGATGCCGATCTCGATGGCGACGGCACCCCGGGCAACACTTTTGGTGTCACCACCGCCGACAACACCAATGAGCTCGACTCGATCTTCAACCAGGCCTTCGGCATCACCGGCACCTGGATGAAAGACGCGGCTGGCGAGTGGGTGAGCTCGCGCATCACCGATGCCGAAAAGGCCAAGCTCACCTGGTACGCCAAGCTCGGCGCCGAGGGTCTCTACGACAAGGAATATGTCACCTCGAAGTTCGACGTGAAGGAAGACAAGTTCTACACCGGCAAGGCCGGCGTGATCTTCGGCTCCTCGGCAGAAGTCATCGACATCTATGGCGGCAAGATGCGCCAGGCACATCCGGAAACCCCGATCGAGCTGGCGCTGCTGCCGATCCCGTCGGGTCCGGGCGGCCAGGGGCTCTCGGCCACTGATGTCTCGAAGGAAAGCCGCGGCTTCGCCATCTCGACCACCTCTGAGCACAAGGAAGAAGTCGCAAAACTCCTCGACTTCATGGCGTCGACCGAAGGCCAGATGATGGACCGGATGGGCTTCGAGGGCGAGGAATACACCAAGTCCGGCGACACCTACACCATCACCGACAAGATGAGCACCTGGTACGCCCGCTTCTTCGCTGCCGCCAACTTCGTGCCGCCGGTGGAGTGGAAGTCGACCGCCGCCCAGGAGTCGCTGAAGAACATCACCACCTGGTTCAAGCCGGACAACGCCTTCGTCTGGCCGTCCGACTACGCTGCTGACCTCGACGCGACCGAGAACGTCTACCGCGCCTGGGTCTACAAGTTCATCTCCGGCGAAGCCTCGATGGACCAGTGGGATGCCTTCGTCGCCGAATGGAAGGCCGCCGGTGGCGACCGCCTCAACGAGTACGCCCGGACCAAGCTGAACGGCTAAGCCCGGACCACCGCATCCCGCCCGTGGCGTCCTCCCACGACCACGGGCGGGTGCGGTGACAGATTTAGACAAGCGGAAGTAGACCATCATGCCCACCTCACTTCGCGGCCGCGTCCGCGCCATGCTGCACGGCATCGCCCTGGGCGACGCGCTCGGCGCCCCGGTCGAAAAGCTCTCGGCTGCCGATATCCGGGCCCGCTATGGCCGGGTCACCTCGCTCGAGGCGCGCTGGCACAAGATGGATCTGCCGCCCGAGCAGCGAAATCACCGCATCCGCGGCAACGGCATCGTCACCGACGATACGCTGATGACCCTGGCGCTGATGGATATCTACGCCGAAACTAACCATCACCTCGACGCCTGGGACATGGCCGACGGCATGGTGCGCCAGATCGCCTGGACCCCCCGCTGGATTCCGGAGATGCAGCGCGAGGCCAACCTGATCGACCGCCTGTTCTACCCCGAAAAGTGGATCTTCCAGCGTCACCAGCTGGCCAATTGCGACCCCCGCCAGGGCGGCATCGGCAACATGGTCAACTGCGGCGCCGCCATGTACATCGCCCCGGTCGGCGTGGTGAATGCCTGTGATCCCAAGGCCGCCTATGACGAGGCCATCGCCTTCGCCCAGGGCCACCAGGAGAGTTTCGGGCTCGAAGCCGCCGGCGCCTTCGCCGCTGCCGTCGCCGCCGCCTTCACCCCAGGTATCGGCATTGAAGAGATCGTCGAGCGGGTCATTGCCCTCAGCAAGGACGGCACGCGCGAGGCGATCCGCGCCATCGCCGAAGTCGCTTCGCGGCTCAAGGGTGCCGAGCACGCCGAGGTGGTCGCCGCCTTTCACGCCGCCATCGCCCCGTTCTCGCCGATGGGCGACGACGTGAACCACACCAAGGCCCGCGCCGGCCGGCTCTCAATGGCTTACCAGCCGTCGCGGCTGGGCTCGATCGAGGAATTGCCGCTGGCGCTCGGCTTCGCCCTGGTCAATGGCGGCGACTTCCGCACTGCCATCGAGGACGGCATCAATTCCGGCCGCGACACCGACTCGATCGGCGTCATGGCCGGCGCCATCCTGGGCGCGCTGCACGGCGAGAGCGTCATCCGCGATGCTGACCGCCAGACCCTCGACAGCGCCAACCGCCTCGATCTCACCGCCGCTGCCGATCGCTTCACTGCGACCGTCACCGATATCCTTCTCGCCGACCGGCGGGCCCGCGAAGCTGCCGAACGCAGCCGCGACAGCCTCCTCGCCGATCTCCCGACCGCCAGCGTCGTCAATCTCTGACCACCGGACCGTTCATGCCCCTGACCACTACCGAAATCTTCGATCGCATCTATGCCGGCTTCATCGGCAAGGCCATCGGCGTCCGCCTGGGCGCGCCGGTCGAGCCGACCATCTGGAGCTATGACCGCATCCGCAACACCTATGGCGAGGTCACCCAGTACCTGCGTGACTTCAAGAATTTTGCTGCCGACGACGATACCAATGGCCCGGTCTATTTCATCCGCGCGCTGCGCGATTACGGCTTGAAGGCCACCGCTGCCGATGTCGGCCGCACCTGGCTGAACTATGCCGCCGAGGAACACGGCATGTACTGGTGGGGCGGCTTCGGCAATTCCACCGAGCACACCGCCTACAAGAACCTCAAATCCGGCATGGAGGCGCCGGAGTCCGGCTCCATCGCCACCAACGGCACCACTGTCGCCGAGCAGATCGGCGGCCAGATCTTCATCGACAGCTGGGGCTGGGTGAACCCGGGCAATCCGACGCGTGCCGCCAAGATGTCGGCCATGGCGGCTTCCGTCGCCCATGACGGCGACGGCCTCAACGGCGCCCGCTTCTGCGCCGCCGCCATCGCCCAGGCCTTCGTCGCCAAATCCATCGACGAGATCGTCGAAACCGGCCTCTCGACCATCGATGCCAGTTCGACCTACGCCCGCGTCGCCCGCGCCGTCATCGACTTCCACAAGGCCAACCCGACCGACTGGCGCCTTTGCCGCGACATGCTGACCGCCGATTGGGGCTATGACCGCTATCCCGGCGTCTGTCACATCATCCCCAATGCCGGCGTCACCGTGATGGCCATCCTCTACGGCGCGGGCGAACTGACCCGTACCGCCGAGATCGCCACGATGGCCGGTTGGGACACCGATTGTAACGCCGGCAATGCCTGCGCCATCGTCGGTACCTTCCAGGGCGTACAGCCGAGCTGGGACAAGTATCGCAAGCCCATCAACGACTTCGTCATCGCCTCCGGCGTCATCGGCACGCTCAACGTCGTCGATATCCCGAGCTTTGCCCGCGAGCTCACCGTCCTCGCCCTCCGCCTCGACGGCAAGGAGCCGCCGGCGCCGTGGGTCGAGGATTTCGAGCGTCGTGGCGTGCGCTTCGATTTCGACGCGCCGGGCGCCACGCATGCCTTCCGCACCGAGCCGTTCAACCAGATCGAGGTGAAGTCGGCGACCGGCAAGCAGGGCCCCAACTCGCGCGGCGCGCTCGAAGTGCTGCTCGATCGGCTCGAGCGCGGGCAGGGCGGTCGCATCTTCTGGAAGCCGTTCTACCGTCGTGCCGATTTCGACGACGAGCGCTACCGCCCGATGTTCACTCCGCTCGCCGATGCCGGCCAGACGGTGAAGTTCAAACTGCAGCTCGACCCCTGGAACGGTGACGGTAACCTTCGCGTCGCCCCCTATGTCCGCCGCGCCATTTCCGGCGAGATCGTCGAGACCGGCGCCTGGCACGTCCCGAGCTCCGCGGGCTGGCAGGACTACGAGTTCACGATCCCCGAGGGCGACGAGGCGATCGACGAGATCGGCGTCTTGGTCGAGTATTTTGGGCGCCTGAAGTTCCTCGGCCGGCTCTACCTCGCGGAGTTCTCGGTATCGGGGAAGGGCAGGCTCGCCATCGACCCCAGCACCGAAAAGCAGGAATGGGGCGGCATCACCCGCTTCACCTGGAACCGCGGCCACTGGTCGCTGCAGGACGGCGCCATCCACGCCCACACCGCCGAGGACGCCGACGCCTGGACCGGCAATGGCTATCTCCGCGACGTCACCGTCAGCGCCGACCTGACCCCGCTCGCCGGCAAATCCCACCTCGTCGCCGCCCGCGTCCAGGGCACGTCCCGCTTCTATGCGGCCGGCTTCGAGAATGGCGAAGCCGTAATCCTGAAGCAGGACCATGGCACCATGGTACTGGCCCGGACGCCGTTCGCAGTTAAGCCGGGCGAGGCGCACAAGCTGGCGTTGACTGTGGTCGGCGATAAGCTGACGCTCAGCGTCGACGGCAAGGAGCGGATCTCGGCGACCGACGGCCAGTTCCGCTACGGCCAGGCCGGCCTGCGCATGGCCTCGGCAGGGCGAATGACTGTGGCGCGGCTGGAAGTGGTCGAAGTCTGATGTTCGGGCGTGTGGCCACCCCCACCCTTGATCCCTCCCCACAAGGGGGAGGGAGACGCGCACCGCAGTTTCGGTTCTTGCTTGTCCCTCCCCTTGATGGGGAGGGTAGCGCAGCTTGGCCGCACCAGCGGCCTAGCGAAGCTGGGTGGGGTGGAGCAGCATGACCCAACCTATCCCCTTCAACCCCCTCGCCACCGGCCCGCTCGACGGCATCCGGGTCATCGATCTCAGCCGCCTCGTCGCCGGCAACATGCTGTCGCTGCAGCTCGCCGATTTCGGCGCCGACGTCATCAAGATCGAGCCGCCGCAGGGTGATCCGTTGCGCGAGTGGCGCGATGACGGGCACTCGCTCTACTGGAAGACCTACGGCCGCAACAAACGCTCGGTGCAGCTCAACCTGCGTGAGGCCCCGCACATGGCGGCGCTCAAGGCGCTGCTCGCGACCGCCGACGTCTTCATCGAGAATTTTCGTCCTGGCACGCTCGAGGAGATGGGCCTCGCGCCCGACGCGCTGCTCGCCGCCAACCCCAACCTCATCGTCGTCCGTATCTCCGGTTTCGGCCAGACCGGGCCTTACGCGCAGTTCCCCGGCTTCGGCACCATCGTCGAGGGGATGAGTGGCTTTGCCTACCGCACCGGCTTTCCGGATCGCGAACCGGTGCTGCCGCCGCTGGCGCTGGCCGATATGATCGCCGGGGTCTACGGCGCCAACGCCACCGTCACGGCGCTGTTCGCCCGCTTCCGTGGGCGTGCCAAGGGGCAGGTCATCGATCTCAGCCTGCTCGAACCGATGTACTCGGTGCTCGGTCCGGAAGCCGCGATCTTTCAGGTGACCGGCAAGGTCAAGGAGCGTTCCGGCTCCGCCTCCAACACCGCCTCGCCGCGCAACGTCTATCGCTGTTCCGACGGCAAGTATGTCGCGCTCTCGGGCTCCACCCCGCAGGTCGCCCGTCGCATCTTCGAGGTGATCGGCAAGCCGGAGATGAACAGCGATCCGCGCTTTGCCACCAACTCCGACCGGGTGAAGCATCGCGACCTCGTCGATGCCGCGGTCGGCGAATGGTTTCTGCATCACAGCCATGACGAGGCGCTCGCCATTATGCGCGAGGCCGGCGCCACCGTCGGCCCGATCTATTCGATCGCCGATATCGCCGCGGACCAGCATTTCATTGACCGTGGCATCATTGTCGATGTCGAAGACAAGGATTTCGGCGCCCTGCCGATGCACAACATCCTGCCGCGCCTCAGCGAAACCCCCGGCACCTTCCGCCGTCCGGCGCCCGACCTCGGCGAGCACACCGCCGAAGTGTTGCGCGAAGCCGGCGTCGATCCTGCTACGGTACTTGGATGAAGCTCCGCTCCCTCCTCTACGTTCCGGCCCATTCCGAACGCTTCGTCGCCAAGGCGCATGAGCGCGGCGCCGACGCCATCGTCCTCGACCTCGAGGATGCGGTGCCGGAGGCTGACAAGGATGCGGCGCGGGCCAGCCTCGCGGCCACGGTTCCTGCCGTCAGCCGCAACGGCGCCGCGGTTTTCGTCCGTATCAACTCCGGTGCTCGCCAGCGCGAGGATGCGCTCGCGGCCTGCCGTGCCGGCGCCACCGGCGTGATGGTGGCCAAAGCCAGTTCCTCCGCCGCGCTCGATGCTCTCGCCGGCGCATTGCGCGCCGAAGAGGCTAAGCTCGGCCGCCCCGCCATGAGCTTCCTGGCCCTGATCGAGGGCGCCGCCGCGCTGCTCGACGCTCGCGTCATTGCCGCCAATCACCGCGTCATCGGCCTGCTGCTCGGCAGCGAAGATCTCGCCACCGAGCTCGGCGCCACGCCGACGCCGGAGGTCCTGCGCCATCCCAAGCTGCTGCTGCATTACGCCGCCAAGGCGGAGCAGAAGCTCAGCTTTGGCCTCCTGCAATCGAGCGCCGACTACACCGATCTCGAAGCGCTGGCCGCTGCCGCCGCCGAGGCCAAGGCGCATGGCTTCGATGGCGCCACCTGTGTCCATCCTTCCGCCGTCGCGGTATTGAACGCTGGTTTCTCGCCGAGCGACGCCGAGCGCGACTGGGCCCAACGGGTCGTCGCCGCTGCAGCGGAGCATGCCGGCGCCTTCCAGCTCGATGGCCGGATGGTCGACGCCCCGATTGTTGCCCGGGCGCGGAAGATACTTGGGAGTTAGTGCGCCGTTGGGGGCACCACCTGCTCCACCCACTCGATGTCATCCCAGCGAAAGCTGGGACCCAACTCACCGCTGGCTCGGGCTGCGAAATGGGTCCCAGCTTTCGCTGGGGTGACATCCGGTGGAGGAGGCGAGAGCGTGGACCACCACACGTCGGCACACTGCGGTCGGTGGTCAACCGATCCCCGAAACCCTAAGCCGCGATCCCGGTGAACTCGAGGAACGCCTCGAGCGGCAGCGGTTTTGACAACAGGTACCCCTGCAGCTCGTGGCAGCCGCGCGCCATCAGGTAATCGCGCTGCTGCTCGGTGGCGACGCCCTCGGCGGTGACCTTCATGTTCAGCGATCGCGCCAGGTCGATAATGGTCCTGACGATCACCTCGGCATCGATAGATTGGCCGAGCTGGCCGACGAACGAGCGGTCGATCTTCAACTTGTCGACATTGTAGCGCCTGAGGTAGTTGAGCGACGAATAGCCGGTGCCGAAATCGTCGAGCGCCAGCCGGATACCTGCTGCCCGCAACCGGGTCAGCCCGCTCTCGGTGGCTTCCGACGTATCGAGCAGCACGCCCTCGGTAATCTCGAGCTGCAACCGCGCCGGACTGATGCCGAGCAGCCGCAGCTGCTCGATCACCCGATCGACAAAACGCCGGCTCTTCAGTTCCACCGGCGAGACGTTCACCGCCACCCAGGGGATTGTCGTCCGCGCCAGCATGCGGCAGGCTTCCTCGAGCACCCATTCGCCGAGTTTCTCGATCAGCCCGCGTTCTTCCGCCACGCCGATGAACACATCAGGCGCCAGCCGGCCGCGCTCCGGGTGCTCCCAGCGCACCAGCGCCTCGGCGCCCGCCACGGTGCGGCCGTCGGCAGCGAAGATCGGCTGGTATTCGAGGGTCAGCTCGCCGCCGGTGTCGAGGGCTCGGCGCAGATCCTGCTCGATGCGCCGCTTCTCCCCGACCGTCTCGGCCATCGGCGGCGTAAACACCTCCCAGCGCCCGCGGCCGCGCGCTTTGGCTTCGTAGAGCGCGATGTCGGCCTCGCGCAGCATGCTGAGCGCGTCCGATCCCGGCCGCCATGGGGCGATGCCGAAGCTGGCAGTGATGAACGCCGGATCGTCAAACAGCCGGAACGGCCGCCCGAACTGCAACTGGATCGCCCGGCACAGCGATTCCGCCGCGCCTGCCGCAGGCCCGGAGAGCAGGATTGCGAACTCGTCGCCACCCACCCGCGCCAGCGTCCCCGCCGGCCCCACCAGCTGGAACAGCCGGTTGGCCAGCTGGCGCAGCAGGTCGTCGCCCGCCACGTGCCCCAGCGTGTCGTTGATGTGCTTGAACCGGTCGAGGTCGATCAGCACCAGCGTCGCCGGCACGCCCTCCGCTGCCCGCCCGGCAAGGGCCGCGAGGTCGCGTTCGAACCGGGCCCGGTTGGGCAGCCCAGTCAGCGAGTCGTGGTAGGCGAGGAAATGGATATGCGCTTCGGTGCGCCGCCGCTCGGTGATGTCGCGGGCGCTGCACACCAGCCCGATGATCTGACCCTCGGGGTTGCGCAGCGGCAGCTTCGAGGTCGAGAGCCAGAGCTGCGTGCCGTCGGGGCGGACCACATATTCCTCGTGGTCGATCAGCGCCTTCTCGCCGCGGATGACGCTCATGTCATCTTCGTAGTAGCGCCGCGCCAGCTGCGGCGGATGCACGTCGAGATCGGATTTGCCGATCAGGGTATTGGGATCGCCATGCCCAAGGTCCGCCGCCACCGCGCGGTTGGCGATGACGAAGCGTGCGTCCTTATCCTTGATGTAGAGATAGTCGGGCACCTGGTCGATCATGGTGCGCAGCCAGCTGCGCTCCACCTGGGCCCGCTGCTGCTCCCCGGCCAGCTCCGCCGCGAAGCGCTGCAGCCGCTCGTTGGCGGCCACCAACGCGGCAAGCGATTCCGATGGCTCGGGGTGAGCGACGTGCTGGACGGGAGACCGCTTCACAACCATCGGGGCCTCGGAACCGGATAGTTCGGGCGACTATCATGCTAGGCAGCAATGGATAAGCAACTCCTAATCTACGCTAAGTACAAGGCCTGCCCTCAGCGCCCCGCCGCAGCAGCGGAGCGATAGTCGCTTGGCGAGATGCCGTTGAGCCGCCGGAACGCCTTGGCGAAATAGTTCCCATTGGCGAAGCCGGTTGCCGCGGCGATGGCGGCGACTGGCTGGTCGGTGGCGATCAGCAGCCGGGTTGCCCGTTCCATCCGTGCCGCGAAGACGAAATCCGAGGGGCTCTGCCCGGTCTCGCCGCCAAAACGCCTGACGAAATGCGCCCGGCTCAGCCCGGCCACGCGCGCCAGCCGGTCCACCCCCAGCGGCTCGCCCAGGTGCTCGGCGACAAAACTCTGCGCCCGGGCGATCGGCGGCGCCACATTGCTGGCGAGCGGCGTCGCGCCGAACAACCCGTCATGCAGCGCCATCATGGCGTCATACGCCGCGGCCGAGGCCTCGCCGCTGAGCAGTTCGGGCGATCGCATCAGCCGCACGCAGGCCTCCGCCATGCGGTCGACCGCACCTGCTCCCGGCGTCACCACCGGTCCCTTGAGATCGATGATCGCCCGCAGCAGCCGCAGCGCCTCGCGCCCATTGGCGCCGATCCAGAAATACTCCCAGGTCTGCCCCCGATCGAGCCAGTAGCGGTTGGCATGCGGAAAGCTCAGCACCATGGTCGAGCCAGGCAGCAGCACGTGCCGGGCCCCGGCATAGTCGAGCTCGCCCCGCCCGGCGATGGTGTGCTGGATGATGACGAACGGTACGTCGCCGCGCTTCAGGCCCTCCCAGTTATAGACCTCGTTGACGCGCTTCTCGAAGCCGGCGCCGGTGGCCATCACGTGAAAGCCCAGCGGCCCGCGCGGTGGCGCGATGGCCTGGATCTTGTGCCCATGGGCAATCAGGTCGGACAGCATGAAATTACCCGCGATCGCATGTCTTTCCTCTACACCCTCGACCCGCCTTGCCGCTAGATGGAGCCCAATTCAAAGGGGAGGAACGCCATGTCGTTCAAAGTCGCGATCATCGGCGCCGGTTCGGTCGGCTTCACCAAGACCCTGATCTCGGATCTGCTCAAGGTGCCGGAATTCGCCGATGTCGAGTTCGCGCTGACCGATATCAACGCCCACAACCTCGACATGATCCAGCAGATCATCTCGTCGATCGTGGCGGTCAACAATCTGCCGGCCAAGGTCACCGCCACCACCAACCGGCGCGAGGCTCTGTCAGGCGCGCGCTACATCATGAGCTGCGTCCGCGTCGGCGGGCTCGAGGCCTTCGCCACCGACGTCAACATCCCGCTGAAATACGGTGTCGACCAGTGTGTCGGCGACACTATCTGCGCCGGCGGCATCCTCTATGGCCAGCGCAACATCCCGGTCATTCTCGATTTCTGCAAGGATATCCGCGAGGTCGCCGAGCCGGGTGCGCTGTTCCTCAACTACGCCAACCCGATGGCGATGAACACCTGGGCCGCCGATCTCTATGGCGGCGTCGACGTGGTCGGGCTTTGCCATGGCGTGCAGCATGGCGCCCACCAGATCGCCCAGGTGCTCGGCGTCGATGACCGCGACCTCGACTATGTCTGCTCGGGCATCAACCACCAGACCTGGTACATCGACATCCGCGCCAAGGGCCGCAAGATCGAGGCGGACGAGGTGATCGCCGGCTTCGAAAAGCACCCGGTCTATGCAAAGCAGGAAAAGGTCCGCATCGACGTGCTGAAGCGCTTCGGCGTCTATTCGACCGAGTCGAACGGCCACCTCAGCGAATACCTGCCCTGGTACCGCAAGCGCCCCGAGGAAATCTTGCGCTGGATCGACATGAGCGACTGGATCCACGGCGAAACCGGCGGTTATCTCCGCCACTCGACTGAACGCCGGAACTGGTTCGAGACCGATTTCCCCAAGTTCAAGGCCGAAGCCACCAAGTCGCTGTCGGAGCATAAGCGTACCACCGAGCACGCCAGCTACATCATCGAGGCGCGCGAAACCGGCCGCACCTATCGCGGCCATTTCAACCGCCGCAACAACGGCATCATCAAGAACCTTCCGGCTGACGCCATCATCGAGAGCCCGGGCTTCGTCGACCGCTTCGGCATCAACATGGTCGAGGGCATCGAGTTGCCGATCGCCTGCGCCGCCACCTGCTCGGTGTCGATCAGCGTGCAGCGCATGAGCGTCGAGGCGGCGATGACCGGCAATATCGACATGCTGAAGCTCGCCGTGCTGCATGACCCGCTGGTCGGCGCCATCTGCACCCCCGACGAGGTCTGGCAGATGGTCGACGAAATGGTGGTCGCTCAGGCCCAGTGGTTGCCGCAATACGCCGACGCCGTCCCCGCCGCCAAGGCCCGGCTGGAAAAGGCCACGGTGAAGACCAGGGATTGGGCCGGCGCCGCCCGCAAGGTGGTCCGCTCGGTCGAGGAGCTGCGCGAGATGAAGGGGGCTCATCACTGACGCCGGAGCGTGGGGCCACCCCCACCCAGCTTCGCTACGGCTTCGCCTAGCTGCGCTACCCTCCCCACAAGGGGGAGGGAGAGCAAGAACCGAAAGTGCAGTAAGCGTCTCCCTCCCCCTTGTGGGGAGGGATCAAGGGTGGGGGAGCCCCACGCTCTGAACGCGAGAGCCTGAGAAGTTAACTCCCGTTAACCCGACTCCCTGCATGGTGGCGGCATGTCCGATGTCGCCACCGCGCTGCTGCAACTGATCGGCCGTGCCGAGCCCGCCGCCGACCCGGCGCTGGCGGCGGTAAAGCTGGCGCGTGCCAGCCTCGACGCGCTGATCCTCCGCCTCGGCCAGAGCATCGACGCCAAGGTCACCGCGCAACTCGCCGGCGGCCTGACCCAGCTCACTGCCGGCGGCGAGAGTTTCGTGCTGAAGCTCGAGACGCCGCTGCCGGTCAATACCGCGGTGACCCTGAAGATCACCCCGACGCCGACCGGTCAGCCTGCCGTCACTGTCACCGTGCAGCCGCAACCCGCAGTTGCCCAGCCGGCTCCGCCAGCGCCACAAGCGCTCCCGCCGCTGCCACCACCGCCTGCCGCCACAACGGCGCCGCCTCCACCCGTTCCGTCGGCTGCGCAACCCGCACCTCCCGCACCGCCACCGCCCGGCGCTTCGCCGGCTGCGGCAATGCCGGCGACCCCATCCGTTTCTCCGGCTGCCCCGGCGCTGCCAACCCCCACCCAGGCTCAGCCGCCGATCCCGGCCGCTCAAGCGCCGGCGACCCCGGCGCTACAAGCCGCGCCCGCGGCGCCCCCGCCGGTTCCCCACGCGCCGGTTCAGCAGGCGGCGGCTGCCATGGTGCCAGCTGTGGCGACGCCAACGCTGCCATCAGCTCCAGCCCCGGTAATGCAGGCGCCGCCAACCGCGCCCGCCCCAGCAGCGCCGGCTCAACCAGTTCCGACGGCAGTTCCGCCGCTCAACCAACCGACCACACCTGCCGCCGTCTCGACGCCGCCAGCGCCGGTTGCGGTTTCCACGCAGCCCGCGATCGCCCAGCTCTCTCCGTCCGCGCCGACCGTCCCGGCGAGCAACTCCCCCACGACGAGCAGTCCGACACCGCCGCCGGTCTCGCAACCCGCGGCCACCACATTGCCTACGCCAGTTGTCGCAAGCGGTCCGGCGCCGGTCAGTGCGCCGCAGCTTGTGTCTACCCCGGCAGCGCCGAGCCCCGCACTTCAGGGAGCGGCCCCAGCGACCTCGCTGGCACCGCCGACGGTCGTGCCGCCAATGGTCGCAGCACCGATATCGACCCCGCGGCCGGTACCGCAGCCCGTCTCGCCGCCGCTCGCCCAGATCCTCGCCGATCCTGTCCAGGCCGCGGCGCGCCAGGATAGCGTCCTGCCGCTGATCGCCCGGCTTGCGACACTCGCCGCGCCCACCGCTGCGGCGCTGCCGCGTCCCGCCCTCGAAGCCATCGCCATGCTGCTCGGCACCCGGCTTGACCTCAACCGCGCCCCGCCCGACGGCAAATCGCTTCGCGACGCCGTGCTGCGCACCGGCATCATCACCGAGCCCGGCACCCGCACCCCCACCGATGCCAAATCCGCCCTGCTGCAGCTGCGTTCGGCGCTGTCCGGTTTCCTCGGCGGCGAAGTCGAGGCGATCGCTCCGGTGACGCGCCGTCCGCCCCCGCCGCTGAAGGGCGAGCCTGTCCGTGCCCCTTCCACCCAGCCCGCACCGCCTTTGGCTGAAGAACCTGTCGAGACGGCCCGGCAGCTGCTCGGTCACGCCGATGCGGCGCTGTCGCGCACAAAGCTGCTGCAGCTGGCCTCGAACCCCGCCGACGCCGCTCGCCCCAATGCAGTAGCGCCCGCCGTCGAGTTCCGGGTGGAAGTGCCAATGCAGCTCGGCGCCGAAACCGGCATCCTGCAACTGCTGGTCGAGCGTGACGGCAAGCAGAAGCGCAGCCCGGCCGAGCGTGGCTGGCGCATGCGTTTCGCGCTCAACTTCGCCGCCACTGGCGAAGTCGGCGCCGAGGTGGCGTTGCTGGGCCGCAGCGCCAACGTCTCGCTGTGGGCCGCCGACCCGGCCACGGCCGAGGCGCTCGAGGCGATGCTGCCCGACCTCGCTCCGGCGCTGGCCCGCCACGGCCTCGATGTCGCTTCCGTGCGGGTCCGCCGCGGCGCGCCGCAACCCGCCGCCCGCGCCCCGGGACAATTGCTGGACAGCGCCCGATGACGGACACTCCAAAGCCCGTCAGCCTCGCCGTCGCGCTGGAGTATGAGCGCGGCACTCGAGATGCCCCCCGCATCATCGCCAAGGGTCGGGGCGAACTGGCTCGTCGTATCGTCGAGGTCGCCGGCGAAGCCGGCGTCGTCATCGAGGCCAACGGCCCGCTCGCCGAGGCGCTGGCGAGCGTCGAACTCGACGAGCAGATCCCGATCGAGCTCTACGAAGCGGTGGCCGAGATCATCGGTTTCGTCCTTAGGGCGAGTGCACAGCGCCATTGGACGCCTACGGCAGGCAGCTAGCGTCCCCACCTTGCATTCCCACCCGGCTCCGGGCGAAGTGACGCGCCATTCCCTGGAGCCCGCGTCATGCCGACCATTGCCGACCTCGATACTCCCGCCGTCCTCATCGATATCGATCGCGTCGAGGCCAATCTGCAGCGGGCCCAGGCGCATGCCACCGAGCACGGCTATGCCCTGCGCCCGCACATCAAGACCCACAAGCTGCCGCGCTTCGCCAAACGCCAGGTCGAACTCGGCGCCGTCGGCATCACGGTGCAGAAGCTGGGCGAGGCCGAGGTGATGGCCGATGCCGGCATCGCTGATATCTTCCTGCCCTACAATATCCTCGGCCCGAAAAAGCTGGCGCGGCTCAAGGCCCTGAACGAGCGCGTCACCCTCTCGGTCACCGCCGACAGCCCCGACACGCTGTTCGGCTATGCCGCGACCTTCACCTCCGGCAAACCATTGACCGTGCTGATCGAATGCGATTCCGGCGGCGGTAGATGCGGCGTGCAGACGCCGGCCCAGGCGCTGGCGCTGGCCCGTCAGATCGCGCCCGCCCCCGGTCTGCGTTTCGGTGGCCTGATGACCTATCCGCCGCTGCACGGGGTGGAGAAATCCAACGCCTGGCTCAGCGAGGCGGTGGCGCTGTTCGCTGAAGCTGGTATCGCCGTGTCGCGCGTCTCCTCCGGCAACAGCCCGGACATGTGGGCCCCCGCTGCTGCGCCCGTCACCGAGCGGCGCCCCGGCACTTACATCTACTACGATCGCTTCCAGGTGAAGGAGCGGGCGGCCGGCCTCGACGATTGCGCGCTCAGCGTTCTCGTCACCGTGGTCAGCCGGCCCACTGCCACCCGCGTGGTCATCGATGCCGGCTCCAAGTCGCTGACCTCCGATCTCCTCGGCATGGAGGGCTTCGGCCTCGTCATGGGCACTGATCTCACGGTGAAGGGGCTCTCCGAGGAGCACGGCGTCATCGAGCTGCCGGTCGCTTCGGATTGGCCGCGCATCGGCGGGCGGCTGCGCATCATCCCCAACCATGCCTGCGTCATCTCCAACCTCTTCGACAGCGTGACGCTGATCTCCGGCGACGAGGTTCGCGAAGTGGTTCCTGTTGCGGCCCGCGGTCGAGTCGACTGAGCGCTTTCCGGAAAAGTCGACAAAATCGAAAATCCGGAGCTTTCGGCGTTTCACTGCAACGGGGAAATGCTCTAGAACTCCTCACGCAAGGGAGTGGTATTCAAATGGTCGCTGATTGGTATGATGGTTTGACGCTGGCAACCGAGTGGCGTCCGGCCGCTGAAGGTGTGGCGGCGCGCTACCGGCTGATGCTCACCAACGATACGGGCGAGGCGCTGCGCGATTTCCGGCTCGGCATTTCCGGCCCGGCGCGGGTCAGCGACGATGCCGAGATCGTCGGCGCCAAGGTGGTGCACCAGCTTTCCAATTTCTGCGAGCTGGCGCCCGAGCGCGGCTTCGTTCTCGCTCCCGGCGCCAGCTGGACCATCGACGTGCTGAAGCTCGACTATCCGATCCGCCACTGGACCGATGGCGCCACCACCGGCTTCCTCGTTCTCGCCGACGGCACGACGCGCTCGCTGCGCACCGTGCCGACCCGGCGTGAGGGCAGCGACACCTTGCGGAAGAAAGGCACCGCCATCTTCGAGGTGCCCGAGCAACCGCCGGTGCCGGTGTCGATCGTCCCCTGGCCGCAGGATGTGGCGGTTTCCGGCCGCCGCACCGCGCCCGCTGGCCTCGCGCCGATCGCCTCGGCCATTGGCAAATCCGCTGCTGCCGCCTTCGGCAAGCTGACCGACAAGCTGTTCCCCGGCGAAGGGCTGGTCCGTCCCGCCCATGAAGGCGGCTTTCCGGTCGAGCTGGTCGCCGGCGCCGGCGGCAAGGAAGGCTATGCCATCGAGTTCTCCACCGACCGGGCTCGCATCGTCGGCGAAACCGAAACCGGCCTGCTCTATGGCCTGATCACACTGGGCCAGATCCTGCGTGGCGCCCGTATCCACCTGCGCCAGTTCAACTTCCCCACCAGCGGCCGCATCGAGGATGCGCCGGCCATGGTGTGGCGCGGCAGCCATCTCGATGTCGCCCGCCGCTACTACGCCAAGGACGAGGTCGAGCGCTTCATAGCCATCCTCGCCTGGAACAAGCTCAATGTGCTGCATTGGCACCTGAGTGACGACGAATCCTGGCGCGTCGAGATCGACGCCTATCCGCAGCTCACCGGCAAGGGCGCCTGGCGCGGTTACGGCATGCCGGTGCCGCCGCTGCTTGGCTCGGGCCCGGAGCGCACCGGCGGTTACTATTCCAAGGCCGATATCCGAGCCATTGTCGGCTTCGCCACCGAGCTCGGCGTCGACGTGGTGCCCGAGATCGATATGCCGGGCCATTGCTATGCCATGCTGCAGGCCATCCCGGCGCTGCGCGATCCGGGCGAGAATGCGCCGTATTATTCGATCCAGAGCTTCCCCAATAACTGCCTCAACCCGGCGGTCGAAGCCACCTATGGCGTGGTCGAGGCGATCCTTGACGAGATGGTCGAGCTCTTCCCCTCGCGCTACTTCCATGTCGGCGCCGACGAAGTGCCGGAGGATGCGTGGCACTCCTCGCCGGCCGCCAACAAGATGCGGCAGAAGCTCGGCGTCACCGGCGCCGCGCCGCTGCAGGCCCACTTCCTGCAGCGCCTGCAGGCCTACCTTACCTCGAAGGGCAAGCTGACCGGGGCCTGGGAAGAAGCCTCGCATGGCGGGGGCATCGACAAGGCCAATTGCTATCTGGTCGGCTGGCGCACCACCGAGGGCAGCCAGCAACTCGCTGCCGAGGGCTACGAGGTCGTCGTCGCCCCAGGCCAGGCCTACTATCTCGATATGGCCAATACCGAGGATTGGCACGAGTGTGGCGCTGCCTGGGCCGGCTGGTCGTCACCCGAAAAGGCCTACAGCTTCGAGCCGACTGCCGGCTGGAGCGACACCGAGCGGAAGAAACTGCTCGGCGTCCAGGCCTGCATCTGGTCCGAGCCGATGACCGATCGCGCCGTGTTCGACCGGCTGGTCTTCCCGCGCCTCTCGGCCATTGCCGAAACCGGCTGGAGTTCCAACCGCGATTTCAATCGCTTCAAGGCGCTGGTCGGCCTGATGCCGAACCTTTACGGTCGCTACGAAGGATTCTGAGTGAAGGACTGATAGGACAAATGGGCGATCTGCTGGTCCGGCTGTATGACCTGCCGGACATTGCCTCCGAAGCAAAGGTGCAGGCGGCCGGGATAACCGTCCGCCGCGCCCTGCCACCGGAACGTCACGTTGTCACCGCCTGGGTCGGCAAACACTTCAGCCCGTTCTGGGTATCCGAGGTCGAGGCGGCGATGAGCCGCCTGCCGGTCACCTGCTGGATCGCCCACAAGGATAACCAGCTGCTCGGCTTCGCCTGCCACGACGCCACAGCCAAGGGCTTTTTCGGCCCCACCGGGGTCGACGAGGCGGCGCGCGGGCAGGGGATCGGCGAGGCCCTGCTGATCGCCACCCTGCGCGGCATGCGCGAGGCGGGCTATGCCTATGCCGTCATTGGCGGTGCCGGCCCGGTCGAGTTCTATCAGAAGCGGCTCGATGCCATGGTGATCCCCAAATCCGAGCCCGGCGTTTACAATGGGATGCTGCGACCACCCAAGTCGGATTGAATGCAGCGTATCGACTAACCTTGCATTTACTCGCTACCGCTAGGCTATGAGCTTCGATCTCCTTGGGATTTCCGGGGCTCCAGCATTTTGCCAAAGACCGGAAAGACATCCACCGCCTCGCCGGACGCGGCCGCGCCACCTGAGGCCGATACCGCGGCGCTGCTGAAACTTACCCGCTCGCTGAGTTCGGCGCGCGGCAAGCTGCGCGCCCAGGAACTGCATCTGCGCGCCATTCTCGACAATCTCGCGCATGGCATTTCGCTCTACGATCGTCACGGTCGGCTGGTGCTGTGCAACCGCCAGTTCCTCGATATCTACCGGCTGCCGCCGGCGCTGGGTAAACGCGGCACCAGCTTCCGCCAGATCCTCGAGGCGCGCGTCGCCGGCAACACTCATGTCGGCGACGACATCGAGGGCTATGTCGCTGACCGGCTGAGCGCCGTACACGAGCAGCGTACTTTGGGCGGCATCCATCGGCTCAATTCCGGACAGGTCATTTCGATGACCCACCAGCCGATCGACGATGGCGGCTGGATCTCGACCCACAAGGACGTGACCGAGCTGCACAATATGCAGGCCGAGCTCACCCACCTCGCCTATCACGATGCGCTGACGGGCCTCCCCAATCGCACGCTGTTCTACCGACGGGTCGGCAACGCCTTCCATGACATCGGCAGGGCCAGCGGCTTTGCTGTGCTCTGCCTCGATCTCGATGGCTTCAAGGCCATCAACGACAGCCTCGGCCACGCGGCCGGCGATGCGCTGCTGAAGCAGTTCGCCGCCCGCCTCGGCGGCTGTCTCGGCCCTACGGACAGTGCCGCCCGCATGGGCGGCGACGAATTCGCCGTGCTGCATCGCGGTGGCGACGCCGAAAGCGCCCTCGACCTCGCGACCAGCATCTGCGCCGCCACCGTCGCGCCTTACGACCTCGACGGTCAGGTGCTGACGATCGCCGTCGGCATCGGCATCGCGGTGGGCGGCGCCGATGGGAATGAGCCCGACGAGCTGCTGCACAACGCCGACGTTGCGCTCTACGCCGCCAAACGCGACGGTCGCGGCGCCATCCGCAGCTTCGAACCCGAACTCAACCGCATCGGCGTCGATCGCCGCCGGCTCGAGGCCGACCTGCGCCGGGCCCTGGAGTTCGGCGAATTCGAGCTGCACTTCCAGCCCATCCTCAACCTCCGCACCCACGCCTTTTCCGGCTTCGAGGCGCTGCTGCGCTGGCAGCATCCGGAGCGCGGGCTGGTGCCACCCTGCGACTTCATCCCGGTCGCCGAGGAGACCGGCCTGATCGTTCCAATCGGCGATTGGGTGATCCGCGAGGCTTTGGCGGAAGCGGCCCGCTGGCCGGGCGAGCTGAAGATCGCCGTCAACGTGTCCTCGGTGCAGCTGGTGCGCGGCAGTCTCCTCACCACGCTGGTGCAGGCGCTCGCCGCCTCCGGCATTGCCCATGAGCGGGTCGAAATCGAGATCACCGAGTCGGTGTTCCTCGAAAACTCCGAGCAGAGCCTCGACACCCTGCGCCAGCTCCGCGCCCTCGGTGTCCGTATCGCGCTCGACGATTTCGGCACCGGCTTCTCGGCACTCGGCTACCTGCTGGCCTTCCCGTTCGACAAGATCAAGATCGACGGCACCTTCATCAGAGCGCTCGACAGCGCCGAAGGCGCCGAGACCATCGTCGCTGCGGTAGCCGATATCGGCGCCCGCCTGATGATGGCAACCACTGCCGAGGGCATCGAGACCGCCGAGCAACTGCGCGGCGTGCATGCTGCCGGCTACACCGAGGCGCAGGGCTACCTGATCTCCCGCCCGATGGCCCGTGACGCCGTCCGCCGCCTGGTCCTCGCCTCCGACGCCATGCCCGAGGCGCCGTTCGAAGAGCGGGAAGCGGGGTAGGTTCACGGCTGAGTTGGCTCGCAAAGTCCCCCCATTTGCCACCGCCATTGGTCTCGCGTCCCCTCTCCCCTCTGGGGAGAGGGTCAGGGTGAGGGGTAGCCAAGCACACTAAATGAGCGGCCGTTGCTGCGATGCGGGCCGCGCTTGATGCCGGCGTGCTTGGCGCCCCTCACCCCAGCCCTCTCCCCAGAGGGGCGAGGGGGCGCTTCGGCACGGGCGGTGCAAGGCATTGCCGATCAATGGTGAACCGCGCCCGTCACCCGACCGTCATCGAACCGTCACGGCAGCTTCGCCTGCCGCGTGCACGCATCCCGGCATATTTCCAGGGAGCGTCAGCATGACCGATCGTTTGAAAACCCGCGCGCGCCCGACGCGCCGGCAGTCCTTCACCACCAAATATTCCGACCTGATGGCCGAGGGCTACTCGCGCCGCACCGTGCTGAAGGGGCTGCTTGCCGGCACCGCGCTCGCCACCTCCGGCCTCGGCTTCAGCCGCGCTGCCGCCGCCACCAACTCGCCCTCGAGCCTCACCTTTCCTGAGCTGAGCCGCGTCACCGACAAGACCGACCACTGGCCCGAGGGTTACTCTCGCCAGATCCTCATCAAGTGGGGCGACAAGCTGTTCGCCGACAGCCCGGCCTTCGACATCGCCAGCCTCGATGGCGCCGCGGCCGAAAAGCAGTTCGGCTACAATAACGACTTCACCGCCTTCCTGCCGCTGCCGCAGGGCAGCGAGGCGAACGACCACGGCCTGCTGGTGGTGAACCACGAATACGCCTCGCCCTACCTGATGTTCCCCGGCATGACCGATGAGGATTACCGGGAGAAGCTCACCGACGAGCAGATCCGTGCGGTCGCCGCGTCCACCGGCATCTCCGTCGTCGAGGTCAAGAAGGCCGGCAGCGAGTGGCAGGTCGTTACCGACGGTCAGTACAACCGCCGCGTCCATATGGGCACCGAGATGCGGCTGAGCGGCCCCGCGGCCGGCGACGACCGCTTGAAGACCAGCATCGACCCCACCGGCACCGTCGTCTTCGGCTCGATCTCCAACTGCTCGGGCGGCATCACCCCGTGGGGCACCATGCTCTCGGGCGAGGAAGGCGGCATGGATATCTTCGCCGGCGACTACACCACGCTGCCCGACCAGGAGCTGGTCGAGCGCCAGGGCTGGGATGAAGACGAGAACGACGGTTACGCGCTGGGTCGCGTCGACGCCCGCCTGAAGTTCGAGAACGAACCCAACGAGTGGCTGAAGTTCGACTGGGTGGTCGAGATCGATCCGTTCGATCCCACGGCCAAGCCGGTGAAGCGCACCGCGCTCGGCCGCTTCACTCACGAGGGCGCACAGGTCGCCGTGGCGCCGGATGGCCGCGTCGTCCTCTACATGGGCGACGATGACGACTTCGAGTATCTCTACAAGTTCGTCACCTCGAAACCGTGGAACCCCACCGACCGCGCCGCCAACAAGGACCTGCTCGATGAGGGGACGCTCTACACCGCCCGCTTCGATGCCGACGGCAAGCTGACGTGGCTGCCGCTGGTGCAGGGGCAGGAGCCGCTGACGCCGGAGAACGGCTTTAGCACCCAGGCCGACGTGGTGCTCCGCACCCGCATGGCCGCCGACCTGCTCGGCGCCACTCCGATGGACGCACCGGAAGGCTTCGTGCCGCATCCGAAAACCGGTCGCGTCTATATCGCCATGACCGAGAACGAGGATCGCCTGCCGGCCGGCGAGGGTGATGCCGGGGAACAGGTCAACGTCGCCAATACCCGCGCCCCCAACCCCGACGGACACATCCTCGAGCTCACCCCGCCCGGCGCCCCCGATGCCCCCGACCATGCCGCGACCGACTACACCTGGGACGCCTTCATCCTTTGCGGCGACCCCACCGATCCGGCCTCGTACGCCCTCTGCCACCCCGAAACCTCGGCCAATGGCTGGTTCACCGACCCGGATAACCTGTCGGTTGATCCCGCCGGCCGCCTCTGGGTCACCACTGACGGCCCGCCGGATGCCGGCTTCAACGACGCGCTCTATGCGGTCGATACCGAAGGGGACGGCAAGGCCCTGCCAAAACTGTTCTACTCGCCGCCGGTCGGCTCGGAAGTCTGCTCCCCGGCCTTCACTCCCGACGGCAGGACCATGTTCCTCTCCATCCAGCACCCGGGCGAACTGCGGCTCGAGGACGGCGAGGATTCCACCTCGATTGCCGACGCCGGCACCAACTGGCCCGATTTCATCGACGGCCAGGGCCCGCGCCCCTCGCTGGTGGTGATCAGCAAGGACGATGGCGGGGTGATCGGCAGCTGAGGACAGGGCGGGCTAACTGAAGCAGACGGCCCTCTTCCATCCTCCCCATAATGGGGGAGGCGCTCCGCCGGTTCACTTGGCACGAACCAAGACAGAGCTCCGACTCTTCACCTCCCCCTTTATGGGGGAGGCCGGGAGGGGCCGTCTCTATCAGTCAACGTACAAAAAAGGCGGGGATCGCTCCCCGCCTCGTCACTCCTGAAACCCCAAGTCTCAGGGAAAGTTTTCAGAGCTTGTCGGTGATCGCCGAGGTGAAGGCGCCCGACGGCTTGTTCTGGATGATCTTCTGGTCCAAGAGCGCCTTCTCGGTGCGGTCATAGGCGGCCGCGTCGAGCTTGAAGTCCTTGGCGTCGACGAGCTTGGCCACTTCGCCCATCATGTACTTCTGATGGTCGAGGGTCTGTGCACCGCTTTCGTCGTTGTCGATGACGATCTGGGCGGCTTCATCCGGATTGTCGATCGCGTACTGCCAGCCCTTCTGCGAAGCGCGGACGAAGCGCACCATCTTGTCGGCGAAGGCCGGGTCGGCGAGCTTGTCTTCCATCGCATAAAGGCCGTCCTCGAGCAGGTCGTTGCCGAGGTCGGTGTAGTTGAAGATCACCAGCTTGTCGGTGGTGAAGCCGGCGTCGATCGCCTGGCCCAGTTCGTTATAGGTCATCACCGAGATGCAATCCGCCTGCTTCTGCACCAGCGGCTGCACGTCGAACGACTGCTTCAGGACGTTCACGCCATCGGCGCCGCCCTCGGTCGGGATGCCCAGCTTGTTCATCCAGGCGTAGAACGGATACTCGTTGCCGAAGAACCAGACGCCGAGCGTGTGGCCCTTGAAGTCGGCTTCGGTCTGCACCGGGCCATCCTTCGGGCAGATCATCAAGAGGCCGGATTTCTTGAACGGCTGCGCGATATTGACGAGGCCGACGCCCTGTTCACGGGCCGCCAGCGCGCCGCCCATCCAGTCGACGATCACGTCGGCGCCGCCACCGGCGATCACCTGTTCGGGGGCGATATCCGGTCCGCCCGGCTTGATCGTGATGTCGATGCCTTCTTCGGTGTAGAACCCCTTGTCCTTGGCGACGAAGTAGCCGGCGAACTGCGCCTGCGTCACCCACTTGAGCTGTAAGGTGACCGGATCGGCCGCGTAAGCCGCGGTGGCACCGAGCGCCAGAGCGCCCGCCACCAGACCAACGAGAAGCTTCTTCATTTTTTGCGTTTCCCTTTTCCCCTGATTACGCCCGACCACCACGGACGGACGGATGCCAGAAGGTGACTGCCCGCTCGATGAGCGCCACCACCCAGTAGAAGACAGAGCCCGCCAACGCCGCCACGGCGATCTCTGCCCAGACCATCTCGACATTGAGCTTGCCGATCTCCGATGAGATGCGAAAGCCCATGCCGACGATGGGTGTTCCGAAGAATTCAGCCACGATTGCGCCGATCAGCGCCAGAGTCGAGTTGATCTTCAAGGCGTTGAAAATGAACGGCGCCGCAGCCGGCAACCGGAGCTTGAACAGCGTCGACCAGTACCCCGACGCATAGGTGCGCATCAGGTCGCGCTCCATGTGCCCGGCGGCGTTCAGCCCGGCGACGGTGTTCACCAGCATCGGGAAAAACGTCATGATCACCACGACGGCGGCCTTACTTGGCCAGTCGAAGCCGAACCACATCACCATGATCGGCGCGATGCCGATCAGCGGCAGCGCCGAGATGAAGTTGCCGAGCGGCAGCAAGCCGCGTTTGAGGAACGGCGAGCGGTCCACGGCAATGGCGACGAGGAAGCCGGCGCCGCAGCCGAGCGCGTAACCTGCCAGCACCGCCTTGAGGAAGGTCTGCTGGAAATCCGCCGCGATCCTCGGGATGTTGCCGATCAAAGTCTCCCAGATCCCTGATGGCGAGGGCAGCAGCACCTTGGGCACGTTGCCGCCCCGGGTGATCGCTTCCCAGGCGACCAGGATGGCAACGCCGAAGATCGCCGGGATCAGCACCCCTACGGCATCCGGCACCTCGTCCCGCGCAATCGCCAGCGCCAGCCGCTCGGCGAACAGCCAGGCAAACAGCCAGCTCGCCACCAGCGCGAACCAGTAGCCCGGCTCGGCCTGCTGCAGCGTTTCGAGCGCCATGACGAGCCCCACGGCACCGATCGCCGCCAGCACCCCATCGACCCAGTAGCTGACTTTTACCCGGAAACGGACGAGGCTCAGCACCGCCAGCACCAGGAACACGCCGACCAATGGGAACTCCCACACAGGCAGCGGTGCGCCTTCGGTCGAGGCGAAATCGAAGATCAGGGCCAGCAGCGCAAAGCCCGAGGCGAAAGCGGCGAGGACCCGTTGCAGCGCCGTCATGCTCGGGCTCCCAGCCGCTGGTTGGTTAGCCGCTCGGCCAACCCGACCAGCGCGATCAGCGCCCCGGCCAGCAGGGCGGCGGCCAGCAGCGCCGACCAGATCTGGATCGTCTGCCCGTAATAGGACCCGGCCAGCAGCCGTGCCCCGATGCCGTTGCTGGTGCCGGCCGGCAGCTCGCCGACAATGGCGCCGACGAGGCTCGCCGCCACGCCCACCTTCATCGAGGTGAAGAGATACGGCAGCGCAATCGGCCAGCGCAGCTTGGTGAACACCTGGAAGCGCGCCGCATTGTAGGTCCGCATCAGATCGAGCTGGATCGACTCGGGGCTGCGAAACCCCTTCACCATGCCGACCACCACCGGGAAGAAGCTGAGATAGGTCGAGATCAGCGCCTTGGGGATCAGCCCGGAAATGCCGACGGCGTTCAGCACCACGATCACCATCGGTGCAATGGCGAGGATCGGGATGGTCTGGCTGGCGATGATCCACGGCATCAGCGAGCGGTCCATCGCCTGGTTGTGGACGATGAACGCCGCGAGCCCGATGCCGAACACCGTGCCCATGGCAAAGCCGAGCAGCGTCGCCGAAAGCGTGATCCAGCCGTGGTAGACGAGGCTGCGCTTCGACGTCACCGCCTGCTCGACCGTGGTCTTCCAGAACTCGCCGACAATCTGGTGCGGCGCCGGCAGCAGCGGCTTTTCGGCGTTCAGCACATCATTGAGCTGCTGGTTGAAGCTGACACCGGTCACGTCGGTACGCTGGTAGAAATCCGACATCCCCTGCCAGTTCATCAGCACCGCCGCGACGTACCAGACGACGATCAGCGCCGCCACGACGATCAGGATCGGAACGAGACTGCCGCTCGTTTTGGCGGTTTGGGACGCAGCGCTCATGCCTCGGCTCTCCGCATCCCCAATGCAGGCCGCAGCCTGTCGAGCAGGTGCGTCGCTTCGCTTTGTGAGATGCCGCGCAGAAACTCGATCGACTTGGCACCGTAGTCAGCAACGATCGCCGAAGGTTTGGTTCCGCGACCCTGAAGAAATGCCGGGCCGCCAGATCCGTCCCTCCACATGAGGTTCTTGAGCTCCGCCGGCTTGTAGTGCCTGTCATACCGCAGCGGTCCGACATGCAGCGTGTGCGTGAGCGCCGTGGTGTTGGCAGTCACCGACTCGGCCCCCATGGTCGTCCATAGGACAGTCGCAGCCGCAGCGACCCAGCCGAACGCCCAGCCGATCAACCAGAACATCGTAAACAGCCTGGTCTCGCTGGGGAGATCAGCCGAAAAAATCCGAAACCCGAAAGACCCACCCATCGTCCAGCCCCCGAGCCAGACGAGTATGAACAAAGCGAGGAACCAGTTTCGCTTGTTGGCCAGGCGAAAGTGCAGTGCGCCGTCGCGGTGCTCTATTGCGGTGCGCGTTACCTCCTCGAAGCGCATCCGCTACTCCTCGTAGGAGTGGCCGGCCCTGAGGCCGTCGCGCACCCGGTGGGCGATGGCGAGGAACTCCGGCGTCTCGCGGATCTCGAGCGGCCGCTCCGCGGGGAGCGTGCTTTCGATGATATCGGTCACCCGTCCCGGCCGCGGGCTCATCACCACGATCTTGGTACTGAGGTACACCGCCTCGGGGATCGAGTGGGTGACGAAGGCGATGGTTTTCTGCGTCGCCGCCCAGAGCTTCAACAGTTCCGAATTGAGGTGGTCGCGGACGATCTCGTCGAGCGCTCCGAACGGCTCGTCCATCAGCAACAGGTCGGCGTCGAACGCCAGCGCCCGGGCAATCGAGGCCCGCTGCTGCATGCCGCCACTGAGCTGCCAGGGGAACTTCTTCTCGAAGCCCTCGAGGTTCACCAGCTCCAGCGCTTTGTTGATCCGCGCCTTCCGGTCGGCGTCGCCATAGCCCATGATCTCGAGCGGCAGCGCCACGTTGTTCTCGATCGAGCGCCACGGAAACAGCGCCGGCGCCTGGAACACATAGCCATAGGAGCGGTTGAGCCGCGCATCGGCCGGCGAGGTGCCGTTGACCGTGATGCTGCCTGAGGTCGGCTGCTCGAGGTCGGCGATGACGCGCAGAAACGTCGTCTTGCCGCAGCCCGAAGGGCCGATGAACGAAACGAACTCGCCCCGCTTGATCTCCAGGTTGACGTCGGACAGCGCCACCACGTCGCCATCCGCCGTCTTGAACGTAAGGCCGAGCCCCTTGGCCTCGACCACGCTCTGCGATTTGCCCCCATCAGTCGTCAAACCCTCAAACCCCCGTCGCCGGAATGCCGGTACGCTCTACCTTGCGCGGTGCGGTGATCTCTTTCCATGTCGAAAGCGCCCGGTTCACCGGGTTCTTCGCCTCACGTGCGACGAACTGGCCGTGGCCCTGCTCGGTACTGATCTGGTCTTCGGTTACCGCCAGCTGTCCACGCGTCAGCGTGAACCGCGGCAGCCCCTCGACCTCGATGCCCTCGAACACGTTGTAGTCGATCGCCGACTGCTGTTTGGCCGCGCTGATGGTCTTTTTGCGCTTGGGGTCCCACACCACGAGGTCGGCATCCGCCCCGACCAGGATGGCGCCCTTTTTGGGGTACATGTTGAGGATCTTGGCGATGTTGGTCGAGGTCACCGCGACGAATTCGTTCATCGTCAGCCGGCCGGTCTTGACGCCCTTGGTCCACAGCACCGGCATCCGGTCCTCGAGCCCACCGGTGCCGTTGGGGATCTTGGCGAAGTTGCCGATCCCGTTGCGCTTTTGCGCCGTGGTGAAGGCGCAGTGGTCGGTCGCCACCACCTGCAGCGAGCCTGAGGCCAGCCCCGCCCACAGCGAATCCTGGTGCTGCTTGTTGCGGAACGGCGGGCTCATCACCCGGCGCGCCGCATAATCCCAATCGCGGTTGAAATACTCGGTCTCATCGAGCACCAGGTGCTGGATCAGGGGCTCGCCATAGACACGCTTGCCCGCCTGCCGCGCCCGGCGGATCGCCTCATGCGCCTGCTCGCACGAGGTATGGACGATATAGACCGGCACCCCCGCCATGTCGGCGATCATGATCGCCCGGTTGGTTGCCTCTCCCTCCACCTCCGGCGGTCGCGAATAGGCATGCGCCTCCGGCCCGTTGTTGCCCGCGGCAAGGAGTTTGGCCGTCATCTGCGCCACCACGTCGCCGTTCTCGGCATGAACGAGGGGCAGGGCGCCGAGGTCGGCACAGCGCTGGAACGACGAGAACATCTCGTCGTCATCCACCATCAGCGCGCCCTTGTAGGCCATGAAGTGCTTGAACGAGGTGATGCCGCGATCGACCACATCGGCCATCTCGTTGAACACCTGCTCGCCCCACCAGGTGATCGCCATGTGGAACGAGTAGTCGCAGCTGGCCTTCGAGGTTTTGTTGTCCCACATCTGCAGCGCTTCGAGCAGCGACTGCTGCGGGCTGGGCAGGCAGAAATCCACCACCATGGTGGTGCCGCCACTCAGCGCCGCCCGCGTCCCGCTCTCGAAATCGTCGCTCGAATAGGTGCCCATGAACGGCATTTCGAGATGCGTGTGCGGGTCGATCCCGCCCGGCATCACGTAGCAGCCGCTGGCATCGAGCACCTCGCCACCGCTGAGGTTCTGCCCGATCTCAGTGATCCTGCCGCCTTCGACCCGGATATCGGCCATATAGGTGAGGTCGGCGGTAACGACGGTGCCGCCCTTGATGATCTTGCTGCTCATGCTCGGTCCCTGTCTTTGTTCAGTCTGCCCTCCCCAAGAGGGCCGAAAGCGCGCCGCGTGAGGCGCGCTACGATACGATCTCCGCCGTCTCCAGCACTGCCCGCAGCAGCACATCTGTCCCTGCCGCTGCCCACTCCTTCGAGATCTCTTCCGCCTCGTTATGGCTGAGCCCGTCGACGCACGGGCACATGATCATTGCCGAGGGCGCCACCCGGTTGATCCAGCAGGCGTCATGCCCGGCGCCCGAAACGATATCGCGGTAGGAGTAGCCGAGTTCCTTGGCTGCCTCGCGGATATTGCCCACCAGCGTCTTGTCGAAGGTCACCGGGTCGAAATGCCCGACCTGCTCGACCTCGAAGCCGATATCGAGCGCCTCGGCGGTGTTCTGGATGCCGTAGCGGATGCGCTCGTCCATCTCGTCCAGCACCTCTTTGTTCGGCGAGCGGATGTCGATGGTGAACACCGCCTTGCCGGCAATGATGTTGCGTGAGTTCGGATAGACCTGGATGTGCCCCACTGCGCCGACGGCCTCCGGCTGGTAGTCCATCGCCACTTCGTGCACCAGCTCGATCACCCGCGCCATGCCGAGGCTGGCATTGCGCCGCTTCGGCATCGGGGTGGAGCCGGTATGCGCTTCCTTGCCGGTCAGCGTCACCTGCAGCCACTTCAGCCCCTGGCCGTGCGTCACGACGCCGATATCGACGTTCTCGTCCTCGAGGATCGGGCCCTGTTCGATGTGGAGCTCGTAGTACGCATGGATCTTGCGCGCCCCGACCACCTCGTCGCCGCGCCAGCCGATCCGCTCCAGCTCCTCGCCGAAGCTCTTTCCGTCCTTGTCCTTGTGCGTATAGACGTCGGCCTGGTCGAGCACTCCGGCGAACACGCCCGAGGCCATCATCGCCGGCGCGAACCGCGCCCCTTCCTCGTTGGTCCAGTTGACCACCACGATCGGGCGCCGGGTCCGGATGTCGAGATCGTTGAGCGTGCGGATCACCTCGAGCCCGCCCAGCACCCCGAGCACGCCGTCATAGCGCCCGCCGGTCGGCTGGGTGTCGAGATGGCTGCCGACATAGACCGGATCGAGCCCCGGCTCGCTGCCTTCGCGCCGCGCGAACATGGTGCCCATCTGGTCGAGCCCCATCTCCATGCCGGCCGCCTCGCACCAGCGCTTGAACAGCGCCCGGCCCTTGGCATCGTCGTCGGTCACCGTCTGCCGATTGGAGCCCCCGGCAACGCCCGGCCCGATCTCGGCCAACTCATGAATGGAGCTCCACAGGCGTTCGGGGTCGATACGGAGGTTTTCGCCAGGAGCTGCCATAGTCAGTCTTTCGGATTGTGTTCGGATAGTGCCACAGCACCCCCTCGCCCCTCTGGGGAGGCAATGAGGTCGGATCCTTTGGCTATTTCATCGAGCCACACTTGCGCCTGGCGTGGTTCGCCAAAGGCGTTGCCTGCGTGTGCAGCCCGGCGCAGTTCGCGTAAGCGAACCAGTTCCGGCAGTTCAGTATAGCCGAGGCTCACTCGTGCTTGGGCGACCTGTTCTCCCAGATCGTCCACCCTTGCGACTGATTCCGGCAAATAGCGCGTCTCGAGATGCGCTGGGAGGAGGCCCTTGTTCCGCTCGAACAGGCCCCACCGCCCGCCTGCGCATTCCTTCAGCGCCTCAACCAGAGCATCGCGGAAGTCCCTCTCGAGGGACTGCCTTTGCTGCTCTAATTTTCCGAGACGCTGCGCTTTCACGTGGGCTCTATTTCTGGCTCGGGAAGCTGAACTCGGCGCCGCTCTTGATCCCGGCCGGCCAGCGTGTGGTGACCGTCTTGAGCCGGGTGTAGAAGTGCACGCCTTCCGGCCCGTAGATGCCGTGGTCACCGAAGATCGAGCGCTTCCAGCCGCCAAACGAGTGGTAGGCCACCGGCACCGGGATCGGCACGTTGATGCCGACCATGCCCACTTCGATCTTGTCGGCGAAGTCGCGTGCCGCGTCGCCGTCGCGGGTGAAGATCGCCGTGCCGTTGGCATATTCGTGCCCGTGGATCAGGTCGACCGCATCCTGGTAGCTCTGCGCCCTGACCACCGACAGCACCGGCCCGAAAATCTCCTCGCGGTAGATCTTCATGTCGGGCTTCACATGGTCGAACAGCGTGCCGCCGACGAAGAAGCCGTTCTCATAGCCCTGCAGCTTGAAGCCGCGGCCATCGACCACCAACTCCGCCCCGGCTTCGACGCCGGCATCGATATAGCCGACGATCTTGTCGCGCTGCGCCTGCGAGACGATCGGACCCATCTGCGCGTCCTTGTCGGTCGCGGGGCCGATCTTAAGCGCTTCGACCCGCGGCTTCAGCCGTGCGATCAGCGCGTCTGCCGTCTTGTCGCCCACCGGCACCGCCACCGAGATCGCCATGCAGCGCTCGCCGGCCGAGCCGTAACCGGCGCCCATCAGCGCGTCGGCCGCCTGGTCCATGTCGGCATCGGGCAACACGATCATGTGGTTCTTGGCGCCGCCCAGCGCCTGCACGCGTTTGCCGGCCTGGGTGCCGCGCCGATAGACGTATTCGGCGATCGGCGTCGAGCCGACAAAGCTCACCGCCTTGATGTCGGGGTGGTCGAGAATGGTATCGACCGCTTCCTTGTCGCCATGGACGACGTTCAGCACGCCGTCGGGCAGCCCGGCATCCATCAGCAGCTGCCAGGCGAACATCGGCGCGCTCGGATCGCGTTCCGACGGCTTCAAAACGAAGGTGTTGCCGCAGGCGATGGCCAGCGGATACATCCACATCGGCACCATGGCCGGGAAGTTGAACGGCGTGATGCCGGCGACCACGCCCAGGGGCTGCCGGTCGGAATAGCTGTCGATGTTCGGCCCGACATTGCGGCTGAACTCGCCCTTCAAGAGCTGCGGCACGCCGCAGGCGAAATCGACGCAGTCGATGCCGCGGGCCAGCTCACCCAGCGCGTCGTCATGCACCTTGCCGTGCTCGCGGCTGATCAGCTCGGCCAGCTCGTCAGCGTGCTTTTCCAGCAGCTCCTTGAACTTGAACATCACCCGCGCCCGCTTCATCGGCGTGGTCGCGGCCCAGCCGGGCAGGGCCTTCCTGGCGGCGGCGACAGCGGCATTCACTTCGTCGACGCTCGACAGCGGCAGCGTTGCGGTGGCCTCGCCGGTGGCCGGGTTGAACACCGGCTGAGTGCGCGGGCTCGTCGAGGTGACCAGCTTGCCGCCGATCGCATTCTGTATCGTCTGCATCACAGACCTCCGCTCGTTGGGTGTAGAACGTTCGTTCTATCGGGTGCGATATAGAACAATCGTTCCATTCTACTCAAGCGTCTTCAGGATGCTGCCCAAGGTGCCGATCAGCTCGTCGATCTGCGCCTTGGAGATGATCAGCGGTGGGCTCATCGCGATGATGTCGCCGGTGGTGCGGATCAGGATGCCGGTCTCGAAGGCTTTGACGAAGGCCGAGAAGGCCCGCTTGGTCGGCTGGCCGGCAATCGGCTCGAGCTCGATCGCGCCGATCAGCCCCAGGTTGCGGATGTCGATGACGTGCGGCAGCCCCTTGAGCGAGTGCAGCGCATCGGCCCAGTAGGGCGCCAGCTCCGCGCCGCGGGTCAACAAGCCTTCGTCCTTGTAGGTCTCGAGCGTCGCGAGGCCCGCCGCCGAAGCGATCGGGTTGCCCGAATAGGTGTAGCCATGCATGAACTCGATGACGTGCTCGGGTCCCTGCATGAACGCATCGTGGATCTCGGAGCTCACCAGCACCGCGCCCATCGGGATGACGCCGTTGGTCAGGCCCTTGGCCGTCACCAGGATATCCGGTGTCACGCCGAAATAGTCCGCCGCGAACGGTGTGCCGAGGCGGCCGAAACCGGTGATCACTTCGTCGAAGATCAGCAGGATGCCGTGCTTTTTGGTGATCTCGCGCAGTTTCTGCAGATAGCCCTTGGGCGGGATCAGCACGCCGGTCGAGCCGGCCACCGGCTCGACGATGACAGCTGCGATGGTCGAAGCGTCATGCAGCGTGACGATGCGCTCGAGCTCGGACGCGAGGTCCTCGCCGCCCCCTTCGCGCTCGCCGCGGGTGAACTGGTTCTTGCCCGGCGTATGGGTGTGCGGCATGTGGTCGACGCCGGTCAGGAGCGTGCCGAACATCTTCCTATTGGTGACGATGCCGCCCACCGAGATGCCGCCGAAATTCACTCCGTGATAGCCGCGCTCGCGCCCGATCAGCCGGAACCGTCCGGCATCGCCTTTGACCTTGTGATAGGCCAGCGCCACCTTCAGCGCCGTCTCGACCGATTCCGAACCGGAATTGGTGTAGAGCACATGGTCGAGCCCCTCAGGCGCGATCGATACCAGCGCGTTGGCCAGCTCGAACGCCTTGGGATGGCCCATCTGAAAGGCCGGTGCGTAGTCGAGCTCGGCCGCCTGCTCCTGGATCGCCTCGACGATCTTGGGGCGGCAATGGCCGGCATTGACGCACCACAGGCCCGCCGTGCCATCGAGCACTTTGCGTCCGTCGGAAGTCGTATAGTGCATGTCCTTGGCGCCGACGAACATGCGGGGCGCCTTCTTGAACTGTCGGTTCGCCGTGAACGGCATCCAGAACGCGCTCAGATCGTTCGGCGTGACATTGCGACGGTCGGACACCTTGGACTCCCCCGGAGGCTATTTGTTGAGTTCTGAGGTCAAGTATATTTGGCGCTTGACCTTTGGATGTGTTATCCAGAAATTTGACCAGTTGGAAAAAACGTTATCACTCCCATGCCGCCGATCAAGGTGAAAATGCTGGAGACCGAGGGCGGCAAAGGGGGCGCAAAGGCAGCGCCATCGAAGCGTCCAAGGGCGCAGACGCGCATCCAGCGCGAGAAGCAGGAAGTCATCCTCGAGGCGGCGCTCGATGTGTTCAGTCGCGAGGGATTCCGCGGCGCTACCATCGACCAGATCGCCGAAGCGGCGGGGATGAGTAAGCCCAACCTGCTCTACTATTTCCCGCGCAAGGAGGAGATCTACCAGCGCCTGCTCGCCGAGATGCTCGATATCTGGCTGGCCCCGCTGCGCGAGATCGATTCGGTCGGCGACCCGGTCCCCGAGCTCCGCTCCTACCTTCGCCGCAAGCTCGAGATGAGCCGCGACTATCCGCGCCAGAGCCGGCTCTTCGCCAACGAGATGCTGCAGGGCGCCCCGCGGGTGCTCGAAATGCTGGAGACCGATCTCAAGGCGCTGGTCGACGACAAGGCCAAGGTGATCGAAGGCTGGATGGATGCCGGCAAGATCGTCCGCACCGATCCCTACCACCTGATCTTTTCGATCTGGGCCACCACCCAGCACTATGCCGATTTCGACGTGCAGGTCCGCGCCGTGCTCGGCAAGGACCGCGGCGGCGAAGGCCGCTTCGAGGACGCCGCCCGCTTCCTCGAGAACCTGTATCTGCACGGGTTGTTGCCCAAGCAGTGAGCGGTTCCGGGACCAGCCGCACCGACCGCCTGATCTTTGCCGTGGTTCAGCTACTCTGCCTGCTGCTCTACCGCAGTCTGAGGCGCGAGTTCCGGCGTCGCCGCGGGCGGCTGCCCAATCTTGCCCAACCCACCGAGCACACCGACCTGGTGCAGTGGCGGAAGATCTTCGACCACGACCCGCGCTTTACCCTGTTCTCTGACAAGCTTGCGACCAAGTACTGGGCCGCCGAACACTTCCCGGATATCCGCGTGGCGATGCCGATCTGGGTCGGCACGACGCCGGAGGAACTGCCTGATGCGCTCGTCGTTCCCGGTAATGTCGTCAAGGCCAGTCACGGCTTCCGGATGAACCATTTCCCCGAGCGCACGCCGCTGCCGCGCACCGAGCTCAATGCACTGCTGCACAGCTGGCTGCAGCGCTCGCACTACATTCAGGACCAATGGGCTTATCGCGACATTCCGCGCCGGCTCTTCGTCGAGCCGCGCATCGGCAACGGAGCAGGTCTCGTCGAATACACCTTCCGCAGCCACGATGGCGTGGTCTCCGCCGGCTTCGTCTCGCTTGACCAGCATGCCGATAGCGAACGGCAGGCGCATTTCGATGGCGCCGGACGGCGCCTGCCGAACAAGCTCGGTGTGCCCGATACCATGCACCTACCCGCCGACTACGTCCTGCCGCCCAGCTACTTCGAGGCCATGGGGCTGGCGCAGCGGTTGAGCCGCGGCATCGACCATGTTCGGGTCGATTTCCTCGTCGACGGCGCGGACATCTATCTGGGCGAAATGACCGTTTATCCCAGCGCCGGCTACGGTCGCGAACGCGAGGCGTCCAACGCACCGCTGATCGAGCGGGCCTGGTTCGAGGCCTTCCACAACTGCTGGTTCCTCAGTCACCCCCAGCCTTGGCCGCTCTCGCTCTATCAGGGCGCCTTCCGCCGCTGGGTAGTGGAGCACCGGCGCGTGCTCAGTGCCGCTCCTTCAGCAGCGCCAGCACCACCAGCCCCAGTACGGTGATCGCCGCGCCGGCGGCGACGCTGAGGCTGGCCCAGCCATGCCCGGCCAGCCCCTCGAACACGATGACGAAGGCCGGCACCAGGTAGCCATAGGCAATGACCTTGGCCGCCGGCAGCCGGGCCGAGGCGAACTGGATCAGGAAGAAGCACACCGCCGTCGGGCCGATGGCGAGGTAGAGCACCACCCACCAGACCAGCGCCGGCAGGTGCGCCCAGTCGGTGGCGAGGATTTCGGGCAGGCCGTAAAGGACGATCCAGGCCGCTGTCGCCACCATGGTCCAGAAGCTCAGCACCAGCGCCGACTCGCCTCGGTTGAAGCGGCGCAGCAGCGGCGTGTAGATCGCGTAGGCGATGCAGCCGACGAAATAGATCAGCTCGCCCTGGCCGATATCGAAGCGCAGGAGCGCGTCGATATCGCCGCGGAAGATCACCCAGATCGCCCCGAGCCCGGCCAGCAGCAGGCTGACCAGTACCGCGAGCCCCGAGCGCTGCCCGACGATGAAATACGCCGTCACCGCTGTCATCAGCGGCACCAGCGTATAGACGGCGCTGGTCGCCACCGGCTGCGTCATGGTCAGCGCGATGAACATGGTGACGAAATAGACCGCAGTCAGGAAGCCGTTGATGCCGAAGCGCCAGGGCGCCGGCGGGAAGGCGAATGTCTGCCGCGCCACTCCGAAGGCGAACGCTCCCATCAGCATCGCCGCGAGGACGAAGCGCAGGGCGTTGAGCGGCACGGCGTGGATATAGGGCACGGTCAGTGCCCCGAAGGTGAACGAGCCGGCGATCAGCGCCGCGAACAGCAGCATGGCGAGATGCGACAGCACTCGCTGCCGCTTCGCGTCCGTGCTCTCGATGCTGGTGCCGGCAACGCTCACGGGTGGCTAGAGCGCGTAGGCGATGACGAGCAGGAAAGCGCCGCTGAGCCCGCTGTTCATGATGAACGACTGCACATGCGGCTTCTGCTCCTCGCCCGAAAATTCCCAGAACGGGTGGAACAGCAGGGTGGCGAGGGCCAGGAAAACAATCAACGCCAGCCCGCCGAGCACGCCGGCAACCGGCACAAATGGCGCCAGCACCGTCAAGGCGCCGCCGACGATCTGCAGGCCCACGCCGAAGGTCGCGGCCGCCTGCGGCTGCGCCACCTTCCTGCCGGCGAGGAAACTCGCAAGGCCCGGAATGCCCTTGATGTTGCGGATGCCGAAAACCACGAAAGCGCCGCCCAGCAGGAGGTGGGCGAGAACGAACAAAGTCGAGAACATGCGTGAAGCTCCTCGGATGTGTGCATAGCGCTTTCAGGAAAGGTTGCGAGACTTTTCCGCTCTGAAAGCGCGACCAATCAAAAAATCGGAGCACTTCGCCGCTTCGCCGAAGCGGTGAGGTGCTCTGGTTACAGAACAACGACGCACGAGGCAGGCCGGAATCGACACCGGCCCACCACAATTGTGCGGGGATCAGGCGGCAACCGTCTCCGGCGCGACGGCGTGCAGCGTCCTGAGCCCCACGGTGACGCGGTTCCACACGTTGATGGTGCTGATCGCCACGGTGATGTTGGCGATCTGCTCCTCGGTGAAATGCGCCCTCAGCGGCTCGAACGCCTCGTCCGGCGCACGTGTGTTCGCCAGGAGGGTCAGCGCCTCGGTCCAGGCCAGCACGGCGCGCTCGGCGTCGCTGTAGACCGGCGACTCGCGCCACACATTGACCAGGTTGATCCACTGGTCCGGCAGCCCGGTGTGCCGCGCTTCCCTGATGTGCATGTCGACGCAGTAGGCGCAGCCGTTGATGTGCGAGGCATAGAGCTTGATCAGGTGGATATAGCGGGCCTCGAGGCCGCTTTCCTTGACCACGAAACGGTCGAGCGCTGCTACGGCGCGGTAGGCGTCGGGCGCAACCTTGGTGATGTCGAGTCGAGCTCGCATGGCAAACAGTCCTTTTGCTTGGGGAAGGGGTTAGCTGGCGGCCGGGCGCCGCTCATGCCGTTCGCGGAAGGCGCAGCTGCGCCCTTCGATGGCGTTGCCGAGTTCGGTGTCCGGATTGTACGCCAGCTCGGCGATGCTGACCTTGCGCAGTTCATCGCGATAGGCGCGTTCCGCCTTCAGCATCGCGGCGCTCACGCCGCATGGCTTGGCGAAGAATTTCTGCGGCAGGGGATCTGGCCCTCGTTGCCGGATTTCGCTGCAGCGAAACGCCGGTCCGGCGCCTTCGAGCGCCAGCACCACGTCGAGCAGGGTGATCTTGTCCGCCGGCCGGCCGAGCCGGTAACCGCCGCGCGGTCCCGGCACCGAAGTGAGCAGGCCAGCTCCCGCCAGCGCCTGCAGGTGCTTGAGCAGGTAGCTGGTCGAAACACCGTGATACTCCGCCAGCGCTGCCGCCGGCATGGCGCCGTCCGGCTGCAACCCGCTCAGCATCAGCATGCAATGGATAGCCTGCTCCACCCCGTCGCCCAGCTTCATCGTCCGACTCCAATCATGGATACAATATATCCATGATTATTACGCAAGTCGAGTCCACCGATTGAGGTGGGTGAAAACTCAGGCAGCGGCGGAGATGATCGGGGAGTCGGCGAAAACGAAGGCGTGGCCGGGCAGGGCCTTGGCGCGGTAGAGCGCTGCGTCGGCAGCGGCCACCAGCCGGGCGCGGTCATCGCCGTGCTCGCTGCCCATGGCAATGCCGATGCTGGCGCCGATCTGGATCTGCGTCGCGCCCAGCCGCACCGGCTCGCTCAGCGCCACACCGATATCGGCTGCCAGCTCCGCCAGTTCCGCCCGCGATGTCGGCGGTGAGCGGAGAAAGGCAAACTCGTCGCCACCGATCCGCGCCACGCAGTCGCCGTCGCGCGCCAACCCTCTCAGCCGGTCTGCCACGATCCGCAGCAGGTCGTCGCCGGCGCCATGTCCAAAGCTGTCATTGACGTGCTTGAAGCCGTCGAGATCGAGATAGAGCAGCGCCGGGCCATCTGTCGTCTGCCCGAGCCGCTGGTCAAAGCCGAGCCGGTTGTGGAGGCCGGTCAGCGCATCCCGCGCCGCCAGGTCCTGCGCCGCGCGGCGCCGCGCCTCGAGCAGCCGCGCCAGCCGATAGAGCCGGTTCAGCACGATGCCGATGCCGCCGAGGAACAGCGCGCTGGCCAATAGCCGTATCGGCGCCAGGTGCTGCGCCAGTTCGGTGCCGATCCGCCGCGGCGTCCACATCAACTGGGTCTCGTATCCCGGAACCGCGATCGCCACCTCACCGGGCTGCATGCCGGCCGCCTCGCCGAAGCGCGCGCCCTTCAGCACAAAGTCCCGAGCCAGACGGGTCGCACCGGCTGCATCGGGCTGTCCGTCCTGCAGCACCACGGCAAGCGCCACTTGGGCGCGCTCGGTTTCAGCGCTGATCGCCGTTTCATTGATCGAAAGGACCGAATAGCCGGCGGCGATCACCACGCTTAGGCCGAGCAGCACGATGGCCACGATGCTGATGATCAAGAGGCGCCGCGGGTTAGGCAAGTCGAGGTCAGCCGCCATGGCAATAGCGTCGGCTCCAGCAGCCGAACCGACCGTGCCTGCACTACGCTGCGCCATTATCCCCTCCACGTCAGGGGGACGCTACGGCGCGGGAGTTTGCCAATCCCTTAGCGCCACCGCCTCTCGTCGGCGCATGGTTGAACAATGGTTACAGTGTCGGGCGTCGCCAATGGTGCGCCCCAACCGCCGGCCCCCACCTCCCATGGGGGGCAAGCGCAGCTTGGCAGCTCTCCTGCCTAGCGCAGCTCGGACGGGGTGGGCCCCACGCTCGGTGCGCGCCTATTCCGCCGGCTCAACCGACTTCCGCATCGGGTTGTTCGGGTGCGTCGTCCAGTTGGCGTAGGTCGGCTCCACCACCTTCTTGGTGCGCTCATCGAGCATGCCCGGCTCCAGCTGGATCATGGTGATGCAGTCTTCCACCGGGCAGACATTGACGCAGAGGTTACAGCCGACGCACTCGTCGTCCATCACCTCGAAGTGGCGCTTGCCGTCCTTCTCCTTGGTGATCGCCTGGTGCGAGGTGTCTTCGCAGGCGATGTGGCAACGGCCGCAGCTGATGCACTTGTCCTGGTCGATATGCGCCTTGGTGATGTAGTTGAGATTGAGGAACTGCCAGTCGGTGACGTTGCGGGTGGCGCGGCCGGTGAAATCCTCAAGCGTTGCGTGGCCCTTCTCGTCCATCCAGTTCTGCAGCCCGGAAATCATCTCTTCGACGATCTTGAAGCCATAGACCATGGCGGCGGTGCAGACCTGCACATTGCCGGCGCCCAGCGCCATGAACTCTGCCGCGTCGCGCCAGGTCGTGACCCCGCCAATGCCCGAGATCGGCAGGCCGTAGGTCTCGGGATCGCGGGCGATGTCGGCCACCATATGCAGCGCGATGGGCTTGGCCGCCGGGCCGCAATAGCCGCCATGCGTGCCCTTGCCGTCGATCGTCGGCATTGGCGCAAAGTTGTCGAGGTCGACGCCGGTGATCGAGTTGATGGTGTTGATCAGCGATACCGCATCGGTGCCGCCACTCTTCGCCGCGCGCGCCGGACGGCGCACATCGGTGACATTCGGCGTCAGCTTGGTGATCACAGGCATACGCGTATGCGCTTTGCACCAGCGCACGATCATCTCGATGTACTCGGGCACCTGGCCGACCGCGGCACCCATGCCGCGCTCACTCATGCCGTGCGGGCAGCCGAAATTAAGCTCGACACCGTCGGCCTCGGTCTCCTCGACCACGGCGAGGATGGACTTCCAGCTTTCCTCGGCGAGCGGCACCATGAGCGAGACGACCACGGCGCGATCCGGCCAGTTCTTCTTGACCTGTTTGATCTCCTGCAGGTTCTTCTGCAGGTCGCGGTCGGTGATCAGCTCGATATTGTTGAAGCCGAGCAGCCGCCGGTCGGCGCCCCAGATCGCGCCGTAGCGCGGTCCGTTGACGTTGACCACTGGCGGGCCTTCCTCGCCCAGCGTCTTCCACACCACGCCGCCCCAGCCCGCCTTGAAGGCGCGCTCGACATTGTACGCCTTGTCGGTCGGCGGCGCCGACGCCAGCCAGAACGGGTTGGGCGATTTGATCCCGACGAAATTGTTGCGGATGTCGGCCATGGCGTCCCTCCTCAGTTTCCAGCGAGATAGCGGTTGATGCTCTCGGCCGCGTCGCGCCCCTGCGCCACCGCGGTCACCGTCAGGTCGTCGCCGGCTGCGACGCAGTCGCCACCGGCCCAGACACCCGGCCGCGAGGTGCGGCCCTCGGCGTCGGTCTCGATGCGGCCGGCGATCAGCGCCAATCCAGCGGCCGTCTCGTCCTCGAGCGTCTGGCCGATGGCCTTGAACACCTGGTCGGCCGGCAGCGTCAGCGTGTGACCCATGCCGCTCAGGCGCCCGTCCTTGAGCTCGGTGTATTCGAGTTCGATCCCGGTCACCTTGCCGTTCTCGCTCAACACCCGCTTGGGCTGCAGCCAATGGCGGATGGTGACGCCCTTCGACGCCGCGAGATCCTGCTCGAAGCTCGAGGCGTTCATGTGCTCCTGCCCGCGGCGGTAGCAGATGGTCACTTCTTCGGCGCCGAGGAGCTTGGATTGCACGGCGGCATCGATCGCCGTCATGCCGCCGCCGATCACCACCACGCGGCGACCGACGGGGAGCTTGGAGAGATCGTCGCTCTGGCGCAGTTCGGCGATGAAATCGACCGCATCGGCAAGCCCGTGCGAGCCGTCCGTTTCGCCTTCGGCCCTGAGCGCATTGACACCGCCCAGCCCGACCCCGAGAAACACCGCGTCGTGGCGCTCCAGCAGGCCATCGAGCGACAGCTCGCGTCCCAGCGCCTGGCCCAGCTCGATCTCGATGCCGCCGATCGAGGTGACATAGTCGACCTCGGCCTGCGCGAAGCCGTCCGGCGTCTTGTACGAAGCGATGCCGTACTCGTTGAGCCCGCCCGCCTTGGGGCGCGCATCGTAGACCACCACGTCGTGGCCGTGCACGGCGAGCCGGTGCGCAGCGGCGAGCCCCGAGGGGCCGGCGCCGACCACGGCGATGGTCTTGCCGGTAGCGGGAGCGCGGGTGAAGAACTGCGCGTTCTCCTCCATCGCGATATCGGTGGCATAGCGCTGCAGCTGGCCGATCTTCACCGGCTTGCCTTCGGCCTCCATGCGCACGCAGGCGTCTTCGCACAGCTGCTCTGTGGGGCAGACGCGGGCGCACATGCCGCCCAGGATGTTCTGCTCGAAGATCGTCTCGGCCGCCCCCAGCGGGTTGTCCGTCGAGATCTCCCGGATGAACATCGGGATATCGATCTCGGTGGGGCAGGCGTTCATGCACGGCGCATCGAAACAGAAGTAGCAGCGATCGGCCTCGACGAAGGCCTCGTGCCGGTCGAGCGCCGGATGCAGGTCGGAAAAGTTGCGTGCGTACTGGCCGGGCTCGAGTCGCCCGGATGCGATGCCTTGTTTGAGCATTCCCCCGCTCATCGGCAGCTCCCTCTCTCCTTAGAGCCATTCCAGACTGAGGACGCTAACGCAGCTCCGAAATTTTATCAATTGGTCAAAAATAGGAATTTTGAGCTCACCCCGAAGCCTCCGCGCCAGCGGAAATTCCTGCGCAGCGGTTGGATCTGGTGGGCCGTTTGCCCGCCTTTCCGACCGAAATCGCGCCTTATTCTGTCTATCGGCAAGCCGCTTCGGGGGTGCTTTTGCGCTTGGTCGAGAAAAACTTCAGACCGCGGCATCCCTTCCGAGTCATTGGCTAAACCCGGGCAAGTTTCTGGAATCTCGCACAAAATCCTTACGACCCTCGGTAATGCTACTGATGCATTTCGGCAACGGTTGCACTTGGAAGGGCGGTGTTCATTTTCGGTTCATATTGTCGCCACACCGCCAAAGCCTTCTCCCGCCATCGTAAACAAGCGTGAGTAGTCCAAGGTTGAATAGGAAAATCGTTCTGGTCGCCGCAGCCCTCGTGACGGGCCTTATGACCTCAGTCACAGGCGCAATGGCAGATCAGTGCGGTGGGGCGTCCTGGTATGGACCAGGTTTCCACGGCAAGAAGACGGCCTCGGGCGAGCGGTTCAATGAGAATGCCATGACTGCCGCCCACAAGACGCTTCCCCTCGGCACGGTCGTGAAGGTCACGAACCAGCGGACGGGCAAGTCGATCAAGGTCACGATCAACGACCGCGGTCCTTTCGCCAAGGGCCGCATCATCGACCTCAGCAAGGCAGCCGCTGCCAGGCTCGGCACCAAGAATGCAGGTGTCGGCAAAGTGTGCGTCGCCAAGCTGTAAAAACCGAATGGCGCTCAGGACAGGGTTGAGACCTGTCCGCTTTGAGCGCGTGGCCAGTGGCCGATCGGTTCACAAGATCAGGGGTCGCCCGGGTGAGATGGGCGGCCCCTTTGCTTTGGCCTCAGGCTATCGCGCAGGGCCTGGCAACTGCGCCGGATTGCCCCGTCGGGCGAGAGCAGCAGCCAATCGGCGCGCGCCCAGACGAGGCAACAGAGGATCACGCTGGCCGAGAGCCAGTCGCCGGTAAAGCCGACCGCCGCCGAAAGGATCGCCGGCACCCGGCTGACCAGCACCAGATCCTTTGCAAGATCGCCGACGCTGGGCGACCAGCCGGCGAAGTTCAGCCGCACATTGCCGCCCCAGGCGCTTCCGAGTTTGCCCATGGCATGCAGCACCCCGGCGCTCAGCGCCAGCAGCGGGTTGCCCAGAACGAACAGCCCGAACGCCAGACAGATCGCGCCAGCAGTCGACCACAGGTCACCCTGCCGGTTCAGCGCCGCATTGGGTGGGGCGCCTCTGGCCCAGGCTCGGCTATAAACGATGCCGCCCCAGAAAAAGATCATTGTCGCCAGGCTCAGCGCCAGCGCTGCCTGGCTCCCTGCCAGGTGACGGATTACCTTGTCGAAGGTGTCGCCGCCGACCTGTGCGTCATGCAACCACACCGCGGCGATGAGGCCGGCGACAAATCCCAGCACATTGCCGCAGTTGTAGAGAAAGCCAGGTTCGTTCGCTCGGTGCAACGGGCCGGCAAATCGCGCTGCCATTCTCCGTCCTCCCCGGAGCCATGGTCGCGCGGCAACGTAATAACGCGCGCTACCGTAACTCCCCGCAACCGAGGTCTTTCCCTCGTCGATGCAGGAAAGTTAGCAGGCAGCGCGCCGAAGATTATTTGGCAACTATTTGCAGACAGCAGTTCTGGTCTGCTGTTCGGCCGCTTCATGCAAACGCTGAAACGACACTAGAGATCGTTTGCTGCGTTGAGTTCGCCGGTCGTCAGCCCGTCCCCCTCGGGGTCGAGCGGATGCGGCTCCGCCCCGATGATCGCCTCGATATCCACGGCCAGCTTGGTGAGATCGAGATCGGCAACCTTCTCCACTGGCTGCCGCTGCAGCGCGTGCTTGAGCGCCTCCTCGATCAGTTGGGTGCGCCGGGCTTCGTCAACCACCATTGCCATCGATCTTGATCCCTCCTTCGTCGACGCGGATCTCCAGCGCCGGCTTCTGCGATTCCTGATAGGCGATGTAGATGCCGAAGCCGACGGCGAGCGCCGCGAGCACGGCGATAACGGTGTAAAGCGAACTTCTGCTCATGCCGGTTCCTCTGACGCTGTTCAGAGGGGGCAACGCATTAACCCGGCCGCAGGTTCAATCGGCGATCGAGCGCAGCGCCCCGACGAATGAGGCGATCCCAGCGTCCAGCCCGGCCGAGTTGTCGATGATCTGAGGCACGATCCCCTCCGGCACCGGCGCGCCTTCGCGCTGCAGCCGGGCCTCGATGTCCTCGGCGCTTTCGCGGCCGCGCCCGGCGAGGCGCTTGGCCCGCACCTCCGGCCGCGCCGTCACCAACAGCACGTGGCAGCTGGGGTATTTTTCGATCGCCCGCTCGATCACCTTGCGCGAGGTGTTCACCACCACGATCCGTCCGGCCACCATTGCCGCGTCGATTGCCGCCGGTACGCCGTAGCAGAGCCCATGCGCTTCCCAATCCAGCGCATAGGCGCCGCGCAGCTTCTGTCGGCCGAACTCGTTGACGTCGACGCTGTCGTGATCCTCGAGCTCGACCATCGCGGTGCGGGTCACCACCCGGCGCGGGAAGCTGAAGCGCAGGTCGTCGGCGAGGGCCGCCTTGGCCGCGCCGATCAGCGTATCCTTGCCGGCGCCCGACGGTCCGACGACGAGGACGAGGGCGCCGTGGCTCATCAGCTGACCCGCTTGCCCTGCCGCCACACCGCGCGCACCACCGGCACCGGATCGGTCCGCCGCACCCGCACCAGGTCGGCGCGCTTGCCGACGGCAATCTCGCCGCGATCGTTGAGGTGCGCCGCCGCTGCCGGCCGCGAGGTCACCATGCCCACCGATTCCGGCAGCGTGATGCTGTCGGCCACTTCCGGCAGCAGGAACGCCGCGTAGATCAGCGAGAACGGCACATAGTCCGAGCTCAGCACATCCAGCACGCCGGCCCGCGCCAGCTCGGCCGCCGAGATATTGCCGTTATGCGATTTGCCGCGCACCACGTTGGGGGCGCCCATCAGCACCGCCATGCCGGCCTCGTGGCAGGCGCGCGCCGCCTCCATGGTGGTGGGGAACTCGGCAATCGCCATGCCGTCACGCACTGCCTCGTCGACATGCTCCACCGTCGCGTCGTCGTGGCTGGCGAAGGCCAGTCCGATCTCGCGGCCGCGTTTCAGGATCGCGGCGCGGTTCTTGTCGGCATAGAGCTCCCGCTCGGCCTGCCGGTCGGCGATGTACTGCGCCATCTCGGCGTCCGAGAGGCGGAGCTTCTTCTGGTAGTAGGCGATGTAGTGCTCGAGCGTGGTGTACTGGCGCGCCCCCGGCGTGTGGTCCATCAGCGAAGCGAGCCCAACGATCGGGTTGCTGCAATTGTCCTCGAAGTGCTGCGCCACGTCGGGCGTCGCCAGTTCGCACCTCAAATGAATGTGGTGATCGGCCCTGAGCCGGTCGCCGGCATCGGCCTCGGCCACCGCGTCGACCATGGCGCGCACATCGGCGGTGATGTCGCCCACTTCCGGGTCCGAACCGATCCGCACCGCGTCGAACACGGTGGTGATGCCGGCGCCGGCAACCTGCGCGTCATGGCTCTGCAGCGCCGCAATGGCGTTCCAGGTCACGCCCGGCCGTGGCCGGTAGTGGTTTTCGAAATGATCGGTATGGAGTTCGACGAGGCCCGGGATGACATAGTCGCCCTCCATGTCCTCACCGGCCCGCACCGAGCCGGTGTCGATCGCCGCGATGACTCCGTCGCGCACCAGCACCGAGCCGGTCACCACCTCGTCATTGAGAACGATACGAGCGTTAGCGAGCGCGAATTCGCTCATCGGCGGCCTCCCCAGTAAGAATGAAATCGCCGAGGCGCACGAACGGCGCCCCCGGCTCAGGCTCGTGGAACAGCACAAGCCTGTCCAGCATAGTTTCGGCTTCAGCGAGTGCTCCGAAATGCGCCGCGGCAGCGCGCGAATAGGCCTCGCGCTCATGCTCGGGCAGCCGGTCGGTCAAGGTCATGTGGAAGCGGAACTGCTCGAACACGTACGGGTAGCCGAAGCGGTCCATCAGTTCGATCTGCCGCTCGCTCAGGTGTCCGCCCTTGAGCCGCCGCTCACGCTCGGCCGCCGATGGCAGCGCGCGGAACGGTTCGAACACCTCGACCACCTCGGCTGCAAAGTCGGTGAGTTCGCGCGGCTGGTCTGCCGGGATCAGCGCCAGGAAGCCGTCGATCAGGTGAAGTTTCAGCCGGCCGATCGCCACCGGCTCCGCCTCGGCGGCGAAATCGGCCAGCCCGTCCTCGAGCTCGGCGCGCGACTTGCCGGCGGCCAGCGTCATCGGTGCCTTGAGCGTGGCGTGGAAGCCGTAGCGCCGGGCCGACACGCTCCGGTCGAACAGCGCGTCCCGCGCCGTGCCGGCGAGCGGACCGTCGATCGTTGCCCCGCTCAGCGGATCACGTCCCAGCCACTCGGCGGATTTCGCCCAGAGCGGCTCGGCCGCACCGGGGGCGTAGTAGATGGCAAAACGTTCGGGCATCGGGACTTCAGGCTCGGCAAGGGACGGGGCTGACTAGCCCCGTTCGATGTCAGTTTTTTGTCAGTCCGACAAGCTGTCCACTGCCGGGTTCAGACGAAGCTCAGATGACGCGCGCCACGCAGTCGGCGGCCTCGCTTGCCGCGCTGTCGAGGACATTGTCCGCCACCAGCGTCTCACCGCCGGCCAGCGGGTTCAGCAGCGCAAAGAAGCCGCGTTTGCCCTCGCTCTTCAGCTGCCACTTGATCCGGGTTCCCGGCGGCAGCTCTTCGGCGCTGTGATTGACCACGACGATAGCGTTCGGCTTGCCCGAAACGGCGCAGCTCAGCTGGACTGTCAGCCCGAAATGCCGGGTCTGCAGCATCGGCTCAGGGACATAGTCGGACGACGAGTCGCCGTCCCCGCTATCGGCCGTAACCGGCGGGACAAGCTCGTCCGCCGGTCCGGTGCCGGCCGCCGGACCGGTTCCGTCGGTTGGGCCGCCGGGCAGCAGCAGGTCAACCTCATCTGCCACCACTGGCAGAACAGCCGCCGTGAGGGGCGACAACATCAGTGCCGCGAGCAACGCGCCCGCGAGAGGACGAATTCTGTTCATTGTTGTTTCCTGCGCAGGCCCATCGATCGCGTCCACGATCGGTGCCTGACTATGTCGCTGGTTTCCTGCGGCGGCAACTAGGTCCCGACGCTTGAACTTCGCGTGAGGTGGCCATTTCGCCCTTGTTCAGCAAGACCAGCTGTTAACGTTGCGCATCGGACACAGACGAGGCCGATGCATTTTCTGCGCGCCTTCTGGCAGAAATGAGCTGTACCGGGCATGAACGCGTTGCCGCATCGCCCGGTGCTTGCCTCGACGGGGCGACGCCGCCAATATCGCGGCAAATCAGTACCCCCGGGGCTTCATGGATCGCGACCTTCTCGAACGGCTCTATCATCGCGCCGTCGACGCCGCCCAGCCGCAGCACGCCATCGCCGCCAACCTGCCGGAGCCGCCAAGGGGACGGACCGTCGTCATCGGCGCCGGCAAGGCCTCCGCGCAGATGGCGCGGGCCTTCGAGCTGGCCTGGCCCGGGCCGATCCACAGTGGCCTCGTGGTCACCCGCTACGGCTACGCCACGCCCTGCGAGCGCATCGAAATCGTCGAGGCCGCCCATCCGGTGCCCGACATGGCCGGCTACCTCGCCGCCCGCCGGCTGATGGAAAAGGTCTCCGGCCTCGGCCATGACGACCTGGTGGTGGCGCTGATCTCGGGCGGCGGCTCGGCGCTGTTGCCGCAGCCGGCGGCCGGGCTCAGCTTCGAGGACGAGCAGGCGGTCAACGAAATCCTGCTGGCCTCGGGTGCGCCGATCTCGGTGATGAATGTCATCCGCAACGAACTCAGCGCCATCAAGGGCGGCCGCCTCGCCGCCCTGGCCTCGCCGGCCCGCGTCGCCACGCTCATCGTCTCCGATATCCCCGGCGACGACCCGTCGCTGGTCGCCTCCGGACCGACAGTGCCGCTGAGTTCCGGCCGCGCCGAAGCGCGCCACCTTGCCTCGCTCTACCGGCTGAAACTGCCGGCGGCCGCCGAAGAGCTGCTGGCCTCCGATCTCAACCCCGCGCCACGCGCCGGCGATCCGCGCTTTCACCACAACACCGTCCGCATCATAGCGTCCGCCGCCTTGTCGCTGGAGGCCGCGGCCGCCGAGGCGCGGTCCGCGGGGCTAGAGGCCCATATCCTCTCCGATGCGATCGAAGGCGAAGCGCGCGACGTCGCGTCGGTTCACGCCGCGCTCGCGCGTGAGATCAAAACCCGCAACCGTCCGTTCGCCAAGCCCGCGCTGCTGCTGTCGGGCGGCGAGACCACCGTCACCATCCGCGGCGATGGCCGGGGCGGCCGCAACGCCGAGTTCCTGCTCGCCTTCGCCCTCGCCATCGATGGCATCGAGGGCATCACCGCGCTCGCCGCCGATACCGACGGTATCGACGGGGCAGGGGATAATGCCGGCGCCATCTGCGATGGCCACACCGCGGCGAGGCTGCGCGCCGCCGGCATCGACCCACGTCGGGCTCTCGCCAACAACGACGCCTACAACGCCTTCCGCGCCGTCGGCGGCCTGCTGCTCACCGGCCCCACCGGCACCAACGTCAACGATTTTCGCGCCATCCTCGTGCGCTGAGAACGGCAGTCGGGAGTAGGCCGTCGGCAGTCGCAGCACTACCTATCGACTGCCGACTGCCGAGGTTATTCCTCGACCCAGGAGTCAAACTCGCCGTTCTTGCTGAGGCGCGCCACCATGTAGCCGCCGCGGCTCCGCGGCCGCACCTCGTAGTCATAGTCCTTGCCGTCCATCGCCCGCTGCAGGTTGGCAGCGCTCTCGGCGCTTTCCGCCGAGGCGAACACCTGCGGCACGCTGTTGCCTTCACTGACGAATGCCCGCGACATCACAACTCTCCCACCTGACGCCTCAGCATAGCCCACCTTAGGCAGCCGGACGATTTTCCTTGGTGGGGAACTTCCCTTTCCTTCGCCCATGCCTTTAAGTGCCGCCCGCTTTCAGGGAGTGTTTCGGCAATGGCCAAAAAGAAGATCGCCGTCATCGGTATCGGCAAGATCGCGCAGGATCAGCACCTGCCGGTGATCGACAAGAGCCCGGATTTCGAGCTCGCGGCCTGCGTCTCGACCCGCGGCCTCGGCCATCGCGACGTGCCGGTGTTCAAGACCCCGGCCGAACTCTACAAGGCCATGCCCGAGGTGAAGCTGGTCGCCATCTGCACCCCGCCCGGCGTCCGCCACGCCTATGTGCGGCAGGCGATCGATGCCGGCAAGGATGTGCTGCTGGAAAAGCCGCCGACCCCCACCATCACCGAGTTCGAGGACCTCGTCGCTTATGGCGAGAAGAAGGGCAAGGTGCTGTTCCAGACCTGGCACTCACGCTACAATGCCGCCGTCGACACCGCCAAACTGATCCTCAAGGACGAAGGTGTCGCCTCGCTTCGCATCGACTGGCGCGAGAGCGTCCGGAAGTGGCACCCCGGCCAGGAATGGGTGTGGGAGCCCGGCGGCTTCGGCGTCTGCGATCCGGGCATCAACGCCATGTCGATCTTCACCAAGATCATGCCGTTCCCGGTCTTCGTCGACAGCGCCAAGCTGAAGTTCCCGGCCAACCGCCAGACCCCGGTCGATGTCGAGATCGTCTTCAAGTCCGGCGAAAAGCACCAGCCCAAGCTCAGCGCCGGCTTCAACTGGCTGGAGGAGTCGGGCGAGATCTGGACCATCGCCATCGAGACCCGGAAGGGCACGCAGCTGAAGCTCGAGCGCGGCGGCACCGTGCTCACGGTCAATGGCAAGGAAACCGTCGCCAACCCCTCCGAGGAGTATGAGGCGATCTACGAGCGCTTCGCCAAGCTGTTGAAGAAGGGCAAGTCCGAAATGGACGGTTCGCCTCTGCGGCTGGTCGGCGATGCCTTCCTGCTCGGCGCCCGCGAGAACGTCGACGAGTTCCACTGGTAAGGACGCTTCAGGATGGGCCGGTGGCTGTGGACCCCCACCCCTGTCCCCTCCCCGCAAGGGGAAGGGAGACGCCCTCACTGACGCCGGTGTTTTGGTCTCCCTCCCCATTCTTAGGGGGAGGGGACAGGGGTGGGGGTCAGCCCGCGCCGGACGATCGGTTGATGCGTTGTCGAATGCGCGACGCCACTAGACGTAGGTCGACTGGCAGGGTTAGCTCGCACCGCATACAGCTACCATACCAGTGACGAGGAGACCTGCCATGTACGAGACCTTCAACGGCTCGGCCCATCCGATGGCGCCCCGGGAAATCGCCATCACCGCCGTCCCCGAGGATGAGCGGGTCTGGGTGCCGCAGGCCGAGGGGGTCTGGTTCCGTCCGCTGTTCCTCAACACGCTGCAGGGCCAGTGGTGCAACCTGCTGCGCGTCCGCCGCGCCGGCATTCTGAGCCGCCACCTCCACCCCCAGCCGGTGCACGGCTACGTCATCAAGGGCCGCTGGCACTATCTCGAGCACGACTGGGTGGCCGAAACCGGCTCCTATGTGTTCGAGCCGCCGGGCGAGATCCATACCCTGACCGTGCCCGAGGACACCCCGGAGATGATCACTTTCTTCAACATCTCGGGCTGCATGGTCTATCTCGACAAGGACAACAAGCAGGTCGGCTTCGAGGACGTCTTCACCAAGATCGACATGTGCAAGAAGCACTACGAAAAGGTGGGGCTCGGGGCGGACTACGTGGACCAGTTCGTACGCTGACCCTTCCTTCCCTCTCCCCTTGAGGGAGAGGGTGCCCGAAGGGCGGGTGAGGGGCAGTTGCGATATCCGTCCCCTCATCCGTCTCGCTACGCTCGCCACCTTCTCCCTCAAGGGGAGAAGGAAGAAACCGATGGGATAGGCCTCAATGACTAGCTGGGCATCCGAATTCTACGCCAAGAAGACCGTTGTCATCACCGGCGGCACCTCCGGCATCGGCCAGGGCATCGGCCGCGCCTTTGCTGATGCCGGGGCGGTGGTGCATGTCACCGGCGCCACCCAGGCCGAGGTCGAGGCGGGCGCCGCTGCCGAGCCGCGCTTCCGTTACACAGAGCTCGACGTGCGCAATTCCGAACAGGTCGCCGAGTACGCCGCGACCTTCGGCAGCGTTGCCGCGCTGATCAACTGCGCCGGGGTGAACCTCCGCGCTGCCGAGCACACCGTCGACGGCTTTGCGACGGTCATCGATATCAACCTCAACGGTTCGATGCGCACCGCTTACGCCTTCAAGGACAAGCTCGCGGGCGGCGCCATCCTCAATATCGGCTCGATGTTCTCGTTCTTCGGCGCCCCGCACGCCCCGGCTTACGCGGCGTCGAAGCACGCCGTCGCCGGCCTCACCAAGTCGCTCGCCACTGCCTTTGCCAAGGAGCAGATCCGCGTCAATGCCCTCGCCCCCGGCTGGATCGAGACGGCGATGACCGCGGTGCCGCGCGCCAACGAGGCGCGCAACGCTGAACTGATGGGCCGTACCCCGCTCGGCCGCTGGGGCACTCCGGCGGACCTGGCGCCTGCCGCCCTGTTCTTGTGTTCGCCGCTCGCCGGCTTCATCACCGGAGCGATCCTGCCGGTCGACGGCGGCTACCTCATCGCATAAGCGAGATCAGCAAGAGGAGCGTCGCGAGCATTGCGGCGCCGGACCGGATCGAGTTCCACCGGGTCCAGTCCCTGAGGTAGGTGGCCCAGTAGGCGGTGCCCTCGGGGCTGGGGCCTTCGAACCTGGCCAACCGGTTGTTCATCGGCACATTGATCGCCATGCTCACGCCGAACGTGCCGATGACGTAGGTCAAGGCACCGGCCGCGGCCCACGGGCTGCCGCCCGCCACGAACACCGCCAGCACCAGCGCCAGCCCGAGGATCGCGGTCCCCATGAAGGCGCCGAGAAAGCCGGCATTGAGCACAGTCACGTTGATGGCGTTCATCACCGCGATGGCGTTGGCGGGTGGCTGCTGGCCGATTGCCGGCATGATGAAGTTCGAGAACCCGAAGAAGGTTCCGCCGATCAGCGCTGCGCCGAGCGCCACGACGATACTGAGGATATCGATCCAGTTCATGGTTGCCTCCAGGCGCCCTTGGCTGCCGCTTCGCGTGCAAAGTCGGCAACGTCCTTCGGTTGCCGCCCGAGTACCCGCTGCACCCCATCGGCGAGGGATTCGTTACGGCCGTCCAGCACCTCGCTGAACAGCTCTTCGAGCAGCCCCGCAATCTCTTCAGGCATTTCGCTGCCGGCGAGCGAGTCGAGGAACTCATGGGCCGGCATAGTGCGGAACGTCACGTTGCTGCCGCTCGCGCGATTGATCTCGGCAACCACCTCGGCGAAGGTCAACAGCCGCGGGCCGGTAACCTCGTAGAGCTGGCCGATATGCCGGTCGTCGGTCAGCGCTGCGGTCACCACGTCGGCGATATCGTCGCAATCGACGAACGGCTCGCGTACCGCGTCGACCGGCAATGCCACCTCGCCGCCGAGCACCATCTCGAGGAACTGTCCCTCGTCGAAGTTCTGGTTGAACCAGCTGGCGCGCACCACGGTCCAGTCGGCGTCCGAGGCGATCAGCTGCTGCTCGGCCCGCTGCGCCTCCGGCTCACCCCGGCCGGACAGCAGCACCAGCCGCTTTAGCCCCAGCGACAGAGCCAGTTCGGTAATGGCGCCGATCGCCTCGGCTGCGCCCTTGATCGCGATATCCGGGTAATAGGTGATGTAGGCGCTGGCAGCCCCCTCAAGCGCTGCCGCCCAGGTGCCGCGGTCGGTCCAGTCGAACCCCGTCGACCGCGAGGCCAGCCGCACCGGCAAGCCGCGTACTTCGAGGCGCTCCGCAACCCGCGCGCCGGTCTTGCCGCGGCCGCCAATGATCAGGATCGGTTTGGTCATTTCATGCTCCATTCGCAAAACATGAGGAAGTCTCATGTTGCGGAAGGTGATAAATCCTCATATTATCGACGTCAAGCAGAAATGTGAGGATTATTCACTTATGGCCGAAGCCGCCGAAACCGCCGTCCCGGCGCGACGCACCCCGCAGCAGCAGCGCAGCCGCGAGCGGGTCGAGCGCATTCTCAATGCGGCCAAGGGGCTGATCGAGCGGAGTGGCAGCGACGCCATGAAGATGGGGGAACTGGCCGCCGAGGCGGAAATCTCGATCGGCTCGCTCTACCAATACTTTCCAGACAAGGCGGCGGTGATCGGGGCGCTGGCCGAGCGCTACAATGAAGAGGGCCGCGCCTGCATTCGCGATGGCCTCGCCGGGGTCAGCGATGCGCCTGACTTCCGCCGGGCCTTCGGCGAACTCATCGATATCTATTACGGCCTGTTCCTGGCCGAGCCGGTGATGCGCGACATCTGGTCGGGCACCCAGGCCGACAAATCGCTGCACGGCATCGACCTCGCCGACAGCCACGAGAACGGCGCGCTGGTCGGCGCCGTGCTGCAGCGGATCTATCCCGATGCCGATCCAGCGGAACTGCTCAACCGCGCCACCCTGGTGATGTACCTGGGCAGCGCCAGCATGCGCCTTGCCATTTCGGTGGGCCGCAAGGAGGGCGACGCTTACGTCGGCAACTTCAAGCGCATGGCAGTCGCCGAGTTACTCGGCGACTGAGGCCGCCGTTGGCGGCACGCGCGGCGCACAGAAGTACAGCGCCTGGTTGATCACGTAGAGCGACCCATCGAGAGTGAAGCCGTTCCTGGGCAGGTCCGGCCCGGCTTTCGGGTCGAGAAAGGCGAGGCCGCCGTTCTTCAGCGCCTCGAGCAGTGGCGCCACGTCGCCCTCGATGCGGGCGTTGTAGGGCGAACCATCGGGCTTGGCGTCGACTTCGTGTCCGTCTTCCTTGTCGATATCGATCCGCCATCGTCCGGCGTCGCCGCCCGGACGGCTGGTGTGCAGATGAATGCCGATTTCGAAATCGTCCTCGCAACGCACCGCGAGGCAGACGAATTCCTTTGGCGTCGATCCGGCAGCACAACCCAGAGCCGCCCGGTCGCCTTCGCCCTGTAGCGGCGAATAGTGCCAGCCGGCTTCCTGGGCGAGGGCAGGGGCGGCGAGGGTGCCAAGCGCCCAAGCCAACAGCGCTGCGGCCGCAGCCGTCGACGTCATTTGCCGGCGTCCGTCAGCAACTGCAGGTCCTCGGCACTCAGCGTCAGGTTGGCGCCGCGCATCAGGCTCTGCACCTGCTCGACCGATGTCGCCGAGGCGATCGGTGCGCCGACGCCCGGCTGCGCCGCGATCCAGCTGAGGGTGACCTCCGCCGGCAGCGCCCCGGTCCGCTTGCTGATCGCGTCCAGCGCCTCGAGGATGCGATAGCCTTTGGGGTTGAGGTATTTCTCCACCACCGTTTGGCCGCGCGGGCTCTTCTGCGCGTCGGCGGCGCTGCGATACTTGCCGGCGAGGAAGCCGCGCGCCAGGCTGAAATAGCCGATCCCCGAGACGCCCTCGGCCACGCAGGTCGCCTGCACCTCTTCGAACTTCATGCGGTCGTAGAGGTTGAACTCGTTCTGGATCGTCTCGTAGCGCGCCAAGCCGTCGGCCTTCGAGATGCCGAGCGCCTCGCTCAACAGCGCCGTGTCCTGGTTGGACGAGCCGATATAGCGGACCTTGCCGGCCTTCACGACCTTGTCGAGCGCCTCGAGCGTTTCCTGCTGCGGCGTATTCGGGTCGGGCCAATGGGTCTGGTAGAGGTCGATATAGTCGGTCTGCAGCCGTTGCAGCGAGGCGTCGACTTCCTCCTCGATCCATTTGGCGCTGAGGTCGCGGTGCCCCTGGCCCATGTCCGAGCCGACCTTGGTGAACACCAGCACCTTGTCGCGATTGCCGCGCGCCTTCATCCAGTTGCCGATGATCGTTTCGGACTTGCCTTTGCCATAACTGTCGGCGGTGTCGAGCGCCGCAAAGCCGCCATCGAGGAATGCGTCGAGCACCGGATAGGCCGCCTGCTCCTCCAGCGTCCAGCCCAGCACGTTGCAACCGAAAACCAAGGGGTCGATGAAAAGCTCGGTGCGGCCGAGGCGGCGCTTGCTCATGGTGATCTCCAGTATTGGTGAGGGACAGGCAGGAAGGCCCGGTGAGCCTAGCCTTGCCATCCATCGGCGACAAGCGATGGACGTCTCAACCCTTGGGCTGAATCAGGTCCCATTTGTTGCCGTAGAGATCCTCGAACACCGCCACCGAGCCATAGGCTTCGTTGCGGGGCGCCTCGAGGAACCGCACACCGCGCGCCGCGTAAGTGGCGTGGTCGCGGGCGAAATCGTCGGTCTCGAGGAAGAAGCCGACCCGCCCGCCGGTCTGGTTGCCGATATGGGCGGATTGCGCGGTCCCGTCCGCCTTCGCCAGCAGCAGTCTGGCCCCGCCGCCATCAGGCGTCACGGTGACCCAGCGCTTGCCGCCACCCATGTCGAGGTCGCTCGCGAGCGCGAATCCGAGCTTGTCGACATAGAACGAGATGGCGTCGTCATAGTCGGCGACGACGAGGGCGATTGTGGCAATGGACTGGCTCATGTGCCGATCATTTGCGGCAGCGCGTCGCGACCGTCAATTGCCGCGGTGTGAAATCGATCCCACCTGCGCAACCGCTTTACCTGCCGGGAAACTCAGGTTTGCGGCGATAGCGGCTTTGTTGAAACGGCATTGCGTATGACGAGGCTTTGACCAACCGGTAAAACTGGGCCATTGCGTGGCGGCAGAAAAAGCGCTTTGTTGCGCGCCAAGCTCCGGCCGGCGGAAGGGACTCTGCCGTTGAATGCCGGGGCGTAATGCTTTTCGGGAGACAACCATCATGCATTTGATGAAAACCCTGCTCGCCGCCACCGCGCTCGTCGCGGTGATGGGCGGCAGCGTCTATGCCAAGCAGCTCGTGTTCTGCTCGGAAGCCTCGCCGGCGCACTTCGACCCCGGTCCGACCACCGGTGGTAACGACTTCGACGCCAGCTCGCGCACCATCTATGACCGCCTCGTCGAGTTCGAACATGGCGGCACCGCCGTGCAGCCGGGTCTCGCCGAGAGCTGGGAAGTCTCGGCCGACGGGCTCGAGTACACCTTCAAGCTCCGTCCGGGTGTGAAGTTCCACACCACCTCCTACTTCACGCCCACGCGTGAGCTGAACGCCGACGACGTGATCTTCTCGCTCGAGCGGCAGTGGAAGGAAGACAATCCGTGGAACAAGTATCTCGAGGGCATCTCGTGGGACTATTTCCAGGGCATGGACATGCCCAAGTTCCTCAAGTCGATCGAGAAGGTCGATGACCTGACCGTCAAGATCACGCTGAACGAGCCCAACGCGCCGATGCTGGCCAACCTGGGCATGGACTTCGCCTCGATCGTTTCGAAGGAATATGCCGACCAGCTCGCCGCTTCGGGCAACCTGGCCGACTTCTCCAACAAGCCGGTCGGTACCGGTGCCTTCGTGTTCGTCGACTACCAGACCGATGCCGTCATCCGTTACCAGGCCTTCGCCGACTACTGGCGTGGCAAGGTGGCGATTGACGACCTGATCTTCGCCATCACCACCGATCCGGCGGTGCGTGCGCAGAAGCTCAAGGCCGGCGAATGCGATATCATGTCGTATCCCGCCCCGGCCGATATCGAAGGCCTCAAGGCCGACACCAACCTGCAGGTGATGGAGCAGGAAGGCCTGAACATCGGCTATATGTCCTACAACACCACCGTCGCTCCGATGGATAACGTGAACGTCCGCAAGGCGCTCTCGATGGCCATCAACAAGCAGGCGCTGGTCGATGCGGTCTACCAGGGCGCTGGCCAGGCGGCCAAGAACCTGATCCCGCCGACCATGTGGTCCTATGACGACAAGATCGTCGACACTGCCTACGATCCGGAAGGCGCCAAGAAGCTCCTCGCCGACGCAGGCGTTTCGGGCCTGACCCTCGACCTGTGGGCCATGCCGGTCAGCCGTCCGTACAACCCGAACGCGCAGCGCGCCGCTGAAATGATCCAGGCCGACTGGGCCGCGGTCGGCGTCACTGCCAACATCGTCACCTACGAGTGGACCGAATACCGCGAGCGCGGCAAGCAGAAGGACCGCCCGGGTGCGTTCCAGATCGGCTGGACCGGCGACAACGGTGATCCGGACAACTTCTTTGCGACGCTGTTCTCCTGCTCGGCCATTGGCGTGTCCAACTACTCGAGCTGGTGCAACGACGACTTCGAGAAGGTCATCCAGGACGCCAAGAAGGTCTCCGACCCGGCCGAGCGTACCGCGCTCTACACCAAGGCCCAGGAAATCTTCAAAGCCGAAGAGCCGGCCCTGACCATGGCGCACTCCAAGGTCTTCATGCCGATGAACAAGCGCGTCCTCGGCTACACTATGGATCCGCTCGGGATTCACCGCTTCGACAATGTCGACGTGACCGAATAATTAGAGATAGAGTTCGAGGGGCGGCGCCATCACCGGCGCCGCCCCTTGGCGTACCCAATGCTGCGATTCATCCTCCAGAAACTCGCCCTGATCGTGCCGACCATTATCGGCATCACGATCGCGTCGTTTGCCTTCATCCGCCTGCTCCCCGGCGACCCCATCCTCGCGATGGCCGGCCAGCACGGCGTCACCCCCGAACGCTACGAGATCCTGAAGGAACAGTTCGGCTACAACCTGCCGATCTGGCAGCAGTACTTCAATTACGTCGGCGGCATCCTGCAGGGCAATTTCGGTATCTCGCTCGCCACCAAGCGGCCGGTGATCGATGAATTCCTGACCCTGTTCCCGGCAACCGTCGAGCTGGCGCTGTTCGCCATGCTGATCGCCGTGGCGCTCGGCATTCCCGCCGGCATCTTTGCCGCCATCAAGCGCGGCTCGTGGTTCGACCAGATCACCATGGGCGTGGCGCTCACCGGCTATTCGATGCCGATCTTCTGGTGGGGGCTTCTGCTCATCATCTTCTTTTCCGGCTATCTCGGCTGGACCCCGGTGTCGGGTCGCATCGCGCTCAACTTCTTCTTCCCGCGCATCACCGGCTTCATGCTGATCGACAGCCTGCTCGCCGGTAAACCCGATGGCTTCATCTCGGCGCTGCGCCACCTGATCCTGCCGGCGATCGTGCTCGGCACCATTCCGCTCGCCGTCATCGCCCGGCAGACGCGCTCCGCCATGCTGGAAGTCCTGGGCGAGGACTATGTCCGCACCGCCCGCGCCAAGGGCCTCGACCCCAACCGCGTCGTCGGCGTTCACGCCTTCCGCAACGCGCTGATCCCGGTCGTCACCACCATCGGCCTGCAGATCGGCCTGCTGATGGCCGGCGCCATCCTCACCGAGACGATCTTTTCCTGGCCGGGCATCGGCAAGTGGATGATCGACTCGATTTCTAAGCGTGACTACGTCTCGGTACAGTCGGGCCTGCTGCTCATCGCGTTGATCGTCATGGCGGTGAACCTCATCGTCGACATCCTCTACGCCGTCATCAATCCGCGCATCAGGGTGCAGTGATGGCCGCAGAAACCACCACCACGACCTCCACCGCTCCGGGCCGCTTCAGCGGGTTGCGCGAGTTCTGGTACTATTTCTCGACGAACCACGGGGCTGTCCTCGGCCTCGCCGTGTTTCTGCTGCTGATCCTGGTTGCCTTGTTCGCGCCAGTGCTGGCGCCGTTCTCGCCCGACCAGCAGTTCCGCGAGTTCATCCGCATGGCACCGCCCTGGGCCGGCGGCACGCAGCCGCAATTCTTCCTCGGCACGGACGAGGTCGGCCGCGACATTCTCTCGCGCCTGATCCACGGCTCACGCTACTCGCTGATGATCGGCTTCATCGTCGTCACCGGCGCGCTGATCGTCGGTGTCACGCTCGGGCTGCTCGCCGGCTATTTCCGTGGCTGGGTCGATGCGCTGATCATGCGCGTCATGGATATCATCCTCGCCTTCCCCTCGCTGCTCCTGGCGCTGGTGCTGGTGGCGATCCTCGGCCCCGGCCTGTTCAACGCCATGCTGGCCATCGCGCTGGTGCTGCAGCCGCATTTCGCCCGCCTGACCCGCGCCGCGGTGCTGAGCGAGAAGAGCCGCGAGTATGTCACCTCGGCCAAGGTCGCCGGCGCCAGCCACATCCGGCTGATGTTCGTCACCATCCTCCCCAACTGCCTCGGGCCGCTGATCGTCCAGGCGACGCTGAGCTTCTCCAACGCCATCCTCGAGGCGGCGGCGCTCGGCTTCCTCGGCATGGGTGCGCAGCCGCCGACGCCGGAATGGGGCACCATGCTGGCGCGGGCCCGCGAGTTCATCACCAGCGCCTGGTGGATCGTCACCATGCCCGGCCTCGCCATCCTGATCACGGTTCTCGCCATCAACCTCGTCGGCGACGGCCTGCGCGATGCGCTCGATCCCAAGCTCAAGCGGAGCTGAGGCGATGCACCTGCTCGAAGTCAAAAATCTCACCGTCAGCTTCGATACCTCGGTCGGCGTGTTCAACGCCGTCAAAGGCATCGACATCCATGTCGACGCCCGCGAAGTCCTGGCTATCGTCGGCGAGAGCGGTTCCGGCAAGTCGGTGGCGATGCTTGCCGTCATGGGCCTGTTGCCGCCCACCGCTCATGTCAGCGCCGACAAGATGACCTTCGACGGCAAGGACCTGCTCGCCATGTCGGCTGCCGACAAGCGCAAGATCATCGGCAAGGACGTCGCCATGATCTTCCAGGAGCCGATGACCAGCCTGAACCCCTGCTTCACGGTGGGCTTCCAGATCGAGGAAGTGCTGCGCTTCCATCTCGGCATGGGCAAAGCCCAGCGCCGCGCCCGCGCCATCGAATTGCTCGATCAGGTCGGCATCCCCAACCCGGCGGAGCGGCTGAAATCCTATCCGCACCAGATGTCAGGCGGGCAGAACCAGCGCGTCATGATTGCCATGGCCATTGCCTGCAACCCCAAGCTGTTGATCGCGGACGAACCGACCACGGCGCTCGACGTCACCATCCAGAAGCAGATCCTCGATCTCCTGGTACGGCTGCAGGCCGAGCACGGCATGGGCCTGATCATGATCACCCACAATATCGGCGTCGTCGCCGAAACCGCCGACCGCGTCGTGGTGCAGTATAAGGGGCGCAAGATGGAGGAGGCGGGCGTGCTCGAGCTCTTCACCGCGCCGAGGAGCTCCTACACCCGCGCGCTGCTCGCGGCGCTCCCCGACAACGCCACCGGCGACCGGCTGCCGACCATTACCGGCACCAACTTCGAGGAGGCCGTGTGATGAGCACCGTCCTCGAAGCCAGGAACCTGGTCCGCGACTATCACATCGGCGGCACGTTGTTCGGCGGCGGCCGCACTGTGCATGCGGTCAAGGGCGTCAGCTTCAAGCTCGAACAGGGTAAGACCCTGGCCATTGTCGGCGAGTCCGGCTCGGGCAAGTCGACGCTGGCCCGCATCCTGACGCTGATCGACCGGCAGACCGACGGTGAGCTGCTGATCGACGGCGAGACCATCGACATCAAGAAGAGCGGCGTCACCGCCGCCATGCGCCGCAAGGTGCAGATCGTCTTCCAGAACCCCTATGGCTCGCTGAACCCGCGCCAGAAGATCGGCAACGTGCTGATGGAGCCGTTGCTCCTCAATACCGATATGCCGGCCGCCGAACGGCGCGACCGCGCCCTCGACATGCTGGTCAAGGTCGGGCTGCAACCCGAGCACTTCAACCGCTATCCGCACATGTTCTCGGGCGGCCAGCGCCAGCGCATCGCCATCGCCCGCGCCATCATCCTGAAGCCCTCGCTGCTGGTGCTCGACGAGCCGGTCTCGGCGCTCGATCTGTCGGTGCAGGCGCAGATCCTCAACCTGCTCGCCGACCTGCAGGACGAGTTCGGGCTCACCTACGTGTTCATCAGCCACGACCTCAGCGTGGTCAAATACATCGCCGACGAGGTGATGGTGATGTACCTGGGCGAGGCGGTGGAGCAGGGGACGCGCGACAAGCTGTTCTCCAACCCCGAGCATCCCTATACCCGCTCGCTGTTCGCCGCGACGCCAGGCGCCGATGTCGAGAGCATCAAGGCCAGGTTGGCGAGGAAAGCAGCTCTGGCCTCAGCCTGATCTGCCGCACACTTTAAGCCGGTGTTAAGCCTGGGCCCGTAGCGTTCGGCGATGCTTCCCACGCCGGTGTCACTACTTGCCCAAAGCTGCCAAAAGCACGTCGGCTGCGGCCGCTAGCGCCCGCAGCGCGCGCAAGCCGGCGCGCCGATCGGCATTGCTGAACTTCACTTTCTGGATCGCCCTGCCGGCGGTCGCTGTCTATTTCGGCGTCTGCGCGCTGGTGTTCGTCGCCATGCATCTGATGAGCGCCGAAATGAACGCCATCGATTCCGATCGCGGCAAGAGCGCTATCGCCGCCGCCGTCGAATCCCTGGTGGTCGGTCTCGCCGAGAGCACTGCCGATGAGGCAACCTGGACCGAGGCCTATATCAACACCTATATCGAGCCCAATCCGGCCTGGCTCGACTCGGTCTGGGGCGCCACCGCGCGCATCTCCGATACCTATGACACCGCCATTCTCACCGATATGAGCGGCAATATCATCTTCGGCGAAACCAGCCGCGGACCGGTGACCGGTACGCTCGCCGAGCTGTTCAGCGGTGTGCCGCAACTGCTCGAACGGCTCGAGGCGGGTATCGCCAGGGCCGGCGACGATGCGACCGTTTCCAACCTGTCGCGCAATGCCCGTGGCGCTGCGGCGCTGGCCGGCGCGGTGGTCCACGGCAATTCGGGCCAGGCCAGCATCCCGCGCGAGCAGCGCCGCGTGCTCTGGCTCGCCCGCCAGCTCGACGACATCATGCTGCGCGACGTCGCCACCCGCTTCCAGCTGCCGCTGCCACGGCTCGTCGAGGTGCCCAAACCCGACCATGACGCGATGGCGCTCACCGACGCGGCGGGAGCGGCTATCGCCACCATCGACTGGCCGCCTCGCCGTCCCGGCGATCCCGCCTTCGCCCACACCGCGACCATCGCCGTGCTGGTGATGCTGATCATCGGCGTCCTGATCTTCGTCGTCCTTGCCGCCTTCCGTCACTCGATCAAGCTGCGCACCGCTTCGGAAGAGCGCGACTGGTACAATGCCCGCTATGACGGCACGACCGGGCTGCTGAGCCGCTTCGGCCTCGAGGAGCACATCGCCCAGGCGATCCCCAGAAAGCGCGGCGAACTGCCGGTTGCCGTCAGCCAGATCAACGTCGACGGCCTGCAGGATATCGTCGGCCTCTATGGCCGCGAGGCCGCCAATGAACTGCTGGTGGCGCTGGCCGAGCGCTTCGAGACGATCACCGATGGGGAGGCAGTGCTCGCCCGTACCGGCCCGACCGAGCTGTCGCTCGCTCGCCTCGGCGAGGACGCCGGCGAGAAGATCCGCGGTTTCGCCGACCGCATCCTGGCCGGCGCCGGCGAACCGGTACCGGTCGGCAACCTCAAACTGAAGATCGGCCTGAGCATCGGCGTCGTCGATGCGCCGACTCGCCGTGATAACGTTGGCAATCTGATCCGCATGGCCGAGACCGCCGTAGCGCGGGCCCGCGAGACCGGCGGCAACCACACCGTGGCCTACGACCCGGCCATCGAGGATGAGCGTCGCCGCCGCATCGAGCTGCAGGCCGATATCAGGCGCGGGCTGGAGGCCGGCGAGTTCGACCTCGAATACCAGCCGATCATCGATTTCCGCACCCAGGCCATCCTCGGGGTCGAGGCGCTGATGCGCTGGAACCGCCGCGCTGCCGGCCCAATGGGGCCGGGCGAGTTCATCCCCGCCGCCGAAGCCTCTGGCCTCATCGACGATCTCGGCATGTTCGCGCTGCGCCGCGCCATCGAGGAGATCGGCCCGCTCGGCGAGCTGAAGATTTCGGTCAACGTCTCGCCGGCCCAGCTCCGCAACCCGACGCTGCCACAGACGGTCTTTGCGACGCTCGACGAATGGGGCGTCGCCGCCAGCCGGCTGCAGCTCGAAGTGACCGAGTCCTTTCTCGTCTCCCACCCCGATCGCGCCATCCGGCTGATCGAACAGCTGCGCCAGTCGGGCATCATCATCGCGCTCGACGACTTCGGCACCGGTTATTCCTCGATCGGCTACCTGAAGCAGTTCCGCTTTGACCGGGTGAAGCTCGATCGCTCACTGGTCGCCGAGATCGACAGCGACCCGGTGCAGGCGGCATTGGTCGAATCCACCATGATCTACGCTTTCGCCATGGGCCTCGCGGTCACTGCCGAAGGCGTCGAGCGGCGCGAGGAGGCAGCGCTGCTGTCACGCCTCGGCTGTCGCGAATTCCAGGGCTACCTGTTCGCCCGCCCGCTGCGCCTGGCGCAACTCGAACGCCTGCTGCAGGGCGAGCAGGCTTTGCGTCAGGCGAGCTAGCTATCGCATATGGAGCACTGACAGTAGTTGGATGGCCTTCTCCCCTTGTGGGAGAAGGTGGCCGAAGGCCGGATGAGGGGTTCTCTCCGCGTACTCATCCGCCCTTCGGGCACCTTCTCCCACAAGGGGAGAAGGCAAGAGGTGCCCATCGCAGTCATATGCGATAGCCCTGCCCCCACGGGGAGGGGAGCTGACCCGAGCGAAACCGCCCCCTAAGCCGCCTGCCGGCACTCCGCACAGCGGCCGCGCAGCTCGATCGTAGTCCGCTCCAGCCCGAAGCCGGTTTCCCCGGCCCAGGCGGCGAGCCGCGCTGTCACCTCAGGGTCGGCGAATTCGTCCACCCGCCCGCAGCCCGAGCAGATGGCGAAGGCCGCCGTGCCGCTGGCGCGCCCGTGGCAGTTGGCATCGGCGCAGCAGACGAAGGCGTTGAGCGATTCCAGCCGGTGCGCCAGCCCGTGCTCGATCAGCTTCTCCAGCGCCCGATAGACCTGCAGTGGCGCCCGCAGGCCCTCGTCGCGCAGCTTGTCGAGAATGTCGTAGGCCGAGAGCGGCGCCTCGGCATTGTTGAGCGTCGTCAGCACCAGTTCCTGGTTGCGCGTCAGGTCGCGCGGCCGCTCATGGTGGTGGGCTTCGTGGCTATGGGCCATGGCTCAGGCCTCCCGTCTGGCGCGCCATAAATGGACCGGCAGCGCGATGGAAATGAGGAACAGCGCAAGCGCCGCAACGACGATCGACGGGCCGCTTGGCGTATCGAAGCGGAGCGAGCCGAACAGCCCGCCCGCCACTGCCAGCGCCCCGACGCCGGCCGAGATCAGCGCCATCTGCTCGGGCGTGGCGCTCAGCCGCCGTGCGGTCGCCGCCGGAATGATCAGCAGCGCCGTGATCAGCAGCACACCGACGATCTTCATGGCGATGGCGATCACCGAAGCGAGCAGCAGCATGAAGACGATCCGCGTCACCTCGGGCCGCATGCCCTCGGCTTCCGCCACCTCGGCATTGACCGTCGCCGCCAGCAGCGGCCGCCACATCGCGGCGAGCACGGCGAGGATCACCAGGCCACCCAGGTAGATCACCACGATATCGCTGACCGACACGGCGAGGATGTCGCCGAACAGAAAGCCCATCAGGTCGACCCGGATACCGCTGAGGAACGCCACCACGAGGCCGATCGCCAGCGCCGAATGGCTGAGGATGCCGAGCAGCGCGTCGGTCGACAGCGTCTGCCGCCGTTGTAGCAGCAGCAGCGCCCCGGCGACGGCCGCGGCGATGATGAACACCCCGAGCGTCATGTTCACCTGCAGCACCAGGCTGAGCGCCACCCCGAGCAGCGCCGAATGCGCCATGGTGTCGCCGAAATAGGCCATGCGTCGCCAGACGATGAAGCAGCCGAGCGGCCCGGTCACCAGCGCCAGCCCGATCCCGGCGATCACCGCTCGGGTGAAGAAATCCTCAAGCATGGCGGTGCCCTTCATGGTCGTGTTCGTGCACATGCTCGTGTGCGTCGACGATCCGCCCGTCCGCCTCCTCGACCCGCCCATCGGGCAGGTGGGTATGGTCGTGGTGGTGCTGGTACACCGCCAGCGCATTGGCGGCGCGGGCGCCGAACAGGCTGAGATATTCCGGGCTCCGCGCCACCGATTCCGGCGTGCCACGGCAGCAGACATGGCCGTTGAGGCAGATCACCGTATCGGTCGCCGCCATCACCACGTGCAGGTCATGGCTGATCAGCAGGATGCCGCAGCCGGTCTCGTCACGGATCTTGCCGATCAGGTCGTAGAGCGCCACTTCGCCGGAGAAATCAACGCCCTGCACCGGCTCGTCCAGCACCAAGAGGTCCGGCTTCCGGATCATCGCCCGCGCCAGCAGCGCCCGCTGGAACTCGCCGCCCGAGAGGTGCTGCACCTCGGCATTGGCGAGGTGCGCCACGCCGGTCGCCGCCAGCGCCGCATCGATCTCGGCTCTGGGATAGCTGCCGGTCAGCGACATCAGCCGCCGCACCGTCAGCGGCATGGTCCAGTCGATCGACAGCTTTTGCGGCACATAGCCGATCCGCAGCCCGGCCTTGCGCGACACCGTGCCGGCATCGGGCTTCAGCACCCCGGTCACCAGCTTCGCCGTGGTCGATTTGCCCGAGCCGTTCGGCCCGATTAGCGTGACGATCTCACCCTTGCGGATCGTCACGTCGACGGCCTCGACCAGCCAGCGGCCATCACGCCGCACGCCGGCGCCGGCCACATCCACCAGCACCTCGTGCCCTCGATGTGCATCCATGAAATTCACGATTCCGTCTCTTGCTGACGTTCTACCATTACGTTATAGCGTAACACATCGATAGCGTAATGTCATAACATATCGCGTACTCGAGCTGTGTTTCAAACAGGGGTCTTCCGATGCAGAAACCGTTCTTCCTGGCGCTTGCTGCGGCGCTCAGCTGGCCCACCCTGGCGCTTGCCGAGGTGCCCAGCGTTGTCGCCACCATCAAGCCGCTGCATGCGCTGGTCGCCGCGGTGATGGGAGATCTCGGCACGCCGGCGCTCATCGTCAAGGGCGCCGCCTCGCCGCACAGCTACAGCCTCAAGCCCTCCGACGCGCAAGCGTTGCAATCGGCCAACCTGGTGTTCTGGACCGGTCACGGCCTCGAGCTCTTCCTCGAGGATTCCATCGACACCCTGGCGCCCAAGGCCACCATCGTCGAGCTGAGCAAGGCTCCCGGCATCGAGCTGTTGCCGCCGCGCGAGACCGGCACCTTCGAGCATCACGATCACGATGAAGCGGAGCACGGTGATGAGGCGGAGCCCGCCGGCGAGACGCATGAGCACGAGCACGGCGAGGAGCAGGATCTGCACTTCTTCCTCGATCCCGGCAACGCCAAGGTGATGGTCGCGGCCATCGCCGACAGTCTCGTCGCTGCCGATCCGGAGCATGCCGACATTTACCGCGCCAATGCCTCAAGGGAGACCGCCGACCTCGACGCCCTGATCGCCGAGACCGCGGCCAGCCTCGCCCCGATCAAGGATCGCCCCTTCGTCGTCTTCCACGATGCCTACCAGTATTTCGAGAAGCGCTTCGGGCTGAACGTCGCCGGCTCGGTCACCCTCAGCCCCGAAATCGCCCCCGGCGCCGACCGCATCAATGAGATCCGCGCGAAGCTGAAGACACTCGACGCGGCCTGCGTCTTCGCCGAGCCGGTGTTCGACCCGCGCATCGTTACCGTGCTCACCGAGGGCACCACGGCCAAACAAGGCGTGCTCGACCCCGAGGGCGCCAACCTCGATGAAGGCCCGGGCCTCTATCGCCAGCTGATCGAGAACCTCGCCACCAGCCTCAAGGCCTGCCTCGCGCAGTAGCCTGAGGGGGGGCGCCGCGCCACCCGGCGGCCCCTATCCCCTCGCTTTTTCGCCGACCGCCCGCGCGCCATCCGGCGCGCGAACCCTTCCGCTCGACCTCGATTTCACCTTGGGAGACTACCGATGCCGCGCCTGCTGCACCACCTGATCCTGCCTGCCATGGCCCTGTCCTTCTGCGCCACCCCCGCTTGGGCCGAAGAAGAGGCCACCTTCTGGCGGCTGTTCGTCGCCGACCACGCCAAGCCGCTCGTCACCGCCATTGACCTCGGCACCGACCAGATCGCCGGCAGCTTCGAGCTCGGCAGCCCGGCAAGCCTCTACACCACTCCGAGCAAGGCCGCCGTCTATGCGGTGCAGGGCGAGGCCGACCGTGTCTCCGCCATCGCTTCCGGCATCGCGCTGGGCGACCACGGCGATCATGCCGACCTCGACGTCAGTGCGCCCAAACTGCTCGATGCCGCCGTCGCCGGCGACAAGCCGGTGCACTTTGTCGAGCACCATGGCGACATCGCGCTGTTCTTCGATGGCGAAGGTGTCGCCCGCCTGCTCTCCGAGACGGACTGGCTTGCCGGCAATGCGGCGACCCGTGACCTGAAGGTTGCCGCCCCGCACCATGGCGTTGCCGCGCCGCTCGGCGAATACACGCTGATCTCGCGCCCCAGCGCCGAGGACCCAAAGGCGCTTCCCGTCGGCATCGATGTCTATGGCGCCGACGGCGCCACCATCGGCGATCTCCATGCCTGCCCGGACCTGCATGGCGAAGCCAGCTCCGGCGACACCCTCGCCATCGCCTGCGCTGCCGGCCTCTTGCTGGTGAAGGCGAGCAAGGACGGCCCGGAGCTGCAGCTGCTGCCTTATTCGGCCAGCCTGCCGGAGGGAAAAGCCACCACGCTGCTCGGCGGTGTCGCCATGCAGTATTGGCTCGGCAACTATGGCGCCGATCGCGTTGCCATCATCGACCCCTCGGCAGCCGAGCCCTTCCGCCTGGTTGATCTGCCCAGCCGCCGCGTCCACTTCGCCATCGACCCCGAGCGCGTGAAATATGCCTATGTCTTCACCGAGGATGGCGCATTGCACCGGCTCGATGTCGTCTCCGGCGCCATCGACAAGACGCTGCAGCTGACCGAGCCCTACTCGATGGATGGCGAGTGGAGCCTGCCGCGGCCGCGGCTTGCTGTCGCCGGCGACCACATCGCCGTCACCGATCCGCTGGCCGGCGCCATCCACCTCGTCGATGCCGAGAGCTTTGCGCTTGCCCGCGACATCGCGGTGGCCGGCGCCCCCTACAACATCGTCGCCGTCGGCGGCTCCGGCCACACGCACGAGTGATACATCACGCCCCGCCGCGAGGCGGGGGCCCCTCCCATCGAGCGAAACGTCATGAAACGTCTCCCCGTCACCGTGCTCTCCGGCTTTCTGGGCGCCGGCAAGACCACGCTGCTCAACCACATCCTCAACAATCGCGAGGGGCGCCGCGTCGCCGTCATCGTCAACGACATGAGCGAGGTGAATATCGACGCGACGCTGGTGCGCGAGGGCGGCGCCGAGCTGTCGCGGGCCGATGAGCAACTGGTCGAGATGTCGAACGGCTGCATCTGCTGCACGCTGCGCGGCGACCTGTTGCGCGAAGTCCGTGCCCTGGCCGAAGCCGGCCGCTTCGACTACCTGCTCATCGAATCGACCGGCATCTCCGAGCCCTTGCCGGTCGCCGCCACCTTCGAGTTCCGCGATGCCCTGGGTGACAGCCTCAGCGACATTACCGACCTCGACACCATGGTCACCGTGGTCGATGCCGCCAACCTCGCCGCCCAGTTCGGCTCCACCGATCCGCTTTCCGCCCATGGCGAGACCCTCGGTCCCGACGATGAGCGCAGCCTCGCCCACCTGCTGGTCGACCAGATCGAGTTCGCCGACGTCATCGTATTGAACAAGGTCGCAACCGCCACGCCGGAGGCGCTCGCCGCGGCGCGCCGCATCATCCGTTCGCTGAACGTCGGCGCGCGCGTCATCGAGACCGATTTCAGCCGCGTCGCCATCGACGAGATCCTCGGCACCGGCCGCTTCAACTTCGATCGCGCCGAGCAGCATCCGCTGTGGTTCAAGGAACTGAACGGCTTTGCCGACCACATTCCGGAAACCCTCGAATACGGCATCCGCTCCTTCGTCTACCGGGCGCGCCGGCCATTCAACCCGCTGTTGTTCAACGGCTTCGTCGCCCGGGCGCACCCTGGCGTCATCCGCGCCAAGGGGTTCTTCTGGCTCGCCACCCGGCCGCATTATGTCGGTGAACTGAGCCAGGCCGGCCAGTTGGTCTCGACCAGTCGACGGGGGCTCTGGTGGGCCGCCGTGCCGCAGCAACGCTGGCCCGACGATCCGCAGTGGGAAACCGCGATGTCGGCCTATCTCGACCCCATCTGGGGCGACCGCCGGCAGGAGCTGGTCTTCATCGGCACCGATCCGATGGATGAGGCGGCGCTGCGCCGGGCGCTCGATGACTGCCTGATCCCGGCGCGCGCCTTCACCCCATCGGCCTGGGAGCGCCTCCCCGATCCGTTCCCGGCCTGGTCGCCGGCCTGATGCAAATCCCGGCCCGGCGGAACATCTCGCCGCCGCCACCATTCCTCGTTCGAAACAGGACAACAAACATGTACGACGTCATCATCATCGGCGGCGGCTTTGCCGGCCTTGCTGCCGCAACCCAACTGGGTCGCGCCCGCCGCAAGGTGCTGGTGCTCGATACCGGCAAGCCACGCAATCGCTTCGCCGAACACTCGCATGGTTTCCTCAGCCGCGATGGCGCCGTGCCGGGCGAACTGCTCGCCGAGGCTCGCCGTCAGCTCGAAATCTACGGCACCGTAGAGCTCCGCAACGCCGAGGCCATTGCGGCGTCAGGTGCGCTCGACGGCTTCAGCATCGAACTCGCCTCACACCAGCAGCTGGCCGCGCGCCGGCTGATCATCGCCCACGGCGTCACCGACGATACCAGCGGCATTCCCGGCATGGCCGAATGCTGGGGCAAGACCGTGCTGCATTGCCCCTATTGCCACGGCTACGAGGTCGCCGATCGTCGCCTCGGCCTGATGCTGCGCGACGGCGATATCCTCGACCGCGCTCGCTTCTTTCAGGAGTGGACCAGCGACCTGACGCTGTTTGCCAATGGCGGCCCGGTCGATCCGATCGTCCGCGCGGCGCTCGCCGATATGCGGGTGAAGCTGGTCGAGGCGGCGCTGGTGCGCTTCGATCACCGCGATGGCGTGCTGCAATCGGTGGTGACCACCGCCGGATCGACGCCGCTCGACGCCATCTTCGTCCATGCGCCGATCCAGCTCGCCAGCAACCTCGGCCTCCAGCTCGGCTGCGAAACCAAGGCCGGAATGGCCGGCGATTTCTTCCTCGTCGATCACCTGCAGCAGACCAGCATTCCCGGCGTCTATGCCGCGGGCGATGCGGCGCGGCCCATGCACAATATCAGCTTCGCGGTCGCCGACGGGGCAGGGGCGGGCGTCTTCGCCCACCAGTCGCTGGTGGCTACTTCAGCGGCCCGCGGAAAATGAAGAAGGCCCCGGCGAAAATCAGCCCGAAGCCGACGGCGTGGTTCCAGGTGAGCTTCTCGCCCAGAACGAATACCGCGAAGCCGGCGAACACCGTGAGGCTGATCACCTCCTGGATGGTCTTTAGCTCCGCCGCTGTGTAGGCGCCGTAGCCGATCCGGTTGGCGGGCACCGCCAGCCAGTATTCCACCAGCGCGATGCCCCAGCTGACCATCACCGCCACCCACATCGCCATGTGCGGGAATTTCAGGTGCCCGTACCAGGCGACGGTCATGAACACATTGGAGCCGATCAAGAGGAGGATCGGCATCACCGTCTGGAAGGTGAAAGGCATTGGGGGCACCAGGGTCGAATCAGTTGGCTCGACCCATTGATCGCCGGGCCCCGTGGCGGCCGCAAGGCCGCTCAGTTCGGCCGGACCAGTGGTGTATCGTCGGCGCGAAAGGCGAACAACTGCTCCTGCCCACGCTGGCCGAGCGGCACGAACAGCGGCAGCGCCAGATCGCGCACCCGCCGCGCCAGCCAACCCTGTGCCTTCTTGGGCATGCCGCCCTGCCGGCCGAGCTGCACCGCCGCCTCCACCCGGTCCCGCCGCAATGCCTCGAAACGCCGAAAGGCGTTTTCAGGCGTCGCCTCCGCCTCGAGACAGGCCGCCAGCACCAGCGCGTCCTCGAGCGCCATCGATGCGCCCTGGCCCGAATGCGGGGTCACCGCATGCGCCGCATCGCCGATCAGGATCACCCGCCCCTTCGACCAGTAGGGCAGGCTCGGCACGTCGTAATCGGGATAGATCCGGCTCACCTGCGGCGCGGCAGCCGCGATGATCCGCCGGTTGACCGCGGGATCGGTGCGATGCAGCGCCTCGAAATACCCGGTCGCCGCCTGGCGGTCGATCAGTTGCGCCTGCTGCTCGTCGGCGGGAAAACTGTTGAACCAGTAGACCGGCCCGCCCGGGTCCTTGATGTAGCCGAAGAACGCCCGCCGCCCGAAGGTCATCAGCATCCGCCCATCGGTCGGCGCCACATCCGGCACATCGACGATGCCACCGCTCCCCAGCAGGCCGTTATAGGCAGGTGACGGCAGCCCGGGCATGGTGAGGCTGCGCACATTGGAGCGGAGGCCATCTGCCCCCACCAACACGTCGAAACTGTGCGTCACGCCGTCAGCGGTCGTCGCCGCCACCTCGGTCTCGAGGTTGGCGACCGCGCTTACCGGCGTCTCGAACTGGATCGGCACTCCGGCTGCCCGCGCCGCGGCCAACAGGATTTCGCCCAGCGCGCCGCGCCGGATCGTCACTGAAGGCGCGCCGAACTGTGCCGCATGGCGGGCATAGTCGACCGTGCCGAGCGCCCTGCCGTGTTCGTTGTGGAGGACAATGGCGCGCGTTTCGACCCCGTGCCGCAGCGCCTCCGCCGCGAGGCCAAAGCCGCGCAGCGCGTTCATGCCGTTGGGCGCCAGCGTCAGGAAAATCCCCTCGTCGATCACCTGTTTCTCGCTGCGCTTCTCGAAGACAACGGGTGCGAAGCCGCGCCTGACCAGTGCCAGGGCCAGGCCGAGCCCAGCGGAGCCGGCGCCAACGATACCGATGCGTGCTTTCATTCTTGCCTCACCTGCGCGACGCCGCATATCATGCGTCCGTCGTATTATTCGATGAGCATATAGTTAGATGATCGAAGTAAATTCGTCAAGCGACGCGAAGGCGGAGCTGGTCCAGCGGCTCGGCACGCTGATCGTGCGCTGGCAGGAAGCGACGCAGCGCTATGACGAGGAGGTGGGAGCGATGTTCAAGCTCGGCCCGGCCGAGCGCCTGTGCCTCAGCTTCCTCACCAGCGGTCCGCAAACCGCCAGCGCCATCGCTCGCGCCACTCGCCTCACCCCGGCCGCTGTCACCTCGCTGATTGACCGGCTCGAGGCGCGCAACTTCGTCCGCCGCCAACCCGATCCGCATGATCGGCGCAAGGTGCTGGTGGAACTCGCCGAGGCCACCACCGCCGTCATCGAGAAGGCCTACGCCCCGATGGCGATCGCTGGCGCCGAAGCGCTGGGCAAGCGCAGCCTCGACGAGCTGCGCCTCCTCACCGAGGTGATCGAGGAGGTCCTCGCCATCCAGAACCAGATGACCGAACGGCTGCAGTCGGGCCGGTGATCGTGCCCAGCTTCCGCCGCAAGGCCTGCCCAGACTCACCTGGCTCAGCTAGATTCGGCGGGTCAACGGAGGTCGACAATGCGTGCGCTGGTCCTGTTTCCCCTGTTGCTGTTGGCGGCGCCCGCCCTGGCTGCCGACATCGTCTGCGAGGGCCCGTTCGCCGGTGACAGTTCCGAGGCGCGGCTGATCGAAGCCTTCGGCAAGGACAATGTGGTGACTGGTGATGTCCCGGGCCCCGAGGGCTCTACCGTGCTCGCCACCACCATCTTCCCAAACGATCCCGCCAAGACCATCGAGTTCGGCTGGTGGGACGAGGAAAAGCACGAGCGCATCGCTTACTTCACCGTGCCGCCGGGTGACACCGCGCCGGGTGGCCTCAAGCAGGGCCTGACCGTCAAGGAAGTTGAAGCCCTGAATGGCGGGCCGTTCCAGCTCTACGGCTTCTTCTGGGATTATGGTGGCGCCGCCAGCTTCGAGGGCGGCAAGCTCGCCCCGCCCGAGGGTGGCTGCTCGGTCAGCGTCCGCTTCGCCGTCGGCGACTATCCGGCCGACCTCAATGTCGATGCCATCTCCGGCGACATGCAGATCTCGTCGAGCGAGCCGCTGCTCGAAAAGGTCGATGCGCGTGTCGATACCGTCACCGTCGGCTACCCCGATTCCGCTGCCGCGGAAGATTGACCGCGCCCCCTCCTGCGGCGTAACGATAACCCCACGTTGGTTCCTCAACCCCGTTCGGGCGAGGGGATCAAAAGGGAACACGGTGCGGCGTACCCATCAGGGACCAAATCCGTGGCTGCCCCCGCAACTGTAAGCGGCGAGTGCCTCCGACTATGCCACTGCCATCCTTTGGGATGTTGGGAAGGCCGGAGACCACGGTGACCCGCGAGTCAGGAGACCTGCCAGCGTCCGGGAGTGTTTCAGGAAAAGTTGTCAGACTTTTCCGGTTCGAAACGCGACCCCCGGAAAGAGCTCGGGCGATACGCCCACTTTCATCCGCACGGAGGGTGCAGGCTTATGAATACTCAGGTCCAGACGGCGTCGGTCGCCCGTCTTTCTGTCTCGCAACGGCTCATCGCAGGTGTGCTGGCATTGTTTATCGGCTTCGTCCTCGTCGGCGGCGTCGGTTTTGCCAGTGACATGGCGATCCACAATGGCGCGCACGATACGCGCCATGCGCTTGGCTTCCCCTGCCATTGAGCTGACTCAGCTCTAAGCACACGAGACATCGATGAAACTCTTCCAGCGAATCTTTTTCGCTGCGGTCCTTGCCGGACTCGCAGCCGGCTTGGCCATGAGCGCCGTGCAGCAATGGCGCGTCGCGCCGCTGATCCTCGCCGCCGAAGTCTACGAGAACGCCGCCCCCGAGGCGCCGGCCGTCGCCGAGCACAGCCACGAGGCCGGCACGCCCGCGCATGAGCATGCCGAAGCCGCGCCGGCCCACGAGCATGACGAAGACGCCTGGGCGCCGCAGGATGGCGCCGAGCGCATCGCCTACACCGTGCTGGCCAACCTCCTCGGCTGCATCGGCTTCGCCTTCGTGCTCGCTGCCGTCTCCGTGCTTTCCGGCATCGAGATCACCGCCCGCAATGGCGTGATCTGGGGGCTCAGTGGCTTCATCGCGTTGCAGCTCGCCCCGGCCCTTGGCCTGCCGCCGGAACTCCCCGGCATGCCCGCTGCAGATCTCGTCGCCCGCCAGGTCTGGTGGGTCGGCACGGCGCTCGCCACCGGCGCCGGCATCCTCGCCATCGCCAAGCTCCACAACTGGACCGGCATCGTCATTGCAGCCGTGCTGATCCTCGCGCCGCACGTCATCGGCGCACCGCAACTGGTCGGTGAACACGCCACCGCCGTCCCCGCCAATCTCGCGACCAGCTTCGCCGCGGCGACCCTCGCCACCGGCGCGCTGTTCTGGCTGATCGTCGGCCCGCTGTTCGGCTGGCTCAACGAGCGCCTCGCCAGGTCTTCCGCCTTCGCCCTGAAAGGTGCCCACGCATGAGCAAGATCCCCGTTACCGTCATCACCGGCTTCCTCGGCGCCGGCAAGACCACCCTGGTCCGGCACCTCCTCGCCCATGCCAGGGGCAAACGCATCGCGCTGATCATCAACGAGTTTGGCGAGCTCGGCGTCGACAAGGAAATCCTCGCCGGCTGCGGTGATGAAACCTGCCGCGAAGAGGACATGATCGAGCTGAGCAATGGCTGCATCTGCTGCACCGTCGCCGACGAGTTCATCCCCACCATGCAGGCGCTGCTCGAGCGTGAGGATCGCCCCGACCACATCGTCATCGAGACCTCCGGCCTGGCGCTGCCGCAGCCGCTGATCCGCGCCTTCAACTGGCCCGAGATCAAGTCCGAGGTGACCATCGACGGCGTCGTCACCGTCGCCGACGCGGCGGCGCTCAGCGAAGGCCGCTTCGCCAATGACGAACAGGCGGTCGACGCGCTCCGTTCCGCCGACGCCATGCTCGACCACGAGACGCCGCTCGGCGAGCTGTTCGAGGATCAGCTGATCGCTGCCGACATGGTGATCCTCAACAAGGCCGACCTCGTCACCGACGCCCAGCTCGACACCATCGAAGCCCACCTCAAGGCCGAGATGCGTCCGGGCACCGGCGTGGTCCGCGCCCGCAACGGCCATGTCGATGTCGCGGCGCTGCTCGGCATGGGGCTCTCGACCGAAGACAACCTCGCCGGACGCGAGAGCCATCACGAGCTCGAGCACGGTGGCGAAGGCCACGAGCACGATGATTTCGATTCCTTCTCCGTCACCCTCGACGGCGTCACCAGCAAGGATCATCTGCTCCAAACCATCGAGGCGACCATCCGCGCCCATGACGTGCTCCGTCTCAAGGGTTTTGCCGCACTCCCCGGCGCCCCGGCCCGTCTCGCCATCCAGGCGGTTGGACCGCGCGTCTCCGCCTATTTCGACCGGCCGTGGAAGCCGGGCGAGGCGCGTCGGACCGCTCTGGTGGTGATCGGGGAATCGCCGCTCGACCATGCGGCGATCACCCGGAGCCTCGAGGGTGCCATCGCGGCTGCGGCCTAACTGGCGGCGACGACCTGTGACGCGGGCCGGATCGCTTCGGCCCGCCACGCCAGCCCGAACAGCGGGCGCAGCGGTGGCACGCGCTTGATCGCCTCGGTCAGCACCACGCAACCGACAACCGTTGCGACGGTGATGATGCCGGCCTCCAGTCCCACCGGCAGCAGCAGGCCGCCGACCCAGAACCCTACGGCCACGATGAGGGTCTGATGCAGGATGTAGTACGGGAACACCGCCTCGGTGAGGAAGCGCAGCACGGGACCGCTGCGGTTGAGGTAGCGCTGCGCCAGCCCCAGCATCGCAACGATCGCCGCCCACATGAACACCGTGCGCGCCAGCGTCATCAGCGTCGTGAGGCCCTCGTCGGCGCGCACCGTGCCCCAGTTGAGCCGGGCCACGGCCAGCACCAGCAGCAGCCCGAGAGCCAGGGTGATCGCCGAGCCGAGGTGCCGTTGCACCGCCCCCCAGAATGCCGGGCTTTTCGCCGCGAACCAGCCGATCAGCACGATGCTGAACAGCTCCGCATGGTTGGCCCAGTCATTGTAGAAGGCGTGCGTCGAGGGGAAGTGCGGCGCCAGCAGCCACTCGTAACCGAGGAAGGGCAGCAGAGGCACCAGCAGCAGGCGCCAGCCCAGCGCGCCGCGCCCCAGCCAGCCGAACAGCGCCTCCGCCGCCCCATCGAGCGCTCTGAGCAGCGGCAGCAGCGCCACCACGACGAGCGTATAGGCAAGGATGTAGACCACGTACCACAGGTGGTTCCAGGTCGGCGTCAGGATCGAGAACTCCATGTCGAAGTCGAGATACTGGCCGTAGAACGCCCAGAAATCCGCGCCGGTCTCGCCCTTCCTGTAGAGCTCGAAATAGGCTTGTGGCGCGCACACCACCAGCATGCCGAAGACGATCGGCACGAACAGCCGCATGAAGCGCCGCGGCACGAACTGGCGCAGCCGGCTCCTGTCGATGGCGAAGCGCAGCGCTATGCCCGAGATGAGGAACAGCAGCGGCAGCCGCCACGGGTTGATCAGCGCCATCACCGGCTCCAGCCAGGGCCCGGCATGCGGGCTTTTCACGTGCCAGCCCCACGTCACGTAGAACATGCCGATGTGGTAGAAGATCAAAAAACCGAAGGCGATGACGCGCAGCCAGTCGAGATCGTAGCGGCGCTCCGAACCGATGGCGGGAAGGGTCTCTGCTGACATGATGGCTCCAGCCTCTGAGCGATTTGCGAGGTGTTCAGGGCTAGGGCAGGGCGCCGCCTTGTCCTACCGCGCTGGTGCAAGCGGCAGGCCGGTGGGACGAGCGGCGACGCGTGCCGGCAGCAATGGGGCCAGCGGCGGCCAATGGGTGACCAATGGCGGCTGATCTCACCGGCGAGGCCGCACTGGAGCGCCGTGTCGCGCGCCGCGTCTGGGTCATCATGACGCTGTTCCTGATCGCCATCGGCGTCCTCAACGCTCTCGGCATTCTCACCGAGGCGCAACGTGAGGGCCGGGTGCTCGACCCTCGTGTGCCGTTCATCCTCGAGTTGACCAGCGTCCTTGCCATGGTGGCGCTGGCGCCGCTGGTCATCCTGTTCGAACGCAGCGTGCCTTTCACCGCCGAGACCTGGCGCTCGGCCCTCCTCTGGCACGCGCTCGGCAGCATCGTGTTTTCGCTGCTGCACATCGCGCTGTTCATCGTGCTGCGCACCGGCGCCTACTCGGTGATCCTCGGCATGAGCTACAGCTTCTTCACCGACCTCCCCACCGACCTGCTCTACGAGTACCGCAAGGACATCTTCCCCTATTCCGTGCTGATCCTGATGCTGGGCCTGCAGCGCAGCCTCGAGGAGCATCGCCGCGAAGCTGAAGCGGCGCGGGCCGACGCCCGGCAGACCGGCAAGCTCACCCTCAAGGCCGGTGGTCGCACCATCTTCCTCGATGCCGCCTCGCTCGATTGGGCCAGCGCCGCCGGCAACTATGTCGAGATCCGCGCCAATGGCGCCACCCACCTTGCCCGCATCAGCCTTGCGGCGCTCGAGCAGCTGTTGAGCGATGCCGGCGTCGATGTCGCCCGGGTGCACCGCTCGCATCTCGTCAATCGCGCCAAGGTCCGCGAGATCGCCCCGGTCCGCGACGGCGATTTCACCATCCGCATGGCCGATGGCTCCGAACTCCGCGGCTCGCGCCGCTATCGCCAGGAGCTTGCATAATGGCCCGCAACATCTGGCTGTTCGTCGTCTCGCTGTTTATCGGCCCCGCCATCGGCGCCCTGGTGTTCTTCGCCTTCGCCGTCATCACCGACGGCATCATCGTGCATGCCGCCGGCCAGTCGGCCTCGAACTTCCTCGACGAGAACTGGCCGATCATCCTCATCGCGGCCTATACCCTCGGCGCCATACCCGCCGCCATTGCCTCGGTCATCATCATGCTCGTCAGCCGCTTCCTGCCGCAGCTCTGGCAGCGCCTCGTCGCCGGCCCGGTGATCGGCGCCCTGGTCAGCGCCGCGGTCATCGGCCTCTTCCTGTTTTCCGACGACGTCAGCTCGGTCGATGATGTCATCATCATCAGCGGTGTGGCGCTCACCGGCGCCGTATCGGCGTTCTGCTGCGTCGGCCTGATCGAGCTTTGGCACCCGCTGCCGAAGCGCTCGGCTCCGGTGACCTGATGCACCTGCTCTCCGCCCAGGCCGGTGCCCTGCAACAGGAAGGCGAGGCCATCGATCTCGCCCAGTCCCCGGCGCCGATCATCTTCGCCTCCGCCGCCGACAGCGAACTGGCTATGCTGGCCGGCGCCGCCGACCGCGCCGGCATTTCCGACCTGCGCCTCGCCAACCTCTTGCGGTTGAGCCACAACCTCTCGGTCGACCTGTGGCTCGACCAGACCGTGCAGCACGCCAGTCTGGTCGTCGTCCGCCTGCTCGGCGGCCCGGCCTACTGGCAGTATGGCGTCGACGAGCTGACCGCCCTGGCGCTGAGCGGCAAGATCCAGCTCGCCCTCCTCCCCGGCGACGCCAACCCCGACCCGATCCTGCAACAGCGCTCCACCATCCACCCCGACGACTGGACCAGGCTCCACAGCCTGTTCACCGCCGGCGGCCCGGACAATGCCGATACGCTGCTCAAGGCCTTCGCTGAGCTCGCGCAGTCGTCGTCCTCCCGCTCGCAGGGAGGCAAGGGTGGGGGGAGCCCCGCGCTCGAACCGGGCAGTTCGGCGCCAAAACCCTTCCACCGCTTCGGCCTCTGGCACCCCAAGCACGGCATACTCGAGGCGCTGCCGGCCTCGCCGCATCCGAACGTGCCCATCCTGTTCTACCGCGCTGCCCTCGAAGGCGCCGGCACCGGAACGCTCGAAGCCCTGATCGCCGAACTCGAAACCCGATCCCTCTACCCCGTCCCCATCGTCGTCTCGACGCTGAAGGAAGGCGCCTGCATCCGCTTCGTCCAGGCGGCTTTCGCCACGTATCCCCCCGGCGTTATCCTCAACCTTACCGGCTTTGCCCTCGGCCTCGACGGCCTCGACGACAAGCAGAACCCCTTTGCCGGCACCGATGCTCCGGTGATTCAGCTGCTGCAGGGCGGCCGCCCCGAAGCGCAGTGGGCCGCCGATATCCAGGGCCTCACGGCGAAAGACCTCGCCATGCAGGTGGTGCTGCCCGAGCTCGACGGCCGCATCGGCATGCTGCTGGTCGGCCACAAGCACGACGCCGTCTGGCACGAGCGCACCCAGTGCCCACTCTCCGCCTACGCCCCCGACCCCGACGGCATCCGCCGCGCCGTCACCCTGGCCAAGAACTGGACCACGCTGCGGGCCACGCCGCGCGCCGATCGGCGGGTTGCGGTGGTCCTCGCCAACTACCCCATTCGCGACGGCCGCCTGGCCAACGGGGTGGGCTATGACGCGCCGCAGTCGACGGTGGAGATTTTGAAGGTTCTTGAGGGAGCGGGGTATCGCTTCGGCCCCTCACCCGGCGCTGCGCGCCACCCTCTCCCTCAAGGGGAGAGGGGCGATGTGGCACGATCCAGCCCCGGCCTTCCCTCTCCCCTTGAGGGAGAGGGTGCCTCGCGTAGCGAGGCGGGTGAGGGGCAGTTTCCGCGCGACGGCAACGACCTGATTGCCTTGCTCCAAGCCGGCCCCACCAACGCCCATCCGGAGCGCGGCACCGGCATCCCGTTTCCCGTGAATCGCTACCGTGAGCTGTTCGCCACGCTCCCGGCCAAGATCCAGTCGGAAGTCACCGCCCGCTGGGGCGACCCTGCTGCCGATCCGTTCGTGCATGGCGACGGCGCTAAATGCGCCTTCCATCTCCCGGCGATCCGCCTCGGCAACGTCGCCATCCTGGTTCAGCCGGCCCGCGGTTACCACCTTGACGAAACTGCCAGCTATCACGATCCGGACCTCGTGCCGCCGCACGGCTATCTCGCCGCTTATCTCTGGCTGCGGCACGAGTTTGCGGCCCATGCCGTGATCCACAACGGCAAGCACGGCAATCTCGAGTGGCTTCCCGGCAAGGCCACCGCGCTCGACGCCGCGTCCTATCCCGCCGCGCTCTGGGCCGAGCTGCCGCAGCTCTACCCGTTCATCGTTAACGATCCCGGCGAAGGCACCCAGGCCAAGCGCCGCACCGGCGCGGTGATCATCGACCATCTGGTGCCGCCGCTGACCCGCGCCGAAACCTACGGCCCGCTCAAGGACCTCGAGGCGCTGCTCGACGAGTATTATGCCGCCTCCGGCATGGACCGCCGCCGCCTCGCCGGGCTCAGGAAGCGCATCCTCGATTTCACCCGCGACGCGCGCCTCGACCGCGATATCGGTCTCGTCCCGGATGAGTTCGAAACGCTGAAGCGCATCGACACCTTCCTCTGCGACCTGAAGGAAGCCCAGATCCGCGATGGCCTCCACATCTTCGGCCAATCCCCCACCGGCCGCCTCGAGCGCGACCTGATCGTCGCTCTCGCCCGCGTGCCGCGCGGCGAGACACCGGGTGAAGCATCGCTCATCCGCGCCCTCGCCGATGACCTGAAACTCGGCTTCGACCCGCTGACGGCGGACCTCGGGGCGCCGTGGACTGGGCCGGTGCTGGCTGCGCCCACCCTCCCAACCTCCCCCGCAAGGGGGGAGGCGCCGTTCGGTGGAGTCGGCGCGATCTTGCCACAAACACCGGCCGGCACCCTCCCCCTTGCGGGGAGGGTTGGGGAGGGGGGCGCCCCTCGCACCGTCGGCGACGTGGTCGAACACCTCGAGAACCTCGCGGCCGACCTCGTCAGCGGTCACACTCCCGACGCCGATTGGCTCGCAACTGCGGCCGTGCTCGAAACGATAGAACACGTTATCCGTCCGCGCCTCGCCGCCTCCGGCCCCAGCGAGATCGCCTCGCTGCTCCTCGGCCTCGACGGCCGGTTCGTCCCGCCTGGTCCCTCCGGCGCGCCGTCGCGTGGCCGTCTCGACGTGCTGCCCACCGGGCGCAACTTCTACTCGGTCGACATCCGGGCGGTGCCCACCCCGACCGCCTGGGAGCTTGGCCGGAAATCCGCCGAGAACCTGCTGGTCCGTCATTTCCAGGATCACGGCACGCCGCTCCGTTCCCTCGCCCTGTCCGTCTGGGGCACTGCCAATATGCGCACCGGCGGTGACGACGTCGCCCAGGCCCTCGCCTTCATCGGCGCCAAACCGGTATGGGACCCGTCGTCGCTCCGCCTCTCCGGCTACGAGATCATCCCGCTGGCCAAGCTCGGCCGCCCGCGCGTCGACGTCACCCTGCGCATTTCCGGCTTCTTCCGTGATGCCTTCCCGGCCCAGATCGCGCTGTTCGACAAAGCCGTCCGCGCCATCGGCGCCCTCGATGAGCCCGAGGACCAGAACCCGATTGCCGCCCGCATGCGCACCGACGCGCTGGAATTGATGAGATCCGGCGCCGACGATCGCACCGCGGCCCTCAGCGCCGGCCACCGCATCTTCGGCTCGAAACCGGGCGCCTATGGTGCGGGCCTGCAGGGCCTGATGGATTCGGGCAACTGGGAGAGCAAGGCCAATCTCGCCGAGGCCTTTCTCAACTGGGGCCAATACGCCTATGGCGCCAATGCCGATGGCACGCCCGAGCGCGATCGTTTCGCTGCACGCCTCTCCGACATCGAGGCGGTGGTCCACAACCAGGACAATCGCGAGCACGACCTGCTCGACAGCGATGATTACTACCAGTTCGAGGGTGGCCTCGCCGTCACCGCCGAGACCCTGACCGGCCGGGCCCCCGCCGCCTATCACAACGATCACTCTCGTCCCGAGCGGCCGATCGCCCGGACGCTGGCCGAGGAGATCTCGAGGGTAGTGCGCTCCCGCGTCGTCAATCCGAAATGGATCGATGGGGTGAAGCGCCATGGCTACAAGGGTGCCTTCGAGATCATTGCCACCGTCGACTACATGTTCGCCTTCGCCGCGACCACCGGCGCCGTCCAAACCCACCATTTCGACCTCGCCTTCGAAGCCTTCGTCGAAGACGACGTGACGCGCCGGTTCATTCAAACCAACAATCGCTTCGGCTATGACGAACTGATCGAAAAGTTCAACGAAGCCCGACGGCGCGGCTTCTGGAGCCCACGTTCCAATTCCGCTTTCGCCTATCTCGAGGACACTTGATGACCGACAAAGCCCCCAAGAAGACCGACCTGATGAGCGAAGCCGAGCGCGACGCCTATCACGCCGAAAAGATGCGGAAGAAGAAGGAGGCGCGGAACAAGATCCTCGCCACCAAGACCGAGGAGCGCGGCCTGCTCATCGTCCATACCGGCAAGGGCAAGGGCAAGTCGACCGCCGCCTTCGGCATGGTGTTCCGCGCCATCGGCCACGGCTTCAAGGTCGGTGTGGTGCAGTTCGTCAAGGGCGCCTGGAGCACCGGTGAGCGCGACGTGCTCGACAGGTTTCCCGACCAGGTGACCATCAAGGCGATGGGCGAGGGCTTTACCTGGGACACCCAGGATCGCCAGCGCGATCTCGCCGCCGCTCGCGGCGCCTGGGAAATGGCCAAGGAGCTGATCGCCGACGAGAGTTTTAAGCTCATCCTGCTCGACGAGCTCAACATCGTGCTGCGCTACGACTACCTGCCGCTCGATGAGGTGCTCGAAGTGCTGCGCAACAAGCCGCGCGACACCCACGTCATCGTCACCGGCCGCAATGCCAAGGACGAGATCATCGAATTGGCTGACCTCGTCACCGAAATGACCGAGATCAAGCACCCGTTCCGCTCTGGCGTGAAGGCGCAGGCGGGGATCGAGTTTTAGGGGGCGCGCCGCACGCACCGGCCCCATCTCCCCTCGGCGGGGGAGAAAGCGAAAACTTGGGCTTAGCGCAGCTAAGTCCTTAGTTTTCGCCAGAGAGGGGGTCGCGAGGAGGCACTGTGGCTCCGCATCCCCTCTCTTGCGATTTCTAAGGGCCTAGCGAGGGCTAAGCCCTTAGAAATCGCTTTCTCTCCCGCAAGGGGAGAGATGATTGAGAGGCCGGTGGATGCCCTCTCACTCCAGCCACCGCGTATCGAATTTCGGGTTGGCGTGGATGTGGATGCTCTTCATCGGGCCGAGCGTCCTGAACTTGTGCGGGGTGTTTGCCGGCACCACCAGGATCTGGCCCGGCCCGGCCTCGAGCTCCTCGTCGCCCACCGTGAACACCGCCCGGCCCGCCTCGATGATGAAGGTCTCGGGGTAGGGATGGGTGTGGAGTCGCGGGCCGGCTCCCGCGTCGACGCTGTCGTGGAGAATCACCGTGACATTGGCCTCGCCGCCTTCCCATTCGCCCGACTGGCGGGTGGGGTGCCTGGCCCAGTCCTCGCGTTGGTAGACCCGCGCCATCAGCACCCTCCTTTGAGGCTCCGCACCAACTGCTCCACCACCGGCTCCAGCTTGCCGAGGTCCACCGCCGAGTATTCCAGCTGGAAAGCCGCATAGGCGCCATCGCAAAGCGCGATCATCCGCTGGTAGAGGATGCGCTTGCCCTGCGCCCCCGAAAAGCTCGCCCAGCTCGGCGTCACCGCTTCATAGCTGATATTCCAGCCGTCAGCCTCGGCGAAGCCCTTGGCCGAGGCGACGGCGTCTTCGAAGCTGTCCTCGGTGATATTGCCGCCCCATACCAGGAGCTTGCTGGCGCCGCCGCGAAAGGCGCGGCCGTCGCCATTGTCGGCCTCCTTGCCCCACTCGAAGCCCGGCGGCACGTCGATGGTGTAGCCGAAGCGGGCATTGTCATATTGGCCCCAATCGGTGGCAAGCACCGGGGCGGCCACCGGGGCGGCAAGGGCGATGAGCATCAGGCAAATCAAAAGGCGCATGGCGGCGAGGATCGCTCGCCATGCGCCGGCCTGCAACCTCAAACCCGGCGGCGCTTTCAGGAAAGCTTGCAGACCTTTCCGCTTCGAAAGCGCGACAGAGTCAAGGACCGAGGGGCTCAGGCGCCCTTCATCATCACCGCGGCGGCGAGCACGATGAACGCGACGATCAGAATCCAGAACGCGTAGGCACTGACGAACGGTATCGAGACGAGGGCGCCGAGCAACGCGATGACCGCGATGACGACGGCGACGATGAACATGGTCTGGCTAGGCGCATTGAGAGTCATGAAAGATCTCCTGGGTCATGCACACCGGGAGACCTTAGGCGCGCCGCTGAATCGCGGCCATGCCACGCCCGGGGCTTTGCACAGCTTGTGCGGGTCCCGACCGCGTCGCCCTTAACCCAGCTAAGTACTCGCCGGCAAAAGTCGATTTTCATTGTCGGGCTAACAATTCGGCGACAATATCCCCCTAGGGTGCGTGCCGCCTTGGGGGCCCTAGCAGTGTCTACACCCAGATTGGAGCGGTCCATCCGCGCCATAACCCTGTTTACCATTGGCTGCCTGCTGGCGGCCTTGTTTGCGTTGCCGTCGCCGCCGGCCTACGCGCAATCCTCCGCCATCGCCCGCATTCAGGCGACCGGCAAGCTCACCGTCGCGGTGTTTTTCGAGGATGTGGTGCCGTTCTTCTATGTCGGCCCGGAGGGCAAGCTGGTCGGCGTCGACCCCGCCATCGCCGAGGACATTGCCGAAAAGCTCGGCGTGACGCTGGAGTACAACCGCGCCGCCACCACCTTCGATGGACTGATCGACGAAGTGGTCGAAGGTCGCGCCGACATGGCGATCAGCCTGTTGAGCGATACGCTCGAGCGCGCCGCGCGCGCCAGCTTCTCTCAGAGCTATGTCAGCGTCCGCCAGTTCCTGTTGATCAATCGCCTGCAGCTCGGCCGTCTCGTCGCCGCCGATCCCGAGCGCGCCAATGACATCCCGGCGCTGCTCAACAATCCGCAGTCGCGCATCGGCGTCATCGATGGCACCTCCTATGTCGGCTTCGTCGCCGAGGATTTTCCGGAAGCGCAGAATGTTGCCTTCAACACCTGGGCCGAAATGCTTGCCGCGGTGAAATCCGGCGACCTGGTGGCGCTGATGTATGACGAGATCGAGATCGGCAACTGGCGGCTCGCCGATTCCGCCGGCGCCGTCGAGCTGCGGCCCTACCACCTTGCCGGCCATCCCGACACCATCGCCATCGCCATGCCGCCCGGCAATACCGACCTCAAGGCCTGGGTCGATCTCTACCTCACCAAGGCCAAGGGCAACGGCTTTCTCGATGGCGTGCTCAACACCTATCTCTACTCCAAGGACAGGGCGCTGATCGATGGCTGAGGTCTTGAAGGGCCGCCTCGGGCGGCTGCTCCTCCACCCCCTCGCAATCTTCAGCGGGCTCATTGCCGGCGGTGTGCTGGGCTGGCTGGATAAGGGCCAGATGCCGGTCATCGGCACGCTCGGCGATATCTACATTCGCCTCTTACAGATGTGCGTCATCCCGCTGCTGTTCACCGCGGTCGCCACCAGTCTCAGCCGGCTGTTCCTCGATGGCGCCGCCAATCGCTACTTCACCCGCCTGGTGCTGCTGATCATCGGTGGCCTTGCCGTCGCCGGGGCGCTCGGTGTCGCGCTGGGCTATTGGGGCCAGCCCGGCGGCGAGCTGCAGCTCGCGGCGCGCGAGGTCATCGGCAAGGTGATCTTCACCGCCGAGGCGGCCGGCACCGGCGTCGACCCGGCGCACAGCCAGGGCGTGTTCGCCGACCTGGTGGTCGGCATGTTCCCCGAGAACATTTTCGGTGCGCTGACCACCGGCAACAAGATCGCCATCCTGATGTTCGCCGTGCTGTTCGGCGTGGCGCTCGGCTCCATCGCGCGGGAGAAATCCGAGCGCGCCACGGCGCTGCTCGAGGCGTTCTACGACACTTTCATCAAGATCATCGAATGGCTGATGTACGTGCTGCCGTTCGGCCTGTTCTGCCTCGCCTACAGCCAGGTTTCAGCCGTCGGGCTCGACGTGCTGTTCGCCATGACCAAGCTGGTGGTCTTCATCTATGCCGGCGCCATCGTGCTGATCGCGCTCTACTCGGTGCTGATCTGGTGGCGCGTCGGCGGCAGCTATCTCGCGACGCTCGGCGCGATGCGCGAAACGGTGGTCGTCGCCTTCGGCACCTCCAGCAGCTACGCCTCGATCCCCTCGGCGCTGCGCGGCCTCAAGGAGGGCCTGCGGCTCGATCGGCGGGTCGTCGATCTGGCGCTGCCGCTCGGCATCACCCTCAACCCGCCCGGCTCGACCTTCCACTTCGCCCTCGCGACGCTGTTTCTCGCCAACCTCTACGGCCTGGCGCTCGACCCAGGGCAGATGGTGTTCGTGCTGTTCGGCGCCATGCTGGCCGGCGTCGCCGCCACCGGGGCGCCCGGTGTCGCGGCGCTATCGATGATCTCGATCATCCTCGTGCCGCTCGGCCTGCCGGTCGAAGTGGCGATAATCCTGCTGGTCGCCATCGACCCGATCGTCGATCCGATCCTCACCGTGGTGAACGTCCAGGGCAATGCCGCGACGACCGCGCTGCTGGCGGGGAAGCCGGAGCGAGGGGCGGATTTGCCAACTACATCTACAGCGCCGGTGCGGCCTTTGTAGTTACGAACGATCTTACCTACCCACCGGCGTCATCCCCCGCGAAGGCGGGGACCCAGTGGGATGTTTCACCGTCCACCGATGCGGCGAGACCGCACTAGGTTCCCGCCGGCGCGGGAATGACATCGTGTGTGTGGCCCGAAGAGCTAACCCCTCACACCACCACGATGCCCGAGTGCTTGGCCTTGTTCTCGGGCTCGACATGGATGGTGATCTGCGCCCGCTCCACTGCCTCGCGGAGCTTCAATTCGATGCCGTCGCAGATCGCATGCGCCGCCTCGACGCTCATCGTGCCGGGCACCACCAGGTGAAAGTCGATGAAGGTCATGGCGCCGGCCTGCCGGGTGCGGATGTCATGCGCTTCGAGCGCCCCATCGGCATTGGCCGAGATGATTTCGCGGATCTGGTTGAGCAGCTTTGGCTCCACCGCCACGTCCATCAGGCCAATGACACTCTGCTTGATCAGCTCCCAGCCCGACCACAGGATCGCCAAGCCGACCAGCGCCGCAAGGATCGCATCGAGCTGCACGAAGCCGGTCGCCGCCGCCAGCAGCACGCCGATCAACACGCCCAGCGTCGAGACCACATCGGTCCACAGGTGCCTGCCATCGGCGATCAGCGCCGGCGATTGCTCCTCACGGCCACGGCGCGACAGCCACCAGGCCCAGCCGGCATTAATGCCGGTCGCCAGCACGCTGACGCCGAGGCCCAGCGGATCGAGCTTGAACTCGCGTGGGTTGATGAAGCCGTAATAGGCCTCGCGGAAGATCAGCAGCGCCGCCACCGCGATGAAGATGCCGATCACCACGGCGGAAAAATACTCGGCCTTGTAATAGCCATAGGGCAGGCTGGCATCGGCCGGGCGCGCCGCGAGCCGCACCGCGATCAGCGCCACGATCGCCGTCACCACGTTGACCACGCTTTCCAGCGCATCCGAGAACAGCGCGATCGAGCCGGTTGCCCAGGCGGCATAGCCCTTCAGCGCCAGCACCAGGATGCCGACCACGAGGCTGCCATAGGCGACACGCACCGCCAGATTTGAAGAACCGCTTGCCATCAGCGGCCAATAGCCGAGCCCCTTCGCGCTGGCAAGTCACTGAATTTGCATGTGATTTTGAGAAGCGTTCGCATCTGGGCCGGAATCGTTTGACCCGCTATGGGCCCCTCACTACAACCCATTGATAGCGCAGCGTTCCTTGATGGACTGAGACTCACGCCCGGTGCGGTCGACCCAATTCGGGGACCAAGTCCGGGGCTGCTGGTTGGTCGAAAAGCGAACTCTGCCTTTGTGCAAAACAGAGGCGAGCATGAATAAATCCCTGATCCTGCCGGCGGAGACCGCCGTGATGCTGTGCGGCCATGGCAGCCGCAACCAGCTTGCCGTCGGCGAGTTCGCGGTGTTGGCCGAACGGCTGCGTGAGCGCCTGCCGGGCGTTCCTGTCGAATACGGTTATCTCGAGTTCGCCAATCCGGTGATCCATCAGGGGCTGGACAAGCTCAGGGCCGGCGGAGCCAGACGCGTGCTCGCCGTCCCCGGCATGCTGTTCGCCGCCGGCCACGCCAAGAACGACATTCCCTCGGTGCTCAACACCTATGCCGCCGGCAAGGATGTCGAGATCACCTATGGCCGCGAGCTGGGCGTCGATCTGAAAATGCTGCGCGCTGCCGGCGACCGCATCCAGGAGGCGATCGATGCCTCGCCCAACGATGTACCGCGCCATGAAACGCTGCTGGTGGTGGTCGGTCGTGGCGCTTCCGATCCCGATGCCAATTCCAACGTCGCCAAGGTCATGCGCCTGCTCTGGGAGGGCATGGGTTTTGGCTGGGGCGAGGTCGCTTATTCCGGCGTCACCTTCCCGCTCGTCGCCCCGGCGCTCGACCATGCGGTGAAGCTCGGCTACCGCCGCATCATCGTCTTCCCGTACTTCCTGTTCACCGGCGTGCTGGTCAAGCGCATCTACGATGCGGCCAATGAGGCAGCGGCGAAGTACCCGCATATCGAGTTCCTCAACGCGCCCTACCTCAACGACCATCCGCTGGTGGTCGAGACCTTCATCGATCGCATCCAGGAAATTCTGGTCGGCCAGAACCTGATGAACTGCGCCATGTGCAAATACCGCGAGCAGGTGCTGGGCTTCGAGGCCGAGGTCGGTTTGAAGCAGGAGAGCCACCACCACCATGTCGAGGGCATTGGCGGCGGGCTGGAGAACTGCCCTTGCAAGGGCGACTGCGATTCATCGTGCCGCGACGAGGCCTTCTGCCTGAAGCATGGCCTGCCCTGGACGCCGCTCCATACGCACGATGACGGCCATGACCATGGGCACGATCATGCCCACCCGCACACTCACGCCCCAGCCCGGCACGCCCTGGTCGCCAACCCGGCCTTCCCGGTCATCCGGCTCGGTGGCAGCCACGATCACGGCTACCCCGAGGATCACGGCCATCACCACGGCGACGGCGCGCACCATCACCACGATGCCGATCACCACCATCACCCCTATCCGCACGCCAACCATCCGCTCGGGCCGGTGACGCTGCCCAAGGTTCCCGGCCGCCTTGCCCGTGAAGATGGCGAGAGCTGATGCCGTTGTTCGATCGCTACATCGCGGTGGATTGGTCGGCGGCGAATACGCCGAAGCGCGGCAAGGATTCGATCTGGATCGGCGAACTCGGCCCTGAAGGCCGAGTGCCGAGCCAGAACCCACCGACCCGCCACGCCGCGATGGCAGAGATCGCCGCCCGCCTGCTTGCCGCCCGTGGGCGCGGCGAACGCACCATGCTCGGCTTCGATTTCGTCTTCGGCTACCCCCGCGGCGCGGCGACGGCGATCTCAGCTGCCACCGGCCTCTCGGACACCTTCCCCCTTGTGGTGGAGGCTGGGAGGGGGGAGCCACAGCCACCATGGCTGCAGCTCTGGTCCGCCCTGGCCAGCACCGTCGTCGACAGCGCGGACAACAGCTCCAATCGCTTCCAGCTTGCCGAGGCGATCAACCATCGGCTCGCCGACGGTCCACATTTCTGGGGCCACCCGCACCAGCATAGCTACGCCACGCTGCACCCCAAACGCCCGACCGCGGCCTATGCCAACATCCCTGAGCGCCGTGCGGCCGAGCGTTACGTCCGCAGCGCCCAGCCAGTGTGGAAGCTGACTGGCGTCGGCTCGGTCGGCAGCCAGGCCATGCTCGGCATCGCCCGCCTCGCGGCCCTGCGCACCGACCCGCGCTTTGCCGCCGACATCGCCGTCTGGCCCTTCGAAACCAGCTTCGCCGACGACCTCAGCAGGCCGATCATCATCACCGAGATCTACCCCTCGCTGTTCCCGGTCAGCGCGGCCGATGGCCTGCCGCGCGACCGCGCCCAGGTCGAGGTCACCACCACGCGCTTCGCCGAGCTTGACCGCGCCGGTCTTCTGCAGAGCTTCCTCAGCCCGCCCACCGAGCTGACCGCCGACCAGCGCGCCATCCTTATCGCCGAGGAGGGCTGGATCGCCGGCGCCGGTCACCAGTCGCTGCTCGCTCAGTTGCGGAGCGCCGCATGAGCTACCTCCGCGATCCCGCCGCCATCTATGCGCAGAGCTTCGCCACCATCGAGGCTGAAGCCGATCTCTCGTCGCTTGCGCCCGAACTTCACCCCGCCGCCATCCGCATGATCCATGCCTGCGGCATGGTCGATCTCGCAGCCGACATCGTCGGCGATCCCGCAGTCGTGGCAGTATCGCGCGACGGTCTCCGCGCCGGCGCCCCCGTCCTCTGCGATTGCGAGATGGTCCGCTCCGGCGTCATCCGCCGCCATCTGCCTGAATCTACCGAGCTCGTCCTCACCCTCAACGATCCCGCCGTGCCGGCACTGGCGGCCTCGCTCGGCACCACCCGCTCGGCCGCCGCCGTCGAGCTCTGGCGCCCCCGCCTCGCCGGCGCCGTCGTGCTGATCGGCAATGCCCCGACCGCGCTGTTCCACCTGATCGAACTGATCGCGGCCGGCGGCCCGCGCCCCGCCGTCATCATCGCCGCGCCGGTCGGTTTCGTGGGGGCGGCTGAAAGCAAGGCCTTGCTCGCGTCCAACGCGCTTTCTATGCCATTCCTCACGGTGCGCGGTCGCCGCGGTGGCTCGGCCATCGCCAGCGCCGCCTTCAACGCCATTTCGAAAGACCTCGCATGACCGCCTGGCTGCACATCATCGGGGTAGGGGAGCGGGGGCCGAACGAGCTGCCGGCATCCTACAAGCTGCTGCTCAGCTATGCCGACACCGTCATCGGCCCGGCCCGTTTCCTCGCCGATCTCGAGCCGGTGACCCGCCCCAACGCCGGCGCCGACCTGTTCAACCCCGAATTCGTCACCAAGCGCAGCTTCGAGGCCGTGGCCCGGGCGCTGGCCGGCGAGGAGCCCGATCATTCGCCTGCCGCCACCTATGCCGATGGCCGCACGCTGATCGAATGGGAGCCGCCGCTCGAGAGCATGATCGAGCAGGTGATGGCGCTGCGCGAGACCCCCACCGTCATCCTCGCCTCGGGCGATCCGATGTGGTTCGGCATCGGCGCCACGCTGACCCGTTACCTGCTGCCCTCCGAGTTCGTCATCCACCCCCACCCCTCGGCCTTCCAGCTCGCCGCGTCGCGGCTGCACTGGCCGCTGCAGTCGGTCGCCACCCTGTCGCTGCATGGCCGGGCGGTGGAATCGATGCACCCGCATCTCCTTCCCGGCAACCGCATCCTGGCGCTCACCGCCGATCACACCACCGTCGACCTCGCCATCGAGCTGCTGGTCGATCGCGGCTATGGCCGCAGCCTCGTCACCACGCTCGAGAATCTCGGTAGCCCCGACGAGAAGATCACCGCCGACGAGGCCGAGAGCTTCAACAGCCGTGATATCGACGATTTCTACGTCCTCGCCATCGACTGCGTGCCCGATTTCACCGCTCCGCTGCTGCCCCCGGTTCCCGGCCTGCCCGACGAGGTCTTCGTCACCGATGGCCAGCTGACCAAGCGCGAGGTGCGGGCCGCCACCCTCGCCAAGCTCGCCCCGTTCCCCGGCGCGCTGCTCTGGGATGTCGGCGCCGGCTCGGGCTCCATCGCCATCGAGTGGATGCGCGCCGCCCGCGACGCCAAGGCCATCGCCTTCGAGCGCCAAGGCGAGCGCCTGCAGATGATCGCTCTCAATGCCGCGGCGCTCGGTGTGCCCAACCTCGAGATCGTCAGCGGCGAGGCGCCCGGCACCTTCGGCCGCACAGCCCCACCCGATGCCATCTTCATGGGCGGCGATGTCGGTAATGACGATCTGTTCGATGCCTGCTGGAGCGCCCTGAAACCCGGCGGCCGGCTGGTCGCCAACGCTGTTACCCTCGATGCCGAGCATGCGCTCTATTCGCGCCATCTGCAGCTCGGCGGCGAGCTGACCCGCATCGACATATCCTCGCTCGACCGCGTCGGCGGTCATCGCGCCTTCAAGCCGCGCATGGCGGTGACGCAATGGCTGGTCACCAAGGCAATGCACGGCCTCGTGGTGACGCCATGAAAACCGAACATGCCAGCGGCACGCTGCACCTCGTGGGCGTCGGCCCGGGGGATCCCGAACTGCTGACCTTGAAGGCGGCTCGCCTGCTCGGCGCCGTCCCGGTCATTGCCTATCCCACCACCGGCGAGGATGCGGCGCTGGCGCTCGAGATCGCCACCCCGCACCTCAACGCTGCCGCCGAGCGCCTGCCGGTTGCCATTCCGATTGCGATGGAGCGCGGTCCCGCCCAGGCCGCCTATGACGGCGCCGCCGCAGCCATTCTCGTCCATCTGCGGGCCGGGCGCGATGTCGCCTGGCTCTGCGAGGGCGATCCGCTGTTCTATGGCTCGGCCATGTATCTGGTGGCCCGGGTCGGCCCGCATGCCCCGGTCGAAATCGTCCCCGGCATCACTTCGCTCACCGCCGCCGCCGCCGTGGCCGGCCGCCCGCTCGCGGCGCGCAACGAAATGCTCAAGGTGCTGCCGGCGCCGCTCGACGACGCGACGCTCCGCATCGAGCTTGCCGCCACCCCGGTCGCTGCCATCATCAAGGTCGGCCGCCATTTCGATCGTATCCGGGCGCTGCTCGCCGAAACCGGCCATGCCGATGGCGCAGTGGTGGTCGAGCATGCCACCACGGCGCGCCAGCGCATCACCCGCCTCGCCGATTTCGCCCATGACGAGCGGCCGTACTTCTCCACCATCCTCTGCTATCGCGGCACCGAGGCCTGGGGCGACAACGCCGGAGCCGGCGCATGAGCACCCCCGCCATCATCATCTTCGCCGATACCGGCCTCGATACCGCCAACCGCATTGCCGAGGCGACCGGCGGCGAGATTTACAGCTGCGGGCAGGGCGGCGCCGACGCGCTGAAACTGCTGCCGCGGCTGTTCTCCGAGGGACGCCCGATCATCGGGGTCTGTGCGGCCGGCATCCTGATCCGGCTGCTCGCCTCGAGCCTCGAGAACAAGCAGAAGGAACCACCGGTGCTTGCCGTGTCGCTGGGCGGCGCCAGCATTGTGCCGCTGCTCGGCGGCCATCGCGGCGCCAATCGGCTGGCCCGCGAGCTCGCTGACGAGCTGGGCGGCCATCCGGCCATCACCACGGCGTCGGACAGCAAGTTCCTCCACAGCCTCGATGAGCCGCCTGCGGGCTGGGTGCTCGGCACCCCGCAGGATGCCAAGCCCGCGATGATGGCGCTGCTGCTCGGGGCCAAGCTGCAGATCGAAGGCGAAGCCCCCTTCCTCGCCGAAGCCGGCTACCCGGTGTCTTCGCTGGGCGCGGTCAAGGTGCTGGTCACCGAGCAGAAGCTGCGCATCGAGCGCGGTGTGGTCTATCATCCCAAAACCCTGGTCGCCGGTGTCGGCTGCGAGCGTGGCGCCGACGCCGAGGAGGTCATCGGCCTCATCGATTTCGCCCTGCGCCAGCAGAACCTGGCGCCCGAAAGCCTCGCCGCCATCGCCTCGATCGACATCAAGGCCGATGAGCCGGCGTTGCTGGAAGCCGCCCGCCACTTCAAGGTGCCGCTGCGGCTGTTCTCCGCCGCGGAACTCCTCCAGGAGCGTTACCGCCTCAAATCCCCGTCTGACTATGTCGAGGAAACCGTCGGCACCCCAAGCGTCGCCGAAGCCGCTGCCCTCAAGGCCGGCCCGCTGGTGGTCGAGAAGCTGAAATCCGACCGCGCCACCTGTGCCATCGGCAAGGCGCTGCACCCGATCGACCCCGAAAGCCTCGGCCGTCGCCCCGGCGTGCTGCATCTCGTCGGCATCGGGCCGGGCGAAGCCATCTCGCGCACTGCCGCAGCGGTCAACGCGCTCGAGCAGAGCACCGACTGGGTCGGCTACGACCTCTATCTCGATCTCGTTGCCGATCTACGTCGCGGCCAGCTCGAGCACCGCTACGGTCTCGGCGAGGAAGAAAGCCGCGTCCGCCACGCCCTCGAGCTCGCCGCTGAGGGGAAAGTGGTGTCACTGGTCTGCTCGGGTGACGCGCAGATCTACGCCATGGCGGCGCTCGCCTACGAGTTGCTCGACGCCACCGGCCCACGCGCCGTCTCCGACGTCGCCCGCCGCGTCAACCTCGAGACCCATCCGGGTGTTTCGGCCTTCCAGGCCGCCTCCGCCGCTGCCGGTGCGCTGATCGGCCACGATTTCTGCTGCATCTCGCTCTCAGACCTCTTGACCCCGCGCGAGGATATCCTGAAGCGGCTCGATGGCGCGGCGCGCGCCGATTTCGTCACCGCGCTCTACAACCCGCGCTCGCAGCGCCGCACCGATCTGATCGAGGAAACCAAGCGCATCTTCCTCGATCACCGCCCGCCTTCGACCCCGGTGATCATCGGCTCCAATCTCGGCCGCCCCACCGAGAAGGTTCGCGTCGTCGCGCTGGCCGATCTCGATCCGACCGAGATCGACATGCTCACCATCGTGATGATCGGCTCCAGTACCTCGCGCACCTTCCAGCGCGGCTCCGGTACCGTCGCCTACACGCCGCGCGGCTACGCGGCCAAATCCGCCGAGACCACGAGCAAATGACCGTCTACTTCATCGGCGCCGGCCCCGGCGCGCCTGATCTCATCACGCTGCGTGGCCAGCGCCTCATCGAGCGCTGCGAGGTCTGTCTCTATGCCGGTTCACTGGTGCCCGCCGAAATCGTCGCGGCCGCCCCCCAGGGTGCACTGGTCCGCGACACCGCGCCGATGCATCTCGACGAGATCATTGACGAGATCATCAAAGCCAATGACGCCGGCAAGGATGTGTCGCGCGTCCATTCCGGCGATCCTTCGATCTATGGCGCTGTCGCCGAGCAGATGCGCCGCCTCGACGCGCTCGACATCCCGTACGAGGTGGTGCCTGGTGTTCCCGCCTTCGCCGGCGCTGCCGCCCGTATCGCCGCCGAGCTGACGTTGCCGGAGATATCGCAGACCATCATCCTCACCCGCACTTCGGGCAAGGCCTCGGCCATGCCTGAGTCGGAGAGCCTCGAGATCCTGGGGTTGTCGAAGGCGACGCTGTGCATCCACCTGTCGATCCGCAATCTCGGCTATGTCGAGACCGCACTGACCCCGAATTACGGCGCCGATTGCCCGGTGGTCATCATCTACCGCGCCACCTGGCCGGACGAGGAAGTGATCTTCACCACCCTCTCGGAAATGAAAGCGCGCGTCCGCGAGGAAAAGATCACCCGCACCGCGCTGATCCTGGTCGGCCGCGTCCTCGGCGAAACCCGCTTCCGCGAGTCAAAGCTCTATGACGAGAGCTTTGCGCATGTGCTGCGCAATGCGGGGAAGAAGAAGCTGAGGGCAGGGGGATGACAAGGTCGAGGTCGGTGCATGCTGACCCCCACCCCTGTCCCCTCCCCGCAAGGGGGAGGGAGACGACAAGTACCGGCGTCAGTGTGAGGGTCTCCCTCCCCCTTGCGGGGAGGGGACAGGGGTGGGGGGCCATAGCCACAGGCCCCTCGATAGGCCTACCCCAGCTTCAGCGCCGCGATCGCTTGCCCGACCGTCGGCACCTCGTGCGCCGGCGGCAAAGCCGGCCGGGCGATCATGAACACCGGCAGCCGCAGCCGGAGTGCCGCCTGCAGTTTCGCTTCGGTCTGCGCCCCACCGGAATTCTTGCAGATCAGGTGGGTGATCCCCTGATCCTGCATCATCTGGAACTCGCCGTTGAAGAAGAATGGCGGCCGCGCCAAGAGCGACGTGGCGTTGACCGGCAGCTCCTTTTCCGGCGGCTCGATCGAGCGCACCACGAAGCTGCAATCGGTGCGCTTCAGATAGACGTCGAGATGGGTGTGCCCGACGGTCAGCAGCGCCCGTGCCCCCTTGGGCAGGCTGGCCGCGGCCTCCTCGGCATTGGCGACATGCTTCCAGAACGCATATTGCGGCTCGCTCCAGGCCGGTCGCGTCAGCCGCACCAGTCGCATCTCAGCCAGCTCCGCCGCCCGCACGGCGTTGCGCTTGATCTCTTCGGCATAGGGGTGCGTGGCGTCGACCAGCCGGTCGAAGCGCTCGGTGATGATGTAGTTGCCCATCCCGTCGCCGCCGCCAAACCCACCAACGCGCACCTCGCCCGCCGGCAACAGCGGATCGCTGGTCCGGCCCGCCAGCGACGTGGTCACCGCGTGGCCCATCTTGGTCAATTGCGCAGCAAGCTGCCGCGCCTCTTCGGTCCCGCCGAGGATCAGGATCTTCATCTATTTGTATTCCCCAAGTCCGGCGCCCAACTGGGCCGCAGCGCCGCCAGTACCCCCCGGTCCGGTTGCGATAACTCTATCTTAACCGCTAGTCCCAAGATTTTGCAGCATAATCTTCGCGTGCCAGGATGAATGGCCTGATCGTCGCCGCGCCCCGCTCCGGCTCGGGCAAGACTACACTCACCCTCGGCCTCCTCGCCGCACTGACGCGTCGCGGCTTGAGCGTCGCGCCGGCCAAGACCGGCCCCGACTATATCGACACCACCATCCTCACCCGCGCCGCGGGCCGGCAGGCCATCAATCTCGACCCCTGGGCGATGTCGCCGGCTCGCCTGCGGAGCCTCGCCTCGCACCACGCCGCCACTGCCGACCTGCTGCTCGTCGAAGGTGTCATGGGCCTGTTCGACGGCGCTGCCGACGGCCGTGGCTCGACCGCCGACCTCGCTTCCGCCCTCGGCCTGCCGGTGATCCTGGTGCTCGATGCCGAGCGTCAATCGCAGTCGATCGCCGCCCTCGCGCACGGCTTCGCCACCTGGCGCCCGCAAGTGAAAGTCACCGGCCTGATCGTCAACCGCGCCGCCTCGACCCGCCACGAAGCCATGCTCCGTGCCGCGCTGGCAGCGGTCGACATCCCGCTCCTCGGTGTCATCCCCAGGCGCGACGCCCTTGCACTCCCCGACCGCCACCTGGGCCTCGTCCTCCCCGACGAGATCGCCGGCTTCGACAAGGTCGTCGCCACCGCCGCCGAAGCGGTGGAGGACTATGTTGACCTCAATCACCTCTTGGCACTGAGCTTGCCGCTCCACTCTGTTCACGGGGGAGGGGAGCCGCTTCCCCCCCTCGGCCAGCACATCGCCATCGCCCGCGACGATGCCTTCGCCTTCCTCTACCCGCACTGGCTCAATGACTGGCGCGACGCCGGCGCCAGCCTCAGCTTCTTCTCGCCGCTCGCCGACGAAGCGCCCGACACCACGGCGGATGCCGTCTTCCTCCCCGGCGGTTACCCCGAACTGCACGCCGCCCGCCTCGCCGCTGCAGAGACTTTCATGCGCGGCCTGCGGGCGAGCGCCGAGCGGTCGGCGCTGATCTATGGCGAATGCGGGGGCTTCATGGTGCTCGGCGCCGCCCTCACCGACAAGGCCGGTACGGCTTATCCGATGTCCGGGCTCTTGCCGCACGAAACCCGCATCGACCGCCCCAAACGGGTCCTCGGCTATCGTCGCCTCGCCCACCAAAGCCCGCTGCCGTTCCCGCAACAGCTCGCCGGCCACGAGTTCCACTATTCATCGGCCCGCAAGACCCATGGCACGCCGCTGTTCAGCGCCGCCGACGCGCTCGGTGAGGCGCTGCCGCCGATGGGGCTCGTCGAGGGCCGCGTCATGGGGTCGTACGCCCATGTGATCGATGTGGCTCCAGAAGCAAGCGCCGGCGCGGGCTGACCCCCACCCCTGCCCCTCCCCGCAAGAGGGAGGGAGACCCCAACACGGCGATCTCAGTCTGCGTCTCCCTCCCTCTTGCGTGGAGGGATCAAGGGTGGGGGCAGCCAACCACCGGCGGCTAGACGACAGGAGGCGTCAGCTCTTCTCAGGCTTCCGGATCATGTATGTGTCCATGATCCAGCCGTTCCGCGCCTGCGCCTCGCGGCGCTTCATGTCGATCTCGTCCATCACCTCGGACACCTTTCCGGCAACAAGAAGCTCGTCCGCCGTCCCGAGATAGGCGCCCCAGAAGATCTCGGCTTCGCTCTCGGCGAACCGCCGGAACACCTGGTGGTTGTCCAGCATCACCACGGCGCTGGTCAGTTCGTCCGCCTCGCCTTCGCCGACCCGACGACCGGTGGTGATGGTCACCGCCTCGCCGACCCGGTTCAGCGTCACCTGGTGTTGGGCGGCCAGTGCCTGCGGCGCCGAAATCCCGGGGATCACCTCGATGGCGATGTCCCACCCCGCCGCCTGCATATCCCGCAGGATGCGCAGCGTGCCGTCATAGAGCGCCGGATCACCCCAGACCAGGAAGGCGCCGACGCCATCGTCCGGCAGCTCGGCGAACATCTGCCGGTAGGCCACCTCGAGCTTGTCCCGCCACTCCTCGACGCTTTCGCGATAGTCGGGCGTCGCCGCCTTGCGGCGCGACGGGATGGCGAACTCCACCAGCCGGTAGCGCGGCTCGCTGACGAACTGCTCGAGCATCGCCAGCCGGATGGCGTTGAGCCCGGCCTTTTCCTCGCCCTTGTCGGGCATGAAGAACACCTCGGTGCGGTTCATCGCCTTGATCGCCTGAAGCGTGAGGTAGTCCGGGTTGCCGGCCCCGATGCCGATGACGAGGATGGTGCGCATCCGTCCTCCCTATCGGATCACTGCGTCACCGGCTAGAACCGCAGCATGGCGAAATCCCTGATGTTCATGGGCACCGGGTCCGATGTCGGCAAGTCGCTGCTGGTGGCAGGCCTTTGTCGCGCCTACACAAATCGAGGGCTGCGCGTCGCGCCGTTCAAGCCGCAGAACATGTCGAACAATGCCGCCGTCACCGCCGATGGCGGCGAGATCGGCCGCGCTCAGGCGCTGCAGGCCAGGGCGGCGCGGCGCGACCCCGTCACCGCCATGAACCCGGTGCTGCTGAAGCCCGAGGGTGAGACCGGCTCGCAGCTGGTGCTGCGTGGCAAGCGCATCGGCAGCTTCCCGGCCCGCGAGTACTGGAAGAAGCGCGGCGAGCTGCTCCCTGAGGTGCTCGCCGCCCATGGTGCACTTGGCTCGGACACCGACCTGATCGTCGTCGAAGGCGCGGGCAGCGCCTCCGAGGTCAACCTTCGCGCCAACGACATCGCCAATTTCGGTTTCGCCCGTGCCGCCGATGTGCCGGTGATCCTTGCCGGCGATATCCAGCGCGGCGGCGTCATCGCTGCCCTGGTCGGCACTTTCGCGGTGATCGATCCCGCCGATGCCGCATTGATTGCCGCAACGCTGGTGAACAAGTTCCAAGGCGATCCGGCCCTGTTCGAGGACGGCAAGCGTTTCATCGCCGAACGCACCGGGGTGCCCTGCCTCGGCCCGGTTCCGTATTTCAGCGATGCACGAAAACTTCCGGCCGAAGACGCGCTGGCGCTCGAGGAGCAGCAGACGCCGGGGCAGGGCGGCTATCGCATCGTCGTGCCGCGCCTGCCGCGCATTGCGAACTTCGACGATCTCGATCCGCTGCGGCTCGAGCCCGGCGTCAGCCTCGAAATCGTGCAGCCTGGGCGCCCGCTGCCCTATGGCGAGCTGATCATCCTCCCCGGCTCCAAGGCCACCCGCAACGACCTCGCGGCTTTGCGCGAATATGGCTGGGACATCGATATCCTCGCCCACCATCGCGCCGGCGCCCGCGTGCTTGGTCTTTGCGGCGGCTTCCAGATGCTGGGCCATACGGTGTTCGATCCAGAGGGCATCGAGGGCGTGGTCGGCACCTCGGCCGGCCTTAACCTCCTCGACATCGACACCGTCCTCGGCCCCACCAAGGAGCTGCGCGTCGAGCAGGCGACTTCGGCCGTGACCGGCGACCCGCTGGTGGGCTACCACATGCATATGGGCGTCACCCGCGGCCGCGGCCTCGAGCGCCCCTTCGCCCGTATCGGCGATGCGACTGACGGCGCGGTGAGCGACGATGGCACGGTGATGGGGACGTATCTCCACGGCCTGTTCGCCGCCGACGCCTTCCGCCGCAACTTCCTGGGTTCTGCCGCCGCGACCTCGACCCTGGCCTACGAGGCCACCATCGAGGCGACCCTCGACGCGCTCGCTGCGCATCTCGAGCGGCACCTCGACCTCGATGCGCTGCTGGAGCTGGCGCGATGAGGGATCTCTCAGTCGTGATCCTCCCCCGCGTGGCGGGGGAGGGGGACCAGCGAAGCTGGTGGAGGG
>NZ_LMCR01000004.1:0-45704 GCF_001424865.1 Devosia sp. Root105
TCGCCCCCTCCACCAGCTTCGCTGGTCCCCCTCCCCCGCCACGCGGGGGAGGATGACGGAGAGGCCGGTGCGAGCAACCTACAGCGGCTTCAGTCCAGCCTCGATCTCGGCCCGGCGACCCTCGAGGAACGGGGGAAGCGCCAGGCGCTGGCCGAGGGTTTCGAGCGGCTCGTCGGCGGTGAAGCCGGGGCCGTCGGTGGCGATCTCGAACAGGATGCCGTTGGGCTCACGGAAGTAGAGCGACTTGAAGTAGAAGCGCTCGACTTCGCCGCTGGAGCGGACGCCGAACTCAGCCGTGCGCTTCACCCACTCGTCGAACTCCTCCTTGTTGGGGGTGCGGAAGGCCACATGGTGCACGCCGCCAGCGCCCTGGCGCGCCTGCGGCAGGTCGGGGTTCACCTCGACATGCAGTTCGGCCGCGGCGCCGCCTTCACCCATCTCGAAGACGTGGATTTCGCCGTTCTTCTCGCGCGCCGGGTAGGAGCGGACTTCGCGCAGGTTCATCACCTTGGTCAGCACCGGCTCGGAGCGGCGGAGATCGGGGACGGCGAGGGTGATCGGACCAAGGCCGATAATCTGGTGTTCACTCGGGATCGGGCTCTCCGCCCAGGGGTGGGCCGGGGCCGATTTGGGGTCCGCGATCAGCCGGAAGCGCTGGCCCTCGAAATCCTCGAAGTCGAGCGAGAGGTGCCCGGCACGCTCCTTGATGTTGCCCGAGGCGATGTCCTTTTCCTTGAGGTGTTCCTTCCACCAGCTGAGATCGGCTTCGGAATGGACGCGCAGCCCGGTGCGGGACACTTCGTGGTTGCCGCGCTTGTTCGGGGCGGCCGGCCAATCGAAGAAGGTGAGGTCGGCGCCGGGCGAGGCGATCGCGTCGCCGTAGAACAGGTGATAGGCGCTGACATCGTCCTGGTTGACGGTCTTCTTGATCAGCCGCAGGCCGAGCGTGCGCGTGTAGAATTCGACGTTACGCTGCGCCGCCGCGGTAATGGCGGTGAGGTGGTGAATGCCTTTGAGTTCGAGGGTCATGTGGACCTCCTGATGAAAGCTCGTGATCACCAGATAAGCGGTCTGGGACCGGCAAGATAGCTGCCCTACGCCGACGCATTGTCCAGCAATCCTGAACGATGCTGCGCGTGGCGTTTCCGCGATCACTTCCGAACATGTCTTTTTGAGTTGCTCCACAGCAGGCCTCGGAGGCAAGCTCCGTTGCGAACATAAAGTGAACAGATGACCCAGCTGACCCTGCAGCGAAAGCTGTCGATCCTCTCGGATGCGGCGAAATACGACGCGTCCTGCGCCTCGAGCGGCTCGGTGAAACGCTCGAGCCTTGCGACCGGTGGCATCGGCTCGACCGAGGGCAGTGGCATCTGCCACTCCTATGCGCCGGACGGGCGCTGCATCTCGCTGCTGAAAGTGCTGCTGACCAATTTCTGCGTCTATGACTGCGTCTATTGCGTCAACCGCTCGTCCTCCAACGTGCAGCGGGCCCGCTTCTCGGTCGAGGAAGTGGTCGGGCTGACGCTCGATTTCTACAAGCGCAATTACATCGAGGGGTTGTTCCTCTCGTCCGGCATCATCCGTTCACCCGACTACACCATGGAGGAGATGGTGCGGGTGGCGCGCACGCTGCGCGAGACCCACAGGTTCGGCGGCTACATCCATTTGAAGGTGATTCCCAATGCCGCGCCGGAGCTGCTGGCGGAGGCCGGTCTTTACGCCGATCGCCTCTCGACCAATATCGAGCTGCCGACCGATATCAGCCTCGAGACGCTGGCGCCTGAGAAGAAGCCGAGCGCCATCCGCACGGCGATGGCGCATATCGAATTGAAGCGCGAGGAGAGCCGGCCGGACGGCAAGCTCGAGGGCAAGCGCAAGCCGACCAGGCTGGCCCCGGCCGGGCAATCGACGCAGATGATCATCGGCGCCGACCAGGCGACCGATGCCACCATCCTCGGCCGCAGTGCGGCGCTCTATTCGGGCTATGGGCTGAAGCGGGTCTATTATTCGGCGTTCTCGCCGATCCCCGATGCGAGCTCGAAACTGCCGCTGGCGCCGCCGCCGCTGATGCGCGAGCACCGGCTGTACCAGGCGGATTGGCTGATCCGTTTCTATGGCTTCGACGTCGACGAGATCGTTTCGGGCGGCGAGGACGGGCTGCTCGACCTCAAGCTCGACCCAAAACTCGCCTGGGCGCTGGGTAACCGCGGGCAGTTTCCGGTCGATGTGAACCGGGCGGCGCGGGAGACCCTGCTGCGGGTGCCGGGGCTCGGCGTAAGGGTGGTCGACCGCATCCTCAGCTCGCGGCGGCATCACCGGTTGACGCTGGCCGACCTGGCGCGGATGGCCGCATCGATCGACAAGCTGCGGCCGTTCGTCGAAGCGGACGATTGGTCACCCGGCGGACTGACCGATGACGCCAAACTCAGGGGGAAGCTGACCCCGGCCCCAAAGCAGCTGGAGTTGTTCTGATGCGCTCGGTGCGGCTCGAAGCGCTCAACGATTTCGACCAGTGGCGGGCGGCGGCGCGGCGATTGCTGCTCGATGCCGTGCCGCCGGATGAGGTGGTGTGGCTCGACCCGACGACGCCACAGGATCTGTTCGTCACCGAGGACGCGGTTGCCGAGGTGACCGAGCGCAAGGTGGGGGTGGTGCCGCAGCGCTTCATCGATTGGGCCGAGGCGGGGATCTGCCACAGCGATCCAGAGCGCTTCGCGCTGCTCTATCGGCTGCTCTGGCGGTTGCAGAAGGACAAGGCGTTGATGGAGGCGCGGTCGGACCCCGATGTTGGCCGGCTCGACCGGCGGGTGTCGGCAGTGCGGCGCGACGCACACAAGCTCAAGGCGTTCGTGCGGTTCAAGTCGATCGCCGACGATTCCGGGCTCGAACGGTTCGTCGCCTGGTTCGAGCCGGAACACTACGTGCTGGAGCGGGTGGCGCCGTTCTTCGTCAGGCGCTTCACCGGGATGATGTGGGCGATCGTCACGCCCTACCGTTCGGTGTTCTGGGATGGCGACAGCCTCGAGTTCGGGCCGGGTGGGCACAAGGCGGACGTGCCGGCTGAGGATGCGATGGAGGGGGCGTGGAAGAGTTACTTTGCTTCGATCTTCAACCCGGCACGGCTCAAGGTGGCGATGATGAAATCCGAGATGCCGGTCAAATACTGGCGCAACCTGCCCGAGGCCGAACTCATTCCCTCCCTGATACGCGGCGCCAGGGCAGCGGAGGCGGAAATGATCGCGCGGCAGGCCAGCATCCCATCATCGAAACACCTGCGGCGGGCGGAGCGGCAGGTCGAGGACGACGCGCCCGAGGTTGAGATCTCCTCGCTAAAGGCGGCGCGCGCGGCGATCGAGCAGTGCCGGCGCTGTCCGCTCTATGAGATGGCGACACAGCCGGTGTTCGGCGAAGGGCCTGAACATGCCGAGGTGATGTTCGTCGGCGAGCAGCCGGGCGATCAGGAGGATCTCGCGGGTAAGCCGTTCGTCGGCCCGGCCGGCAAGGTGTTCGATGCGGCGATGGCCGAAGCCGGCGTCGATCGCGGGCGGGCCTATGTCACCAATGCGGTCAAGCACTTCAAGTTCGTGCCGCGCGGCAAGAAGCGCCTGCACCAGCGGCCGAACATGGGCGAGGTGAAGGCCTGCAAGTTCTGGCTCGATCTCGAGCGCGAGCTCGTAAAGCCGAAGCTGATCGTGGCGCTGGGCGCGACGGCGGTCGCCAGTCTCGCCGGCAGCAGTGCGACGCTGAGCGCGGTGCGTGGCAAGATCACGGAGCTGGCCGACGGGACGCAGATGTTTGCGACGGTGCACCCGTCTTATCTGCTGCGCCTGCCCGACCGGGCGGAGGCAGAGCGGGAGCGCCAGCGGTTTGTCGCTGACCTCAGGGACGTACGAAAAGCAATGGGGCACTGAGTGCCCCATTGTAAGAAGTCCTGCGGGTATGGCGGCATCGCAGCCCTGCGAGCGTAGCTCTCCGGGCCTGACCTGCTAAAATCGCTCCACTGGAGCGATTTTGCCGCGTCGCGGCCGTAGGTCAGTCCTTGGCGCGCTCGACGTAGCTGCCGTCGGCGGTCATCACGACCACCTTGGTGCCGACGCCGATATGGGGCGGGACCATGGTCTTGACGCCGTTGTTGAGGGTCGCCGGCTTGAACGAGGAGGACGCGGTCTGGCCCTTCACCACCGGCTCGGTCTCGACGATCTCGAGGCTGACGCGCTGCGGCAGTTCGATCGACAGCGCCACGCCGTCGAAGGTGCGGATGTAAACTTCCATGCCGTCGGTGAGGTAGGCGGCCTGATCGCCGACCACGTCTTCCGAGACGGCGATCTGCTCGTAGGTGGTGGGCTCCATGAAGTGGTAGCCCTCGCCGTCGTGGTAGAGGAACTGGTAGGCGCGCTCGTCGACGTCGGCCTTCTCGACCATTTCGACGGTGCGCCAGCTGGCGGCAACCTTCACGCCGTCCGAGATGCGGCGCATGTCGACCTTGGTCACCGAGTTGCCCTTGCCGGGATGGATGTTCTCGGCGACCAGCACGATGTAGAGCTTGCCGTCGTCGTGCTCGACGACGTTGCCCTTGCGCAGCGACGAGGCGATGACCTTGACCATTAGTTCTTCCTTGTTCAACGGTTGGCGAGGGCCTAGAGAGCGGCAGCAAAAGGCCGGGCCGAACGCGCTAATCTGATGTATCGGTGCCGCCGATACCCTAATTCCGCGAAAACCGCCAGTCCCGAGCCGAAAGACGTAGCCTTGCCCGCCCCCTCACCAGTCCCGCCGGTTTCCCCATGGTGGACGGCCTCGGTGCATGCCGACCGGCGTCCGGCGCTCTTGGCGCGCAACCGCATCGAGCTGGCGGTGCGCAAGTATCTCGCCGATCGGGATTTTCTGATGGTTGACCCGCCGGGGCTGCAGCGCAGCCCGGGCAACGAGACGCATCTGCATGCCTTTGCCACCACGGCGATCGGCAATGACGGGGTGGGGGAGACACTCTATCTCCACACCTCGCCGGAATTCTCGATGAAAAAGCTCCTTGCGGCGGGAGAGCGACGGATCGCCAGCCTTGGACACGTGTGGCGGAATCGCGAGCGGAGCGCTTTGCACCACCCCGAGTTCACCATGCTCGAGTGGTATCGGGCGGGGGAGCCGTATGACGCGGTGATCGCCGATTGCATCAACCTGCTGCGGATTGCGGCTGAGACGACGGGCGTGACGGCGCTCAAGTTCCGCGATCGCGCGTGCGACCCGTTCGCGGAGCCCGAGCGACTGGCCGTGGTCGAGGCGTTTGAGCGCTATGCCGGGGTTGACCTGTTCGCGACCATGAATGCGGCGGGCGAGACGGATGCAGCGGCGCTGGCGGCCGAGATGCGGCGCGTCGGGCTCGATGTGCCGAGGGAATACACCTGGTCGTACCTGTTCAGCCGCGTGCTGGTGGAAAAGGTCGAGCCGAACCTGGGATTGGGGCGGGTGACGGTGCTGGATCGCTATCCGGCAGCGGAAGCCGCATTGGCCAGGCGGACAGGAGATGACCGCCGGCTGGCGGAGCGGTTCGAGCTCTACGCGTGCGGGGTGGAACTGGCGAACGGCTTTGGTGAACTCACCGATGCGGCAGAACAACGCCGTCGGTTTGCCGCCGAGATGGACGAGAAACAACGGCTCTATGGGGAAACCTACCCGCTGGATGAGGATCTGCTCGCAGCACTGCCATTGATGGATGAAACCAGCGGCGCGGCGCTCGGTTTCGATCGGTTGGTGATGCTGGCGGTCGGGGCGCGGCGGATCGAGGATGTGCTGTGGGTGCCGGTGGTCGGAGGCGACAGATGAAACAGGATCGCGCGATCCGGACGGCGAAGGACCTGGTCTCGGCCGGCCTGCTCGGAGCAGACCGCCTCGGCGACGCCGAAGCGGTGGCGAAGCGCTATGCCATTGCGGTGACGCCTGACATGGCGGGGCTGATCGACCGGGCGGACCCGAACGATCCAATCGCCCGGCAGTTCGTGCCTGATATCGCTGAGCTCAGCACCACGCCGGAGGAACGGGCCGACCCGATCGGCGACCTGTCGCACTCGCCGGTCGAGGGGATTGTGCATCGCTATCCCGACCGGGTGCTGCTCAAGGCTGTGCATGTCTGTCCGGTCTATTGCCGGTTCTGCTTCCGCCGCGAAATGGTCGGGCCGGAAGGGCTCGGGACGCTGGCGCCCGAGGCGATGGATGCCGCCATCGGCTACATCACCAACCATCCCGAGATCTGGGAGGTGATCCTCACCGGCGGCGATCCGCTGGTGCTGTCGGCGCGGCGGCTCGAGGAGATGATGGTCCGGCTCAAGGATATCGCACATGTCAAGATCGTGCGCTTCCATAGCCGCGTGCCGGTGGTGGAACCGCAGCGGGTCGACGACAAGCTGATCGCGGCGCTCAAGGCCAGCGGCAAGACCACCTATGTGGCGCTGCACGCCAACCACCCGCGCGAGCTGACCCCGGCGGCGCGGGCGGCGGCCGGGCGGCTGGTCGATGCGGGCGTGGTGATGCTCAGCCAGTCGGTGCTGCTCCGTGGCATCAACGACGATCCCGATGTGCTGGCCGAACTGATGCGCGGCTTCGTCGAAATGCGGGTCAAACCCTACTACCTGCACCACCCGGACCTGGCGCCGGGCACGGCGCATTTCCGGCTGTCGATCGCCGAGGGCCAGGCGCTGGTCAAAAGCCTGCGCGGCCGGGTGTCGGGGCTCTGCCAGCCGACCTATGTGCTCGATATCCCCGGCGGCTATGGCAAGGCGCCGATCGCGGCGAGCAATGTCGAGGCGACGGGCGACGGCAGTTATGCGGTATCGGACTGGCAGGGCGGGGTGCATGCCTATCCGCCCGCAGGGAGCTACGAGGCGCCATGACATCACCCTTCCCGTGGCCCGAGGAGCACATTCAGCACTACACCGCCTATCGGGTGGCCGAGCCGCCGGCGATCGATGGCCGGCTCGACGCCGCAAGCTGGGGGCTGGCGCCGCGCTCGCCGCGGTTCGTCGACCTGATCAGCGGCAAGCCGACGGTGCATGACACGCACGCCGCGGTGCTGTGGGACGACACGCATCTTTATGTCGGGTTCTGGGTGGAGGAGCCGTTCGTCGAGGCCAAGCTCACCGAGCGTGATGCGCTGATCTGGAGCGAGAACGACGTCGAGCTGTTCGTCGCCGGCGCCGATGCCTATTACGAGCTCGAGCTCAATGCGCTGGGGACGATCTACGAGGCGTTCTTCGTCTGGGACGATGCCTATGAGCGGGCTGGCTTCAGCAAGGCGGCAGAGTTTTCACGCAGCGCACCGGGCGCCAAGCCCTGGAACGGAGTGGGGTTCGACAAGCATCCCAGGGGAACGCGGCTCGGGCTGTTCAGCTGGGACATGCCGGGGCTGAGGGCCGCGGCGTCGATCGACGGGACGCTCAACGACAATGCCGACCGGGATCGCGGCTGGACGGCGGAGATTGCCATTCCCTGGGCCAGCCTGGGCTGGCTCGCCACCGACGGCCGCGCTTTGCCGCCGCGCGACGGCGATACCTGGCGGATGGATTTCTCGCGCTTCAACACCTACCGCGCCGCCAAGCCCGCCGAGGATTCCGGCGGCTGGGCCTGGAGCGCGCACGGGGTGTGGGATTCGCACGTACCGGAGCTGTTCCCGTATGTGCATTTTTCGACGAAGATAGTGGGGAGCGAGGGGTAGCGAGTCATGGCTGGGCCCGGTGCGGGCTGACCCCCACCCCTGTCCCCTCCCCCTAAGAATGGGGAGGGAGACCCACACACCAGCATCGAGACTGACGTCTCCCTCCCCCCTGCGGGGAGGGGACAGGGGTGGGGGTCAGCCCGCGCCGGCGGTAGGGGCAGGCATGCGAACTCCTCAATTCCCCCAATAATCCGGGTCGAGCAGCTTCCCGTGGGCCCAGGCTTCGATCAGGGCGCCGGCGATGGCGCCGGGGCGGGGGCGGTTGATTTCGGGGTGGGTGCCGGCGAGGATTTCGAGCACGTCGCGGCGAGTGACCCAGCGGGCGTCGGAGAGTTCGACCGGGTCGATGGTGATCGCCTCGCTCAGCGCGTCGCCCTGGCAGCCGAACATCAGCGACATCGGGAACGGCCAGGGTTGCGAGGAGACGTAGCGGACCGGGCCGACCTTGATGGCGCTTTCTTCCAGCGTTTCGCGCCGTACCGCCGCTTCGATGGTTTCGCCCGGCTCGACAAAGCCGGCGAGCAGCGAATACATGCGCTCGGGCCAGCTCGGGCTGCGGCCGAGCAGCAAGAGATCGCCGCGGGTGATGGCCATGATCACCACCGGGTCGGTGCGCGGGAAATGCTGCGTGCCGCATTGCGGGCATTTGCGGACCCAGCCGCTGCTCTCGACGGCGCTCGGCGCTCCGCAATTGGCGCAGAAGCGGTGGCTCGAATGCCAGCTGATCAACGCGCGCCCGGTGGCGACGCTCTCGCCTTCGAGCCGAGTAAGGGTCGGCATCAGCCCGCGGATTTCTACGAACTTCCTCTCGGGGAAGCCGGGGTGGACCTGCTGCGTCTGGTCGATGAACTGGCCGATGGTGGTGGCGTCCTCGGGCGGCGACCAGAGCGGCAGGTCGGCGGCAAAGCGCGGGCCCTCGGGCGTCAGCCCAACGAACAGCGGCGCCTCCCGGCTGTCCGAAAGGGCAGGGTGATCGAGCGGCACCGCAGCGGGGCGGCCTTCGGCATCGGCGAGCAGCTTGCCGCGCCAGAACACCAGCGTCCTGGCGCGCGGATCGATGCGGGTCCCGTCGGTGGTGCGCAGGTGCGCGACGCGATCGAGCTCGCCCGGCTTGAATGCAAACGCGTAGTCCACTGCTGCCCCTCCAGTTGGTCCGGGAGGGTGTAGGGGGATGCGGCGCGGGCTGCAAGCGGGAGGGACGGTTGTGACATTTGTTCTCTGTCACAGCCCGCGGGCTCCGCTCCCCTCAAGGGGGAGGGGAGCTCACCGTCTGTGCCGGCCCGACCCGCTCAGCCGTTCCACTTCATCCCCATATAGACCCCGCCGACCTCCAGTTCTTCGAGCATCTGGGCGAGATGCTTGTACTTGGTGGACTCGCGCTTCACCTTGTTGATCCAGAGCAGGTAATCGTTGCGCTGGTAGGGTGGGCGGGCGTCGTAGGCGGCGCGGAGGCCAGAGCGGTCCAGCGCGTCGCGGACGAAGTCCGGCATCTCCTCGCGCTTGCGCAATGGCCGCAGCGCCGGGCTCATGCGAGCACCGCCTGGGCCTCGATCTCGATCAGGTAGTCGGGGTTGGCGAGACCGGCGACGCGCAGCACCGTGACGGTGGGCGGGTTGGTGCGGGCGCCCCAGAAGTTCATCCAGGCGCCGAAGGCAGCGCGGAGATCGGCCTGCTGGTCGATGACGACGGTGACTTTCACGAGATCCTCGAGTTGGGCTCCGGCGGCGTCGAGCACCGCCTTGAGGTTGCCGAGCGCCTGTGCCGACTGGGCAGCGACGTCGCCCTTGCCGACCACCTGGCCGTGCCGGTCGACGGCATTCTGGCCGCCGATCAGCAGGGTGCGCGCGCCTGACGGCACCAGGATAGCCTGGGTGAACACCGGATTGGAATGCAGCGTCTCGGGGTTGAGGTGCTGGACGGGCATGGGACGTCTCCTTGGTTGACGCCCAAACCTGCCGCCGGGCTGCTGACAGCTGAGGTCAGCAGAGTTCGCGGTATTCTATTACCGCGCCACGCCCCGGCTAGACCGGTCGAGGCTGTAGAGTCGCCTGCCCGGACGACCCTACAGCCCCCTGATCCGCGATTGCCACCGGCGGATCATTTCCTCTGCAGCGGCTTCCGCGCCCTGCATGTTTGCACTCTGATAAACATCAACCTCGACACCGTTATGCGACAGCTGGTCGACGGCTTCTGCCAGCACGGCGTTGAGAATGAACACCCCTGCGATGGTCGAGGTCGGTCCCATGCGGATGTCGTTACCGACACTGAGAGCGGCATCGCCGTATTCGCCGCCATTGTCGAGGACGAGATCGGTCACCTGATAGAGGAGTTTGCCCGAGTCGTGGCGCGAGGTGATGGCGCGCGCGTGGCGCAGCGAGGTGAGCGCGATGGTGGTGGCGCCACGGGCCTTGCAGGCGAGCGCCATTTCGATCGGATAGGCGTTGCGCCCGGAATTGGATGCGATGAACACCACGTCGCCCGCCTCGACCGGATAGTCGGCGAGGACCCGTTCGGCCCGGCCGGTTTCGCGCTCGAGCAGGGTGGAGCGCTCGGCGCCGAGGTGCAGCATCAGGTCGGGATCGAGAATGGCCTGCGCCGCGGCAATGCCGCCGGCGCGGTAAAAAGCCTCCTCGGCGATGAGATGCGAGTGGCCGGAGCCGGCGACATAGACCAGGTGGTCGGTGCCGAGCGCCGTGGCGACGGCGTCACGGGCCGCGTCGAGGGCAGCGGACTGCTCGCCGAGGATGCGGTCGAAGATGATGGCGAGCTGGTCGCGATAGCGCTGGCGCGGGGTGGTCATTCTAGCCTCTGATCTCGCCGACATACTTGTACCGATCGCCGCGATACCAGGTCATTGCATCCTCGACGACGGTGCCGGACAGGCCGTAGCCGAGCTGTGAAACTTCGAGCACCGCGGCGCCCGGCCGGATGCCGAGCTGGGCGGCAAGCGTCTCGTCGGCTTCGGTGGCCGAGAGGCTCTGCAGCACGCGGTGCGGACGGGCGTGGCGCGCGTCCATGCGTTCGTAAAGTGAGCCCGAGCCATCGTAATCGGCGCCCACGGCTTCGACCGGCACCACGGCGCGCTCGAGCGCTATGGCCTCGCCGCCGGCAAGGCGCAGGCGGACCAGCGTGAGAATGGGCGAGCCGAGCGGCAGGCCGGTGCGAAAGGCGGCATCGGCGCCGACCCGGCCGATCGAACATTCGAGCACGCGCGAGGTCGGCTCGAGCCCGCGCTGGCGCATGTCTTCGGTGAAGCCCGAGAGCTGCGACAGCGCCTTGGGAATGCGGCCGACCACTACGGTGCCGGCGCCCGGCCGGGTGGCGATGATGCCCTGCTGCGCCAGTTCCTTCAGCCCCTGGCGCAGGGTCGAGCGGGAGACGGCGAGCGCCTCGGCCATTTCGCGTTCGGAAGGCAGCGACTCGCCCGGGGCGATGGCGCCAGAATCGAGCACGGCGGTCAGCGCGTTGCGCAGGCGCTCGCCCAAGGGGCCATGCCGGGCCTCCATCCGTTCGCGTACCGCCGCGTAAAAGTCCAAGCGTCCTCCGACCAGTGAGCCGTGGTTGTTCTCGCGCAACTGGTATGATTTTGGACTGGCGTTTGCAAGCGGCTTGCGCGGAAACTTGCAAGCGCCTTAGCGTGGAACTTCGCCGGAAGTTTGAGCGCTGGACAAACTGGTTTAAACCAATAACATACCAGTTGGCAGGGAGATAACTGCCAAGAGATTTGGGGCGAAAACAGGGTGTTACCGATGATGGCCAAAAGATTGGCGCTGACGACCAAAAGGTTGGCGCTGACTACAGCGACCGCATTGCTGCTGCTGAGCACGGCCGCGATGGCGCAGACCGAAGTGCGCTTCACGCACTCCATCACCGGCGGGGCGAGCCGCGAGGCGCTCGATTCGATCATTGCCGATTTCCAGGCGGCCAATCCCGACATCAAGATCAAGGAGATCGTCTTCGACGACGATCAGTATTCCAACCAGGGGCTGATCACCCAGCTGAAGAGCAACGAGGTTCCAGACATCTTCTTCGAGTGGGCGGGCTTCCCGGTGCAGCGCGACGTCGCCGCCGGCTATGCCTATGACCTCACTGAAGCGATGGCGGCGGATGGCTGGAAGGATAGCTTCTCGCCGGCCGTGTGGACCGATGGCGCCGGCACCATGGTCGACGGCAAGCCGTACCTGGTGCCGCTGTCGCTCGATCTGACCAACACCATCTGGTACAACAAGAAGATCTTCGCCGAGCACAACCTGACGCCGCCCAAGAGCTGGGACGAGTTCGTGGCGCTCAACAAGACGCTGGCCGAGGCGGGCGAGACGCCGATCGTCGAGGGCAATAACGAGTTCTGGCCGCTCGGCAACTGGGCCGGCCACATCGCCGCCATGGTGGTGCCGCCGGACGCCTATATCGCCGCCTTCAAGCAGGAAGCGCCGTTCAACACGCCTGAGTTCGAGAAGGCGCTGAACCTCCTGGTCGGTCTCCACGATGTCGGGGCCTTCAACAAGGACATGCAGGCGCTGGGCGCTGACCCGGCGATGGCGACGTTCTTCCAGGAAGGTGCAGTGATGCACCCGATCGGTTCGTGGCTGGTGTCGGAGACCGCCAACCTCGCCGACGAGGGCTTCGAATACGGCCAGTTCAACACGCCAGTGATCGATCCGGGGCACCCGCTGGCCAACAGCGTGATCGGCACCATCACCGGCCTTGTCGTCCACAAGAACGCGCCGCATCCGGCCGAAGCGATCAAGTTCCTCAAGTTCCTGACCTCTGAGGCAAGCCAGATCAAGTGGGCCGAGAGCGGGCAGATGAGCCCGGTGCAGGGGGTCAGCGACAAGGCCAAGCTCGACGAGCAGACCCAGGCGATGCTGGCGCTGATGAGCGGTGCCTCGGGCATCGTGCCGCCACCGGACAACAAGTATCCGGTACCGGTCGCCGAGGCCTTCTACCAGGCTGCCGCCTTTGCCGCCTCGGGTGAGAAGAGCGCCAAGGACGCGCTGGTCTGGCTCGACGAGACGCTCGCCGCCATGGGCAAGCAGTAACCGGCGCCATATTTTGCAAGACCGCTCGGCCCCTATCAGCACCGGCGCCGCGAACCTGTTGTTCGCGGCGCCTGCGATGCTGTTATTCGCGACCTTCGTGCTGCTGCCTTTGGGCGCGTCGGTCTATTATGCCTTCACCTTCTGGGATGGGTTCAGCGCGCCGCGCTGGGCCGGGTTCGCCAACTTCGCCCGGGCGCTGACCGACCCGACATTCCTGATGTCGTTCGTGCATGTCGTCCTTTACATCGCCGCGACGCTCGTCTTCGAGGTGACGTTCGGGCTGGTGATGGCGGTGCTGCTCAACTCCGATCGGCGCGGCTTCTCGCTGATGCGCGGCATGTTCTTTGCGCCGGTGGTGCTGTCGATGTCGGCGGCGGGCGTCCTGTGGAAGTTCGTGCTCGACTACCGCACCGGGCTGCTCAACTCGACGCTGCGCTCGGTGGGGCTCGGCGACTGGGCGCAGCCCTGGCTGGCGCAGCCGGAGACGGCGCTCTTATTCATCTGCATCGTCTCGGGCTGGAAATATGCCGGCTTCTACATGGTGATCTTTTTTGCGGCGCTCAGGCGCATTCCGCGCAACCTCTACGAGGCGGCGCGGCTCGACGGCGCCAATGGCGTGCAGCAGTTCACTGCCATCACCCTGCCGATGCTGAAGCAGAACGTCATCGTCTGCATCCTCCTCGCGGTGACCGGCGGCTTTGCCGGGTTCGACCTGTTCTTCACCATGACCAACGGGCAGCCGTTCGGAGCGACGGAAGTGCCGGCGACCTGGATCATCAAGCAGGCCTTCGACCAGAACCAGATCGGCTATGGCGTGGCGCTCACCGTGGTGTTGACGCTGGTCGTCTCGCTGATCTCGATCGCCTATCTCAAGATTTCGGAGCGCGGCAATGTCACGCGCTACTGAACGGCGTCGCAGCACGGCCGAATGGCTGCAGTTCGGCGTGGCCGGCGCGATCGTCCTCGTCATGTTCTATCCGGCGATCTGGATGGTCTACTCGTCGTTCAAATCGAACCGCGAGATCTTCCGCGCGCCCTTCGCGCTGCCGGCGCAGTGGCGCTGGGAGAACCTCATCGAGGCCTGGCAGGTCGGCGGGCTTGGGACGCTCTATCTCAACTCGGTGTTCGTGACGCTGGTCGCGGTGAGCATGTGCGTGCTGTTCGCCACGGCGGCCGCCTTCGCCTTTACCCGGCTGGAGTTTCCGGGCCGGAAGCTGATGTACCGGATCCTGTTGATCGGGTTGCTGCTGCCCCCGCCTTCGGTCGCCATTGCGCTGTTCACGCAGCTGCGCGACATGCATCTGCTCAATACCCCCTGGGCGCTGATCCTGCCGGGGGCCGCCTGGCAACTGGCCTTCACGGTGTTCCTGATGCGGGCCTATTTCATCTCGATCCGGCCCGACATGGAAGAAGCGGCGCGGCTCGATGGCGCCAATACCTGGGAAATTTTCTGGCATGTGTCGGTGCCGATGGTGTGGCCGGCGATGCTGACCATGGTGGTGCTCAACACCATCAGCGTGTGGAATGAGCTGCTCTTCGCGCTGCTGTTCATCACCGACGATGCGCAGCGCACCCTGCCGGTCGGGCTGGTGCGGTTCTCGGGCTACCACAGCACCGACTATTCGCTGGTGTTCGCGGCCCTGACCATCACCACCGTGCCGATCCTGATCCTCTACTTCATCCTGCAACGGCATGTGATCGCCGGGCTCACCGCAACAGCGATGGACTGAACCAGATGGGAACTGTTCACGACTTTCCTGATGTCACCGCATCGCCGCCGGGGCTTTCCGGCTGGTCGCTGGATGTGCTGCTGGATCAGCCGGATCGACAAGGGGCCGGGCGCGCCAGGGTGCCAACCACGTTCCTCTCCGGCGTCATCGAAGGCTTTTACGGCCGGGCGTGGACGCATCCGCAGCGGATCGAGATGCTCGACTGGATCGCCAATGCCGGGATGAACAGCTTCGTCTACGGACCCAAGGATGACATCAAGATCCGCGCCCGCTGGCGCGAACTCTACAACGCGGCGGAAGCCGTAGCCCTCCAGGAGCTGGTCGACGCGGCACGGGCGCGGCAGCTCATTTTCATGGTGGCGATCGCCCCGTGTCTCGATGTCGTCTACTCGGACGCAAGCGACCTCGAGGCGCTGAAGCGCCGGCTCGACCAGCTCCTGGACCTCGGCGTGACGCATTTCGCGCTGCTGTTCGACGATATCCCGCGCACCATGATGCCGGCCGACGAGCGGGCCTTCCCCTCCTTCGCGGCGGCGCAGAGCTACTTCGCCAACGAGGCGTTCAAGCACGTCAAGGCGCGGGTTCCCGGAGCAGCCGTGCTGTTCTGCCCGACCGAATATTGCGCAGCGTTCGCCGGGCATGACGTGCCGGGCTCAGCCTATCTCAACAGCATCGGAGCGGAGCTCCACCCGGAGATCGGGGTGTTCTGGACCGGGCCGGATATTGTTTCGAAGACCATCAGCGCCGAGAGCCTCATCGAAGTCGGCCGGGTGCTGCGGCGCAAGCCGGTGATCTGGGAGAATTTCCACGCCAACGACTACGATATCCGCCGCGTCTATGCCGGGCCGCTGGGCGGCCGGCACGCCGATATCCTGCCGCTGATCGACGGGATCATCACCAACCCCAATAACGAGTTCGAGGCGAACTTCGTGCCGGTGCACGCGACCGGCGCCTTTGCCGCCGGCTCCGACGACGAGGCCTCGGCCTTCGCGCTGGCGCTGAAGGCCTGGCAGCCGCGCTTCCGGCTGGCCTTTACCGGGCAGACCGAGACGCTGACGGTGGAAGAGATCCGGCTGCTGGGTGAGTTGTTCTACCAGCCGTTCCGCTGCGGGCCGCAGGTCGAGGGCCTGTTGCAATCGGCGCGGCGGCTGATGAGCGAGAAGCGGCCGGACGTGCGCAACGAGAGCTGGCAGGATGGGCATGAGGCGCTGGTGCAGTTCCGCGACCGCATCATCGCCCTGTTCCACCGGATGACCGAGCTCGAGAACCGCGACCTGTTCTACGCCTTCCACCCTTATCTGTGGGAAGCGCGCGAGGAGATGACGCATCTCGTCACCTATCTCGACTGGCTGGCGGGCGACCCGCCGCGCGGCGCCGAGTTCCCCGACAAGGACAGGATCTACAATTTCTACCGGCAGGGCTTCACCGTGGCGGTGCAGGAGCTGCTGCCGCGCGACGGCAGCGGGCGCTACCGGCATGGTGCTTGATTTCGGTGGCGGCTACCGGCTCCGCGGGGCACTGGCCGAGGACCATGCGGCGCTCAACATGGTGTGCCTACGCACGGGCGACAGCGGCAAGGACGCGACCGCGCGCGAGGACGATCCGGACCTGCTCGGGCTGATCTACGCCGTGCCCTACCAGGTGTACGAGCCGGATTTCGCCTTCGTGGTTGATGGGCCGAACGGGGTCTGCGGCTATATCTTCGGGGCGCCGGATACGCCGGGAATTTACAAGAGAATGGCGGCGGAGTGGTTTCCGCCGCTGGCGGCACGGCTCGCCGATCCGGGGCCGGACGAGAGCCGGTGGCAGGGGAGCGACTGGGCGCGATACGCAATCCGTCATCCCGAATTCGTCTACCCCGAGGTGTTGCACCGCTATCCGGCACATGGCCATATCGACCTGCTCGAGGAGGCGCGCGGCAGGGGGATCGGCCGGCGCGGCATGGAGCATGTGATGGCAAAGCTGAAGCGGGCGGGAGCGCGGGGCATGCACCTGCAGGTGAGCCCGGTGAACCGCGGCGCGCAGAGCTTTTACAGGAAGCTCGGGTTCGAGGTGCTGAAGGACCCGGTGCTGCCGCGGCACACGACGTTCATGGTGGTGGGGCTGTAGGGACTACCGGTTGCGCGAGCGGCCCCACCCCACCCAGCTTCGCTAGGCGGCTGAGCCGCCAAGCTGCGCTGCCCTCCCCATCAAGGGGAGGGAGACGATTGAACCGAAGCCGCAGAAAGTGTCTCCCTCCCCCTTGTGGGGAGGGATCAAGGGTGGGGGTGGCCCCACGCACCGGCTAAATCCCGATCCGGCATGATCCTGAAGTCGTTCCCCTCCGGCAGCAGCTGGCCGCCATCGACGATGATCGTCGTGCCGGTGATGTAGCTGGCTTCGTCCGATGCCAGAAACAGGAAGGCGTTGGCGACGTCGCGGGGGCTGCCGAGGCGGCCGAGGGGGATCGCGTCTTCCATCGATTTGAGGAACTCGGGCGAGCGGTGCTGCTGCACCGCTTCGGTGAGGATGTTGCCGGGTTCGACCCCGTTGACGGTGATGCCGTAGCCGGAGAACTCGAGCGCGGCGGCGCGGATCAAGCCGTTGATGCCGGCCTTGGTGGCCGAGTAGTGGCCGTGGCCCGGGCTGGTGACATGCGGGCCGGTGATCGACGAGGTGAAGAGGATGCGGCCATAGCCCTGGGCCTTCATCGGGGTGAGCGCGGCTCGGGCGGCGATGAAGCTGCCGCGCAGGTTCACCCCCATCACTCGATCCCAGTCATCGACGGAAGTCTGTTCGAGCAGCTGCCAGGGGTAGATGCCGGCGTTCTGCACCAGGATATCGAGCCGGCCATAGGTCTCAAGCGCCAGCGCGACGGCGGCCTCGGCGTCGGCGAGCTTCGAGATATCGGTGAAGATGAAGGGCGCGCCGAGCTCAGCTGCGGTAGCCGCGCCGGCCTCGCGCTCGGTGTCGGCGACAATGAGGTTGGCGCCTTCTTCCGCGAAGCGGACGGCAATAGCTTTGCCGATGCCGCGCGCCGCTCCGATGACGAGCGCGGTCTTGCCTTGAAGTCGTTTGGTCATGCGAGTTTTTGCCTGATCGAGAGTTTCAGTGTGTCGAGGAGCACGGCGGCGAGCACCAGGAGGCCATGGATCACCTGGGTGGAGGTGGCGGGCAGGCCCATCAGGTTGATGGCGGTGTTGATGGCCGAGAGCAGCAGCACGCCGGCATAGACGCCGGGCAGGGCGCCGACGCCGCCCTTCAAACTGACGCCGCCGATCACCACCGCGGCGAAGGCGTTGAACAGCAGCCCCATGCCGAGATTGGCGGTGGCGCCAGAGGTGCGGATGGCGAGCAGCCAGCCGGCGAGCGCGGCGATGGCCCCGGCGAGCACGAACGAGGTGATGAGGATGCGGTCGACCTTGATGCCGGCGCGGAAGGCGGCGTTCTGGTTGCCGCCGATGATGATGAGGTGCCGGCCAAACCGGCTCTTGGCCATGATCAGCGAGAACACCACGAAGCAGAGGATAGCGATCCAGGCGGTGAGCGGCAGGCCGAGCAGGCGTTGCACGCCGAACCAGCGAATGGCGGGCGCCAGGTCCTGCGCCGAGCGGCCGCCGGAGAGCGCCAGCACCACGCCGCGCACCCAGATGTAGGAGGCGAGGGTGACGATGAAGGCGTTCATCTTCAGCTTGACGATCAGCAGGCCGTTGAAGGCGCCGATGGCGCTGCCGACGGCCAGCGCGATGATCAGCGAGACCGGAACGCCGAGCCAATCCGGCGTCAATTGCACGCCCATGCCGATGCCTGCCGAGCAGAAGACGATGCCGACCGCCATGGCGGAAAGCGCCGCGACGGATTCGACCGACAGATCCATGTGGCCGGCGATGATCACCAGCGCGAGGCCGATCGACATGACGCCGAGCACCGAGGACGCCTCGATGATGTTGGCGAAGATGCCGGGCTGGAAGTAGTTCGGCACGAAGATCGAGAACACCAGCAGCACGAACAGCAGCATGAACCAGACGAGGTTATCGAGGATGAACTCGAGGGCGCGGCGGGTGTTGGGGTTCATGCTGGGGTTCCGGTGACGGGTGCTTGCAGTCGGGTCTCCCTCCCCCTTGTGGGGAGGGATCAAGGGTGGGGGTGGCCACACGCTCAGAGCTCGGGGCCTCCCCCCACCCAGCTGCGCAACGGACTTGGGCTGCGCCCAAGCTCCTGCTTCGCTACCCTCCCCACAAGGGGGAGGGAGGGGCCGGTGTTTTGCCGCTCTGAGCTCTGCTTATTCCACCGACTTCACGGTATCCGTCGGGGGCTTCAGGTTGCCCCAGAAGGCCGGGTTGTCGATGTTCTCGGCCGTGATGGCGGCGCCGGGGATCTTGATGTTGGGGCCCCAGGCTTCGATCGTCACGGTGGAGGGGAGGCCCAGCACGTCGTAGGAGCCGGCCTTGATCTCCTCTTTGTTCACGATCTTGTCCATGAACATGGCGACGGCGGCGGCCTGGGCGTAGAGCGGCTGCTCGACTTCGGCCTGCATCCAGCCCTTGCGGATCAGGTCGAGGCCGACCGGTGCGCCGTTCGAGGAGAGCATCAGCACGTCGCCCGGCTTCTTGCCGGCAGCTTCCAGCGAAGCGGCAGCGGCGACCGAAAGGTGAGCGGCGTGGTTGAAGATCAGGTCGATATCGGGGTTGGCCAGCAGCTGGTCGTTGACGATGGTGCCCGCGGCATCGGCGGCCCAGCCGAGCGCCGGCAGTGAGATGATCTTGACGTCCGGGTAGGCCGCCATCTTCTCCTCGAAACCCTTCTGGATATCGAGGGTGTAGGGGTCGCCCGGATCGCCGAGCACCTGCAGCACCTTACCCTTCACGGCGCCGTTCTTCTTGGTGAGGAGACCCCCGACCACTTCGGCGGCGACATAGCCGATCTCGACGGTGCCGGCGACCGAGGTGAATGACGACGGCGTCGAGGTGATCTGGCGGTCGAACTCGACCACCGGGATGCCGGCGGCCATGGCCGCTTCGATCGAGGGCTTCAGCGCATTGAAATCGACGGCGGCGAGAATGATGGCCGCCGGCTTCAGCGCGATGACGTCGTTCATCTGGGATTGCTGGACGTCGGTCTTGTTGTCGGCATTGAGGGTCTGCATCTCATAGCCGACCTGCTTCAGGAACATTTCCAGCGCCGAGACCGAGCCGGTCTGGAACTCGTCGAGCAGGGTGGGCACGAGGTAATAGACCTTGCCTTTGGTCTGGGCGAAGGCCGGCGTCAGCAGGGCCAGAGCCACTGCCAGAACGCCGAAGACGGATAGAAGTATTCGCTTCATTTCGTTCGCTCCTTGGTGCCGGATTTCCCTGTTCTGCCCCTCAACCGGCCGCTCCGGCAGCGGCCAGGGTTTCCCCGGTGATCATGTTGACCACCGCATCGGGGCTCGTATCCTTGGTTGCAACATCGCCGGCCACGACGCCCTGGCGGATCACCACGATCCGGTCGGCGACCTGGAAGGCCTGCTGCATGATGTGGGTGATGATGACGACGCCGATCCCCTGGTTGGCGACGGCGCGGATCATCTCGAGGCCGCGGCGGGTCTGCTCGACGCCGAGTGCGGCGAAGGGTTCGTCGAGCAGCACGAGCTTGCCGCCCCAATGCACGAACCGATTGAGCTCGATGGCCTGGCGCTGGCCGCCCGAGAGGTGCTCGACCTTGGTGCGAAGCGACGGAATTTTCGTGCCGGCGCTGGCGAGCGCCTTGGCGACGACGGCCTCCATGGCCTTTTCGTCGAGCACCGACATGCCGAGCACCTTCCTGGTGAGCTCGCGGCCCATGAAGAAGTTGGCGACGACATCGACATTGGTGGCGAGCGACAGGTCCTGGTAGACCGTCTCGATGCCGGCGGCCTTGGCCTCCGAGGGAGACCTCGCGAGGAAGTCGCGGCCGTCGAAGGTCATCCGGCCGGAGGTGGGTTCGAGTCCGCCGGCGATGATCTTCACCAGGGTCGATTTGCCGGCGCCATTGTCGCCGAGCAGCGCCACCACTTCGCCCTTGCCGATGGTGAAGCTGATGCTCTTCAGCGCTTCGATGGCGCCATAATTCTTCCTGATGTCGTCGAGGACGAGCAGGGGGGCGAAGCTGGTCATGCAGCAAGTCCCTTGAGCTGGGTTTGGCCGGGAGCGAAGAGCTGGCCGAAGCGGGGCGAGAGCACGCCGGCCACCGCCAGCGCCGCTGCGCCGCGCAGCACGGTGTGCGGGCCGCCATCGGAGATGATCAGCCGTGGCGCCTTGCGGTCGTGGCGAGCCGAGACCGAATTGGGCAGGTTGGCGGCGACGCGGGCGAGCTCCGCGCTGAGGCTCGGTGGCGCCAGGCCGCCAAGAATCACCGTCTCGGGATCGAACAGGTTCTCGATGGTGATGAGGGCGGCGCGCAGTTGCGGGCCGATGGCGTCGGCATAGGCGGCCTCGCCGAGCCCCCGCCGGTTGAAGGCTTCGAGCGAAACGTAACGCTCGAGGCAGCCGCGATTGCCGCAGGGGCAAAGCTCGCCATCGGGAACGATCGGGATGTGGCTGATCTCGCCGGCATTGCCCCAGGCGCCGCGCTGTCCCACTCCCTCGTGCACCATGATGCCGCCGAGGCCGACGCCGATGAACAGGTAGTAGAAATCGGCGAACTCGGCGCCACGGCCATAGAGCCGCTCGCCCAACGCGGCGGCGGCCATATCGGATTCGATGAAGGCGGGCAGGCCCGTGACTTCGGCGAGCCGTTCGCGCAGCGCGACATTGCCCCAGCCGACCATGGTGGTGGGGCCGACAAAGCTCATCGACTCGACGCCGAACGGGCCGGGCAGCGACAGGCCGACGCCGAGCATCCGGGCGCCACCACGCAGGGCGCGCAGGTCGGTGACCATGCTGCCGATCAGAGTGAAGGCTTCGTCCGGGCTCGAACGAGCGGCATTGCTGTGGACCGAGCCGACGACGTCGCCGGCGAGGTTGATCAGTGCCGCGTCGAGCCCGAGCGGGGTGATGTAGACCCCGATGGCGTAGCCGCCCTCGGGGTTGATGCGCAGCGTCGTCGGCGGCAGGCCGCGGCCGCGCGGCTCCTCGCGGTTGGAGAGGATGTAACCCTGCTCTTCGAGCTCGCGGATGATGGTGGAGACGGTCTGTACGGTAAGGCCGACCTCCGCTGCGATGCGGCCACGGGTGGTCGGGCCAGTCGCGCGGATGGCTTCAAGGACGATGCGCCGGTTGTACGGCCGTCCGAATTCCTGGTTCGTCCCCCTCAGGCCCAAGGCGTCCCTCCTAGGCTGGCGGGGAGACTGTGACGGCGGATTTATTAAGTCAAATGGAATTCAGAAATCGCCGCTGAAATGATGAGCAGGGTTGCGAAAGCGGCGCTTGATTGTGCAGCTCGAACATGCCGATAACACCCCATGCCGGTACAGGACCTCGCCATTCTGGTGATCGACGAGAACCGCATCCGTGCCTCGATCATCGAGGACGGATTGCGCGAGGCCGGGCATGCCCGGGTCACCGTGGTCAACGAGATCAACGAGGTGGCGCGCGTCATCGAGCGCGACATGCCCGACGTGGTGGTGATCGACCTCGAGAACCCCAACCGCGACCGGCTGGAACATTTCTTCACGCTGAGCCGGGCGCTGAAAAAGCCGATCGCCATGTTTGTCGACCGCTCGGACGCTTCGGCGATCGAGGCGGCGGTGGAGGCGGGGGTTTCGGCCTATGTGGTCGACGGGCTGAAGAAGGAGCGGGTGAAGCCGATCCTCGATATGGCAGTGAGCCGCTTCAACGCCTTCGCCCGGCTGACGCGGGAGCTGGAGCAGGCGCGCAGCGAGCTCGAGGATCGCAAGGTCATCGACCAGGCCAAGGCAATCCTGTTGCGTACGCGCGGTCTCAGCGAGGCGGATGCCTATAAGTTGCTGCGCAAGACCGCGATGAACCAGAACCGCCGCATCGTCGATATTGCCCAGAGCCTGGTGACGGCCGACAGCCTGCTCGGCCCAGAGGAATAATCATGTCGCTCATTGCCCTCTCCGCCGGTTTCCTGCCCTTGCTCGATAGCGTGCTGCTGGTGCTGGCACGCGAGAAGGGGTTCGCGGCGGCCGAGGGGCTGGACCTGCATCTGGTCAAGGAGACCTCCTGGGCCAATATCCGCGACCGGGCGGCTTTGGGGCATTTCGATTTCGCCCAGATGCTGGCGCCGATGCCGATCGCCGCGACGCTGGGGCTCAACCCGCTATCGGTGCCGATGATCACCCCGATGATGCTGGGGCTGGGCAATAACGGGGTGACGGTGAGCGCCGCACTCTGGGCGCGGCTGGCCGATGCCGGGGCGCCGGCAACGCTGGCGGCCGGGCCGGTCGGCGCGGCGCTCAAGCAGGTGGTCGCGTCGTCGGAGCAGAAGCTGCGGTTCGGCGTGGTGCATCAGACCTCGTCGCATAATTACGAGCTGCGCTATTGGCTGATGGCGAGCGGCATTGTGCCGGAGCGCGATATCGAGATCGTGGTGCTGCCACCGCCGCTGCTGCCCGAGGCGCTCGGCTCGGGCGGCATCGATGGCTACTGCGTCGGCGAACCGTGGAACACCGTTGGGGTGAAGAATGCCGGGGCGCATATCGCCACGGTGAAGGCCGCCATCTGGCGCTCGAGCCCCGACAAGGTGATCGGCATGCGGGCGCACTGGGCCGAGGCCAATAGCGAGATCGTCGCCGGGCTGATCCGCGCGGTGCACCATGCGGCGGTGTGGTGCGGCGAGAGCACCAACCATCAAGAGATCGCCGCCATCATGGCGGCGCCGCATTATCTCGGGTTGCCGGCCGAGCAGATCCTGCCGGCGCTGAATGGGCAGCTCGATATCGGCGGTGGGGTGGCGGCAAGCGTGCCGGAGCACTTCGTCCCCTATGCCGGGGCGGCCAACTTCCCATGGACCAGCCACGCGGCGTGGTTCTACAGCCAGATGGTGCGCTGGGGCGAGGTCGAGCATACCGCCGACCGGGCCCGCGCTGCCGCAATGACCTTCCGGCCGGATGTCTACCGCTCGGCGCTGACGCCGCTCGGGGTGCCGATGCCGCTCGCCGACAGCAAGGTCGAGGGGCTGCTGGCGGCCCCGACCGAGGTGCCCTCGACAGCGGGGACGCTGGTCATCGGGCCGGACGGGTTCTTCGACGGGGTGCAGTTCGATCCGGACGAGGTCGAGGCGTATATCGCGGCGCAGCGGGCGGCCTAAGCGCCGCGACTCGGTTGACCACTGAAGCAGACGGCCCCCTCCCATCCTCCCCATGATGGGGGAGGTGCCGCATCGAGTATTCGGCACAATCGAGATACAGCCTCGGCTCTTCACCTCCCCCTTCATGGGGGAGGCCGGGAGGGGGCCGTTTCTATCAGTCAGGTGGCCCCGGCACCGTCACCTCCGGCGTTGAGCAAACGATAGGCATACTTGAAAAGTGCCTATCTCGTGTGCAGACCATGAGTAAGTGGATTCTGATTGAGCAGTTTCCGCTCCTGCCCAATTTTCGGCCAACAGTCTAACCACCTGGAATCACACACCTAATAGCCTCAGGCCAGTTTGGCACGGCGCGTGCATTGTGTTCTCCGAACGCAAAATCGCGATCATTCGGCGTCCAACGGTGGGCGCCCCACGACAGGCAAAGCCGCCAACGGGAACGCCGACTGGTCTTCGGGCCAGCGTGCAAGACCTGTTGGCGGCTTTGTCGTTTTGGGGCCGAGGGGCACTTCGGGGCGCCGGCTTGATCGCATCACTCGGAGAGACTTGATGACCAAATCGACCACCACCTCCCTCCTCACCCGCCGGGCTTTCCTCGCGGGCACTACGGCCACCGCGGCAACGCTCGTGGCGGCCAAAACCCTGTTCCCCTCGGGCGCCTTTGCCCAAGGCGCGGGCCCTGAAGTCACCGGCGCCAAGCTCGGCTTCATCGCCCTGACCGACGCCTCGGCGCTGGTCATTGCCAAAGAGAAGGGGCTGTTTGCCAAGCATGGCGTGCCCGATGTCGAAGTGCTGAAGCAGGCCAGCTGGGGCGCGACGCGCGACAACCTGGTGCTGGGCGGCGCCGCCAACGGCATTGACGGGGCGCATATCCTGACGCCGATGCCCTACCTGATCTCGACCGGCAAGGTGACGCAGAACAACGTGCCGCTGCCGATGTCGATCGTGGCGCGGCTCAATCTCGACAGCCAGGCGATCTCGGTAGCGCAGGCCTACAAGGATGTCGGCGTCGGGCTCGACAGCTCGCCGCTGAAGGATGTGTTCGCCAAGCGCAAGGCCGAAGGCAAGGAAGTCACCGTGGCGATGACCTTCCCGGGCGGCACGCATGACCTTTGGATCCGCTACTGGCTCGCCGCCGGCGGCATCAACCCCAACACCGAAGTTTCCACCATCACCGTGCCGCCGCCGCAGATGGTGGCGAATATGAAGGTCGGCAACATGGACGCCTTCTGCGTCGGCGAGCCGTGGAACGAGCAACTGGTGAACCAGGGGATCGGCTTTACCGCGGCGTCGACGGGTGAACTGTGGAAGGGGCACCCGGAAAAGGCGCTGGGGCTCAGGACCGATTTCATCGAGAAGAACCCGATCGCCACCCGCGCCATCCTGATGGCGGTGATGGAGGCGGCGCAGTGGGCCGACGACATGGCCAATAAGGAAGAGCTGAGCCAGATCCTCGGCAAACGCGGCTGGTTCAACGTGCCGCCGGCCGATGTGCTGGGGCGGCTGAAGGGCGACATCAATTACGGCAATGGGCGGGTCGTCGCCGCTACCGGGCTCGAGATGAAGTTCTGGAAGGACCATGCGTCCTATCCGTTCAAGAGCCACGATGCGTGGTTCCTCACCGAAGATATCCGCTGGGGGTACCTGCCGGCCGAAACCGACGTGAAGGCGCTGGTCGACCAAGTGAACCGCGAGGACCTGTGGCGCGATGCGGCGAAGACACTCGGCGTCGCGGCAGCCGATATCCCGGCTTCAAGCTCGCGCGGGCCGGAGACCTTCTTCGACGGCAAGGTGTTCGATCCCGAAAACCCGTCTGCGTATCTCGAGAGCCTGGCGATCACCGCACTCGGCTGATGTCCCCTGACTGGCGCCGGGCCCAACCCCGGCTCGGCGCCACTTTTTCCCTCATTCAGTAACGGACCCCGCGAGCATGAGTGCAGAGGCCCAGTTCGAAACCGTCGTGCCGGCCAAGAAGGCGAAGGTGTTCGCCTTTCCGGCACAGCCCGCCAGCCGCAGGATCGACATGAAGAAGGTCGCTACCGGCGTCGCGCGCTCCATCGTGCCGCCGCTGATCGTAATCCTATTGATCCTGTTGATCTGGCAGATCGCCTGCTCGACGCCGGGCGCCTCGCTGCCGCCGCCATCGGTGGTGTGGGAGCAGGCGGGTGAGCTGATCTGGAACCCGTTCTTCGACTATGGCAATGGCGATATCGGGCTCGCCTGGCGGGTATTCGCCTCGCTGCAGCGGGTCGCTGTCGGCTTCGGCCTCGCCGCGCTGGTGGGCGTCGCGGTCGGGGCGTTTATCGGGCAATCGGTGTGGGCGATGCGCGGGCTCGACCCGATCTTCCAGATCCTTCGCACCGTGCCACCGCTGGCCTGGCTGCCGCTGTCGCTGGCGGCGTTCCGCGATAGCCACCCCTCGGCGATCTTCGTCATCTTCATCACCGCCGTGTGGCCGGTGATCATCAATACCGCGGTGGGCGTGCGGAACATCCCGAACGACTACCGGAACGTCGCGGCAATCCTGCGGCTCAACCCGATCGAGTTCTTCTTCAAGGTGATGGTGCCGGCCGCGGCGCCGTACATTTTCACCGGTTTGCGGATCGGCATCGGGCTGAGCTGGCTCGCCATCGTCGCGGCGGAAATGCTCACCGGCGGGGTCGGTATCGGCTTTTTCATCTGGGATGCGTGGAACTCGTCGCGCCTGCCCGACATCATCGTGGCGCTGGTCTATATCGGCGTGATCGGCTTCATGCTCGATCGCCTGGTTGCCGGCTTCGGCGCCTTCATCACCCGCGGCACGGCCGCGAACTGAGCGAGGCAAGCATGGCTGGCTATTTGAAAATCGAGCACGTCGACAAAAGCTTCGAGCGCAACGGGGTGACCTCGGAGGTGCTGAAGGACATTTCGCTGGAGATTTCCGAGGGCGAGGTGATCTCGATCATCGGGCATTCGGGTTGCGGCAAGTCCACGCTGCTCAACCTGATCGCCGGGCTGACCGAGGTGAGCTCGGGCGCGATCGTCCTTGGCTCGGAAGTGGTGAGCGGGCCGGGGCCGGAGCGGGCGGTGGTGTTCCAGAACCACTCGCTGCTGCCCTGGCTGACGGTCTACGAGAACGTCAACCTGGCGGTCGCCAAGGTGTTCGGCGGCAAGAAGTCGAAAGCCGAGCGGCATGAGTGGATCATGCACAATCTCGACCTGGTGCAGATGGGCCATGCCCGGGACAAGCGACCGGCGGAGATCTCAGGCGGCATGAAGCAGCGCGTCGGCATTGCCCGGGCGCTGGCGATGGAGCCGAAGATCCTCTTGCTCGACGAGCCGTTCGGGGCACTCGACGCGCTGACCCGGGCGCACCTGCAGGATGCGGTGATGGAGATCCACGAGCGGCTCCACAACACCATGATCATGATCACCCACGATGTCGACGAGGCGGTGCTGCTCTCGGACCGGATCGTGATGATGACCAACGGGCCGGCGGCGCGGATCGGCGAAGTGCTCGCTGTGCCGCTCGGCCGACCGCGCCGGCGGCTCGAGCTGGCCGGTGACCGGACCTATCTCAAGTGCCGCGAGGCGGTGCTGAAGTTTTTGTATGAACGGCATCGGTTTGTGGAGGCGGCTTGAGACCGCGACGGGGGTGGTCGCTCCCCTCCCCCTTGAGGGGAGGGGCGGGGGGTGGGGGTGGTGCGGTGATCACAGATGGAACCCCCCCCCCCCCCCCCCCCCCCCCCCAGCAAACTCGGTGTCATCCCAGCGAAAGCTGGGACCCATCTCGCCGCCCGCACCAGCCGATGGATGGGTCCCAGCTTTCGCTGGGATGACACCGGTGGGGGTGGGACGTTGGGTGGGTCCCTCGGCGCCTGCCCAAACTTTCACCACGCAGTACCGGTGGTCAAAATCTGTGCACCACTCCGCCCGCTCTGGACTCAAATTAGTCAGTGCTGCTGCCTGATCACTTTCGCGGCATCCGGCTAACCAACTGCCAAGACTAGCGTTTTCGCTTCCAACGCAGTTTGGCACGCTACGTGCATTACTGTTCTCATGAGACACGGTTTCCGTGCTTCTCATCCGGCGTCCAACGGTGGGCGCACCCCCAACAGGCAAAGTCGCCCTCAGAAGCACGGTCCGTAAGCGGACTGCGCCTCCTAGGAGTTTTTTGTTTTGGCTCTCATCCCAGCGGAGAGAATTCATGAGCGCCCCTGATGCTCAAATCGCCTCGCAGCGCCGTGCGCTGACGCTGTCGACCATCGCCTTCACCGTCTGCTTTGCCGTCTGGACGATCTTTTCGATCATCGGCGTGGCGCTGAAGGATCAGCTCGGCCTCACCGAGACGCAGTTCGGGCTGTTGATCGGCACCCCGGTGCTGACCGGCTCACTGGTGCGCATCGCGCTCGGCATCTGGACCGATCGTTATGGCGGGCGGCTGGTCTACACCATGACCATGCTGGCGGCGGCAGTCGCCACATCGCTGCTGGTCTTCGCGCAGACCTACGAGCAGTTCCTCATTGCGGCGCTCGGCGTCGGGCTTGCCGGTGGCTCGTTCGCAGTCGGCGTCGCCTATGTGTCGCGGTTCTATCCGCAAAAGCAGCAGGGCACGGCGCTCGGCATCTTCGGCGCCGGCAATGTCGGGGCGTCGGTGACCAAGTTCGTCGCGCCGTTCGTCATGGTGGCGTTCGGCTGGCAGGCGGTGGCGCTCAGCTGGGCCGCGGTGCTCGCGGTGATGGCAGTGGTGTTCTGGTTCACCACCGAGGACGATCCGGTGCTGGTGAAGCGGCGCCAGGAGGGCGCGCCGCAGCGCAGCCTCGCCGCCGAGTTCGCGCCGCTGAGGGATATCCGGGTCTGGCGTTTCGGGCTCTACTACTTCTTCGCCTTCGGGGCGTTCGTGGCGCTGACGCTGTGGCTGCCGCGCTACCTGATCGGGGTCTACGGCTTCGACATCAAGACCGCCGGCATGGTGGCCGCCGCCTACTCGATCCCGGCCAGCCTGTTCCGCGCCTATGGCGGCTCGCTCTCGGACAAGGTGGGCGCACGGACGGTGATGTACTGGACCTTCGGCGTTTCGGCCGTGGCGACGTTCATCCTCGCCCTGCCGCCCAGCGACATGCTGGTGCATGGCATCAATGGCAGCTTCACCGTCAACTTCGGCATCAGCCCGTGGGCCTTTATCGGGCTGGTGTTCGTCCTCGGCTTCTTCATGAGCCTCGGCAAAGCGGCGGTCTACAAGCACATCCCGGCCTATTACCCTGACAATGTCGGGGCGGTGGGCGGCCTCGTCGGCATGATCGGCGGGCTCGGCGGCTTCATCCTGCCGCTGCTGTTCGGCTGGCTCAACGATGCGACGGGGCTGTGGAGCAGCTGCTTCATGGCGCTGTTCGTGCTGGTCGCCGTGGCTTTCGCCTTCATGCACATCGCCGTGCGCCGCCAGACCCGCGCGCAGCCGGCCGCACACCTTCAACTGGAGACGGTTCAGTGAAAGAAAAACTCGTCATCATCGGCAACGGCATGGCGCCCGGGCGGGCGCTGGAAAAGCTGTTCGAGACCGACCCTGATCGTTACGATGTGGTGATCTTCAACGCCGAGCCGCGGGTCAACTACGACCGCATCATGCTCAGCCCCGTGCTGTCGGGTGAGAAGAGCTTCGACGACATCGTGATCCACGGCGACGCCTGGTACATCAAGCACGGCATCACGCTCTACAAGGGCTGCAAGGTCGAAACCATCGACCGGGTGAACAAGACGGTGACCTCGGCCAACGGCATCACCGAGAGCTACGACAAGCTGGTGATCGCCACCGGTTCAGTGCCGTTCATCATCCCGGTGCCGGGGGTGAACCTCGCGGGTGTGGTCACCTATCGCGACCTCGACGACGTGAACGTCATGATGCTGGCCGCCAAGGCCAAGGGCAGGGCGGTGGTGATCGGCGGTGGCCTGCTGGGCCTCGAAGCGGCAGCCGGGCTCAACGAGCAGGGCATGGACGTGACCGTAGTGCACGTGATGCCGACGCTGATGGAGCGCCAGCTCGATCCGGCGGCCGGGTACCTGCTCGGGGAATCGATGAAGGCGCGGGGCATCAAGGTGATGACCTCGGCCAATACCAAGCAGATCCTCGGCGACAAGCGGGTCACCGGCGTCGAGTTCGCCGATGGTTCGGTGATCCCGGCGGACCTGGTGGTGATGGCGGTCGGCATCCGGCCGAACGTCGCCCTCGCCAAGACCGCCGAGCTCGCCGCCAATCGCGGCATCGTGGTCGACGCGCAGATGCGCACCTCGGACCCCTCGATCTACGCGCTGGGTGAATGCGTCGAAGTGAACGGGGCGACCTTCGGGCTGGTGGCGCCGCTCTACGACATGGCGAACGTCCTCGCCGCGCAGCTCTGCGGCGACGAGAAGGCGACGTTTACCCCGGTCGCCACGGCGACCCGGCTCAAGGTCACCGGCGTCAATCTCTACTCGGCGGGCGATTTCGCCGAGGGCGACGACCGCGAGGAGATCGTGCTGCGCGATGCCAGTGCCGGCGTCTACAAGCGGCTGATCCTCAAGGACGACAGGATCATAGGCACGGTGCTCTACGGCGATACCGGCGACGGGCCGTGGTTCTACGATATGCTGAAGCGCAACGTCGATACGCGCGAAATGCGCGACACGCTGATCTTCGGCCAGAACTACCAGGGTGGTGCCCCGCTGGACCCTACGGCGGCCGTTGCAGCCTTGCCGGATGAGGCAGAGATCTGTGGTTGCAACGGCGTATGTAAGTCGAAGATCACCGGCACTATCACCGCCAAGGGCCTGACGTCGCTCGACGATGTCCGCGCCCATACCAAGGCCTCGGCGAGCTGCGGCTCGTGTACCGGGCTGGTTGAAAAGCTGCTGCTCCTGACGCTGGGCGACAGCTACAACCCCGCCGCCGTGCAGCCGATGTGCAAATGCACCGATCTCGGCCATGACGATGTACGCCGGCTGATCATCGCCAAGGAATTGCGCTCCATCCCGCAACTGATGCAGGAACTCGAGTGGAAGACCTCGTGCGGCTGCGCCAAGTGCCGGCCGGCATTGAACTACTACATGATCGCCACCTGGCCCGGCGAGTACGAGGATGACGGGCAGTCGCGCTTCATCAACGAGCGCGTGCACGCCAACATCCAGAAGGATGGCACCTATTCGGTGGTGCCGCGCATGTGGGGCGGCATGACCAGCCCGAACGAGCTGCGCGCCATCGCCGATGTCGCTGACAAGTTCAAGATTCCGGCGGTGAAGGTCACCGGCGGGCAGCGCATCGACCTGCTCGGAGTGAAGAAGGAAGACCTGCCTGGCGTCTGGGCCGACCTCAACGCCGCCGGCATGGTTTCGGGCGCTGCCTATGCCAAGGGCCTCAGGACGGTGAAGACCTGCGTCGGTTCGGACTGGTGCCGGTTCGGCACCCAGGATTCGACCGGGCTCGGCATCAAGCTCGAGAAGTTCATGTGGGGCAGCTGGACCCCGGCCAAGGTGAAGATGGCGGTCTCGGGCTGCCCGCGGAACTGCGCCGAGGCGACCTGCAAGGATGTGGGCGTGATCTGCGTCGACAGCGGTTACGACATCGTCTTTGCCGGCGCCGCCGGTCTCGACATCAAGGGCACCGAGCCGCTCTGCCACGTCGACACTGAGACGGACGCGATCGAGGTGATCGCCGCGCTGACCCAGCTCTATCGCGAGCAGGGCCGCTATCTCGAGCGCATGTACAAGTGGCTGAAGCGGGTGGGGATGGAGTCGATCCAGGCCTCGATCGTCCGCGACCTCACGAAGCGCCGCTTCTACTACGACCGGTTCGTGTTCAGCCAGAAATTCGCCCAGGTCGATCCGTGGGAAGAGCGGGTCAACGGCAAGGACGCGCACGAGTTCGCCGCACTGGCGGAATTCGGCGTGCCGCAGGCAGCGGAGTGATGGACATGAACGACTGGATCGAGATCGGTCGCCTCGAGCAGGTTCCGTTACGCGGCGCGCGTTGTGTCAACACGCCAGCCGGCAAGATCGCGGTGTTCCGCACTGCCGAGAACCAAGTCTACGCCATCGAGAACCGCTGCCCGCACAAAGGTGGGCCGCTCAGCGAAGGCATCGTGCATGGTGGCTCGGTGACCTGCCCGCTACACAACTGGGTGTTCGATCTCGCGACCGGCGAGGCGCAGGGCGCCGACGAGGGGCAGGTCAGGACGTTTGCGGTGAACGTGGTCGATGGCCGCATCTTCATGGCGGCAGAGGTCATGCTGATGGCGGCGGAGTAGGGGGGACCTATCTTGACTAAACTGCCCCTCATCCGTCTCGGCCTGCGGCCGAGCCACCTTCTCCCTCAAGGGGAGAAGGGAGGCCGACTGAGATATCGAGGCGATCGCCCTTCTCCCCTTGAGGTCAGCGGACGAGGGCGAATGCCCTCTCCGCGAGGTGCCCGAAGGGCGGATGACGGGCAGGGCACCTACGATGCCTGATACTATCCGCACCACCTGCCCCTATTGCGGCGTCGGCTGCGGGGTGCTGGCGACGCCGCAGCCGGATGGCTCGGTGACGATTGCCGGCGATCCCGAGCACCCGGCCAATTTCGGGCGGCTGTGCTCGAAAGGCTCGGCGCTGGGCGAGACGCTGTCGCTGGATGGGCGGCTGCTCTATCCCGAGATCGGCGGCGAGCGGGCCAGCTGGGATGCTGCACTGGGTCTCGTCGCGAAAACCTTCGCCGAGACCATTGCTCAGCACGGACCAGACTCGGTCGCCATCTATGGCTCGGGGCAGTTGCTCACCGAGGACTATTACGTCGCCAACAAGCTGATGAAGGGGTTCATCGGCTCGGGCAATATCGATACCAACTCGCGGCTCTGCATGGCCTCGTCGGTGGCCGGGCACAAGCGGGCCTTCGGTTCGGACACTGTGCCGGGGAATTATGAGGATCTCGAGCTCGCCGACCTGATGATCCTCGTCGGCTCCAACCTCAGCTGGTGCCACCCGGTGCTGTACCAGCGGATCATAAAGGCCAAGGCCGAGCGGCCGGGGATGCGGATCGTCCTCATCGACCCGCGGCGCACCACCACCGCCGAGCAGGCCGACCTGCACCTCGCGATCAAGCCGGATGGCGATACGGCTTTGTTCGTCGGGCTGTTGAAGTCACTGGCCGAGCGGAACGCCGTCGATGCCGAGTTCATTGCCGAGAGCACCAACGGGTTCGGCGCGGCGCTCGACGTGGCGCGCAGCTGGAACCTCGAGCGGGTGGCGGAAGCCACCGGGCTCAGCGTGCGCGACATCGCGGTATTCTACGACTGGTTCGCCGAGACGACGCGGACGGTGACGGTCTACTCGCAGGGGGTGAACCAGTCGGCGACCGGCACCGACAAGGTCAACGCGATCGTCAATGTGCACCTCGCAACCGGCCGAATCGGCATGCCCGGGATGGGGCCGTTCTCGGTGACCGGGCAGCCCAACGCGATGGGCGGACGCGAGGTCGGCGGGCTCGCCAACATGCTCGCGGCGCATATGGATTTCGAACCCGCCAATATCGACCGGGTGAAGCGGTTCTGGCGCTCGGAGCGGGTGGCTGAGAAGCCGGGCCTGAAGGCGGTCGAGCTGTTCGAGGCCATCGCACAGGGCAAGGTGAAGGCGCTCTGGATCATGGCGACCAACCCGGTGGATTCGATGCCCGAGGCCGACAAGGTGCGTGCGGCGATCCGGGCCTGCCCGTTCGTCGTGGTGTCGGACATGAACGCCGCGACCGATACGGCGGTGGAAGCGCATGTGCGGCTGCCGGCGGCAGGCTGGGGCGAAAAGAACGGTACGGTGACCAATTCCGAGCGCCGGATTTCGCGGCAGCGGCCGTTCCTCGCCGCGCCGGGGGAGGCGAAGCCCGACTGGTGGATCGTCACGCAGGTGGCGCGCCGGATGGGGCATGCCGAGGCTTTCGCCTATGAGCGGCCGGCCGAGATCTTCGCCGAACACGCGGCGCTATCGGGGTTCGAGAACGAGGGCAGCCGCGACTTCGACCTCTCGGGTCTGCTGCATGCAGAATATGACGGGCTGCAGCCGGTGCAGTGGCCGGTGCGGGCGGTGCGCAGCACGGCGCGGATGTTCACCGATGGGCGGTTCTTCACCCCGGATAGCCGGGCCCGCTTCGTCGCGGTGGCGCCGCCGCCGCCGCTGACGCCGCCACCGGGCATGCTGGTGCTCAATACCGGCCGGGTGCGCGACCACTGGCACACCATGACGCGCACCGGCAAAGCGGCGCGGCTGTCGGCGCATATGGCCGAGCCGTTCGCCGAGCTGCACCCCGACGACGCAATCGAAAAAAGCATCCGGCATGCCAGCCTGGTACGGCTCGAGAACCGGCATGGCAGCGTGCTGGTGCGGGCACTGGTGACCGAGCGGCAGCAAAAGGGCTCGGTATTCGTGCCGATGCACTGGACCGACCGGTTCTCGGCGCAGGGCCGGATCGATGCGCTGGTGGGCGGGCAGACCGACCCGCAATCGGGGCAGCCGGCGCTCAAATCGGCCATGGTGGTGGCAGGGCCGGCCTTGGCCCGGCGCTATGGTTTTGCAGTGAGCCGGGTGCGGCCGCAATTCGCCGGCACCGACTATTGGGCGATCGCCGAAACGACCGGCGGCTGGCGGGCGGAGCTCGCCTTCATCACCGAGCCCGAGGATTGGGTCGGCTGGGCCCGGGCGGCATTCGGGGTGGGCGAGAAGGTCGAACTGCTCAGCATCGCCGACAAGGCCAGCGGCCGGCAGAGCCTCGCGCTGTTCGAGGGCGGCAAGCTGATCTTTGCGCTCTATCTGTCGCCTGACCCGGTGCTGGTGTCGCGGCAATGGGCGGTGTCGCTGTTGACCGAGACGATCAAGCCGGCGCGGCGCGCCGATATCCTGGTGGGCCGGCCGGGCGCCGACCGTCCGGACCCGGGCCCGATCGTCTGCGCCTGCTTTGGGGTGGGCGCCAACCAGATCGCCGAAGCGGCGCGGGGTGGCTGTCACACGGTGGAGGCGATCGGGGCGGCGCTGAAGGCGGGGACGAATTGCGGCTCGTGCCGGGCGGAGATTCGCGGGCTGATCGAGGTGAACCGGCTGGAGGCGGCGGAGTAAAGTCTGTCGCCTAGATTGCCCTCCGGTGCTGACCCAAAACTCACCTGTGTTGGTGGTCTCTCCGTGGCCAACCCACAAAGTGCTCAGCGGCAAATGTTGAGGATTGGACCCCCGTCATTCATTTGTCGTTCAGCCCCAGTCATCATAGGGTGAGGTAGAGGTATTCATACGATAGGGGTTTGGGAATGCAGCGGCTTTTTCGGTCGATCTGGTGGCTTGTCGTGGCCGGAACCCTTGCTCTCAGTCCCGCGCATGCGGCTGACCGCAACATCACGCTGCTGCCCGGCACGGATCTCCCCGGTTTCGATTATTCGGTGCTGAAGGATGTCGATGTCGACGCCTGCTCGGCCGCCTGTACCGACGACAAGATCTGCCGCGCCTTCACCTATAACGAGAAGGCCAACTGGTGCTTCCTCAAGGGGGATGTCGGCCCCGAGACGGCGTTCAAGGGCGCCACGTCCGGCCGCGTCGATTTCACCCCGCCGCTGGCCGAGAACGTCGAGGCGCGGCTGAGCGAGCTGCCGTTCCCGGCGCAGGATCTGGTCGATTCCGCCCGCTACATGGCGACCAACCTGCCGCAGACCGATCCGCCGCCGCCGGATGTCGCCTATGCCGACCTGGTGGCCGCCGGTGACGAAGCCTCGGCGCAGTCGAACCCCTCGGCTGCGATGGTGTCCTATCGCCAGGCGCTGGCGATCAACAAGAACGATCCCTCGGTCTGGCTGAAGCTTGCGGCGCAGGCCGAGGCCCGCGCGGTGATCGAGGCGGCAGCCGGCAACGGCGTCTACGATCTCGCGGTCAACTCGTCCTATGCGGCGATGAACGCACTGATGCTGGCCGAAACCGTCGCCGAACGCGCCGACGCACTGGGCGCGCTCGCCGTGTCGCTGTCGCGCCGCGAAATGTGGCGCGAGACCATTGCCACCTACCGCGCCAGCCTCAAGCTGGTCGACAACGCGACGCTCGAGGCGGCGCTGGAAAAGGCGGTCGCCGAGCATGGCTTCCGCGTCACCTCCAACCAGGTCGATGCCGAAGCCGCCAACCCGCGCATCTGCGCGGTGTTCTCGGATTCGCTGCCCTCGGGCGACACCGATCTCTCGAGTTACGTCGTGGTCGATAACGCGCCGACCGTGGCGGTCGAGACCGAGCAGAGCCAGATCTGCATCACCGGCGTCGAGCATGGCCGGCGCTACCACATCAAGCTGCGCGCCGGACTGCCCTCGGCCAATGGCGAAGAGCTGCGCGCCGATGTCGAGCTCGACCTGTTTGTGCCGGATCGCGCGCCGTTCGTCGGCTTTGCCAACAATGCCTATGTGATGCCCGCCGGGCTCGGCGGTGGCCTGCCGATCACTTCGGTGAACGCCAAGACCGCCGACGTGGTGATCTACCGGATCGGCGATCGATCGATCGCCACCGCGGTGCGCAACGGGGTGTTCCAGCGCACGCTCGATGGCTATTCGGCCGAAGACGTCGCCAATTCGACCGGCGAGAAGACCTGGGAAGGTCAGGTCGACCTGGCGCAGGGCGCGCCCAATGCCATGACGGTGACTGCCATTCCGGTCGCTGAGATCGTCAAGGAGTTGCAGCCGGGCGCCTATGTGGTGACCGCCAAGGTCAATGGCGTGCAGCAGGAGTATTGGCGCGAAGTCGCGACGCAGTGGTTCATCGTCACTGACCTGGGGCTGACCACAGTGACCGGCGACGATGGCGTCCATGCGTTCGTCCGCTCGCTGACCAGCGCGCAGCCGGTGGCCAATGCCAAGGTGCGGCTGGTCGCGGTCAACAACGAGATCCTCGGCGAAGCGGTGACCGATGCCGATGGCCGGGCCGATTTCGCGCCGGGCCTGTCACGCGGCGAAGGCGGCCGGGCGCCGCAGCTGATCACCACCGAGACCGATGGCGGGGATTATGCGTTCCTCGACGTCTCCAAGGCGGCGTTCGATCTCACCGATCGCGGCGTCGAGGGCCGGCCGTCGCCGGGGCCGCTCGACCTGTTCGCCACCACCGAGCGCGGCGTCTATCGCCCGGGCGAGACGGTGTTCCTCACCGCGATCCTGCGCGACGTGAAGGCCAAGGCGGTGACCGACCTGCCGCTGACGCTGGAAGTGCAGCGTCCGGATGGGGTGATCTCGAGCACCGAACTGGTGAATGACGCCGGCGCCGGCGGCTATTTCAGCGCCGTGACGCTCGACCCCGAAGCCATGCGCGGCTCGTGGACGATGCGGCTCTATGCCGACCCCAAGGCCGAAGCCCTGACCAATGTCGGATTCCTGGTCGAGGATTTCGAGCCGGAACGGCTGGCCTTCGAAATCAGCGCCGCCGATCAACCGATCAAGACCGGCGAAGTGACGCCGGTCGAAGTGACCGCCAAGTATCTCTATGGCGCCACCGCGCCCGACCTCGCGGTCGAGGCTGATGCGGTGCTGCGGCCGGTAACGTCGCTGCCGGCTTACCCCGGCTATACGTTCGGCCGCCTCGACGACACGTTCGAGACTTCGCGTGAGCCGCTCGGCGTTGTCGGCACCACCGACGAAGCCGGCAATGTCACCGCCGAAGTCACCGTCAGCGCGCCGCAGGCGACGACGCGGCCGCTGGAAGCGCAGTTGATCCTGCGCCTCGTCGACAGCAATGGCCGCGCCATCGAGCGCAGCCTCACCCGGCCGGTGCTGGCCGATGGCAACCGCATCGGGCTGAAGCCGCAGTTTGCCGATGCCAGCGGGCTGGCCGAGGGCAGCAACGCCACCTTCGACGTGATCGCGGTGGCGCCCGATGGCGCAACCGTCGACCAGGCCGGCCTCGAATGGTCGCTGTCGCGGGTCGAGACCACCTACCAGTGGTACCGCAACAGCGGCACCTGGAAGTGGGAAGCCATCACCACGACGCGCGAAGTTGCCAATGGCACCGTCGATGCGCTCGCCTCCGGCCCGGTCGCCATCGGCGCGGCCGTGAGCTGGGGTCAGTACCGGCTCGAAGTGTCGAGCACCGGTGAAGGCGCCACCTCCTCGAGTTACGAGTTCTATGCCGGCTACTACTATCCGGAAGCGGGCTCCGACACGCCGGATACGCTGTCCGTGGCGCTCGACAAGCCGGCCTACCGGAAGGGCGAGACGGCCAACCTGAAGCTCGATCCGCAGTTCGCCGGCACCGCGCTGGTGATGGTGGTCGACGATCGCATCATCGCCATGAAGGCGGTCGAGGTGCCGGAAGGCGGCACCACCGTGCCGCTCGAAGTCACCGATGACTGGGGCCCGGGCGCTTATGTGACGGCGATGCTCTATCGTCCGGCCAGCGCTGAGGCCAAGCGCATGCCGGCGCGCGCGCTCGGCCTCGCTTTCGCCGACGTCGAGCCGGGCGACCTGAAGCTTGATTTGAGCCTCGATGCGCCGAAGGAGGCGCTGCCGCGCCAGGCCTTCACCACCACGGTGAAGCTTGCCAATGTCAAAGCGGGTGACAAGGCCTATGTCGCGGTTGCGGCAGTGGACCTCGGCATCCTCAACCTCACCAAGTTCCAGGTGCCGGATCCGGATGGCTGGTTCTTCGGCCAGCGCCAGCTCGGTGTCGAGGTGCGTGATCTCTATGGCCAGCTGATCGACCCGATGCAGGGCACGCCCGGCGCGTTCCGCACCGGTGGTGACGAGGGCGCCTCGCGCTTCGGCACGCCGCCGGCGACCACCGTGCTGGTGGCGCTGCACTCGGGCATCGTCGAAGTTGGGCCTGATGGTACCGCGACGATCAGCTTCGACATGCCGGATTTCAATGGCACGGTGCGACTGATGGCGATGGCGTGGAGCGCCGGCGCCGTGGGCCATGGCTCCGCCGACGTGATCGTGCGCGATCCGGTGGTGGTTAACCTGAGCCCGCCGCGGTTCCTGCGTCTCGACGATACGTCGCGGCTTTTGGTCGAGGTCAACAACGTCGCCGGCCAGCCGGGCACCTACAAGGTGGCGCTGGAAACCGGTACCGGGCTCTCGACCGATGCTGCCGAAACCAATGTCGAGTTGCCGACGGGCGAGCGCACCGCGCTCAACCTCAGCCTCACCGGCACTGAGATCGGCGACCAGACGCTCAAGGTGATTGTCACCGCGCCGGATGGAACAACGCAGACCAAGGAGCTGACGCTCGGGGTCCGTGCCGCCAGCGCTCCGGTGACCACCAGCCAGCTGATTCCGCTGGAAGTGGGCGCGGCGACGACGCTCGATAAGAGCTTGTTCGCCGACATGGTGCCGCATACCGGGGAACTGACGCTCGCAGTCGGGCCGATTGCCCGCCTCGATGTGCCGGGCCTCCTGATGCAGCTCGATCGCTATCCATATGGCTGTGCCGAGCAGACCTCGAGCCGGGCCCTGCCGCTGCTCTATCTCAACGAAGTCGCCTCGATGATTGGTCTGGGCGATGACGAAGCGATTACCCAGCGGGTCAAGGACGCGATCAAGAACCTGCTCGCCAAGCAGACCTCCAGCGGCGGTTTCGGCCTCTGGGGACCGTATGATGGCACCGACCTGTGGCTCGACTCCTACGTCACCGAGTTCCTGCTCCGCGCCAAGGCGGAAGGCTACGCGGTGCCGGACCTGGCGATGACCCGGGCGCTCGATAACCTCGGCAACCAGGTGTCCTACGCCACCGACTTCACCGTCGGCGGAGAGGACGTGGCCTTCGCGCTCTACGATCTGGCGCGCGCCGGCCGGGCCGCCATCGGCGACCTGCGGTACTATCTCGAGGCGCGCCTCAGCGCCTTCGGCTCGCCGTTGGCCAAGGCCCAGCTCGGCGCCGCGCTCGCCCTCTATGGCGACCGGACCCGTGCGGCGACGGCCTTCCAGGCGGCCGTCGAGGACCTTAGGGCACGTGAGGACCGGGCGAAGTACCGCAACGACTATGGCAGCCAGCTGCGCGATACGGCCGGAGTGCTTGCACTCGCCGCCGAGTTCACGCCGTCGGGTGTCGATATCGCGGCACTGACGAGCAAGCTCGCGACGCTGCGCGACCAGGCCCGCTGGACCTCCACCCAGGAGGATGCGTGGACCCTGGTGGCCGCCGCGGCGCTGGCTCGCGAGGCGGGCGATGGTTCGGTGACGATCAATGGCGATCCGCTCACCGGCACCGTCTATCGCCGCTACGACCAGGAGGCGTTCGACAGCGAGGCGGTCGAGATCGTCAACAATGGAAACCGGCCGACCGAGATGAAGGTGACCGTCACCGCCATCCCGGCGACCCCGCCGGCGGCGAGCTCGAGCGGTTTCACCATCCAGCGGGATTACTACCTGCCGAATGGCGAGCCGGCCGACCTCAGCAACGTCCACCAGAACGATCGCTTCGTGGTGGTGCTGACCACGCAGCCGACCCAGCTCGGTTCGGGCCAGTATGTGGTGGCCGATCCGCTACCGGCCGGGTTCGAGATCGAGAACCCCGACCTGCTGCAGGGCTCGGGCGTCGCCGACCTCAGCTGGCTCACCGTCGATACGCCGGCGCATGTTGAATCGCGGACCGACCAGTTCGTCGCCGCATTCAGGTTCACGTCGGCCGCGAGTAGTGTGACCACCGCCTACATGGTGCGTGCCGTCTCTCCGGGCAGCTTCGTGATGCCGGGCGCTACGGTCGAGGACATGTACCGGCCGGAGCTGCGCGGCAATACCGACGCGGGCCAGATCGAGGTCAGCGCGACCGGGCCATGAGCACCGCCGCGCACAAACAGCAGCCCCGGCGCTTCCGCGCGCCGGGGCTCTTTACTGCGACGCTGATCGTCCTGGCGGGCGTGGCGCTGGTCGGCAGCCAGTATGGGCTCGCCGTGCTGCGCGATATTCGCGCCACGCTGCCGCCCGCTCCGGTGGTGTCGGCGGTGCCGGTTTCGACCGCGGTGGTCGACAATGCCGGGCTGCTGCTCCGGCCGTTCACCACGGCCAATGGGCGCTGGCGCCTGCCGGTGACGATCGAAGAGGTCGACCGGCGCTTCATCGACATGCTGCTGGCCTATGAGGACCAGCATTTCAACGAGCATCACGGCATCGACTGGCCCTCGATGCTGCGGGCCGCGGTGCAATATGCCGGGGCAGGGCGGATCGTGTCGGGCGGCTCGACCCTCACCATGCAGGTGGCACGGCTGATCGGCGGCGAGCCGACGCGCAACATTGCCGGGAAGCTCCGCCAGATGGTGCATGCCGATGCGCTGGAGCAGAGCCTCAGCAAAGACGAAATCCTGACGCTCTACCTGACCCTTGCCCCCTATGGCGGCAATATCGAGGGCATCCGCGCCGCGAGTCTTGCCTATTTCGGCAAGGAGCCGGGCCGGCTGACCACGGCGGAATGTGCGCTGCTGGTGGCATTGCCGCAATCGCCCGAGGCGCGGCGGCCGGACCGCGACATCGAAGTGGCGCGGGCGGCGCGCAACCTGGTGCTCGACCGCATGGTGGGGGCCAAGGTGATCAGCGCCGAGGAAGCGGAAGCGGCCAAGCTCGAGCCGATGCCGAAGGTCAGGCGCGATTTCCCGATGTATGCGGCGCATCTCGCCGAGGCGGCGGTGAAGGCGCATCCGAACGCCCGCAAGATCGAACTCACCATCGAGCGGAAGCTGCAGGCCAAGCTCGAGCGGCTCGGCGCCGATCGCGCGGCGCAGCTCGGCTCAAAGCTGTCGGTGGCGATCGTCGTCGCCGACCAGCAGACCGGCAATATCCTCGCTTCGGTCGGCTCGGCCGGGCTCTTCAATGCCGATAGCGACGGCTATGTCGATATGACCGAGGCGGTGCGCTCGCCCGGCTCGACCTTGAAGCCGTTGATCTACGGGCTGGCGTTCGAACTGGGGATGGCGCATCCCGAGAGCCTGATCGAGGACCGGCCGACGGCCTTCAACGGCTATGTACCGGTCAATTTCGACGGCTTCAACCGTGGCACGGTGTCGATCCGCCAAGCGCTGACGGAGTCGCTGAACATTCCCGCCGTGGTGGTGCTCGACGCGGTCGGGCCGGCGCGGCTGGTGGCGCGGATCAAGCGGGCGCACGCGGCAGCGCGGCTGCCGGCCGATACGGCGCCGAGCCTGGCGGTCGGTCTCGGCGGCGTCGGTGTCACGCTGCGCGACCTGGTTTCGATCTATGCGGCGATCGGCCGGGGCGGCACGCCGGTGGTGCTGCGCGATGGGGTAAAGCCGGTGGCCGAGGAAACCGAGACGCCGGCGCCGGTGCTCGATCCTATCGCCGCCTGGTATGTCGGCAACATTCTCGCCGACGTGCCGCCGCCGCTCAACGGTTCGGCCGGGCGCATCGCCTACAAGACCGGCACCTCCTACGGCTATCGCGATGCCTGGGCCATCGGCTTTGACGGCAAGACGGTGATCGGGGTGTGGGTCGGCCGGCCGGATAATTCGCAGATCCCCGGTATTACCGGCATCGGCGCCGCGGCCCCGATCCTGTTCGAGAGCTTTGACCGGCTGGCCGAAAAGACCGTGCCGCTGCGCGATGCGCCGCCGGGGACGATTTTTGCCTCCAACTCCGAATTGCCGCTGCCGCTGCGCCGCTTCCGCCATCCCGACGAGCAGAAGGTGAAGCGCGATGCGGCGCCGCAGATCGCCTATCCGAGCGACGGCGTCGACGTCGATCTGGGCCTCGCCTCGGGCAACGAGGCGCCGCTGATCGTCAAGGTGCGCAACGGCGTGCCGCCCTTCACCTTCTTCGCCAACGGCGCCCCCTTCGGCCGCTCCGCCTTCGCCCGGCAGAACAGCTGGCGCCCGGATGGCCCGGGCTTCGTGACGCTGTCGGTGGTGGATGCCGAGGGTCGCTCGGATACGGTGAAGGTGTTCCTGGATTAGGGGGTGGAGTGGCAGTTGGGCCTCGCCCTCCTGCACAGAGGGCCGGGGTGAGTGCGCGGGACCGACGGAGAGCCGGACGCAGCGGCGGCCGGTTAGGGTGCATTCGCCGCCAATTAGATAAGACTGCGGCCGATAGGCTTCATCAAAACGGAACAGCGCCGCCTCGATACTGCGCGGGCCTCACTTAGCCGCTCGGCATTCCAATTCGCCGGGCGGCTCCATTTCGCAAGCGCCCGGCGCTGCAGTGAGAACTCCCCATAGACAGGCTTGTGCCAAAACCGATCCGGTTCGAGCGCCCGTCCGCGCCAAGGGGGCAGTGCCGCCGCCTTCCGAGCGGTCCCGACGTGACCGGTTGCGATCTAAGTATTCAGCAGAAATGACGAAAGCTGGAAAGACTAAGGAAGGACATGTGTGCCAAATCGCACGAATGTTGTGCGGTCGCGGACGGAATATGGACTGTTGTTGACCGATGGCCGTTGGTGCGAATAGTCTCGATCTCCAGTGTCGAGACGACATTGGCCTCACTGCTGGCCGCGCACAATGCAGGCGCATAGGCGAAGCCTCCCAGCAATAGCTGCTGCAGGCGCCTCAGGGCTGGCGCCGTGTGGATCGAGAGCGGTCCGCGGCCGTTGCCCGGCGCGCCTGATCCCCTTTCCCCCGCCGCAGAAGCGGCAACAAAGGTGCAGGATTCCGTGTCCGCTGGATCAGTGGACATTGGGGAGCGCCACGAGGCCAGATGCGAATGGAGGCTCCCTCCCCATCTTCCATTGGCGGCCGCCCCGTGGCGCTCGTTCCCGCAGGCGACCGTCACCACCGGTAATCCTCATCCTTGCGAACTCCGGCGATCCCGGCGCCGTGTACGTCATAGTACAGAAACATAAAGCTTAGGTCGACGATCTGTGGTTGTCGTAATTGTGATGTGGAGTTCGCAAGCGTACGGTGACCTCCGAAAATTGATTGAAGAGCATCTAGAAGTGAGTCTTGTTGATTCTGACTTTCATTAATACTTGCATATAACATCGAGGCTGTCGGGCGGAGGTGAGACGTGAGGCCTTGGCTGCGTTCGGTTCGACCAACGGCACAATGTTCCAGGTGGCTCCCCCATCGCTGACTCGCGAGCCCCCAAGGCCACCACAGACCGATGCAACCCGCGGTCGGAACGGCAAGCGGTCGATCGACCATCCGGGTGGAGGCCCTGCCGTCCGGATGGTCGCCCCTCCAGCCGTGGCCCGGCGTTCTGCGCCAAGGCTGTGACAGTCCACACCCGAGCTTGGAGACACGTTCGGGCGCACGGCGTTCGCTGGGCGGGAAAGGAACTCGGAAGTGACCTCTATCGTGAAGATGATGGTTCTCGCCGGGATCGTGTTGCTGACCATCGGGGCCCTGACGGTGCCGGTACTGGCCCGGGAGCAACCTCGGCTCTGCCTGTCGGCGATACCGCGCGCCGGCGATGGTATGACGATCCGGCCGGCGCTCGACCGCTACGTCCTAGCACGCGGCCAGGGCGAGCTGCTGCACCTCGCCGACTAGAGCGCTTTCGGGAAAGTTGTGAGACGTTTCTGGGGCAACTGGGCGGCGTCATGTCGCCGGTCGGGCGGTTGAGTCTGATGTTGGACGGCGGAGTTCGGCGCTGCGCCTCAGATGCGGCGGTTTCGCTCGATGTCGGGGCGAGCGTAGTGGCGGAACGCACTCAGCGTTAGCGAACGGTAAAGGCCGCGCCGCCAAGAAACCCGCTGCAACATGGGAGTTGCTGCGGCTCACCCAAAGAAAGCGGCATTTCCCCCGTTATTTCGACGGCGCGAAACGATACATGATGGCTGTCCGCATTTCTGTCGCAATTCATTCCTCAGTCTCCGCTTGACGTATCGTTGCCGAGTCCGGAGCCGATCGACCTGAATGTTGCCTTGATCACCTGCCGTGCGTGATGTAGCGTCGTAGTGCGTCGGTAGTATCCATGGTGCGTCTGTACGAATTCGTACAGTTAGATGAAAGTATTTGGTAGAGTTTCTGGCCTATTGCAGGAAACCCCTGCTGCTACCATTGAGGCACATCGCCGAGCAACAACCCGTTTCCAGGGATCGGCGAGCAACCGGCGGCAGAAGCCGCCAGCGCACTGACCGCTGCCTAGCGAGGGCAGCCGCGGCGCAAGAGGGAATCTGCGGGGGGCGCAGTTTCACCTGACATTGGTGTTTTTGGCATGAGCAGTTGCCCATGACCATTTGTTGCGGCGTGTTGCGCCGGCCCTGAATAGGGAAACAACTGGCGGGGCGCTGTGCAAAGCAGGAGCGCAGGCGTTTGTCCTTTCTGTCATCGCGGTTCGAGAATGGCCTGCTGTCGCGACTGTCCGTTGAGGACCTGGCGCTGCTGGGGCCAATGGAGCGGGTCGATCTCGCGCCGCAGAACGCACTCGAAGTGGCCAACCGCAGCGTCGAGTCGATCTACTTCATCGAGCGCGGCTTCGCCTCGGTGGTGGCCGACGATGCCGATGGCGGCATCATCGAGGTGGGCTTGATCGGGCCGGAGGGCATGACTGGCCTCGCGGTGGTGCATGGGGTCGAGAAGACCCCGTTCAGCACCGTGGTGCAGGGTGGCGGCAGCGCGGTGCGCGTCGACCCCGAGCACCTGCGCGCGGCGCTGGCTGACAGCCCGTCGCTGCATCAGCTGTTCATGCGTTACGCGCAGGCCTTCGCGGTGCAGGTGGCCTCGACCGCCTCGGCCAATGGGCGGCTGCTGCTGGAGCAGCGGGTGGCGCGCTGGCTGCTGATGGTGGGCGACCGGCTGGGCGAGTCGTTCCAGATCACGCACGAGTTCCTGTCGGTGATGCTGGCGGTGCGCCGTGCCGGGGTGACCCGGGCCCTGCAGGACCTCGAGGCCCGCGGCCTGATCCGCACCATGCGCGGCGTGGTGGCGATCATCGATCGCGCCGGCCTCGCCGAGTTCACCAACGGCGCCTACGGCCTTGCGGAAAAGGAATATGCCAACCTCCTGGGGCCGGAGAGCGAGCCGGAGCTGGTTGAGCCGCGGGAGCCCAAGCACTATCGCAAGGTGAGCTATTAGGGTGCTCCTCGTTTGGGGAAATCGTGGAGAGCCCATCGGAATGCGATGCGCCATCGTCAGCGGTCTTGCGTCCCCTCGCCCCTCTGGGGAGAGGG
>NZ_LMCR01000004.1:45736-113790 GCF_001424865.1 Devosia sp. Root105
CCTCACCCCGGCCCTCTCCCCAGAGGGGCGAGGGGGCGGTGGGGCACCGCCAGCTCAAGACCCGACATAAAGTGCGAAGGGCTCCTTCCGGAGCCCTTCTTACATTTCATCGTCGCAGCCAGTGCCCTACTTCGCGATAATCATCGCCTCAAGCTTGGTCACATCCGTCGGCAGCTCCGTATCCCCTGCCGGGAGGCCGTTGACCGAGAGGATGTAGGCGACGAGGTCGGCGTAGGTTTCGTCGCCCAGTTCGTCCGGCCGCGAGGGCGGCATGCGGTCGTGGACGTGGGTGTAGAGCGCGGCGACGGTCTGGCCCACCCATTTGCCTTCGAAATAGGGGCCGGCCAGCGGCGGGCCGTAATTGGCGCTCACCAGGTCGGGGCCGTGGCAGGAGACGCAGTTGGCATCGTAAGCGGTCTTGCCGCGCGCCGCCTGCGCGGCGGTGAAGGTCGCCGGTTCGCCGGCCGCAGCAGTGGTGGCCGCCTCGGCAGCCGGAGCCGCCTCGGTGGTGGTCGCTGCCGCCGCGCCGTCACCCTCGCCGGTATAGGTGTAGACGAGGATGGCGCCGGGGTTCTTGAGCGTGGTGCCGGCGCCGCCGTCCATGGTGCCGACGAGGCCGCTGACGTCGGTGGCTACGTACATGGTCTTCATGTCGGGGCTCAGCGCCATGTCGCGCAGCCGGTTCTCGGATTGGAAGTAGCGCTCGATCGGGCCGGCGGCGGTCTTGCCGTCGGGCCCAAGCGGCACGCGATAGATCGAGCCACGCTTCAGCGTGGTGACCAGCAGCGAGTTCTCCCAGCCCGGGATGCCTTCGCCGGCCCCCGGGAAGTAGGCCTGCATCGACGAGGTGGCGACGGTCGGCCAGCAGATGAAGTCGAGGCCGCCGCAGGCCGGGTCGGTGAAATTCCAGTCGCTGGGGACGGTGAAGAGCGTCGCCAGCGGGTCGTGCTGCTGGTCCGGCCAATCGGTTTCGTTCTCGACCGGCACCGAGGGGTCGATGGTGATGTCGGAGAAGGTCAGCTGCGCACACGGCGTGGTGGCCAGATCCCAGCGGGCCATCTGGTAGGCCTTGTCGTCCTTGAAGCCGACGACATGCGGCCAGCCATAATTGTCGCCACCGACCAAAACGTTGACCTCGTCGTCGGTCTTCGGCCCCTGCTCGGAGGCATAGAGCGTGCCGTCCGGGCCGAAGTCGATGCCCTGCATGTTGCGGTGGCCGTAGGTGAAGACGTGGCTTCTGATGCCGCTGATCTCCGGGTTGTCCTCGGGGATCGAGCCGTCGAGGTTCAGCCGCAGCGATTTGCCCTGATAGGCGATCCAGTTGTTGGCGGCGAGCTCATCGGCGGTCGGCAGGCGCTGCGCCTCGATCGGAATGCACCAGTTGCCGAGCTGACCCTTACCGCCATCGCCGATGGTGTAATAGAGCTTGCCGTCGGGGCCGAATTTCAGCCGGCCGGAATTGTGGTCGTTCTGGCCGGGCATGCCGGAGATGATCACCTGCGGATCGCTGAGCGTGCCGGTCGCTTTGTCGTAGGTCAGCCGGACGATCTTGGCGAACAGGAAGGCGTAAGGACTGAACTTGTCCTTGACCCATTCATGCTGCGGCAGGGATTTGTCGACATAGGTGTAGGCGGCGTAGACATAGTCGTTGCCGGTGCCCTGCAGCAGGCCAGGATCGAGCGCCAGGCCGAGCAGGCCGTCCTGGCCGCCGGGGGCAGAGACCTCGCCAATGTCGATCGCCACCTGCTTGGTGCCGTCGGCCGGGTTGACGCGGGTGATCTTGCCGCCGACGCGCTCGGTGACCCACAGCCAGTCATCGGGGCCCCAGGTGATCTCCCAAGGGCCCTCGAAGCCATTGGCGAGTTCCTTCATCTCGAACTGCTTGGTGCCTGTCACGGCGGTGTCCGGCGTACCTTGTGCCAGGGCGGGGGCCGCGGCGCCGGCGATCAGTGCGGCGAGGGCGAACGTTGCGAACAGTCTCATGGCGTTGCTCCAGTGATGAACCGGCCGAACCAACCCGCGGCGAGCAGGTTGGTTCAGGTGTCGACAGATCGTAGCGAAAGCACCGTGTGGCGGGCGTTACCCGCCGAGCGCATCACGGCTGGTCGTGCTTCCAGCCGAGGATGCGCTCGGCCTTTGACGAGTTGAAGAAGGCTTTGCGACCGCTGAGGTCGCCCTTGATCGGGATGCCGGGGAAGTACTTGGCGGCGGCCTCGAGGCTGGGCATGTCGAGGGTAGTGTCGGGGGCGACGATGTAGAACGCCTCGTGCCCCCTGAACTTGCCTTCGAGGCTTAACAGGCAGGCCCGCGCCGCGGCGTCGAAGCGCGTATAGGCGAAGAGGTGCTTTTTGGGCGAGGCCGAGTTGGGGGTGAAGTTGCGGGCGGCGAGCTCGCGTTCCGGCACCACCCAGTGGAAGCGCATCGAGGCGATGGAGATATCCTCCCAGCGGCGGGCGAAGGCGTCGGCCTGGGCTTCGCAGATCCATTTCGAGAGGCTGTAGGGCTCCTCGGAATAGTTGGCGTGCTCCTCGTCGATCGGCAGGTAGTCGTAATGCGGGTCGCGGCTGTAGGAGTGGCCGATGGCATTGACGCTCGAGGCCTGGCAGATGCGCATGATGCCGTTCTCGACGGCCGCCTGCAGCGCGTTGTAGCTGCCCACCACATTGTTGTTGTGCACGACATGATCGGGGTGCCGGCCCGGGGAGGGGATGGCGGCCATGTGGATCACCGCGTCGCAGCCGGCAAAGGCCGAAACGAGCTTGTCATATTCATCCATGTCGGCCTGGATGAAGTGCAGGTCTTTGGTTTCTTCGGTCTCGGGCGCCGCGACGCGGTCGATGCAGACCAGGTCGTGGCCTTGCTTGCGCGCTTCGGTGATGATGGCGCGGCCGACGCCGCCGGACGAACCGGTGAGTGCGATCTTCATTTCGTTCTGTCTCAGCTCGAATAGACGGCTTCGTGGAGGCCGCGGATATAGCCGATGGCGTAGAGCCGGCCGAAGGCGGAATAGCCGGCGTTCTCGTTGCTGTCGCCCTCCACCGTCGGGACATGGTCGGGGCGCAGCACGCCGTCGAAATCGATGTCCTTATAGGCGCGCATGGTGGCGAGCATGTCGGTCTTGCCGGCGTCGTGCCAGGTTTCGTGGAAATTGGTCGGCACGCCCTCGACATCGCGGAAGTGGACGAAGCTGATCTTTTTCTTGCCGAAGCCGCGGATCACCTTGGGCAGATCGTCGGTCATCAGGGTGAAGTTGCCCTGGCAGAGCGTGATGGTGTTGTAGTCGGACGGCAGCATGTCGACGAGCCGCTGGAAGTTCGGCACGGTGCGCATGATGCGGGAGACGCCCTTGATCGGGGTGATCGGCGGATCATCGGGGTGCATGGACAGTTTGACGCCGGCCTTCTCGGCCACCGGCAGCACGCGGCGGAGGAAATACTCCAGCGTCTCCCAGAGCTTTTCCTCCGAGATCGGCGGGTTCGAGGTGATGCTGTCGGGCACGTCGTTGACGTTGAAAGCGGTGACCACCGAACCGCCGCGGCTGGGCAGCGCCATGTTGGTGCGCACCCAGTTGAAATCGGTCATCCACTCGTAGCACCAGACCGGGATGCCGAGCTTGCCCATATTGGTGATCAGCTCGCAGACCACGTCGATCTCGGCGTCGCGGCCCTCGAGGCCACGCTTGGCGAGATTCAGCGGCGGCCGGCTCTCGATGACGCGGATCTCGTAGCCGCCCCTCTCGTACTCGTCCTTCATCCGCTGCAGCGCCGAGAGCGAGGACACGCGCTCATTCGCCTGCAGGCTGTCGAAGGGCAGGCCGGCCACGGCGAGATCGACGCCGCACTGCTTGGCGAGCTTCCAGACGGGGGAGTATTTCGGAGGGATGACCTCAGCGATTTCGAGCATGTCGACACGATCTCAAAAGTTGGTGCGGCAAATATCGGGCCGCGGTGGATGTAACTATGCCGGCCGCTGCGAACGGCCGGCGCTGTGGCTTTACAGCCCCCGCCTTGGCGGGGACGGGCCTTTGAAGGCGCTCCGGGGCGCCGATGCCTAGGCGTGGAACTCGGCTTGCGACTCCTTGGAGCGGACCGAGTGCTGGCCCCATTTCTGATCGAGGTTGGGCCACGGGATCGAGTCGACCAGGAGCCGGGTGTAGGCGTGCTGCGGGTTGCGGATCACTGTCTCGACGTCGCCCTTTTCCACCACGTCGCCGCGATAGAGCACCGTGATGGTGTCGGCAACGTGGTAGGCGGTGGTCAGGTCGTGGGTGATGTAGATGATGGTCACGCCATGGTCGCGGTGCAGGTTCTTCAGCGACTCGAGGATGTTGGCGCGCAACGAGGCGTCCACCATCGATACCGGCTCGTCGGCGATCAGCAGCTTGGGCTTGAGCAGCAGCGCACGGGCGACGTTGATGCGCTGGCGCTGGCCACCCGAGAGCTGATGCGGGAAGCGGCCGAGCACGTCCTCGGGGCGGAGGCCCACGGCGGTTAGCGCCTCGTCCATTTTGTTGCGCGCGTCCTTGCCGGATTTGGCCAGCTTGAACTGCTTGATCGGCACGGTCAGCAGGTGGTCGACGGTGTAGAACGGGTTGAACACCGCGAACGGATCCTGGAACACCGCCTGCACTTCACGGCGATAGGCCATGCGCTCGGCGCCACGGAGCGTCGTGATGTTCTTGCCGCGATAGAGGATCTCGCCTGTCGTGGGGGTGATGAAGCCCAGCACCAGCATGGCGAGGGTGGTCTTGCCCGAGCCGGACTCGCCGGCGACGGTCAGAATGGAGGGATCGTTTTCCGGCAGGATCAGGTTGAACTCTTTGAGCGCAACCTTGGCGTGCGCGGACAACAGCCCGCGCTGGTAGACCTTGGTGACGTTGCGGATTTCCAAGAGGTTGGACACGGGCTCAGCTCTCCTGGTCGTAGATATGGCAGGCGACGAGACGTCCGCCCGGAAGCACATTCACTTTGGGCTTTTCGGAGCGCGAGCGATCCGATGCCAGCGGGCAGCGCGGATGGAAGGCGCAGCCGGACGGCAGGCGGAGCAGCGAGGGGGCGAGCCCCGGAATGCCCTTGAACTGACCGCGGTTTTCGAGGGTGGGCAGGCTGGAGATCAGCGCCTGCGAGTAGGGGTGCTTGGGATCGGTGAACATCTCGCGCACCGTCGCCACCTCGACCAGCCGGCCGGCATACATCACCGCCACCCGGTCCATGGTCTGGGCCATCAGGCCCATGTCGTGGCCGATCAGGATGACGGCCGAGTTCAGCTCGTCCTGCACCTTGTCGATGGTTTCCATCACCTGGCGCTGGGTGACCACGTCGAGCGCGCTGGTCGGCTCGTCCGCGATGATCACCTCGGGCCTGAGCAGGATGCCGATGGCGATACAGACGCGCTGCTTCATGCCGCCCGAGAGCTCGTGGGCGTACATGTGGAAGACGCCGGGATCGAGATCCACCGACTTCAGCGCCCAGACGCAGCGATCGTTGATCGCCTGGCGGCTCTCGCCCGACAGATGCGACTTGATGGCGTCGACCATCTGCTCGCCGATCCGGGTGACCGGGTTGAGCGAGTTCATGGCGCCCTGCGGGATATAGGCGATCTTACTCAGCCGCGCCTTGCGCATGCCTTCGTCGTTGAGCGATTGCAGGTCAGTGCCGCCGACCCACACATGGCCGCCTTCGATCCGCCCGGGGGGCTTGATCATGCGCATCATGGCAAGGGCCAGGGTGGATTTGCCCGAGCCGGACTCTCCCACCATGCCCATCTTCATACCGGCTTCGAGGGTGAAGCTGACGTTGTCGAGGGCGCGGGCGCGACCGAGGTCGGTGTAGTAGGTGACCACCAGGTCCTCAACCCGCAGGATGGGGCCCGCCGCCGCGGCCGCGTTGCGGCTCGAGGCGTTTTCCGTGGTTGCAAGGTTCATCGTCATTACTCCGTCTTGCGCACGCGCGGATTGGCCAGTTCGTCGAGGCCCATATTGATGAGGGCGAGCGAGGCGAGGATCAGGATCATCCCGATGGACGGGGCGATCGGCCACCACCACCAGCCGTTAAAGAAGGCGCCCTGCAACTGCGCCGCCCAGATGATGTTGCCGAGCAGAGGCTCGCGCAGCGGCCCGAGCCCGAGCACGGCGAGGTAGAACGAGGCGAACACCGCCGAGAACACCTGGCCGACGAAGGCCGCAGCGATGAACGGCAAGAGGTTGGGCAGGATCTCCTTGAAGATGATGGCGATATCGCCGACGCCAGAGAGCTTCGCCACCGAGACGAACTGTCGCTCCTTCATGGTCAGCACCTGGGCGCGGATCACCAGCGTTGGCCCCATCCAGGCCAGCATCACCACGATCAGCGCCATGGTGAAGATGGTGACGTCGCGCTTGTCGAGCGAACCGGCGACGACCACCTGGATCAGCAGCACCGGGATCGGCGTGAGGATCTGGCAGACGGTGCGGATGGTCGAGTCGATCCAGCCGCCGAAATAGGCCGAGGTAAAGCCGAGCACGACGCCGATCAAAGTGCCCAGCCCGCCGGCGATGACGCCGATGACAGCGGTCTGCCACATGCCGACGACCATGGCCGCCAACAGGTTACGGCCGAAGAAGTCGGTACCGAAGGGGTACTTCAGGCTAGGCGGTTGCTTGGTCGCCACCGAGAGCGGATAGGCCTGCTTGGGGTTGATGGTGATCAGGCCGATGACGGTGAACAGCACCAGCGCAATCAGAATGACCACGCCGACGGCGAGACCCCGGTTGCGGTTGAGGTAGCGCAGGAACAGCGTGAGGCCGCTCGGCTGCTCCATCGAGGTGTCTGCGGTCGCCGGTGAGGTTGCGGTAACGGTCGTCAATTTTCCGGTTCCTACTGGTTGCGGACGCGGGGGTCGAGCAGCGGATAGATGAACTCGAGCACGGCCATCAGCACGGCGATGGCGATGGTGATGAACAGCACGATCCCGTAGATGACAGGGAAGTCATTGGACCGGATGGCGTTGTTGAGCACTTGCCCCAACCCCGGAAGGCCGAACAGCTGCTCGACGACAAGCGCCGAGGTGACCAGCGTGCCCAACGCCAGCGCGAGACCGGTGACCTGCGGCAGCAGGGTGTTCCTGAGGTAGTAGTCGCGGAAGATACGCCCACCGGTCAGGCCCTTGTGCTCGGCGAAGTTGACGTAGTCCTCGCCCTGGATGGTAACGCCCATGCCGCGCATCGACAGCACCCAGCCGCCGACCGAGCCGAGGATCAGCGCCAGCGCGGGAAGCATCTGGTGGCGCAGCACGTCGAGGGCAAACTCCCAGGACCAGTTGGGGACGATGCCGATCGAATAGGGGCCGCCGAGCGGCAGGAGCTTCAGACGGAAGCCGATGAAGAACAGCAGCAGCACGCCCATGATGACGGGCGGCACGCCGGTCAGCAGCACGAAGGGGGTGGCAATACCGCGCAGCCAGCGTGGCGACTTGGGCCAGGCCGAGATGGCGCCCAGGAGGTTGCCGATGATGAAGCTGAGAATGGTGGTGAACAGTAGGAGGAAGAAGGTCCAGGGCAGAGCCTGGCTGATGATGTCGGTGACAGTCGCGGGATAGCGGTTCAGCGAATAGCCGAAATCCATCCGCACGATGTTGCCGAGATAGGTCCAGTACTGCTCGAGCAGCGGCTTATCGAGGCCGAACTGCTGATTCATGTTGGCGATGAGTTTTTCGATATCGCCCGGAGCAAAACCGCCGGAGCGCGCCAGTTCGGCGAAGCGTTCGCGCAGCGCGTTGCGGGGGCTGAGGCGGGGGACGAAGAATACAATCGTGGATGCGGCCCAGATGACCAGAACCAGGAAGGACAGGCGCTTGGCAATCAGCTTGAAGTTCACTCGGGTCATCTCCGGCACGGTGAGTAGTGGAGGGATGCGCGCGGACGCGCACCCCGATAGCGGAGCTTCAGCTTACTGCGCGCCGGACGGCTGCAGCGAGGTGATGACCAGGAGGCCAGTGTGGGCCCAGAACGCGCCGTTGGTGCCCATTGCGGGGTTCGCGGCGGTCGGCCAGTTCTTCCAGTAGTGCTGGTTGTAGGCGATGCGGTGCAGCCACTGGATGATCGGGATATCGATCTGGTCACGCCAGTAGATGCCCAGAGCCTTGGCGGCGCCTTCCTGGAACTTCGGATCGTCCGACGAGAGCGGGGCGATCGAGTCGAGGATTTCGTCGTACTCGGGGTTCTTGTAGCGCGAGAACCGGTTGTTGCCGGCCGAGGTGCCGATGGCTTCGCTGTACTTGCCGTGGAAGAGGTTCAGAGCCTCGAACGGGTCGTAGAGCGAGGCGCCGTGGCCGAACATGTAGAGGCCGGCCTTGCCGTCCGCCATGTTCTGGTACGCATCGGGACCGAAGTTGATCGCGGCGTCGAAGCCGCCCTGGCGGAGCATTTCAACCAGGATCGGCACGATGTCGGAGTGGATGCCTTCGAAGCCCTGGATGGTGGCGTCGATGGTCTTGCCGTCCTTTTCCCACAGGCCGTCGCCGTTCAGCGTGAAGCCGGCCTCGCCCATGAGCTTGGCGCTCTCTTCAGTGTCGAACTTGCGCGGCTGGTACTGCTCCTCGAGCGCCTTGACGGCGGGCGAGTCAGCAAAGGCCTGCAGGTTCGGGTAGAGCGGGAACGGATAGATCGTCGCGATCGGAGCGCCTTCATACAGGATGTCGTTGATGACATCGCGGTTGATGACGAGGCTCATCGCACGACGGACCTTGGGGTCGCTGTAGGGCTCGAGCTGGGTGTTCATCCAGAGCGAGTTCGGCCACCAGTCGAGGTAACCAAACGGCGATTCCGAACCGGTATGCGTGGTGATTTCCGGGTTCTGGGCAAGGATGTTGCCGATAACCGAGGAACGCATGTCGAGGGCGGAGTCGAACTCGTTGTTCACGACGCGCTGGGCGACGGTGTCCATCGAGACGCCGGTGATGTTGGCGATGATGACGCGCTTGACCGCCGGCTCGGCGATACGGCCGGCCTTAACGGCCCACCAGTCGGGACGGTAGTCGAAGATCTTCTGGTTGCCGTTCCACGCCTTCAGGTCATAGGGACCGGAGTGCGGGATATCGATGGAGCCGGGTTCCATGTTCACGTCGGGCTTGGACGACAGGTAGTCGGCCGGGACGATCGGGATACCGGTATCGAACTTTTCGGTCAGCACTTCGAACTTGAAGCGCGGCGCCGGGGCCTTGAAGTTCACCTTCACGGTCAGGTCGTCGACGATATCGGTCGAGGCGACGAACTGGGTGAAGTGCGCGTTGTAGGGCAGCTTGGAGTTGTTCAGCTGGCCATCGAAGGTGAACTTGACGTCCTTGGAGGTGACGGGAGTACCGTCGGACCACTTGGCGTCCTTGTTCAGCTTGATCTCAAGCGCAGTGAAGGTGTCGTCGGTGTATTCCATGCTGTCGGCCAGCCAAGGAACATACTCGCCCTTGAAGATGGCGAAGTACATCAGCGGCTCCCACATGAAGGCGTTGCCTTCCTGGTGGGTGTAGCCGGGCAGGGCCCACGGGTTGGTGACGCCGATCGGCGAAGACAGCGCAACACCCCAGCCGAGAACGACGGTCTGGTTGCGCGGCACTTCGGGAAGCGGAGTCGCCGGAGCGATTTCCTTTGGTGCTGTGGCAGCAAGCGGGCTTTGCGCCAGCGCTGCCAGCGGCGATGCCATGACGCCAAGCGCCAGCAGTGCCGCTGTGATTGTTCTACGTTTGACCATGTGACAGAGTCTCCCTTGACTGTCGACGAAAGCTGAAGGTCGCCTTGAGGCGACAAATGTTTGAATTGTGGGTCCCATCGACCCGGTTAAGCCCCCACACCTCCCCAAGATAATCTTGTTATCCTGCGATCGCTCTCTGGGTGGTGAGGTTCGCCGGCCGGCGGATGGCAGGCACCAGTGGCGCCATCGATCCACGTTGCTGCGCGACAGGGCTCGAATGTTCGCCGATCTCCTTTCTCGGAAGATCGCGGGCCATACGAGCCTTCGCCATGGACGCCGAGCCGCGATGTCGCGGTTTTCGGCGCGTAGTCGCTCGTCGGCTGCCCGAGGTCAGGAAGCCGTTCCGCCACTCATCGCGTTACGCTGGTACTGCCCATCGGACAGTCAGATCTTGCCCTGCGGCATTGGCTTGGCGTCTCCCCCACCAGAGCCGGCAACTCCCTCCAGAGCGCCCGGCTATTTCTCCCAATATTCTCAAGCGTTAGACGCGCATGGGGGTTGAGTCAACAGCTGGAATGGTAGTTCAGACAGCCCCTGGCGCGGGAAATTCGCTCGACATCTCGAAGCGCTTTGAATGTGCGGGGTTTTTTGGATCGGTGCAAGCTGTGTATCAATCTGCAAAAATAATGTGCGATCGGCAACGACAGCGTGCATCGAGGTGGGAATCTCGTCGTTTGCTGATGGTGGGCGGTCAAACGATCGGCAAAACCGGTCAGGTGAAGCTGACGATGAGCCGCTGTTCGGTGCGTCCGGTGACCTGGCAAGGCCACTCGGCGCCGTCGGAGCGGATCTGCAGGTCGAACGTGTCGGGGATATCGAGGGTCGAGCTCAACGCCAGTTCGGCGCCGTTCTCCCAGAGCGAGCGCACCGTGCAGTCGGTCACGGCGTGGCGGTTCATGAAGATGATGCGGCCGGCCTTCAGCACCCGGCGGCGCTCGGTCTGCATCACGGTGTTAGAGGGCTGCCACAAGGCACTGCGGTTGCGGCCGGCGCGCTTGGCGGCATAGAGCGCTTCGTCGGCCTTCTGCAGCAGGCTGTCGATATCGTCGCCGACCGGATCGAGGGTGGCGACGCCCAGGCTGACGCCCACGGCAATCGGCGGATGGCTGCCGGGGATCTTCAGCGTGCGGATGGCGGTGCGCAGCTTCTCGGCCGCCTCGTGGGCGCGGTGCTGGTCGGTGTGGGGCAGCAGCACGGCGAATTCTTCGCCGCCGAGCCGACCGAACAGGTCGGTGCGACGCAGCTGGCCGGTGACCAGTTGCGACACGGCCGACAGCACCTGGTCGCCGGCGGCGTGGCCATAGGTGTCGTTGACCGATTTGAAGTGGTCGAGGTCGAAGGCGATACAGCTCAGCGCGCTGCGATGCCGGCGGGCGAGGGCGACGAACTTGCCGGCTTCGTCCTTGAAGGCGCGGCGGCTCGAGACCCCGGTCAGCGCGTCGGTAGAAGCAAGACGCCGCAGCTCCAGCTCGTTCATGGCGACATGCGCCAATTCGGTCAGGATGGCCCTCTCGCGCGGTCCGAAATGGCGGGCGGCGGAATCGATGGCGCAGACCGAACCGATATGGAAGCCGTCGCTGGTGGTCAGCGGCGCCCCGGCATAAAAGCGCACATGCGGGTCACCGGTGACGTAGGGGTTGTCGCGGAAGCGGTCGTCGAGCCGTGCATCCGGCACGACGATCGGGGTGGGGTCGGCCAACAGGTAGCGACAGAAGGCGCTCTGCAGCGGCACCTCATCGGTCGAGAAACCGTCGACCGCCTTGTACCACTGCCGGTGCGCATCCATCAGCGAGACGATGCCGACCTCGACGCCGAGGGTCAGCTTGATCAGCCGCGCGATGCGGTCGAACGCCTCCTCGCGCCCGGTATCGAGCACGTCGTAGCGATCGAGGGCCGCGAGCCGCTGGCGGTCCGCAGCGGGTTCGTACTCGTCGTTGAGAAGCGCCTGACCCATAGCGAACCCGTTGCCAGTGACATCGTTATCGAAGGGAGGCGGTTAAGCGTTTCTTAACCCTGGCCATGCGGCGTGATCACATTCTCAAACGAAGAGGGCGCCGGCTATACCGACGCCCCCGTTATGCGTACGTGCGGCGAAGGTCAGCCCTTGATGCCGGCCGACAGCATGATCGCTTCGGTGACCTTGCGCTGGAAGATCAGGTAGACGATCGCCACCGGCAGGCCGGCGAGGATGGCGCTGCCGAGGTCGCGGGCATATTTCACGCCGAAGGCATCGGTGACCTGGGTGATGCCAACGGTGACGTTCATCATCTTCTCGTCGGTGACGGCGAGGAAGGGCCACAGGAACTGGTTCCAGGCGCCGATGAAGGTGATGATCGCCAGCGCAGTGGTGATGCCCCAGTTCATCGGCAGATAGAGCTTGAAGAACATCTGGAACTCGTTGGCGTTGTCGATCTTGGCCGCCTCGCGCAGCTCCTTGGGCACCGAGTCGAAGAACTGCTTGTAGATGATGACGGTCACCGGCCCATAGACCAGCTGCGGCAGGATCACCCCGAGCCAGGTGTTGAACAGCTTGAACTGACTGATCAGGACGAAGTGGTTCACGATCAGCGCCGGGATCGGGATCATGAAGCTCGCAAGGATGATCCACCAGAGGATGCGGCGGCCGGGGAATTTCAGCTGGCTGATGGCGTAGCCGGCGAGCGCCGACATCATCACCACCAGCACCGTCACCGACACCGCAGTCACCAGCGAGTTGATGTACCAGGTGCCGATCTTGGTGTTGAACAGCACGTGGGTATAGGCGTCGAGCGTGAAGCGCCGGGGCCAGAGGTCGATGCCCGGCTGCACGATGTCGTTTTCGACCTTCAGGGTCGTCACCACCGCCCAGTAGAGCGGGAAGGCCCAGAAGATGGCGCCCAGCACGGTGATGACAGTGGCGATCAGCCCGACGATGTCGAGCGTCCTGATGAGCCGCCGTTTGCGCGGGCTCATGCCCACGACTTCGCCGGCAGCCGGGGTGGTGGCGACGGAGCTCATTTTTCACCTCGGGCGCGGAGCATCTGGAACTGCAGCACGGAGAACACCACGATGATGAGGAACAGCACGACCGCGACGGTGGCACCGTAGCCGCCATTGTTCTTCTGGAAGGCGCTCCGGTAGATCAGTTGCACCAGCCCCATGGTGGCGTCCGAACGGCCGCCATTACCGAACAGGTAGACCTGATCGAAGATCTTGAACTGGGCAATCAGCTGGATGGTCAGCACCAGCACGGTCACCGGCCAGATCAGCGGCCAGGTGATGCGCGTGAACTGGCGCCATTTCGAGGTGCCGTCGAGCGCCGCCGCCTCGTAGATCTCGGGCGAGATGTTCCTGAGACCGGCGATGAACAACAGGATGTTGAAGCCGATGGTCCACCACACGGTGATGAAGGCGACCGTCGGCATGAACAGCGGCAGGGTGCGGAACACCGGCACGTTGTCGCCGGCCACCAGCGCGATCAGCGGCTGCAGCACGCCGAACTGGCTGTCGAACATCCAGCCCCAGACGCGGAACACCACCGAGACCGGCAGAATGTAGGGAATGAAGAAACAGGCGAGGATCAGCGACTGCATCCAGCCCTTCAGGCGGTTGACGCCGACGGCGATGGCGAGCGCCGTTAGGGTGGCCGGCACCACGGTGAGCACCACGAAATAGACGGTGTTCCAGAACGCCACGCCGAACAGCTTGTCCTTGAACAGCTTGGCGTAATTATCCAGGCCGATAAAGGTGCCCGGGCCGATCAGCGGCGCCTTGTGGAAGCTGAGCCAGATCATCTGCAGCGTCGGGTAGATGAACAGCACGGCATAGACGACGACAAAGGGCAGAACGAAGATCAGCGCCGCCAGCACCTCGTTGCGGTTGAAGCGTTTCTTGCGCGCCGGTAGCGGCACGTCGGTGGCGGTATCAGTGGCTGACATCGGTTCTGGCCTCCCCAGTGGTGCATTTCACCGTTCGCTGAACGGCGAAATGCGCCAAGCCTTTGAATTGTCGCGCTTTCGAACCGGAAAAGTCTGCAACTTTTCCTGAAAACGCTCCGAGCAAAATCCGGCCGGCGCCCGGGTGGGCGCCGACCGGTTGGATTACTCCACCTGACCCTGCAGATCGTCGCGCATCTGTTCCATGGCGGACTGCGGATCGATTTCACCGTTGACGGCGGGCATCAGGTAATTGCCGGCAGCGTCGTAGACCGGGGAGGCAACGCCGGCGAGCACCGACGAGGGGTCGAACACGGCGGTGTCGGCGAGGATCGAGTAGGTGGCGTTCGGCTGCTTGGTCTTGAACTCTTCGCTGTCGCGGACCGGCGAGTAGGCCGGGATGTGGCCGGCGTCAGCCCAGGCGAGGGAGTTCTTGTTCATCCAGGCAATGACCTGGAGCACGGCGGCGCGGCGGGCGGCCGGGACTTCGTTGCCGACGCGATTGGGAATGGCGAAGGCGTGCGAGTCAGCCCAGGTGGCCGGATGGTCGAAGAAGGTCGGCAGGGCAATCGCGCCCCATTCGAAGCCGAGCTCACCCTTGGCGCTCAGGTCGGTCATGGTCGGGACTTCCCACACGCCATTGATGTGCAGCGGCGCCTTGCCGCCGGTGAACAGCGCGATCGAGGCCGGGTACTCGGTGGCGGCCGGAGCGAGGCCATCCTTCACCCAGTCGGCAACCACAGTGGTCGCCTTGACGGCCTTGTCGAGGTTGTCGCCCGACAGGAAGTTGCCGTCGGCATCGAGGAACTGACCGTCCTGCTGGCCGAGCAGCGAGTAGAAAATGCGCCACTGGCTGTCGCCGGCGGCGGAGTGGATCGAGATGCCGTACTCGGAACCACCATCCTTCAGCTTCTGCAGCGCCGCCTTGAAGTTGTCGACGCCGTCGAGGCCGGTGGGCAGGCCGTTGTCGCCGATCAGACCGGCAGCGGCCAGCTTGTCCTTGTTGTAGTAGAGGACGACCGAGTGGATATCGAACGGCACGGCATACTGCTTGCCGTCGACCTGGGCGGCTTTCCAGTTGGACTCGGCGAAGTCAGCGCCCGAGAGACCGGCGGCGGTCAGCTCGTCGGTGGTGATCTCGCTGAGGGCGCCCGAGGAGACGCCGAGCGGCAGGCGCGACAGATGATAAGTCATCACGTCCGGGCCTTCGCCAATGGCGGCCGAGGTCTGGACCTTGGTGTAGAACGGGGTGCCCCACTCGAGCGTGGTAGCCTGGATTTCGATCTTGCCGGCGTTCTCGGCGTTGAACTTCTCGATCAGCGCCTTCATGCGGACGCCGTCACCGCCGCCGAGGAAGTCCCACCAGGTCACGACTTCCTGGGCCTGCGCCACGGCCGGCATCAGCAGGGCCGTCGACAGCAGCGCCATCTTCAGAAACGATTTCATCATTGCATTTCCTCCCATCGGGTTAGCTCCATGCGCAGGCGTTGCGGATCGGTGCGGACCGTCCCTGTCCCGGGCCCTGCGCATTGAGCAGTGGGGTGGCCGTTCGGGACATTATTGCTGACCTATCTTGTGATATGGATCAGAAATTCGGATGCATAAGGGCGTATCTTCCCTATTGATGGATACGAGTTTCAGCCGGCGCTGTAGGCGACGTCCCTCACGTCAAACAGGTGCGAAGAGGCGCCGTCGAAATCGAGCTTCACCTGGTCGCCGACATTGATGCGCGACTGGCCTTCGTCCTCGGCGATCACCACCGAATTGTCTGACAGACGCACATAGGCGAGGGTGCGCTCGCCCAGCCGCTCGACCACATCGGCCTTGCCGCTGACCGCGCCATTGGCCGACACCTTCACCGATTCCGGCCGGATGCCGAAGGTCACCTGGCCGTCACTGGGCAGGCGGGATGAGGCGATGCCGGTGAGGATTTCCGAGTTGTCGGGAAGCCGGATCAACGCCTTGCCGTCACGATCGGAGAGCTGCTGCACCGGCAGGAAGTTCATCGAGGGTGAGCCGACGAAAGCGGCGACGAAGCGCGAGGCCGGCCGGGAGTAGATCTCCATCGGCGTGCCGATCTGTTCGATCTTGCGATTGTTCATCACCACGATCCGGTCGGCCAGCGTCATGGCCTCGATCTGGTCGTGCGTCACGAAGATCATGGTGGTCTTGAGGCGTTGATGCAGTTGAGCAAATTCGATGCGGGTGCGGGCGCGCAGGCCCGCGTCGAGGTTAGACAGCGGCTCGTCGAACAGGAACGCCTTGGGGTCACGCACGATGGCACGGCCGATGGCGACGCGCTGGCGCTGGCCGCCCGAGAGCTGCCCGGGCTTCCTATCGATCAGGTGTTCGAGCTCGAGGGTTTTGGCCGCGGCGGCGACGCGTTTCGCAATCTCCTGCTTGGGCGTGCGGATGTTCTGCAGCCCGAACGACATGTTCTCGCGCACCGTCATGTGCGGGTAGAGCGCGTAGTTCTGGAACACCATGGCGACGCCGCGCTCGGCGGGCGGCAGCTCGTCGACGCGCCTATCGCCGATATGGATTTCGCCGCCGTCGATGTCCTCGAGGCCCGCGATCATCCGCAGCAGCGTGGACTTGCCGCAACCCGATGGGCCGAGAAAGACCATGAACTCGCCGGAGCCGATGGTCATCGAAACGTTCTCGATGACCCGGACCTGACCGAAGTGCTTGCTGACGTTTACGAGCCTGATATCGGCCAAATCGCGTTCCTCCCGGGTCGTCCCCGGCCCGCGCGTCCCTTGGGGATCTCGCGGACCGGTGCTGATGCTATTGCGGCTGACAATATTGTCAATCCTGTATCAAAAGAAAGCGGAAAATTCATCTTAAGTTTCAGATAGTTAGAGGAAATCATCATCCGATGATGACGCGTTTCCTGTGTTTCCTACCCGAAAAGCTGATTCAGTTTCCTTCAGTCCGTCTCCAGATTTGCCGTGGTGGTGACAAGGCCGTCGAACAGTGCCGCCGCGACCGGATCAACGCCCGGCGCGTCATTGGTCAGGCGGAAGGTGGTGACCACCAGGCCGCCTTTGCCGACGGTGCGGCGGGCGATGGTGGCGGCCGGCTTGTTGATCCAGCCGATGACCACGCCGGCATCGATCAGCCCCTCATATTCCCAGGAGCGGAAGCCGGTCAGCACGTGGTGCGGCACGACGCGATCGAACGAGATATCGAGCAGCGGGCCGCCGGGCAGGTTGGCGAATGCCCCTGTCCGCTTGATCCAGGAGAAGTTGGCGATCCAGTCGCCGCGCCACAGCGTGCCATCGCGCAGCACCAGCCCGATATTGGGGAGCTGGGTTTCCGAGCCGAGATGACGGGCTCGCTCCTTGCCTGCCGGCATGGTCGGCGGCTCGGCGCGGGGTGGGTCGGTGCGGAGGTTCCGGTGCGTCTCGGCCGAACCGTCGGCCAGCACCAGGTAGCGGGCGCCGTGGCGCATCGCTTCGATGTCGTCGGCGCCGAGCGCATGGGTGAGCACCAGGTCAGCGGCAGCGGTATCGGTGGTCACCGTATAGCCGAGACCCTTGGCGAAGGCTGCGAGTTCGGGGCTGGCGGCGGCGATCCTTGCCGGGCCGGCCGTGCGCTTCGAGTAGACCGAGACCTGGATCTCGTTTTTGGCCAGCAGCTTGCCGCCGGCTTCGAGCTTCAGCGCAATACTGGCGACGCGCGCCTCACCGCCCAGCGTGATCGTGGCGGCGCCGAGGTCGGCGACCGCGAGGCCTGCCGTCGCCGGCACGTCGAGCTTGCCGCTCGTGCCCTCGACCGACCAGCTCAGCGTCGCGCCTGCCGGCACCGCCTTGCCGCCGGTCGCCACCTTGAGGCTCAGCGCGATGCTGTCGCCCGAAGTGATGGCGTGATGGGCCAGCTGCGGCACGATCACCGTGTCGTTGTTGATCTCGGCGAAGCGATCGTGGAAGGCGCGCGGGTTGCGGTTGATGTCGAGCAGGCCGTTGGCCTCCCAATGCACGTCCGTCATCTCGGTGATGACGTAGCCCTGGATCGGTGCGTGGGCGCGCATCGACTCGATCTCGTATTTGAGATTGGCGAACTGGTACCACTGCACGTTGGTGATGAAGTCGCCGAAGCTCTGGAACACCTTGTCGAGGTGGTAGGTGGCGAAGCGGTTCTGGATACCGTGCGGATAGGCCGCGCCGTCGCCCCAGTTGCCGCCGGTCTCGGCCCACCAGGGCTCCGCGCCGGCAGGGGTCTTCACCTGGTCGGGATGGGGCAGACCCCAGACGCCGAACTCGGACACCACCAGCGGCTCGTCGCCGCGACGCTCGCCATCGCCAAAGGGCGTCCAGGTCCAGTCGGCGGCGCCGGCGAACTCCTCGGTCAGCTTCTCCCACTCGGCGCGGCGTTCCGGCACCGAGCGGTAATAGTGGTAGTCGTTGATGTCGGTCTTGACGTGGAAGTTCGGGATGCAGGCCGAGTTGTCGACGACAAGCCGGCGCGGGTCCTTCTGCTTCAGCCAGTCATAGGTATCCTTAAGCCACTGGCGGTGATCGGCGTTCTCGATCAGCCGGGTGCCCCAATCCTCGTTGATGATGGTCCAGGCGATGATCGAGGGGTGGTTGCCATCCCTCGCGATAATGCCGGCCATGGTGTCGCGCATGCGCTGCGCGGCGGCGGCAGTGAAGTACTGGACATTGGGGATTTCGGTCCAGATCAGCACACCCAGCCGGTCGGCGACTTCGTAGTAGCGCGGATCCGGCACCTTGATGTGGACGCGCAGCAGGTTGAGGCCGAGATGCTTGGCCTTCTGCAACTGGTCCTCGAGGAATTCCAGCGAGGGCGGGGTGCAGATGCCATCCGGGTAATAATCCTGGTCGAGCGCGCCACGCAGGTAGAGCGGCTGGCCGTTGAGGAAGAACTTGCCGTCGCGGGTCTCGATCTTCCTGAACCCAAAGCTATGCGTGGTGCTGTCGACCACTTCGCCGCTGGCGATCAGTTCGAGCTTCAGGGAATGCAGGTTCGGCGTGTCGGTCGACCACAGGGCCGGGGCGTTGAGCTTCAAAGTGAGCGAAGTGCCGGTGGTCTCGGCGGAAACCCCACCCACCGTGGCGCGCACCGTGGCGCCGGCGCCGGCGGCCGAGCGGGTCAGCGTCAGCGCAACTTCGCCGCTGTCCGGGTTGGCGTCGATCGCCACATGCGCGACGTGCCGCTTATCGCGCGACAAGAGCTTCACCGACTGCCAGATGCCGCCGAGCGGGCCATACCAGCTCTGCTTGCCGTGCGGGATTTCACCGAACGGATAGTCCGGATAGGCCTCGGCGTCGCCGCTGGGCAGGGTCACGTGCACTTCCAGCGCGCTCTCGGCCGGGGTGCCCGCGGGGATGACGAACTCGAAGGGCAGGTAGCCGCCTTCATGGGTGCCGAGCACGCGGCCATTGAGGCGGACTTCGGAGAAATAGTTCACCGCGCCGAAGCGGATGGCGATCTCGCGGCCCTGCCAGGCGGCCGGGATCGACAGCTGGCGGGCGTAGATGGCCTTGCCGGCGGCGTGACGGAGATCGGCGAATTCGGCCTGCCAGGGGCCGGGAACGGTAGCATTGCGCCAGTCGCCATGGCCATCGAGCCGGAAGCGCCAAGCGCCATCGAGCGAGATCTCCTCGCGTGCGTTTGCGCCAGCCTTGGTGGCCGTAGTCTCGCCGATCATATAGTCCTCCCACCACGCTAATAATTATTAGCAGTTTCGTTATGGCTACCGGCTTTCCAGCGGTCTGGCAAGCGTTGCGGTTGCTAATGAGTTTAGCAAGCGAAGTTGCGCACACGGCTCGAAGCCTGATAATGCTGCGCTTTGAAGACGTTAAACGAACGCTTTAGACGTGTTGGGGGAAGTGGTGGCAAAGCGGCCGACCATGATCGAGATCGGTGAGCGTGCGGGGGTCTCGCAGGCCACGGTGTCGCTCGTGTTGAACCGGGTGCCGAATGCGCGTGTCGCCGAAGCGACCCGGGCCAGGGTGCTCGAAGCCGCGGACGCGCTGGGCTATCGCAAGGGGCCACAGCACCACGTGCCCGAGAACAAGACCCGGGTGATCGGCCTGCTCATCGACGAAGTCACCACCACGCCGTTCGCCACGCCGTTCATCGAGGGCGCGCGCGAGGAGGCGGCACTGCAGGATGTGGTGGTCGCGACCTTCTCGACCCGCTCCGATCCCAAGCTCGAAAGCCTGGCGCTCGACATGCTGCTCAGCAACCAGATCATCGGCGTGCTCTATGCCAGCCTCGTCACCCGGCCGGTCGAAGTGCCGGAGCGGCTACGCGACGTGCCGACCGTGCTGCTCAACTGCTACGACAAGCAGCGCTACTACCCCTCGGTGGTGCCGGCCGACGTCACCGGCGGCTATGCCGCCACCGAAGCGCTGCTGAAGGCCGGCCATCGCCGCATCGCGCATCTCGCTGGCGAAAGCTGGATCCAGGCGGCCGACGACCGCGAGCGCGGCTATCGCCAGGCGCTCGCCTCATGGGACGTGCCTGTCGACGAAGAGCTGATCATGCGCGGTGGCTGGACCATCCATGGCGGGCGCGACCTGACCACGCGGCTGCTCGATATGCCCAACCCGCCCACCGGCATCTTCGCCTTCAACGACCGCATGGCCGTGGGCGCCTATGGCGCATTGCAGGCGCGCGGGCTGCGGGTGCCGGACGATATGTCGGTGGTCGGCTTCGATGACGAAGACACCAGCATGTACATGAATCCGCCGCTCTCGACGGTGGTGCTGCCGCACGAGGAGATGGCGCGCTGGGCGGTCGGCACGCTGCTCGACGAACAACTCCCCGCCGCCTCGCCGCGGCGGGTGAAGATCGAGTGCCCGCTGATCAGCCGCGGCTCTATCGGGCCGGTGCCGGTGCGGGCTGCGGCCGAGTAGCTTTCCGCAGCCGCTCCCAAGAGTACCAGCCCGCCGACAGCAGCACGAGCACGCCAACCGTCACCAGCGCCGCGGTCAGCGAGCTGCGCACGGGCTTCCCCATGAAATAGCGGGTGGCGAAGAAGCCGATATTGGAGAGCACGAGGAAGCTCAGCACATGCCGGCCGGGCGTCAGCAGCAGGGCAGGGATACTGACCCGCGCTGCGATGAAGCGGCAGAGCCAGAGGTAGGCGATCAGGATCGCGGCCGGGCCGACGATCCACAGGATGGTCGGGGGGAAGCGGTAGGGGAACTGGCCGGTCTGGAGCGTCACCCAGTAAAGGTAGCCGGTGACCGCCAGCGCTGGCACGAAGTGCCAGGCCCGCACCGGATGGCTGCCGTACCAGATGCCGAGGAGGAACCACGGCAGGTAGCAGAGCAGCGGGAAATTGGCGAAGCCGGTATGGCTGACCAGGGTCGGCAGCAGCGGGACGATCGCGCCGGTGGTGTAGAGGGTCGTAGCGAGGCAGGCGAGCGTCGCGACGACCAGCAGCCACGGGTTGCGGCCGATGGCGAGCAACGCCGGGCGCGCCACCAGCGCCAGCAGCGACAGCATGAAGAAGGTGGCGAGGAACTCGCTCCAGCCGAACAGCCGCTGCATGCTGACCACGTCGAGGATCAGCTGCGGATCGAGCTTCCTGCGGTCGACCAGCAAAGCGAAGGCGAAGGACGACGCATAGACGGCCAGCAACAGCAGCAGCGAGGGCCGCAGCTGCCGCCAGAGGCTGCGCTTTCGCCCCTCCGGGTTGGGCAGGCCGAGACCGATGCCGAAGGCGAACAGGAAGCCCGGGAAGCTGACGAGGTTGGCATACTCGGCGAAGATCGCCGCCTCGGGCCTGGCGCGGAAGGTGATGAGCTGGACGACATGGGCGCCGACCATGCCGATGACCAAGAGGGTCTTGAGCAGGTCGAGGTCGGCGGCGCGGTTGGAACTGGGGTTCTTCATGATTGTTTGCGTTCCTCTAGCCGCTCACCGGCCGTGAGCTCCCCTCCCCCTTGAGGGGAGGGGTTGGGGGTGGGGGTCCATCGGTGATCACAGAACCAACCCCCCCCCCCCCCCCCCCCCCCCCCCCGCGGCCGGCGGCCCGGCCCGCTCTACTCCGGTAATGCATCGAGCTCGGGCCAGCCATCAGCGGTCCATCGGAGGGGCGAGAACTGGAGTTTCGACACGCCGAGGTCGTCACCGTCGTAATAGTGGTAGGCGAGCATCTCGCCCTTTGAGGTGACGATGGCTTCCTGCCCGCCGGGACCGATGAAGCGGCCGGTCTTGCCCAGAAGCAGGGTGCCGCCGCCCGCGAGCATCGGCTTGCCGTCGCGATCGAGATAGGGACCGGTCACTGCGTCGGCGCGGCCGACGCGCATGTTGTAGGTGCTGTCGAGCTGCTTGCAGCACTGGTCGAACGACACGAACAGGTAGAACCGCCCCTCGTGCTCGAGAATGCTGGCCGCTTCGATGCCGGCGCCCTGGCGTGAGGCGAGGTCATGGGTCGGGGTATCCGGCGTGAGCAGCTTGCCAGAGGCCGGATCGAGCTCCCGCATTTTGATGCCGTCCCAGAACGAGCCATAGGCAAGGAAGGCGCGGCCGTCGCTGAGGTCGATGCGCCAGGGGTCGATGGCGTTCCAGCTGTCCTTGCCGTTGGATTTGAGCACCAGGCCCTGATCCTCCCAGCCCTCGCCGGGTTTCTCGAGGTCGAGCGCGGCATTGGTCATCAGCCCGATGGCGCTGGTGTTGATGCCGAACGAGGACACCGAATAGTAGAGGTTCCAGGTCTCGCCGTGCCTGCTGACCGATGGCGCCCAGATGTTGAGCGACTGGTAGCCGAGTTCCTTCCGCTCCCATTTGGGGACGCCCTTGCCGATCGATCCGGCGTCGGTCCAGGCAATGCCATCCGGCGAGGTCTTGGCGCGAATGGCGCCGCGATAGAGCCCGCCCTCCTGTCCGGTCTGGAAGGCGACGAATTTGCCGTCGACCTCGATCACCGTGGGGTCATGGATCCTGATGTCGCCGGTCAGCGTCGGCTGCACATCGGCGGCCAGCGCCGGCGACACGAGGCCGCAGAGCAGCGTGGCCACCGCAAGGGATCGAAACATCGCACTCCTCCGACGCGATGAAAGGGGCGAAGGCATCCCAGAGATTGGCGGCGGGTGTCAACCGATCACGCGATCGGGAACACGTGGGTAACGCGATCTTAATTTCGTTCAGGAGAATAGACGAGAAACCGTCGGCCAATTGTGCCGGCAGATCGGCCCAGCGTTCTATCCGGGCCGCCCCTCTTGTGCAGAGGCGCCTTCATGTACCGCGTAAACAAGCCCATCGAATTCTCTGTTTCCCGTCGTAGTTTCGGTATTGGCGCTGCTGCGCTGATCGCTTCGTCGGCGTTCACGCCGGCCTTTGCCAGCGTCGGTGGCTTCGTCGACCAGACCTGGCAGCGGGCCAAGGCGCGCGGCGTGTCGAAGCGGGTGTTCGACATCGCGATGGGCGATTTCAAGCCGATCGGCTCGGTGCTCGAGCTCAGCAAGAAGCAGCCGGAATTCGTCTCCACCGCCGCCGACTATGTGGTGAAGCGGGTCAGCGACGCGCGCATCGGCACCGGGCACGAGATGCGCGGCGAATGGGCCGAGACGCTGAAGGCAGTGAGCGAGCGCTACGGCGTGCAGGGCGAGATCATCCTCGCCATCTGGGGCATCGAGACCAATTTCGGCGGGTTCCTGGGCGGCACCAACACGGTGCATGCGCTGGCGACGCTGGCCTATGGCGGCTATCGCACCGATTTCTTCGGCTCCGAGCTGATCACCTCGCTCGAGATCCTCGAGGGCGGGCATGTGCGCGCCAAGGACATGGTCGGCTCGTGGGCCGGCGCCATGGGCCTGCCGCAGTTCATGCCGTCGAGCTTCATGAAGTATGCCGTCGACTTCAAGGGCGATGGCCACAAGGACATCTGGGGCTCGGTGCCCGACGCGCAGGCTTCGATCGCCAACTACCTGAAGTCGTTCGGCTGGCGAGCAGGGGAAACCTGGGGTTACGAGGTAAAGCTCGCGCGCGACTTCAACTACCAGAATGTCTGGCAAGGCCTCACCGCGACCCTGGGCGACTGGCGCGGCGTCGGCGTCGTCCGCGCCAACGGCAAGCCGTTCCCGCGCGACAGCGATACCGCCCGGCTCTACATGCCGATGGGCGGCAACGGCCCGGTGTTCGCCGTGCTGCCGAATTTCGGGGTGATCAAGCGCTACAACAATTCCGACAGCTATGCGCTGGCCGTCGGCCACCTCGCCGACCGGATCCTCGGCGGCAAGGGCTTTTCGGTCGCCTGGCCGAAGGACACGGCGCTCAACGCCGATGGCCGGAAGCAGGTGCAGGCGAAGCTCTTGAAGAAGGGCTATGAGATCGGCAAGCCCGATGGCGAGATCGGGCCGAAGACGCGCGCGGCAGTGATCGACTGGCAGACGCGGGCGGGGCTGCTGCCGGATGGGCATGTGTCGGGGAATCTGCTGAACGCGTTGAGCTGAGGCGGTTTTCGACTAGATGGCCGGTGCGGGCTGACCCCCACCCCTGTCCCCTCCCCGCAAGGGGGAGGGTGACCAAAACACTGGCCTAGCAGTCTGCGTCTCCCTCCCCCTTGCGGGGAGGGATTAAGGGTGGGGGTCAGCCCGCGCCGGCCTTTCAGTAAACCCCTCAAATCACCTCAAGATAATCCGGCCCCGGCAGCGCTTCGAACGGCGCCGTCGGCAGGGTCTGGTACCAGAACGCCACCGAGGCGATGTCGTCCTGCAGCGGCAGGTAGCGGCGGGTGTTGCGGTTTTCGGTGCGCCAGCCGAGCGCCTGGATGGTGACCTTCAAATCGCTCTCGAAGCGGATCGGGTCGCTCAGGTGCCAGCGATACATGCCGAAGCGGGTTTGGCTGCGATAGGTGCCGTCGGGCCGCAGCACCTGTGGCAGGCCGGCATAGGGGGTGGAGAACTCGCGATAGCGGCTGTCCATGGTGGCATCGACCACGCCGCCATCGAAATTATAGGCGCCGCAGAAATAGTCCTCGGTGCCGGTGCCGCAGATGGTGGGGAACTGCTTGTCCCCATCCATGAAGAACTTGATCTCGCCTTCACCCCACCAGCCGGAATTGTTCACCCCCCAGGCCATGTAGGTGCCGACATAGTGGCCCCGCCCCTTGATGCCATCGAGGATGGTGTAATCGGTGCCGTAGGGCAGGGGGTTGGTGCGACGGAACTTGGCGTGGAAATAGGCCGCGTCCTCGGGCACCTCGGTCAGGGTGTAGTTGATCTGGTAGTAGATGATGCCGAAATCGTCGGGGTCGGTGTTCTCGATCTCGATGCGCGCGGCCTTGCGGAACGGCATTTCCCAGTAGCAGTTGAAGGCGCGGCCGGGGTTGACGCAGACGGCGAGCGAGTTGATCTGGGCGAACTGGCCCCAGCCCATGCAGAAGAAATCGCCGAGCGGCGCCTCGACCGAGGGGTTCTCCTGATCGTCCCACCACATGCGGATGATGAGGCTCCGCCAGCGCAGGTTCGCCGTGGTCAGCCAGATCTGCTGGATGGCGCCCATGCCCTCGATATCGGCAAGGACGCGGGTTTCGCCCGGTTCGATCCGGATCGAGGGCGATACCTTCCAGCCCTGGCCATTGCCGTCGGGGCCGAGCCCCTTGGCGTGCACGGCGCCGGTGCCTTCGGTGGCCATGCCGCCCTTACCCTTCTCGCCGGTGAAATTCTCGGGCGAGATCGAGCGGGTCCTGGCCGGCGACAGCCGGTAGAGGTTCGAGAGGTTGACGCCAAGTCCGTTGAACGGCGTAGTCATTTTCATTGTCCCTGGAATGGATAGCGGAAATGGGGGATGCGCTCGGCAACCGGGGGTAGCGGATCGAACGGCTTGTGCGGCTCGGCCTGATACCAGAACGCCACCGACGAGATGTCGTCGGAGCGGCCATTGGCGTGGCCGTGCTCGATGCTGACCTTGATGCGCTCCTTGAAGATCAAGGGGTCCTCGATGTGCCAGCGATAGAGCGTCACCGGCTCGGTCCAGTTCGGGCCGCCGGCGGCGATGATGCCGTGATAGGGCGCCGAGTATTCTTCAGTGGGGCACCAGGCGGTGTTGAAATAATCCTCGGTGCCGGTGCCATGCAGGGTCGGCGGCCACTGGTCGTTGGCGCCAGGGGCGCTTTCCGGGCGCGGCTCGATCAGCGCGGCTTTCGAGCCGATGCGCGGATCGGGCTTGCGCACCGTGTCGGGCACCGAGAGGCCGGGGGCGCCGTCGATCCAGATCATGTCGTCGCCTTCGCCGTACCAATCCCAGGACCGCGACAGGCGCTGCGACTGGACCGAGAACAGCACGCCGACATAGTGGCCGTGGCCTTCGGCATCGAGGATCAGGTAGTTGCGCTTGCCGTCGACATTCTCGCCGCCGAACAGATGCTGCTCGTTGGTCTTGCCGGCCTCGCTGACTCCCGCCGGCCGATCCTGCCGATACTGGGCGTGGAAGCGCCCCATGCCGTCTTCGAGCCGATCGTGCAGCTCGAGATCGACATAGTAGTAGAACAGCAGGTCGACCTCGGACTCGTTGGTGATGGTGAGCCGCATCGAGCTGCCGAACGGCATCGGGAAGTAGCAGTTGAAAGCCTTGCCATCCTGAGGGCTCGCCTGCACCGGCAGCGAGGCGAAGTTCCTGGTTTTGGCGTGGCCCATGCCGAAGAAATCGCCGATCGGGGTCTCGACGCTCGGTTCGGTCTCGCCGTCCCAATAGGCGCGCAGCACGATCTTTCTCAGATAGTGGTCGGCCGACGAGGCGAGGGTGGCCCAGATATGGGTGATGATGCCGGCGCCCTGGTGCTCGGCGATCACGACGGTCTTCCCCGGTTCGATATGCAGCCGGTCATCATTGCCGCCGGTGCGGTCGTAGCTCGAAAAGCGCCGGCTCTGCGCCTCGCGCAGCTTGGCTAGTCCCCGTAGCGGCGAGAGGCCCGCATTGGTCATAGAGATCTCCTTGGGACCTATTTGAGGCCGCTGGTCTTGATCGAGTCCATGATCTGCTTCTGGAAGATCACGAACAGCACCAGCATCGGCACCGCGACGATGGTCGAGGCGGCCATGGTGTAGTTCCAGCTGGCGGCGTACTGGCTCTTGAAGTTGGCGATGGCCACCTGCACGACCCACAGGTTCTGGTCGGAGGCGACGGTGAGCGGCCAGAGGAACGAGTTCCAATTGGCGAGGAAGAACAGTATCGCCAGCGCCGCGATGATCGGCCGGCTCAAGGGCAGGATGACGCTGGTGTAGATGCGCCAATAGCCGGCGCCATCGATCACCGCGGCTTCCTCGAGCTCCTTGGGCAGCGACAGGTAGTATTGGCGGAGCAGGAATATGCCGAAGGCGTTGAAGATCGCCGGGACGATCAGCCCGGCATAGGAGTTCAGCATGCCCATCGAGCGCACCAGGATGAACAGCGGCACGATGATCACCGGCAGCGACACGAGGAAGGTCGAGAACATGGCGAGGAACACTGCCTCGCGGCCCGGGAACTTCAGCCGCGCCAGGGCGTAGCCGGCCATGGTGTGGAAGAACAAAGCCACCACCGTCACCACGGCGGAGATGATGAAGGTGTTGATCAGGTAGCGCCAGAACGGCACCTCGGTCAGCACGTAGATGAAGTTGTCGAGCACGGGTTTCGATGGAATGAGGTTCGACTTGAACACCTCGGTCGGGCCCTTGAAGGCGATCGACAGCATGTAGAGCAGCGGGAAGATCGCCATCACGGCGAGCACCACTGTCACCAGCATCCAGACCAGCCGGACGACATTGGCCTGCGAACGGGAAAGGCTTGCGCTACTCATAATCGAACCGTCCGCCCCGGGTGAGGAAGAAGAAGAACACCGTGACCACCATCAGCAGCACCACGAGGAGCGTCGCCAGCGCCGCGGCATAGCCGAAGGCGGAGTACTGGAAGGCCTGCTGGTAGATGTAGCTGATCAGGAGCGCCGTCGAATTGGCCGGCCCGCCCTTGGTCATCACGTAGATCAGGTCGAAGGCCTGCGCGCCGGTGATGGCGGCGACGGCCGAGACCAGCAGCACGAAGAAGCTGGTGGGGCGCAGCAAGGGCAGGGTGATGAACCAGAAGCTCTGCGTGGCGCTCGCGCCATCGATGCGCGCCGCCTCGTAATACTCCTTGGGGATGTCCTGCAGGCCGCCCAAAAAGATCAGCATGTAAAAGCCCATCAGGAACCACACCGCGGCGAGCGTCACGGTGAACAGGGCCAGGTTCGGGTCGCCGAGGAAAGAAATGCCGCCGAGCCCGATCGAGGCGGCGAAGCGGGTGAGGACGCCGAGCTTGTCGACCACCATCAGCTGCCAGACCAGGGCCACGACGACGAGGCTGACCATCTGCGGCGCGAAGAACATCGAGCGCATCACGGTGTTGAACTTGCTGGTGCGCTGCACCAGCAACGCCAGGCCCAGCCCGCTGACATAGAGCAGGGGCACCAGCATGAGGGTGAACTGCCCGGTGACGCGCAGCGACGACCAGAACAGCGGGTCACCCCACATCTTCAAGTAGTTGGCGAGCCCGACGAACTTGAAGCCGCCGAAGCCGTCGACCTCGAACACCGAGATGCCGAGCGCCAGGAGCATCGGCAGGCCGATGAACAGCATCAGGCCGATGGCGTCGGGCGCGACGAACAGCACGCCGGCAATGGCCTCGCGCTGCCTCGTGGTGAGCCGGATGGCAGCGGGCTTGTCGCCCGCCGCCGTAGTTGTGATCTCAGTCACTGGTCACTCCGAACACAGGATCATGTGGCTGTCGCCTCCCTCCCCCCGCGGCGCTACCGCGTCCGCTAGGAGGGGAGGGATTGAGGGAGGGGGTGGTTCAGTGATCACCGATGGACCCCCACCCCCCACCCCTCCCCTCAAGGGGAGGGGAGCGAAGCCGTCGTGGCTTCCCTTACAGGATCGGTGCGCCCGAGTAAGACGCGAGGAAGGCGTCGAGCTGCTGGCTGGCGGCGGTGGCCGTTGCCTGCGGGTCGGCGCCGCCGAGCTGGCTCTGCTGGATGGCGTCGGAGATGATCTTGTAGACCTCCGGCGGCACCCGCGGCTCGGCCCGGGTTCCCGGATGGATCTGGGTGCCGAAGATCCCCATATTGCCCTTGTTGAAGGCATCGCCACCGGCAGCCAGCGCCGAGTTGCGCGGCGGCATGTCGGACTTCGCCACCGTGCACCAATCGACCACGCGCTGCACCGAATCCGGCGCCATCGAGGCCAGCGCCCAGGCGATGAACTTTGCCGCGGCTTCCGGGTTCTTGCCCTTGGAATTGGCGACGAAGGCCCAGCCGCCACCGACCGTGACGTACTTGCCGCCAGTCGGTACCGGCAGCTTGAAGATGCCGTAGGGAACGTCGGGGGCGTTGTTGTCCATCGCCGAGATGCCCCAGATGCCGACATTCTGCATGGCGCAGTAGCCGGAGCCGAGGTTGGCGACGATATCGCCGCCGCCACCGCCGAGCATCTGGCGCGGCGCGGCGCCGGAATTGACCGCATCCTGCCAGAGCTTCAGCGCTGCGACGGTTGCCGGCGAGTCGAAGGCGGACTTGCCTTCAGCCGACTGGAATTCGCCGCCGCCCTGCCACATGAAGGGGTACCAGGTGAAGTTCTGGTAGTAGCCCGGGTTGGTCTCGAACAGCACGCCATAGCGCTCTGCCGTGGTCAGTTTCTTCCCCACTTCGAGCAACTGGTCCCAGGTGGTGGGCACATCGTTCTCGTTGAGCCCGGCCTCCTCGAACGCCTTGACCGAGTAGTAGAAGGCCATCGGCTCGACTTCCATCGGCACGCCGAAGATCTTGCCGTCGACCATGCGGTTGGCGATGACGCTTTCGGGGAAATCGGCGCGGGCCGCTTCCTCGATTGCCGGGGTCAGGTCCTGCAGCACGCCGCCATTGTAGTAGCGCAGGAAATCGCCGGGCGAGATGATGAAGATATCCGGCCCCTGGCCCGAGGCGAACGAGGTCGCGAGCTTGGTGCCGCCGATATATTCGGAGCCCACCACATATTCGAGCGCGACCTGCTCGGATTGGGTGGCGTTCCAATCGGCCACCATCTTCACGAACCAGTCGACTTGTGGCTTCACATCGCCGCCGGGGGCATAGAACTGCCAGAAGCTGAGCGTGTTGTCCTGAGCGAACGCCTTGCCGGCGAACGGCAGGGCAAGGCCGGCAGCGCCCAGTGCGGCGCCGCCCTTGAGGATGGACCGGCGGGACCATCCCGACGGCATGTTGGACGTAAGAGTCATCTCACTCCTCCCTGGAGCTTTGGTGTTGTCGTCCGGGACGCGGCCACCTCCCCCGAAACGGCCGCGCTTGGTTATTCTTCGTCCGGCTAGGCCGACTCGAAGGTGCGCAGCGCACAGGGGATGACCTCGGTGCGCGGCGGGCCGTCGAACTTGCCGTTGAGGCGGTCGAGCAGCATTTCAACGGCGCGCCGAGCCAGCGCGCCTGGGTTTTCGCCGGCTCGGGTGAGGTTGGGCCTCACATATTCGAGCTGCGGCAGGTCGCCGAAAATGGCGACGGCAATATCGTCGGGGACGCGGACGCCCTGGTCGTGGAACTCGGCCAGCGCACCCATCGCCATCAGGTAATTGCCAATGAACACGGCGCTCGGCTTGTCCTCGCCGCTCAGTTGCGCGATCCACTGCGCTGCCTCGCGACCGGAGGGCGGCAGGTAGGTGCCGGTGTAGCGCTGGGCCTTCTTGACCTTGACCTTGTGGTCCCTGAGGGCCTGTTCGAAGCCATCGGCGCGGGCCATGGCGGACTCGAAATTCTCAGGCCCGGTGATCTGCACCACCGTCTTGTGCCCGCGTTCGGCAAAGTGCTTGCCGACCATGTAGCCGCCGCCGTAATCGTCGACTTTGACGCTGTCGACGGCGTGGCTGGCGAGCTGGCCGATGAACACCGTCGGGGTGTCGAGCTTCAAGAGCTCCTCGTTGATGCCGTGCAGGGCGAAATCGCCGACCAGCAGGCCATCGACGCGCTTCTTGTTGAGCTGGCGCAGGTAATCGCGGCCATGCGTCTGCCAGTTTCCGCCCGGCACGTCGGTATTGTAGATCAGCGCGTCGAGCCCGGCCTCCTCGAGTGCCGCCTGCGCCGCCTTCACCATCTCGGTGTAGAACGGGTTGCCGATATCGGGGATCAGCATGGCGATCAGGTTGGTGCGCCCCGTCCGCAAACTCTTGGCCTGCGGATTGGGCGAATAGCCGAGCTCATCGATCGCCGCCTGCACCTTTTCGCGCAGCGGCTTCGACACCCGATTGGCGTGGTTGATCACATGCGAGACCGTGGTCCGCGACACGCCTGCCCGTTCGGCAACCTTTGAGATCGTGCTCATGGCGGCAACGGCTAGCACCAAACGAAAGACGCATGCAAATGGATTTGTGAATGCATTTGCAAATCCATTCACAGCTGTTACGTTCGCTCTCGCCAGAAGACGGGGACAACCCCGCGATGGGAGAAATACCTGAACGATCACAATGGTTTAATCAGCGCACTCTGAAGTCGGACGCCAGTTTTCGGCGGTTTTCCGGGTGCGGATGGCTTTTCAACAGCGGACGCGGTGAAAAACCCGCGATCCAGCGCCGGCGAAGCTTTGTCGAAACGCCGGACAGAGGAGGGACGAGATGAAGAAATTACTGGCGGCTCTGCTGCTCACGGCCGGGCTGGTATCGCCTGCGCTGGCCCAGTCCGATGAAGCGGGCAAGCTGCGGCTGATGACCTTTGGCGGCGAAGCGCAGCTCAAATCGACGCAGGACGCGGTGACCCGCTTCAACGCCAAATACCCCAATGTCGAGGTCGAGATCGGCGTCGATGCAGTGGGTGGCGGCTGGGGCGATTTCGTGTCGCGCGTCTTGCAGCAATACAATGCCGGCGAGCAGTATGATGTCTACCATACGGCGGTGGAGACGCTGCAGAGCTTTGCGGCGCGCGACCTGTTCATTCCGCTCGACGACTATATCGCGACCGGCGACTTCTCCGACTTCGACGCCAAGCTGTTCGACCTGACCAAGTACAAGGGGAAGACCTACTTCATCCCCTCGACCTGGAACAACATCATGACGAACTACAACCGGGCGCTGTTCGCTGAGGCCGGTATCGAAGCGCCCAGCAAGACCTGGACGTGGGACGAGTTCGCCGCCATCGCCGAAAAGCTGACCAAGCGCGACACCAACGGCAATGTCACCCAGTTCGGCTACGAGGTGCCGGCCTTCTTCTTCGGGCTGATGCCGTGGTTCCTCTCCAACGGCACCTCGCCGGTGACCGCGGATTGGTCGGCCTCCAACATGAAGGACCCCAAGGTCGCCGAGACGCTGCAGTTCCTCTACGACCTGATCCACGTCAAGAAGGTGTCGCCGGTGCCGGGGCAGGAGGGCGTCGAGAACCAGTTCTTCGCCGGCCAGATCGCCATGATCTCGCGGGGTCACTGGATCGTGCAGAACGCCATCTCGTCAAAGCTCGACATGGATATCGCCACCCAGCCGGGCAAGGTGAGCAACGACACCGTCATCGGCTTCGGCGCCTATGGCATTTCGTCCAAGGCGCAGAACCCGGAACTGGCCAAGGCGCTGGTCACGGAACTCCTGAGCTACGAGACGCAGGTGGCTGAAGGCGATCTGGGCGGCGCCGTGCCGGGCCGCAAGTCGGCGGCCGAGACCGAGAATTTCCTGAAGTTCCCGCCGTCGGCGCCGCTCTACTACGAGACGCTGCCGACCACCCATGCGGTGCCGTCGCCCGCCAATTTCCAGGAAGTCGACCAGATTTTCATGCGGTATTTCAACGCCATCATGACCGACGAAATGACCATTCCTGATGCCGTCGCCAAGGCGGACCAGGAACTGACCCGCTCGTTCGAGCGCATCAAGCGCGTCACCCAGTAGTCCTCCCCCGGACTGCCCGCGCCGAACCCTCGGGTCCGGCGCGGGCACTTTCACCTGAGCGCTCCAGTTTTCTCCGGCCCGAGATGGTTATGGCGAAGCGACGACTATCCGATCTCCGCAAGGCGCAGATGCAGGCGGGCTACATCTTCGTGTTGCCCTCGATCCTGCTCTACGCGGCGTTCGTGCTGGCGCCGGTGGCCATCACCATCATCCTCAGCTTCACCTATTACGACATCAGCTTCGGCGCCGACTGGGTGGGGTTCGAGAATTATGTGCGCTTCCTCACCGAGCCGCGCTCGCTCGAGATCTTCTGGAACACGCTGCGCTTCGCTTTCCTCGCGGTGAGCTTCAACGTCGCGGTCGGGCTGATCCTGGCGCTGGCGCTGAACCGGGCGATGCCGAAATTCCTGCTCTACTTCTTCCGCCTCGCCTTCTTTTTGCCGGTGATCATCTCGGCGGCGTTCGTCGCGGTGGTGTGGAGCTATTTCTACAGCGTCGATTTCGGCGTCATAAACTACTATCTCGGCCAGATCGGCCTGCCGCAGGTGCCGTGGCTGTCATCGTCGAAATTCGCGATGACCTCGATCGTCATCATGGATGTGTGGAAGAACACCGGTTTCTTCATGATCATCCTGATCGCGGCGCTGCAGGGCGTGCCGAGGCCAATCATGGATGCCGCCTCGATGGATGGCGCCTCCGCCTGGCGCCGCTTCAGCCGCATCACGCTGCCGTTCATCTCGCCGGTGCTGTTCTTCTGCATCGTCTTCGCCTCGATCGGCGCGCTGCAGGTGTTCGAGTCGATCATGATCCTGACCGGCGGCGGCCCCGGGGATTCCACCCGCTCGCTGTCGATCTACCTGGTCGACGAGGCGTTCGGCAGCTTCGAGCTCGGCTACGCCGCGGCGGTCAGCGTCATCATGATGATCCTCGTCCTCATCATCACCATCATCCAGATCATCGGCTCGCGCCGCTGGGTGCGGGAGTAGGCCATGCAAACCAGATCCATGCAGACGCGCGAAGCCAAGAAGTGGGTCGATAGCGCCATCATCGCGGTGCTGCTGCTGATGGGCATCCTGATGCTGATGCCGTTCTTCTGGCTGTTCTCGATGTCGTTCCGGCCGGCGCCGGAAGCCTACAAGATGCCGCCGAGCTTCTTTCCGCCCAGCTTTGATCTGAGCAACTACCAGACGGTGCTCGAGTCCTCGGTGCCGTTCCTCAAGATCTACTGGAACAGCCTTTACGTTGCGGTGCTGGTGACCATCGGCCAGCTCATCACCTGCACGCTCGCCGCCTTCGCTTATGCGCGGCTGAGGTTCCCCGGTCGCGACAGCCTGTTCTTCGTCATGCTGATCGGGCTGATGTTCCCGGCGCAGGTGACGATCCTGCCGATCTATCTCGGCTACGCCAAGCTCGGGCTGCTCAACAACCCGCTCGGCCTCGTGCTGATGGGCCTGACCTCGAGCTTCGGGGTGTTCATGCTGCGCCAGTTCCTGCGCTCGCAACCCAAGGAGCTCGAGGAAGCGGCGCTGATGGATGGCGCCGGCTACTTCAAGATCTTCTGGCGTATCTCGCTGCCGCAGCTGATGCCGGCGCTCGGCGCCCTTGCCATCATCACCTTCACCGGCGCCTGGAACTCCTATTTCCAGCCGCGGGCCCTGATCGAGTCGCAGGCGGCGATGACCCTGCCGATCGCGATGGATCTGCTGCGCGGCTACATGAGCCAGGGAAACCTGTCGGTGGTCATGGCTGCGATGAGCATGGCCATCCTCCCCGTCGTCCTCCTCTTCCTCGTCGCCCAGAAGATGGTGATCGAGGGCGTCACGTTCTCAGGCATCCGGGCCTGACCCATGGATTTTCAGATGACCAAGACCGATCCGCGTTTCATCTACGAAGGCGACCGTACCCGCCACATCGCTTTCCCGCTCGGCGGCATCGGCGCCGGCGGGCTGGCGCTGTCGGGCAGCGGGCGGCTGGTCGACTGGTCGATCCGCAACCGGCCGGGGCTGCAGAGTTTCAACGGCTATAGCCACTTCGCCATCAAGGCCGAGGCAGGGGGCGAACTGCTCGATGCCCGGGTGCTCAACGGCCCCTATGAGGGACTGCCCACCGGCTCGCCGACGACGCGGAAATTCTTCGACGGTTTCGGTTGGGGCGCCAACCGCAACACGCTGGCGGGCGTGCCGCATTTCGAGGCGACGACCTTTACCGGCACTTTCCCGGTGGCTGAGGTGGCGTTCCATGATGCGAGCTTTCCGGGGCAGGTGAAGCTCACCGCCTGGAGCCCGTTCATCCCGACCAACGAGCGCGATTCCTCGCTGCCGGCGGCGATGTTCGAGATCGAGGTGACCAATACCGGCCCGGTGCCGGTCGACTACACCATCGGCGGGACGCTGGGGAACCATGGCTGCCAGAACGGCCGGCACAGCTATGCCGAGGCAGGCGGGGTGAAATCACTGCTGCTGACTGCCGCCGATGAGCTGCCGGATTGGCAGACGGGCGACGTCTCGATTGCCACCGACGCCGGGGATGTCGACCACCTCGACTACCATTTCCGCGGCCAGTGGTTCGACGATCTCAACCTGTTCTGGCGCGAGTTCGCGAGGGCAGGCCGGCTGCCCGAGCGGCACTACGACAAGCCGCGGCTCAACCGCAACATGTTCGACCAGCCCGAACACGGCACGCTCGCCGCCCGGATCAGCGTGGCGCCGGGCGAGACGAAGACCGTGCGCTTCGCCATCGCCTGGCACTTTCCGGTCGGCCAGGTCTATTGGCGGCCGGGGCAGGTGAATGGCGAGACCGGAACCTGGCGCAACTATTATGCCAGCCAGTGGGCGAACTCCGGCGCGGTGCTCGCCGAAGCGTTCGCGCGCTGGGACGAGCTACGCGCCCCGACCTTCGCCTTCCGCGATACGCTGTTCGGCACCAGCCTGCCGGTCGACATCATCGATGCGGTGCAGGGCACCATGAGCATCCTCCGCACCGCCACGGTAATGCGGCTCGAAAACGGTGAGCTCTGGGCCTGGGAGGGCCAGTTCACCAATGAGGGCAGTTGCGAAGGCTCGTGCACCCACGTCTGGAACTACCAGCAGACGCTGCCCTACCTGTTTCCCGGACTCGAGCGCACGCTGCGCGAGACCGACTACACCTATAACCAGCTGCCCAATGGCGGGCTGACCTTCCGGCAGATCATCCCGCTCGGCTCGGCCTTTTTCCCGCTCAACCCCTGCGCCGACGGCCAGTTCGGCTCGATCATCAAGACCTTTCGCGATTGGAAGATCTCCGGCGATACGGAGTGGCTGAAGCGCTACTGGCCCAAGGTGAAGGCGGCGCTCGAATATGCCTGGTCGGCCGACAATCCGGACCAGTGGGATCCGGAACGCACCGGGATCCTGTGGGGGCGACAGCACCATACGCTCGACATGGAACTGTTCGGCCCGAACTCGTGGCTCTCGACCATGTATGTCGCGGCGTTGAAGGCCGGCGCCGAGATGGGGCGCGCTGCAGGCGATGCGGCATTTGCTGCCGAGCTCGAGCGGATGGGGCAGGCGGGGGCCGACTATCTCAACGCCGAGCTGTTCAACGGCGACTACTTCATCCAGAAGACCGACCTGGGCGACAAGGCGCTGATCGAAAAGTTCGATCACGCCAGCGGCAAGGTCGGGGTGATCGCCGACGGTTTCATGGAGACCTACTGGTCGGACGAGTACGGCCAGATGAAGTACCAGTTCAACGATGGCTGTGCGACCGACCAGATCCTCGGCCAGTGGCACGCCGATCTCGCCGGGCTCGGCAGCTTCCTCGACCCCGAAAAGGTGAAGACGGCGCTCGCCTCGGCCTATCGCCACAACTATCGCGCTGACCTCAAGGGCCACTTCAACCCCTGCCGGGTCTATGCCTATGAGGATGAAGGCGGCGTGCTGATCGCCACCTGGCCCGAAGGCACCACCAAGCCGGCGGTGCCGGCGCCCTATTCGGAAGAGGTGTGGACCGGGCTCGAATATATGCTCGCTTCACACCTGATCTTCCGCGGATTGACCGACGAAGGGCTCGCGATCGTCCGCACGGCGCGCGCCCGGCATGACGGGTATCGCCGCAACCCGTGGAACGAGATCGAGTGCGGCAGCTACTACGCCCGCTCGATGTCGAGTTTCGCGCTGGTCAATGCCTGGTCGGGCCTCAGCTACGATCTCACCAAGGGCGAGATCGGCTTTGCGCCGAAGGCTGAGGGTGATGGCAGCTGGTTCTGGTCGGTGGGCGAGGGCTGGGGCGTCGTCAGCCGCAGCGGCAACCGCGTCCGCCTCGAGGTCCGCTATGGCAGCCTCGATCTCACCGCGCTTTCCTTTGCCGGCACCAGTGCCCGCATCGACCGCAAGCTCGGCGCCGGCGACGCCGCAGACCTGACAATCGGAGGCTGAGCATGGCGCAACTTGAGCTGAGACAGGTTCGGAAAAGCTTCCAGACGCTCGAAGTCATTCACGGCATCGACCTTACCGTCGAGGATGGCAGCTTCACGGTGTTCGTCGGACCCTCGGGCTGCGGCAAATCCACTTTGCTGCGGATGATCTCGGGGCTCGAGGAGACCTCGGGTGGAGAGATCTGGCTCGACGGCGTGCGCTGCGACCACCTGCTGCCCTCGGCGCGCGGCATGGCCATGGTGTTCCAGTCCTATGCGCTCTACCCGCATATGAGCGTCGAGGAGAACCTGCGCTTCGGGCTCGAGAACCAGAAGCTCGCGAAGCCCGAGATCGCCACCCGCGTCGACAAGGCGGCGGAGATCCTCCAGATCAAGCACCTGTTGAAGCGCCGGCCCAACCAGCTATCGGGCGGGCAGAGCCAGCGCGTCGCCATCGGCCGGGCCATCGTCAAGGAACCGAAGGTGTTCCTGTTCGATGAACCGCTGTCGAACCTCGACGCGGAACTGCGGGTGAAGATGCGCTCGGAGATTTCGGCGCTGCACCGCCGGCTCGGCACCACCATGATCTACGTCACACATGACCAGGTCGAGGCCATGACCATGGCCGACCGCATCGTGGTGCTGCGCGAAGGGGTGATCGAGCAGGCCGGCGCGCCGATCGAGCTCTATGCCCGGCCACGCAACCAGTTTGTCGCGGGGTTCCTAGGCGCGCCGCAGATGAACTTCTTTTCCGGCAACGTCACCGAGGCGGGCGAACGGCTCGGCGTGGCGCTCAGCGCAGGCGGTCCCACACTCAACCTCGCCCGCCGTGAGGGCGCGGCGAAGCTGGGCGACGCGGTGACCATCGGCATCCGCCCCGAACACCTGATCCTCGCCGCCAACGGCCCGCTGGCGGTGCAACTGGTCTCGACCGAAGTGCTCGGCGCGGAGACGGTGCTGCACGGCAAGACCGCCGGCGGCGAGAGCGTCACCGCCACCATGCGCGGCATCCTCGCAACCAGCCGTGGCGACACGCTGCGCTTCGAGATTGCCGATGCCTTCACCCATGTGTTCGACGCCAATGGGCTGACCCTGCAGCCGACCCGCGCCTGGACCGACGATTACATGAAGAAGATCGCCTGATGCTTACCTCGACAAAAGGCCCCCTCACCCGGCGCTGCGCGCCGACCTCTCCCCCCAGGGAGAGGTGGTCGTGGGGCGCGATCGTGCCGCAGCTTCACCTCTCCCTCTGGGGGAGAGGTCGCCGCGGAGCGGCGGGTGAGGGGGCCTTGGCCGCGGCGCTGGCAATACTCCTCGCCATTACCCCAACCCTTGCCGCCGATTACAGCGTCACCTCCGAAAAAGTGAAGGCCCTGACCGGGCCCAATGCGCCGGCGCCGATGAAGGGCCCGGATATCTGCGGCACCGATCTTGGCACCATGGCCGAGATCGGCGGCAAGATCGTCCTCGCCTTTGGCGATACCTTCGGCTGGAACGAGAATGCCTGCATCCGCTTCGGACCGAACTGGCGCTCCAATGTGGTCGCCTTCACCTCGGACCTCGATGCTTCGGACGGCATCGTCATCGATGACTGGGTGACCGACACGGACGGCAAGGCGGTGGAGATCGCCAAGGGGGCGCACCAGGATGCGTTCAAGGGCGAGCAGACCAAGATCCCGACCGCCATGGTGACGGTCGGCGATACGCTGTACCTCCACTACATGTCGGTGAATGGCTTCTCCTCGATGGGTGGGGTGTGGCTCTGCAGCTGGTCGCGCTTCATCTCGTCCACCGATGGCGGCAAGACCTGGAGCCCGGGGCCGGACGAATTCGGCAGCTTCAAATCGAGCTTCAACATGCTGGCGCTTTCGGCCCAGCCGGGCGCCGGCAACGAGGACGGCAAGTATGTCTATGCCGTGGGCACCCCATGTGGCCGCTTTGCCGGCGCGCGGGTGGCGCGCGTCGCCGCCGACAAGCTGCTCGACACCAGGGCCTGGGAGTATTTCGACGGCAGCGGCTGGGTCAGCGACCGCGCCCAGGCTGCCGAAGTGATCAGGCCGGGCGCCGGCGAGGGCTCGCTGGTGTGGAACCCAGGGATAAAACTCTGGATGTACACGACGCTCAACGAGCTCTCGGAGGCGATCGAGCTGCGCTTCGCCGAGCGGCCGGAAGGGCCGTGGTCGGCGCCCGAGGTGCTGGCGCGCGGCTCCGACTATGCCCAGGCCTACGGCGCCTACATGACGCCGTCGTGGATTTCCGAGGATGGGCTCAGCTTCTGGTTCGTGATGAGCCAGTTCGGGCCGTACAACACCTACGTGATGAAGGCGACGCTAACGCCGGATCAGTAAAACTACCGGACTCTGCGCAGTCCTGTTGGGTCAAGTCGTTAACTCCGGGCCGCGTAGCCTTGGCCCACCATTGTACCCAGGCTGATCCATGCAGAAGCGTGGCGGGCCGTCGCCCACCGACAAGAAGTCGAGCCTCAGACTTGTTGCCGTTGCGTGGCCCTTCATTGCCATCATTGTCACGCAGGCCATCCTCGCCACCTTCAGTTTGCAGATGGTGACCTCGCTGCGCTCCTATGTGACCGGCGAGAGCATGTGGTCGAAGGGCCAGCATGACGCGATCTACTTTCTCAGCCGCTACATCGATACCACCCAATCGAGCTACCTCGAGCGTCACCGGCAGGCGCTCAGCGCGCCGCTGGGCGACCATGAAGCCCGTCTTGCGCTCGAGGCCAACCCGCCGGACCTGGCGGCGGCGGCGGACGGGTTCCGGCGCGGCGGCAACCACCCGGACGACATTCCCGGGCTGATTTGGCTGTTCCAGAACTTCTCCTGGTTCAGCTACATGAGCGCCGCCATCGAGGACTGGCGCAACGCCGAGACGACGCTGTTCCAGATGGAAGACCTGGCCGACGAGATGGCACGGGCAGCGTTGGTGCAGCCCTGGCAGCGCCGCGAATGGGCGGAGCGGCTTGATGCCATCAACGACCAGGTGACGCCGCTGACTCATGCGTTCTCCAACTCGCTGGGGCAGGGGACGCGCTTTGTTCAGGCGGGCCTGCTCATTGCCAACCTCGCCATCGCGGCATTGTTCGTGGCGTTGACGCTGTGGCGGCTCAACAGCTTCCTCAGGCATCGGCGCAACATCGAGCACGAACTCTCCTGGCGGGCCTCGCACGATGCGCTGACCAAGCTGCCCAACCGCGCCAGTTTCGAGCGAGCAGTCGAACAGGCGATCGCCGACAGCTCGGCCACGGCGCTGCTGTTCGTCGATCTCGATCAGTTCAAGGTGGTCAACGATTCCGGCGGGCACGCGGCCGGCGACGAGCTGCTGTGCATGCTGGCCGAACGCCTGCCGGCGATCCTCGGGCCTGGCGTCATGCTGGCGCGCCTCGGCGGCGATGAGTTCGGCGTGCTGCTCAACACCGGCTCGGTCGACGAGGCGCTGATCACCGCGCATCAGCTGCGCACCACGCTGAGCCAGATGCCGTTCGTGTGGAACGACCAGCATTTCACCGTCAGCGCCAGCGTCGGCTTCGTGCGGCTCGACCGCAGCGTCGGCAGCCTCGCGACAGCGCTGCGGGCTGCCGATATTGCCTGCTACATGGCCAAGGAGAAGGGCCGCAACCGCGTGCATGTCTACTCGCCCGACGACGCTGAGCAGGCCGAGATGGCCGGCAATATCGGCTGGGTGCGGCGGCTGCAGCGGGCGCTCGACGAAGACAGTTTCGTGCTCTATGCGCAGGAGATCGTGCCGCTGGCCCGCGACGGCGCGGGCGAGCATTGCGAGATCCTGGTCCGCCTCGCCGATCGCGGCGAACTGATCGGTCCGGGCCGCTTCATTCCGGCCGCCGAGCGCTTCGGGCTGATGCCGCTGCTCGATCGCTGGGTGGTGCGCCACGCCCTCGAGACCATCGCCACCCGCATTGCGCTCGAGCCCAAGCCGCATCGGCGCACCTATGCGATCAATATCAGCGCCCCGGCCATCGGCGACGAAACCTTCCTGCCGTTCCTGAAGCAGCAGTTCCAAACGACCGGGGTGCCGCCCGAACTGATCTGCTTCGAGATCACCGAGACCAGCGCCGTCGCCAATCTCGACCGTGCCGCGGCGTTTATCACGGCGCTCCGGGGGATCGGGTGCAAGTTCGCGCTCGACGATTTCGGCGCCGGCATGTCGTCGTTCCACTACCTCAAACGCCTGCCGGTGGATTTCCTGAAGATCGATGGCGGCTACGTCAAAGGCATGCTGCACGATCGTACCGACCGCGCAGTGGTCGAAACCATCAACCACCTGGGCCATGTCAGCGGCATCAAGACGGTGGCCGAGTTCGTCGAAACGGCGGAGGTGCTCGCCGCGCTCGAGGCGATCGGGGTCGATTACGCGCAGGGGTACTTCATGGGGATCCCCGGGCCGTTCGTGGCTGAGGTGGCGACGGGGATGGAGCGGTTGTCGGCTTAGGTGTTGGGCCAGACTGCTGCGCTGGAGCGGGCTGACCCCCACCCCTGTCCCCTCCCCCTAAGAATGGGGAGGGAGACCAAAACACCAGCTTCCCAGCAAGCGTCTCCCTCCCCTTGTTTAGGGGGAGGGGACAGGGGTGGGGGTCAGCCCACACCAGCCTGTCGGCCAATCACACCGGCACCGGCGCCCCGGCATCGATCAACCCCGCCGCCTTGAGCTCCGCCCAAAACCCTGCCGGGATCGCTTCCTGCAAATACCCGATATTGCTTGTCACTTCCTCCGGCCTCGCCCCGCCGGGGATGACCGAGACCACTGCGGGGTGCGCCAGCGGGAATTGCAGCGCTGCGGCCTGCAGCGACACGCCATGCGTCAAGCACACCGCCTGGATGCGCCGCACCTTGTCCTGCACTTCGTCGGACGCGATGCCGTAGCCGTAGCGGGCATTGGGGCCGGGGCCGGTGGCGAGGATGCCAGAGGCATAGGGGGCGCCGATGATCACCGAGATGTTGTGCTCGAGGCAGCGCTTCAAGCCGGTGCCGAGCGCCGACTGGTCGAGCAGGGTGTAGGGCATGGCGACGATGGAGAAATCGAGCGGTACCTGTGAGGCGAAACTGAGCAGCGACGGGGCGGCGTTGAGCCCCATGCCGATGGCCTTGATCTGGCCCGAGGCCTTCAGCTCCTCGAGCGCCTTGATGCCGCTGCGCACCATGTCTTCCATGCGCGGCCCATCGGGGTTGCTGCCGAGCGAGGCTTCAGGATCGTGGATCAACAGCGCATCGACGCTGTCGAGGCCGAGCCGCAACAGGCTCTGCTCATAGGAACGCATCACCCCGTCATAGGAATAGTCCCAGACGATCTCCATGTTCAGCCCGCCGCCCCACGGCGTGCGGTCGAAGGTCTTGGGGTCGGCGGGGCGCCGGAAGTAGCGACCGACCTTGGTGGTCAGGAGGAACTCAGCGCGCGGCTGGTCGATGAGGAAATCGCCGACCCGATGCTCGCTGAGGCCGCGGCCGTAGAACGGGGCGCTGTCGAAATAGCGCACCCCGCCATCCCAGGCGGCCTTCAGCGTCGCATGTGCGGTCTCGCCGGAAACACGGTGGTACATGCCGCCCAGATGTGCGGCGCCGAACCCCATGGGCGGCAGTTCGAGGGCGGTGGAGCCGACGCGATGCCGGTCGGTGAGTTTGATGGACATGGTCGTGGCAATCGGTTGGGGACGAAAATCAGGGGACAGTAGCGGTGATCGAATGGTTGGGCGGCCGGAACACCGAGGCGACGTCGTCGCTCGCCGAGACCGGCGCGTCGCGATAGAGGAAGCAGGTGGCGAGCCGTTCGCTGTCGGGCACGTATTTGGGCGGCAGGTTGTCCCAGCACATCTCCATGACATGCGGGCAGCGCGGCGCGAACTTGCAGCCGGGGTTGGCGCGCGCCGCCGAAGCTTCCGACACGGGGATCTCCTCGCCGCCCCAGGCCTTACTCAGGTCGGGCAGCGGGATCGAGGAGACCAAGAGCTGCGAGTAGGGGTGCTTGGGCGCCCCGATCACCCGCTCCACCGCGCCGGCCTCCGAGACGTTGCCGCGATAGAGGATCAGGATGTTGTCGCAGATCTGGAAGGCGGTGGTCAGGTCGTGCGTGATGTAGACGATTGAGATGCCGAGCTCGCGGTTCAGTGTCTTCAGCTCGTCGAGAATGGTGGCGCGCAGCGACGCATCGACCATCGAGACCGGCTCGTCGGCGACGATCAGCCGGGGCCTGAGCAGCACGGCGCGGGCCACCATGATGCGCTGGCGCTGGCCACCCGACAGCTCGTGCGGGAAGCGGCCGAGTGTATCCTGCGGCCGCAAACCGACGCGCTTCAGCGCGTCCTCGATCATGGCGCGGGCCTTCGCCTGAGTGTCGGCGAGCTTGTAGCGTTTCACCGGGGTCTCGAGCACGTGGTCGATCCGGTAGAACGGGTTGAAGACGTCGAACGGATCCTGGAACACCGGCTGCACCTCGCGACGGAACTGCCGCTGCTCGGCGCCGGTCATCTTGGCCACATCCTTGCCCTGGTACAGCACCTGGCCATGCGATGGGTTGATGAAGCCCAGCATCATCCGCGCCAAGGTGGTCTTGCCGCTGCCGCTTTCGCCGGCCACGGCGGTCATCGACGGGCTGGTGTCGGACAGCGACAGGGTGACGTCGTTGAGCGCGGTGAAGGCGCCATAGGTTTTGGTGACGCCACGCATTTCAATGAGTGCGGTCACGGGCGGAGCTCCTGGTGGGCACGTGTCATCGGCGGCAGCGGCGGTAGCGCCGCATGTTCCGGATAGAGGTGGCAGGCGGCGCTCTGGCTGGGCGCCACCTGCTGCAGCAGCGGCGTCTCGCGTACGCAGCGATCGAAGGCGAGCGGGCAGCGCGGGTTGAAGCTGCAGCCGGGCGGCAGGTCGACGAGCGGCGGCGGCAGGCCCGGGATGCCGGTGAGCTCGCGCTTCACCTCGATGCCGGGGAGGCTATCGACCAGCAACCTTGTATATGGGTGCTTGGGGCTCTCGATCATCTGCCGGACCGGGCCGATCTCGACAAGCTTGCCTGCATACATCACGCCCACCGTATCGGCGAACTGGGCGATCAACCCCATGTCATGGCCGATCAGCACTACGGCGGCGCCGAGCCCATCCTGCAGGCGGCCGAGCGTCTGCATCACCTGGCGCTGCACCACCACGTCGAGGGCGCTGGTGGGTTCGTCCGCGACGATCACCTTGGGCGCGAGCGAAGTGGCGATGGCCATGGCGGCACGCTGCTTCATGCCGCCCGAGAGTTCATGCGGATAGCGGCGCGCTATTTCCGGGGCGAGGCCGACATTCTTCAACAGTTCCTGCACCCGGGCGTCGAGCTCGGCGCGCCGCATCCCCGGCTTGTGGGCGACGATGGCGTCGATCATCTGCTCTTCGAGCCGCATCACCGGGTTGAGCGAACTCATCGCCCCCTGCGGGATCAGCGCGATGTCGCGCAGCCGGGTCTCGCGCAACTCTTTCACGCTCATCTTCAGAATGTCGCGGCCATCGAGCTTGACCGAGCCGCCGGCGATGCGGCCGGGCGGCCGGGTCAGGCGCATCAGCGCCGTCGCCATGGTGGTCTTGCCCGAACCGCTCTCGCCGATCAGCCCGAGCCGCTCGCCGGGCCGGAGCGAGAACGACACGTCGTTCACGGCCTTGGCCGGACCCTTGCCGGTGTCGTAGTGGACGTTCAGTTCCTCGACGACGAGGATGGGTTTGGCGTCTTGAGCGACAGACATCAGCGCCTCGCCAGCTTGGGGTTGGCAAAGCGGTCGAAGCCGACGGAGGTCAGGAACAGACCGATGAAGATCGCGGCGATCACCACGATCGGCGGCCCCCACCACCACCAGTAGCCGCGCAGCACCGCCGAGGATTGCTGGCTCCAGTAGATGGTATTGCCCAGCGTCATCTCGTCGAGCGCGCCGAGGCCCAGCGCCTCGAGGCCGATGACGGCGAGGATCGAGCCAGACACGGTGCCGACGAAGCTCGCGACGATATAGGGCATCAGGTTGGGCATTATCTCGGTGAAGAGGATTTCCCACTGGCTCTCGCCATTGACCCGCGCCACCTCGACATAGGATTTCTCGCGGATGGTGAGCACCTGCGCGCGCACCGTGCGGGTAGTGAACATCCAGCCGAGCGAGGCGACCACCAGCGCCATCACCAACGTGGTCATGCGGTCGATATTGCCGGCGATGATGACGAGGATGGCGATGGCCGGCACGGTCAGCAGCGCATCAGAGATCACCCGGATCACCGCGTCGATGATGCCGCCGAAATGCCCGGCGATCAGCCCGAGCGCCGTGCCGAAGCCGACGCCGATAAAGCCGGCGATCAGCCCCATCTTCAGCGTGTTGGGGGTGGCGTAGATCAGGAGGGTCCACATGTCGCGGCCCTGCGAATCCGTGCCGAGGAAATACTCGGGGCCGGGGGGCTTGCGTGGCCGCACCGCGCCGACCTGGGCGTTCACCGCATCGACGAAGAACGGACCGATGGCGCTGAACAAGAGGATCGCGGCAAGAATGCCGAGGCCGAGCAGCAGCACGCCGCTGATCCGGCCCTGTTCGTAGTTACGGCGAAGGGAGCTGAGAAGGTTCATCGCCGGATCCTCGGGTCAAGCAGGGGGTAGATCAGGTCAACGAGGAACAGCAGCACCGCCAGGGAGACGATGAGCATCAGCACCACGCCCTGGATGACGAAGTAATCCTGTCCGCGGATCGCCACGTAGAGGAGCGAGCCGAGCCCCGGATAGTTGAAGATCACCTCGACCAGCACGGCGCCGGAAACCACCGAACCGAGCGACAAAGCCAGCGCGGTGACCTGCGCCAAGAGCGCGTTGCGCATGCCGTACCAGACGAAAATCCGGTTCGGGTGGAGGCCCTTGGCCTCGGCGAAGGTGATGTAATCCTCGCCCAGGACCGAGACCATCTGGCTGCGCATGCCGAGGGCCCAGAAGCCGACGTTGCCGAGGATAATGGCAAGGCAGGGCAGGAACGCGTGCCTCAGGATATCCTCGGTGGTGGCCCAGTCGAGGCGCATGATGCGGGTGGTGTCGACGCCGCCGGCGGGCGGGAACCACTTCAGCACCACGGCGAAGAAATAGATCAGGATGATCGCCAGGAGGTAGAACGGGATCGAGGTGAGGATCATCATCAGCGGCACGATCGACTTGATGGTGCGCCCCGAGCGCGGCCAGGCGAGCCGTGCGCCCAGGAGCGAACCGACGCTGAAGGCGATCAAGGTGGCCACGGCCAGCAGCGTCACCGACCAGGGCAGCGCATTGCCGATCATGGTCGAGACTTTTTCGGGGAAGTTGGCGAACGACACGCCGAGATCGAGCCGGAACAGGTCGAGCCAGTAGTTGAGATATTGCTCGAGGATCGGCGCATCGAGCCCGTATTTGGCGCGATAAGCGGCCGAGACCGCCTGGATATCGACGTTCTGCGCGCCGCCGGTCGCCTGCAGCCGGGCCAGGGCCGTCTGTACGGGGTCGCCGGGAAGCAGGCGCGGAATGATGAAGTTGATGCTCACCGCAACGAAGACGATCAGCAGCAGCTGGCCGAAACGGGTGAGCAGGTAGCGGACGAGTTCGCGGCTCATCGGGACACCTCGATCGTGGCTTTCCCCTCATCCGGCGCTACGCGCCACCTTCTCCCCGACGGGGATAAGAATCCGGAGAGTGCCGTGGCCCCCACTTTTCCTCTCCCCGCCGGGGAGAGGGTGGATCGGCCGAAGGCCGAGACGGGTGAGGGGTTTAGCCACCGACCTATCCTACCGGTGGGTGGGGCAACGCTTGGTGTCACGGGCAAAGTCCTGGTGGAGAGTGGTTGCGGATGGCAGCCATGTGCCGCCATCCGCGCGATCAGTGCCCGGTGCTTACGGCGCGCCGGTCGGCTTCAGGTTGTGGATGACGACGTTGAACGCTTCCCACGGGGTGTACGGGGCAACGTACGGGTCAGCTGCGGACGGCCAGCCGGTCCAGTAGGTGTTGTTGAAGGTCACCACATGGTACTCCTCGAGCAGGTCGATCTGCGGCAGGTCGCGCAGGGCGATATCGAGGGCCGCGACGGCGTTCTTCATGTACTCGGAGTTTGGATCGGTATCGGCCGGGACGGCGTCCATGGCGTCGATCAGCTTGTCGTATTCCGGGTTCATGTAACGCGAGGCGGCGACGGCGTTCGGGATGTTCTCGCCGAGCGGCCGGGCGAACTTCGAATGGTAGTGCTGCAAGGTCTCCAGCGGTTCCGACAGCGAGCCGCAATGGACGAAGATCATGGTGTCGAAGTTGCCCGACTGGATGTCGGGTAGCCAGGTATCGTCCACCGGAGCCTGCACCGCATCGAACCCGGCGTTCTTGAACTGCTGGGTCAGCGGGGCCAGCGTCGGCTGGATGAAGGCCGGGGTGCGCACCGTCACGGTGAGCGGCTTGCCGTCCTTGGCCCACAGGCCATTGGCGTCCTTTGCGTAGCCGGCCTTCCCCATATACTCCTCGACCTTGGCCGGATCGGGATTGTCGAGATTGTACTTGTCGAGCACGGCCTTGAGCGGGCTGCCCTCGCCGAGCCAGGTGCCGGCCATGTAGTTGGAGAAGGCGAAGGTCACCGGCTTCTGGCCGCCTTCGTAGCCGATATCGTTGATGGCGGCGCGGTCAATGGCGTAGTTCAGCGCGTAGCGCACGTTCACGTCGTTCCACGGCTCACGCATCTGGTTGAACACCAGCGAGTAGTCGCAGCCATCGGGAGCGCCCCAGTTCGGGCCTTCTGGGTTCCACGAGCTGAGCTTGTCGTTCTGGGCGCGGGCGGCCTCGAACGTGCCGATCAGCAGCTGGCGGCCGCCATCGATCTGGTTGGCGATGTGCAGCTGGCCCATCGCGTCGTCGCTCGATACCGGCACGAGGGTGATGCGCTTGGGTGCCGGCAGATCCTGGAAGCCGACCTTGGCGCCCCACCAGTCGTCGCGGCGATCGAAGATCTCCTGCTGGTTGGTGGTCGAGACCAGCTTGTAGGCGCCAGTGCCGACCGGCCAGCCCTTGGCCGGATCGTAGTTGGTGAAGGTCGCGATATCCTGGCCTTCCCAGATGTGCTTGGGCAGGATCGGGTAGTGGTTCTCGTGCCCGAGCGCCAGGAAATCGCGGACGAACCGCGGCGCCGCCTTGTTGAAGTTGATGGTGACGTTCAGCGGATCGACGACGGTGACATCCTTGATCCACTCCTTGAACGCCGCGGAGCCACCGATTTCCGGCGGCGCGTCGCGCACCGCTTCGAGGGTGAACTTCACGTCGTCGGCGGTGAACTTGGTGCCATCCGACCACTCGACGCCGTCACGCAGCTTGATCGAGGCGCTCATGAAGTCGGGCGCGTATTCGAAGCTTTCGGCCTGCCACGGGATCAGCGTGCCGTCGTTGAGGTTGGTATAGAACAGCGCCTCGTTGATGGTGATCTGCATCACGTCGCGCTGGTGGGTGATCGAACTCAGGTACGGGTGCCAGTTCTCGGTATTGGCGAACTGCGCCGGCTGGTCGCCCCACGGGGTCAGCACCAGGGTTTCGTTGCGCGGCATGTCGGCCACCTGGGCAAAGGCAGTCGATGCCAGGAGCGGCGCTGCCAGCAGCGCGATGGCGCCGCCGAGCAGATGCTGCCTCAGGGATCTACGGTTCATGATGGTCCTCCTCCGGCCGGTTCCGGCCACTCGTTGATTTCTTCCGAGGCGGGGCAGGGCCTCGCCACCTGGCTTTGGTCGCCGGTGCTGCCCCACCCGCCGGGTCATCCCCGCGAAAGCGGGCATCTCCGTTTGCGGTGGTGCAACCTGCGAGAAAACCGAGGTTCCCGCTTTCGCGGGAATGACCCGGTGGGTGGGCGGGGACATCGGGCCTCCCAGCTCCGTCCCGCCCCGTCCGTTACAGCGCCATCTTCTCGATGGCGTCCTTGCTCAGTCCGTGGCCAAAGCCGGGCTCGTCGCTGACCACGACGTAGCCGTCCTTGGGGACGGCCATGCCGGGGTAGTTGTTGGTGTGCTTGAGCGGGATGCCGGGGGCGCCGCCGACGAAATACTCGCCCCAACGCGAGTTGGGCGCCGAGTAGTTGAAGTGCTGGCCATAGGGCGTGTTCATGCCGGCATGGCAGATCACTTCGAGGCCCGAGGCATCGGCGATGGCGGTGATCTTCTGCACCGCGGTGAAGCCGCCGACCCAGTTGATATCGGGCTGGAAGATATCGACGACGCGATCCTTGGCCGCCTCGAAGAAGGTGTAGGGCGTGTACCAGTGCTCGCCGGTGGCCAAGGTCTGCCAGGGCAGGCGCTCGCGCAGCGCCTTGTGCGAGGTGTGATCCTCGGGGATCAGGCAATCTTCCATCCATTTGAGGTTGAACGGCTTCAGCCGGTGGGCGAGGCGCACCGCGAACTCGACGTCGAAGGCCATCCAGCAATCGAGCATCAGTTCGACATGCGGGCCGATCAGCTCGCGCGCCTTGCCGACAAAGGCTTCGTTCTTGTCGAGCGCCTCGAGCCCATCGGCAGTGCCGTAGGGGCAGGCGAGCTTGGTGGCCTTGAAGCCGAGCTCCATGTGCCAGTCGGTGTCGTTGCCGGTGGCGTAGCAGAACTGCTTGTCGCGGGCGGCGCCGCCGGCAAGTTCATAGACCGGCAGCTTCAGCACCTTGCCCTTCAGATCCCACAGCGCCAGGTCGATGCCGCTGATGGCATAGGAGGCGAGACCCGAAGAGGAGTAGGGCGAGGTGATGCGCATCATCATGTCCCACAGCTTCTCGGTGGCGAGAGCGTTCTCGTCGGTGAGCAGCGGGCCGATATGGTCGTTGATCAGGCTGATGGTGGGCTGGCCGTAGCCGGTGACGCCAAAACCCCAGGAGCCGTCATCGGCGGTGACGATGACGCCGACTGCCGGGAAGGCGTTGTTCCAGCTCGAGCGCAGCGCCTTGTAGCGTGGGTAGCGCGACATCGGGTTCGCCACTTCGGCGTCCTTGGTCCAGGGCGGCCGGCGCGCCGTCACCTTGTCCTTGCCCTCGTCGTAAATGCCGCCGGCAATCGGGTTGGTGATGGCAAAGGCTTCGATACTCTTGATCTTCAATCAAAATCTCCTGGTCGTCTTATGCGGTCGGTCGGGCGGCCTCAGCCCGGGATGCGGTAGAATTTTTGGGCGTTTTCACGGAACAACCCGGCGCGCTCGGCTGCCGAGGCGCCTTCGGTGATTTTGGCGAAGGCCTTCCACAAGGTCGGGAAATCGCTGGTCAGCTTGTCGACCGGGAAGTTCGAAGCGAACATCGCCCGCTCCGGACCGAAGATCTCGAGTGTCTCCAGCACCAGCGGGCGGAAGCTTTCGGTGGTCCATTGGCGATCGAGCATGCCGAGGCCGCTGATCTTGACCGCGATATTGGGGCGGGCGGCGAGTTCGCGCATCCCTGCCTTCCAGGCTTTCCAGCCCGCGAGGTCGCGGTCGGCCCACATGCCGGCGTGGTTGAGGATGATCTGGGTGTCCGAGGCAACGCCGGCGAGTTTCGCTGCCTGCGCCATCTGGTGCGGGTAGAGCTGCAGGTCGAAGCTCAGGCCGCGGCGGCCCAGTTCCTGCAACCCGCCGATCCAGCCCGGCTCATCCATCAGGTCGCGGGCGATGTAGTTGAGCTTGGGATCGGCGTGCCGGTTCACCACCTGGCGGATGCCGCGCATGATCGGGAAGCCGGAATGGCGGTCGAGCAGGGCGCCGAAATCCGGCGACGCGAGGTCGCCGTGGGCGACGAGCACGATCGGCACGGGGCTGCGATCGGCCACCGCCTGCAGGGTTTCGCTCTCCTTCACCGGGTCGGTGGGGAAGGCCTCGACATGCACCGCGCCGGTGATCTCGACCTCGTCGGCGCCTTCCTCGAGATATTCCTCGAGCAGGTAGCTGCGTGAGATCGCGGCATTGGCGCCGCCTTTGCCGGGCTTTTCGAAATGCGGGTAGATGCGGGTCCAGAGGTCCCACAGGTGGATATGCGGATCGACGACTTTCAGCATCTTGCCCTCAATCCAGCCGGAACATTTCTTCGACCGGCCAGGCTTTCGGCCGGGCGTCCTCATGGGTCTCCATGTGCGGCTCCATCCATTCCCACCACTTGAGCACCACCGGGTCGACGCCCTCGGTCTGGCTCGGAGCGTTGTCTGGCTTTTCGAGATAGGCGAAGAGCAACAGGTCGTAGCGGTAGATGGTGTAGTTGGAGACGCCCTGGCTCTTCAGCAGCGCCACCATCTCGGGCCAGATCTCGTCGTGCTTGCGCTTGTACTCGGCTTCCTGGCCGGGCTTCAGCTTCATCACCCATGCGGAGCGCATCGTCGTAAAATCCTCAGTCAGGTTGTTGATGTGGCCAGCGCCCGTTCGCCGGCCTGCTGTGGCGGCCACTGGCCGCCATAGCCGAGCCGCTTGCTGACGGTGCTCGCTGCTTCGTTCAGGAGATCCACCTGCGGCTGGATCGCCGTGCCGGGTGCCTTGGGAGCGGGGCCGGAGATCGACATGGCGCCGACCGGACGGCCGAGCCGATCGACGATCGGCACGCCGACGCAGAACACCCCGACCACCACTTCCTGGTTGTCGATCGAGTAGCCGCGCTTGCGGATGCGGGCGAGCTCGGCCCGCAGCTCGGTGGGGTCGGTGATGGTGTAGCGGGTGAAGGTGGTCATCGGCTGTTCCAGCACGCGCTGCTGGTCGGCCTCGCCGAGGAAGGCGAGGATCGCCTTGGCGCTGCCGCCGCAATAAAGCGGGCCGCGCGAACCGATGCGCCAGTCGAGCTGCATCCCCTCATTGCCGCGCACTTTGTCGATGCAGACGCACCCTTCGCCGCTCAGCACATTGACGTTTACCGTTTCACGGGTCTTTTCGGCGATGGATTCACAGAACGGCCGGGCCAGCCGCGGGAAGGCGACGCCATCGAGCTGCAGGTCGGTGATCGCCAGCAGCCGGTAGGACAGCTGCCAGGCGCCCTCGGCATTGCGCTCCACCACGCCCTCATCGGCGAGATCGATCAGCAGCCGATGCACCGAGCCCACCGGCAGGGCCAGTTGCTGGGCCACCGCACGCACCCCGAGCCCACCCTTGCGGGCAAGCAGGTCGAGAACCTGGATGGCGCGCTTGATGCTCGACATCTAGCGCACCGTGCCGTCGCCGGTGTCGTCGATACATCGCTCGAGCAGCGTGTTCACAGTCGTGCCTACCGGACGTCAGGCAAACCTCCGGCGTTCACGCCCCCGCTCCCGCAGATGCGTGCTGAACCGCACGGCTTGCCGCTGACCGGCCTCCCTCTCCTCAAAGCCGCACACCCCCGATTTTTGTTCCATGGGTGGAATGCAGCGTTCCAATAGTGAACGCCTTAGCTTGGGGTGAGTCAACCGAGAACGGGCTACGACTTAGGTCGGGATGCGAGTTAAGATCATGATCTTATTGTATTATCTAAGTTGCGACGGAGCGTGCGTTCGGCGATGTGGAACGCTTGTCTGATAAGCGGGTGCGACGGGCGCGGCACTTGCAGTCAGTACGCCTCTGCCGCTTCGGCGCCACTGGCGTTGGCGCCACGGAAGCAGGACCGCGCGCAGGATCGTGGCTCGGAGTTGCCTGCGCTCGTTACAGGAGGGCTTTCAACGGACGGGATGGATCGGCCAGATAGCTGGCATCGATCATGGCGCGGCTGGCGATCAGACGGCTGGCGATCTTGATGCCGCGCGATGCCGATGTGCCCACCCCCAGCGATGCTGCGCCCACCAGCCGTCCCGACGGATCAAGCTGGAACTGCGTGACGAGGCCATCCTCGATCCGGTCCACCACCGTCGTGGCGGCTGCCGGCAGCCCCGCCATGTAGAGGCCCAGGTCATACTGGTCGCTCCACATCCACGGCACGGCGCCGATCGGCTCGGCCTGTCCCGCCATGTTGCGTCCAGCCACCGCCCCGTGGTCGCCAGCGCTCTGCCAGCTTTCGAGGCGCACCGCGGCGTTGCCGAAGAGCGGATGGACGGTGACGGCGCAGTCGCCGGCCGCGAATATTCCATCGGTCACCCGAAGCATGCTGTCCGTGACGATGCCGCCGGCAACAGCGAGCTCGGCCGCTTCCGCAAGAGATGTCCTGGGCGAGACACCGATGGCGGCGACGATGGTGTCGGCCTCGACGGTCCGGCCGTCGCTGAGCGCCACACCGGCCGACGACACCGAAACCGGCGCAGTGCCGGTAAGGATGGTTACGCCGCTGCTGCGATGCCTGTCGGCCAGCACTGCGGCCAAGGCGTGCGGAACGCCGCGACCGAGGATGCGGGGGCCAGCTTCGATCACCGTCGTCGTAATACCGCGCTGGCGGGCGGCCGCAGCCAATTCCAGGCCGATCAGCCCACCGCCGACAATTGCCAGCCGCCGCGCCTCTGCGAAGGCAGGCTGCAGCCGCCCCAGGTCGCGTTTGTCGCGCAAGGTGTAGATGGTCACCGCATCACTGCCTGGCAGATCGAGGCGGCGCGGAGCGGCACCCGTCGCCAGCAGCAACTGGTCATAGGCCAGGGCGCGCCCGGTGGAAAGTTCCACCCGCCAGCGTTTCCGATCGATGCCGAGCGCGGCGGCACCCGTCGCCAGCTCGATGCCTGCGGCGGCATAATCCGACGCCTGCCGGATCGGCACCAAGCCCGATTGGCTCCCATTCAACAGGCCCTTGGATAGCGGTGGTCGCTCATAGGGCAGATGGGCCTCGTCTCCGACGATCGTTATCGGGCCGAGATGGCCCGCCTCGCGAAGCGCGAAGGCTGCCGACACGCCGGCAAAACCGGCGCCGATGATTATCGCTGCCTGGGGTGCCATCGTCAGGGGCCGAGTTCGATCAGAACGTGATCGCCGTCGACCCGGACCGGATAGGTGTTGAGGTTCACGCAGACCGGCGCACCTTCGGCGGCGCCGGTGCGATAGTCGAACCGACCATTGTGCTTGGGGCACTCGATGATGGAGTCCATCACGAAGCCATCTGCGAGATGAGCAAGTTCATGCGTGCAGAGCCCGTCGGTGGCGTAGAACTTGTCGTCAGGGCTGCGGTAGATGGCGTAGGTACGCCCACCGTGGTCAAAGCGAACGACATCCTCGGTGTCGATGTCGTCAACGCCGCAGGCCTGGATCCACTCAGCCATGGTTTGTCCCCGCGCGCTCGGCCAGTTGTCCTGCGCCGGGCGGCAACTGCTTCCTGGTGAAATGCGTCGGGTCGCCCAGCTGCCTCAGGATTGTCGGCAGGATCTCGCGCCACGCCGCCATGACGCTCGGAGTGGCGGGCGGACAGTCCGCCTTGACTTCCTCATGCAACGCCCTGAGCGCATGATAGGGAACCATCGGGTACATGTGGTGCTCCACGTGGTAGTTCATGTTCCAGTAGAGGAAGCGGAACACCGGGTTCATGTAGACAGTGCGCGCGTCGAGCCGGTGATCCAGCACATCCTCCGCCAGCCCCAGGTGCTGGGTGTTCGCCACCCACCACAGGAACCAGATGCCGTAGATGTTCGGCCCGCCGATCAACACCACCGGCAGCAGGCTCCAGGTCGCAACGGCCAGGGCCGCCGCCCCGACATGTACTCCGAGGATGATGATCGCCTCGACCTGCACCCGCCAGCGCTCGATCTCGGGGATGTAGTCCAGCTCCTCGGCGTTGAGCCGGCCGACGCTGTAACGCGCCAGCGTCGCCAGCGACTGCGGCACATTCACCAGTCCGAATATGTTAAGCACCATGATGATCAGCTGCGGTGGCCGCATGCCGGCGATCTCGGGGTCGCGCCCGACGATGATCGTGTCGGTATGGTGCCGCGTGTGGCTCCAGCGCCAGGCGGTCGGGCTGCGCAACAGCAGGAACGAGGCCAGCGCATAGACGGCATCGTTGATCCAGACGGTTCGGAACGCCGTACGGTGCCCGCATTCGTGCCAGCGGGAGTCGGCCGCCGAGGCGTAGAGTACGCCATAGACGGCAAAGACCGGCACCGCCCACCAGGTTCCCCAAAGCCAGATGCCGAGGCCGCCAAAGGCGAGGATCAGCCCGAGCCAGATTGCCGTATCGCGCAGCGCCGGCCCATCTGACCGCGCCATCAGCTCCTTCAGCCGCTTGCGCGGTATGGGCGACTTGTACCACTCGCCATTGGCGAGCCCCTTCTCGATCGCCTTGGCCGCTTCGGGCCCAACCAGGGAGTAGTCGCGGTTGGTTGCAAAGCGCAGCAACGAACTCATCTTCATTGCACAGACCCCGCCATGCGCGGCTTGTGCAGCGACATCAGGAAGTCGGTGAGTTCGGTGTAGGTCATCGACGAGGTCGGGGCATCGAGGGCGATTTCGCCGCGGTCGAGCACCACCAGCCGGTCGCACACTTCGTGCACGTGGTGGATGTTGTGTTCGATATAGATGCAGCTGCGGCCGCCCGCCTTGATCGAGCGGATGAAGTCCAGCACCTTGTTCACTTCCTTCAGCGCCAGCGCCACCGTGGGCTCGTCGAGCACGATCAGGTCGCTGTCGAAATGCATGGCGCGGCCGATGGCGACGCCCTGGCGCTCGCCGCCTGACAGCCGGCTCACCGGGGTGTCGACATCGATGCCGACGCCGCGGAAGCCGATGGTCGAGCGCATGATCTGATCCGCGACCCGCTTTTCCGCCTTCACGTCGATGAAGCCGAGCCAGTTGGTGATCGGACGCCCTACGAAGAAATTGCGCCACAGCGGCTGCTTCTCGCCGAGCGAGGAGTCTTGGTAGACCGTCTCGATCTTGAGCTTGTGCGCCTGCTTGACCGAGTAGCTTAAGGCATCGATCTTCTGGCCGCGGACATAGATCGTGCCGCTCGTGGGCTGCTCCACCCCGGTCAGCACCTTGATCAACGTAGACTTGCCGGCTCCGTTGTCGCCGATCAGCCCGACGATCTCGTTCGAACCGATCTCAAGCGTTACGTCCTTGAGGCTGACGACCTTGCCGTATTGCTTGCGGACATTCTCGAGCCGGACGATAGGAGCGGTGGTCATTTGTAGTGGTCCAGTCGTGTTGGTTGAGGAACGTGGCGCCGCCGCGCAGAGTGCGGCGCCACCGAGGATCGCCTCAGGGTCAGGTGTGACGATCCGTTCGTCCGTGGCTCAGCGGATGCCGGTCTTCACCAGCGCTTCGAGGGCCTCGACATTGGCCTGGGTCAGCGAACCGCCACCCGTATTGAGGTCGAGACCGCCAAGGCCGTACTTCTTCTCGAGCACGGCAGCGAGCACGGGCATGAAGCCCTGCAGATAGGGCTGCTGGTCGAGCACCGCGGTGACGTAGCCGTCCTTCACGCCTTGGATCGCCGCAGTCGAGATGTCGAAACCCGAGGTGACGATCTCGCCCGGCTGCTTGCCTGCATCCTTGAGCACGCGGTCGAGCACCGCCGTGATGCCGCCATGGCCCGGCACGATGATCGCCTTGGTCTCGGGGTTGGCCTCGAGATAAGCCACCAGCACCGGCACCGAGAGCGAGGGATCGGCGACTGCTTCGTTCGACCACTGCAGCTTGTCGTAGCTGATCTTCTTCTCGTCCAGCACTTCGCCCACCGCGGTGGCGATGTCATAGCCCGGTGCGCCTTCGATGAAGGTGCCGTAGACCACGACCTTGTCGCCCTCGACGAGGTTGCCGCTACTGATGGTCATGGCGGCGAGGTTCTTGCCCGCGCCGTAGTTGTCGAGGCCGAAATAGCTGAGGCCCGTGCCCGGCAGGTTGGTGTTGTTGACGATCACCACGATGCCCTCGACCCTGGCCTTGTCGACGAACGAGGTCATAGCGTCGGTGCCCGGATGGCCCATCACCACGATGGCATCGGGCAGTGCGGCCAGCGCTTCGTTGGCCTGGGTCAGCATGCGCTGCGGATCCCAGCCGGAGTGCTGCTCGATAAGGTTGACCTTGAGGACACGCGCTGCATCACGAGCGCCCAGTTCACGGGCCAGCGTGGCCGTGTCGCCGGGGTTGCCGCCCATCTGGAAGTAGATCGTCATGCCGCTATCGACGGCTTCCTGCGCCGTGACGGCGACGGGGGCGGCGACCATCGCAGCACCCAGCGCCAGCCCGGCGAGGCTCTTGAACAATGATTTCATTTGGTTCCCTTTCCCTTGTTGTGGACCGCCGGCAGGATATGAATCCCCTGCCCCGCCGGCGGTGGCTTCATGATCGCATGCGCGAGCGCATGGATTTGATCAGAGGCACCTTGTCGGGGTCCTCGATGGCCGCGTTCATCACCACCGAGATGATGAAGACCAGTCCGATGAAGAAGCGCGTCCAGAAGCCCTGTATGCCGCTCGCGACGAGCCCCGCCTCGATCACGGCGACGATCAGCGATGCAAAGACCGTTCCTGCCACCTTGCCCGAACCACCGAAGATCGAGGTGCCGCCGATGAACACCGCAGCAATCACGGTCAGCAGGTAGCCGGTACCCTGCGAATTGAAGTAGGTCGTCGTCTCGACCGTGAGGAACACACCGGCCAGCGCCGACAGGAAGCCCATGAGCGTGAAGAGCTTGATCTTCTCGCGGTCGATCGGGATGCCGACCACCTTGGCCACCTTGGCGCTGTCGCCGATGAACAGGATGTTCTCTCCGAACCGGTGGCGGTTCAGGATCATCCAGATCACCACGGAAATGCCGATTGCCCACAGCATCTGCACCGGGAATACGCCGCCTATGCGTCCCACCATGATGGTGTGGATCAGTGAGCCCTGGATGTCGGGGATGGCGATCGAGATGCCGTTGGACACTACCGTCACCAGCCCGCCCCACAGGAACATCATGGCCAGCGTGGCGATCATTGAGGGGATGCCCAGCTTGGTGACCACGAGCCCGTTGACGAACCCCATCAGTGTGCCGGTTGCCAAGGCGGCCACCAGCGCCAGCCAGGTCATGTCATATTGCTGGAACAGCACCGAAAACACGTAGCTGGCAAAGGCGATGACCGACGGGAAGGACAGGTCCATCTCACCCGCCGTCGCCACTAGCGTCAGGCCCAGCGCCACCATCAGCGGCGGCGGCACCGAGGCCATGAAGCTCATGTACACGCGGTAACCCATAAAGGCCCGCGGCGCCGTGATCATGAACAGCACGATCAGGATGACGAACACCAGCGCGGTCGCCGTGCCTTCGATCTTGAAGAAATCGGCGACCGGATTACGGCGTGCGGGAGTAATGTTCCCTCCGATGGTTGCCATCACAGCACTCCGTATCTGGCGTAGACGTCGCGCAGGAAGCCGCCGGCGCGCAGCTCATTCATCGAGTGGTGCTCGCCGTTGACCTTGTCGAAGGCGCGTTTGAGCACTTCGGCTTCGACTGCCTGCGGCACCACGACGACGCCATCGGCATCGCCGAACACCAGGTCGCCCGGCTCGATCCGGACGCCATCGACGATCACCGGCACATCGACCGCCTGGATCTGGCCGCGGCCCTTGGAATCGAGCGGCGCGATGCCGGCGTGGAATACCGGCAGCTGCAGCTCGCGGATGCCGAGGATGTCGCGCACGAAACCATCGGTGATGCAGCCGGCGGCGCCGCGCGCATGGGTGGCGGTGGAGAGCAGGCTCCCCCAGGGCGCAATGCGCGAGGAGCCGCCACAGGAGAACACCGCCACGTCGCCCGGCTTCAGGTCGTCGACGATGGCGATCTCGAGCTCGTAGGGGTTCGACCCCTCGGCGACGAAGGGCACTTCCATGTACTGGCCGGTGCGCGCCCGACCGCAGAGCTTCAGGCTCTCGTCGAGCGGCCGGATCCGCGGCGACATCGCCTGGTTCCAGATGCCGATGGCATCGAGCGCATCGCTCAGCACGGCGGAGTAGAGCTGCTGCCAGCCCTCCGGCAGCGGCGGGTTGTGGCGCGGGGTAAACTCGGAAGTCACGGGGATAACGCCCTTTCTACGAGGTAGACCGCGGCAGTCGGTGCAGCGGTACGTGTTGTCACATGTAACGTTAAATGTAGGAGGTGAGTCAAGCGGGGTTGTGAGGGGTGTGAACATGGGGGTGGGGGCTATGAGAGTCACCGGCCGAAGAGGGAGGGCCTTCTCCCCTTGTGGGAGAAGGTGCCCGAAGGGCGGATAAGGGGTTCTCTCCACGCACGCCGGTCGCTCGTCGCTTACGCTCCGATCGCGCTACACTTCGTTACGCGGACCCCTCATCCGGCCTTCGGCCACCTTCTCCCACAAGGGGAGAAGGCGCTCGCTGCACAGCTGGTGGCTCTGGCGGTCCCCCGCCACGCGGGGGAGGATCTCGGAGAGTTCAGCGCCCAGCCCTTACGTCGTAAACCCCGGGTCGAACACCACCGGCAGCACGTGGTCGGGTTGGGCGAAGCTGCCGGATTTGAGGCGGGCCAGCATGGCTTCGCCGGCGCGTTCGCCGACGGCATAGGCGGGGGAGAGCACCGTGGTCATGTGCGGGCGGGCGTAGCGATGCGCCTCGAAGCCATTGAAGCCGACCACCCTCACATCTTCGGGTACGCGCACCCCGCGGTCGGTCAAGAGCAGCATCGCCGCGGTCGCCACCGGGTCGTTGGCGCCGACCACGGCGCCGGGCAGGGGGTGGCGGTCGAGATAGGCGGCAAACGCCGCCTGCACGTCGGCGAAGGACTCGCTGGCGGCCTCGAGCACCGTCACCTCGGCGGTGCTGCCGGCCGCGGCGATGCTGTCCTTGATGCCGGCGACGCGGTTTTCCACGGCGGGCCAGGGCTGGCGCGGGACCACCGCCAGGATTTCGGTCACCCGGCGGGCGAGGAGATGATCGCCGATCAGCCGGCCGCCGCCCCGATCATCCTGGCGCACCGTGCAGATATCGGCGCCGGCGCCCGGCAGTTCCTGCTGGAAGACCACCACCGGCTGGTTGAGATCGGCCAGCCGTTCGATCGCGGCGAGGCGCTCAGGCTTCGGCCCGGAGATCATGGCGCAGAAGCCGGCGACCTCGAAATTGCGCATGATCATCGATTGCGCCAGCTCGGCCCCGGGCATGCCCTGGATAGTCAGGGTGTAATCGGCATGGTTCAGCACGTTGGCCAGCCCCGCCACCACCTGGCAGGTGAAGAAATCGGCGAGGAAAGCGGGGGATTCGTCGACGATCACCATACCGATCGAGCGCTGCTCGGAGACGCGCAGGCTGCGGGCATTGGAGGAGCGGCGATAGCCCAACCGCTCGATCTCGCGCTCCACCCGCTTCTTGGTGGCGGCGCTGACGAACTGCATGCGGCCATTGATGACGTTGGATACCGTCATCGGTGAAACCTCGGCGGCTTTCGCCACATCCTTGATGGTTGCCCGCGGCCGCCGCTCGTCACCGCTCATCGCGGAAATCACCTCATCGGAATACTGACGAGATACATATATCGTTACATCCCAATGCGATAGAGCCGGTTGGCATTCTTCCAGAAAACCCCCTCCGACTCCTCATCGGAAAGCGCCTTGAGGATCAGCTTGAAGGCCCCGTAGGCCTGGTCGAAAGTTGCGGCCAGACCGAGCACCGGATGGTCGCTCGCCAGCATGGTGCGGTCGGCGCCGAAGGCTGCGAGGCAATCGAACACAACAGGGCGTAGACTGTCGAGGCTCCAGTTCGGATCGTAGGCCACGAGATCCGAAACCTTGATCGCGACGTTCGGGGCGCTGGCAAGGGCGGTGAGTCCGGCCCGCCAATGCGCCATGCCCTCGTCGGTGCGATCGAAGGGCGAGCCGCAGTGGTTGATGATGAACTGCAAGTTGGGGAAGGCCCGCGCCAGCTGCAGCGCTTCGGCGGCTTGCCAGGGCGAGATCATCAGATCGAACGACAGCCCGAGCGTATCGAGATGCCGGAGCCCCGCCTGCCAGGCCGGGCTGCTCATCCGGTGGCGATCCCGGGAGAACGAGCGCGTCGGATCGGGGTGCCAGCTGAGAATGTCGCGGATGCCGACGACTTTGCCGTGCGCGGCGTAGCGCTCAAGGATCGCCGGCGTCTCCGGCGCGTCGAGGACGGCATTGCCGACATAGCGGCGCGCCATCCAGTCGGGCTTTGCCAGCGCATCGAGCCAGCTGAGTTCGGCGAAGGGTTCGCCCGGCTCCCAGCCGGCCTCGACATGCACGGTGCCGACGATGTTGTGTCCGGCGGTGTCGCGCAGATAGTCGGCCGGCAGGCAACTCTCTGCCAGCACGCCGGTGGCGCCGCGCAGCCAGGGGTGCTTATCGAGCGAGCGGTCGAACAGATGGTGGTGCGGGTCGATGATCGGCCCGGCATAAAGCCCAGTCGCGTCGCGCATATTATTGTCTAGCGTCCCATATAGCGGCGGCGGCTGATCTGCTCGCCCAGCGTCAGCCAGCGGCGGGCCGGCTCACCTTCCAGCAATGCCATGATCCGCAGTGCTTCGCCCTGCAATTCGGTGAGGCGCGCCACCGGCAGGGTCTGGTTGGCATCGACTTCCTCGGCAATGGCGATGAAGTGCTCCGCCTGCTGCTGGCCGCCGAGCCGCGGCGCCAGTTCGCTGGCGACGAAGTCGTCCCAGCGCAGCGTCGGATCCCAGCCGAAGCGCGAGAAGGCGAGATAGCTCAGCTCGACCGTGGCATAGTAATCCGACGGCTCGCCCCAGACGGTCAGCCCCTCCATGCCGAGCTCGCGGCCGCGAACCGACATATCGGCGAATGTTTTCGCATTGAAGGCATAGCGCTCGGTGCGCTCGTCGCCGTTCCACTGGCAGGCGAACTGGCAGCGCAGCACGTTGGGCTGGGTGGGGAGGCTTTGCACATAGTCGGTCGCGAGCTCGGTGCGGAGCCGCTTCCAGAAGCTGCGATTGGCGGTGTGCTGGTAGATGGCGCCCTTCGGCAGCCGATGCTGCGCCTCGGTCGCCACCGGATCGAGCAGGTTGTCCCACTGCATCTCGCAATAGATCCAGAGGTCGGGGCGTTTGGCCTTGGCGGCGCGATAGAGCCGCGGAAAGTTCTCGGCCATGTCGGTGTGGGACCAGGAATCGCCGTGGTCATCCTTGCGGCGCGCGGCCTCGGCATCGTTGGCGCGGCGGGCGACGCAGCGCTCGCAACCGCAGACACCATAATCGCCGCTCTCGATATTGATGCCGCCGATCTCAAAAGTCTCTGCCAGCCAGGCGACAGCTTCTTCCATCCACGCGATCACCTCGGGGGCGCTGGGGCAGGCGCTGACCGTGTAATCGGAATGCGGGAAGTTGAGCGGGAAGGCGAGGTCGGCGATCTGGAAGCCGACATCCTTCTCCATCTTGGCCGCATGCTGCGGGTTGGCCTTCAGCCAGGTGGAGAGGTTGTACTTGTGTTTGCCCTCCCAATAGACGCCGCCATAGGCGCCGATGGCGATGCCGGGGATGATGCGCACGCCGCGTTCATTGCCATAGCGGCAGAGTTCCCTGGCCGCTTCGATGCCGCCATGGCTGTCGCGCAGGAAGCCATAGACGGTGATGCCGCCGATACGGTTGATCGAGCAGAAATCCACCAGCCGCTTGTAATCGGCGAGGAAGCCGCCGGGCGGCTTCTGGAACGGGTTGAAGACGCCGATCTCCTGCTGGCCGATCTGCGACAGCTCCCAGTTGGTCGAGTGATCCCAGGTCCAGAAGGTGCGATAGGCGAGACCGGGCTTGCCGGTGACCGCGCTGGCCCAGGCGGCAAGATCGAGCCTGCCGGCCGAGCGTTGGATGATCTCCTCGACGCCATAGATGACGCCGGAGAACGGGCCACCCGATATTTCGAGGGTGCCGTCGCGCGTCGCGATCGCGAACTCTCCTTCAGCAAGGGCGGGATCAAGCACCAGCCGCACGTTCGGCAGCTCGGCGCCGAAGCTTTCGCGCAGGCGTCGCGCCGCGTGTGGGTGATGGTCCTCGCCGTCGATGGCCATTGCGTGAAATCCTCCCGTTGGTGGTCATGCGGAGCTGCCGCAGCATGGCAGCGATCCTTGACAGAGTTAAGCAGCGCTTCTATCAAATATCAACATCAACTATCGCCAGTGATAATTGACGTGTTCGACCGATGCCTCTTCGGGGCGCTGCAAGCGAACGCGTGATGGAGACCGCATGACCTCGAAGACGCTCCCCGCCGCCCTTGCCGACCTGCAGCAGGTCTGGCCGATGCCGAGCCGGCCGCGGCCGATCACCATTATCGGCGCCGGCGGCATCGTCCGCGACGGGCACCTGCCGGCCTATCGGAAAATGGGCCTGCCGGTGGCAGGGATTTTCGACGTGAACCCGGAGACGGCCAAGGCCCTGGCTGCGGATTTCGGCGTCGAGGTAGTGCACCCGACCCTCGAGGCGGCGATCGCCGCCTGCGGCACCGATGGGATTTTCGACCTGGCGTTGCCGCCAGCGGTGCTGCTCGGGACGGTCGAGCAACTGCCCGCCAACAGTGCGGCCCTGCTGCAGAAGCCTTTGGGACCGGATCTCGCGACGGCGCGCAAGATCGTTGCGGCGCTCGACCAGCGTTCGATCACCGCCGCCACCAATTTCCAGCTGCGCTTCACCCCGTCGATGCTGGCGATCCGCGATGCGGCACGCAAGGGCCTGTTGGGTGAGATCGTCGAGGTCGAGGTGCGGCTCGCCGTCTATATGCCGTGGGAACTCTGGAGCTTCATTCCGCATCTCGATGCGGTGGAGATCCCGCTGCACTCGATCCACTATATGGATTGGATCCGTTCGCTGCTCGGCGAGCCGGAGAGCGTCTATGCCAAGGCGGTGAAGCACCCGCGCTACCCGACGCTGGCCGATGCGCGCTCTTCGATCATCCTCGATTATGGCGACCGGGTGCGCTGCGCGCTGTCGCTCAACCACACCTACAATTACGGCCCCGAGCATATCGAAGCGACGATCCGGGTCGAGGGCACGGCGGGCTGCGCCCACCTCACCGTCGGCTACCTCGTCGACTACGTGAAGCCGGTGCCCGAGACGCTGGAAATGACCATTGCCGATGTGCCGTGGACGACGGTGCCGTTGATTGGCGGCGAGCGGGTGCCCGACGCCTTCGGCTTCGTCATGGCGAACCTCCAGCGCTTCGTCGCCGGTGAGGACCAGGTGCTCGACACCGATGTGCATGACTCGATCAGGACCATGGCGCTGGTCGATGCGGCGCTGAAGTCGAGCCGGCAGGGCGGGGTGGTGCCTGAGGCGGTGTGACCGAGACGTGAGGCTGGCGCGGGCTGACCCCCACCCCTGTCCCCTCCCCGCAAGGGGGAGGGAGACCCTCACACTGATATCGAGGTCATCGTCTCCCTCCCCCTGTTTGAGGGGGAGGGGACAGGGGTGGGGGTCAGCCCGCACCGGCTCAACAGCTACCCACGTAACTTTTGTATAAGAAATTACACTTTCATATTGGAAACCTATCGTGCTAGCGTCAGGGCACTGACACGGGACGTGAGGATGCGCGTCCGAGGGGTGTGTCGATGGGGTGATCGGGGCGGCGGGGCGCCGTCCCGGCGCCCACAGGGGATAGCGGCGTGACGGGCTTCAGCCGGCGCCGGGCATCAGAGGAAGGGATTTTCAGATGAGAGTTGTTTTGAAAGCGGGCTGGCGCATTGCGGCGGGCGCCGTGGCGCTGGCGGCAATGATGGGGCCGGCGCTGGCGCAGGATGTCACCACCATTCGGGTGCTCAACTGGCAGCCGGGCGGCCCGGACTACTGGACGCAGCTCGTCGCGGCGTTCGAGAAGGCCAACCCGGATGTGAAGGTCGAACTCGAGACCGTGCCGTTCGATCGCTATCCGAGCGTCCAGGGCCCCTACATCGCGACCAAGAGCGGCCCCGATGTGATGGAGAACAATGCCGGCCTCGAGCTGTTCGATCGGCGCAGCGCCTATGTGCAGCTGCCCGAAGACGTGCTCGCCGCAGCGGGCGACCTGATCACCTATTCGGGCGGCTGCCTCAACTACGACACCACCCAGCCCTGCTACGGCCTGCCGTTCGGCTACCAGGGCAACGTGATGTACTACAACAAGACGGTGCTCACCGAAGCCGGGCTCGATGCGGCCAACCCGCCCAAGACCTGGGACGAGATGGATGCCGCCTGCACGGCGGTGAAAGCCATCGGCAAGACCTGCCTCGCGCACGGCATGACCGGGGTGTTCCCTGCCTACTGGAACTTCCCGGAAGTGGCGCGCAACTTCCTCACCGAAGACGACATGCGCGCCATCATGGCGGGCAAGCTCCCCTGGACCGACCCCAAGATGGTGTCGATCCTCGAAGCCATGGCCTCGATCGGCACGACGCGCGGCTGGATCAACTCGAGCTCGCCGTCGATCTCGATGCTGCCCGATGGCGCCGATATCTTCCAGAGCGGCAACGCCGCCTTCGCCTCGACCATCATCGCCGACGCGGTGAACTGGGCGGCGTTCGGCGCAGCTTTGGGCGATGAGAATGTTGGCGCGATGAGCTGGCCGGTGCTGGTGGCCGATGCGCCGCTGGCGCACAGCTTCAGCGGTACCGAGAGCTCGGTGTTCGGCGTCACGCCGTGGAGCACCAAGCAGGAAGCGGCCTTCAAGTTCGTGAAGTTCGTTGCCGGGGTCGAGAACGCCAACCTCCTCGCCAGCGTCGCGGGCGGCATCTCGCTCAACAAGAATGTCGATCCGAACGCGCTGCCGAAATCGCAAGCGCTGGCGCAGATCCAGGAGATCATCAAGACGCCGACCCTGCATGTCGGCGTGCTGCTCTCCGGCCAGGAAGCCGACGCCCTGGCGCGCGGCTGGCAGGAAGTGACGCTGGGCACCATTACGGTGGCGGACTGGACGGCGCAGATGCAGACCGCACTCGAGGAGAGCCCGAGCAAGGCGCAGTAAGGGGCTGGTAAGTGGGCCGGGGCCGCTGTGTTGGCCCGGCCCTCACCCCACCCACCAGCTGTCATCCCAGCGAAAGCTGGGACCCAACTATCAGCTGGTGCGGGCTGTGAAAATGGATCCCTGCTTTCGCAGGGATGACAGCCGGTGGGTGGGCTGGGGATGAGCCCACTACAGGCAGTTGCAGTCCAACCAACGACCTTCGGAGCCGGCTACCCGGCTCCGTCTTCCCAGGCCTTCGGACATTCCATGACCCAGATCCACCAGTCATCGAGCAGCGGCCTGACGCGGGCGAAAAAACGGCGGATGCGGCCGGAGCTGATCCTCGGCATCGCGCTGGTGGTGCCGGGCATTGCGCTGGCGGTGGTCTTCAAGCTGGTGCCGCTGGTCCGGGCGTTCATCCTCAGCCTCTACCATACGCGCGGCTTCGAGGAGCCGAAGTTTGCCTTCCTCGCCAACTACGCCTCGATGTTCAAAGACCCGGTGTTCGTCACCTCGTTCAAGAACGCGGCCTTGGTGTTCGTGACGCTGCCGGTATGGATCTTCCTGCCGCTGGTGCTGGCGCTGTTAATCTTCCAGCGCTCGCCCGGCTGGAAGCTGTTTCGGGCGGTGTATTTCCTGCCTTACATGATCGCGCCGATCGTCGTCGGCATCATGTTCCGGCAGATCCTCGCGCCCGATGGGCCGCTCAATGCCTTCCTGATTTTCATCGGCCTCGCGCCTCTCGCCATCGAGTGGCTCAATGGGGCGACGAGCGCGCTGTTCTCGCTGACCGCGGTGGCGCTGTGGAGCTTTTTCGGGCTCGGCGTCCTCACCTATCTCTCGGGCCTTTCGACCGTTCCGGACGAGGTGATCGAGGCGGCGCGGCTCGATGGCGCCGGGTTCTGGCGGCTGCTGATCGAGATCGTCACGCCGCTGCTTAAGCCGGTGATCGGCTACTGGACGGTGCTCTGCACCTCATCGATGCTGATCTGGATGTTCCCGCTGATCTATGCGCTGACGCGCGGCGGGCCGGGCAGCGCCACCATGCTGCCCGAATACCTGGTGTTCACCACCACCTTCGAGTTCCTCAATCGCGGCAAGGGCGCGGCGATCGGCATGGCGCTGTTCGTGTTCGCCGCCATCGTCTCGGCTTTCGTGGTCCGGCGCATGTATGCCGAAGGAAAGGCCAGCAAATGAGCCTGGTTTCCGACGCCGCCACCGATGAAGTCGCGCCGGGCAGCAACCCGTTGGTTCGCAGCATCGTCAAGTGGCTGGTGACCTTCATCCTCGTGGTGGTGGCGGTGGTGGCGCTTTACCCGCTGGTGTTCACCGTCCTCAACTCGCTGAAAACCCGCATCGGCTATGCGCAGAACCCGCTCGGGCTGCCGCTCGACATCAGCTTCGAGAACTATGCCGAGACGTTCGTGCGCATGGATGTGCCGCGGCTGTTGTTCAACAGCATCATCACCACCGGCGGCGGGTTGCTGCTCTCCACCGTGGCGGCCTTGTTCATCGCCTATGCGGTGACCAAGCTCCGCATCAAAGGCGGCAACCTGATCTTCCTGTTCATCATCGCCATGCTGGTGATCCCCAGCCAGGTGGTAATCTATCCGCTCTACGAGACCATCCTCGATCTGGGGCTGGGCGGTACCTACCAGGGGCTGATCTTTTCCTATGCGGCGTTCGGGCTGCCGATCAGCACCTACATGCTGGCGGCGTTCTTCCGCGCCATTCCCGATGAGTTGATCGAGGCTGCCCGCATCGACGGGGCAGGGGAGTTGCGCATCCTGTTCCAGATGATGTTGCCGATCTCGACCCCGGCAATCGCCGCGCTCTCGATCCTCAACTTCGTCTGGATGTGGAACGACCTGCTGCTGCCGCTGGTGATCATGGGCGGCTCGGACAAGACCACGCTGATGGTCGGGGTGGCACTGCTCTCGGGCCAGTATGACGTGTCGATTCCGTTGATCAGCGCCGGTTTGATCGTTGCGCTGCTGCCGGTGATGATCGTCTACTTGCTGTTCCAGCGGCAGATCCTGTCGGGCGCGCTGGCGGGGGCGGTGAAATGACGGCTCGCGATACGGCGCCGGGTGAGGCGTTCCTCTACATCTACCGGCTGAAGCCCGGCATGGGCCCGGCCTATGACGAAAAGCACCGCGCGGTGTGGCCGGAGATCCTGGAGCTGATCGATGCGGCCGGGATCTATGACTACCAGATCTGGCGGCACGCGGAGATCGTTGTCTGCCGCATGCGGGCACGCGACGGATTTCGTGCTGCGTCGGCGGCGACTGCTGTGTCGGACGTGCAGCGGGCCTGGACGGCTTCGATGGCGGAGATATTCCTCGAGATCGGCGATACCGCGGGCGAGCCGCTGTGGCTCGACGAGGTGTTCGCGCATCGGGTCGGGGAGACGACGCGATGAGCATTGCTGCACACACCAGCCTCTCCGTGATCCTCC
>NZ_LMCR01000005.1:0-54043 GCF_001424865.1 Devosia sp. Root105
CTACGCCTTCGTCGACAGCTACAACAAAACCCGCCTCAAATGCCTCGACTACAAGGCACCCGCAGAGCTCCTCGCCAACCTCACGGGACACAACACGAAAGCAGGGACCCATTTCACAGCCCGAGCCGCAGGAGAGTTGGGTCCCTGCTTTCGCAGGGATGACACCGGAGCATGGGCTCGACCCATGTCCGCCACACCTCCACCATTCCCCCAAGCCCGGGAATCTCGTACCCATCGAACTACGCCCTGGGGGCAGGGGAGGGAAAGTTGATCCGCCGGACCACCCGTATTGCAGCTGCCGCCCTGGCGCTTGCCGCTCTCGCGGCCTGTTCCTCGATTCCCCTCGGCACTGCCGCCAAGCTTCGCGGTCTCGACTACCTTAACGACGATGTCGCGAGCTTGCTGCTGGCCTTCGACCTGCCCCCCTCGCTCGAGCCGGTGCAGGGCGCCTCCACCATCGGCTTCGACATCACCACGCCATCGAGCGGCGAGCGCCACATCAAGGCGACGCTGGTCGCGGCCGATGCCGGTGATCTCGCCGGCACGCTTCCGCCACCCACCGGCGAGCGGAACTACTATCTGTTCGGCTTCTCCGACCCCGACAAGCAGGCGATCCGCGAAGCCCAGGCCTGGGCCAAAACCCTGCCGGCCGGCAACAATGCGCTGTCCATCTCGCTGAGCCCAAAACTCTGCCGCACCGAGCCGATCGATCCGGCCAAAACCACCATCTCCGCCCTCATCGCGCTGCCTGGTGTCCCCGGTCTCGCCCCGCTGCTCAGCAACCAGCCGCTCTCGAGCGTCCTCGCCAGCGCCCCGATCAAGGATGTCCCGCCTTGTACCGGCCATTCGGGGTAGAGCGTTACTGCGCGTGAAGCAGTTCAGCCGGGCGTTTCAGACATCTGGCCTCGATAGCGCAGCGTCTCGACGAAGGCGGTGAAGGCCGGCGAAGGCTGGCGGCGGTTGGGGTAATACAGATGAAAGCCCTGCCAGAGCGGTGACCAGTCGGCCAGCACCTCGACCAGCTCACCACTCTCGATGTACCTGCGCGCCATGAACTCCGGCACGTTGCCGAGCCCATGCCCGTCGAGCGCCGCGTCCAGCACTGGCAGGATGGAGTTGAAGATCAACTGTCCTTCCACCCGCACGTTGAGCTCGCGGCCGTCCTTCCTGAACTCCCAGGCATAGAGGCTGCCGGCACTGGTCAGCCTGAGGTTGATGCACTGGTGCCTGGTGAGCTCGTGCGGCGTCAGTGGTGGCGGGCGCCGCTCGAAATACTCAGGCGTCGCCACCACGCTGAACCGCCAGTCCGGACCGATCCGCACCGCGATCATGTCCTTGGACAGCGCCTCGCCCAGTCGCACCCCGGCATCGAGCCGCTGCTCGACGATATCGACAAAGCCGTTCTGGATCGCCAGTTCCACCGTGATGTCGGGGTACTGCCGAAGGAAGGTCCTCAGCATCGGCCGGAACACCGACGCCACCACCGAGTCGCCGCACGAGACTCGGATGGTGCCGGCCGGCCGGTCGCGTAGCTCGCTGAGCGCCGCGATCTCCGCTTCGATCTGTTCGAAATGCGGCCCGACCGAGTTTACCAGCCGCTGCCCCGCCTCGGTCGGCGACACACTGCGCGTCGTCCGCGACAACAGCCGCAGACCCAGCCGCGCTTCCAGCCCCTTCACCGAATGGCTGAGCGCCGACGGCGTCACTCCCAGTTTCGCCGCCGCCCGGGTAAAGCTCTGCTCCCGCGCCACGGCGAGAAAGGCCTGCATGTCATCGATTGGGCTGCGCGCCATTGCTGAGCCGTGCTCACAACTTCATGGAGATTATTCATCCTAATCGACGGTAGGGCCGCTGGCTACATTGGCCCGTCAGCAAGGAGTGCACTGCCATGGAGATCTATCGCGCCGGCAGCCGGCCCTCGGGCAAGGGACCGACCGACTGGTTCACCGGAACGGTCCGGGTCGATCCGCTATTCAATCCGGCCGCGCCCGATCGCGTGCAGGGCGCCAGCGTCACCTTCGAGCCCGGCGCCCGCACCAACTGGCACACCCATCCGCTCGGCCAGACCCTGGTGGTCACGCACGGCGCCGGTCGGGTGCAGCGCTGGGGCGGCCCGGTCGAAGACATCCGCCCCGGCGATGTCGTCTGCTTCGCCCCCGGCGAGAAACATTGGCATGGTGCCGCCCCGCAAACCGCCATGACCCATCTCGCCATCCAGGAGGTGGCGAACGGCAAAGTCGTCGACTGGCTCGAGCCCGTCACCGAAGCCCAGTACGCGGCGATGACGCGGTAGCCCTGGCCCCCGATTTCCGAAGGACCCCGATCATGCTCGCCACCATCCTCCACGCTCCGGGCGATGTCCGCGTTGAACAGCGCGACGAACCGAAAATCCTCAAGCCCACCGATGCGATCATCCGCCTCTCGGCCACCTGCATCTGCGGCTCCGACCTCTGGCCGTTCCGCGGCGCCAACGAGGTTACTTCGCCCATGGCCATGGGCCATGAATATTGCGGCGTGGTGGTCGAGGTCGGCAGCGAGGTGAGGACCGTGCGGCCGGGCCAGTTCGTCGTCGGCTCGTTCGTCCTCTCCGACAATACCTGCCCGCACTGCCGGCATGGCTTCCAGTCCTCCTGCGAACAGCGCGAGTTCATGACCGGCGGCCAGGCCGAGTTGGCGCGCGTGCCGCTCGCCGATGGTACGCTGATCGCCACTGCCGAGATGCCCCCCGACGACCTGATCCCGAGCCTCCTCGCCGCCTCCGACGTGCTCGGCACCGGCTGGTATGCGGCTGATGCCGCCCGCGTGCAGGCCGGCTCGACGGTGGTCGTCGTCGGCGATGGGGCGGTAGGGCTGATGGGGGTGCTGGCGGCAAAACAGCTCGGCGCCGACCGCATCATCGCCATGAGCCGACACAGGTCGCGGCAGGATCTGGCGCTCGACTACGGCGCCACCGATATCGTCGCCGAGCGCGGCGAAGCCGGCGTGGCGCGGGTCCGCGAGCTCACCCAGCGCATTGGCGCCGACGCCGTACTGGAATGCGTCGGCACGCAGCAATCGATGCAGACGGCCATCGACTGCGCCCGCCCGGGCTCGATGATCGGTTATGTCGGCGTTCCGCACGGCGTGACCTTCGACGGCCAGTCGCTGTTCTTCGCGCAGCGCGGCATGATTGGCGGACCGGCCCCGGTGCGCCGCTTCCTGCCGCAGCTGATGGAGCTGATCCTCACCCGCAGGATCAACCCCGGAAGAGTGTTCGACCTTGAACTGCCGCTCCGCGATGCCGCTCAGGGCTATCGCGCCATGGACGAGCGCCGCGCCATCAAGACGCTGCTCCGTCCGTAACCTCATTCGAAGGAGATCAAGATGCAGAAGCGCAAACTCGGGCAGGGGCTTGAAGTCTCGGCCATCGGCCTGGGCTGCATGGGGATGAGCCAGTCCTATGCCCCGTTCCCGGAGAAATCCGCCTCGATCGCGCTGATCCGCGCGGCCGTCGATCGCGGCCTCACTTTCTTCGACACCGCCGAGGTCTACGGCCCCTTCGACAACGAGGAGATCGTCGGCGAGGCGCTGGCGCCGGTGCGCGACCAGGTGGTGATCGCCACCAAGTTCGGCTTCCAGTACCGGGACGGCAAGTCGAACGGCGTCAACAGCCGGCCCGACCACATCCGCAGCGCGCTGGAGGGTTCGCTACAGCGGCTGCGCCTCGACAGCATCGATCTCTACTACCAGCACCGCGTCGACCCGAACGTGCCGATCGAGGATGTCGCCGGCACCGTCCGCGACCTCATCGCCGAGGGCAAGGTCAGGCATTTCGGCATGTCCGAAGCGGGGCTCGAGACCATCCGCCGCGCCCATGCGGTGCAGCCGGTCACAGCGCTGCAGAATGAATACTCGCTGTGGTTCCAGCGCCCACCGGTGCTCGACCTGCTCGAGGAGCTCGATATCGGCCTCGTCGCCTATAGCCCGCTCGGCAAAGGCTTCCTCGCCGGCAAGATCACTGAGGCCACGACCTTCGAAGCCCACGACATCCGTAACACCATCCCGCGCTTCACCCCCGAGGCCCGGGCCGCCAACCAGGCCATGGTCGATCTCATGGCGCGCATCGGGGTTGGGCTCGGCGCCACGCCGGCGCAGGTGGCGCTCGCCTGGCTGCTGGCCCAGCGCCCCTGGATCGTCCCGATCCCCGGCACCACCAAGCTGCCGCGGCTGGAGGAGAACATCGCTGCCGCATCGCTCGAGCTGCCGCCGGCGACGCTCGCCGAGATCGACGCTGCCGCTGCTGCCATCGAAGTGCATGGCGCCCGCTATAACGAGCAGCAGGAGCGCGCCACCGGGCTCTGACCGTTCCCGCCGCCTTTCGTCGGGGACCGGACTACGGAACGATGATCTCCGCCCCGGTCTTCACCCGATCCAGCGCCACCAGGGTGCGAAAGCTCGCCACCGCCTCGTTCTGTGCGAACAGCCGCCGCGTCGTCGCCTCGTAGCTCACCATGTCGGGCACGACGATGATCAGGACGAAACTGGTGCCGCCGGTGACGTAGTAGCACTGCTGCACTTCCGGCGCGTCGCGGAACAACGTCTTCGCCGTATCCACCGTCTGCAGCCGCTCGTTGCCGAGGTGCACTTCGACGATCGCCGTGATTCCCATTGCCACAGCGCCTGTATCGAGCACTGCGATGTTCTTCTCGATCACCCCCGCCGCTTCCATCGCCGCGATCCGGCGCTGCACCGCCGCCGCGGAGAGGTTCACCGCCTCGGCAATGCTGCGCTGCGGGGTCTTGTTGTCGCGCTGGATGATCCTGAGGATGGCGCGATCGAAACTGTCGAGCTTGCGGGCCGGAACTTTGGCTTGGGTCATGGGTGAGTTTTTGTTGCATTTGGGGGCGCAATCAAGAGCGCAACGCTCGGCTGCCTGATGATATCCCTCGCGCAATTCTTGCGAGGCCAGTTTGAGCACCACCACCGCAGCACCGTCGGGCGCCTACCGGACCTCTCTCGGCCTCGCCTTCGGCGTCGGCGCCGGGGCGCTGTGGGGTCTGGTGTTCCTCGCTCCGGAACTGGTGCGCGGCTTCAGTCCGCTCGAGCTCGCTGCCGGGCGCTACCTCGCCTATGGCGTCATTTCCGCCCTGCTGATCCTGCCGCGCTGGCGCGCGCTGCGCCAGGTCCTCACCCACCGCGACTGGCTCTCGCTGTTCTGGCTCTCGCTGGCCGGCAACACGCTCTACTACATTCTCGTCGCCTCAGCGGTACAGCTCGGCAGCGTCGCCATGGCCTCGCTGATCGTCGGCTTCCTGCCGGTCACCGTCACCCTTATCGGCAGCCGCGATCGCGGTGCCGTGCCGCTGCGTGCGCTGCTGCCTTCGCTGCTGCTCTGCGCGGCCGGTGCCCTCGCCATTGGCTGGCAGGCTATCGGCGCGACCACCGCCGGTACCGAGCTGCTTGGCCTCATCTGCGCCTTCGGGGCGCTCGCCTCGTGGACCGCCTACGCGGTCGGCAACAGCCGCTGCCTCGCCCGGCTGCCGCATCTGTCGGCGCACGACTGGAGTCTCCTCACCGGGGTCGTCACCGGCGCCCAGGCCTTGCTGCTGGTGCCCATCATCGCCCTGATCCAACCGCAGCACGCGCCGGCCGAGTGGCTGCACTTCGCCGGCGTTTCCATCGGCGTCGCCATCCTGGCGTCGATCTGCGGCAACGCGTTGTGGAACCGGATGAGCCGGCTGCTGCCGCTCACCTTGGTCGGGCAGATGATCGTGTTCGAGACGGTGTTCGCGCTGCTCTACGGCTTTCTGTGGGAGCAGCGCTGGCCGCAGCCGCTGGAACTGCTCGCCGGTGCCTTCGTCCTCGCCGGCGTGATCTCGTGTCTCCGGGCGCATCGCGGTCACGGCGCCCCGGCTACGCACGCTGACGCCGAGCAGCGGGCGACAGGCTGAGACCCGCCGCCCTCTGCTTGTCGTCCTACTTCAGCACAACGATGGCTTCGACCTCGAACAGCATCGGATCGATCGCCAGCTTGGGCACCGGCACCAGGGTCTGCGCCGGCAGCGTCTCGCCGAACATCGCCTTGACGGTCTCGGTCAGCACGCCGAGCTTCGACATGTCGTGGCCGACCACGAAAATCGTCAGCTTGGCCACCTGGTCCGGGGTCGCCCCGATCCCCTCCAGCGCCGCACCAAGATTGACATAGGCCTGCTTCACCTGCGCGGCGAAGTCTGGGGACAGACCGCCGGTGCTGTCCTGCCCGCCCTGTCCCGAGATATAGGCGATCCTCGCGCCCGCCGGCACGATCACCGCCGTGCTGTAGCCGTTCGGGGTGGGGTCGAACAGGTTCGGTGGATTGACGATGCTGAGCCTGGTTTCGTCCGCCATCGTTGCGGTGGATGCGCCTGCGGTCATGATGAATAGCCCTCCGATAAGCAGCTGGGTGAGTGTGCGTGACATGGTGTTTCTCGTAGCTCCGCGGACCCGCGACAGGGTCGCGGCCGACAGGGGTTGAGCGTTGATCGATTTCGCCGTACGTGTACTCGTACAGTGTACGAGTGTTTGACATCGTACGATGTACGAGTCAATCGGGCAGGGTCGACATTTGTCGTCGGGCTCGCCTAGATCGACGCCGACAGCGAGGACCACATGCCAGCCAAACCCAGTGGCGCCCCACAGAGGCGCTCCCGCAGCACCGGCGCAGCGACCGCCTCGGGCGGGCCGCCGCTCTCGCTGGAGCGCATCATCGCCACGGCCGTGGAGTTGCTTGATACCCAGGGGGTTGATGGCCTGTCGATGCGCCGGCTGGCCGATCGGCTTGGCGCCGGCGCTATGAGCCTCTATTGGCATGTGGGGAACAAGGAGGAGGTGTTCGACCTCGCGTTAGACGCCGTCCTCGCCTACCACCCGCCTGAAGCTGAAGCCCATGTCTGGCGCGCCAATGTCGTCCACATGCTCGAGGATTGGCGCGCCGCCATGCTGCGCCATCCCTGGTCGGCCGCGCTGTTGCCGCGCCGCGCCCTCGGGCCGAGCATGCTGGGGCGCCTCGAACTGCTGAGCCAGACCCTGTCGCGCGCCGGCGTTGCCGATGCCGACCTGAACGTCGCGATCTGGTCGGTGTGGAACTACGTGATGGGCGCCGCCATCACCCGCGGCAGCTTCGAGCGCTCTCCCGATGACCTCGCTGCGGCGCAACGCCGTCTCACCGAGCTCGGCGAGCGCTACCCCAGCATCGACCGCTCCCGCCTGCTGCTCGACGGCGATTGGGACGGCGCCTTCAAGAAAGGCCTCGACCTGTTGCTCGATGGGCTGACCCCGAAGCGGTGAGGGGCCGACTTGACTTCAATTCGATGATTAGCTAATCATCGAATCATGAGTTTGGTGTTCAAAGCCCTTGCCGATCCGACCCGCCGCCGCGTGCTGCAACTGCTGCAAGCGGGGCCGATGAGTGCGGGTGAGCTCAGCAGACATTTCGACGTCTCCAAGCCCACCATGTCGGCGCATTTCGCCGTGCTGAAGGACGCCGACCTGGTGCATGCCGAAAAGGCTGGCAAGTCCATTATCTATCACCTGAAACTATCGGTGCTCGAAGAGGCGCTGCTGGGTTTTGCGCATTCGTTCGGCATCGGGACCGAGGCAACGCCGACAAAGCTGGAGACCGTGCGATGAAGAAGGAAATCCTCGTAGCCCTCGCCTGGGCAACCGCCATCGTAATCGTGGCGCTGGCCGCACGGTTCGCGCGCGAGCACGGCTACATCGATCAGGAAACGACGAAGCGGGTCGTCGCGATGAACGGACTGGTGATTGCCTATTACGGCAACCGGGCGCCCAAGGCGATCGCGCCCAGCGCACTGGCGCGGCAAGTCGCCAGGTTCTCCGGCTGGGTGCTGGCGCTGAGCGGTCTCGTCTACGCCGGCTTCTGGGCCTTTGCCCCGCTCCCCCTGGCCATGACCATCGGAACCGGCGGCCTCGCCGCCGGCGTGATCATGGTGATTGGCTACTGCATCGGCCTCAGGACCAAGCTCGGCAACGACGGCCGCGCCGCCTGAGGGGTCCGTTCTGACTGGATGCCAACCTTGCACCGGCGGCGCCGGTGCCCGAAGTGAGCTGCCTTAGAACCCGCCACCCGTCTTGAAGCCGCCGCTGGTGCGGTTGCCGCTGGAGCCGGTACGGGGGCGCGAGAAGCCGCCGCCACCACCACTGGAACCGCCGCCGCCAAAGCCGCCACCGCCGCTGCCGGGGAGCCGCCCCCAACCGCCGCCAAAACCGCCGTCGCGACGGCCGCCCGAAGCGCCGCCGCCGAAGCTCGAATCCGGCCAGCTGAAGCCGCCGCCCGAATTGCCGCCCCACGGCGAGTCCTGCCGCTGCTGTTGCGGCTGCACCCCGCCGGTCCAGTTCTGGCTGCGCCGCCACTGGCCCCAATAGTCGGCCGCGGTGATGCCGCCACGCAGAAAATCGTTGAGCAAATCGCCGACCAGCTTGTCCTCGCGGAAGGTCGAGCGCGGGTTATCGAAATTCTGCTTCTTGAACTCGTACTGGATATCCTCGAGCTCGCGCCGCCGCGCTGCCAGCGTCTTCAGCCGGGCTTTCTGCTCGCGGCTGTCGCCGTCTTCCTCGATGGCCCGCTGGCGGGATTCGTCGATCTGCTTGACGATGGTGTCGTCCTGCCCGGTCTCGGTGGCCCGCGCTTCGGCGAGCAGCGTCTGGATGTCCTCGCGGCCCAGCGCTTCGGCCAGCCCGCTCACCGCCGCGCTGAACGCCGGGTCGCTCCCCTGCGCCAGTTCGCGCTGCGCCCGGGCGCGCTCGTCGCGCTTGTCCTCGGCCCCGACCATCTCCTGGTCGATCGCGGCGATCCGCGCCTCGGCCTTCTCCAGCAGCTCGCGCGTCGGCCGCCCACCGGCCGCGTCCACCGCCGCCTTTTCGAGCTTGGTCACTTCTTCCTGCGCCGCCATCGCGATCTGCTCCTGGCGGTCGGCATGCTCACGCAGCCTGAGCGGGATCTCGTTCAGCATGGCGAAATTCGCCCGCGCCTCGGGGAAGCCGACCAGCCCGGCGATCAGGCCGTCGAAATACTGGATCAGGTTGTTCTCGCGGTAGTTCTTGGTCCCGAAGCCGCGCTCCCACAGATACATGAACAGCTGGTCGTCGCGGTAGGGCTTGCCCTTCTGCTCGCGGTCCGCCTCGGCCTGCTGGGTCTTGCGCAGGCTCTCTTCGGCGATGTGCGCCAACTGCTCGGCGGCCTTGCGCCTTTCCGCATATTCAGGGTTCTTCACCGCTTCCACGGCTACCCGGTCGGCCAGCGCCTTCAGCTCGGCCTGCGCCTTGTCGACTGCTGCCGCCTGCTCGGTCCGTTCCTTGGCGAGCGCCGCGATCTGCTTGTCGAGCCCCTTGAGTTCGCCTTCCGCCGCGCTGAGCTCCGCGCCGTGCCGGCTCAGCATCTCGCGTGCCTTTACCTCGGCCTGGCTCAACCGGCCGGCCAGCGCCGCCTGCGAGGCCGGGTCGAGCCGTACTTCGGCCAGCTGCCGCAGCAGCTCGCTCTCGGTTTCCTTGAACTTGGTGACGAGTTCAGCCGAGCGCGCCAGGCGCTTGGCGATCTCGTCCTCCTCGCGGCGGATGTCGCGCAGCGCCTCGTCGAGGGAGCGCAGGGCCTCGGGTCCGGAAAGGCTCATGACAGAACCTGCACAGTGACTCGCTGCGCCGAGTCAGATGGTGCGGAGCACCCGAGAACCGGAGCGGAGCGTATGCCAATACGTGAGCACCGGAAGCGCAGGGTCTCCGTGCCAGATAGCCGGCGCAGTAGCGTCGATGTGCAGGTTCTCACCACCGTGTCACCGCTCCACCCAGCACGGGCATGACGTAGTCGACGTCGAGGAAGCCGTATTCCTTCAGCCCGAGGATATTGCGCTGCAGGATGCCGTCATCCTTCTTGTCGCTCTCCACTGCGCGATAGGTGCTTTCCGGCACCCGCACACCCCAGACGGCGACGTTCTCGGTCTCGCTGTTTTCCTCGTTGGTGACCGGCAGCGTCAGCGGCTTGCCGTCATCGCCGATCGCCTCGACCACCACGTAGTAGTTGGTCGCCGCCGTATTGACCTCGGGGAAGGTCCAGAACCCGGTTTTCTGCCCCTCGCGGTTGACGATCCTCAACTGGTATTCCTGCCGGATCTGGTCGCGCAGCCCGGTGAGCGAGGCGATTGCCTGCTCGGCGCCGGCGCGGTTGCCTTCGGCCGCGGCGGTCTTGCCGCGCCCCCGTATCTGCTCGGCCTCGGTCACCGCCTGCTGCACCTTGGTCTCTTCGAAGATCGACTGGTACAGCGCATCCATCTCGGCCGGCAGCTTCTCGCTGAGCTCGACCCGCGCCCCTTCGACCTGCGCCTGTTGGTACGGCCGGTAGGCGAAGAAATAGCCGCCCAGACCAACCACCAGGATCAGCGCGATCGCCAGTGCCGCCGGGCCCCATTTCTTGCGGCCGACATAGAGCTTGGCGAGGCTGACCCCAAGGCTCGGCTTGGGCGGCGTGTAAACGAAGCGGCTCTCGTCGAGCGCTTTCACGCCCGCCATGAGCACTGCGTCGGTCACCTCGATGCCCTGCTGCTGATAGATCTCGCGCAGCTTTTCGATCAGCTGCTTCTCGCGGGCATCGCCCGCGAGTTCGCGTTCGACCAGGTCCTGCCGGTGACGGAGCGTGTCGACCACGTCCATCGCCAGCATCACCTCGTCCAGCGGGGCCTTCTCGGCGGTCGCCGTCGTCGTGCTCATGGTCGAGCCCGTTCGCGCTCCAAATTAGGCCTTCTTTTCTTCGAGGATCAGCGCGTTGCCGTCGGCAGCCAGCTGCGCCAAACGGCGCTTGCCGTCTTCGACCGCATCGCGGATCTCGGCCGAGTTCTTGGTCGCTGCATCGCGCATCTCGTTGATGATGACGCGCGACTTTTCCTGGAACGTCACCACCGAGTCGACCAGCTTCTTGACCGCATCGGCGCGGATGGTCGGACCGTACCCGGCCCGCACCGCCGCTTCGCCCACCCGGTCGCCGATCTCCGAGAGCGTTTCGAGGCTCTTGGACATGCCTTCCTTCATGGCGTTCAGCGTCTCGGTCGATTCATGCAGGCCGAACAGCCCGGTGAACGAGGCACTGAGCGCGGTGAACACCGTCTCGTTGGTCGAAAAGAACGAAATCGCCTGCTGGTAGACGCGCTCCTTGGCCTGCGTCGTCTGCATCAGCCGCGCCATTACCACTTCGGAAGTGGAGTAGGAGATGGTGAGGTTGTCGCTCAGGTCCTTGGCGATCTGGTAGCGGCGCTCCTCGTTCTGCAGGTCGCGCAGCTTCTCGTCGCGGTCCATCTCGAGCTTGGCGCGATCCGCCGGCGTGCCGGCGGTGAACGCCGCGAGTGCGTCGCCGGCCGCCTTCAGGATCACCTTCTTGTCGTCGAGCTTCTTGGTCGCGACGTCGAGCAGTTCGAGCGCCATCACTTCGGACTGCTTCAGCGCGCCGCGGAAATCGCGATAGGCCTCGAGGATGGTGTGCTCGCGGTCGACCTGGTTCTTGGTCTCCTTGGAGACATCGAGATAGATGTTGCGGATCTTGTCGAAACGCGAGGCGATGTCGCCGCGGCTGACCTTCATCCAGACGTTGGAAACCCGCTCCATCAGGTCGAGCTTGCCGTCGTCGAGCTGGTCGACCATGCCCTTGGCGTCGTCGCGGATCGAGTTGAAGCCGTTGGTGATGTCTTCGTAGCGCTCGCCGACATTCATCGCCGCGACCTGGCTGCGCACCACCTCGTTGAAGGCGCTCGCCTGGGTCAGCGTGCGGCCGATCAGGATGACCTTGTTTTCGTCGAGGCCGGTGATCTCGTTCAACAGCCCGGTAATCGGCTGCTCGCCCGTCTGCTCGGGCCAAATGCCGAGCTGCTTGATCGCCCCCATCGCCTTGTCGAGATACTGCAGGGGCTTTTCCATCACTTCAGTGGCCATTTGGATGCGTTTCCCTCTATCGGTCACCTTGGGGTGACATGATTCACGTTCTCGGCGTCAGTTGCCAATGTTGCTTATATCGGCCGCGCCTGTTTTGCGCGATATGGTGCTTAAAAGCCTCACGAAAAGGGCATCAGCAGAAGTTTGCGACAACCGTTGCAGCGCCGCCGCGGTTGTCCATCCCGATCCCGCGCACTAGCTTGGTTTCGGACGGCACAATGGCGAGGAAATGACGGCATGGAATTCGGCGGCAGGTACCTCGTTTCGGCGCCCCGGCTCGCGGTCTGGCAGGCACTCAACGACACCCAGGTGCTGAAGGCCATCATTCCCGGCTGCCGTCGCATCGACTGGACCGGCGAGACCACGCTGGAGCTGGAGATCGAGGTCAATCTCGGCCTGATGCAGCCGGTGTTTTCCGGCGACCTGGAGCTGCGCAACGTTGTACCGGCCGAGAGCTACACGCTTGCCGGCAAGGGCCGCGGTGGGCTGCTCGGCAAGGCCGAGGCGGCCGCCGACATCGTGCTTTCCGATGCCGGCGAGCACACCCAGTTGGTGTTTACTGCCAATGGCGGGGCCGATGGCGGCATCATGAAACTGGGCAAGTTGCTGATCGGCAACTCCGCGCAGAAGCTCATCGACGGCTTCTTCGAACGCTTCGGCGAAGCCATGGGCGTCGAGGTGAAGCCGATCTCGGGGTGAGGGTGTCATCACCTCGTCGCGCACGCGCGTAAACCTTCCCCGCACGAATTTTGCCCACTTGGTCAAAATTTGCGCAGCTCCCTCTTGCAGAGCGCCGGTTTGCAGGATTGTATTCCTCCCAACGCGCCGGGCTGTCAGGGCGGCATGTGCCGTTGCCGGACGCGATACAGGGAGACTGATCCATGAACTATTTCACCAAGCGCATTTCTGCGCTCGCGGCTGGCGTGGCGCTGTCGGTGCTCGCCGCTGGTGCTGCGCTCGCCGATCCGGCGGTCATTTACGACCTGGGCGGCAAATTCGATAAGTCCTTCAACGAGGCGGCCTATAACGGCGCCGAGGCCTGGAAGAAGGAAACCGGTGGCAGCTTCACCGATCTCGAGCTGCAGAACGATGCGCAGCGCGAGCAGGCGCTCCGCCGCTTCGCTTCGCAGGGCGCCAACCCGATCGTGATGGCCGGCTTCTCCTGGGGCACCGCGCTCGGCACTGTCGCCGCCGAGTTCCCAGATACCCACTTCGTGGTGATCGACGCCGTCGTCGATGCGCCGAACGTGCAGTCGATCATTTTCGACGAGCACACCGGTTCGTTCCTCGTCGGCGCCATCGCGGCGCTGAAGTCGGCTACCGGCACCGTGGGCTTCGTGGGCGGCATGGACGTGCCGATCATCCACAAGTTCTACTGCGGCTACGCCCAGGGCGCCAAGGCCGCCAAGGCCGACGTGAAGATCATCGAAAACTATACCGGCACCACCCCGGCCGCCTGGAACGACCCGGTCACCGCTGGTGAGCTGACCAAGGCGCAGTTCGACGCTGGCGCCGACGTGGTCTTCGCCGCCGCCGGCGGTTCGGGCCTCGGCGTGCTGCAGGCCGCTGCCGACGCGGGCAAGTTCTCGATCGGCGTCGACAGCAACCAGAACTACCTGCACCCCGGCTCGGTGCTGACCTCGATGCTGAAGCGCGTCGACGTCGCCGTGCAGAGCTCGCTCACCGACGCGAACTTCAAGCCCGGCCTTACCGTGCTCGGCCTCAAGGAAAACGGCGTCGGCTATGCTCTCGACGACAACAACAAGGCGCTGATCACCGACGATATCAAGACGGCGGTCGACAAGTTCTCGGCTGACATCCAGTCGGGCGCGATCACCGTCCACGACTACACCGCCGACAACACCTGCCCGTAAGGTCCCTCGCGTGACCGAACCCGTGCAGAACGGCGACAACCTTCAGCAGCGGCCTTCCGGGGCCGCTGCATCTGATCTGGCCCAGACCGATCTGGCGATCGAGCTGATCGGCATCAACAAGCGCTTCGGCGCCGTGCATGCCAATAAGGACATCGACCTGAAAGTCCGTCGCGGCACGGTGCATGGCATCGTCGGCGAAAACGGCGCCGGCAAGTCGACGCTGATGTCGATCCTCTATGGCTTTTACACTGCCGATAGCGGCGAGATCCGCGTCAACGGCACCCCCCATGCCATCACCGACAGCCGCCACGCGCTGGCGCTCGGCATCGGCATGGTGCACCAGCACTTCATGCTGGTCGACAATTTCTCCATCCTCGAGAACGTCGTACTCGGCGCCGAGGACAGCGCGCTGCTCGGCCCCAGCCTCGATCGCGCGAAGAAGGAACTGACCCGCCTCGCCAAGGAATACCGCCTCGACGTCAATCCCGATGCCATCATCGAGGACGTCTCGGTCGGCACCCAGCAGCGCGTCGAAATTCTGAAGGCGCTCTATCGCGGCGCCGATGTCTTGATCCTCGATGAGCCGACCGGGGTGCTCACCCCGGCCGAGGCGGACGACCTGTTCCGCGTGCTCCGCACCCTGCGCGACCAGGGCAAGACCATCATTCTCATCACCCACAAGCTGCGCGAGATCATGGCCATCACCGACTATGTGTCGGTCATGCGCCAGGGCGCCATGGTGGATACGCTCAAGACCTCGGAGACCAACCCCGAGCAGCTGGCCGAGCTGATGGTCGGCCGCCGCGTGCTGCTGCGTGTCGAAAAGACCGCCGCCAAGCCGGGCGATACCTTCCTCTCGGTCGAAAACCTCGTGGTCAAGGACGACCTCGGCGTCACCCGGGTCAAGGATGTGAGCTTCACCGTGCGGGCCGGCGAGATCGTCGGCATTGCCGGGGTCGCCGGCAACGGGCAGTCCGAACTGCTCGAATCCGTCTCCGGCATGCGCGACCAGGCGAGCGGCATTGTCCGCCTGAAGGGCACGCCACTGTCGCTCGAGGGCGATGACGGCGCACATCGTGCCCGCAAGGCCGGTCTTGCCCACGTGCCCGAAGACCGCCAGCGCATGGGCCTGATCACCGCCTTCGAAGAATGGGAAAACGCCATGCTCGGCTACGAGGATGACCCGGCCTATGGCAAGGGCATCATCCTCGACATCCCGGCAGCGCAGGCCCAGGCCCGCGAGCGCATCAAGAAGTTCGACATCCGCCCGGCCAACGAGCGGCTGAAGACCGCCAACTTCTCCGGCGGCAACCAGCAGAAGATCGTGCTCGCTCGCGAGATGGAGCGCAACCCGGACGTCTTGATCGTCGGTCAGCCGACCCGTGGCGTCGATATCGGCGCCATCGAGTTCATCCACAACCAGATCATCAAGATGCGCGATGCCGGCAAGGCGATCCTCGTGGTCTCGGTCGAGCTCGACGAAATCCGTTCGCTGGCCGACCGCATCCTCGTGATGTTCGATGGCCACATCGTCGGCGAAGCCGACCCCGCCACCGCCACCGAAGGCGAGCTCGGCCTGATGATGGCGGGCATCACCGACAGGAAAGCCCCCCAGGCGCGCGTCGCGGCCGAGGGAAAGACGCCATGAGCTCAGCCATCCTCAAACCGCTGCCGCGCTGGGCCGATGTGGTCCTGTTGCCGATCCTCAACCTGGCGCTGGCCTTCATCGTTTCCGGTCTCGTCGTCCTCGCCATCGGTCAGGATCCGCTGGCGGCGCTCAATGCCATTGTCACCGGCGCTTTCGGCAACGGCTACAATTTCGGCTACACGCTCTACTACTCGACCAACTTCATGTTCACCGGCCTCGCCGTGGCAGTCGCCGCGCATGCCGGGCTGTTCAACATCGGCGGTAACGGCCAGGCCTATATCGCCGGCCTCGGCGTCATCGCGGTGGCGCTGCCGCTGCAGTTCCTGCCCTGGTGGATCACCTTCCCGATCGCCATCGTCGCCGGTGCGGCGGTGGGTGGGCTGTGGGGCTTTATCCCCGGCTGGCTGCAGGCCAAGCGCGGCTCGCACGTCGTCATCACCACCATCATGTTCAACTTCATCGCCGCGGCGATCATGGTCTACATGGTGGTGAACGTGTTGAAGCCGGCGGGCATCCTCGCGCCGGAATCGGCGATGATCGCCCCCGAAGGCCGCATGCCGAAACTCGGCGCCTTCATCCCCTGGTTCAAGAATACCGACGTCAACTTCACGCTCGTGCTGGCGCTGATCTGCCTCGTCGGCGCCTATATCCTGATCTGGCATACACGCTTCGGCTTCGCCATGCGGGCGCTGGGCCAGAACCCGACGGCCACGCGCTACGCCGGCATGTCCAACAGCCGCATCATCATGATCGTCATGACCATGTCCGGCGCGCTCGCCGGCATGGTGGCGGTCAACCAGGTGGTCGGCGTGCAGTACCGGCTGGTGCTCGACTATGTCGCCGATGCGGGGTTTGTCGGCATCGCCGTGGCGCTGATGGGCCGCAACCATCCGATCGGCATCCTCCTCGCCGCCGTGCTGTTCGGCGCCCTCTATCAGGGCGGCAACGAGCTGCAATACGTCATCCCGGGGTTATCGAAGGAGATGGTCGTCGTCATCCAGGCGCTGGTCATCCTGTTCACCGGCGCCATGGAAGGGCTGTTCCGCCCCGGCCTGCAGCGCGTCTTCATGACGTTGTCGCCGCGCCAGAAGGCGGCCGCCATCGAAGCCAACAGCGTCAAGTCGGGGAGCTGAGCCATGGATCTCGGTCTCATTCTCTCCACCCTCGACGCGACGCTCCGGCTGTCGACGCCGCTGCTGCTCGCCTGCCTCGCCGGGCTCTATTCCGAGCGCGCCGGCGTGTTCGACATCGGCCTCGAGGGCAAGATGCTGGCCTCGGCTTTCGCCGCTGCCGCCGTCGCCGCGGTCACCGCCAATGTCTGGCTCGGGCTGCTTGCCGGCCTTGCCGTCTCGATCACCACGGCAGGGCTGCAGGGTGCTGCCGCCATCACGCTGCGCGGCAACCAGCTGATCGCCGGCGTCGCCATCAACATGCTGGCGGCCGGCCTCACCACCTTCCTCGGCATCCAGTGGTTCGGGCAGGGCGGTCGTACCCCGCAGCTCCCGGTCACCGGCCGTTTCCAGAACATCGACCTGCCGTTCGCCAACGAACTCTCCGGCGTGCCGGTGCTCGGCCAGATCTATTCCGAGCTGATCTCGGGCCATAACATCCTGGTCTATGTCGCCTTCCTCGCCGTGCCGATCACCTGGTGGGTTCTCTATCGGACCCGTTTCGGCTTGCGGCTGCGCGCCGTTGGCGAAAACCCCAAGGCCGTCGATACCGCCGGCATCTCGGTCATCAAGTTGCGCTATCAGGCGGTGCTGATTACCGGGCTGCTTTGCGGCCTCGCCGGGGCGTTCTTCTCGATCGCCCAGGGGTCGGGCTTCGGCAACAACATGACCGCCGGCAAGGGCTTTATCGCGCTCGCTGCGCTGATCTTTGCCAAGTGGAAGCCGGTGCCGGCGATGTTCACCTGCCTGTTGTTCGGCTTCCTCGATGCGCTGCAGATCCGCCTGCAGGGCGCCGAGATTTTCGGCGTCGGCGTGCCGGTGCAGGCCATCCAGGCGCTGCCCTACCTGCTGACGGTGATCCTCCTGGCCGGCTTCATCGGCAAGGCCGTCGGCCCCAAGGCCGGTGGTGTCGCCTACACCAAGGAACGCTGATGCCTCATCCGCTGGACCCGCAGCTGCTGGCTGCCGCCGAAGCCGTTCGCGCCAAGGCCTACGCGCCCTACTCGAACTTCCACGTCGGCACCGCCATCCTTGCCGATGACGGCAAGATCTATGTCGGCTGCAATGTCGAGAACGCCGCCTATCCGGTCGGCAACTGCGCCGAGCCCTCGGCCATTGCGGCAATGCTCGCCGGCGGCGCCAAACGCATCAAGCGCGTCTACACCACCGGGCCGGGCACGACGCCCGTCACCCCGTGCGGCGGCTGCCGCCAGCGCATCCGCGAGTTCGCCGATCAGGACGTCGTCGTCGTTTCGCACGGCATCGACGGCACGCCGCTCGAGCAGACCATCGCACAGCTGCTCCCGCACTCTTTCGGCCCCGAGTTTTTGGGCCGATAATGCCATTCAACGTACTGCCGCAAAGCCGGGCTAACCGGTAAGGCGCAAGGAGGCCATCCATGGAACTTCGCGTCGTCGACCCCGCTGCTGCAAAGCCCGCGAAATCAAAGCCGATCGAGGCTCCCGCCTCTTCGCACCGCAGAAATCCAGGCTTCCCACTCGATCTCGATTGGGTCGAGCGCGTCCGCATGAACCGTTCGGCGCTCGAGCGTCGCGCCGCGACGCTGCCGGCCCGCCGTACGGTGAAGAAGGACTGGCAGGCTGCCTGGCTGTTGAAGGCCATCACCCTGATGGACCTGACGACGCTCAACTCCGACGACACCCCGGGCCGGGTCGAGCGGCTCTGCGCCAAGGCCCGCCACCCGGTCCGGCAGGATATCATCGACGGTCTTGGCGTTGCCGACCTCGAGGTGAAGCCGGCCGCCGTCTGCGTCTACCACTCCTTCGTCAAGACCGCGGTCGATGCCCTCAAGGGCACCGGCATCAATGTCGCGGCAGTCTCCACGGCGTTCCCGCATGGCCTCGCGCCGCTCTCGACCCGCCTCGCCGAGATCGAGGCTTCGGTGGCTGACGGCGCCAACGAGATCGACATCGTCATCGAGCGCGGCATGGTGCTGCGCGGCGACTGGCAGGCGCTCTACGACGAAGTCCGGGCCATGCGGAAGGCCTGCGGCGATGCTCACATCAAGACCATCCTGGGCACTGGCGAACTGGCGACGCAGACCAATGTCGCCAAGGCCTCGCTGGTCTGCATGCTGGCCGGCGCCGACTTCATCAAGACCTCGACCGGCAAGGAAAAGGTCAACGCCAACCTCCAGACCTCGCTGTCGATGGTGCGGATGATCCGCTGGTTCCACGAGGAGACCGGCATCGAGGTCGGCTACAAGCCGGCCGGCGGCATCGCCACGGCCAAACTGTCGCTCGACTACATGGCGCTGATCAAGGAAGAGCTCGGCACCCACTGGCTGCAGCCGCATCTGTTCAGGTTCGGCGCGAGTTCCCTGCTGACTGACATCGAGCGGCAGCTCGAGCACACGCTGACCGGGCACTACGCCGCCGACTACCGGATGCCGATGGTGTGATGGTTCTGCCCCTCGCCCGGCGCTACGCGCCACCCTCTCCCTCAAGGGGAGAGGGGGACATGACTGAGAACTCTCGGCTCCTCCCTTCTCCCCTTGAGGGAGAAGGTGCCCGAAGGGCGGATGAGGGGCAGGCCACATACTCCCTCGTTGGAGAATGAAATGAACAAAATCCCCGAAATCTTCACCTCCCTCGACTACGGCCCGGCCCCGGAGTCCGCCGATGTCGCCCTCGCCTGGCTTGCCGCGCACGACAACACGTTCGGCCATTTCATCAACGGCGCGTGGACCAAGCCGGGCAAGACCTTTGCCTCCGAGAACCCAGCCAACGGCAAGGTCCTCGCCCAGGTCACCGATGGCACCGCCGCCGACGTCGATGCGGCGGTGAAGGCTGCCCGCGCCGCCTTCAAGCCCTGGGCCGCCCTCTCGGGCTACCAGCGTGGCAAATACCTCTATGCCATCGCCCGGTTGATCCAAAAGCATTCGCGCCTCTTCGCCGTGCTCGAAACCATGGACAACGGCAAGCCGATCCGTGAAAGCCGCGACGTCGATATCCCGCTGGTGGCGCGCCATTTCTACCACCATGCCGGCTGGGCCCAGCACCTCGAGCGCGAGTTCCCCGAGCACGTGCCCTATGGCGTCTGCGGCCAGATCATCCCGTGGAATTTCCCGCTGCTGATGCTGGCCTGGAAGATCGCGCCGGCGCTCGCTGCGGGGAACACCGTGGTGCTGAAGCCGGCCGAGTTCACCTCGCTCACCGCGCTGCTGTTCGCCGAAATCTGCGACAAGGCGCACCTGCCCAAGGGCGTCGTCAACATCGTCACCGGCGAGGGCGATACCGGCGCCGCCATCACCGGCCACCCTGACATCGACAAAATCGCCTTCACCGGCTCGACCGAGGTGGGGAAGATCATCAGGAGGGCCACGGCTGGCACCGGCAAGGGCATCTCGCTCGAGCTCGGCGGCAAGTCGCCCTACATCGTCTTCGATGACGCTGATATCGACTCGGCCATCGAGGGCCTCGTCGATGCCATCTGGTTCAACCAGGGCCAGGTCTGCTGTGCCGGCTCGCGCCTCTTGGTCCAGGAGTCGATCGAGGAGCGCTTCCTCGAAAAGCTGAAGAAGCGCATGTCGACCCTGCGTGTCGGCGATCCGCTCGATAAGGCGGTGGATATCGGCGCCCTCGTCGCCCCGGTGCAGGTCGAACGGGTCCGCGACCTGGTGAAGAAAGGCGTCGCCGAGGGCGGCCAGCTCTACGAGCCCGATATCGACGTGCCGGGCGGCGGCTGCTTCATCAAGCCGACGCTGATCACCAATGTGTCGACCGCCAACACCGTCGCCAACGAGGAAATCTTCGGGCCGGTGCTGGTCGAGATGAGCTTCCGAACTCCCGAGGAAGCGGTGGCGCTCGCCAACAACACCCGTTACGGCCTCGCCGCCACCATCTGGACCGAGAACGTCAACCTCGCCCTCGACATCGCGCCTAAGCTGAAGGCCGGCGTGGTCTGGATCAACTCCACCAACAATTTCGACGCTGCGGTCGGCTTCGGCGGCTACAAGGAATCCGGCTTCGGCCGCGAAGGCGGCCGGGAAGGCATGGCCTTCTACCTGAAGGCGAAGTGGGAGAAGGAGCTGAAACCCTTCGTCGCTGCGGCGGCCAAGTCCGGCAAGTCCGCCAATCCGCTCGACGATGCGGGCGGCATCGACCAGACCGCCAAGATGTACATCGCCGGCAAGCAGGCCCGTCCCGACAGCGGTTACTCCCGGCCGGTCCACGGTCCTTCGGGCGCGCTGGTCGGTGAAGTCGGCGACGGCAATCGCAAGGATATCCGCAACGCCGTAGAGGCAGCCCGCGCGGCACTGGGTTGGGCCACCACCTCGGCGCACAACCGGGCGCAGATCCTCTACTTCCTCGCCGAGAACCTCGAGTATCGCGCTGACGAATTCGCCGCCCGCCTCAGGGCACAAACCGGCGAGGATGGCGCCGCCGAAGTCGCCGCCAGCGTCGAGCGCCTGTTCGCCTTCGCCGGCTGGGCCGACAAATACGATGGCGCCGTGCACAATCCGCCGCAGCGCATGGTGGCGACCGCCATGGTCGAGGCGCTGGGCGCGATGGCCATCCTCGCCCCGCCGTCACGGCCGCTGCTCGGCTCGATTGCCCTCATCGCCCCGGCCCTCGCCATGGGCAACACCGTGGTGCTCGTCCCCTCCGACCGCTCGCCGCTGTCGATGACCGATTTCTACCAGGTGCTCGAAACCTCCGACGTGCCCTCGGGCGTCCTCAACATCGTCACGGGGGAGAGCAAGGTGCTGGCCAAGACGCTCGCCGAACATGACGGCATCGACGCCATCTGGTTCGCCGGCGACGCCGAAACCTCCGCCATGGTCGAAAAGGCCAGTGCCGGCAACGTCAAGCAGACCTGGACCAGCCGCGGCCTCTACTACGACCTGAGCGACAAGGCGAAATTCGAGGGTGATTACTTCCTGCGCCGTGCCACGCAGGTGAAGAACGTGTGGATTCCGTACGGGGCTTAAGCGCGATGGGCGCAGCAGGCGGGGCCAGGGGTGGGGGTCAGCCAGCACCGGAGTTTCGGCATGACGGTTGAGCGCGCCAGAGAACTCCGCCACAAAGCGACCGACCCGGAGCGAAGGCTCTGGGCCATCCTTCGCGTCTTCAGCGAGCGCGGCTACCATTTCCGTCGTCAACAGCAGATCGGCCCGTACTATGCCGATTTCGCCTGCATGCATGCCCAACTGATCATCGAAGCCGACGGCGAAACCCATACCTCCGCTGCCGGCCGGGACCATGATCGCGTCCGCGACGATTACCTGCACGCCCGCGGGTTTCGCGTCCTGCGTTTCTGGAACAACGAGATCACCGAGAACGCCGAAGGTGTTTTCACGATCATTGAGCAGACCCTGGCCACCGTGCCCGCACTGACCCCCMCCCTTGATCCCTCCCCGCAAGGGGGAGGGAGACGCAAGAGCCGCAAGGCTCTGCGCGATCTCGCCATCCGCACCGGCGACTAGACCTGACTTGAGGTCAGGCCGTCGCCACCGCCATCGCCTTCCGCGGCAAAAACACCGCCTCCAGCAGCGACAGCAATGCGATCGCCCCGACCATCGCTCCGCTCGTCAGCACCACGCGTTGCACCACCACTTCGAAGGCATCGCGGGCGCCGAAGGTTGACGACAGCAGCATCACCAGCGCCACCGAGCAGATGTACTGGTAGTAGAGCGGCCGGCTTGCCCCCGTCGTCATCCTGTCGATGAGGAAGAAGGTGATGCTGGCAATCAGCGCCACGAGCACCGGGAATTGCGGCACCACATAGTAGATCGCCATGGCGCCCACTGCCACGACGGCGCCGACGATGGTGCCGCCGCCGCGGTCGATCAGCTGTTGCAGGCGCCCGCCGCGATCGGGTTCGGCGCAGATGAAAGCCAGCATGATCGGCACGATCAAGAGGTTCATGTCGCCCGTCGCATAAGTCATCAGCATGATCGGCACATAGACCGCCATGCGGATCAGCAGCTCGGCAGCCGGGTGCTCGGTTTCGAACGGCTTGGGCTGCTCGATGTGCACGCGGGCAGTCTGCGGCGGGAACAGGATGTTGAGCACCACCGCGGTCACCCCGACGATCAGCCCGCCGGTCGCCATCGAGTCGCGGATCGCCACCAGCGCCTGGTCGCTATAGAGCACCGACATCGACATCATCGCCGGGAACACCGTCAGCATCACCCCCAGCCGCGAACCCTTGAACAGCATCAGCCCGATGCCGGCGCCGGCCAGCGCGATGTTGACCAGAACGAACAGCATCGGCTCGCTCACCGTCGCCGCCGCCAGCCAGCTGAACACGAACGCCATCACCGGCAGCATCACCGGGCCCATGAACGAGCGCAGGTTGAGCGCGCCGCGCTGGTTCGACATCAGGCTCATCCCCAGCACCACCGGCATCATCGGCTGCGTGACGCCGAGCGGGTCGGCAAGGATCACGCAGATCGCGACGCTGAGCGCCGTACGCAGCGCCAGGTACGGATCCTCTTTGGGGTCGACGCGAGTTAGCTCTTCCATCTTCGCCTCCTGGAGAGAAGATCCTAGTTGAGGCCCGACAGCAGGCCGCTGATGCCCATCAGCCCACGAGCGATGTTCGGCACGATCCCGTCTTCTGGCACGATCAGGACGCTCGCTTCCGAGCCGAGCCGCACATTGGCGGGCAGCACGCTCATGTCATCGATGCTGACGCGCACCGGGATTTTCCGTGCCGGCGGGAACCAGCGGGTATCGTTCGACGATTGCGCCAGGCCATTGGCCGTGGTGCGGCCGCTATTGATGCCCCAGGCGATGCTGTGGACCGTGGCTTCGAATTGCTTGCCCGGCGCCGCCTCGAACATCACCACTGCCCTGTCGCCCGGCTGGACGTTGACCAGTTGGTTCTCGCGCAGGTCGGCAATCACCATCTGCGTTTTGGGGTTGATGAAGGTCAGCGCCGGCGTGCCGGCGGCAACGAACTGCCCCTCGGCCAGCGACAGGTTCGACACATAGCCGTCGGCTGGCGCCAGCACCGTGGTGTTGCGGAGCGCGAATTCGGCCTTGTCGACCGCCGCCTGCGCCGCCCGCACGTTGGGGTTGCTGGCGTCTGCCGTGCTGGCCGACGCTTTGATCCGCTCGAGATCGGCCTTTGCCGCCTCGACGTTGAGCGCTGCCGTCCTGGCGTTGGCGTCCGCCGTGTTGAACTTCGCCTGCGACAGCAAGCCCTTGTCGTGGAGCTGCGTGGCGCGCTCCAGTTCCTGCTGCGCAATGGTCAGCGCCACCTCGGTCTGCGCCAGCTTGGCCTCGGCGGCCGGCACCGCCGCGACACCCGAAGTCACGTTGTTCATCGCCTGGTCGAGCTGGCCCCGGGCCTGCGCCACGTCCATCAGGAACGTCGTGTCGTCGATCTCGAACAGCGGCTGGCCGGCTTTCACCTCGGCATTGTCTGATATCAGCACGTGCTTGACCGGCCCGGCGACGCGCGGCGCCACCTGGGTCACCTGCGCCGTGATCGAGGCGCCCGAGGCGAACGGCGCATAGTGATCGGCCAGCGGATACCAGGCGACCACGCCGCCCAGTGTCACCAGGAGGCCGATGCCGAACAGCTTTGCCTTCCTGCGGCTCTTGTTCGGCGCCTCGGTCGGTGCTGCCGCGGCCTCTGCCGCAACGGTGGCGGGCAGGGGAGTCGGCCCGGGTTCCGCCACTCGCTCCACGGGAATGTTCACCACCTTGGACTGGTTCGTCGCGCGCCCAATGGCGGGAAGCCCCGCCTTGTCAGCGTTCACAGCGTCTTTGTGGTCCATCGTCGCCTGTGCCTGTGCCATAGTCCGCTCCATTGGCTGCATTCGTCTGATCCCCATCTAGGGCAGCTGATTTAACTTTGCAACAAAGATACTATGTCGCATAGCTATGTTGCGCGTGAGGAATGAGACGTTGGAACGAAAGCCCGAGATGGATGAGCTGCTGCGCGACCTGACCGCCGAGGTGACGCACGTCTATCGCTGGCTGGCCGAGCAGGCCGGTATCAATCACACCGATCTGATGTGCCTGTTCTTCGTGCGCTCGTCGGGCGGCCAGGCGACGCCCAAAGCCATCTCGCAGCATCTGGGGCTCACCACCGGCGCCACCGCCATCATGCTCAACCGGCTGGAGGCCGCCCGCTTCATCGTGCGCCATCCGCACCCGACCGACCGGCGCGGCGTGCTGATCATGCTCGGACCCGCCACCGAGGAATCGGGTCTCCTGCAGCTGCGCGACTATGTGCTGCGGATGAACCAGCCGGTGATCGCCTCATACTCCGAGGCCGAACTGGCGATCGTCCGCCGCTTCATCGGCGACATGCTGGCCAATACCCGCGATACCCTGCGCAAGACCCGCCTCGACAAAGCCGCTCCGGTGCCCACGGGCGAGTAACGGCCCAGCGCAAGCGCCGGCGGGCCTCAGACTTCGAGCAGCGATTTCAGCGCAGTGAAATCCGTGCGGATCCATTCGAGCGCTGAGGCCAGTTGCTCGTCGTCCATCCCCGGCCGGCGGTAGAACACGAAGGTCACCAGCGTCCGGTTGCCATCGGCGGTGACCCGCAGCGGCATCATCACCGGCTCCTTGCCTGCTTTGTACACCGCATGGTCGAGGATGCCCTCGCCATTGGGTGGGCTGAACCTGACGATGCGCGGCCCGAACTCGGTATCGCCGGCCCACTCGAGCGGGCCGATCTGCCGGAAGGTTGCGGCGTTGATCGCTGCCCAGCGCGGGTAGTTCCACGGCGAAGCAAGGAAGCGGTAGACCTCAGTCACCGGCTTGTCGATATAGGTCTCAATCGCGTGGGGTTCGAGCATGGCGGTCTACCGTTGCCGCCTCACAGGCGGGACGCACCGTAACCCGCCCTGCGTGAACGACGCGTTGACGCCTCGTAACGGAAGACCGCCTGCGCCGAAGCGAACAGGCGGTCTCTGCAGCTAACGCAACCCACGTTCAGGCGGCGCGGGCGGCCAGCATTTCTACATAATGCGGGTTGTACATGATCCCCAGCACGTTGCCGAACGGGTCGACCACCGATGCGGTGACGAAGCCGGTCTCGCCACGCTTGGTGATCGCCTCGTATTCCTTTGCACCCAGCTCCTTCAGCCGGGCGAATGCCGCCTCGATGTCGTCGACATGCCAGAACAGGACCGCGCCACCGGGCCCGGGCTGCATCGCCTCGGGCGCATAGCGGCGATCGATGATGCCGAACTCGTCCTCGGTGTCACCGATGCGGAACTCGATGTAAGCCGGCTTCTCGCGGCTCGGCATCTGGAAGTAGGCTTCGACGCCGAATAGCTCGGCGTACCAGTCGCGGGCCGCGATGAGGTCGTCGGCGAAGAAGCTGACGGTAGCCATGCCGCGCAGGAAGTGCTTGTTGCTCATTTGGAATTTCCTTTCATCGTTGAGCTGATGCCCAGACAATGACCGATGCTCCAACCCCTGTATTTCAGAAATCCGCAGCGGCCGGAGAGACAGGTGCGTCCGGCGCGCCACGCGAGCCCGGGGAGCCACGCGAGCCCGGGGAGCCACGCGAGCCCGGGGAGCCACGCGAGCCCTATGAGGCGCGCGGCCGGCTCGATCCCCTGGGTTTCGACCGTCACGTGCAGTTCCGCACCGTGCCGCCTTCGGCCGATCTCGAGCGCTTCATCGAGCATTTCTGGGTCATCCGCTGGGACAGCTCACTGGGCCCCTACGATTCCGACCAGGTGATGCACCGGCCTTACGTCGATATCTTTCTGTCGGCCCAGGAGTCCGGCATCCAGGGCACCTTCCGCGGCAAGCGCACCTATTCGGCCGCCGGCAGTGGCCGCATCATCGGCGTGCGCTTTCGCCCCGGCGCCTTCCACGCTTTCTGGACCGGCGAAATGGCCGACCTGCAGGACAAGGTAGTGCCGCTGACTGCGGTGTTTCCCTGGGCAGATGCCAAGGGTATCGCCGCCATCCTGGCGCACGACGACGATGCGGTGATCGCCACGCTGCTCGAGCATATTCGCGCTGCCTCGCCTGTGGCCGATGGAACGCTCGAGGAGATCAACACTATTATCACGGCCGTCGAGACCGACGAGAACCTCACCACCGTCGCCGCGGTCGGCGAGGCCTTCAGTCGCAGCGAGCGCTGGCTGCAGCAGGCGTTTCGCGACTATCTGGGGATCGGCCTCAAATGGTTGCTGCAGCGCAAGCGCCTGCTCGCCGCCGCCGCAGAAATCCGTTTGAGCGACGAGCCCGATTGGGTCGGCATCGCCTACGACCTCGGCTACAGCAGCCAGCAGCACTTCATCACCGACTTCCGCACCGTGCTGGGAGCAACGCCGGTGCAGTACCATAAGAGCCTGACCCGCTAGGGCGTCCGGGCGAAGCTCCCTAGCCCGGATTTGTCGAACGCTTCGATCCATACCGAGCGCGCCTTGCCCGCGCCATCGAGCGCGAAGCTCACCCCGCTCAGGCCGGAGGCGTTCTCGCCGATGGTTTCGAAGGTGAACGTGTCGCGGTCGAAATGCGTGAGCCGGAACGAGCGCCGGTTCGGTCCGATCAGCAGGTTGAGCCCGTCGGCGCCGGCGACCACCTCGATGGGGCCGTAAAAGTCATTGGCGAAGCTGCCGATATAGGCCGTGTCTGCGGCTGCGGGACCAGCGTCGGCCGGTGGGGTATCGAAGTTGTGCGAGATCCCGTCCGCCGCCATCTGCGCGAAGATGCCGGTAAACACCTCCTGCCATGGGTAGCGTGGCGCGCCGAGAATGGCGTTGTCCATGAAGGCGTTGGCCAGCGTTTCCGATACGCCCACCGGCGCGCCGTTGGTCAACACGATCACCCCCAGCTTGTCGTCGAGCGAGATGTTGACCGTTGTTCCCGCGCCCATGGCGAAGGCGCCCGAGTGCGAGATCGAGTGCCGCGCGTCGCCGCCATAGCCGACATTCCAGCCCAGCCCGTAGAATGACGGCGTCCCGTTGGGGGCGTAGCCGGTGATCATTACCGGCAGGTGCGCCTCCTCGAGTGGCGCGGCGGCGATCACCTGCTTGCCCTCGAACATGCCGTCGTTCACCAGCAGCCGCACCCACCTGGTCAGGTCGTTCACCGATGAGGAGACGCCGCCGGCCGGCGATTGCGCGTCGGGCTGCCGCTGCTCGACGAAGGCCCATTTGCCGTCGACCCTGATATGGCCGGCGGCGCGGTTGGCCTCCGCCATGAAATCGGCATAGCGCGAGCTGGTCGACGCCATGCCGAGCGGCTTGTAGAGCCGCTCCTCCGACAAGGTTTCCCAGTCCATGCCGGTTGTCGATGCTGCCGCCACTGCGGCGGCGGTGATGCCGAAATTGGTGTAGGCGTAGCCGGAGCGGAAGCTGGTCAGCGGCGGCTGGAAGCGCAGCCGGTGCAGCACCGCCTCGCGATCGTAGCCATAGTCTTCCAAGAGGTCGCCGGCATGGTCGGGCAGCCCCGAGCGATGTGCGTAGAGATCGCGAAGCGTCACCTGGCTTGTCACCCACGGCTCCTGCATGGCGAAACCGGGTGTCAGGTCCATCAGCCGCGTGTCCCAGCTGAGCTTGCCGTCGCCGATCAGGCCCGAGATCACCGTCGAGCCGATCGGCTTCGATACCGAGGCGAGCTGGAACACCGTGTCCGGGTCGACCGGCTCGCCGGTCTCGACATTGCGGACCCCGAACCCCCCGGCAAAGATCACCGCGTCGCCGTGGACAACGGCGATGGCAATGCCAGGCGTCCGGTCGTCGGCTACGGCCTGCTTCGCGTCCGCGGCGAGCGTATCGAGCGCTTGCTGCAATTGCGCCGGCGGCAGCGGCTCACGCTCGCCGGCACGCGCTACGCCGGTCGCAGCGACAACGAGAGCGGCCAGTCCGAAACCAAGGTGGCGAAGCACGATAGATCCTCCAGGCGGGGCAGCTGGCGGTCGACAGGTAATGTCGAGCGAAATCGTCGTTGCCAGCTCACATGTGAACATCAGCTTGCGAGGTGCGACAAGAGCAAGTGCCATCGAGTCTTTAGCTAACGCGACCTCCTGCACCTGAAGTCGGTGGTGCGGGCCGGACTTAGTTCTCATGCCGAAGCAAAGGCGCAGCCGGCGCCGGTTTGTATTTCGACATTGTGTACGGAACCGTACCGAGGCCGCATGCCGGGTGGGTCAGAGCGCCGCCGCCTCATCTTGCCTTCGCCCGGCGGGCAGCGCAAAACACCGGCATGACCCTGCTCCCGCAAGAAACCATCATCCGCAAGCGCGACGGTCTCGCCCTCACGTCAGGCGAAATCTCCGGCTTCATCGGCGGGCTGACCGACGGTTCCGTCAGCCCGGCCCAGGCAGCCGCCTTCGCCATGGCGGTGTATTTCCGTGATATGTCGACCCCCGAGCGCGTCGCCCTCACCGAGGCTATGCGCGACTCGGGCACTGTGCTCGATTGGTCCGATCTCGATGGCCCGGTCGCCGACAAGCATTCGACCGGCGGGGTCGGGGACAACACCTCGCTGATGCTGGCGCCGATCCTTGCCGCCTGCGGCGTCTACGTGCCGATGATCTCCGGTCGCGGCCTCGGCCACACTGGCGGCACGCTCGATAAGTTCGATGCCATCCCCGGCTACAGCACCAGCCCGGATAACGCGTTATTTCGCAAGGTGGTGCGCGAGGCTGGTTGCGCCATTATCGGCCAGACCGCCGATCTCGCTCCGGCCGACAAGGTGCTCTATGCCATCCGCGACGTCACCGGCACGGTCGAATCCATCCCGCTGATCACCGCCTCGATCCTCAGTAAGAAACTGGCCGCCGGCCTCGGCGCCCTGGTCCTCGACGTGAAGACCGGTTCCGGCGCCTTCATGCCGACATTGGAGAAATCCCGCGCCCTGGCCGATAGCCTCGTCTCGGTGGCCAATGGCGCCGGGCTGCGCACCGCCGCGCTGATCACCGACATGAACGAGCCCCTCGCTTCGGCTGCCGGCAACGCTCTCGAAGTGCGCAACGCCGTCAACTTCCTCACTGGCAAAGGGGCGGACGGCCGGCTCTTTGACGTCACCCGGGCGCTCTGCGTGGAGGCCCTGTCGCTGACCGGCGTGGAGCGCAGCGACGCGGGCGCCGCAGTGGACCGCCTCCTCCCCAGCGGCGAGCCGGCGGAGCGGTTTGCGCGCATGGTGACCGGCCTTGGCGGGCCCAGCGATTTCATCGATCGCATGGACGATTACCTGCCCCGCGCCAGCATCGTTCGCGACATCTATCCAGATGAAGCGGGCCAGGTTCAGCAGATCGATACCCGCGCCGTCGGCATGGCGGTGGTGGTGCTCGGCGGCGGCCGTACACGCCCCACCGATAACATCGACCATGCTGTCGGTTTCGACAACCTGGCGCCCATCTGGCGTGTGGTTGGGCCAGGCAGACAACCGATCGCTCGCCTCCATGCCAACGATCCGGCTGTAGCCGACGAAGCCGAGCGCCGCATCAAGTCCGCCTATCGCATCGGCGAGGGGGCACCCGACCCCACGATCATCTACGACCGGATCGGCCCCGAGGAGTTTGCCTGATGCCCCGCGCCATTCTCTGCATCCTCGACAGCTTTGGTATCGGCGGCGCCCCCGACGCAGCCGATTACGGCGACACCGGCGCCGACACGCTCGGCCATATCGCCGCCAACTACCAGCTATCGCTACCGAACCTGGACGCCCTCGGACTCGGCGCCGCGGCCAAACTCTCCACCGGTGAGGTTCCTCGCGGCCTCACGGACCAGCCGAGGGGCGGACGCTGGGGCGTCGGCCGCGAGGTCAGCAAAGGCAAGGACACCCCGTCCGGCCATTGGGAAATCGCCGGCGTGCCGGTGCCGTTCGACTGGGGTTATTTCCCGCTGCAGGAGCCGACCTTCCCGCCCGACCTCATCGCCAAACTGATCGAGAAATCCGGCGTCCCCGGCATCCTCGGTAACAAGCATGCTTCCGGCACCACCATCATCGCCGAACTCGGCGAGGAGTCGATCCGGACCGGCAAGCCGATCTGCTACACCTCGATCGACAGCGTCTTCCAGATCGCCGCGCACGAGAGCCATTTTGGCCTCGAGCGGCTCTACCAGCTCTGCGAAACCGCCTTCGAACTCACTGCGCCACTCAATATCGGCCGTGTCATTGCCCGCCCGTTCGTCGGCGAGACCGCCGCCACCTTCAAGCGCACCGGCAACCGCCGCGACTTCGCCATCGCCCCGCCCGAGCCGACCTTGCTCGATCGGGCCAAGGGTGCGGGGCGGCAGGTCTACGCCATCGGCAAGATCTCCGACATCTATGCGAGGCACGGCGTCACCCACAAGATCAAGGCCACCGGCAATATGGCGCTGTTCGATCGCACCCTCGAAGCGATGGAAATGGCCGCCGACGGCGCCTTCATCATGACCAACTTCGTCGATTTCGATCAGGATTTCGGCCATCGCCGCGATGTGCCGGGCTATGCCCAGGCGCTCGAAGCCTTCGATGCGCGCCTGCCCGAGCTGATCGCGGCACTGCGGCCCGACGATCTCGTCGTCCTCACCGCCGACCACGGCAACGATCCGACCTGGCGCGGTTCCGATCACACCCGCGAACAGACCCCGATCATGGCCTTTTCCCCAGCCCTCACGCCCGGAACCATTGGCATCCGGCCGACCTTTGCGGATATAGGAGAGAGTATCGCCCGCTGGCTCGGCCTTGCGCCCGGCCCCCACGGCAAATCCTTCCTCTAGCCCTTCGAGGTATCCATGCGCGGCGTAACGGTGATCGACCACCCGATGGTGCAGCACAAGCTCACCATCATGCGCGACAAGGATACCTCCATCGCGGGGTTCCGACGCCTGCTGCGCGAGATCGCGCACCTGATGTGCTACGAGGTGACGCGCGACCTGGAACTCGAGATGGTCGAGATCGAGACGCCGATGACCAAGATGGATGCCCCCACCATCAAGGGCAAGAAACTGGTCTTCGCCTCGATCCTGCGCGCCGGCAACGGCCTGCTCGACGGCATGCTCGATCTCGTCCCGGCCGCCCGCGTCGCCCATATCGGCATCTATCGCGACCACGAGACGCTGCAGCCGGTCGAGTACTACTTCAAGGCGCCATCAGAGCTCGACAACCGCCTGATCATCGTCGTCGATCCGATGCTGGCGACGGCCAATTCCTCGATTGCGGCAGTGGACAAGCTCAAGGAGCGTGGCGCCAACAACATCCGCTTCCTCTGCCTGCTCGCCGCCCCCGAGGGTATCGAGAAGTTCTCGACCGCCCACCCCGACGTGGCGATCTTCACCGCTGCAATCGACAGCCATCTCAACGAGAAGGGCTACATCATCCCCGGCCTCGGCGACGCCGGGGATCGGATGTATGGGACCAAGTAGGTCTTCACGCGCTGGTCGCGCTCCAGACGGGGCGCGCCACGCGCGGGGTCCTCGCTACGCTCGTCCAAGGGTGTGAACCGATGCCGCGGCGAATCCTCCCCCGCGCGGCGGGGGAGGGGGACCACCCGAAGGGTGGTGGAGGGGGCAGTCAAAGCCGCAGTAGTCCAAACGGCCCCTTACTTCTTCAGCGGCAGCCCCAGCCCGATCAGCTCCTTGCGGAGCGACTTCGGGTCGGTGAAGTGGATCGCGTGCATGCCGAACTTTCGGGCCGAGATCACGTTCGGCTCGCTGTCGTCGATGAACACGCAGCTGTCCGGCGCAAGGCCGTAGCGCTCGCAGAACACGCGGTAGAGCCGCGGATCGGGCTTCACCAACCCCTCGAGGCCGGACACCACGACGCCGTCGAACTTTTCGAGGAAGGGCCATTCGGGCAGGCAGCTCACCCACTTCTCCCACGAGAAGTTGGTGATGGCGAAGGTCGGAATATCCTCGGCGATCAGCTCGTTATGGATATCGATGGTGCCAGTGATGAACTCGCCGACCGTCTCTTTCCACCTGAGATCGAACGCCTGGATCTCGCGCCAGTAGCGCGGATAGCGGGTGATGAGCTCGGCCACGCCCTCGGCGAAGATGTCGCCGGCGTCGAACTCGAGGTTCCAGTCCTTGGTGCAGATATTGTCCCAGAACCACTGCGCTTCCTCTTCGGTCTCGAAGAGCTTGCGGAACAGGTACATCGGGTTCCAGTCGACGAACACGCCGCCGAGGTCGAAGACGGGGATCAGGGTATCTTGCATCGGGCTGGCCTCGTAGAGCGCTTGCAGGGAAAGTTGCAGACTTTGCCGTGCGAAAGCGCGACAAAGCCAATGACCTCAGGCGTTTCCGCGAAACGCTCTGGCGTTTCGACGTTTCTGTGAAACGGTGAAGCGCTCTGGGGAACGTGAGCCGGGCTATGGCACGCCCGTACTGCCTCGGCAAGCCGCCGCTGGCTACTCCAGCGCGATCTCCCCCTTGAAGCGTGGCAGGAAGTACTGCGTGTGCTTCAGCGTGATCGTGCTTGAGATGACGAGACCAAAAAGTGGCTGGTGCGGGTAGGTGATCTCGGAGGCCACGAGCCAGCCGTTGGCGCCGCGAGCCAGCACATTGATCTTGGCGGTGGCATCCAGCGGGAACGCGCTGGTCGCTTCACGCGCTGTTGCGGCGCCGTGCGCCCGGCTCCACGCCACCGTGGCCACACCGTCGGCGTTGATGCTGAGCAACGAGACGACCTGCGCCAATCCTGAGGTGGTATACGGGGTCATGATGGTTTCGGCCGCGAGAAAGTACTTGTCGAGGGTCGTCGTCGAGATCGTGCCCTTTTCGCGCGATACGAGATCGGCCATCGTGCTCGCGACCGTCGCCACCTTGTGGTCCGCCGAATAGAGCGTTGCCGCTTCGATGGTGCCGAGATAGAGGGTCAGCAGCAGCGGCAGGATCAGTGCGAATTCCACTGCGGCGACGGCCCGGATGTCGTCGCGGAACTGCTGCAGGCGGCGGATCATGTGCAACTCGCGCAGACGAACGGCTCGTTGCGGAATACCCGCGAGGCACCCAGCAAGCGGGTGCCGTCCGGCAGCGTCTGGAAATTGAAGCCCGGCAGGTTCACCACAGTAGGCCATTTGTAATAGGCCTGCACCAGCACCACGTCGCCACCCTTGCCGGGCTTGTAGTCGTCGACGAGCGTCCAGTCGCACTTGTCCTCCTTGCAGTCCTCGCCGGTCTTCAGCGGGTAACCGAGGGCGACGGCGCCAAAATCGGAGACTACCGTCACGCTGACCCGCAATTTGTCGTCGGCCAGATCGCAATCGAACATGCTGTAAAGCCCGTCGCAGATGGCCTCGCGGTACGCCTCGGCATTGTAGGCGGGTGTGCCATTCTGCGCCTGGCCGGTGCGGATCAGCCGCGACGAGTCGTTTACGGCGCTGTCGAGGATCTGGCCGGCGATAAAAACCAGGGCCGTCTCGACGATTGCCAGGATGATGGTGAAGAACGGCAGCGCCAGCAGGCCGAACTCGATCGCCGTCACGCCGCTATCGTTCCGGCCAAAAGCCTGCGCCCGGCGGATTGCCGGCGACATCAGCTTTCTCAGCCATCGGGAGCGTTGAGACATGCGGCCCTGAAGTTTCCATTCGCCGACGGAAACTAGCGGTTCCTACCTAGTGATTGGTTAGTGCCCGCGCCACATTTGCATGCGATGCAGCGGCTTGGTTAACCGGCAGTTAGTTCGCTGCGGTTTCGACCGCATCCGCCGTCTCGATCTTCTCGATGGTGTATGCCTTGTCGTCGCCCAGCATGATGATCGGCTGGCATATAGGCTCACACGCCATGCTGGTCCGCCGCTCGCCCAGGAACACGGTTACGAGGCCAGCCTGCTCCTGCACCACTTCGATCAGGGTGTCGGCAATCGGGTTTCCCTGGGCGTCCAGCACGATCAGGTTGGTCTGGCCATAACTCTTGCCGGTCAGCACCAGGGTCTGCGGATCCTGGATGGCGGCATCGGCGATGCCGGGGTTACCGATGATCACCGTCGCCGCCGGGGCATTGATCCTGAGGATGCGCGCCATGTTTACTTTCACCGTCACCGGGGCGCTTTCAGCCAGCGCGGCGACAGAGCTGGCGAGCACCGAGAGGATGGCAAGGGCGGCGATACTGGGACGAAACGGCATGACGGGCCCTTGGCGGGAGGTATGCTATGGCAAATGGAGTGTTGCGCGGAATGGTGAAGAATTCGCAAATGGCCGAGTGCCGCTCCGCATCCGCCGGCCGCGGTCGTTAGCGATCGGTGTGGCCGGTCGCTCCTCGCGTATTACTTTGCCGGCACTAGGAACAATTTTGCAGGTTGCTTTAACGATCTGCTCAGCATGCCGGAAACCCTTGTAAACCGGGGCGCTCGGGCTTCGACAATTAACTCAATTTCAATCCGCGCCGCCTAGCGTGAGGCCATGTTCGATGTGTGACGTATCGAACGGTGCTGACGCATCACTTGATGCAGTCACAGAATGACGTGTGCAAGGAGCCAAAAAATGAACACTGTCGCTCGTTTCGTGAATGACGAGTCCGGCGCTACTGCGATCGAGTACGGCCTGATTGCCGCGCTCATCGCTGTCGCCATCATCGTGGCAGCCACCGCCCTCGGTGGTAACCTGTCCAACCTGTTCCAGGGGATCTCCAACCGTCTCGGCACTGTTGCCGTCCCAGGCGGCGCTGCCCCCCCGGCTAATCCCCCGGCTACCCCCTGATACTCCTCGGGGCTAGAAGTTCGAAGGGGACCCCGTCGGGGGTCCCCTTCTGCATTCTGGCTTTCTTAACCATATGTCCGCCACACTGTCCTTGGCCCGGGTGTCCGGCGCTTTCGCAAACCGCCGACCACCGATGCCCGCATTCATCACCCTTCCCGCCATGCTCGTGTTTCCGCTGTTGATGGCCTTTGCGGCTTCCTCGGACCTGCTAACCATGCGGATCTCCAACAAGCTGGTGCTGCTGCTCGTGGGCTCGTTCCTCGCTATCGCGTTGCTCGCCGGCTTCTCCTTCGAACTGCTGGGCATGCATGTCGCCGCGGCGGCGCTGGTGTTGGCAGTGTCATTCAGCTTCTTCGCCCTGGGCTGGATCGGCGGTGGCGATGCCAAGCTGATCGCCGCGACCACCCTGTGGTTCGGCTTCGAAAGCATGCTGGCCTACCTCCTCTTCGCGTCGCTGCTCGGTGGGGCATTGACGCTGTCGCTGCTGGCCGTTCGTCGCTGGCCATTGCCACTGCAGCTCAAGCAGGTGCTGTGGATCGATCGGCTGCACGACAGCAAAACCGGCGTCCCCTATGGTATCGCACTGGCGGCCGCCGGCCTGCTCGTCTATCCCAGCAGCCTGATCTTCCAGCGCCTCGTCGGCTGAAGACTTCGAAACTATTCGTTAACCGTCTTCGGCAAGCAAAGATTAACCAAACTTTGACCCTTTGCCGCGATAGTCGACCGCAAGAGTAGCGGGGTTCCTTCGGGCCCGGCATGTGGAGTTTGGGGCGATGGGAGTCTCGCGTATCATCCTGCTGGTCGTTGCGCTTCTGGCAGGCGGGCTCGCAGCCTTCCTGGCCATGCGCGGCACGGCGCCGCAGCAGGTGGTGGTCGAGGGGCCAACTCAGGTCATCGAGGAAAAGAAGGCCAAGGTGCTGGTGGCCAAGGCCCCCATTGGCGTCGGCCAGCGGATCACGGCGGAAACCATCGAGTGGCAGGAATGGCCGGAGTTCGCCGTCCGTCCCGAATATATCAGCGAAGCCGTGCTGCCCGATGCGCCCACCAAGCTGCTCGACGCCGTCGCCCGCTTCGAGTTCTTCCCGGGCGAGCCGATCATCGACAAGAAGCTGGTGCACTCCGACCAGGGCTATCTCTCGGCCGTGCTGACCAAGGGCATGCGCGGCGTCTCCGTGCCGGTCAGCGCCGACGCGGCGGCCGGCGGCTTCGTGCTCCCCAATGACCGCGTCGACATTGTGCTCAGCCGCGGCGGCATCAGCCAGACCATCCTCTCCAACGTCAAGGTGCTGGCCATCGGCACCCGGCTTGGCGAAACCGGCACTACCGGCGAGAAGGCAAACCCCGAAAACCCCAAGGCCGACGTCTTCCAGGGCGGCACTATCGCAACCCTCGAGTTGACCCCGGCCCAGGGCGAGGCGATCATCAACGCCTCCAAGATCGGCGTCCTCTCGGTGGCGCTCCGCTCGATTGCCGACTTCAAGCCATCCCCTGGGGATGATCTGCAGGGCAGCCGCGCCGTCCGCATGATCCGCTTCGGCATCGGCAGCGACGTGATGCCCGGTTCCAGCCCGAATGTTGCCCAGGCGTCCTTCGACGACACCAGCTCAGAAGAGCAGGTGCAATGATGCGTGAGGATTACGTGATGTCTCCGGCTCTCACCACCCGTTCTCCGCGCTCTCTCAGGGCCAGCACTCTGCGCCTGATGGCGGCCGCCGCGCTGATCGGCGCCGCGCTTGGGCTCGCCCCGCTGGGTCTTGGCGAGGCGCATGGCGCCGATTCCAATCACCTGCGCATCGGCGCCAGCGGCTTCGGCTCGACGCAGCCGGTCAGCATCGGCATCAACAAGTCGATGATCATCGACCTGCCGGTCGACGCGCAGGAGGTGATCGTGTCGCAGCCGGGCGTTGCCAACGCCATCCTGCGCAACAAGCGCCGCGCCGTTATCCAGGCCGTGAGTTCTGGCGACACCAACATCTTCTTCCTCGACGGCGCCGGCCGCACCATTGTCGTGGTCGATGTCAGCACCACCGGCGCCGCCAGCACCGGCGGTTCCAACGTCGCCGCGGTCCTGCGCGAAACCTACAGCAAGATCATGCCCAACTCGGACATCCAGGTTGAGGCGGTCACGCTGACCAACGCGGACGGTGCCGTCGTCAACCGTGTCGTACTGTCGGGCAACGCCGGCAGTACTGACGATGCCGACAAGGCGCTAGCGATCGCCGGGCAGTTCGCCGGGGGCGCTGATAATGTCACCAGCGTGATCGCGGTAGCCGGCCCGCAACAGGTGATGCTGAAGGTCACCGTCGCCGAGGTGAACCGCAGTCTCGCCAAACAGTTCGGCATCGACCTGACCGGCAGCTACTCCAGCGGCGGGCTCACCACCAAACTCATCAGCTCGCAGCCGATCGGTGGCGCCTCCAACCTGTTCAGCAACAACGGCCTCGAGGTTGGCCTCGATATCGGCCCCCTCAGCATCGATGCGCAGATCCGCGCCATGGAGCAGCGCGGCGCCGCCCGCACCCTGGCAGAGCCGATCCTGACCGCCATGTCGGGGCAGAGCGCCGATTTCTTCGCCGGCGGCGAGTTCCCTGTGCCGACCAGCGTCACGGACGGCAAAGTGGCGGTCGAATACAAGGATTTTGGCGTCAAGCTTGCCTTTACCCCGACGATCAAGTCCAACGGCAATATCGCGCTTGCCGTCGATACCACCAGCAGTGAGCTGAGCACCGAGGGCAGCATCACCGTCGGTGGCTCGACTCTGCTCGGCATCAAGCGACGCACCGCCAAGACTTCGGTCGAGATCGGCACCGGCCAGACCCTCGCGATCGGCGGCCTGATCGAGGACAAGACCCGCACCCAGATCCATCGTCTGCCGGGGCTCGGCGATATCCCGATCCTGGGTGCGCTGTTCCGCTCGCGTGACTTTATCCGCTCGCAAAGCGAGCTGGTGATCCTGGTCACTCCCTATCTCGCCCAGCCGACCACTAAGAAACCCGAATTGCCAACCGATCGTATGCAGTTTGCTAACGACGCCGAGGCAATCTTCCTGGGCCACATCGAGACGATGTACGGCGTCGGGCCTGCGGGCACCCGCGGCAGCTATGACGGGTCCGTCGGCTTCCTGCTGGATTGATGGAGTGTAGCAGTCATGAGTTTCCTCTCCCGCGACAACGCCAGGCAGGCTGACGAACCCGCGATCGAGATCGCTGCCGGAACGCGGTTGATCCCGCGCATCACCATCCAGGCCTTCTGCGAACACTCCCAGACGGCGCAACTGGTCGAATCTGCGGTGCACGACCGGCGCATGTCGAAGGTGGCGCTGACCACCCACAATGGCGGTCTCGATGGCGCCATCGAGACCTATCGCTCGAACCCGACGCCGAACCTCATCATCGTCGAGACCTCGCTGCAGCCGGAGGAAATCCCCGGTGCGCTGGAGCGCCTCGCCGAGGTTTGCGATGCCTCGACCCGGTTGATCGTGCTTGGGCACATCAACGACGTGCTGCTCTATCGCGAGCTCATCCGCTCGGGCGTTTCCGAGTACATCGTCCTGCCGGCGTCGGCCCAGTCGATCGTCTCCGCCATCAGCGAGCTGTTCGCCGCCGAGGGCGCGGCGCCCATTGGCCGCACCATCGGCTTCATCTCCGCCAAGGGCGGTGCCGGCGGCTCCACCGTTGCGCACAATGTCGCCTGGGCTGTCAGCCAGACGCTGCGCCAGGACACCCTGATCCTCGATCTCGACTTCGCCTTCGGCACCGCCGGGCTGAATTTCAACCAGGATCCGCCGCATGGTATCGCCGACGCCATCGGCTCCAACGCCAAGCTCGACCAGACCATGCTGGACCGGCTGGCCAGCAAGGCCGCCAATCACGTCAACCTGCTCACCGCGCCCGTGGTGCTCGACCGCACCTTCGACTTCGAGGAGCGCGAGTTTGAGCAGATCGTCGAGCTGAGCCAGAAGTCCACGCCGATCGTTATCCTCGATATCCCGCACATCTGGAGCGCCTGGGTCCGCCACACCATCGCGACCGTCGATGAGGTGATCATCGTCGCCGAGCCCGATCTGGCGAATCTGAGGAACGCCAAGAACCTGTCGGACACCATCAAGGCCTTGCGTCCCGCCGAGAGCGAGCCGCTGCTCGTCATCAACAAGGTCGGCATGCCACGGCGTCCCGAGATCGCGGCCAATGAGTTCGCCGCCTCGGTCGAGTGCCAGCTGCTCGGCCAGATCGGCTTCGACGCCGCCACATTCGGTACGGCCGCCAATAACGGCCAGATGGTCGCCGAGGTCGCCGCCAACAATCGCGCCAACGAAGTGTTCCGCCTGATCGGCCTGCACGTCACCGGCCGCAACGCCCCCGAGAAAAGTGCCTCCAAGAAGCCGGGGCTCAAACTCCCGTCTTTCATCAAGAAGCGCGCCTGAAAGGCCAGTCCTAGATGTTCGGCAAGCGTACCAGTTTCGGAGGCAACACTCCCGGCGCCGCGCAGGCCGCGCGCCCGGCGGCCGCTCCGCTTGTCCCCGCCGCGCCCCGTCAGGACGTAGCGCGCGCTGCTGACAACAAACGCAGTGGCGACGATGGCGGCGTGCTCGACGTGCGCAGTCCCGAGGCGGTGGCGCGCGACAAGGAGTACTTCCAGACCAAGTCGGCGATCTTCAACGCGCTGATCGACTCGATCGATCTCAGCCAGCTCGCGACCATGGACCAGGAAGCGGCGCGCGAGGAAATCCGCGATATCGTCGCCGAGATCATCGCCCTCAAGTCGATCATCATGTCGATCTCCGAGCAGGAAGACCTGCTCGAGGACATCTGCAATGACGTGCTCGGCTACGGCCCGCTCGAGCCGCTGCTGGCCCGCGACGACATCGCCGACATCATGGTGAACGGCAGCCAGAAATGCTACATTGAGGTCGGCGGCAAGGTGAAGCTCACCAATGTGCGTTTCCGCGACGACGCGCACCTGATGAACGTCTGTCAACGCATCGTCAGCCAGGTCGGCCGCCGCGTCGATGAGAGCTCTCCGATCTGCGACGCCCGCCTGCCTGACGGCTCGCGCGTCAACGTCATCGCCCCGCCGCTCGCCATCGATGGCGCCGCGCTCACCATTCGTAAGTTCAAGAAGGACAAGCTGACCCTGCAGCAGCTCGTCAAATATGGCTCGATCTCGCCTGAAGGCGCCGAGGTGCTGCGCATCCTTGGTCGGGTCCGCGCCAACATCCTGATCTCCGGCGGTACCGGCTCTGGCAAGACTACCCTGCTCAACTGCCTTACCGGCTTCATCGAGAAAGACGAGCGGGTCATCACCTGCGAGGACTCGGCCGAGCTGCAGCTGCAGCAGCCGCACGTGGTGCGCCTCGAGACCCGCCCGCCCAATCTCGAGGGCGAGGGCGAGATCACCATGCGCGACCTGGTCAAGAACTGCCTGCGTATGCGTCCCGAGCGCATCATCGTGGGCGAAGTGCGCGGGCCCGAGGCGTTCGATCTGCTGCAGGCGATGAACACCGGCCACGACGGCTCGATGGGAACGCTCCACTCCAACAGCCCGCGCGAAGCGCTGTCGCGTCTGGAATCAATGATCACCATGGGCGGCTATTCGCTGCCCAGCCGTACCATCCGCGAAATGATCGTCTCATCGATCGATGTGGTGGTGCAGGCCGCCCGCCTGCGCGACGGCTCGCGCCGCATCACCCACATCTCCGAGGTGCTGGGCATGGAAGGCGATGTCATCGTCACCCAGGACGTGTTCCTCTACGACATCCTCGGTGAAGACTCGAACGGCAACCTGCTCGGTCGCCACCGCTCGACCGGTATCACCAAGCCGAACTTCACCGAGCGCGCCCGCTACTTCAACGAAGAAGCCAATCTCGTCGAGGCGCTGGAGAGGTCCAACGTCGAACAGCACGAGATCCTCGGTGCATAGGCCCCAACGATGACCCCGCTGATCTTCGCCCTGCTCGCTGCCGTCGCCGTGGGAGCCGCCGGATTCGCGCTGGTGCCGGCCATGCTGGGCGGTGATCGCGCCAACAAGCGCATGAAGGCGCTGCAGGGCGACATCCAGGCTAACCGCCGCAACGCTGATGCGACGCGCAACCGCGATACCCGCCGCAAGGAAATCCAGCAGACGCTGCGCGCCCAGACCGTGGCGCTGGAGCGCAAGAAGAAGCACGTCCCGCTGCAGGACCAGCTTTATCAGGCCGGCATGAAGCTGAAGAAGGGCGCCTTCATCCGCAACTCGGTGATCTTCGGCGTCATCGTCTTTGTGCTCTGCTTCGTGCTGCAGCTCGAACTGATCTACTGCCTGATCTTTTCGGTGGCCGGCGGCTACCTGCTGCCGCGCATGTATGTCGGCCGTCGTCGCAAGAAGTATCAGAACGCCTTCCTCGACGAGTTGCCCAATGCCGTCGAAGCCATCGTGCGCGGCGTGAAATCCGGTCTGCCGCTGAACGACTCGATGCGGTTGGTCGCCAAGGAAGCCAAGGAGCCGATCAAGTCGGACTTCCAGCGCATTCTCGACCAGCAGGCGGTGGGCAAGACCATCCAGGAAGCGGTAGTCACCCTCTACGATCGCGTGCCGCTGCCGGAAGTCAACTTCTTCGTCGTCGTCATTACCGTGCAGGCACAAGCCGGCGGCAACCTCTCCGAAGCCTTGGGCAACCTGGCGCGCGTGCTGCGCAACCGCAAGAAGATGAAGGCCAAGGTCAAGGCGATGTCCGCCGAAGCCAAGGCCTCGGCCGGCATCATCGGCTCGCTGCCGATCCTCGTCGCCTTTCTCGTGTCGCTGACTACCCCCACCTACCTGCTGCCGCTGATCGAGACGCCGATCGGCAATCTCATGCTCGGCATCGCTGCCATCATGATGTTCCTCGGCGGGTTCATCATGAACCGCATGATCCAGTTCGATATCTAGGGGCCGGCGATGGAAAATCTCGTCGCGACGCTGACCAACACGCAGTTCCTGGTCGCAGTGCTGGCCGCAGTGGCGGCCGCTGCCGTGGTGTTCTCCATCGGCGCCACCTTCTTTTCAGGTGGCTCGCAGATGCGCCAGCGCATCCGCCGCGTCGCACTCGAGCGCGAAAAGATGCGGGCCGAGGAGATGGCACGCCTCCGCGGCGGTAGCGGAAGCACCGACCAGCAGACCCGAACCATCCGCCAAGCCGCCGGCCGCGATTACATGAAGAACGTCGTCGAGCGCTTCTCGCTCGAAAAGGCGTTCATGGACGACAGCACCGCCGAGAAGCTGTCCCGGGCCGGCTATCGCGGGCAGGCGGCGATGACCACCTACCTGTTCCTGCGTTTCGTTACGCCGGTGGCGCTTTTTGTCATCGCCTTCGCCTACCTCAGCCTGGTGGTTTTCGCTGACAAGCCGCTCTGGCTGAATGCTGTCTACGCACTGGGCATCGGGCTGATCGGCGCCTACCTGCCGTCCGTCCTGCTCAAGAACCAGACCGTCAAGCGCCAGAAGTCGATCAAGCGCTCGTGGCCCGATGCGCTCGACCTGGTGCTGCTCTGCGTCGAAGCCGGCATGTCGGTGGAGCATGCGCTGAAGCGGGTCGCCAAGGAGATTGGCGCGCAGAGTATCGAGCTCTCCGAGGAGATGACGCTGACCACCGCCGAGCTCTCCTTCCTCGAGGATCGTACGCGCGCCTTCGAAAACCTCGGCCGCCGTACCGGCCTCGACAACGTCAAGTCGGTGATGCAGGCACTGATCCAGGCCGAGCGCCACGGTACCTCCGTCGGCTCGGCCCTCCGCGTCATGGCCGAGGAAGGGCGCGAAGCCCGTATGATGGAGGCCGAAAAGAAGGCCGCCTCCTTGCCGCCCATGCTCACCGTGCCGCTGATCGTGTTCTTCCTGCCGGTGCTGTTCATCATCATCCTGTCTCCCGCGATGATCCGTGTGTTCGCGAACAGCTTCATCAACGGCGGCGGCTGAGCCGACGCCCGGATGCCGGAAACGACAAGGGCGCCCGTTGCGGCGCCCTTTGCTTTGGTCGGAATGGGTGAGGGGCTCACCCGGAGTTCTTCACCGCATCCCAGCGGTTCTGCTGCGTCAGCAGCGCCCGGATATAGCTCATGTTGGCCTCCACCTGGTCGGCCGGCAGCTCCGCCGCAAACAGCGCGCGGCTCTCGTCGAACCGCCCCTGCAGCCCAACCACCAATGCGAGGTTCTGCCGGATCTGGCTGTTGGCGCCGCGCAGCTTCACCGCGATACGGAGTTCCGCTTCGGCTTTGTCGAGTTCGTTGGTCATCGAGTAGGAGAGGCCGAGATTGGCGTGCAGCGACGCCTGGTCGGGTGCAATCTTCAGCGCCTGGCCATAAGCCGCGCGGGCCTCCTTGTTGCGACCGCTCTGGTCAAGGATCGCGCCCTTCACCATCAGCGCGTTCCAGTCGGGCGAGGTCGGATTGATCGCCCGTTCGACGACGTTGAGCGCCTGCTCGAAGCGTCCTGTCGCGACCAGCGCCTTGGCGTAGCCGGTGAGGATTTCGGGGTCGTCGCGGAACTTGGCGACGCCGTTTTCGAGCACCGCCACCGCCTGTTCGTTCTGGCCGTTCGCCCTGAGAGCGGCGGCGTAGTAGATGATCGCCGAGCGGTCGCCTGGCGACTTCTTATAGTGCGCGGCGAGTTGCGCCAGTGCCTGCTGCTTTCTGTCCATCGGCTGGCCCGCCTGGTCGCCGCCGATGCTGCCGGTGGTCATCGGGTTCGAAGCGCAGGCGGAAAGCGCCAGGGCGGCCACGCTCACCAACATGAGGGTGCGCAACGGCTTAAGCTTGTTCTGGATCAGGCGGAGTGACACGAAACTCTTCCTCTGGGCAATGCAACTGGCAATTCCCGAGCCCACCAAGCAGCAATAATTGATTAACCCTAATAGGGGGTTAAGGTTCGGCTTCCGAACCGTTGCCACCGCTGCGACCGCGGCGTAAGCAATGCTTCTCGCCCTCGCAACGGATACTCCGAAATGGCCAAGTCGAAGTCGCTGCCGCTCATCGCCGTGGAGCAGGAGGCGTTGCCCGCCACCCTGACGGCGGCCGACCTGCAATGGGCCAAGGCCAATGGTTTCACCGGCCAGCGCGGACGTCTGCTGGCGCTGCCGGGGGAGGGTGGTGGGCTCGGTGGTCACCTGTTCGGTCTCGGCAGACCCGGCGATCGCCCGGCCCTGATTCTTGGGCAGGCCGCGGCAGCGCTGGAGCCAGGCAAGTACGGGCTCGGCGGCAGCTTCGGTGACCCCACGCTTGCCGCACTTGCCTTCCGCCTCGGTGCCTATCGGTTCGACCGCTATCGCAAACCGCGCGATCCGGCGGTGCTGGAGCCGGTCGAGGGTGCGGATGCAGCAGAGGTCGATCGCCTGGTCGACGCCGCCTACCTGGCGCGCGACCTGATCAACACGCCGGCCAATGACCTTGGCCCGGACGCGTTCGAGAAGGAGATCCGGGCCTTCTGCAAGCGTCACAAGCTGGACCTCAAGGTGATCGCCGGCGATGAGCTGCTGAAGCAGAATTTCCCGATGATCCACGCCGTCGGCCGCGCCGCCGCCGAGGCTCCCCGGCTGGTCGAGTTCAGCTGGGGCAAGGCGAGGGATCCAAAGGTCACGCTGGTCGGCAAGGGCGTCACCTTCGATACCGGTGGCCTCGACATCAAGCCGTCGGCCGGCATGCTGCTGATGAAGAAGGATATGGGTGGCGCTGCCAACGTGCTCGGCCTCGCCCACGCCATCATCGATGCCGGGCTGCGTGTGCGGCTGCGTGTGCTGATCCCGATCGTCGAGAATGCCATTTCCGGCCCGGCCTTTCGCCCCGGCGATATCCTGCGCGCCCGCAACGGCTCGACCGTCGAGATCGGCAACACCGATGCCGAGGGCCGGCTGATCCTCGGCGATGCGCTGGCGCTCGCCGATGAAGAGGGCCCGGACCTCATCGTCGACATGGCGACGCTCACCGGCGCCGCCCGTTCGGCGCTCGGCCCCGACCTGCCGCCGCTTTATTCGACCGATGACGCACTGGCCCGTGAGCTGATGGCCACCGGCGCCGCGTCCGACGATCCGCTCTGGCAGATGCCGCTCTGGGCGCCCTACGATGCGATGATCTCCTCCAAGATCGCCGACGTGAACAATGCCGGCGCCAGCCCCTTCGCCGGTTCGATCACCGCGGCCCTGTTCCTCAAGCGCTTCGTCAAACAGGCCAAGGCCTGGGTGCACCTCGATATCTACGGCTGGGCCCCCGAGGCCAGGCCCGGCCGGCCTTTCGGTGGCACCGACCAGGGTATTCGTGCTGTCTATGGCTACCTCAAGCAACGATATAATTGACAAAATCAACGATATCGGCGCCACTGTCATCCATCATGGATGACAAGCAGATTGCCGAGATTCGTCGCTTCAACCGCGCCTTCGCGCGCTGGCTGGGGCTGTTCGATGAGCATTACTCGAAAACCGATTACAGCCCGGCCGAGAGTCGGTTGTTCTATGAGCTCGCCGCGGCCGGCCATACCAATGGCGCCAACCTGGCGCGGTCCATGGGGGTCGACCCCGCTTATCTGAGCCGCATGCTGCAGAAGTTCGTCGCCGAGGGGCTGGTGGCGGTATCGCCCAGTATCTCGGATCGGCGCCGCAACCAGCTGGCGCTCACCCCTGACGGCGACAGGGCCGCCGCCAGTGTCGCGGCAGCTGCCGATGGCGCCATCGCCGATCTGATCACACCCTTGCCCGAAACCGAGCGACGTGAGCTGGTCTCCGCCATGCAGACCATCGCCCGCATCCTCGACCGCGAGGATAGCGGGGCCTCCATCATCCTGAGGCCGCATCGCATCGGCGATGTTGCGCATGTCGTCGCCCGGCAAGCCCAGCTCTACGCTGGTGAGTTCGGGTGGGATGGCAGCTATGAGGCGCTGGCGGCCGAGATCGGCGGCAAGTTCCTGCAGGACTTCGATCCGGCGACCGAGGGCTGCTGGATCGCCGAACGCGATGGCAAGATCATTGGTTCGGTGTTTGTCGTCGATGCCGGGCAGGGCGTAGCGCAACTGCGCCTGCTCTATGTCGAGCCCGAAGCGCGCGGCCTTGGGGTGGGCAAGCTCCTCGTCGACCAGGTCGTCCGCCACGCCCGTGACAAGCGCTATGCGAAGATCCGGCTGTGGACCCAGGCCAGTCTCGTCGCGGCGCGAAAGCTCTACGCCAATGCCGGCTTCACCCTCACCGAGAGCAAACCGCACCACAGCTTCGGCAAGGACCTGATCGGCGAGTACTGGGAGCTGAAGCTGTAACGACCTTGCTCTCCGCCAACCACCGGGTCATTCCCGCGAAAGCGGGAACCTCGCAGCCTGCACCATCGCAAACGGAGGTCCCCGCTTTCGCGGGGATGACGCCGGTGTGGGTGGCGAAGGCGGGAGTGAACGGAAGGCAGCGCTGCCCTCAATACCCCCGGCTGAAGTCGATCACGTTGGGCAGCGGCAGGCCGGATTCGTGGTCCTTGATCACTTTGGAGAAGTAGGCGACGCCGGTCCGCTCGCTGGAGGCGGCGGCGATGTGCGGGGTGATGTAGACATTGTCCATCTCCCACAGCGGCGACTCCTGCGGCAGCGGCTCGACTTCGAACACGTCGAGGCTCGCCGCCTTCAGCGTGCCGTCACCCAGCGCCCGGACGATGTCGGCTTCCTTCTGGTGCCCGCCGCGCGCCGCGTTGATCACCACCGGGCCTTCGTTGTCGATGCCGCCGCGCTTCAGTTTGCTGAACGTGTCGTAGTTGAGGATACCCTGCGTCTCCGCCGTCAGCGGCAGCAGGTTGACGAGGATGTCGGTGCCGGCAAGGAACGTCTCGAACTGCTCGGGCCCAGTGAAGACTTCGACGCCCTCGACGTCTTTTGCGGTCCGGCTCCAGCCGCGAAGCTTGTAGCCGAATACCTTGAGGTGCCGGGCAGCGTCGAGCCCGAGGGCCCCGAGGCCCATGATGCCGACGGTGGCATCCCAGGCCGGCGCCGGGTAGAGCTGCCGCCATTGCTTTTTCGCCTGGTCGCGCTTGAAGCGCGTCAGCAGCCGCTGGTGCATGGTGACCTGCGAGACGACATAGTCGCTCATCCGCTGCGTCAGGTCCTCGTCCATGAAGCGGGCGATCGGCACGTCCCTGGGGCGCGACGGGTTGCGCAGCAGCGCATCGACGCCGGCGCCCAGCGACAGGATCGCCTTGAGCTTGTGCAGACCCTCGAACGCATCGGGTTTCGGCTTCCAGATGAAGATGTACTCCACCTCGTCCGGATCATAGCTGTCGGCGCGCGTCACCACCTTTCGGCCGGGCAGGGCGGCGGCGAAGCCGTCGGCCCAGCGCCGCTCGTTGAAATCGGCGAGGTGCAGCAGCAAGGTCATCGGTCGTCTCCCCAAAAACCAACGAGCCGCACCAGGGGCGCGGCTCGGAAATCAAACGGACCTCAGTCGAGGATCAATGGCTGGCAGCCGGCGCTTCTGCCGCCGGCGCCTCGGCGGCCGGAGCTTCAGCAGCAGGTGCGGCCTCCGCGGCCGGCGCAGCGGCGCCTTCAGCCGGAGCGGCGGCGCCCTCGGCGGGGGCTGCGCCTTCAGCCGCCGGAGCAGCTTCCGCGGCCGGGAACGGCACTGGCGTCGGCGACAACGTCTGCAGGTAGGCGAGGATGTTGGCGCGTTCCTGCGGGTCCTTGACGCCAGCGAAGCTCATCTTGGTGCCCGGGGTGTAGGTCTTGGGCGAGGTCAGGAACGCATCGAGGTTCTCGTAGGTCCAGGTGTCGCCATTGGCCTTATGGGCCAGCATGCCGTCCGAATACGAGAAGCCCTCGTGGCTGCCCTCGACGCGGCCGACGACGCCGTAAAGCAGCGGGCCGGTCTTGTTGGATTCGCCTTCGCCGAAATTGTGGCAGCTCGAGCACTTCTTCACCGAGGCCTGGCCGGCGGTGGCATCGGCGCTGGCCAGCAGCACGCCCAGCGGCACAGCCGGCGCTTCCGGCTCGGCGGCGCCTGCGCCGTGCTCGCCAGGAGCCTCTGCCTCGGCCAGGGTCAGGCCCGGCCCGCGACCTTCGATCGGGTGGTAGATGGCCTCGGCCAGGAACCCCACGCCCATGACAAACAGGAGGGTACCGAGAACGGCGCCAATGATCTTGTTGAGTTCGAACGAATCCATCGCGGGTATCTTTAGCCTTTGACGCCGGTTTGATGAACGGCGGAACAGCGATAGGCCATAGCTGGCCAACCCCGGCGCTTCAAGCCCTGTCCCGACGCGGGCGGAAGATAGTCTGTCCCCACATGGGGCGCAACGGGGCAGAAGCGCACTGCGACAACAGAGCGAGATCAGGAAAGGTTGCAGACCTTTCCGGTTCGATCTCGCGACAAAACAACCACTTGGAGCAGAAGTGCGATGCAACCGCACGCAATCCTGCTCCTATGGAAACAGGATGATTTCCCTCAACATTGACTTGGCTCGCACCGGGTCGCATTAAGGCGCCGCACAGCGCGGGGAGAGGAGAAGTTGCAGGACTTTCCGCCTCGCCGCGCGACCAGAAAAGATCGGCTTCGGAGTTCCAGTACATGTCCAGAAAGATCGCGTTCCAGGGTGAGCCCGGCGCCTTCAGCCACGCGGCGGCACATGCGCTGTTTCCGAGCGACAAGGCGCTGCCCTGCACCACCTTCGAGGATACCATTGCGGCGGTGCAGAACGGCGATGCCGAGTTCGGCGTCGTACCGGTCGAGAACTCGCTCTACGGCCGTATCACCGACATCTATCACCTGCTCCCCAAAAGCGGCCTGTTCATCACCGGCGAGCACTTCCTGCGCGTCGAGATGAACCTGCTCGGCGTGCCCGGTGCGACCCTCTCCGACATCAAGGCGGTGCAATCGCTTTCCGTGGCGCTCGGCCAGTGTCGCAAGTTCATATCCAAGCACAAGCTCAGGACCATCAACGGCGTCGACACCGCTGGCTCGGCCCGCGAAATCGCCGAAAAGGGCGACAAGTCAGTCGGCGCCATTGCCTCGCTGTTCGCCGCAGAGGTCTATGGTTTGAGCGTGCTCGCCCAGAACATCGAGGACGCGGCGCACAACACCACGCGCTTCCTGGTGATTTCGAAACAGGCTGAGGAACCGGCGCCGGATGCCGGTAAGGTGAAGACCACCTTCGTCTTCCGCGTCCGCAACGTGCCGGCGGCGCTCTACAAGGCGATGGGCGGCTTCGCCACCAATGGCGTCAACATGACCAAGCTCGAGAGCTACATGCTCGACGGTTCGTTCACCGCCACGCAGTTCTACGCCGATATCGAGGGACATCCGTCGGATCGGTCGGTGCAGCTCGCCTTCGAGGAGCTGAAGTTCTTCACCGACCACTTCCACGTGCTGGGCGTCTACAAGGCCGCATCAGCGGCCTGACGGTATCAGTAGAAATCGTCGTCCTCGTCGGCGCCGACGGTGAGGCCGCCAGCTGTGACGCCCCAGTCGAGATCGCCGGCCTTGTCTTCTTCGCGACGGGCCTCGGCCTCGAGGATCTGATGCTCGAACGCTGGCAGGTAGAGCGGCGCGCCGACTTCGCGGATGCTGGCGCGCTGCATCTGGCTGAGCGCGACGAGTTCGTGGGGGACGCGGACGGACTTCAACATGACAAGCCTCCTTCAGGCTCGTGAAGTCCTTAGAATGCGCCTCAGTTTGTTAACAAGGTCTGAGGGATGCGTTCAGGGTGGGACGGGGGGTGGCTCGCGCCTGAGTTCACCACCGGCGTCATTCCCGCGAAGGCGGGAACCTAGTGGGATACTTCAGAGCTGGTGGAGGCCGAGAGATCGCACTGGGTCCCCGCCTTCGCGGGGATGACGCCGGGTGGGACGCCTAGCGAGTGCCAGAACCTCAACCCTAGGCCCCGAGCCCCGCATCCTGCTTCAATGCGCTCAGCAGGTACCTGAGCCCGGCGACGGTTCGGCTGGCCTCGATCCGCGGGCCCATCTGCTCGGCCGAGATGGCGATGCTCTCGCTCAGCGCTTGCAGCGCCCATTCGATCTGGAACAGGTCGCGGCGCATGTCGTGGCCCGGGGGCAGGTTGTCGATCAGCCGGTCACAGAGCTCAAGGGCTTCGCGGATGCGCCGGTGGGTGCGGTCGGCTTCGCGCTGCATCTGTGCGCTCACCTGAGCCCGGCCACGCGCCGCATCGCGGTACTCGTCGGCGATGACGTTCCAGTGCCGGATCATGCCCTGCAGCAGCGCGATATGGCGCCGCGCTTCGGTTTCGTCATTGCTGCCTTTGGCGATCATCACCGCCTCCACACTTCGCACCAGCGCAATAACGGTGATCGCGCTGGGCGGGTTGCATCCGGCCCATCCGATCGGAGGGAGCGGCGGCCCTCTCGCGTCGTCATGGTGATGCCTGCGGGGGCTCCGCCTCGTTGCGGCGAGTAAGACGAGAAACCGAATGAAGACGATAAGCCCCTTCGGCTGCGCGGACGCGCAATCATGAAAGCCCCCTGCTGGCTGCAAGCCTGGTGGCGGAAGCGACGGGCGCGCGTCGCCATGTCTCAGATCGCCCAGATGAGCCCCGAGTTCCGGCGCGACCTTGGCCTGGACGGCGCGACGATCGACGATCTGATCGCCTTCGAGAGCGGTGGCGAGTTTGCCGGGGCGCGACAGGCCGTCTTCGGTCCCGGCGCGTCGACGCCGGAGCCCTGCGCACCCGGTACCGTCCCGTGAGAACGCCCGCCGCACGGCCTTGCGTTTGCCGCGATCCTCTTCCATATAGGCGACGGGAGGTTGGTGCGGACGTGTTCCTCGCCAACCGGGTCAGGACCGGAAGGTAGCAGCCCCAACGAGACCTTCACGGGTCGTTGCCAGCCTCCTACTTCCCACATCTTTCTGACCGCGCATCGCCGCTTTGATGGGATGAGCTTTTGCGATCTGCGCCCGCGCTCGCTATATGCTCTGCCATGGCTGACGGAATGTTCCCCGACGATCCCCCTGCGCCCGCCGTTGCGGCGGCGAAGTCGCCTTATCTGGTGCTGGCGCGCAAGTACCGGCCGCTGAGCTTTGCCCAGCTCATCGGCCAGGACGCCATGGTGCAGACGCTCAGGAACGCCTTCAAGTCGGGCCGCATCCACCACGCCTTCATTCTCACCGGCGTCCGCGGCGTGGGCAAAACCACCACGGCCCGCATCCTCGCCCGCGCTTTCAACTACGAGGACGAAACCGGCCGGCACCCGACGCTCGATTTCGACAAGGAAGGCGTCCACGATCGGGCCATCATTGAGGGCCGCCACGTCGACGTGGTCGAAATGGACGCTGCTTCCAACACCGGCATCAACGATATCCGCGAGATCATCGACTCGGTGAAGTACGGGCCCGTATCGGCGCCCTACAAGGTCTACATCATCGACGAAGTGCACATGCTCTCGACCGCGGCCTTCAACGGGCTGCTGAAGACGCTCGAAGAGCCGCCGCCCTACGTGAAGTTCATCTTCGCCACCACCGAGATCAGGAAGGTCCCGGTGACCATCCTGTCGCGCTGCATGCGCTTCGACCTGCGCCGCGTGCCGCCCGAGACGATGACCGCCCACCTCATCGACCTGCTGGCCCGCGAGAACATCGGCTACGAGCCCGAGGCGCTGGCGATGATCGTGCGGGCCGGCGAGGGCTCGGTGCGCGACAACCAGTCTTTGCTCGACCAGGCCATCAGCCACGGCGACGGCAAGGTGACGACGGCTACCGTCAAGGCTATGCTCGGGCTCGGCGACCGGGCGCGGACCATCGACCTGTTCGAGGCGCTGATGGCCGGCCGCATCGGCGATGCGCTCACCAACCTCCGCGAGCTCTACGACGCCGGCGCCGACCCGCAGACCATCGTCGCCGACCTCTGCGATTTCACCCACCTCGTCACCCGCATCAAGGTGGTCCCGGCCGCCGCCGATGACGTGTCCCTGACCCCGGACGAGCGCAGCCGCGGTGCCCAGCTGGCGCAGAAGCTCGGCATGCGCGCGCTGAGTCGTACCTGGCAGATCCTGTTCAAGGGCTATGATGAGGTGCAGCAGGCCGGTAACGCCCTGCAGGCCGCCGAAATGGTGCTGGTCCGCCTCGCCTATGCGTCGGACCTGCCGACCCCGGACGAGCTGATCGCCAAACTCGGCAACCTGCCGCCTCCGGCCCAGCCGCAATCCGCGCCGGTAGCGCGTGGCAATGGCGGCGGTGGTGGCCCGTCCGCCGCTCGCCAATACCAGCCTGAGGTGGCGCCGCGCTTCGATGCCGCTCCGGCGCCGCAGGTCATCCCGCAATCTACCCCGCAGGCCTTCGCCAACCCGCGCACCTACGCCGAGCTCGTCGCGCTGGCGGGGGAGAAACGCGATGTCATCGTCAAGATTGCGCTCGAGCAGTCCCTGCGCCCGGTTTCCATCGGCGATGGCCGGCTCGAAGTGGCGCTGGTCGAAAATGCCGATCCGGGCATCATCCAGACGCTGTCGGCCCGGCTGAAGCTGTGGACCAACCGGCAGTGGATGATCACCCTCAAGACCGACGCCCAGCACGTGCCGACCATGCGCGAGCAGCGCGAGGAGCGGCAGGAGGCAGTGCGCCAGGAGGCCCATCAGGATCCGCTGGTGCAGGCCATCCTCGAGACGTTCCCCGGCGCCACGGTGCGCGTCACCGTCAAGCAGGAACAGATACCGATCGAAGCCTACGCGGACGCCGTCCGCGACAGCGATGAGGAAGACGACGAATGAAAGACCTGATGGGAATGATGAAGGCCGCCCAGGAGATGAAGGGGCGGATGGAGGAGTTCCAGAACAAGGTCGCCGAGATGACCGTCGAAGGCCGCTCCGGCGGTGGTCTGGTGGTGGTGACGCTCAACGGCAAGGGCGAGATGAAGGGGTTGAAGATCGACCCCAGCCTCGTCTCCGACGATGTGTCGGTGCTCGAGGACCTTATCCTCGCCGCCCACAACGATGCCAAGGGCAAGGCCGAGTACGAGATGAACGCCAAGATGCAGGAAATGACGGCGGGCTTGCCGCTGCCTCCGGGCATGAAGTTCCCGTTCTGAAGATGCGGCAATCGGCAGTCGGCAATCGGCAGTCGCCTGACAGTTCTCAAACGTGCGGCAAGCAACGGCGGGGCATCACGACTGCCGACTGCCGACTGCCGATTGCCGTGCACTAGCCATGGCCAACGGCGGACCCGAGATTGAACAGCTGATCCTGCTCTTGGCGCGCTTGCCGGGGCTGGGGCCGCGCTCGGCCCGACGGGCCGTGCTGCAGCTGATCAAGAAAAAGGAACAGCTGATGATCCCGCTGTCGGCGGCGCTCGATCGCGCCGTCGCGGCGGTGACCGTCTGCGAGACCTGCGGCAACGTCGATACCCGCTCGCCCTGCCATATCTGCGCCGATCCGCGCCGCGACAATGGCCTGTTGATCGTGGTCGAAGATGTCGCCGACCTCTGGGCGCTGGAGCGCGCCGGAGTAGGGGCGGTGAAATACCACGTGCTCGGCGGCGTCCTGTCGCCGCTCGACGGCGTCGGCCCCGACGACCTGTCGATCGATGCCCTGCTGCGTCGCGCCCCGGAGTTCTCCGAGATCGTGCTGGCCGTCAACGCCACGGTCGAGGGCCAGACCACGGCCCACTACATCACCGACCGGCTTGCCCCCAGCGGCGTCAAGATTACTCGCCTGGCGCATGGCGTACCGGTGGGCGGCGAACTCGACTATCTCGACGAAGGCACGCTCAGCCAGGCGCTGAAGGCGCGCACCGCGCTCTGATCTGCCCCCCTCCCCTCTGTATAGACCGGGGAGATGGTGGACGGGTGTTCGGAGACATGGTGGACGGATTTGGCATGAAGGGCGGGGAGGCCGGCATGCCATTTTCGGATCGTTCA
>NZ_LMCR01000006.1:0-46574 GCF_001424865.1 Devosia sp. Root105
CTACTCAGCAAAAGCCGCCAGAACCGCCCCCTCAGGGCTACGCCTGCGGCCCAAACCACCAGCCCTCGCCAACTGCGCAACAGTCCCTCAAGGGGAGAAGGTAGGTCGGTGCGCAACTGCAGGCTCTTACTGCCCCCTCCACCGCCTACGGCGGTCCCCCTCCCCCGCCACGCGGGGGAGGATCACTGAGAGGCCGGTGCCCGCGCGCGAAGGCACCCTGCCCACATTCCCATTCCCCCTCACAAAAGGAGATCGGCCATGGCTGATCGTAACGCCTATAGCCAGCCGCAGGTTGGCAACCAGGGCTTTGCCCGGACCATGAAGTGCCTTGGCGCCGATGTGGCGCTCGTCGCCGGCGACCTTGCCCTCAACAAGACCGTCGGCCTGTTCGTGGTGCCGCGCGGCTTCGTGCTCACCGGCATTTCGGTGGTGGTGCCCGACCTCGACAGCAACGGCTCACCGCTCCTCACCTTCGCCATTGGCGATGGCGGCGACGATGACCGGTTCATCGCCACCGGCGCCACCACCGGCCAGGCCGGCGGCACCAACACTACGCTGGCGGCGACGGGCCTGAACTACGAGTTCACCGCCGATACCGAGATCGTCTGGAAGACCGTCGCCGCGGCGGCCACGGCGGTCGCCGGCACCATCCAGCCGCGCTTTTTCGGCTACATGAAGTAGGCCCTGATATGGCGAAGGTCACCTACCACGCGCCCGAGGGCGACAGCGAAGTGGTGAGCCTTGCGGGGCTGCGCTTCTTCGATGGCGAGCCGCGCGAGCTCGACGATGCCGAGCACGTCGCCCTGCTCGGAAAGCTCATCCACAACCCACATTTCGGGGTCGAGGGCACGCTCACCGTGCTCGACGAAACCGACCCGCCGGCAATCGGGCTCAGGGCCATCCACAATGGCGGCGGGCGGTTCATCATCGTCCGTGGCGACAAGGACCAGAAGGTCAAGGACGGCCTCAACAAGGCCGAAGCCCACGCCTTCAACGCGCTGTCGGAGGCCGAGAAGCGGGCGTTTGTGGGTTAGGGCGCGGCCGGCGGCGAAAACTGGTTGGCCTCGCCCCTGCCCCACCCACCGGCTGTCATCCCTGCGAAAGCAGGGACCCAACTCGCCGCCCGCGCCAGCTGATGCTTGGGTCCCAGCTTTCGCTGGGATGACACCGAGTGTGGGGTGATTGCAGTGCGTCAGTTCGACTGCAGCGCAATCCCCCATCTCGCCGGCTGACTCGCACTTATCCCCTCCCACCCAGGAGCCCCCATGCCCAAAACCCGTCACGACCTCGTCAACCGTGCGCTGGCCGAACTCGGCGTCGTCGGCGCCGGACAGACCGCTGCCGCCGAGGATTTCGATGAGATTGACAACGCGGTTGCCCCTGTCATGAGCGACCTCGCTACCCGGGATATCTGGGTGTGGGGCGACCCCGATGCCTATGACGACGATGCCTTCGACCACCTCGCGGTGCTGCTCGCCAATGCCCGGGCCCGCGCCTTCGGCGTGGCGCCCGACGAGCAGAAGCGCTTCCTCGCCGAACAGCGGCTGCGTGGCCTGAAGCCCACGATCCTCTCCGGCCGCACCCAGGAAATCGAGTATTTCTGATGCCCCGATCCCCTGGCCTGCCGGCCAGGGGCCATGCCCGATGCGCTAGGCGCCTTTGGCGGCGCGCGTCTCCGTTAGTGAACGCATCCGGCCCGCGGAGTCCCCCTAGCAGCGCCACCACTCCATCGTCGCGTGGGCCAAGGCCGGCGCTACCGCCGGTTTCTCCTCCATAACCAACAGCTACGAGGTGCAATGATGGCTTGGGTACCGTTCGATCCAAAGCAGCCCCCAACGTATTCGGAAGATCCGCTGCTCGCGATCTATCTGGCCAGGGCGCAGGACGCCAACGCCAACCGTCCCGAGACTTACGGCGAAAGCTACCTTGCGCAGGGCATGTCCGGGGTGAACGGGGGCATCGGAAAGCTCCTCGGAGGGCCGGTCGATCTCGGTGCAGGCCTGATCAACCTAGGCATCGGTGGGCTGAACCTGATGCTTACGCCCGAGCAGACCCTGGCGGACCAGATCGCCGGCATACGACGGGAGCCGCCCCTCAAACCGATCGTGGACCCGGTAGGCGGCTCGCAGATGTTCAACCGCTTCATGGCCGATGTCGGCGCGATCACGCCGGAAACCGATGACCCCAGCAAGCAGTTTGTGCGCCGCGCTGGCGAGGAAATTGGCGCTTCGATCGTCCCGACGATGGCCACGATGAGCCGTGCGGCACGCCCCCTTGCCGCTGCGGCCAAGGAACTCACCCTCGCAGCCGGCGCGGGCATCGGCGCCGCTACTGCGGATCAGCTGGCCCCGAACAACCCTTGGGCCGAGCTTGTAGGACAGATATTGGGGACTGTTTCTGCAGCGGGCGCCACCAGGCTCGGCAAGAAACTCGTCACCCCATTTCCAGTTCGGGACCCCACTCAGCTCGGCGCGATGGAGATGTTGCGACGTGAGGGCATCGACCTTTCCGCGGGTCAGCAAACCGGACACAAGGGCCTGCAGAACATTGAAAGTGAATTGGCCGGTGCCCAGGTGGCGCAGCTCAGCGAGCAGCAGGCAGAGCAGTTCACCCAGGCCGTGCTCAAGCGGGCCGGCATTAACGCCAGTCGCGCAACCAAAGAGGTGCTGAAGGCTGGTTATGAGCGCCTGGGCACCGCATTTGGCGACATCGGCTCGCGCAATGACATCCTGCTGGCAGACGGAAAACTTGGCAAGAAGCTGGGCGAAGCATACCAGACGTATGCCAAGAGTACCGCTGAGGCCGATCGTCTGCCGGCGATCGATGACTTCATCATCGAAGCCGTCACGGCGATGAAATCGAAAGGTGGAGGTCACGTGATTGATGGAAGTGCCTACGCTAGCCTCAGGACCCGGGTTGGCCTGCTGGCGCATGAGACGGCCGACCGCGCACAGAAATCCGCGCTCCTGGACATCCAGCGGGCCCTGGACGACGCTATGGAGAGCAACCTTTCCAAGGGAGATATCGACGCGTTTCGGTGGGCTCGCGCTGCGGATCGCGACTTCAGCATTATTGAGAAGGCGGCATTGCAGGACCCGTCCGGCGGGCTGATCTCACCAGAGGCGTTGCAGAAAGCCGCCGTGGCCGGACAGGGAGATCTCGCAAAGCTCGCCGACAGCGGCAAGGCCTTGATGACACCCCTGCCGTCCGGCTCAGCACCTAACGTGCGAAATCTGCTCGCAACGGTGCCGGCTGTCGCTGGCGGCACTCTTGGCTACTACATGGGCGATGCGAATGGAGCGGTGAACGGAGCGGCGATCGGAGCGTTGGGCGGAGTTGCCGCGCCCTATGCCGCCGGTCGGGCAATCCTGTCGAAACCGGGACGACGGTACCTCGCTAACCAAGTGCTCAATGGATCACCTTCCGGGTCCAACGGTTTCGGACCGCTCGGTGCCATGCTAGCCGCGCAGACCAGCCAGATCAGTCCGTCGCGCGACCCACTGGGCGAGTTGAGTGTGTTAATGCATCAAGCCGGGGTCAATTGAGGTTGCCGTCCGCGGCGAGAATACGGGCGTTCCATGACCGGTCGCCGCTACATCGATCGCTCAAAGATGAGTTTCACCAGCGACTGCAATGGACGGACGACGAAGTGGTAAAAGAGTCCGCTGGCAACTATGCCGAAGAACACCCCGACCGCCACGTTCAGCGCGATCGGGTTGGTGATTCCAAACACGCCGAGTATGGAATAGAAAAACTCCTGAAGTTGCACTGTATCGCTCCCGTCGTTGCATCGCCAACGATACGGGTGCGTCTTCGGGGCAGCAATGCCTCGCGCTCGTCGTCCCACTGGATGGTGGAGCGCTCTGGTTCGGTAAGTCCTTCAACAACGCGCTGGGGAACAGCGAAACCGCTTCCCATCTTCCCGGTCAACCCGACGTTTCCCCGCGCAATCTAGCGACCTCTATCGAGCCTGTTCACCGCGATCCCGCGAACAGCGGCGAAAACTGCAGCCAGCATGCGGCCCGAAGCTGTGAGTACTCGTATCGCTGCGACGCAGATGAACCGGCCAACACCGGCCTATATCGACCAGTTGATCGCGGCGCGGGCTCTCGCCAACCGCAAGAGCCTTCTCCCGCCGGGCGGCGTCGCGGCAGCGCGGACAGCTACCCCCTCACGTTACGAAGCCACATTGCGAGGGACACGCCCAAGCCGCCGCCAACCAGCGCACCCGCAATCACCCGACCCTCAGCCGAGAACCCATCTCTGAACAGGTAGAGGGTCATCGCAAACCGCAAGCCTCGCGGCCACGATCCGCGACGTGGCGCAATCCAATGGGCTGATCTCACGTAAAGGCCGGCTGGACGCCTCGCGTACGCCCATCGTGCAGATCATCAAGTCCTTCGACGACCTCGCGGGCCGAAAGATGAGCGTCATGCAGATAAAGGCACTGCGGACCAGGCTCACCGACATTGCGAAAAGCAGCGACCCCGCCGAACGCCACATCGCCACCCAGATGCTCGAAGAGTTCGACACGTTCACGGACGCGCTGGCCGAGACTCTGAAGACGGGCAACGCACATAGTCACAGTGCCGCGAAGGGCGAGCGCATCGAAACCGCGATTGAAACTGCGGCCGAAAAGGCCAACGAGCCTGGTGGCACCGCCTTCGCGGACGCCTTGCGCATCCAATTCAGGGCCCTGCAGCACCAGATCAAAAGAGGCGAGCTTAGGGGGCTAACCGAGGCCGAGATCGATGCCATCAATAAGGTTGCCGACGGCACGCCCATCGCAAATGTACTGCGCGGCATTGGGCGGATTGCTCCTCCCGGTGCAGTCCCTGCCATGGCCCTTGGCATGGTTGCAGACGAACCCACGCTTGCCGGGTCGACTGCCATCGCGCTGGGCGCGGCGGGGATCGGCAGTCGCGTCACCGCAAATACCTTGACCAAGAACGCCGCTGAATCGGCAGCGTTGATCGCAAGGAACGGCGGCGTGGCCGTACCGCGCAAGCAACTCACTGCAGAGGAGTTGGCTCTGATCGCATGGCTGCGGCGCGGAGCAAGTCTCGAAGCAGGGCAATCGCCATTGGAGGCACCAGCGTCGTAGGCCTCGATGCGATCCGTCAGAGGCTCGCGTCCCGGGGCCCTGGACCGATTTACCCACGCCACCCCGTCCGGCGGAATAGCATGCTCCAGCCGGAGGGTCGTGTCTTTGGACTTGATCGAGTTACTAGGGCCACCATGGCAAGTGCCACCAATCAGGCCACGCCTTGCCAAGGGCGAAAAATGCGGCCCAGGCGATGACGATCAGAACCCATCGAATGTACCGCAACTCAAAGAGCACCTCCCGATTGTTCTGCCTCATGACCAAGCGCGTCTTGTCGCCCTCGGACATGCGATCAAAGATCTCTTGTTGGCGCATAAGCTTGTCTGTGCGGGACATCGTGAGAACATATCCATGTCGAAGCGATCGGCAATATGGCCACAGGTCCTCAGCGCCGCAAGATGCTTGCGGTCCCCCTACTGCCAGGCCGAGCAGCTTCGACCATCGGCACGGCGGCCAACGACTTCAAGGTCCTGACGACGCGTTCAAGGGCCGGTCCGCCGAAGTCGGTCTCGATCCGTCGACAACGGAGAGCATGCTGTGGTCGCTAATGAAGTCAGATTACGGCGAAGCGGCCTTGCAGGCATCAGATCACCGCGAAGAAGCGGACGACACACCAAATGAACACGACCATCGATACGGCGACGAACACTGCGGCCCGCATGCGGCCAGAAGCCGTCAATGCTCGTATTGCCGCGGCGCTGATGAATCGGCCATCACCGGCCTACGTCGACCAGTTGATCGCGGCGCGGGCGCTTGCCAGTCGCCAGGGCCTACCGGCGCCGGGCGTCGCGGCGGCATTGTCGCAGCCTCAATGGCCTGAAATCAGCGGGCAGTGATCACCAGTCGAGGTGCTTCAGACTCATAGTGAACGTTCCGCCGGCCATGAACCCGAACGCGACAATCACCAAGTAGACCTGCCACTCCAAGATGTCGGTCAGAAACCCGAAATAGAACAGCGCCAAGGCCGCAAGCGCCACAATCGACATGATGCGGTTCAGCCCGCGATCAGGTCGCATGCGGTACTTCCCGTCCTCACCGCGGACCCTGTAGTCGGTCGTGTCAAGGTTGATGTCGGTAGGTCGCTTGCTTGCCATGGGCACGATTCCTATCCCTGCCTGGCTCGCGCGTGGCGTCGGCATCGGCGACAGGTCGTTCTCCATGGCACCGCCACCTCGACGCGGTGGGCCACCGATGCCGACGGCACGCTGAGCGCTGAACGAAACCACTGGCCCTTGCCGAAGCGCGCAGCATGCCGCCCCTGACTCACCCAACCCGCCCCCAATCGAGTATTTCCGATGCCCCCGATCACCTGGCCTACCGGCACCGCGCCGGGCGTGAACCCCACCGAAACCGGCGGCCGGCTGATCAATGCCATCGCCGAGCGGGCCCCAGCGGGCTCGCGCAGCGAGATCGTCTGGCGCCGCGTCGCCGGGCTGATCGCCCGCTTCACCACCACGCAGACCGCCGTTCGCGGCGCGCTGCTGGTGGGCTCGGTGCTCTATGTGGTTTCCGGCAACCGGGTCTATTCGATCACCTCGAGCTATGGGGTGACCGAGCTCACCGGCACAGTGGGCGGCGCCGGCCCCGTCACCATGGCGCGCAACATGAAGGCGCCGGTGCCCGATGTGCTGATTGCTCACTCCGGCGGTATGTCCTCCATCAACATCTCCGGCGCCTCGGTGGCGGTGTTCAGCGATGGCGACCTGCCCTCGGTCAACTCGATCTGCTGGGTCGACGGCTATTTCATCGTCACCGCCGAGAACGGGCTCGCCTACCAGTCGGGGCTCAACGACACGGGTTTCGCCTCGGTCGACCGGACCACCGCCGAGGCCGACCCCGACGGGCTCTATCGCGCCATCGCCTCGGGCAGTGACCTGATCCTGATGGGCACCGCGTCACTGGAATTCTACGCCAATGCCGGCAACCCCACCGGCTTCGCCTTCAACCGCTCCGTGGTGGTGCCGATCGGGCTGAAGGCTCCCTATGCGGTGGCCGGGTTCGAGCCGGGCTTTGCCGATACGGTGATCTTCGTTGCCAACGACAACACGGTGCGCCGGCTGCAGGGCTATGACCCCGCGCCGATTTCGGGGCCCGACCTCAACCGGCTGATCGAGGCGGTGGCCAACCCCGCCGAGCTGATCGCCTGGGTCTACCAGGCGGCCGGGCACGCCTATTGGGTGCTGAGCGGGCCGGGTTGGACCTGGGTCTACGACGTCTCGACCGGCAGCTGGCACGAGCGGCAGAGCTATGGCTTTGGCGATTGGCGCTGCCGCTTTGGCGTTGCCGCCTGGAGCAAGTGGTTCACCTTCGACCTCGAGAGCGGCAAGGCGTTCGAGCTGAACTCGGCGGCGCGGCGCGATGGCGCGAACCCGCTGGTCTGGACGCTGCGCTCTAACCAGGCGCATCGCTTCCCTGGCCGCGCCGTGATCCATAAAGCGAGCTTCGATTTCGAAACCGGCATCGGCATCGACGCCGGCATTTCGCCGATCGAAACCGACCCGGTAGTGCGGATCCGCTGGTCCGACGATGGCGGCCGCAACTGGGGCAACCCCTTGACCCGGAAGCTCGGCACCCAGGGCGAAGACCTGTCCATCGACATCAACAATGCCGGGCTGACCGGCCGCAAGGGCCGGATCTGGGAGATGACCATCTCCGACCCCATCGAGATCGCGTTCTTCGGCGGCGCCATGGATATCGAGGAGCGCGCCGCATGAGCACGCCGGACAGTCTCAGGCCGATCCCGCATCCGAGCGCTCGGCTGGTCGACGCCGACGGGGCGATCGCCAAGCCCTGGTATGACTGGCTGAACCAGCTGGCGACAAAACTTGCCGAGCTGACCCCGCTCGAAGCCAGCGCGACTTACGATCCGCCGCTGCTCGCCGATGGCGCCGGCACCACCACCGACGTGACAGTGCCCGGTGCGGCGCTGGGCGATTTCGCCACCGCGGCGTTCTCGCTGACCACCGCAGGCATCGTCATCACCGCCTGGGTGAGCGCCCCGAACACCGTTTCCGTCCGCTTCCAGAACGAAACCGGCACGCCGCTCGACTATGGCAGCGGCAAGCTCACCGCCCGCGTTTACAAATAGGAGCCTCACATGGCTGACATTTTCGAAACCATCGGCGACTGGCTGGGGCTCAACAAGGGCAAGGCCACGCAGAAGGCCGCCGAACAGAACCGCGGCGTCATCGACCAGCTGGGCAATACCGGCCGGCCGATCATCGAGGGGATCCAGGGGGTTACCGGGGACTACCTCGATCTCGGCAAGCTCGGCGCCGGCCGTTACGCCGATGCCATGGGCCTCAACGGCGCCGACGGCTACGCGCGGGCCGAGGAGGCGTTCCGCGCCGGGCCGGGCTACCAGTTCGCGCTCGACCAGGGGCTCGATGCGGTGGCGCGCAAAGGCTCGGCCATGGGCCGGCTCGACAGTGGCAATACCGATCTCGACCTGATGCGCTACGCCACCGGCTATGCCGACCAGGCCTGGGGCAACTGGATGAACGGGCTCTCGGGCTACAACAACATGTACGGCCAGGGCGTCGCCAACGACGTCACCGCCCGCGGCCTCGGCCTCGATTTCGAGAGCGGCCTCGCCACCAATTACATGGGCGCCAACAACCAGGTCGCCGCCGGCAAGGAAGCCGGCCAGGGCGCCATGCTCGATGCGCTGGGCGCCGTCGCCGGCATCGCCGGCCGCGCCTTCGGCGGCGGATCGTTCGGCGGCTATGGCGGCTTCGGCGGCAACTCCGTCAACCCCACCACGAAAATGCCCGCAAGCTTCTGAGGAGCCCGAAGATGGCGCTGAACTACCCCAGCTATGTCATTCCGCAGCCCTCGCAGACCAAGCCCACCGACCTGCTCGACCTGTGGGACCAGGGCGTCGCCCAGGGCAAAGCCGATCGCTACGAGCGCGAGGCGCCGCAGCAGTTCGCGAATGCCGCGGCCCCACTGTCGGAGTTCGGCCTCACCATACCGCCTGATCAGTTGCGCGCCCTGTTCGCCAATCCGCAGACGCGGCCGTTCGCGTTGCAGCAGGTGCAGGAGGCGACACAGCGTCGGGCCGATGCCTATGCGTCGCCGGGTCAGCTCGGAGGGACGCCCATGACGCCGCGGCCCACCGCATCGACCTCTCCCTACGCACCCCACCCCCTGCCGCGCGAAGCCCGGCCCGGCATTGGCACGATCGAAGGTGGCTACCGCTATACCGGCGGCGATCCATCCAATTCTGACAACTGGGAGAAACTCTGATGGCTGGTCCTTGGGAGAACTACGGGCCCCATGTCGCAGAGCCAGCGGTGCCACCGGCGGGATTGAAGACTGGCACGCAGGGCTACCTTGATTGGGCGATCGAACAGTCGAAGGCGGGCAGGACCCTGCCGAAGCTGTCACTAGAGGAGATGTTGCCTGCAGGCGCAACGCTCGTGCCAGGGTGGGAGACCCCGGGTGCGGGGGAGCTGCTCAGCGTTGGTCCGTTGGCTATTCCGCCGGGCATCACGGACATGATCCGCTCGCTCTATCCTTTCGAACGGAACACGAAGACAGGCGAGTACAGGCCGGCCATACCCAAGATAGTCCCCGGAATGATCGAGGGGATCGTCGACGCAGTTACGCTACCCCGCGACGTAGCGGACGGAATGTATGGCGATCTCGGCACGCCTTACTCCTATTCGCCCGAGTTGGCGGGGCGCGTCTTCAACCTCGCAACGTTGGGCGTCACAGGCCCAATGCCGAAGCTCGGTCCCGGCCGGCTGCCGCGTCTACGGCAGGAAGCCGCGACCCTGGAAGCCGACGGCTTCGGCATTCCTTTGACGTCGGGGCAAGCATCAGGCGACCTGCACCAGTTGCGGTCCGAGCAGCTGCTACGACAAGCCGATGCTTCACAGCCTCTAATGCGGACGTTCGACGATCGTCAGACTGAGGCGATCGGCGCCGCGACAGGCACAATAGGCAAGGAGTTTGGCGGTGCCGCCGATGATCTGTCTGGCACGGTTACCATTGGGTTGCAGAACAAGACCAAGTTGGCGAAAGAAGATGCCGACGCCTTCTTCGAGGTCGCGCAGGATGGCAAGCTTAAGGTCCGACTCGCCGCAGTGAAGGCGCTACCTGGCTTCGTCAAGCAACGCCTCTCGGGCGTGGTGGTTGACGATACCCTTACGCCCGCAGCGGCCACTGCGCTCCGGGAGATCGAGGGCGCGACGCTTGTCCCCTCTGGCCGTCGTTCCCCCCTGTCGTGGTCAGAACTCGAGAAGGTTCGGCGGAAGCTGGCTGGGCTTTCGGGAACCGGCCCTGATGATATCACCGCCACTCGTGGCGTGAAGCAGGCCTTTGACGACTGGCTGAGCGACGCGCTCGACCAACAACTGTTCAGTGGCGACGAGGCGGCGCTGGAGGCGCTCAACGCCGCCAGGGCGGAGTCGGTTCGGTATCTCAGCATCACCAATCCCAAGGGTGGTGATGCTGCCGGGGCAACAATCGCCAAGATGCAGCAAGGCAACGCATCAGCCGAGCAGGTCGCGAACTGGCTCTACGGCGCCGACATGGTATCACCGAACCTCGCCGCCACGGACGTGGCCAGACGCCTGAAGGCGGTGCTCGGACCCGCCAGCGAGGAATGGAAATCCGTTCGCGCCTCTGCTTGGAACAAGCTGGTTCATGACCCTGCGACCGGCGAAGCGAGAGTCCCAGCGGTGCTAACGAAGCGCCTCGACGACTTCCTCGCGAACAAGGACTCTTCTTTGGCGAGCACCCTCTTCAGCGAGGAAGAGCGCAACCGGATGAAGGCACTTTCGGCGGTCTTGAAACGAACAGTTCTACCACTCGAGGCGCGGAACCCCTCTCGCTCGTTTTTTGGGCTTGGCGACACGGTCAGAGATGTGACGGCGGCCGTCATCAGCGGCCTCGTGGGAGCCAAGTTCGGGGGTGAGATAGCAGGTATTGCGCCAGAGGTGCCGGGTATATTGGCCGCAGCAGCGGTGCCGATCTTTAGCAGGGTGACTCGCGAGGCCGAGGCGCGAGCAGCGATCGCCAACAAACTGCCCCCCAAGCCGATGTCGGACGCCCTGCTTCATGCCCCTAGCCTTGCAGCCAGAGTCGCTGCAATTACAGCCGAGCGCGAAAATGACATGGATCTTCGCAGACTCGCGCAACAGATGGTGCAGGGCGTGGCGCAACCCCAGGTCGACAACGATCTCGCCAGAGCGCTAGGCTCTATCGGGGTAAGGTACGATCCTCATGCGTCTTCGGAAGTTGATCGCGCGACACATCCTCAGCCGTTCCTGCCACCTTGGATGCGCCTAACTCAGCCGGAACCTGACCCCCTGTTTCAGTTGCACGCTTGATGCGGGTTCCGTCCAGGGCTTCGTGCAGGACGATCAGGACGATGCAAGGGGCCAGCACCACCCCCCAGGCAACCCACTGCGGGACGGGTGGGAAGAATGACAGCACCCCTGCCGCCAGGAACGGGGCCAGGATGCCGAGCGGAACAGCGAGCTTCACCAGCCAACTCATGTCACGCAAGCGATAGGTGGCCTTGCGGCGATATTGGTGTGGTTCAAGGTCGAGATCAGGCATCAGGTCACCGTGAAAGCAGCCTACAGTAGGGTCGAGCTTGGCGACATCAAGCATAGACACGTATGGCCAATATCGCGACCGCAACGATGAGAACCACCAACAGGGCAACGATCCAGCGGAGCGTCCGCTTCACCTCGAGTATGCCCAGGCTGTTCAGGACACTCATGCGCATCGCCGTCACGTGGATCCGTTCATCGTCGGGCGGCGTGGCATTGAACGTCTCCCAGTCCTGCTCCTTTGGCCCGAGGTCAGACATCAGCTGATTTCCCGTATCTTGAGACGATCACCATGGCCTGCGCCCCTTGCCGCCGCCCAACGACCGCTCGAACAAGCGGTCGCCAAGCCAGTTCTTCACGCTCCCCGCAGCCCAGCCCCAGAAGAAGGCCACGAAGGCAGCCGATACTGGGGACTGAAGCAGCGTATTGTCGGATCTGGGCATGTTGAGCGCCGGGCCGAGAAACACCAGCAGGCCCACCACGCCGCCGGCGACGGCTCCCCATAGCAGCGGGTTTGTTCGCTTCGTCCCTGGCTTTGGTTGCTGATCTGGATCTGTCATCTTCCCCCTCGCCTGAGCCCCTGGCTCGTTACAATCGTAAAGGCCGTCGGCCAGCCGCGCGAGGCTCGCTGTGAGTGACGCGGCTATCGCTACAGGCGAAACACAACGGCCAGCAGGAACAGGACCAGGCGCATGGCGATGCCAAGCGCCGTCGCGATGAGGGCACCGACGACCACCCCAACGCCGACACTTATGGCGAGCGGGTCACTGATGCCAAGCCATGCGAATACGGCGTGCAGCCAGTCCTGGAGATTCAGGTCCGCGGGCCCAACAGCCCATTTGAACAAGCCGTAGCCACATCCCACGAGGATTGCGAGCAACAGCACAATCGCCGGTCCACGCGACCACCAAGAAGCCGCGCTGTCGTGGCTCAAATCAGACATCGTGCCCTCCCCCTGAGCTAACTCCCCGCACATTCAATGCACGGGGGCCTGAGACGCGTCCATCCCCCTCCCCGGAGACTTCCCCATGGCAGCCATCTGGCCTGGCTCGCGCGTGCCCAATTTCGGCATTGGCGACCGACTCTCTTTCTACGACACCGCCACCTCGACGCCGCAGGTGGTCTATGCCGATGGCGCGCTGAGCGTGGCGCATGATCAGCCGATCCTCGCTGATGCGCGCGGCATGTTCCCGGTGATCTACCTTAGCCCGGCGCCGGGCAGCTATCGCCAGAAGCTCACCGACGCCAATGGCGTCCTGATCTTCGACGACGACGACATCGACGTGCCGCAATCGGCCGATTACGAGCCGCCCGACCCCGGCGTCACCGACCCGACGCTGCTGGTCACCACCGGCATGCGCATCGGCTATTATGGCACCGCGGCGCCCACCGGCTGGGTACGCTGCAACGGCCGCAGCCTCGGCTCTGCCAGCTCGGGCGCCACCGAGCGCGCTAATGCCGATGCCCAGGCGCTGTTCCTCCACCTGTGGACCGCCGACGCCACGCTCGCCGTCAGCGGCGGACGTGGGGCATCCGCCGCCGGCGACTGGGCTGCCAACAAGACCATCGCGCTGCCCGACTATCGCGACCGCATCGCCATCGGGCTTGGCGCCATGGGCAATGCCGATATCAACCTGATCCCCGATGCGACGGTGGATGGTGGGGAAACCAACACCACTCTGGGCGCCACGGTTGGCACCGCGGCGCAGACGCTGACGGCAGCGCAGATCCCGGCCCATCAGCACAACGCCGGCACGCTGCTGATGCCCAACCACGGCCACCCCGCCAAGATATCTGCCAGAAACGACAGCGGACCGGTTCAGACCACATACGGTGGCATGGGGCTCATCGGGCTTGGTACCGCCAGCTACCCGGCCTACACCGGCGCGATCGGCGACACGGCGGGCCAGCAGATCGGCGGTTCCGGCACCGCGGGGATCACCGGCGCTACTGCCGACAGCACGGGCGGCGGCGCCTCGCACCCCAACGTCCAGCCCTCGCTGTTCGAACTCGTCATCATCAAACTCTGAGGCCCGGCATGTACGAGTTGCAGTTCTTTGCCACCGACGATGCCGATTGGGCGCAGCGGGTGGATTTGATCGACGACGCCACCAACCTGCCACTCGCCACGGCGGGCGTGCTGTTCGAGCTCGAGGTGAGCGAGAGCGGCGCCCGCCGGCTGTTCGCCACCACCGCCGACAACAGCATCGAGATCCCCGAGCCGGGCACCATCCAGTGGCGCTTCAGCGTGCCGCAACTGGCGGCGCTCGATATCCGCAACACGTATCGGGTGGGCTGCCGGATGACCAATGGCACCGGCACGACACAGCTCTTCACCGGCACGCTGGCCTTCGTCGGGGGCGGGTTCGGCAGATGAGCGACACCATCACCCCACGGCTCAGGATCAAGGCGCAGCCCGAATTCGCGGTGCGCGCCAAGGCCGTCCCGCCGCCAAAAGTGCGGCTGCGCGTCACCCCGGCGCTGCTACCGATGGAGATCGAGCTCAGAAACACCGGCATGATGGTGCAGTGGCGCTATCTGGGGCAGGACTGGCAGGACCTGATCGCCATCGACGACCTCGACACCACTGTCACGGTCGGCAGCGTCACCACCCTGCCACCAGGCTCGCCCGCCACGGTCGCCAATGTCGGCACCGTCAAGGATATGGTGCTCAACTTCGGCATCCCCCAGGGTATTCAGGGAATCCAGGGCGAGGCCGCCACCATCGCCGTTGGCACCGTAACGACGGTGAACGCGGGGGTTCCGGCCGCTGTCGAGAACATCGGCACGCCCAACGACGCCGTCTTCGATTTCGACATTCCGCAGGGCTCGGCCGCCACGGTAGCGGTCGGGACGGTCACGACCTTAGCGCCTGGCGCGCCGGCCACGGTGGTGAACGTAGGGACCTCCGGCGCCGCGGTGCTGAATTTCGGGATCCCACAGGGCATGCCGGGCAACGTGACCGGACCCGCTGGCGCTGTTGACAACCGTGTCGCCGTGTTCGACGGCACCACCGGCCATCTGATCAAGGACAGCGGTGCTTTGCTCGGCACGGTCGCATCGAGGAATACCGGCACGGCGGCCGGCAACGTTCCCCTGCTCGACGGGTCGGGGCTGCTCGATACCGCCGTACTCCCGGCAATCGCGGTCACTGATGTGTTCATCGTCGCCTCTCAGGCGGCGATGCTCGCGCTCACCGCCCAAAAGGGCGACATCGCGATCCGAAGCGACTTGAACAAGTCGTTTGCGCTCGCGACGAACAGTCCATCAACCCTGGCGGATTGGAAAGAGCTGCTAACCCCCACCGACGCCGTGCTTTCGGTGGCGGGGCTGACTGGCGCCATTTCGGCAGCAGCGCTGAAGACGGCTTTGGCCCTGTCAAACGTCGACAACACCAGCGACGCGACGAAGTTCGCCGCTACTGCTGGGCGCGTTGCAGGTATTCGCGGCGTAGCAGGCACAAGCGATACCTTTGTTGCTGGCGATGCCGGGGGGTTTGTTTACTCGAACAGTACGTCGCCAACGACGTTCACCATCCCGCCCAATTCGTCGGTCGCGTTCCCCGTCGGGACGACGGTGATCAACGTCGGACAGGGCAACACCGGGGAACTATCAATCGCGCCAGGTGCAGGCGTTACGCTCATCTCGGTGAGTAGCAAGCGGAAGCTCAGCAACCTCTATTCAGCTGCTTCAATCATCAAAACCGGCACGGACGTTTGGTGGCTGTTCGGAGATCTGAAGGCATGACCTCGCTCGATCTCCCTCCCAAGCTTTGGCTGCCGGAACGCCCGGCGATCATCCGGCCTGTCGCTGAAATCGACAAGTATTTTCCGGTTGCGATTGGTCACACTGAGCGCCGCGCCGTCGCTTCAGAGTTGGTCAAGTCTGGCCGACTTGAACTTGGTGCAATTCCATTCGGTATGTTTTCGGTCGGGGCGCTGCCGTTCGCCTTGAGTTACGGCAGCTTTGGGTCTGTCAACCCGGGCGGCGGTACTAGCTTCACCGTTTCCTCGCTCGCCATCGGCGCCGCGCCCGTAGCTCCCAATAGACGCTATGTCTATGCGGCGATCGGGTTGGCCTCCTCGGGCACCTTTACGGTATCGACGGTAACGATCGGCGGAAATGCCGCGTCGCTGTTCGCCGGCCTGAATGCAAGTTCATTTGTTCAGGCTCAAATATGGGTCGCAGAAGTCCCTATCGCCACAACTGCCAGTGTGCAGGTCACCACCAGCGCAAACACATTGTGCTGCGGCGTAGCTACTTATCCCGCACTCAATCCGGCAACGCCGAATGTACCTGACGCAATCACGACAAGCACATCGACCGGTTCGCCGCTCGGCCTGGATGTGAATATCGTTGCTGGTGGCGCCGCCATCGGGGCAGTTCAAGTTCGCGATACGTCCGCAACATCCGGCGGCGCATGGTCGGGATTGACCGAAACCGTCGATTCGGACATTCGAAGCACGGAATATTTTACTGTCGCGGGCGGAGGTTCGGCGGGGTCGCCGGCACCTATAACTGTCACACGAACCGGAGCTGGAACTGACAGCCGGGCCGTTTCTGCCTCAGTTCACTGAATGAACCCGTCAACGCCAAAGGTCGCCCTGCGGCTCTTCATACTCATTATCGATCACCTCACCCGCAAACCAGCCGAGGCCGACTAGGTAGACGACCGCGAAGACCAGGCTACAGTACGTGCCGGCAACACCAAAAGAGGACGGTCGCCGCCCCGACTACAGCGATCGGGAGTCAGTATGAAGACAGCAAACTTGGTTGTTGTGACGAAGTAGGCGCTGAGTGGAAGGTCAAAACCGATCTTTCGCATATGGCATCTCCGCAATGCCGAAACTGTCGCACATAGTTCTCTGCTTGTCGCCACCGTAGCCGGCAGCAACCTGCTGTCTGAGCGCGTCAATTTCCCGCTGCCATCCCCCGAGAAGACCGGAGATTTCCATCTCGTCTGATAATCGCCAAGACAAATCTGCTAACTATCGGAGCTAGTGGCTTGAGCGAACACCACTAAGTACGCTAGCCGCCACGGTCAGGAGGGTTCCAGCGTGTCAAATTCCAGAAGCTTACGCGTCGTCACGGGGGCCAGTGCAAATCACGGCAAGTCGCTTCTACAACTGCTGAGGTCGCTAAAGCGCTGGGAGAGAAACACTGCCGTTGCGGTTTACGACCTCGGGCTCGAAGATCATCACGTCGAAGCCGTGAGGCAGCTAGGTTTCGAACCGATCGTGTTTCCCTTCTCAGACTACCCGCCGCATTTCGACATCAGCGTCAATGCCGGCGCGTATGCTTGGAAGGTGGCAATCATAAAGCTGGAGATGGACAAGGGGGGTGCGCCGCTACTTTGGCTGGACGCCGGGAACCTCGTGCGATTTCCGCTGCTGTGGGTTCGTTACGGCCTTCGCCGGGACGGTTTCTTTTGCCCTAAGACATGGTTCACCGTGACGAGGTACACCCATCCCGGTATGTATGAAGCGCTGGGCATCCCAGTCGGGTGGGCCGGTGAGCGGAAGCAACTGAACGCTGCGATTGTCGGCGTAAACCACACATTCCCATCGACACGGGCGCTCGTGGACGAGTGGCTCGCTAGAGCGATGGAAGAGTCGATCATTGCGCCCCCAGGGTCTAGCCGCGACAATCATCGGTGGGACCAGTCGCTGCTTACCCTTCTCGCCTATCGTGCAGACATCCTTGAGAAGCCCAGCCGCACTGAACCCGGCATTCTGACCCACCAGGATATCCCCGAAGGTTCAGCCTAGAACCTCTGGCGGTCGTTTGACCGCCTGTACGCCCGTCCGCCTGCCCCTCGCCGGAGATTTCCCATCAACCCAACCTTCCCGTGCGAGGCGGCGACGCTGCACGACGCTGTCGCCAGCCTCGAGGCCTACCGGTAGGGCCAGGCGGCCAGCGAAACCGTCATCGGCTATCGCAACAAAAGCCCAGTGCACTGCCCAAGCCCATCACCGGCACAACGCTCAAAGAACTGCTGGTCGAGCAGAAGCGCTGAGTCCGCTACGCCAGTGATTACCAGATCAGCTCGAGCGCCTCGACCAGATCACGCAGGGTGCTTGCCCTGCTGGAATCGCGCGAGGGCGCTCTGGCGCCCTGCCTGGCAGAGCTGATTGGCGAGCCATCTGTCTCGCGGCCGCGGCAGTTCGGCAGCTGGCGGCCGGCGAAACTCTCCCGGACGTCGATCACGCCGGCTGACCGCCGATCGATGCTCGCTCGCATGATCTTCACCGCTGCCGCGCCCCCCTGAACGCCCCGCAAGCTCGTGCGGTGCGAACTACCTCGTCAACATCGGAGAACCCCATGAACCCCAACGTCCCCCGCGGGGCGGCGATGCTGCTCGACTTCGTCGCCGGCCTCGAGATCAACCGGCCGGGCCGGGCCGGCTATGAGACCATCATCGGCTACCGGAACGAGAAGCCCGGCGCGCTGCCCAAGCCCATCACCGGGATGACGCTCGACGAGCTGCTGGTCGAGCAGAAGCGCTGGGTCCGCAATCTCAAGGCGCCGAGCGGCGCGGCCGGGCGCTACCAGATCATCCGGCCGACCCTCCTCAGCCTCATCGCCGAGCTGGGCGTGCCGCTCTCGGCGACGTTCACGCCCGAGCTGCAGGACCGCTTCGGCCTCGCCCTGCTGCAGCGGCGCGGCTGGAGCCAGTTCGCCGCCGCCACCTTGTCGCTGCGCGATTTCGGCAACCGCCTAGCGCGCGAATGGGCGAGCTTTCCCGTGCTCAGCCGGCAGCAGGGCGCCCATCGCACGGTGGAGCGCGGCGAAAGCTATTATGCCGGCGACGGCATCAACGCCTCGCTGACCAAAGCCACCAACGCCGAAGCCGTGCTGGCCGAAGTGCTGAACGAGCTTTCCCGCGCGCCGGCGCCGGCTAAGCCCACGCCGGTCCCGCTCCCAACCGACCCCGCGCCCACCCCAGAACCAACCCCGCCCCGCAAGGGCTGGGGCCCGCTGGGGTGGTCCATCCTCGGGCTCGCCATCGCCGTGAGCCTGGTGGTCGCTGCCTTCACCCTCCCGCTCCCCTTCTGAGGACACTTGAAATGACCGCGTTTCTCTCTTCCGCCGCCCTCGGCTGGTTCCTGCGCCGCATCCTCGATTGGGGCGGCTGGCTCGGCGCCGCCTTGCTCGCCGTGATCAACTTCTACAACGCGCTGCCGCCCGAGCTGCAGGTGGTGATCACCAAGATCGTCGCCGGCAACTGGCAGGAGATCACCCTTGGGGCCGTGCCCGGGCTCGTGGCGCTGCTCTGGAGCCAGATCCAGTCCTATCGCGCTACGGTCAGGCCGCAGGTGGTGATCGATGGCCAGCAGCTGCCGATCAACAGAATGCCGCACCGCGAAGCCACCGGCGTCGAGGAGCTGAGCCGCACTGCGCTGGAGAAGCGCGGCGAGACCCTGGTCGAGAGGCTGCTGAAGCTCAAGCTGGGGAGGCCGTGATGCCCACTCCCCGCTTCGATCTCACCATCAACCTCGGCCACGTCATCACCTTCGGCGGCCTGCTGGTCACCATGGCCGTCGGCTGGGCCACCTTCGATGGCCGGCTGCGGGCGGTGGAGCGGACGCTGGAGACAGCGACGGCAACGCTGGTCGAGCAGGTTCGCCAGGGTGCGCAGCTGGCGGCGGTGTCCGATCGGGTCACCAAGCTCGAGCGGGTGGCGGAAGCCGACCGATGAACCCGGCGCGCCAGGCCCTCAGGTCAGCCCCGATGCCGTCTCCCGGGTCACCCACTGGTCGCTGCTCCAGTCGCGCACCGTCACCGAAATGCGGCCATTGTCGACGTCGATCAGGTTGTAGCCATTGGGCTCGCCCCGCAGCCGGGTCGAGATCGTCGACGACGCCTGCGCCACGAGGATCGGGGCGCTGGCGGCCTGGCGCAGGCCCTGCGGCGCCCCTTCGGCCACGCTGCCCGGCCGCTCGTGCTTGCGCACATAGGACAGGTGAAAGTGCCCCGAGAGGACCAGCCGCACCCCCAGCTCCGAGAAGGTCTCGAGCGCCTGGTCCGCTCGCTTCACCAGCCGCATCGGTTTTTCGCCCGCCGTTTCGGGCTGCATCAGCGGGTGGTGCGCCACCACCACCCTGAGGGCGTCGGGCGAGGCCTTGTCGAAGCGCGCCGCGAGGCGGCGAAGCTGCCCGCGGTTGATCGCGCCATGCGCCCAGTTCAGCCCGGCGCGCAATCGCCGTGAGGTTTTGAGCCCGGCAATGGCGACACCGCCGAGTTCCACAAACGGTTCGAGCTCGGTGTCGATATAGCGCCGGTAGAGGCCATAGGGGTCGAGGAAGCGGCGCATGAGGTTGACGGCCGGCACGTCATGATTGCCGGGCACGGCAAACACCGGCGCCGTGAGCGTATCGAGAAACGCCCGGGCAGCGCGAAACTCGCTCTCGGAGCCAAGCTGGGTGAAATCCCCACTGACCACGACGATGTCGGGGCGCTGCGCCGCGAGATCATCGGCCAGCCCTTCGGCCACGCGCGCATCGTGATGGCCGAAATGCAGATCAGAGAGGTGGCAGATGCGCATGGTTCAACCGGCCTCCGGCTCGGGCTCGACCAGCCCTGGTTCGGTCTCGGCCACCGGCGGCGCCAGCACCGACAGCGCCAGCGGCAGCGAACGGAAGCGCAGTGGACCCTGCAGCGTTACCACCTCCCCATCCAGCATCGCCCGGACCAGCGGGCGGCGGGTCCGCACTACCACGGCGCGGACGCTCTCCATCTCGAGCACTTCGTCGTTCCGCCATGAGCCAAGCACCATCTCCGTCGCCAGGCGCAGCGCATCGCGCAGGCGCAGCTGCCGCAACAGGTAGAGGCTCAGCATTCCCTCATCGAGGCGCGGCCGGTGAAATACCTGGCCCAGCCCCTCGCCATAGTCGTTATTGGCAACGGCGATCGATTGCACCCGCTCGATCCGTGGCTCGCCGGAGCGCGGCGTGATCTCAGCGGCAAAGCGGCGAAGCCGAGACAGCCGGCGCACGAAGTGTCCGAGAAAGGCGATCCGGGCGGCAAACCCATCGCGACCGCGCAGCTTTTCCCGCGCCGCAGCGATGCCGGGCACGGCGCCGATCACCACCTTGTGGAGAAATATCTGCCCGTTCACTTCCCCCACGTCGATCTTGCGCGGCACCATGTCGCCGAGCGCCTCGAACCAGGCTTCGAGCGCCGTCGGGATGGCAAGGTCGCGGGCGAGGAGGTTTGCGGTCCCCAGCGGCAGCACGGCGAGGCTGCGTCCGGTGGCAATCGCCACCTCCGCCAGGGCGGTCACCGTGCCATCGCCTCCGGCCGAAAGCAGAACTTCTGCCGGGCTGTTGCGGGCGGTTTGCAACCGCTCGGCGAATAGCCGGCTGGCATCGGCATCGACACTGACCGCAATGCCGCGCTCGGCGAACAGCCCGTGCAGGCGCTCGGCGGTGATACCCAGCCGTGTCGCGCCGCCCGAATTGGCATTGAGCACGATATGAAACTTCGTCTGTAGCACTGCGCGCCTTCTGGAGGAGCACTGGCTCCGTCGTCCTCAACGAAGCCGAGGAGCCATCGGTTCCGGTCAAGCCGGCTTGCGCCTGGCCTCCGGGCCAACTGCCCATTCCCAATCACCGCCATGGAACTTAATCGCCGGTTCCGGCATTTATGGCGCTGCACGAGGGGGCATTTCAGATATGGCAGACCGTCCGGCTTCGATGAAGCTGCGTCCACATGTTGTGGCCGTCGGGGCGATACTGGCTTTGCTGCTGATGCTGATCGGGGGCACCGCTTACCTGCTGACCTCGAGCTATTTCGATACAAGGCGGGCCGTGCATGATGATGCGGGCTCGTCCTCGCAGGTGGTGGCGGCCAACGTCAAATGGGCCTTCGAAACGGCGCGACAGACGCTGCTCAGGGTCGACGATACGCTCGGCCCCGACATTTCATCGCCCCCACCTGGTGCCGCCGCGCAGCTCAAGGAAGCGATCTCCACACTGCCCGGCCAGCCCAGGATTTACGTGGTCGATGCCGCCGGCGCCACGAGCCTCACCACCGACGAGCCGTTCAAGCCGATCGACGTGCGCGATCGTGAATATTTCGCGGCCGTCGCCGCCGGCGAGCCGTTCCACGTCTCGGCGCTGCTGGTCAGCCGGCTCAACAACGAGCAGATCTTCACCATCAGCAAGCGCATCGAGCGCAATGGCCAGTTTGCCGGCGCCGCCATCATCTCCTTCAATTCCGAACTGCTCGAGGAAATCTGGCAGTCGCTGCACCTCGACGAGCAGTCGACCGTAGGCCTGTTGCGCGAAGACGGGCAGCTGGTATCGCGCTACCCGCTGCCGCCCGGACCGCAGGATCTCAGCAAGTACATCCTCTTTACCACCTACCTGCCTGAGGCGCCCAACGGCAGCTATGACGCAGTCTCCCCAACGGATGGCGTGCACCGCGTTGTCGGCTATCGCCGCGTCCCCGGCACCAACCTGATCGCACTGGCCTCGGTCAGCAGCGACATTGCCTTCGCCTCCTACTGGGCGGCGACCTGGGGCGTGCTGGCGCTGGTCATCCCGGCGCTCCTCGCTTTGGTGCTGATCGCCTGGGGCACCTTCCGGCTGCTGCGCGCCGATGCCCGGCAGCGCGAAGCCGAAGCACAGTTCCGGGTGTTCGCCGAGGCCATGCCCAACCATGTCTGGAGCGCCCGGCCCGACGGCAAGCTCGACTGGTTCAATTCCGGCGTCTACCGCTATAGCGGCCGCAACGAAGGCGAGCTCGACGGCGACAACTGGACCAGCATCATCCACCCCGACGACCTGCCCGAGGCCGGCAAGCGCTGGGCCGCAGCGCTCAGGGACGGCACCCCGTACGAGGTGCAGTTCCGGGTGCGCGGCGCCGATGGCAGCTATCGCTGGTTCTTGGCGCGGGCCGTGCCGCTGCGCAACGCCAGGGGCGAGATCAGCAAGTGGATCGGCACCAATACCGATATCGATGACGAGAAGGCGACGCTCACCCGGCTGGCCGAGAGCGAGGCGCGGTTGCGGCTCGCCATCGAGGCCGGCCAGCTGGCGATCTGGGAGCTCGATATCGACGCCCTGCAGATCACCGCGTCGCCGGCCCTCAACCGGCTTTATGGCTTTCCCGAGGAGGCCACCCCGACGCTGGCCGAATATCAGTCGCGCTATGCACCCGGCGAGGCCGAGCGGGTGGCGGCGATCAGCGCCGCCGCCGTGGCGCGCGGCGATCTCGATCTTGAGGTCGAGTTGAAGCATGTCTGGCCCGATGGCACCGAGAAGTGGCTGCTGATCCGCTCGCAGCTGAAGCCGGGTTCGACCGTGAGTTCGGGGCGTGCCATCGGCGTGGTGATCGACGTCACCGAGCGCCGCCGCATCGAGGAGCAGTTGCGCCGCAGCGAACAGCGCTTCCGGCTGAGCCAGCACGCCGCCGGCATCGCCTCGCTCGAGGTCGATATTGCCAGCGGCACCATCCAGGGCTCGGAAAAGTTCTGGGAGCTGTGGGGCCTCGAACAGCGCGACAAGGCGCATGTCAGCCTGTTCGAAAGCATCGTCGTGCCCGAAGACAAGGATGTCCGCTCCAACGACGAGACGCGCCGCTCGGGAACCGCGACGCCCAATGTCGAATACCGCATCCGCCGGCCCGATACCGGCGAGCTGCGTTGGCTCAGCCGCCACATGGAGTTCATCCATGACGAGGCGGGAAAGCCGGTGACCATGTTTGGCGTGGTGCAGGATATCACCGAGCAGAAGGAAGCCCGCTCGCGCCAGGAAATGCTGACGCACGAGCTGTCGCACCGGATCAAGAACATGCTCGCCATGGTGTCGGCGCTGGCCACCCAGACGCTGCGCGACACCACGCTCGAAGCCGGCAAGGAAGCGCTGATCCAGCGCCTCGGCGCCTTGGGCACTGCCCATGATGCGCTGCTCGGGCGGAACTGGACGGATGCACCGATGCAGGCCGTCATCGCGGCGGCAACCGCCCACCTGCCGTCGGAGCGCATCACGCTCGGCGGCCCCAGCTTCGCCCTGTCGCCCAAGATGGCCCTGTCGATGGCGCTGGCCGTCAATGAGCTCGGCACCAACGCGCTGAAATACGGCGCGCTCTCCAACGAAACCGGCCGCGTATCGATCGACTGGTCAGTGGAAACGCACGATGGAGAGAAAACCCTCACCTGGACATGGCGCGAGACGGGCGGCCCGCCCGTTACTCCGCCGACCCGGCGCGGCTTCGGCTCCTTGCTGATCAAGCGCGTGCTGGCTTCAGATTTTGGTGGCGAAGTCGACGTAGTCTACGCCCCCGAGGGCCTGACCGTGACATTGAGCGCACCGCTCGAACACCCCGATGCAGGAGCCGCCAGATGACGACGCGCAACACCACCGTGCTGGTGGTCGAGGACGAAGCGTTGCTGCTCTATTCCATTGCCGACGAGCTCCGCGATCAAGGCTTTGACGTGGTGGAAGCCCGCAACGCCGCCGAGGCCATCCGCGCGCTGGAAGCCCACCCCGAGATTCGTCTGCTGTTCACCGATGTCGACATGCCCGGCGCGATGGACGGCCTGGCGCTCGCCGCGGCAGTGCGCAACCGCTGGCCGCCGGTCAAAATCATCGTCACCTCCGGCAAGGGCCGCCCGGCGCCTTCGGCACTGCCGGACGGGGCATTCATCCCAAAACCGTATACGTCGCATGCGATATCGGAGGTGTTTCGCCGCCTCGGGGGGTAGCAGGAGAACTGTCGGCCCTCATCCCCGCCCCACCAGCTTCGCCAACCTGACATAATCCACCTTCGAGCGATGCCGGCGATCGAGTGGCATTGCCACCTTCACCGCTCGTGCCCCGAACGCCCGCTGCGCCAGCTCGGTCCACTGCTGCGGGCCGAGTTCCTCGCCTTCGAGCGCGATCACCATCGGCTCGGTCCCAGGCACCAACGCGGCTCGCTGCACGCCGGGCCATTGCCTCGCGACCGTCTCGACTTCGAACGGGTAATGCCCCGCGGCAGCGGCCGAGAGGCGGCCGCGGAGCCAGAGGTTGCCCTCGGCGTCGAGGCGGCCGGCGTCGCCGGTGCGGTGCCAGATTTCGCCATCGCGCCGGAGCTTGTTCTCGGCGTCGCCGACGCCGTCCATATAGCCCTTGTTCACATGGGCGCCGCTGACCACGATCTCGTCGTCGACGATCTCCAGCGCCACGGCGGCCACCGGTTTGCCGGCGAGGATGCCGCCGCCCGCCTGCATCTGCTGCCATTGTTCGGCGGTGATGTCGCGCACATGGAGGTGGGCGATCGGCTCGGCTTCGGTCGAGCCGTAGACCGCGACGATATCGGTACGCGGCAGCACTTGCGACAGACGCCTGAGCAGATCGGGGAATACCGGCCCGCCGCCGGTGAACAGCACGTCGAGCGCCGCCGCTTCGCCGCTATCGGCCAGCCGTTCGGCGATCACCGGCGGCACCATGGCGCGGGTGACGCGGTGCGCCGCGAAGTGCTGCAGCAGCGCGGCGGCGTCGGCCCCGTCGTGGCGGCTGAGCCGCCAATTCGGCAGCACCGAGGTGGTGCCGAGCGACAGGTTGGCGATGACGAACACCGGAAAGGCGACGAGATCGGTCTCGTCGTCGCGCCGCGGCGCGATCAGATCATGGAGCGCCGCGTTCTGCGCCGCGAGAAAGCCGTGGCTGCGGACGATCCCCTTGGGCCGGCCGGTCGAGCCGGAGGTGAAGGAGATCAGCGCCGGGTGTTCCGGCGCGAGGTCTTCGAGCGGATCGCCCTCGGCGGCACCGAACTGCAGCCGCCTGGTGCCCCAGAGCTGCGGCACCAAGTAGGGCAGCAGCCGATAGACCCCGCCGACCAGCACCGCCGAAGGCGCGGCAATCTCCACGGCGCGCTGCACCCCGGCAAACCCCATTGCCGGCTCGGGAAAGACGATCGTCGCGCCCAGCCGCCACAGTGCCGCGATGGCGAGATAGAGCTCGATGCCGATCGGCAGCACCACCAGCACCCGATCGCCGCGCTCTACCCCCTGCCCCCGCAGCGCAGCGGCAAGCCGCCCGCTCCGCAGCGCCAGTTGCTCATAGCTGATCGCCTCGCCGGCGCCGGTGATGATCGCGGGCCGCGGGCCGAGCCGGGTGGCCCTATCGAGAAAGCCGGCGATCAGGTTCATGGGCCGAGGTCGCGCCCCATCAGCGCATAGCGCCGGAACACGCTGGCGCTGTGCCGCTCGCTGCGCTGGCGCGAGACGTTATCCTCGTGCATCAGCGCATGGATCACCTCGGTAAAGCCGAGCTCGAGGGCGCGCCGATGATAGCTGTCGGCCAGCAGGTGCCCGACGCCGCGCAGGCCGCTGGCATAGGTCTTGAGGATGGCGGTGGGGGTGGCCGACCCACGGTCGGGCATGCCGAACAGGAAGCCGACCAGTTGCCGCGCCGGACCATAGGCGAACAAGATATGGCGCGGGTCGAGCAGCGGCAGCAGCGGCCGGTAGAGCTCGAGAAAGGCCTCGCGGCTGATCGGCTTGAAGAAGCGGTTGCCGGCAAAGGCCGAGCCGGACATATCGAACAGCTTGCCGATCAGCAACTCGGCACCCTGGCCGTCCCAGGCGGTGACGGTTACCCCGGCCATGCTGACCGGGGCCTCGCCGATGGTGTCGACGAGCCGCGCCCGCGACGACACGTAGCTGGAGATCGGCGTGAAGCCGGCGGCGATGAAGGCAGCGTGATCGTGCGGGCCACTCTGCGGCTCGAGCGCGAAGGGCGGCGTGCCGTCGCTCTCCGACACCAGCCGGTACTTGTGCCAGGTATCGCCATCCATCGGGCCGATGAGCGCTTGGAGGCCCTCGGAGCGGAGCTCGGCCGCGGCGCGCGACAGCAGCTCGACGCCGGCCTCGGGCGAGCCGAACGCCACCGCGCCGATGGCGGCGGTGCGCTTGCCATCCCAGCTCGGCGCATCGCGATAGAGCATCGCCGTAGCATCCTGATGCGTCATCGGCGTCGGCGTGGTCATAGGAACATTCCCCTGAAATAGAACACCAGCGGCACCAGCATCGCCACGGCGAACAGTTTGGCGCTGCGACGCGTGGTGAACCACTCGGGCCGGAGCATGGCGAGCCCCGCCGGCACCGCCAGCGCGGCGACCAGCCAGGGCCAATCGGCATCGAACCAGGGCGGATGCCATGGGGTGTTGAGGGCCGAGATCCAAGTGAAGAGGCCGGCAATCGCTGCGCCCAGCGGCAGCAGCACCAGCCGCCACCAGCCGCGCGTCGCCAGCGCCGCGAAGCCGAGCGCCACGGCGGCGAAGGTGAGGTTGAAAAGGGCGAGCACCGAACGCCCGGCCAGCTCGCCGGCAATGAGCCAGAACAGCGCCACCACCGCCGCGACCGCCAGGAGGTCGAGCTCGGGACGCTGGCTGGTGCCCGGCCGCCTGGCACGCGCCCACACCTGGCCGACAATCACCAGCGCGGTCAGCGCCGCGTTGTGCGGCGCCATCAGCGAAATCATCAGGAAGAGCAGGATCGCATAGCCCCGCGCGGCGCGCTGCGGCAGGTGCAGCGCCTCGGCGACCAGCAGCATCAGCCCGAGGAACAACAGGAACCCGACCGCCACCACCACCAGTTCGGCCGAGCTGCTGGCCAGATATTGCTGCAGTAAGAGATGCGCGCCGATGGGAACGAACAGGTTATCGAGCCCGCGCCAGGAATCGGCTTCGACCAGCGCGCAGAAGGCGGCGACGAGGAAGGACAGCACCACCACGTTGAGCCGTGGCGCATCGGTGAGCAGCAGCAGCGTCACCAGCGCCACCAGCCAGGTGACGACGAAGAACGCCGCCACGCCCTCGAAGCTTTTGGAGCCATCCTCGACGGCGAAGCGACGCTTACCATACTCGGTGCCGACCAGCGCCGACGCGGTATCGGAGAGGGTGATCACCAGCAGCGGCAGCACGTAGAGGATCGGCTCGCCCAGCCCACGGAAGAAGGTGAAGGCGATGGCCAGCGCCAGGTAGATTTCGCCCCACGACTCGCGCTTCACCTCATGCAACACGCCGCCGACCGAGGCGAGCATCGGGCTGCGCAGCGCCAGCATCAGGATCACCGCCGCGCCGATCAGGAGGAACACCGGCAGCGCATTCGAAAACAGCAGCGGGAAGAACAGAGCCGCGGTGCCGGTCGCGACATGCACGAGCTTCCGCTGGGTTTCCGGCCCGATGTTGTAGCGCCCGGCGAAATAGCGCACGCCACCCATCAGCGACAGCATGCCGACAATCACCGCGGCGATGAAGATGCCGTCGCGCCAGGTGAGGCTCACTTCACTGCCTCGACCACGAAATCGGAGTAAAAGAACGCCTTGTCCGCCGCCTTGCCGGCAGCGATCTCCGGCTCGAGCCGGCTGACGCGACCGGCATGCACGGGCGGCACGCGGCGCGGCACCATCATGTTCCAGTAGACCAGCCGCGCCCCGGGATTGGCGGCAGCGAGGATCGCGCCATAGACGGTCTCGAACACCTCGGGGCTCATATATTCGAAGATATCGGAGAGGTTGAAGCCATCAGCCCTCTCGCCGCTCTCGACCAGCGTTTCGAGCGCCCCCTCGCGGATATCGAGCCGGTCGAGTCGGGTGCGGATGGTGTCGTAATGCTCGGCCCGCCAGGCCAGCGGCAGCGCTGCGCCGTGTCCCGGCTTGAGGATCCAGTGCAGATACGGGTTCTGCGAGGGGTCGAGATCGACCGCCGCGTGCCGGAGCCGGCCTGCGACATGTTCGGCAAGGCTGCCCTCGACATGCTGGAAGAACGCCGGATCGCGCCCCAGCCGCCCCATGACGAAATTCGAAAAGAACAGCTTCAGCAACAGGTTCCAGCGCCAGTTGTTCCAGCGCCGGTCGAGGAACTCGGCCCGTGCCGCGAGCGGCTTCGACACGAACACCTCGTCGATCGTTGCTCGGCTATGCACGAGCGGCAGCAGGTATTGCCTGAGGATGCGGAAATAGCGTTCGAACTTGCCGACGCCGCCCAGCCCATACGCCACCACGGCCTCGCGCCGCGCACCCCAGAAGGCTGCAAGCTCCGCGGGAAGACCCGCGGCAGCCGTGTCGAACAGTTCGCCACGCCGCTCGGAGGGCCGTGAGCCCAGCAGTTCGACAAAGCCCTGGTGATCGAGCGCCCGATACGCCGCGACCCGCAGCTTCAGGCACGCCACCTGCGCCCGCGAGAGGTCGATGGTGATCACCTTCTCCGGGTCGAGCAGCAGCATGCCGAGCGCGTTGTCGCCGGCCGAGCAGATCGAGACCAGCACCTTGCCACGCTGCTGCCCCAGCGCCGCGTTCAGCACATCGGCATCTTCCCACAGCTGGGCATAGCGAATGTCGTCGAAGCGCGCGTGGCTCGAAATCTCGGCGCCGTTCATTTGACCCTCCGGACCTGGCCCGTCGCGCCATCCACTTCGATCAATTCACCATCGGCGATCCACTCCATGGCGCCTTTCAGCGCTACGACGCAGGGAATGCCCAGCTCGCGCGCCACGATGGCCGAATGCGACAGCGGGCTGCCCCGCTCGACGACGATCGCCGCGGCATTGGTGAACAGCGCGATCCAGCCCGGATCGGTGTGCCGCGCCACGAGGATCTCGCCGCGCTTCAGCGTGCCGGTGCGCGGATCGGCGATCACCCGCGCCACCGCGCGGACGACGCCCGCACTGCAGCCGACGCCGTTGCGTTCACGCGCCTCGTCCCGCGCGCGCGGCGCCACCGGTGCGATGGCACCGCCGACGGTGGCGACGGCGCCCTTGAGGCTCAACCGCTCCGGCGTGTCGCGCCGCGTCGCGGCCGCCGCCATCTCGGCGCGCCGCAGCCGGGCCAGCGCCGCAAGATCATGGCTCACCGCAAAGCCCTCGATCGCCCCCAGCACTTCGGCGACGGTGAGCATGAACACGTCATCGGGTATATCGAGCAGGCCGAGCGCATGGAACTGCACGCCGACGGCCCGGAACAGCCGCCGCCCGCGCCCGAAGATGCGGGTCCGCTCGAACCTGAGGTTCTCGCGATCGCGCACCCGGCGCTTGGCGATCCCCAGCACCACCCCGGCAATGGCGCGGCGCAGCGGATGTCCCTTGAACAGCCTGTTGAGCGCTGCCGCCGGGTCGACCCGCTCGACGGCATGCCCCGGGCCGGCCGCTGCGGCCGCGGCGATTGCCTTGTAGAGCGGCGACGGATCGCGATCGAGCGTCACGCTCTCGAGCTTCAGCTCCTCCGGGCAGCGATCGGCGAAACGATCGAGATAGTCGGTCACCGCCTGGCTCAGCGCCGGGTGGCGCGCCAGCCCCTCGCCCTGCCCGGCCTCGAGCTCGGCCACCAGTTCCGGATCATCGGCCAGCAGCTTGCCCATCGCGCGGATGCGCTGCGCCGGCTCGGCCGAGACGATATCGCCCTGCCCGATCATGATGTCGGAATGCACGGCGAGCCCGGCTTCGCCGGCCCAGCCCTGCATCAGTTTCCGCGAGCCGCCAAAGGCGATCATGCAGAGGAAATCGTTGACCAGCGGCGCGTCCCAGCGATCGAGCAGGTCAGCCTCGATCCGCCGATACTCGGCGGCGAGCGCGGTCAGCGGCTTTTGCTCCAGCGTCGCCGCCGGCTCGGCCAGAGCTGCCCCGAGCCGCGCGTAAAACCCCCGCTTGGTACGCTCCAGCCTGAGGCTCGCGCCGGCCAGCGCCAGGCCGATGCGGGCCATGCCCAGCGCGCGGCGGAACCGCGATTGCGGCGGCGCCGCCACGGCGGCAACCAGCTCCGCCGGCAGCGGCTCGCTCACCCCCATCATCAGTTCCATGCTGGCGCTGTTGCTTGAAAACCCCGGCAGCAGCGCCAGCGCCCGGTACCAGTTGCCGAGGTTGTAGTAGACTCGGGCGTCGACCCGGCTCAGCAGGTTGTCGAACAAAGCCGCATGGCTGCCGATGGTCGCGGCGTCGATCCCCACCAGCCGCATGAAGGCCCGATAGACCCGCGCATAAGCGTATTGGGCAAAACTGAAGGTGAGCGGCGAAACGAGCCCGGGATAGCTCTCGACGATGTTGGAATTGTCGAGCACCACCAGCACCTCGTCGGCGATCGGCACCGGCCTGAGGCTGGTGGTGATCGGCCGCGCCTGCAACAAATGCAATCGCTCGCCGGCAAAGGCCCATTCCATATCCTGCGGCCCGCCGAACGCCGTCTCGGCGGCCAAGGCCAGGGCGCGCAGTGCTGCGAGATCGGCCTCGGTCAGGGTCGCCTCGAACGGCCGCTCCAGCACTTCACCATTGGCTTTCCCCAGCACATAGCGCTCGCCATCCTCCTCGCCGCCGACCAGCCGATCGGCGAGCCCGGCTATGGCCGAGACGACAATGCGGTCGCGGCGGCCGCTGACCGGATCGGCGGTGAACAGCACGCCGGCGCAGCGCGCCGCGACCATCTGCTGCACCACCACGGCCGGGGCGCCGCCATCGGCGCCGAGCTGGCGCGAATTGCGATACTCGGCAACGCTTTCGGCCGCCCCGCTCTCGAACACTTTTCGCGCTGCCGCCGGCACATCCCTTGCCGCAACGTTGAGCAGCGACAGGAACTGCCCGGCATGCGAGGCGGCGCTGCCATCCTCTTCGCGCGCCGACGAGCGCACCGCATAGGGCCCGGGGCCAATCCCCGTGAGTTGCGCCAGCAGCGCCACGCCGGTTGCCGCCTCGGCAGCGGCCGACATGAAAGCCGCCGCCTCGACCACGACAAAGGCCGGCACGTCGAAGCCCAGCGCCGCGAGCCGCATCAGCGTCGCGCCCTTGCCGCCGACGACATCAGCACCGGCGGCGCTCCGCATGTCATGGATGAAGCTGGTCACGACAGCGGCCCCGCCAATCCCACCATGACGTAACAGGCAAATACCCAGAGCCCCGCCACCAGATCGATCCGCTTCTGCCCGGCGAGGTCCGGCTGCCGCATGAACCGGCCGGCCAGCCACAGCACCGGCAGCAGCGCCACGAGGCCCAGCACCCAGATGGCGATACCGGCGCCGGCCAGCGTGCCGATGCAACCGACGAGGATATAGGAGAGGACGCAGCAGCCGGCCCAGATGGCCGCCGAGCGCCCGGGGCCATAGAGCGCCGAGTAGGTCTCGACGCCCTCGCGTTCGCTTTCGGGCGCCCAGGTCTTCCGGCCGAACTCCAGGACGCACCCATTGACGCAGCTCAGGATGACGAAAATCCAGATCCCCGGCGGCGGCAGCGCCGAGTGCGGCAGCCATTCGGCGGCGGTGACGTAAAAATCGATGAAGGCCATGATGGCCATGTGCGAGACGAGGTAGAGCAGCGGCCGCGCCTTCAGCCAGGCCGGCACGAAGAACTCCGCCGTCATCAGCCCCAGCCACAGCCAGACCAGCCCCAAGGGCAGCAGCAACAGCGGCGAGATGCTCAGGCTGAGGACGATGGCGAGCGCGGCCGTCGCGAGCCCCAGCCGCCGCAGCAGTTTCAGGCTCACCAGCCCGCGCGGCACCGGCCGCTCCGGACGGTAGCGGCTGTCGTCGTCGAAATCCTTGAACTCGTCGGCGACCCGCAACTGGAACAGAAAGCCGATCGCCACCAGCCACACCGCGACGAACACCCAGATCGACGGCAGCGGCCGCCCGCCAAGATGCGCCGAGAGGCTGAGGCCGGCGGCGGTGAACACGGCGAGCAGCACGGCGGTCTTGCCGAGCGGGAAGCGCTCGGCCTGGTAGATCCACAGTCGCTGCGTGAGGCTCAGCCCGGCCTCGGCGGTGGTGCTCATCTGAGCCGCGCCAGCTTGTGATGTGCCCGGGTGAACTGCCCGCCGGCAATCGCCGCGATGATCGAGATCTCGCCGCAGAGGCATAGCGCCGCCACCACTTCGGCCAGAGCCGCGGCCTTGCCTGGTCCGGCCAGCCCCAGCAAATCGAGCGCCGCCGACTGGCTGGGCAGCCCGGTGCCGCCGCCGACCGAGCCGACCAGCACATTGGGCAGCGTCACCGAAAAGAACATGCCCTTGTCGCGTGGCTCCATGCGGGTGAAGCCGACCGCCGATTCCGACACGCAGGCCGCATCCTGCCCGGTGGCGATGTAGAAGGCGGCGAGCCCATTGGCGTAATGCGCCTGCGAGCCGAGCTGGCCGCTTAGCACCGCGCCCAAAGCCGCCACCCGCCCATAGGCGACCAGCGCCTCGGGCGTCACGCGGAGGGTGCGTGCCATCAGCTCGTAGGGCAGCTCGACGCTGGCCGAAACTTTTCGCCCGCGCCCCGCAAACATCCCCAGATACGAGGCTTTCTTGTCGCCCGAGAAATTGCCCTCGATGAACGAGAAGCGCGGGCGGATCGGCGAATGCGCGGCGATATAGGCGCAGATCGCCTCGGTCGCGACGGTCACCATATTCTGCCCGGCAGCATCGCCAGTCGAATAGCGGCAGATCACGAACACCGTGTCGCTGTCCATGAACGGCTCGAGCGATTGCAGCTTGCCATGCCGCGTCGTCGCCTCGGCCACGCTCCGCAACTGCTCGGCATTCTCAGCGATCCAGCTGATGAACGCGCCGCATTCGTAAAGCCCGCTGAACACGAACGCCGGGGTGCGCAGCACGCCCTCGCCCAGCATGCCTGCGCTCACCCCGCCGGCCAGCGACACGATATCGGCGCCGCGACCGTAGGAGGCGACCAGCGCCGCCTCGGTGGTCGCCAGCGGCACGTAATAGTCGCCGCTGGCATGGACGCCGTTGACCCTGAGCGGCCCGATCACCCCCACCGGCACTTTTACCGTGCCGACAAAATTCTCGATATTGCGGCCATAAGTTTCGGCCGCCGCGAGGCTTCCCGCGTCGGCCAGCCGGTCTTTCGATGAGGCGGGCACCCCCGCCTCGATGAGGTGCGACCACACTGCCTCGGCCGATGCGCGATCGCTGCTCTGATGCATGCGCAGCCGCTTCGGCCGCCCGGCCCCAGGCGACGGGCGCAGCCGGGCCGCGAGGTCGGCAGTTGCCGACTTGGCCCGCAACAGCTCAAGCATGTTCAGCACTCGTGCCGGCAACAGCGACGCCAAGATTGCCCCCAGTTTGGTCAGCCAGACAATGCGGAGCCAATACTGAAAGGCTCGCTAACGCAACGCGGACGCAACTTTCGAGCTGCAGCAAGCAGTTAACGGCGAGACTATTTGCAGCCGCTATTGCCGGTGATGCTGGCCAATCAGAGCACCGTCACCTGGAACAACCGGACCAGGATACGCTGCTGCTTCAGCTCAGCCTCCAGCGTTTCGCGATAGTGGCGCCACCAGGCGGTATCGACGTCGGTGACCATCACCTCGAAGATGGCGATCCGATCGTGGATGGCCTCACCGCTCAGCGGCTTCCAGGCGCCTTCGGCCGGCGATTGCAGGAACGCCGTCACTCCGCCAAAACTCTCGGTCAGTTCGGCCTTGGTGCGCTCGAACACATCAGGCGGAATCGGTGCGCCGTCGGGCAGCTCGAGCGGTAGATAGATCTGGACGACAAACATCTCGCAGCCTGAATAACACCCGGGACCAGCAACCTGCCAGTGTGCATGGCGGATCGTCCAGCCCCGTCTCCGGCGGGTGCGCGCTTATCCCGGGCAGAACTGGACTGCCCGCTCATGGCGCTATTCTAGCAACCAATATCGGCGGGGCAGCTCCCTCTAGCATGGGCAGCCACCGGCCTCGGCCCGAGTAAAAAGCCCTTCCAACCCATTGCGGCGTCTGGGCGCGAGGGGCACGTTTCAGCCCAAAGCCGGGGGCAGATGACCCACCGGCCAATGGAGAAGAAACATGAACATCCTCAAGTCCGTGCTGGCGATCGGCCTTGTCGGCCTTGGCCTTTCGACCCCGGCGCTCGCCCAGACGGCGCTCGACCAGGTCAAGACTGCGGGCGCGCTGCGGGTCGGCACTGAGGGCACCTATGCCCCCTTCACCTTCCACGATGCCTCGGGCGCGCTGGTCGGCTTCGACGTCGAGATTGCCGAGCAGATTGCCAAGCGCATCGGGGTGAAGGCCGAGTTCGTCGAAGGCCCCTGGGATGGGCTGATCGCCGGCATCGATGCCAATCGCTATGACGTGGTGATCAACCAGGTCGGCATCACCGACGCGCGCAAGGAGAAGTACGATTTCTCCGAGCCCTATATCGCCTCGAAGGCCGCGCTGATCGTCAAGGCCGACAATACCGACATCACCTCGTTCGAGAGCCTCAAGGGCAAGAAGGCGGCGCAGACCACCACCTCCAATTTCGGCAAGCTCGCCGAAGCCAGCGGCGCCGAGATCGTGCCCACCGACGGGTTCGACCAGTCGATCGCGCTGGTGATCCAGGGCCGTGCCGACGCCACCATCAATGACAGCCTGTCGTTCTTCGATTTCAAGAAGCAGCAGCCCGACGCGCCGGTGAAGATCGCCGCTACCCAGGCCAATGCCGACTATTCCGGTGTGCTGCTGGCCAAGGGCAAGCCCGAGCTGCTGGCGGCCATCAACGAGGCGCTCGCGGCGATCAAGGCCGATGGCACCTATGCGACGATCTCTCAGAAGTACTTTGGCGAGGACGTCTCGCAGTAGTCGAGCAACTGCCAGCTATTGTATGGATCGGCCTTGAACGAGGCCGATCCATTCTCTTTTGGGGGACGTGCGATGATCTTTTGGGAAGTGCCGCCCTGGCTGAACCTGATGCTCGAGTCGCTGCCCTCGCTGCTCTGGGCCTGCCTGCTGTTCACCGTGCCGCTGACGCTCTTGAGCTTCGCCTTCGGCCTCGCCGTCGGCTTCGGCGCGGCATTGGTCCGGCTGTTCGCACCGTGGCCGTTTGCGGCGCTGATCCGCTTTTATGTCTGGATCATCCGCGGCACGCCGCTGCTGGTGCAGCTGTTCCTGATCTTTTACGGGCTGCCCAGCGTCGGCATTACGCTCGATGCGTTCCCCGCGGCGCTGATCGGCTTCACCCTGAATGTCGGCGCTTACACTTCCGAGATCATCCGCGCCACGCTGATCTCGGTGCCCAAGGGGCAGTGGGAAGCCTCGTTCTCCATCGGCATGACCTGGACGCAGGCGATGCGCCGGATCATCGTGCCGCAGGCCGGCCGCGTCGCGGTGCCGCCGCTTTCCAACACCTTCATTTCGCTGATCAAGGATACTTCGCTCGCCGCCGCCATCACCGTGCCCGAGCTGTTCCGCGCCGGCCAGCGCATCGTCGCCACCACCTATGAACCGCTGATCCTCTATGTCGAAGTGGCGCTGATCTACCTGGCGGTCAGCTCGCTCCTGTCGATGCTGCAGGGCCGGCTCGAAAAGCGCCTGGCGCGTTACGGCGGCTTCATTGGAGCCGCGTCATGATCGCGCTCGAGGCCATCCACAAGCAGTTCGCCGATGTCGAAGTGCTGCGCGGCGTCTCGGTGCGGGTGCCGGAGCGCAGCGTCACCGCGCTGATCGGCCCCTCCGGCAGCGGCAAGAGCACGCTGCTGCGTTGCGTCAACCTGCTCGAGCTGCCGCAATCGGGCAGCGTAACGGTCGGCGCCAACCGCCTCGAATTCGGCGCCGGCTCGCACCACTCGCGGGCCGAGATCCTCACCATGCGACGCTCGACCGGCATGGTGTTCCAGAACTTCCAGCTGTTCCCCCACCTGACGGTCGAGGAGAACGTCATGGAAGGGCTGGTCACGGTGCTGCGCTGGCCGCGCGACCAGGCGCGCGCCCATGCCCGGGCGCTGCTCGACAAGGTCGGGATGGCGGCGAAAGCCGAGGCCTGGCCGGCCAACCTCTCGGGCGGCCAGCAGCAGCGCACCGCCATCGCCCGGGCGCTGGCCCCATCGCCCGAAGTGCTGCTCTGCGACGAGCCGACCTCGGCGCTCGATCCCGAACTCGCCGGCGAGGTGGTCGAAGTGCTGGCCCAACTGGCGCGCGAGGGCACCACCATGCTGATGGCCACCCACGACCTGCGCCTCGCCTCGACCATAGCCTCGGACGTGGTGTTCCTCGACCGCGGCGAAGTGGTGGAAGCCGGCCCGGCGCAAAGCCTGTTCCGCGCTCCGCAGAAGGAGCGCACCAAGCAGTTCGTCGCCAGTCTCTCGGCCTAGGGCGTTTCGCCGCTTCGTTGAATCGGTGAAACGCTCTAAGTCTTTGATCTGGTCACGCTTTCGAACCGGAAAAGTCTGCAACTTTTCCCGAAAGCGCTCTGGCCGACAGGCGCCTCCGAAATAATTCCGGCTCGCCTGTCGATCTCGCCTGACCTCCGTTCGACCGATCGCCGGTAGCAACTGCCAGCATATGGAGATGACAATGCAGTACCTGCTGATGATCTACGGCGACGAAGCGGCGATGGGCGCGGCGACGGCGGAACAGGGCAAGGCCATGGGCGAGGCCTATGCGCGCTTTACCCAGGATATCGTCAAGAGCGGACACCTGAAGGGTGGCGACAAGCTGAAGCCGTCGAGCACCGCGACCACCATCCGCCGCGGCGACGGCAAGTCGCTCACCACCGACGGACCATTCGCCGAAACCCGCGAGCAGCTGAGCGGCTATTACATCGTCGAGGCCAGCGATCTCGACGAAGCGCTGGCGATTGCGGAGAAGATCCCGTTCAGCGCCGGCGCGGTCGAAGTCCGGCCAATCGACAGCCTGTCGCGCATGTACTGAGTACGTGCATGCTCGACCGGGCGGCCATCGAAACGGTCTATCGCCACGAGGCGGGGAGAGTGCTCGCCACTCTCATCCGCCTTGTCGGCGATTTCGAGCTCGCCGAAGAAGGGGCGCAGGATGCGTTCGAGGCGGCGCTGACCCGCTGGCCGCAGACCGGCCTGCCCGACAACCCGCGCGCCTGGCTGGTCAATACCGGCCGGCACAAGGCCATCGACCGTCTCAGGCGACGCATTTCGTTGCGCGGCAAGCTGAAGGTGCTGGCCGCCGAAACCGCTGTCGCACCGCAACCGGATGCCGAGGATATCGAGGATGACCGGCTGCGGCTGATCTTCACCTGCTGCCACCCGGCGCTGGCGCTCGAAACCCGGGTGGCGCTGACCCTGCGCATCGTCTGCGGGCTCGCGACTTCGGCGGTAGCCAGCATCTTCCTCGTCAGCGAGGAAACCATGGCGCAGCGCCTGGTGCGCGCCAAATCGAAAATCCGCGACGCCGCCATTCCCTATCAGGTGCCGGGTCGCGAGCACCTCGCCGAGCGGCTCGCCGGGGTGCTGGCGGTGGTCTACCTGGTGTTCACCGAGGGCTACGCGCCGAGCGCCGGCACGGCGACCACCCGGCCCGAACTCTGCGCCGAGGCGATACGGCTCTGCCGGCTGCTCGACCAGTTGCTGCCGGGCGAGCCGGAAATCGCCGGCCTCCTGGCGCTGATGCTGCTGCACGCGGCGCGGCTTGGCGGCCGCAGCGACGGCGCCGGCGAGTTGCTGCTGCTCGAGGAACAGGATCGCACCAGCTGGGATCGCACGGCGATCGCCGAAGGCAAGGCGCTGGTCGAACGCGCCCTGTCGCAGCCCGGCCGCATCGGCCCCTATGGCGTGCAGGCGGCGATTGCGGCGCTCCATGCCCAGGCCCCCAGCTTTACCGAGACCGACTGGCCGCAGATCGCCGGGCTTTACCAGGTGCTGCTGCGGCTGCAGCCCTCTCCGGTGGTCGAGCTCAACGCCGCCGCGGCTTTATCGATGGTCGATGGCCCGGAGCGGGCGCTGCAGCTGGTCGAGGCCCTGGCCGCCGCCGGCACGCTCGACGGCTACTGGCCGCTGCACGCGGCGCGCGCCGACCTGCTCACCCGGCTCGGCCGACCGGCCGAAGCACAGGCCGCCTATGCCCGGGCGCTGCCGTTGGTGCGGCTCATGGCGGAGCGGCGGCTGCTCGAGCGGAAGATGCGCGGGTGAGGCACTCTTGCCGCAGTTTCGCACTGGCGGTGGTCTCGCGTCCCCTCGCCCCTTTGGGGAGAGGGCCAGGGTGAGGGGCAGCCAAGCACACCGGCAGGCCGGCTGCTTGCTGATCTCTGACGCCGGTGCGCTTGGCGCCCCTCACCCCGCGAATGAGGCCGTCGGCCTCATTCGCCGCCCTCTCCCCAAAGGGGCGAGGGGGCGGGGCGGGCACCGTCAGCACAAGCCCCAACCTACTTCGCAAACCGCCGCGCCCCCGCGACGCAGCCGATCACCGCTACCGTCACCAGCAGCATCGCCGGCGTCACCGTCTCGCCCAAGAGGCTTGCCGCCAGCGCCAGCCCGAAGAACGGCTGCAGCAATTGCAGTTGCCCCACGGCCGCGATGCCGCCCTGCGCCAGGCCGCGATACCAGAACACGAACCCGATCAGCATGCTGAACAGCGACACGTAGCCGAGGCTGAGCCAGGCCGGCAGACTGACCGCGGCGAACGACTGGGGCCAGTAAACCACCGTCAGCACCGCCATCAGTGGCAGCGACAGCACCAGCGCCCACGAGATCACCTGCCAGCCGCCCAGCGTGCGCGACAGCTTCGCCCCCTCGGCGTAACCGAGCCCGCAGACGATGATCGCCGCCAGCATCAGCCCATCGCCGAGCGGCGAGGCCTCGCCGCCCTGCGCCAGCGCGAAGCCGGCGACCAGCGCACTGCCGGCGAGCGAGAAGGCCCAGAAGGCCGGTTTCGGCCGCTCGCCGCCGCGGATTACCCCGAAGATTGCGGTCGAGAGCGGCAACAACCCGATAAAGACGATGGAATGCGCCGAGGTGACATGCTGCAGCGCCAGCGCCGTCAGCAGCGGAAAGCCGACCACCACCCCGAAGGAAACGATCACCAGCGACAGCAGGTCGCTCGCCTTTGGCCGCGGTTGCCGGAACACCAGCAGCAGGCCGAGCCCGAGCAGCCCGGCAATGCCGGCGCGAACGACGGTCAAAAAAACCGGATCGAAAGCCGCGACGGCGAGCCGGGTCGCCGGCAGCGAGCCCGAAAAGATGATCACCCCGATCAATCCGTTGATCCAACCGCTCGTCGACCGGTTCATGGCGCACTCCCGCGGAGCGCTTTCAGGAAAAGTTGCAGACTTTTCCGGTTCGAAAGCGCGACAAAACCAACAACCTTCCCTGCCGCCTTATCGGTTGCCGATGCGAACCGCGCCAGTTACAGTCCAGTACAGTTCGAGCAAACTGTTATGGTCACGGATACAGCACAATCTGCGCCGCCAAGCCGGATCGAGCACCTCATGGCGACCATGCGCGCCCGCATTGCCGCGCGCAGCCTCGTCGCCGGCGCCCGGTTGCCCTCGGTGCGGGCCCTGGCGAAATCCTCCGAGGTCTCGGTCTCGACGGTGGTCGAGGCCTATAGCCGGCTGGTGGCCGAGGGGGTGCTTGTCTCACGCCCCGGCTCGGGTTTTTACGTCGCCCCGCAACTGGCGCCGATGCAGCTCTCGGCGGTGGAGCCCAGGCTCGATCGGGCCATCGATCCGCTCTGGGTCTCCCGCCAATCGCTCGAGGCCGACGATGCGGTGCCAAAACCCGGCTGCGGCTGGCTGCCCGCCGCCTGGATGGCCGAACAGAGCCTCCGGAAAGCCCTGCGCACCGCCTCCCGCGCCAGCGTCGATACTCTTACCAACTACGGCGCGCCGCTCGGGCTTCCGCTGCTGCGCCAGCTGATCAGCCGAAGGCTGGGCGAGCGTGGCGTCGAGGCGGCGCCCGACCAGATCGCCCTCACCGAAAGCGGCACTCAGGCTATCGACCTGATCTGCCGCTTCCTGCTCGAGCCGGGCGATACCGTGCTGGTCGACGATCCCTGCTACTTCAACTTCCAGGCGCTGCTGCGCGCCCATCGGGTGCGCGTCGTCAGCGTGCCCTATACGCCCAACGGACCCGATATCGAGGCCTTCGCCGCGACGCTCGCGGAGGAGAAGCCGCGGCTCTACATCACCAATTCGGCCATCCATAACCCCACGGGTGCGACGCTCTCGCCGGTCACTGCGCATCGGGTGCTGAAGCTCGCCGACCAGCACGGGCTCACTATCATCGAAGACGATATCTTCGCCGATTTCGAGCACAGCCCGGCGCCGCGGCTCGCCGGCTTTGACGGGCTCGACCGGGTGATCCAGATCGGCAGCTTCTCCAAGACCCTCTCCGCCTCGGTGCGGTGCGGGTTCATCGCCGTGAAGCGCGACTGGCTCGAGCCGCTGATCGAGCTGAAGATCGCCACCATGTTCGGCGGCGCCCGGCTCAACGAGGAGCTGGTGCTGAGCGTCCTCAGCGACGGGCGCTTTCACCGCCATGCCGAGGCCCTGCGCACCCGGCTGGAGCGGGCTCGTCGCAGCGTCGGCGGGCGGCTCGGCGAACTCGGCATCACCCCCTGGCTCGAACCGCGCGCCGGCATGTTCCTCTGGTGCCAACTGCCCGATGGCCGCGACAGCGCCGAGCTCGCCCGCGCCGCCCTGGCCGAGGGCATGGTGCTGGCCCCCGGCAACGCCTTCAGCGCCGCCCAGACCGCCGGCAACTTCATGCGCTTCAACATCGCGCAGATGGATGAGGGGAGTTTTGCGGCGTTGCGGCGGCTGCTGTGACGCGCCCTAAACCTGGTCACGCTAGGCACCCTCTAGCCACACCCACCGGCTGTCATCCGAGCGAAAGCTGGGACCCCACGGCGAGGGCCCCGCCCTCGTCCGACATCCACTTGCGCTGAGGCGAGTTGGGTCCCAGCTTTCGCTGGGATGACACCGAGTTTGAGGCACTATCGGGGGCAAACGGGGCATCGAGCTGTTACGTCTTTCACGCCCGCCCTACTCCGCCGCCGACTGCACCGCCACGGCCACCGGCCCCTCATCCTCCGCCTCGTCGAGCACCGGCGGTTCGGCTTCGGCTTCCTGCTTGGGCTCGACCAGCAGCAGGCCGAGGAAGACCAGCGCCAGCGCGCCCCAGGTCAACAGCGGCACGGCCTCGCCCAGCAGCAGCATGCTCCAGCCGATACCGGCAGCGGTGCCGGCATAGGCGGTCTGGCTGCCGAACACCGCGCCGGTGGTCTTGATCAGCCACATGAACAGCAGCATCGCCGCGTTCGAGGCCACCGCCATCAGCAGCACGATGATACCGGTCTGGCCGCTCAGCTGTTCGAACGGCACGAAATCGTTGGTCACGAAGGCAATCGGGATCAGCGTTGCGACCGAAACGACCTGCACCAGGCCGAACAGGGCGATGGTGTCGATCCTGGCCGGCCGCCGCTCGGCAATGAACAGGTCCTCGGCGGCATAGGTCACCGGAATGAGCAGGGCGAGGCCGACCCAGAGCCAGTTGGCGGCGATGTTCACCGGCATGCCGAACAACAGGATCACGATGATCCCGACGAGGCCAAGGCCGAGACCGGCAAAGCGCTTGAGGCTCGCGACCTCGGTGCGCATGAGCGCGGCGAACAGAAAGACGATGAAGCCTTCGAGCACGATGACGATCGAGACGATGAAGGCCGGCAACTGGCTCGCCATCCAGTAGACCAGCACCTGATTCAGCACTGCGCTGAGCAGCGCGAACACCACGATGAAGCTGATATCGCCGCGCCCGAGGCTCGACAGTTTCGGCAGCGTGCCGCGTTTGAGGCTGATGCCGATGCAGAGCACGGCCCCCAGCGTATCGATCAGGATGGCGAGACCCACCGGGTGCGCCTCGACTTCCGACGCGAGCTTCGCCAGCGGCACCACCAGCCCCCACAGCACGCCGCAGGCGATGAGGATCAGCGCGCCGCGAAACGTCCGGATGCTCTGGCGGAGCTTGCGTTCCCGCTCGTAGACGCTCTGCGCCATGGTGGAGAACACCTTGGCGAGCGTGCCGAGCCCGTCGCCCCGCGCCGCGACCTCGTTGATCCCCAGTTTTTCCGGGTTGAACTTGCCCAGTTCCAGCGTCGACGCGGCGCGGGTGAGCTTGGTCACCTCGCGCAGGTATTCCTTCTCGTTGTCGCGCAGCCGCTTCTTTTCGACCGAGGTCGAAAGCCGTGCCCTGAGCAGCGCCACCTCGAAATCCTTGGGCAGAAAATCCTCGGCGCCGAGCTCGATCGCCTTGACCACGCTGCTCATCTCTTCATCGAGCGCCGAGATGACGATCACCGGCAGGTCGCGCGTGCGGGCCGAGGCCTTCAATGCCCTCAGCACCTCGAAGCCATCCATCTCCGGCATCACGATATCGAGCAGCACCACGTCGAAGGCCGCGCCGCCCAACAGCTTCAGTGCTTCGACGCCGCTGCCGACGGTTTCGGCCGCATAGCCCAGCGCCTCGACGGCCTTGCTGAGCTTGGTCCGCACCATGGCGGAGTCGTCGACAATGAGGACCGTGCCGGCGCCGCTCATTGTGCGACCGCGGGGAACGCGGCGCGCAGCTCGCTCGCTGCTTCGGCGAAAGCGCGGCGCACCGCCTCGACTTCGGCCTCGCCGGGCAGCATGCCGGCCACGCATTGCGCCTCGAGCTCAGCTGACAGTTGGGCCAGCTCGCCTGCCCCCATGTCCCGGGCGTTCGATTTGAGCGAGTGCGCCGCCCGGCGTGCGCCCTGAAGATCACCCGAGCCCTGCGCTGCGGCCAATGCTTCGACGAGTTCCGGGGCTTCTTCGAGGAAGGATTCGATCAACTCGACCAGATCGGCCGGATCGCCGCCGACGATTTCCTGCAGCTTGTCGAGTGCCTGCCTGTCGATCGTCACCACGCCCTCACTACAACATTGCGCCATCACATTACTGAACTGGCGTCCCGCACTTTTTGTGGATTGCACCCCGATGGCTTGTCAATGGAACCGGAGGTCTGATGCCCAGCAGATAGGGACCAGCGCACAACTTGCTGGGCTTGGCTGATTGTTGGGGCCGATGCACTTCCCAGAGCCGCCGTCGGTGACCACAGGCCATCCGCCAGACGAGCTCACGGCCTCACCCACGCACCGGATGTCATCTCAGCGAAAGCTGGGACCCATTCCTCAGCCCGCACCAGTGGAAAGTTGGGTCCCTGCTTTCGCAGGGATGACACCGAGTGGGCGGAGCAAACGGGGCCCACTAAGGCCCGCCGCCCTACCCCCGCGCCGCTGCAAAGGCGCGCCGCAGCGATGCCACCAGTTCCTCGATATGCAGGGGCTTGCTGACATAGTCGTCGAGCCCGGCCTCGATATAGCGCTCGCGGTCGCCGGACATGGCGTTGGCGGTCAGCGCCACGACATAGGGCTGGTGCGCCGCGCCGGGGATCGAGGCGCGGATCAGCCGCGTTGCGTCGATGCCATCCATGTCGGGCATCTCGATATCCATCAGCACCACGTCATGCGCACCGCGACCGTAGGCCTCGATGGCCGAATGGCCGTCCGAGGCCATATCGGCCCGGTAGCCCAGCCGCTCCAGCACCTTGGAGGCCAGCTTGCGGTTGGTGGCGTTGTCGTCGACCAGCAGGATGCTGAGCGGATACTGGCGCGCCGTGTCGGCCACCGCCACGTCATGGCCCTGGCCCGCCCGGTCGACGCGCAGGGCGGCGCCGGCGAAGATCGCCATGAACGCATTGAGCAGTGGCGAGGCCTTGATCGGCCGGTTGAGCACCACGGCAAACCCAACCGTCTCCATCTCCCGCTTCTGCCGCTCCGACAACGGCACCATGGCGCTGAGCAGCACCAGCGGCATGCCGCCTTGCGGCCCCAGGGCGCGGATCTGCCGGGCCAGGGTAATGCCGTCAGTGCCACCGAGGTCCATGTCGAGCACCACGACGTCGAACACCTCAACGCCTGATAGCAGCGCCAGGGCCTCGGCCGCCGAAGCGCTGGCGCTCGGCGCCATGCCCCAGGATTGTGCCAGCTGCGTAACGATCCGCTGGTTGGTCAGGTTGTCGTCGACGATCAGCAGCCGCTTGCCGCTCAGTTCGCGCGCCGGCGGCAGTTGCGGCCGGCTGGCTGACGCGGCCGGCGTGGTGAGGGTGAAGCTGAAGGTCGTGCCCTTGCCCTCGGCACTCTCGACCGACACTTCGCCGCCCATCAGTTCAATCAGCCGCTTGCTGATGGCGAGGCCGAGGCCGGTGCCGCCATAACGGCGGGTGGTCGAGGCATCCACCTGGCTGAACGACTTAAACAGCCGATCCATGCGATCGGCCGGAATGCCGATGCCGGTATCGCGGATGGCAAAGCGCAGCGCCAGCTGGTCGCTGCCGGCACTCTCCGCCTCGGGCAACGGCATCACTGACAGGACGATCTCGCCCCGCTCGGTGAACTTGACCGCATTGTTGAGGAAGTTGAGCAGCACCTGGCGCAGCCGGTCATTGTCGGCGACCACCAGCTCGGGCGTCCCCGGCTCGATCACATAGCCGAGGTCGAGCCGCTTTTCCGCCGCCCGCGGCGCGACGAGGTCGATGGCGCTCTCGAGGCAATCGCGCAACACGAACGGACGCTGCTCGAGATCGAGCTTGCCCGCCTCGACCTTGGAGAAATCGAGGATGTCGTTGATGATGGTGAGCAGCGCCTCGGCGCTGTCATTAACGGTCTGCCCGAGATCGCGCTGCTCGGCATTGAGCTTGGTGGCGAGCAGCAGGTTCATCATGCCGATAATGCCGTTCATCGGCGTGCGGATTTCGTGGCTCATGGTGGCGAGGAACGTGCTCTTCGCCTCGTTGGCCGCCTCCGCCGCTTCCTTGGCCTGCTGCTGCGACAGCGAAAGCTGCAGCGTCTCGGTATAGAGCTGGGCATTGTGCAAAGCCGCGCCGGCATTGGCCGCCATGGTCGAGAGCAGCCGCACCGAATTGTCGTCGAACATCCCCTCGCGTGTCGTGCTCTGCACGCTGATGACGCCCATGGTGCCCTGCACAGTCTTGATCGGCACGCCGAGATAGGACGCGGCGTTCTTTCCCACGCGGGTCGCGCCGATCTGGGCGCTGCGCTCGTCGAGATCCTGGTTGATCAGCAGCGGCTCTCCGGTTTCGATGATCTTGCTGGTCAGCCCTTCGCCCAGCTTCAGCGTCGGGAACTCATCGCCAAACTGATACGGGAAGTCGATCAGTCCGGTCTCGGGGTCGAGCAGCGCCACATAGACGATGTCGGCCTCGAAAATGTCGCGCATCTGGTTGCCGATCAGCTGGATGGTGCTGTCGAAATCGGCCTCGGCAATCAGCGCCTCGCTGACCTTGCTGATGGCGCCAAGCTCGGCGGCGCGCTGTTCGGCCTGCTTGAGCAGGCGCTGCGTCTCGTCGAACAGGCGGGCATTGGCGATGGCGACGCCCATGCTGGCCGAGAGCCCCTGCAGCAGCCGCACATGGGTCTCGTTGAAGGCATTCTGCTCATAGGCCTGGACGCTCACCACGCCCAGCACCTCGTCGCCGGCAATGATCGGCACGCCCAGATAGGCTTCGGTCCGGTCGTCCTCGGTGGGGATCAGCGCCCCCAGCGCCACCTGTTCCTCGCTCGAGCGGAGCAGCAGCGGCTGGCCGGAAAGGATCACCTTTGAGGTCAGCCCCTCGCCCATCGCGAAGGGCTCGGGCTCATGATAGACGCCATAGAAGGCGTAGGGGACGGTGATCAGCCCCGCGGCGCTATCCTTAAGCAGGATCTCCACCACCTCGACCGAGACGATTTCCCGCACCTTGTCACCGACGATGCGGGTCACCGTCTTGACGTTCAGCGCCTTGCCCATCGCCTCGCCGACGCTGTTGAAGATGGCGAGTTCCTTGCTGCGCTGGTCGATCTCCTGCGTGGCGTGGATGAAGCTCCGCGCCAGGGCGGCGACATCGTCTTCACCCTCCGCCAGTCGCCTGAGACCATCGAGGTCGAGCGGCTCGGCCGTCGCTGCCCGCAAGGCGCTGAGACGTGCGGCGGGTGACATGGGGCTGGTGCGCGGAGGCAAGTCGTCGGCGACGGTCATCCTGAACTCCACTGCCCCCTGGAGCACGTCCGGCAGGCGCGCCACTCTGCTGCGCCCGTGAAAGTCCGTCAATTGCGGGTGAAGCCGACCGCCGGCGGTGCGGCTGGTCCTCCCCCGCGGGGCGGGGGAGGGGGACCATCCGAAGGATGGTGGAGG
>NZ_LMCR01000007.1:0-36714 GCF_001424865.1 Devosia sp. Root105
CAAAACCCAACTGCCCTGTCCGCTTGATCGCCATCGGTCATCAACTCCGCTCTCCATAGTCACGGAATCACACCTGCAGAATTATGCAACAGGCCCCTTGAGGGAGAAGGTGCCCGAAGGGCGGATGAGGGGTATCGCAACCGCAGGTTGTGCGATCGGAGCGTAAGCGACGAGCGACTGAGCGTCTCGCCGCCCCCTCCACCAGCTTCGCTGGTCCCCCTCCCCCGCCATGCGGGGGAGGATTACGGAGAGGGCGGTGCGGGAGAGCCCGCCCTAGCTATTCCCCACCCCCGCGACGAACCCAGTCACCACGCCCCAGTCGACCAGCGAGCCGATGGTCGCCGACGCACCCGCCGCCAGCGGGGCCTTGGCGATCTTGCCGACGCCGTACTGGGCTTCGATGCCCATACCGGTGACAAAGTCGTAATCGCCGTCCTCGAGCGTGGTCGGGCGCGGCATCTGGCCGAGCGCATAGGCCAGCGCCCCCTGGCCGCAGAGGAACACCGGCTCGACATCGATCCCCGCCGCGCCGGCGCCCTTCAGCAGCAGGCGCTGGGTGATCTCGGGGATCTCGACATAGATCACCCCGTCATAGACCAGCGCACCGCCGGTAAAGAGCGGGTTGGTCTTGGTCGGGTCGCCCCCTTCGCGGTTGCGGGCGTCGCGGTTGGCGGCCGTCATCACCGGGTCGGCCTTCAGATCGCGGAAACCGCGGGCGCCGACGAAGCAGACGAACCATTCCTGGTCGCCCTCGGCTTCCATATAGGGGCTGATCCTGGGCCGGCCGTTATAGACGCCGGGGTTGTTGGGGTCGACGCCGGTCTGCTTGGCCTGGTCCTTCAGGAGGCTGCCGACCGCCGCCGACATCTTGTCGGCGGCCGCGTCGACATTGCCCACGGCGGTCGCGAAGGTGGTCGAGTAGTTGGAGAGCGCCGAGCCGAACACCACGCGGTCGGGGTTGGCGGTGACCCAGGCATTCTTGTTGCCGGCGGTGGCCGCCGACCACTTGATGCCGTTGACGCGGTTGCCCGGGTTGCCGAAGCGGCCGGCCTGCATCGCCGAAGTGGGGATCGACAGCAGCGCATCGACCAGGTCGTCACGCACGATCCGCTTCGACCAGCCGCGCAACAGGCTGCGGGCCGTCGAGCGCACCGAGAACGAGCTCTCCTTGTTCTGCGCCCGGTTGTTGGCCACCGCGTTTCTGGCCCAGTCGGCCCAGAGCGGCATGCCGTAACTGTCGATCTGCTCTTCGTTGCCGCGCAGCGTCCCGGCGCCGACGCCATCGCCCGAAAGCTGGGTGACGAGCGGCACGCGGATCTCCTTGCCGTCGGCTTCGAGATCCGACATGCGCACGATCACCGAGGTGGAATCGTCGCCCATATAGGCATCGAAGCGCGACGAGCGCAGGAAGTCATAGGCGACATCCTGGCGGAACTTGATCACTTCATTATTGGGGTGGTTGGGAGAAAGAGCCATGTCTGATGGTCCTGATGCTCAGCCGGTTACAGCGCGCTTAGCGCCGCCGGCGGGTGGTTGCCGAGAACAGCTCGGCATCGGAGGTGTCGCCGGCCGCGGATGCGGGGCCGGCGGCGGTGCCGATGCCTTGCAGCGAGGGGATATGCGGCACGGCTGAACGACGGGGGGCTTCGATATTGGGCTGGGCAGCGCCGCGCAGCTGGGCGAGGAAACGCTGCTGGACTTCGGGGTCCCGCATCGCCTCGTCGATCACGCGGTTGCGATAGGCAGCGGGGTCGCCGCCGATCTCATCGAACGCCTGACGCTTCCTGTGCCAGGCGACGAGCTCCCCATAGGGGTGGTTCGACCGCATGATCCTGAGGTAATCGGTCTGCACCGCGGGGTCGGCCTGCATGGCCTGCCCGAGCGCGTTGTAGGCCGCCCTGACATTGTCCGACCCATGCTTTTCTTCCGCCAGGAGGCGAGAGACGCCCTGCCGCTGCTGGAACAGCTGCTCGTGGATCGGGGTGACCAGCGAGCGGCCCCATTCATCCGGGTTGTCCCAGAATTCGGGAGGCCGCGCTGCCTGTTGCTGCGGCTGCAGCTGCGCCTCGAGCCGGGTGAGCCGATGCTTCAGCTCATCCCGATCCCGCTCCGCCGCCCGCCTTGCATCGGCTTCTTCACGAAGCCGGGCAGGGGGAATGGCAGGCTCGGGCCGCGGTTCAGCGACCGGCTCGATCACCGGTTCTGCTTCGGCCACAGGCGCCTCGCCCGTGACGGTAGCGTTGAACAAGGCGGTATCGTCGACCGTTTCAGTGTCGTTCATCTCGTGTCTCCCGGACTATCGCGTCCGATTGGCGTGACCCTCACTGTCGCGGAGAGTGCAGCGAAACCGGCAGGAGGGCGCCGGCAGCCCGTTGCGCCGTATCGTGGCGCGGACGGAATTTTGTGTGTTCGGAGCGCTAGGGCCGAAACTCTTGGGAGTTGGGCACCAACTGTCCCCACCCACCGGCTGTCATCCCAGCGAAAGCTGGGACCCATCTATCCACTTGCGCTGCGGCGAGTTGGGTCCCAGCTTTCGCTGGGATGACACCGAGTTGGAGGGGCTGCAGGTGCACAAAACGTACTTCGTGTATCTGCTCGCCTCGCGGCGCAACGGGACGCTCTACACCGGCGTCACCAGCGACCTGATGGGTCGTGTCGCGCAACATCGCGAACATGTCGTTGCTGGGTTCACCAGCAAGTACGACGTCACCCGGCTCGTGCGGTTCGGGGCGCACGAGTCGATCGAGGCAGCTATTACGCGAGAAAAGCAGATCAAGACGTGGCAGCGCGCATGGAAGATTGAGCTGTTCCGGGACCTGAACCCGAATTGGGACGACTTGTTTCCGGCATTGGGCAAGGGCATCTGGTAGCCACGGAGCCATCCCACCCACCGGCTGTCATCCCAGCGAAAGCTGGGACCCAACTCGCAGCACGTGCCAGTGGATAAATGGGTCCCAGCTTTCGCTGGGATGACACCGAGTTTGGGGTGATTTCCTGTGGTTCAACCCTACCCACCCGGCCGAGCCCGCACCTCAGCCGCCTGCACTTGCAACGCCCGCCCCGCCAGCTCCAGCTGCCGGTTGGTTCGCCGTGCATCCTGTTCCTCGCGCCGGAACATGAGCTCGTCCTGCCGTTCCACCGCATCGATCCGCTGCTCCAGCCCTTCGGCCTCGCGCTCGGCGCCGATATCCTCGGCCTCCGCCATCAACTTTGCCGTCTCGGCCTCGGTCTTCCGGTTGCCCAGCGCCTTGCCCTGCAGCTCCAGCATCGCCGCCTGCTGCTGCAGCATGGCGGCCTGCTGTTCCCTGGGGTCGGGCTGTTGCGGCTTTTGCCGCGTCGCATCGCGGAATTTCTTCTTGGCCGAAGCCGGCATCGACGAGGTTTCGATCAGCACTTCCAGCGCCGCCGCGGCCACTGCCGGTTGCAGCAGCGGGCCGACGGCCTGCAGCGCCTGGCGCACCGACTCGTTGGTGTCGGCCTGCATGGTCACGGTGTCCGGCCCCTCATCGAGGATGATATCGACATCGAGCGAGCCGAGCGCATTGGTGATGGTGGGGATGCCCGTCGCCGGGTCGATCGCCAGCCGGTTGACCGAGAGCCAGTTGCCGAGGCCCTCGTCATCGGTGACGCGGATCCAGCGCTCGGCGGTCCAGAGGCTCTGCACCGCATTCCAGATGGCGCGATACACCCGCTGCTTCCAGCCGCGATAGCCGAGCAGGTACGGGCCGAGCTCCGCAATGCCAGCCTGCTGCTGCAGCGCGATGGCGCGGCCGCTCATATCCTGCACGCCCGAGCCCATCAGCGCCGGGTTGAAGCCGTAATTCTCGATCTCTTGCTTGGCCTCCTCGAGGAAGCCGAGATTGGCGTTGAGCTCGGCGCCGCGCGCCGCATCGTCGAATTGCGGCAGTTCGGCACCCACCGGCACCACCACCACGCCATCGGGGCGGGCGAGTTCGGCGCGGATCTTTTCCGGCTCCAGCCCCTGGCCATCGCGGATGACGATGCGGCGCGACTGGCTGGTGTGCAGCCCCTTGGAGCGCCGCTGGTTGATCTCGTCCTGGGCCGATTTCATGTTGCGGAAGAAGCCGTAGCGGTCGCCGTCATGGTCGACATTGGCCGAAAACATCACGTATTTGCAGAGCGTCCGGCGCTTCTCGTCGCGCAGATAACTCTCACCCTCGGCGAGGATGGCGGCGCCGGTATAGATGGCAAAGCACCACTGGTTGCCGCGCTTGTACCAGTGGTCGATCACCCGCACCCGGCGATGGTGTTCGTCGCCCATCACCCAGTTATCGTCGCTGTCGGGGTTGCTGGTAAGCTCGGAGCCCACGTCCACCGAAGCCTCGATCTCGCGCGCCTTGTCAGGGAAGGCGGCGAGCAATTCGCTCGCATCGGCCCATTTGCCGATCCCCATATAGCCCGCATCGGAGAAATCGGCGCGGGTCGAGGTCGGGTCGTAAAAGAACCCCGCGGGGTCGACCACTTCGAAGCCGATTTCGGTGTCGCCCTTGTCGCCGGCTTCCAGCGTCAGCTCGAGCCCGCCAATGCCGTCGACCGCGCCGTTGAGCCCGGCGATCGGCGATTTCTCCTGCCAGCGCTGCTCGTCGAGCACATAGCGCAGCACCGCGGTCGCGACCTCCGCGCCATCCTCATGTTTCGGCGTACGGGCATAGCCCTTGGGGTCCTGGCGCTGCCGCTCGAGCAAGCCGACCACGGCGTTGATCTTCCGCGCCATGCGGTTGTAGGTCACCACGGGTTGCTTCCGCTGGTTCAGCGTCTTGATCTGCTTCGCCGTCCAGTGTGCGCCATGATAATAGCGCCGCGCTTCCTGCTGCTCGTCGATCTCGGCGCGCTTGCCATCGAGATAACTCAGATAGTCGGCCTTGAGCCGCGCCAGCGTCCGGCCCAACGGGGCAGGGGAGGCGGCAGCCGGTGCATTTGCGAGATCGCTCATCGAAACTCCTGATCAGTTTCGCAGGTCGGGTTGAAACACTGCGCCATGCCCCAAACTCGGTGTCATCCCAGCGAAAGCTGGGACCCAACTCGAAGCCCGCGCGAATGGATAGTTGGGTCCCAGCTTTCGCTGGGATGACAACCGGTGGGTGGGACAGCGATCGAACCTAACAGCCTTGTTCAACCGTCCAGTCGGACCTGCTTCCCAGCGCTTGCCCCACACTCGGTGTCATCCCCGCGAAGGCGGGGACCCAGTGGGATATTTCAGCCGCAGCGGGCGCTGCAGCATCCCACTAGGTTCCCGCCTGCGCGGGAATGACGCCGGTGGTGGGCGGCCTGCGGTGGTGCGTGCGGCCGCACGCGACCGCCCTCAATAGCTCTGCCAGTCACCCGGCCCAGTGCCACCCGTCGCCACCCTGTACCCCGTCCGCGTCTTCCCAGGCTCGGCCACCGGCTTCGTCCGCACCCAGGGGCGCGACATCGCGGCATAGCGCCAGTCGTCGGCGGCATGGTCTTCGGTGTCGGTGTCGAGATCTTCGGGCCGCGCCTGGTCGTGCTGCAGCATCGGGATAGTGCGGATCGAGTCGCGGCAGGTCGAAAAGCAATAGATCATCGGCCGGCCCTCGGGGTCGGGCTTGCCGTCTTCATCGAGGCTCGTGCCGACGAAACGCTGGCGCAGCATGTCCCAGCCGCCCATGGCGCCGCGCTGCGACACCCGCTTGTTGTCGGCGCCGCGAAAGAATATCCGCTTGTCGCCCGAGCCGAGCGTAATGCGGCTCGCGATCGAGGGCCCGCCGTCCTCGGCAAAGGCCGCCGGGTCGAGCACACCGAGCCCCACGGTTTCGGTCTCGCGCTGCGCGAGGCCCTTGCCGACCTGCTCGGCGGTCAGCTTCAGCCCCTTGTTGGGTTTGCCCGGTTCACACCCGTACCATTCGCGGTAGCGGATCAGCGCGCCGCGCGGCAGCAGCACGCCCGACACCGGGTGCCGGGTGTCGTCGCCGACGATGGCCCACCAGCCGAACGAGAATGGCCGGGCGCTGCCCCAGTCGCCGGAGCGGAACTTCGCCCAGTCCTCGGGGATGGCGAAGGGATCGATGACATGCAGCCGCGTCTGCCAGCAATCGAAGAAGGCGCCATCGACAATGTCCCAGTCGCCATGCCGCATGGCGCGGATCAAGGCGGCGCTGCCCAACCCCTCGAGCCGCGCCTCATAGGCCGGGTCCTCGGTGGTGAGCGTCGGGTTGTCCTCGAGCCGTGCCGGGATGAACTGGCGCAACATGCCGCCTTCCGCCGCCTCGGTGCGGTGGATGGCGAGCGGCGCGGCGGCATCGATAAAGGTCACTTTGACGAACTGGTGCCCGACCCCGCCGGGGTTGGCGCCACAGAGGATGCGCGGGAACCGCCCGCGGTACTTTTCCGGCACCGCAATGCCGGTCATCCGCACGCGATTGCGCAGGAACCGGTAGATCACCTCGGTGAAATGGGTCAGCTCGTCGATCAGCAGCACGTGGATCTCGGCGCCCTGGTACTTGAAGCGGTCCTTCTCGTCCTTGCAGTGGCAGAGATAGATTTTGCTGCCGTTCCAGAAACGGATCTCGTCCTCGACGATCACCACGAAGCCGCATTCCACCCACCCGGCGAGCAGCGCACGAAAGCCTGACGGGCCTTCCATGTGGTTCTTGCTCAGATCCTCGCGGATGCGCCGGAACAGATAGACCTGCAGGCCCGCGATCTCGGCGCACCAACTGATCGCCGCCTGCCGCATCAGATGCGATTTGCCACCGCCGGCCGCCCCGCCATAAAGCACCTCGGTCGCCGCCGACCCGAACGCCACCCATTGCTTGGGGTGGAGCGCAATACGCAACGCCTCGGGGCGTTTCGCGCTACTGGTCCTTCCCGCTGGCATCGGTGGGCATCCCCTCGAAGATAATCGTCGGCCGCATGCTGCCATCGGATGAACGATGGTCGACGGTGGCGTGCTTGGAATGGAGGTACGGCGCGGCCTTGTTGGCCGCATCGACGCGCTCGCTGCGCGGAATCTCGGGGTTGCGCATGATGGCGAGCAGGAAATCGAGCGGGGTCTGGACAGGGTCGGCTGGGGCGTTACTCGGCCAGGTTGTGTCCGGAGCGTCAGGGGTCGAACCACCGCTGGGCTTGTTGCCGATACGAGGCATAGGATCTCCCTGAGTCTACGGGCGCCCGACTGAGAGAGACGGCCCCCTCCCGGCCTCCCCCATAAAGGGGGAGGTGAAGAGTCGAGGCTCCATCTTGGATCGTGCCAAACGCACCAGCAGGGCACCTCCCCCATAATGGGGGAGGATGGGAGGGGGCGGTCTGCTTCAGTCAGGTCACGACGAGCACCGACCCAACCCGCCCACCCATCCCCCACCCACCGGGTGTCATCCCAGCGAAAGCTGGGACCCAACTCGCAGCTGGCGCAGGTGGATAGATGGGTCCCAGCTTTCGCTGGGATGACACCGAGTTGGAGGCGCGTGGTGTGGCCCAACCGATTTGGCAGACCAACCCCAGCAATTTCCAGACGAGCAAACCCCACGCGGTGAAACGGGATCACGCCTATCGGCTCTCCCGTCACCGTGGGCCCGGAGGCAACCCGCCGAAGCGTCCCCTCACTGTCAGCCCACATAGAGGCGGCGAAAGCTCGCTGCCTGATGCTGAAACTAGGGTGATTGGGGTGAGGGTGCAACCGCCGGGTTTGCGCTCACCACAGGTTGGGGCCGGCTGTGGTGACAGTTGCCGGTGCTCTACTTTCCACGCCCTGCATGCCACTCCCAGAACTCCGCTACGTCCCGTACCCCATGATCCATCACCGCCTCATACACCAGCGCGCTCGGGAGCTTCGGCTCCGTCGTATCGGCAGCGAGCACGTGCTTGATGGTGAGGATCACCACCCGGTCGGCGTCGGTCAGTCGCGGCAGCAGGGTGCGGAGGTGCGCCAGGTCAGGTTGGCGTTCGGGCTGGTCGACCAGCCAGATGTCGAAGGTCCAGTTGGCGCCGGCGGCGGTGCGGACGGTCAGCCCCAGATATAGCCCATCGGGGTAGTTCTGCGGCTCGGCGTTCCAGCTTCCGGCATCGTTGCGGAAGCGCACCCCGACCACCAGGTCGGTGCGCTGCATCAGCCGGGCGCCCAGCTGCGCGAAGGCGGCGAGCGTCGTGTCGTCGAGCCTCGGGCAGCTCACCGTGATGTCGATGTCGCGGCGGACCATCAGGCCCAGCGCCGAGCTGCCGACCCGGGTAGGCTCGCCGATCTCACCGAGCTGCTCGATGAGGCCGAGGGCCGCGACCACCGCATCGGCCTCCGCCTGCAACTGCTTCTGGGCAACCAGCAGATCATCCATCGCGATGTCCCTCCTAGCTCTCGAAACCGCTGCTGCTACAGCAACTCGGGCGCAAAGCCCAGCGCTGTACCGTTCGATCTCGCGGCCGGCGACCTGCGTCCAAAGTATTAGCGAAAGACCGTGCCGTTATGCTTGGCGGCCTGACTATTGCACTCGGCTATATGCTGATTGTCAGCAGTTATTCGGGCCGACCAGTGATATTGCATCGCTTCGCCTGGTGAAATGGGGTGCTCAACTCTCGTCTCTGGCGGCCAGAGTGCGGTTATGCTGCGCCAGTAATGCTGTTCTCATAACGTTCCTGCCCGGAAAATCGTAATACGTAAGGCCATTCCCGGTATGTTCCCGGTACCAATTGCACGCAGCGCGGCGTTTCACTTTCGCCTGCCGGCAGACACAAGGCCCGCTGGCGGGAGAGGGTGCGCCGACTGCGGGCTTTTGCGCTTCGTCTCACCCCTGCGAAACCCGCTCCAGCACCGCCGCTGACGCTGCGAGGTTGGCGCTCCACAGCGCCAGCAGATCGTGGGTTCTCGGCGTGCCCGCACCCGCCGGCGTTATGGCTGCCAGCGCCTCGAGCCGCGCCACGTTCTCCCGCAGGCTCTGCACCGTGGCCGCGAGGCGCTCGCGCCCTTCGGCCTTGGGCAGGGCGTCGACCAGCGCCAGTCCGGCGCTGAGTTCGATCAGGTCGAAGCTGCCGAGCGCCTGGCGCAGCAGCGTGAAGAACTCGGCTTCCCCCGCCGCGGTGGTGACGAACAGGGTCTTGCCCGGGCCGCGATTGCCGGGCGCCTCGGCCTCGACGGCGAGGATCCCCTCTTTCTCCATCTGCGTCAGCGCATGGTAGACCGAGCCGGAGTGCAGGCGGGTCCAGCTTTGGACCTGCCAATCCTCCAGCGTCTGCCGGATGGCATAGCCATGGGCGCCGCCATTCACCCGGATCGCGCCGAGCACCAGCAATCTCGTGACGTTCATCTTCACCTCGTGATTCCCGAGGGTAGACAAATTTGGCCAAAGCGTCTAGTCGGTAGCCAAATTTGGTTACCAGAGGACATGACATGGTCAGCAGCACCGAAATCCGCGCCTTCCTCCTCGGCTTCGAAGGGGTGACGGTGCAGGAGACAACGCCGGACTATTTCTTCTTTCCCGGGGCGGAGCAGAAGTTTCCCTTCGCCACCATCGTCACCCATGACGATCCCTATGACAGCGCCTCGGCGCTCGATCGCGACGGCCTGTTTCGGCTGAATTTCCCCACCGACAGGGCGAGCTTCGGGGCACTGTTTCCTGCCATCAGGAGCCGCAGGGATCTCGAGGCCGCAGCCTTCGACTACCAGGCGATCGACACGCTGTTTCCGCATCCGGTCTATGGCCGCATGCGTTGGGTCAGCGTGATCAACCCCGAACGCACCTGGGCCCAATGCCGAGGCCTGCTCGAGGCGGCACGCCAGCTGCGCGAGTTGCGGCCCGACAGCTGGTAAGGCAATCCTCGCGAGATGCCGCCTTGACGTATACAGACAGGTCTGTCTAACTACTGGCGACAGTGGCCAGCCCGTGAGGCAAGAGATGGCATCCCGCAAAACCACACGCTCCGAGACCACCGGCCTGCGCGAGTTCCTGAGCCTCGAGCAGCAGCGCGCCTGGCTCGAGGGCGCGCCGCTCGATGATGCCGACGAGCGCCAGGAATCGGTCGAGCTGCGGTTCAAGTATCTGCCGCGCTACCACAAACTCCTCGGCCGTCCACAGGCGGAGGAGGTACTGAACCTCCTCGCTACCTATGGCCGGGAATGCCTGCCCATGCCGCGCCGTACCGAGCGCTACTGGTGGTCGGTGTCCTGCCTGCCCTCGACCTCCGACAAGCCGCTGGTGCGGGTCAATGCCAGCTGGATGGAGTTCTTCACCCTCTATGCCGATGGTGACGGCATGCGCGGGCGGTTCATCCTGCATCTGAGCGATTTCACCACCGATGGCTCAGTGACGCCGGAGCAGCTCGACGAGAGCCTCGTGGAGCAGGGGGCCCTCGTACCGGAAGATGTCGGCTGGTTCTTCCCCAATGGAGCCGACATGTTCGGCATCAAGGTGCGCGGCGCCGCCTCGCTGCACAAGATGCTCGCCAGCCCGCACCTGCTGCGCGCCATCCGCCGCTTCAACCTCACCCACATGAACCGCGGCCGCAACGCCTATCAGGCGAGCCACAGCTACAGCGTCGCCGATCATATGATCGGTGGGTGAGCGGGCTGGCCTTTCCGGCTAGCACCTCAAGCGTCAGGTCGCCGCTTCGCCGCCTTCAGCTTCCCGCTGCCGCGCGACGATGCGCTCAAAGCGGGGGTCGTTGTGGAGCGGCGCCAGGGCCCAGCTCTGCTCGAGCCAGGCGGCCTTGCCGTTCCAGTTGGTCGCGACCAGCCGCTCGAGTGCGGCGAGCGCATCATCCGGCCGGCCGGCGCAGCTGAAGGCTTGCGCCGCGCAGATCCCGAGGGTCGGCAGCTCGGCCGCGGCGGCTTCGAAATGCCTGGCGAGATCGAGCCACTGGCTTGTCTTGAGATCATCGAGGTTCTCGGCATCGAGATACGCGCCGAAGGCCTCGTACTCGGCAACGATGGCAAAGCCGCTGCTGAGCGCCACGTGCAGCGATCCGGCATTCGATGCGAGGCAGTGCCAGCCCATCCGCTTGAGCCCGAGCCGCTGCGCCTCAGCGATGGCGCCGGCCACCGCCAGCCGGGCGAGGCCCTGTCGCCGGAAGCTTGGGTCGGTCCAGATCCCGACCTCGACCCGATCCCCGACCACCATGTCCTCGTGGCAATGGGCAACCACGATATCGCCCTCGACCACCTCCGCGCCGACCCCGTCGGCCATCGGGCGCAAAGCGAAGCGGTCGGCAGAGGGCGGGTGGTTCGCAACCGCGCCGAGATCGAGCGACAGCGTGACCCGTTGGTGGCGCCGCATGAAGCGGTGCGGCAGCGCCCTGTCGATCACCGGCAGCCAGGCGTCATCGGGATAGAGGTAGGCGAAGGGATGGATCGCGCCGCGCAGCGCCGCCCAATCGAGCTCGGCAAACGGGGCACCACCGAGATAGAGCCCCTCCGGCCCATCGAGCAGCACCGCGCGGGGCGAGGCGATGTCGTCGACGCGAACCCGCCCAGCTGCCGTGCCGGCCAGCACCGCCGGGACGCTGCCATGGCGTTCGGCGAGCCCCTCTAGCAGCGTCGCGACGCGCGGGTAGTCGGCGGGATCCAGCTCGGTGAACTCTTTCACCGTTCACTCCTCTGCGGGAAGGTTGGCGATTAGCCCCCATGACAGGGCCAGTCGGCAAGGCAAAAGCGAAAGCCCGCATCTGCCGCTCGCAGATCGTGACCGGTCAACGCCCGATTGCTGAACCGGGGATGATGTGGCACCGGTCCTCGAGGAGGGGAGTTCGACATGACATTGGCAGAACCGTTCCGGATCATCGCGCATCGCGGGGCGAGCGGTTATGCGCCCGAGAACACCATGGCGGCGTTCGAGCGCGCCGTGGCGATGGGAGCCACCGAAGTGGAGACCGACGTCGCCTTCACCAAAGACGGTCGGTTGCTGTTGTTCCACGATGATACGCTGGAGCGCACCACTAACGGCGCCGGGCTGCCGGAGGATTTCACGCTGGCCGAGCTCCTGGAGCTCGATGCCGGCTCCTGGCACGATCCGCGGCTCCACTGGGATCGGGATTATGCGGGCGAAAAGCTGATCACGCTCGAGCAGTTGCTCGACCGGTTCGGGGCGAGGCTGACCTACCATATCGAACTCAAAAAGCCGATGCCGGGGCTACCCGAGGCGGTGGTCGCGGCGCTCGCGGCGCGTGGGTTGACCGGGCACGCCTTCATCTTCTCGATCCTCGACGAGGCGGGGTTGCAGCGAGCCAAGGCGCTCGCGCCGCGGCTGCGCATCGCCTGGGCGCCGGAGGAACTGCTCGCTGCCGACCCTCGCGGCGCGGTGGAGCGCTGCGCCGCCAACGGCTTTTCGATGATCACCCTCAACGCCAGCAACCAGACGCGCGAACTGGTGGAACTGGCGCACCGGCTCGGCATCGAAGCGCGGAGCTCGGGGATCTCGAGCCGCGGAAAGATGATCGCTGCCGCCGAACTGGGCTGCAACGGCATGACCATCAACTGGCCCGACTGGCTGCAGGACTATGTGAGGGAACAGCAGTCGGTTTGAGGGCCCACGCACCGGCGACGCCACAGCGCCCCCTCGCCCCCTTGGGGAGAGGGCTGGGGTGAGGGGAGCCAAGCGCGCCGGACTAGAAACGCCAGCTATGGTCCGCTCGATCAGTGTGCTTGGCTACCCCTCACCCTAACCCTCTCCCCAAAGGGGCGAGGGGACGTGCGCGGCGCCAGCAAAGGCCCCCCTCAAAAACTCCCACCAACCGACGCGCTCGCCTGATGCGATTGGCCATTTTCGGACAACCGCCCGTCATAGCTCGCTCCAAGCGCCAGGCCATTGCTCAGCTCGAACGCCAACCCGCCACCAACCCGCACCCAGCTTGCGTCTCCGGGCGCCCCCGCGATGGTGAAAGGCGTCGTACCCCCCGCGAAGCTGAAGGTCGCGGCCTGGTCGGTGCCGGCAAGGCTCTGCTCATACAAAGCCCGGCCCTCGAGCGACAGGGTGCCGGTCTCCAGCTCGACCTGCTGGCCCACCGATAGCCCCACTCCCGCCGCGGCTGACATGCTGCCGTTGGCCTCTGTGGTGAGGTTGAAGGCGCCGGCGCCGGTTTCGGTGAAGCCGGGATGGCTGAGCCAGCCGACGGCCAGCGTGCCGAGCGGCGCGATGCTGAAGCCATTGCCCAGCTCGAAGGCGTAGGAGGCCTCGAGCGACAGGTTTGCCGATTGCGCCCAGTAATCGGCATGGGCGACCTCAGTGCTGTTGCCGATGGCAATCGTGCGATCGGTGGCGACATGTGCGGCGCCGACCGAGAGCGAACCGAGCAGCGTCGCTGCGCCCTCGCTCCAGCCGCCATAGGCCGCGGCCGTGAGGCTGTCGAACCCGGTCTCGGAATTGCGCGCGGTGACGATGCCCTGGCCGTGCTGATAGCCGAGCGCCACGCCGCCAAAGCCGGTGCCCGAGCCGAGATCGATCTCGTTCTCGTAGCCCAAAGCCAGCCCGCCGGTGCTCCAGCCGATCTCGGCCGCATTGCCGTCGCCGCGTAGCTGGCCGGTGCTGCCGAGCGCGCCGATCCATGGGCGTGCCGTGCCAGTTGCCGTCGCATCGTCGATGGCGCGGACGCCGATATTGCCGGGCTCCGCGGCGTAGCCCAGCGGCCCAGCCGCCGCGCCGGCGCCCGCGAGCCCGGCGGCAGTGCGGCGGTTGACCGTCTGGCCGAGTACCGCAAAACTCTGCTCCAGCACTTGCTGCATGGACGCATGCGCTTCGCCCGAGATGGCGTCGAGCGCGGCCGGCGCGTCTTCTTCGCTCAGCCCCTGGAACAGGTCGAACCCGGCATTGCCGGCGCCGAGCGCGAACAGCGCATCGCCGGCGGCGCATTGGTTGGCGGTGCTGCCCTCGAGGCAGAAGCTCACCGCCTCCATGCTCGAGGTGAGGCGGAAATACTGCCCGTCAGAGGAACCGGTGAAGTTGAGATAGGCGAAATTGTCGATGATCTCGGGCGCTGCCGCGACCACCAGGTTGCCGGCGGTGGTGGTGTCGATGATGGTGTAGACGAGCTCCGGCGTGTAGCTGCTGCCATCATCAGTGCCGTTGCCGGCCAGCACCTTGATCTTGGCCCCTGCAGCGACGGTCGCGGTGCCCGTGACGTGGGTGATGTCGTTGTGGGTGCCCGCAGTGTTGCCGCCATCGCTCAGTTCGACTTCGTAGATCGAACCCGCGTCGAGCGTGAGCCCGCCCGTGGTCACCGCGCCGATCGAGTTGCCCGGCGCCAGCACCGCGCCATCGCCTACGCTGATCGCGCCATAGGTGCCGTTGCCGCCCAACCGGGCGCCGCTCTCAGCCGTAACACTCGAAAGGAGCGTCCCGAGCACGTTGAGCCCGCCGCCACTGACCGTGGTGGTGCCGGTGAAGGTGTTGCTGCCGCTGAGCGTCAGGGTGCCGGTGCCGGTCTTGATCAGCTGGCCTTTGCCCGCCAGCACACCGCTGAAAGTGGTGGAGGCATTGTTCCCGCCAAGCGTCAGCTGCGCGCTGCCGGCCGCCGTGTTCATGGTCTGCGGGTTGCCGAGCTGCACGGTGCCGGCGCCGGCGAGGCTGCCGATGGTCTGGGTCTTGTTGCTGTCGATCCTGAGCGTCGCGCCCGAGGCTACCTCATAGGCGCTGGCCGCCGAGAGCACGCCAATTTCGCGCGCCCGGAGTGTCCCGGCGCTGATCAGCGTCGGGCCCTCATAGGTGCTGGCGCCATAGACGTTGAGTGTGCCCGTGCCCTTCTTGGTGAAGCCGCCCTCGCCGACGAGGCCGGGATCCATGTGGACACTGAAAGTACCTGTGTCGATGGTGCCGCCGCCATCTTCCAGCGTGATATCGCCGGTCTGAAACCCGGAGAACAGAAATGACTGGTTGGCCGTGAGCTTCAAGCTACCGCCATCGAAGGCCACCTTGCCGGCGCCGCCATAGCGCTCCACCTGTTTGGTGTTCAGGTGCCCGCCGCTTTCGAGCCGCAGCGTGGCGGTGGCACCGGCCTCCTCAGCCATCGTTATGAAGTCGGTGGTGACTTGGCCGTTATCCGAGATAGTCATCGTACCGGTGGCGCCGGCGCGGCTGCCGAGCGTGATATAGGTGGCTTCTACCCGCCCGCCATTGGTGACCAGCAGTGAGCCCTTGCCCTCGAGCGCCATGATCAGTTGCGAGCCCATCACCCAGCTGGAGCCGGTGCCCGTGACGGTGGCCGTCGCGGCGTCGGCGTCGGCGTCGGCGTCGATGTAGCCGCCGCCGCTCTCGACCGTGGCCCCGCCGCTGACGGTGAACGCGCCCTGGTTGGTGACGGTGACACCGCCATGCGCCACCAGCTTGGTATCGGTCCCGTCCACCGTGACGGTGCCCTTGCCGCCAAAGCCGGCAAAGAGCGTGTTGAAGATTTCGACCGAGGCGCCGTTGCTGATCTCCACTGTGCCGCTACCGCTGCGGCCGACATACATATCGCCTTCATCGATGTAACTGGAGCCGGCGCCGGTGACGATCAGCTTGCCTTCCGAGCCGGCCAGATAGCCCAGCGAGGTGGCATTGGTGCGGACTGAGCCGCCATTGGAAACGGTGAGCGTGCCCTTGCCGCCTTTGCCGACGAACATGCCGGCACCCTCGAGCCACGTGCCCCAATACGAGCCGGCGCCGTCGATGGTTACAATGCCCTCGGAACCGTTGGTATCGCCGATGAGGCCCTGCTGGCTCTCCACCGCGCCGCCATCGAGAATTTCGAGCTCGCCGGTGCCGTCCTGCCCGAGGCTGATGGCAAGCAGGGATTCAAAACTGGCTGTAGACCCCACCACCGATAGCTTGCCGGTGCCGCCAGATTTGCCGATGACGGCAATGTAGGCACCCAGTTCGCCATCCTCGATGCGCAAGGCGCCCCCGGCGCCGTCGCCGATGCTGAGATTGCCGGCACCGGCACTGCCGCCGCCGATCACCGCCGGCGTTATGCCGTTGATCACCACATCGCGCGTATTGTCCGGCTGCGCCCCGGTCCAGTTGCCGCTGGTGAACCAGTCCGACGATACCCCGCCGCCCCAGTTGGCGGTCTGCGCCTGCGCCGGGCTCATGCCAAGCGCGCTCAGCGCCGTCGCCGTCAGGAGGGTAGCGACCAGCGGAGCGAGGCGCGACGCGCGGTTGCGTTCGGTGCGGCAGTGCATGGATGTTCCCCCGTCCATAGGCCCACGCGCGGGCTTGGAGCCGCCGCAGGGCAGGGGGCACTATTGAGCCGATGGCCAAGCTCACATATCGCTAGAAATAGCGACAAGCCCGTAGGGGCGCCGTGCTAGAGCTTCCGTCGCAGGTGAGGCTGGGGGAGTGTTGTGGCGACAGGGTCAAAGCCCCTCAAGGTGACGATCGTCGAGGACGATGCATCGTTCCGGGGCAGCTTCGTTGCCGCGGTCGAGGCGGCCGAGGATATGCTGCTGCACGCCGCGGCCGAGAACGTCGCCCAGGCGATGGAGCTGCTCGGTGGCCCGCCTTCCGATATCCTGGTGGTCGATCTGGGGCTGCCCGATGGCTCGGGCATCGAGGTGATCCGCGCCGCCCACAGCGCCTGGCCGGATTGCGGCATCATGGTCTCGACCACCTTTGCCGACGATCGCCACGTCATCCCCTCGATCGAGGCGGGCGCCGCCGGCTATCTCCTGAAGGACAGTTCGCAAAGCCGGATGGCCGACGACATCCGCACGCTCCATTCCGGCGGCAGCCCGATCAGCCCGCGTATCGCGCGAAAGATCCTGTTGCGCTTCAGGCCGGTCGAGCCGCCGGCGCAACCCTTATTGTCGCCGCGCGAGCAGCAGGCGCTCGAGTTGATCACCAAGGGCTTCAGCTATGACGAGATCGCCGAGCTGATGGGGGTGACGCGCAACACGGTGATGACCTTCGTCCGCCGCATCTACCACAAGCTCGAAGTGTCGTCGAAAGCCGAGGCGATCTTCGAGGCGCGCAGCCATGGCCTTCTATAAGCTCCTGGCGCGCTACCTCGCCGCCCTCGGCATCATCATCGCCGGGGCGGTGGTGCTGCACCTCGTCGCCCAACCGAGCGGCCTCCACATCACTTCGGCCGAGCTCGCGGTCGAAAGCACCGTCGGTTATCAGTCGCCCCCGGCGACGCTGATCCGCCGAGCCATGCCGGAGGACTGGGCCCCCGTGGCGCTGCCCAATGCGGCGATCCCCAGGCTCGCTTTGTCGCAGCACGCCGATGCCGATGCGCCCGACACGCAGGTCACCTGGTATCGCGCCGCGCTGCCGCAGCCGGTGTCGCCAGCCGACAAGGGCTATCTCTATATCCCGCGCTGGAAATCCGACGGCACGCTCGCCGTCTATGTCAACGGCGAGCTGCAGTACCAATCGCACGCGAACCTGCAATGGAACGGCTCGAACCGACCGCTGCGCATCGGCTTCGATGTCACCGAGGGGGCGCCACCGATCAACGCCATCGTCATCCGCCTGCAGCATTTGAGGGGGATCGGCGGGGCGCTCTCCAGCCTGTGGGTCGGCGATTTCGATCAGGTCGGGCCGGCCTATATGGTGCGCAACCTGTTCCAGGCCGAGCTCTCCTACCTCACCAGCGCGGCGTTCCTTGCCAGCGGCGTTTTCTCGCTCCTGGTCTGGTTCCGGCGCCGGCAGGAGCGGCTGTACCTGTTGTTCTTCCTGATGTCGGCGGCGACCTTCATTCGCGGCCTCCACAACCATCTGGGGCTCGAGCGGCTACCGCTCAGCGACGCCTGGTTCGGCTGGCTGACGGTCAATTCGACCATGTGGATGGTGGCGATCTCGCACCTCTTCCTCATCACCGTGCTGCATGTCCGGGCGTCGTGGATCACCGCCGTAGTCGGCGGCGCCACGCTGGTGCTGGGGCTCGCGACGCTGCCGCTGTTCTCGGCGGCGCTCGACCCGACGCTCACCGCGCCCTTCGCGTATGCGGCGGCCTTCGTCGTCTGCAACCTCGTGGGCATTTCCTCGATCCGCGCGGCCTGGCGCGCCCAGTCGATGGAGGGGCTGGTGCTCGCGGTGTGGGTGCTGCTCACCGCCTATCTGGGCATCAACGACCTGATGCTGCAGAACAACCTCATCAGCATCGAGGGCTATTTCATCCTGCCATTCGTGCAGATCGCCCTGGTCTTTGCCTTCTTCCACCTTGTCCTCGCGCACTATCTCGGGGCGATCGATGCGGTGGAGAACTCCAATACCTTGCTGGCCGAGCGGCTCACGGCGCGCGAGGCGGCGCTGCTCGCCAGCCACGAGCGGCTGCGCGAGATCGAGCAGCGCGAACTGCTGCTGCAGGAACGGCAGCGGCTGACCGAGGATATGCACGATGGGCTCGGCTCATCGTTGATCGGCGCGCTGCGCATGGTGGAGCGCGGCCGGCTCGACGAGACCGAACTCAAGCAGATCCTGCAGGGCTGCATCGATGACCTGAAACTCACCATCGACTCGATGGAGCCGGTCGAAACCGACCTGCTGCTGCTGCTCGGCACGCTGCGGTTCCGCCTCGAGCCGCGGCTCGAGAGCACCGGCATCAAGCTCAACTGGAACGTGCGCGACGTGCCGCCGGTGTTCTGGCTCGATCACCGCTATGCGCTGCATATTCTGCGGGTGCTGCAGGAGGCCTTCACCAACATCATCAAGCACGCCGACGCCACCGAGGCGACGGTCAGCACCGGCGTCGCCGCCGGCGATATCGTCATCAGCGTCTCCGATAACGGCAAAGGCTTCGATGCCGCCGCCCCGCGCTCCGGCCGCGGCCTCGCCAACCAGGCCCGCCGCGCCAGCGCCATGCGCGCCAAGCTCACGGTTGAGTCGGGGCCCGAGGGCACGAAACTGACCCTGCTGCTGCCGATCCGGCAGCTGGCGGAGGATGTGGCGGCGGACTGAGGGGGCCGGTTCGAGGTCCCCGACTGCACGTTCCAGGCACCCCGACATCGCGTTCCCACTCGACTCCATTGACTCCGCTAAACCTCATTGATAAAGCGTTTAAGCAGAGTGATGAAACCTTTCACCAGTGGCGATGCGCGATACCAAAGTGACGATCAAGGATGTCGCGGAAGCTGCGGGGGTCAGCATCGCAGCGGTGTCGAACGCGCTGAACGGCACCGGGCGTTTGTCGGAGCAGACGCGGCTGGCGATCCAGGAAGTGGCGCTGCGGCTGAAGTTCCGGCCCAACCTGATGGCGCAGGCGCTGATCAAGAAGCGCACCCTGACGATCGGCCTCCTCACCGACGATACCTATGGTCGCTTCAGCTTCCCGGTCATGGCGGGCATCACCGATGCGCTGGTCGACCATGGCGTGTCGGTGCTGCTGGCGGCGGTCGACGAAGACCCCGAGCGGGCGCGGCTGCACGTCAATGCGCTGCTCGAGCGGCGGGTCGATGGGCTGATCGTTTCCGGTCGTCGCGCCGACCGGCATATCCCGCTCGACCTCTCTGATGCCGATGTGCCGGTGGTCTATGCGCTGACCGCCAGCCCAAGCGGCTCGCCGACCATCACGGTCGATGACCAGGATGGGGCGCGGATGGGCGCCGACTGGCTCAAAAAGACCGGCCGCCGCGACATCGTGCATGTCACCGGCCCCGAAAGCCACCTTGCCGCCCGGTCGCGTGCCGCCGGCTATCGCGAGGCGATCGGCAAGCCGGGGCGCGTCATGCACGGGCAATGGGCCGAGCGCTGGGGGCGGCAGGCGGTGGCCGAGCTCTGGTCGGGCGCGAGCCCGGCGCCGGACGGCATTACCTGCGGCAGCGACCAGATCGCGCGCGGCGTCATCGACGAGCTGCGCGAGCGCGGCATCAAGGTGCCGGAGCAGGTCGGGGTGGTCGGGTTCGATAACTGGCAGATCGTCGCCGATGCGACGCTGCCGCCGCTGACCACCATCGACATGAACCTCAGGATGCTCGGCCAGCAGGCCGGCCTGATGGTGCTGGCGATGTCGCGCGGCGAGCTCGACACCGCCGCCGAGCACAAAATTCCCTGCACCCTGGTCGTCCGCCAATCGTGCGGCGGCGGCAAGCGCGTGGAGGGCACGGAGGCCTAGTCAATTTGGCCCCGAGCTGCACATCCGGCACCCCCGGCAACGCGATGCTGCCTCGGCCACAACAGATCGCCCGCTTCATGCTGAAGGGGTGAAGATGGAGGAGAAACATGAAACTTGCTCGCAACATCCTTGCGGTCAGCCTGGCCGGGCTCGTGCTCGGCACCAGCCTGCCGGTCTTCGCGCAGACGACTTTGACCATGTGGTCGCGCCAGGGCAGCGCCCTGCCGGCGCTGGTCGAGGCGTTCAATGCCGGCCACGAAACCAAGGTCGACCTGCAGCTCGTGCCGTCCGACCAGATGGTGCAGAAATATGCGACGTCCGCCGCCGGCGGCTCGGCGCCCGATATTATCGGGCTCGACCTGATCTACACGCCGGCCTTCGCGGCGGCCGGCCAGCTGGAAGATCTGACCAGCTTTGCCAAGGGACTGCCCTATTACGACCAGCTGTCCAAGGCCCATATCGAGGCCGGCAGCTATGACGGCAAGACCTATGGCATGCCGCTGCTCGCCGAGGGCTCGGTGCTACTGTGGAACAAGAAGCTGTTCGAGCAGGCCGGGCTCGATCCGAATGCGCCGCTGACCAACTGGGCCGAGATCGAGGCGGCTGCCGCCAAGGTCGATGCGCTGGGTGGCGAAATCAACGGCTTCTATTTCGCCGGCGCCTGCGGCGGCTGTAACGCCTTCACCTTCCTGCCGTTGGTCTGGGCCTCGGGTGGCGACATCTTTGCCGAAGGCGGCAAGAAGGCGACGCTCGATACGCCGCAGATGCACGATGCCATCAACTTCTACCGCACCATGGTCGAAAAGGGTTACGTGCCCGATGGCGCCGAAACCGACAATGGCAGCAACTGGCTCTCGACCTTTGCGGCCGGCAATGTCGGCATTTCGCAGTCCGGCGCCTTCTCCATCGGCACTTTGACCAAGGAATATCCCGAGGTCGATTTCGGCATCACCTTCATCCCCGGCAAGGACGGCAATCGCTCCTCGTTCGGCGGTGGCGACAATTTCGCCGTGTCGGCTGGACATGCCGACAAGCTGCCGGCGATCCAGGAATTCGTCGATTTCCTCTATTCGGTGGAAGGCCAGACCATTCTCGCCAGCGGCGGCAGCCTGCCGACCCGTGCCGATGTCGCCGCCGAAGCGCTGAAGGATCAGGATCCGCGCTACGCCATTGCCGCCGAGGCGATGTCGATCGGCCGCACGCCGTCGACGCCGGTCTATAACGACCTGATCAACAGCCCGACCGGCCCCTGGGCCCAGATGCTGACCGAAGCCTTCTTCGGCGCGGATCCTGATGGCGCCATCGCCACCGCCCAGGAGACGATGCAGTCGATCATCGACAACTACGGCAAGTAAGCCCGACCGGCATGGCTCTCGCGCCATGCCCTGTCCGGAGCCCCTTCCTCCCCCGGGGCTCCGGACACCCTTTGCCCGCCCTTTCTCAGCAAGTTCGATGACAGCAATGGCCACTGAGACCCTCACCACCGCCACCAGCCGACGCCCAACTCGACGTCCGAGCCGGCGACCGGGCCGCCGGCAGCTTGTCGGACTGCTCTTTGTCGCCCCGGCGCTGCTGCTGGTTGTCGCCTTCTTCGTCATCCCCCTGGGGATGACCGCCTGGATGTCGCTGCACAACTGGCCGTTGCTCGGCAAATCGAGCTTCATCGGGCTCGGCAATTACGAGGCGCTGCTGGCGGACGGGCGCTTCTGGAGCGCCATGCGCTTCACGCTCTATTACACCGTCGTCGTCACCGTCGTGATCTTTGCCGTGGCCTTCCCGCTGGCGCTGTTCGTCGAACGGCAGCGACCGCTGGCCGGGTTCTATCGCACCATCTATTTCCTGCCGGTGGTGGTGGGTTTCGGTTCGGCGAGCCTGCTCTGGGCCTGGCTGATGAATGTCGATGCGGGCCTCTTCGGTCCCGCCTTGCAGCAACTGGGCCTCACCCAGAAGCGCATCAACATCCTTTCCAGCTTCGATGCGACGTTCTGGTCGGTCATCGCCATGGTGGTGTGGAAGACCTCCGGCTTCACCATGATCATCCTGATGACCGGCTTGCAGGGCATCCCGACGGATCTGCGCGAAGCGGCTCGCATCGATGGCGCGTCGCGCCCGCAGCTCTTCACCCGCATTACCCTGCCGCTGATGCGCCGCACCATCGCCCTGGCGCTGATCCTTTCGGTGGCAGGCTCGATGCTGGCCTTCGACCAGTTCTACATCATCGCCCAGGGCGGCCCGCGCAACACGACGCTCACGGCGGTCTACTGGATCTTCAACTCGTCGTTCGTCTCCTTCCGCATGGGCTACGGCGCGGCGCTCTCCATGGTGCTGCTGGTGATCCTTTTAGCGATCAGTGTCGTCCAACTGCGGATCCTCCGCACGCATGAGGGGATCTGAGCCATGTCAGCCCGCCAGGCCACCCGCCGCCGCAAGGCGCTTCTCAACGGCATCGCCCGCCATGGTTTCGGCATGGGCGTTGCCTTGCTGTTCCTCGCTCCCTTGGCCTGGAGCATCCTCGTCAGCTTCAAGCGGCCGATCGAGGCGCGAAAGCCGCCCATCCCACCCTGGCCGGTCGATGGCGCCACGCTCGACAACTATGCGGTGCTCAACGATTTCGGCGCCGGGATCTGGGCCCATGCCGGCAACAGCCTGACGGTGGCGCTGGGCACGGTGATCATCTCGGTGATCGTCAGCCTCCTCGCCGGCTATGGCTTCTCGCGCTTCAAGTTCCCGTTCAAGAACACCCTGTTCGTCCTGATCATCATGTCGATCATGGTGCCGTTCCAGTCGATCCTGACGCCGCTGTTCCTGATCCTCTCGGCGCTGAAGCTGCAGAACTCGCTGTTCGGGCTGATCCTCGTCTACGTGACGCTGCAGCTGCCGTTCTCGGTGTTCATGATGCGCAACGCCTTCGATGCGGTGCCGCGCGAGATCGAGGAGGCGGCGCGGGTCGATGGGGCCTCGGTCTGGCTGGTGCTGGTCAAGGTCATGCTGCCGCTGGTGTTTCCGGGGGTAGTCACCGTCGCGATCTTTGCCTTCCTCAACTCGTGGAACGAGTTCCTCGCCGCGCTGATCTTCATGACCGACCAGGACCAGTACACCCTGCCGATCCTGATGACGGCCGTCGCCTCGGGCCAGTTCGGCACCATCAACTGGGGCGCCATCCAGTCCGGCGTCACCGTGATGATGCTGCCCTGCCTCGCGCTCTTCCTCCTCCTCCAACGCTACTACGTCCGTGGCCTCACCGCGGGCGCCGTCAAATGATCCGGGAACCTCAGATGACTGCCATTTCCGCCGAGCCGCCCGTCCAAGCCCCTTTGGCCTTCCGCCCGCTGCGCATCCCGCAGGTTGCGGTCAACGGGTTCTGGGGCCAGCACATCGACGCCGTGGCCGACAAGACCGTCGACATCCTCTATGAGCGGTGCCTCGCCGCCGGCATGTTCGACCAGATCGACCCGAGCCGGCCGGTGCCCGAGATGCGCCTGCCGTTCCGCCGGAACCAGTATGGCGTGCTCGACACCATCACGGCCCAGATGTTCTGGGATTCGGACGTCGCCAAGGTGATCGAGGCCGCCGCCTACGCGCTCTATCGCCGCCCCAATCCGGCGCTCGAAGCGAAGATGGACGGGATCATCGAGATGTTCGCGGGCCTCCAGCTCGAGGATGGCTACCTCAACTCCTGGTACATCCGCATGCAGCCGGGCCAGCGCTGGACGAACCTGCGCGATTGTCACGAGCTCTACTGTGCCGGCCACCTGATGGAGGCGGCGGTCGCCTATCACCAGGCGACCGGCAAGCGGAAGCTGCTCGACGCCATGATGCGCTATGCCGACCATATCGGGCGCACCTTCGGCACCGGTCCGGGCCAGAAGCCCGGCTATTGCGGCCATGAAGAGATCGAGCTGGCGCTGGTCCGGCTGGCGCGCGAGACCGGCGAGCGGCGCTATCTCGAACTCGCCAAATACTTCGTCGAGCAGCGCGGGCAACAGCCGCATTATTTCGACGTCGAGGCAGAGGCGCGTGGCGAGAACGCGAGGGGATCCTGGCCGGCCTCGCTCCACGCCGATTTCCGCTACACCCAGTCGCACCTGCCAGTGCGCGAGCAGCAGAAGGTGGTCGGGCACGCAGTGCGGGCCATGTATCTCTATTCGGGCATGGCCGATATCGCCGCCGAGTATGGCGACAGCTCGCTCACCGACGCGCTCGAAATCCTCTGGAACGATCTGACGGCCAAGCAGATGTACGTCACCGGCGGCATCGGCCCATCGGCCTCCAATGAGGGGTTCACCGACTATTACGATCTGCCCAACGATACCGCCTATGCCGAGACCTGCGCCTCGGTGGGCCTGGTGTTCTGGGCCAGCCGGATGCTGGGCAGCGCGCCCGACCGCCGCTACGCCGATGTGCTGGAACAGGCCCTCTACAATGGCGCGCTGACCGGGCTGTCGCGCGATGGGTCGCGGTTCTTCTACGACAATCCGCTCGAAAGCCACGGCCAGCATCACCGCTGGGATTGGCACAAATGCCCGTGCTGCCCGCCCAATATCGCGCGGCTGGTGGCCTCGATCGGTACCTATATCTACGGCGTCTCGGACACCGGTGTCGCGGTGCATCTCTATGCCGACAGTGTTGCCAAGCTTGAGGTCGCGGGCGCCGACCTGACCCTGACGCAGAGCACCGATTACCCGTGGGACGGCGCCGTTCGCCTCACCGTCGGTCTCGCGCAGCCGACCCGCTTTACCCTGTCGCTGCGCATCCCGTCCTGGTGCAAGGATGCCAAGGTGGCGATCGGCGGGCAGAGCGTGCCGGTCGAGACCGGCAACTCGGGCTACCTCAAGCTCGAGCGCGAGTGGCGCGATGGCGATGTCGTCGAGATGGCGCTGCCGATGGAGGCGCGCCCGGTGCGGGCCCACCCGAAGGTCCGGCAGGATACCGGCCGGGTCGCAGTGGCCCGCGGTCCCTTGGTCTACTGCCTCGAAGAGGCGGACAACGGCGCCGAGCTCAATTCGCTGCTGCTGCCGCGCAGCCTTGGCGGCATGGCCACCGCGCCGATCACCGAGTTCGGCGGCGCGGTCAGCCTGTCGCTGCCGGCCCTGCGCGAGGATGATGGCGCCTGGTCGGCAGAGCTCTACCGCTCGGATGTGCCGGGGCTGAGCGACACCACAGCGCGCTTCGTGCCCTATTACCTGTGGGACAACCGGGCCCCGGGCGAAATGCTGGTCTGGGTGAGGTCCGCGACATGAGCATGCAGTCGGAAGCCCTGGTTAAGGCCGATATCGAGCTGCGCCATGTGCAGAAGAGCTTTGGCTCGGTCGATGTCATCCATGGCCTCGATCTCACCATCAATGGCGGTGAGTTCGTGGTGTTCGTCGGCCCGTCCGGCTGCGGCAAATCCACCTTGCTGCGGATGATCGCCGGGCTCGAGGAGGTCACCGATGGCGACATCCTGATCGGTGGCCGCGATGTCACCGACTCCGATCCGGCGCGGCGCGGCATCGCCATGGTGTTCCAGTCCTACGCGCTCTATCCGCATATGAGCGTCAAGGATAACCTCGCTTTCGGGCTGAAGATCGCCCACACGCCGCCCGCCGAGGTCGAAGCCCGGGTCGGCGCGGCCGCCGAGATCCTCAAGATCAATCACCTGCTCGAACGCCGCCCCGGCCAGCTGTCGGGCGGGCAGCGCCAGCGCGTCGCCATCGGCCGCGCCATTGTCCGCAAGCCGCTGGCGTTCCTGTTCGACGAGCCGCTGTCCAATCTCGATGCGGAGCTCCGCGTCTCGATGCGCATCGAGCTGGCGCGGCTTCATCGCGAGCTCGGCAACACCATGGTCTATGTCACCCACGACCAGATCGAGGCGATGACGCTGGCCGACAAGATCGTGGTGCTGCGCGATGGCCGGATCGAACAGGTCGGCACCCCGCGACAAGTCTACGAAGACCCCGACAACATGTTCGTCGCCGGTTTCATCGGCTCGCCACGGATGAACTTCCTTGCGGCGCGCTTGCGCGACAGGCGCACTGTCGAAGTCGCCGGCGCCAGCCTGGCGCTCGCGGCCGAACTCGGCGCGGCTCCCGGCGCCATCCAGTTCGGCATCCGGCCCGAGCACCTCCACCCCGGCGCCGACCGCCCGGGCGCCATCGCGGCGCGGGTCGATTTCTCCGAGTATCTGGGCAACACGCGTTACCTCTACTGCGTCACCGGCAGCGGCGAGACCGTTGTTGCTGAGCAGCGCGATGGCGACGACTTCGAGCCCGGCCAGCCGGTCTGGCTCGGCTGCGAGCCGACCCAGATGCGGCTCTTTGCCAAGGCCGGCGAACGGCTGCGCTAGCCCCAACTTTTCAGGACCCTCCCATATGACCGCCAGTTCCCCCGTCGCCAACCGCGCGCCGCTGCTCGAGACGCCGTTCATCCCCTTGCCGCTTGGCAGCGTCAGGGCAGGGGGGTGGCTGGCCAACCAGCTGAAGCTGCAAGCCGAAGGGATGACCGGCCATGCCGAAACGATCCTGCCATCGCTGGGGCCGGACAGTGCCTGGCGCGGCGGCACGGGCGAAGACTGGGAGAAGGGGCCGTATTATCTCCGCGGGCTGATCAGCCTCGCCTTCCTCCACGACGATGCCGACCTCAAACAGAAGGTCCAAGCGTGGGTGGATGCGCTGCTCGACGGGCAGCAGCCGAACGGCCAGATCGGCCCCGCCTCCAATCTCGACTGGTGGCCGCGCATGGTGATCTGCTGGGCGCTGCGCGACTATCACGAAGCGACCGGCGACGCGCGCATCATTCCCGCCTTGCTGCGCTATGCCCGCTATCTCGGCGATACCGTGGCCGGCCAGCCGCTGCACAACTGGGCCCGCGCCCGGGTGGCCGATCAGATCGACACACTGTTCTGGCTCTACAACCGCACCGGCGAGAGTTTTCTGCTCGAGATCGCCGACGCCCTGCCGGCGCAGGGTAATGGCTGGCTGGAGTTCTTCAATACGCTGGAAGTGAAGGAGACCGACTTCGCGCCCAGCCACGCCGTCAACGTCTCGCAGGCGATGAAATATCCGGTGGTGCTCTACCAGCGCAGCGGCGAGGCGAGCCATCGCGACGCCTTCGGCATCGGCTACGAGAAGCTCCGCGAAGAGCACGGCCTCGCCTTCGGCATGTGGAGCGGCACCGAGGCGCTGGTCGGCCATTCCGACACGCAGGGCGTCGAGCTCTGCTCGATGGCCGAGCAGATCCTCAGCAACGCCATGGCGCTCAAGGTGCTGGCCGACCCGGCGATCGGAGACGAACAGGAGCGGATCGCCTTCAACCTCCTCGCGGCGGCCACCACCAAGGATTTCAAGCAGCACCAATATTACTCGCTGCCCAATATGCCGGTGGCGCGCACCAACCCGCGCGGGCTGATGCCGTTCCGCGACGACCATGGCGACGACCTGCTGGTCAGCCCGCATTCGGGCTTTCATTGCTGCTGCTACAACCTGCACATGGGCTGGCCCAAATATGTGCAATACGCCTGGATGGCGACGGCCGAAGGCGGCCTTGCTGCCGTCGCCCATGGTCCGACGACGGTCTCGACCGAGATCGATGGCGTTGCGGTCAGCATCACGCAGCAGACCGACTACCCGTTCGAAGACACCACCCGCTTCAACGTCGAAACCGCCCGCCCCGTGTCGTTCCCGCTGCTGCTGCGGATCCCGCACTGGAGCAAGGCCACCCGGGCCGAGCTCAACGGCCAGCCGATCGACGCGGTGGTTGCCGGCAGTTTTCTCCGGATCGAGCGGCAGTGGCAGGGCGGTGACACCGTCACCTTGAGCTTCGACGCGCCGGTCAGCCTTGCAACCGGCCATAGCGGCAGCGTCAGCGTCTGGCGCGGCCCGCTGGTGTTTTCGCTCCGCATCGCCGAACAGCGCACCATCCTCAACCCGCTGCCCGACGGCTTCGACGAGATGGAGTTCTCGGCGCAATCGCCGTGGAACTACGGGCTCGACCGCGATGCCAATGGCGGCGCGATCGACCTCTCGATCGAGCGCTCGCCAATGCCGATCAATCCCTGGCTGCCCGAGACCTCGCCGCTCAGCCTGACGCTGGCCGGCATCCCGCTACCGCAATGGACGCTGGCGCGCGACGACCACATCGCCGACGAAACGCCACTGAGCCCGATCCGCGACACCACGCCAAACCAACCGATCCGCCTGGTGCCCTGCGGCGCCCAAACCCTCCGCATCACCGCCTTCCCATGGCGCGGCGGCGCGGGGTGAGGGAACGCCGCTCCGATCACCCACAATGCAGCGCATCAGGCTCAGCGGGCCCTGACACTGTCCCGCAGCACGATGGTGCAGGGCACCTCGAAGCGGTGCTGGTTGGAGCGGTGTTCGCCCAGCACAATGTCGGTGATGAGGTGGGCGGCGCGGCGGCCGAGTTCGGCGGTGTCCTGCTGCACCGTCGAGAGCGACGGGGTCATGAACGGGCCGACGGCGGCGCCGTCGAAGCCGATCACCGAGACATCGCCTGGCACCGCGAGGCCGGCATCGAGCACGGTCTTGATGAAACCGATGGCGGTATCGTCGTTGGCGCAGATCACCGCGGTGGGGCGGTCGGCGGGGTCGAGCCCGAGGAACTCGTGGCCGGCGGCGATGCCGCCCGAAAAGTTGAAATCGCCCTGGCTGAGGGTCAGCGCGCTCTCGGGCAGGCCGCTGGCCTCGAGCGCGTCGCGCACGCCGCGCAGCCGCTCGATCTCGTGGTAGTTGTCGAGCCGCCCGCGCACATAGAGGAAGCGCCGGTGGCCGAGCCCCACCAGTTGCGTTGCGGCATTGCCGATGGCCTCGTGGTCGTTGCTGACGACGCTGGGGATGTTCTTGCCGCTCAAATCAAAGTGCAGCGAAACCATCGGCAGGCCGAGGTCGCCGAGGCTGCGCCCGGCGACTTCGGGGATGTTGGTCGCCATCAGCAACACGCCCGACACCGTGCCGCCCAGCGCCACGGTGAGGATATGCTCGTCGGTATCGGCCTCGCGCGAGACGTTGGCGATGAGCAGCGAAAAGCCGCGCTCGCTGAGCCCGCTGCCGGTGGCCCGCAGCACTTCGGTGACGGTCTGCGAGGCGCCGGTATAGAGCTCCTCGGGGAGGACGATCATGATGGTCCGGGCGGTACCGATCCGGAGGTTCCGAGCCGTCTGGTTGCCACCGGTATAGCCGAGCTTTTTCGCCGCGGCCTCGACCTTGAGCCGGGTCGGCTCGGCGATGCGACCCGGCATAGTCAGGGCGCGGCTCACCGTCGATGTCGCGACGCCGGCTTCCCGCGCGACATCGGCAATCGAAGGTCCCGCCGTCCGAATCTCCGTCCGCTTCGCCATCGCTTGAGCCGGTTCTCCATGGGCGGGATTGTGACGTAACAGCAGAGGGTTGTGAGCGTCTAGGGGTGGGTGGGGGCACCGGCCGTGCCGCAATCCTCCCCCGCGGGGCGGGGGAGGATGAAGGAGAGTCCTGCGGCTCCCCCTAACCCCGCAACTCCCCCGCCAGCTGCCGGCACGCCCGGATCGTCATCGCCATGATGGTCAGCGTGGTGCCCGAGACGCCGCCGCCGGGGAAGGCGCTGGCGTCGGTGACCAGCAGGTTGGGCACGTCCCAACTGCGGTTGTAGCGGTCGAGCACCGAATCCGCCTGCGCCGCGCCCATGCGCGCGCCGCCCGCTTCGTGGATGGCGGCGCCCATCACCATGGTCTGTTTGAACAGGGTGCGGAAGGCCAGCCGGCTCAGCGGGTCGGCATCGGGGTAGGCGCCGCGGCCCATTTCCCTGAGGCCCAAAGGCGAGCCGATGTACTCGAGCTCGCCGCCGGCGCCCTCGACGGTTTCGACCAGGGCGGCGAGTTCGCGCTCCAGCGTCTGCTTGTCCTCGGGGCCGATCTTGCAACGGATATGGGCGATCGGCATGCCCCAGGCGTCCTTGCGACGCGGGTTAAGGGTGACGCGGTTATCCGGGTCGGGCGCCATCACGCCATAGCCGAAAAAGCTGAGCCGGGCCGGGCGGTCGGGCGCAGTGCGGCTGCGGCCGATCGAGCCCTGGTAGGCGAAATCAGTGCTGGCCGTGCCGTCCGCGCCGACGAAGCGGGGCAGGTAGACGCCGCCCGAGGGGCCGTAGAACGGATCTGATGGAGCCGTGTCGGCGGTCGACCAACCCGTGGCGGCGGGGAAGGTGCCGGCGGCGACGGAGGGCAGCTGATCGACGAAATACCGCCCGAGCGTTCCGGAGCTGTTGGCGAGGCCGAGGGGGTGCCGGTCGGAGGCGGAGTTGAGCAGCAGCCTGATGCTCTCGACCGGCGAGGCGCAGAGCACCACGGCGCGGGCGCTGAGCACCTGGACCTTGCCGGTTACCGTATCGATCGCCTCGACACCGGTGGCACGGCTGCCGGTCGCGTCGGTCAGCACTTTTCGGGCGATGGTGTTGTAGCGGATGTCGAGCCGGCCCGAGGCGATGGCTTCGCGCAACGGGCGCAGCACGCGGGTCGGTTCGGGGCCGATATAGCGCCAGGTCACCACCTTGCGCTCGGGCCATTGCGCTTCGACGGCGGCCTTGAACTGCTGCTCGGGTCCGGTCAGTTCGGCGCGATGCGCATAGAGGCTGTCGGGCAGGGTGGGGACGTTGTCGGGCTGGCCATAGAGTTCGAGCGCGCGCTCGACTTCCTCGTAATACGGGGCGAGCTCGGCATAATCGATCGGCCAGTCGACGCCCCGGCCGGTGCGGCTTCGGACTTTGAAATCATCATCGGTCCAGCGCAGCAGCACCCGCCCGAAAGTGTGCGTCCGGCCGCCGGCCTGGCGGGCCCGTATCCAGACGAAGGGCGCGTCCTTCGGCGTCGAGTAGGGGTGCTTGATGTCGTTGACGAACAGATGCCGCATCCGGCCATCGAAGAACGCGGCGCGCGCCTGCACGCCCTGGCCGCTCAGCGTCGCCTTGGCCCGCTGCCAGAGGTTAATATCGGTCTGGCGCGGGCGGTCGGCGGCATCGAAATCGGCCGGCCCGATCTCGGGGCCCGCTTCGAGCTGCAACACCTTCAGCCCCTGCGCCGTGAGTTCCTGCGCCGCGAAGATCCCGGAAGCGCCGGAACCGACAATCAGCGCGTCGTAGGTGGCATCAGCCATGGTGAGAATTGCTCCGTTTGAAAAAGGTTGGGTCACCGGCGGTGCAGTCGTGATCCTCCCCCGCGGGGCGGGGGAGGGGGACCAGCGAAGCTGGTGGAGAAGAGTCTCGGCTTTGGCCCCCCCCTCCACCACCCTTCGGGCGGTCCCCCTCCCCCGCCACGCGGGGGAGGATGATTGAGAGACCGGTGCGTGCATTCCCCCGACAACTAACCAATCAGCGCCAAGGGCTTAGCGCCCGGTCCGCTGTCGCTCTCAACTGCCCATCTCATGTGCACAAATCCCGCTTGCGTAGAAAATCAGCATATGCAACCAATAGCGTCATGGCAATCGATTGCCAAGCCTAACCGGTGTCTCGAGGGAAGACGTTTAGACGGCGCCCACGGACACGAGTGCCCACTCATCACCAGCTCGGGGAACAGGTATGAAGTCCACCAATCGTGTAGCTCGGAGGGCCGTCCTTATCGGCGCCTCCGCCTTGGCCGCGTCGCTCGGCCTCGCCGCCACTGCCCATGCCCAGACCATCGACGATGCTCCGGCGAGCGGGGTACTGCAGCTCTGGATCGGCGGCGCCGAGGGCGAGAAGCTGCCGAGCTTCCTTGCCGATTTCGAGAAGGCCAACCCTGAGCTGAAGGTGGAGATCACCCAGATCCCGTCCGACCAGTTCGACGCAAAACTGTTGACCGCCATTGCTGCCGGCACGGTGCCCGATCTGGTGCGGCTCTATTCGCAGAGCCAGGCCAGCCTGATGGCGACCGGGGCCTTTGCAGCGGTGCCTGAAGGGCTGGTCAAGGCCGAGGATTTCTTCCCCGGCGCCTATGCCACCAGCGTCAAGGGCGGCGTCGCCTACGGCGTGCCGATGGATGCCTATGCCACCATGTTCCAGTATCGCAAGGATCTGGCCGACAAGGCCGGGCTCGGCGCGCCCAAGACCTGGGATGAGATGAAGGTTTTCGCCAAGGCGATGCAGGGGCAGGGCGCCACCTGGGGGCTCGGCATGGATATCGGCTACGATATCTACAACGCCCAGGGCCTCAACGAGTATGTGCACCAGAACGGCGGCGGCTTCCTCAGCGCCGACGGCACGCAATGGACCATCAATTCCGACGCCAATGTCGCGGCGCTCGACTATTGGGGCTCGTTCTTTTCCGAGGGGCTCGCTTCGCCCGACGGCCCGAAATTCCTCGATACCGTGCCGTGGTTCACCTCCAACGAGATCGCCGGCAAGGATATCGGCCCCTGGTTCGAGCAGTGGCTGGTCGATGCCAATGGGCGCGAGTGGGTGACTGCCAATCTCGCCACGGCAACCATGCCGGCCGGCCCCGCCGGCAGCGTCTCGGCGCTTGGCTCGGGCAGCCTTGCGGTGCTGAAGGACGGCAAGAACCCGACCGCCGCCTGGAAGCTGGTGCGCTACATGACCAAGCCCGAAACCCAGGTCGCCTGGTACATGTACTTTGGCAGCCTCCCCGCGGTGAAGGCGGCCTGGGACGATCCGGCCATTGCCGCCAACGGGCTGCTCAACGCGCAGCGCGAGGCACTGCAGACTGCCGTCGACGTGCCGCAGGTTTCCACCTGGAGCCAGGTCGGCACCTATCTCGGCCAGCAGATGGAACTGGTGGCCCGCGGCCAGGCAACGGCGAAGCAAGTGCTCGACGACGTGCAGGCCTTCGCGGAGTCGGCTGGGGTCGGGAACTGAGGCTGGCGCTATAGGGCGCGGGATGGTTCGGTTCGCATAGAGCACCCCCACCCTGTCCCTCCCCCGCAAGGGGACGCGGTAGCGCCCTGAGGGGGAGGAGACCAAAACACTGGCGTCAGTGTGAGCGTCTCCCTCCCCCTTGCGGGGAGGGGACAGGGGAGGGGGTACTCTTCCCGCACCGGCCCGGGAATTCGGCGGAAACATCGTCTCGGAGAATTGTGTTGGCCAATGTGGGCACAAGGCGGGGATCGTCGTGGCAGGCTGCCACGGCCTGGCTGTTCGTCGCGCCGTTCCTCGCAATCTTCCTGGTCTTCACCGCCATCCCGGCGCTGGTGGCCCTGGTCTATAGTTTCACCGATATGGGCGTTGCCGATATCCGGCGCCCGCTCGAGGTGGATTTCACCTTCCTCGATACCTTTGCCCGCGTGCTCACCAATGCGGGGTTCCTCAAGTCGCTGTGGACCACCGGGATCTTCATCGTCATCGGCGTGCCTCTGACGATGGCGATCGGGCTGATCCTCGCACTCGCCCTCAACAGCGGCATCCGGCGGCTCCGCGCCGTCTATCGCTCGGCCTTCTACCTGCCTGTCATCACCAACATCGTCGCCGCCGCGGTGATCTGGCAATACGCCTTCACATTGAAGGGGCCGGTCAACACCTTCCTCGGCTCGCTCGGCCTCCTCGGCCCCAACTGGCTGGGCGACCCGAACATGGCGATCGGCACGGTGATCCTCCTCACCACCTGGCGCAATGTCGGTACCTGCATGGTGCTGTTTCTCGCCGGGTTGCAGGCCATTCCCGAGGATGTCTACGAGGCGGCGGCGATCGACGGCGCCTCGGCCTGGCGGCGCTTCCTCTCCATGACCCTGCCGCTGCTGAAACCGGCGACCGTGCTGGTCAGCGTCCTGATGACAGTCTCCTACATGAACATTTTCGATGAGCCGTACCTCCTCACCAAGGGCGGGCCGCTCAGCGCGACCAAGTCGGTGGCGCTCTGGGTCTACGAGCAGTTCGGGCACGGCAATATCGCCGCGGCGATGGCCGGCTCCTACGTGATGCTGGCGATCGTGGTGCTGCTCGGCATCCTTCAGCTCAGGCTGCTGAGGGCCTGGCGATGAGCGGCAAGCACCCGTTGCGCACCGCGCTGCTCTACGCCGCACTGACCCTCGTGGCAGCCATCGTGCTCATGCCCTTCGTCTGGGTGCTGTTCGGCGCCTTCAAGACGCAGGGCGAGATCATGGCGGCGCCGGGCGCCTGGCTGCCGCAGGATTTCTCCAACCTCGCCAATTTCGCCGAGCTGTTCGAGCGCCGGCAGTTCGGCACCTATATGGGCAATTCGCTGATCGTTTCGGCGTTCACCGTCGCCTCGAACGTCTTGTTCAGTTCGCTCGCCGGCTATGCGCTGGCCAAGCTCCCGTTCAAGGGCAGCAAGCTGGTGTTCGGCTGCATCCTCGCAGCGATGATGATCCCCTATATCGCGCTGTTCGTGCCGCAGTTCTTCATCATCGTGCAGTTCGGCCTGGTCAATACGCTGGCCGGCATCGTGCTGCCGATCGCGGTGATGCCGATCGCGGTGTTCATCATGCGCCAGTTCGCGGATTCGGTGCCCGACGAGCTGCTCGAAGCCGCCCGGCTCGATGGCGCCGGGGAGTTCCGCATCTTTTTCGGCATCTTCCTGCCGCTGGTCGGGCCGGCGATTGCGACGGTCGCCATCATCACCTTCCTCAACTCGTGGAACTATTTCCTCTGGCCGCTGATCGTGGCGCAGGACCAGGGCACCTACACCCTGCCGGTGGGGCTCGCCGTCGCCAGCCAGGCGGCGCGCTCGATCGACTATGGCCTGCTGCTCGCCGGCGCCATCGTGGTGCTGCTGCCGGTGCTGATCCTGTTCCTGTTTTTGCAGAAGTACTTCGTGCGCGGCGTGGCCGTCACCGGGCTCAAATAACGCCCACACCCCTCAGTTTCATCCAGCGGAGATAAGTCCATGGCCAGCCGGCTCGCGACCGACATCATCACCTTCTACCACCCCCGGTTCTGGGGCCTCGAGAGCGAGGCGGAACTGGGGAGCTGGGCGGCGGCCAATCTCGACAAGTTCTGGGGCACGGTGCTCAACGCGCTCAGCGAAGCCGGCGTCAGCGGGCTCGAACTGACCTTCGCGCCGGGCAGCATCGACAATGTACTGAAGGCCTTCGGCAGCGCCAAGGCGTTCCGGGCCGAGCTCGATAGCCGCGGCCTCGCGGTGGTCAGCGCCTTCATGGCCGATGCGCCGGCCTGGAGCGGCACCGCCGATCTCGGCGCCATCATCGCCGATGCGGAGCGGCGGGCGGCGTTCATCGCCGAGGCGGGCGGCGAGATCCTCGTTACCGGGCTGCCGATGCGGAAGACCCGCGGCGTGCGGCCGCCGATGTTCATCGATCAGGCCTTCATGGCTGAGATGGCCCACATCGCCCATGCGGTGGGTGAGGCAATCGAGGGGGCCGGCATCAAGCTGGCGCTCCATACCGAATCCAACAGCGCGCTGTGGTACGAGCGCGATATCGCGCTGTTCATGGCCTATACCGACCCGCGCTATGTCTGGCTCTGCCCGGATTCCTGCCACATCACCTTGGGCGGCGGCGATCCGGTGCGGGTGGCGCGCCAGCACGACCAGCGCATCATCCTCGCGCACTGGAAGGATGCGGTGGGCAGGATCGAGACCGATCTCACGATCGACCACACCATCTACAGCCAGCAGCAGCGCTATATGGCCGATTTCGGCGTCGGCATCGTCGATTGGAATGCCTGGTCGGAGGCGATGCTCAACACTCCGGGTGCGGACATTGTGCTGCTCGAACTCGATGCGGCGAGCGATCCGGTCGCGGCGCTGAAAGCCGGCCGGGCAGTGGTCGACGCGGTGCGGGGGAAGTGATCGACTTTTCCATCTCGATCGAGCTGGCCTTCGCCGAAGGCGATCGTCCGTCCCCGATCGGGTGCGGGCGGCAGCCGATGCCGGCTTTCCGGCGGTGGAAATCTGGGACTGGCGGGACAAGCCGCTTGCGGCGCTGGGCCGCGCGCTGCGTGACACCGGCACCAGGCTCGAAACGCTCTGCGTCGAGGATTGGCGCAACAAGTGCCAATTGGCCGAGCCGGCCGAGCACGCCGAGTTCGTGCGGCGGGTATCCGAGACGGCGGCGGTGGCGGTCGAGCTCGGCTGTCCGAAGCTGGTGGTGCTGGCAGGCGACATCAGTGCTAGCGTGGCGCTCGAAACGCAGCTCGCGGCCGCCGGCGAGGCGCTGGCCCGGGCCTCCGATGCGATTGCCGATCTGCCGGTCGAGCTGCTGGTGGAAGTGGTGAACCGGCAGTTCGAGGGGCCGAACGCGCTGCTGCAGGATAGCGAAAGCGCGCTCGCCCTGCTGCGCCGGCTCGACCGGCCCAACGTGCGGTTCCTCTATGACCGCTACCACGCCATCCTCAACGGCGAGCCGCTCGGCTGGGCGGTGGCGGGGAACATGCCGCTGGTGGGGCACATCCAGGTGGCGGACATTCCCGGCCGCCACGAATTCGGGGCAGGGACGCATGACTGGGCAGCGGAGCTCGGCTGGCTGCTGCAGGCGGGCTATGCGGGGTTTGTCGGGATTGAGGCGATGCCGGTCGGGGCGAGTGCGGGGTTGTACGCGGGCGCGCAGGCGGTGTTGCGGCGGGTGTCGGACGGCCACTGAACGTGCAGTCGGGATTCCCTCTCCCGCCTGCGGGGGAGGGGGGACCACGCGAAAGCGTGGTGGGAGGGGGGTGCCCCACGCACTGATCGTAGGCGGACTGGGCCGAGGCCGGTGTCTGCGTGAGCAAGCGGGAAGATCGCTGACACTATTGTCCGGATACATCGCTGACAGTTTTCACGGTGTTGGGGGCTGGTCGAGCTGGTCCGAACCTTGAGAG
>NZ_LMCR01000008.1:0-36134 GCF_001424865.1 Devosia sp. Root105
CTCCACCGCCTTCGGCGGTCCCCCTCCCCCGCCACGCGGGGGAGGATTCGCCTCACCGCCGGTGATTGCTCCTGCCGCCCCCAACAGTCGAGCGCGGCTCCGACAGCAGCGGGGCCGCGCTCATAAGCGCCGTGGGGGGCAGCGGCGCTATCGCTTACCGCCTTAGCGGCAGTTGCGGTTGCCTTCCGGCGCCGTGCAGAGCGGCTCCTCGGTCTCCGGCGCCAGCGATTTCGCCATATCGATCAGCTGCATGAACTCGGCGCGGTAGCCGTTTTCGTCCGTGCCGCGGGCGCCCTGAGCCAGCGACCGGATATCGGCCCAGCTCATCTCGCCATAGTTCGAACCCCTCAGCTTCTGTCCGAAGGCGGCGACTGCCGCGGCGAAGCGCGAGTCCTCGGAGGCTTCCGACAGGCTCGAAACCGCCTGGTCCTTGCCGATCGCCTGCTCGATCAGCTTGCTGGTTTCCTCGTCGGGCAGCTTGTAGCGCATCTTGAGGAAGCCGATCTCGCCATTGCCGGCCGTTTCGGCCGTGGCATCGGTGCTGTAGCGCAAGGGGTCGTTCAGTTCGGCGCCCGAGCCGACCGGGGTGATCTCGTAGAGCGCGGTGACGGTGGTGCCCGCCCCGATCTCGCCGGCATCGACCTTGTCGTTGTTGAAGTCCTCGCGGTTCAGCGCCCGGGTCTCGTAGCCGATCAGCCGGTACTCGCTGACCACCGCCGGGTTGAACTCGACCTGGATCTTCACATCCTTGGCGATGGTTTCGAGCGTGCCGCCGGCATCCTCGACCAGCACCTTCTGGGCTTCCTTGAAGCTGTCGATGTAGCTGGCATTGCCGTTGCCGTTCTGCGCCAGCGCCTGCATCGTGTCGTCGCCCAGGTTCCCCTGGCCAAAGCCGAGCACCGACAGGAACACCCCGCCGTCGCGCTTGGATTTGATGTAGGTCTTCAGGTCTTCCGGATCGTCGATCCCGACATTGAAATCGCCATCGGTGGCGAGGATCACCCGGTTGACGCCATCGGCAACCTTGTTCTGCTCGGCCAGCCGATAGGCGAGCTCGATCCCTTCGGCGCCGGCAGTCGAGCCACCGGCCGAGAGGTTCTCCAGCGCACCGATGATCTTGGCCTTGTCGGTTGCCTTGGTCGGCTCCAGCACCACGCCGGCCGAACCGGCATAGGCGACGATCGAGATGGTGTCGTTGGCCCCGAGTTGGTCGACCAGGAGGGCAAACGCCCGCTTCAGCAGCGGCAGCTTGTCCGGCTCATCCATCGACCCCGAAGTGTCGATCAGGAACACCAGGTTCGACGCCTTGTCCTCGGTCACCGCGGGGACATAACCCTTGATACCGATCTGGACGATCTGCGTCTTGCCGTTCCACGGCGTCGGATAGACCGAGACCGTCGGCTTGAACGGCGTCGCAGCGTCTGATGGCGCCGGGTAATTGTAGTTGAAGTAGTTGATCAGCTCCTCGAGCCTGACCGCATCGGGCTCCGGCACCCAGCCCTCGGTCAGCGAGCGCCGCACATAGGCATAGGAGGCCGTATCGACGTCGATCGAGAAGGTCGAGACCGGATCGGTCTTCACCACCTTGAGCGGCGATTCGGTGAACTTCGAGAACTCGTCGCCGCTCGGCTCGGTGGGCTTCGCCATCATCGCATCGGCAGGCGCAGGGGCCGCCATGAAGGCTTCGTTCTGCATCACACCAGGCGCGGCCATCTGCTTAGGCGCCGCCATCCGCATCTCGACCGTCGGCGCCGCCGGCATCACCGGTGGGACCGCATCCACCGCCATGCTGTTCTGCGGGGCGACTTCGTCACCCAGCATCAGGCTATCCTGACGCATCACGTCGGCCTCGCCGTCCGGCGCGGCGGCCGCGATGTTCGAGGTGCTGGCATCTGCCCCGACCGTAGCCGGAGCTTCCTGCGCCGTGGTCGCGGCTGCGGTAGTGCCGGCCGCTTCGGTCTTCAGTTCGTCGGCGCGGCCGAGTTCCATCGGCGCCGGTTCGGGCTGCGCCACCGGCTCTGGTTCGACCATCGCCATCGGCTGGTCTGCATCTTTGCTGCTGACCGCAACTGGCGGCACGCCGATCGGGGTGATCGCGGTGCTGTTGTAAAGCTGATAGCCGAGCGGCAGCAGCAGCAGTGCGACAGCTGCGGTGCCAAGGCCGTAAGTGAGGCGGTTATCCACGATCCAGGTCCCTTTCGCATTGGCGAAGATGGACCTGAGACGCTGGGTGATCGGATTTCCTTGGGTGGCTTTTTTCGCGTTCGCCTGTTCGGCATCGAAAGCCAGCATGGCGGCATCGAGCGCGCGGCGGCGCGCCGCCTCCGAGGGAGCCGGGGTCTGCGCCTGCTTGAGCGCGTTGAGCTTGTCGTCGTCGTTCATGTGGTTGCTCATAGGAGCCCCCTCAGGGTCTTTTTGGCTTCGTGGATGTGCCAGGAGACGGTCGCCTCCTTGCACCCCATGATCACGCCGGCTTCGGCGTGGCTCATCCCCTCCGCGTAAATCAGCAGCACTGCATCCCGTTGCTGTTCGGGAAGTCTGCGTACTGCGGTCCACAGCTCCTTACTGGTCGCTGCGTCTTCCTGCTCGGGCAGGTATTCATCCGGCGTCACCTCGGCATAGCGGTCGGCATTGCGCCCGCGCCGGCTGCGCGCCCGCTGCATGTCGCGCACCGCATTGAGGGTAACGCGATAGAGCCAGCTGGTGAACGCCGAGCGCCCGTCGAAACTCTTGAGGATCGAGGCGAGCTTGATGCACACATCCTGCGCCACATCCTCGGCATCCGACACCTTGCCGCACCATTTGCACGCCGTGCGGAAGATGAAATCGTAGTGCCGTTCGACCAGCTCGCCAAACGCACGCCGATCACCACCAACCGCCCGCGCGATCAGCGTTTCATCGGTCACTGGGGCGTCGAGCACCCCGCTATTGCTGAATTCAGGCGTCAAGGACCGTAGCACCTATGTGAGCTTTCAGCCGGTGTTCTAGGACTGAGACGATGAACGGCGACTGATCCTTGGGGTGGTGGTGAAGATTTTTCTTGCCCCAGCCGCGATGCCCTTCTCCCCCCTTGTGGGGGAGAAGGGGCCGGTGCATTTGGCATGGGAAGTGCCCCCGCAGCCACACGCCGCACCTGCTGCACTTGCGACGAGGGCACCGGAGGGCTAACCCATCCCTATGTCCGAAGATCCGAAAAAGCCCGACAGCCCGTTCCGCCTCAACCGCAGCCGCATCCTGTTGCTGCTGCTCGGCGCGCTGCTGTTGACCTACATCATCTCGGCCATGCTCGGCGGGCTCGGCAACTACCAGATGCTCAAGGAGTCGGCGACGCAGCCCGCCGCCGAAACCACCAGCACTTCGCCTTAAGCCACCAGCGCCTGCGGCACAGCTTCGGCGATGAAGCCGCCGCCCAGCACTTCGCTGGTCCCGCTCTCATCGGCATAGAACACGCAGGCCTGCCCCGGCGAGATGCCGTATTCGCCGGCAAACAGCGTGACGAACACCTCGCCATCGGCCATGTGCACGGCCCCTGACTGTGGCGGCCGGGTCGAGCGCACCTTCACTTCGATCGGCATGCCATTGCCGGCCGCCAGCGAGGCGAGTTGGCGCTCGCCCAGCCAGTTCACGTCGCGCAGCCGCACCGTCTTGGTCATCAGCGCTTCGCGTGGGCCGACGATGACCCGGCCGGTGCGGTGCTCGAGCTTGACCACGTAGAGCGGCTCGCCTGCCGCAACGCCGAGACCCTTGCGCTGCCCGATGGTGTAATTGACGATCCCCTCGTGCTTGCCCAGCACACGTCCATCGAGGTGGACGATCTCCCCCTCGGCCAGGGCTTCCGGGTGCATTTTGCGGATCACGTCGGCATATTTGCCCTGCGGCACGAAGCAGATGTCCTGGCTGTCGTGCTTTTCGGCGATCTCCAGCCCGAACTCACGCGCCAGCTCGCGCACCGCCGGCTTGGTCATGCCGCCGAGCGGGAAGCGCAGGAAATCCAGCTGCTGTTCGGTAGTGGCGAACAGGAAATAGCTCTGGTCGCGCGAGTCATCGACCGGCCGGAACAGCCGGCGCTTGCCGTCAACGAGCTTGCTCTGCACATAGTGCCCGGTCGCCAGCACGTCGGCGCCGAGGTCCCTGGCCACTTCCATCAGGTCGACGAACTTGACGCTCTGGTTGCAGGCGATGCACGGCACCGGCGTCTCGCCCTGCCGATAGGCATTGGCGAACGGCTCCATCACCGAGTTCTTGAAGCGCTCTTCATAGTCGAGCACGTAGTGCGGGATATTGAGCGCCTGCGCCACGCGCCGCGCATCGTGGATATCCTGGCCGGCGCAGCAGGCGCCCTTGCGGTGCGTCGCTTCGCCATGGTCGTAAAGCTGCAGGGTCACCCCCACCACATCGTAGCCCTGGCGGGCCAAGAGCCCGGCGACCACGGAACTATCGACGCCCCCCGACATCGCGACCACGACGCGCGTGTCCTCGGGACGCTTGGGCAGATCAAGCGAATTCAGGTCCATATCTCTCATCCAGAAGGGTTCAAGGTCCGACGGATCGGGCGCGGTATAGTCGTTCTGTGTGCCGGTGTCACGTGCCACACGGAAATCCGGTGCGACCTCGCAGTAACCCGGCAAATTCTGCCGCCACCGGCGCAAACTGCCGCTGTCGATTCCGGGCGACCAGGGCCAACCCATTGAGATTGCTTGCCTCACCATCCGGCACGCGCCTTGCATCACCCTTAGTGGAGCATTGTTTCCAGCGAGGCGTTTGTGACGGTTACGGTTGGATTTGCGGCGGCGGCAACTCCCGGTTTGATCACCGGGGGCGACACGGCTGCGCCGGAGGAAGCGGCGCCCGATGGCCTGTTCGCAGCGCTGCTGGCGCTGCTCGTCCCACAACCCACGCCCGACAGCGAAACCCCAGCCACTGCTCTTGCCGAGACGGCCGTCCCGCGTCAGGCAGCCGTGCTGCCCGAGACCGCCACGGTAACGCCGCTGATCGCCATCAACGACCGGCCTCCGATGCAGACCGAGCAGGGAAAATCGCTGCTGAAGACACTCAGCGACGCCCTGATCGCCATCAACGATGCGCTCGACGCCGGCAAGCCTGTCGACCCGGCGCTCCACAACAAGCTCAGCGACGCCCTCGATGCTGTCGCCGTCTATCTCGGCACCTTCGCGCCGCCCGCCCCGCAGATCGATCCCAAGATCACTGCGCTCGCCAGCGGCGACGGCGTCATTCCGAGCGTAGTGGACGCCGCCCCTGCCCCTGCCCCCGCGACGCCTCCGGCGGCAGCGGCTCCCGCGATGGATGCCCCCGAGACTGCCGCCGCGCCGGCCGCCACCCGGCCGGGGCCCATCGCAACTCAGCCGGCACCCGCCGCTGACGTTCCCGATCTGCCGGAAAGCTTTGCACAGCTGGTGGCCGACGCCGCCCCGGATGCCGCCGCGCCCGAAACCGCGGGTCCCGAAGCCACGACTCCCGAGCCCACCCCTTCCAGGGGCGCGACGACGCTCGAGCAAGCCCCGCCGGCTCTCCGCCAGCTCGGCCTCTATATCGGCAAGCTCAGCGAGAAACTGGCGGCCCAGGACCCTGAGCTGGCAAGGAAGCTCGACGCCCTCGCCACCACGCTGAAATCCGGAACACTGCCCGAGGACCTGAAGGCCGCGCTCGGTCTCGACCAGGCGGTCACCGAGCGTGAATTGAAGCGCATCATCGAAGCGCTCGCGACGCCCAAGCCCGACGCCGCCAAGCCAGTCGCGGCAAAGCCCTTCACCGCACCGACGCTCGAGCTGCCACAGGCCGTCACCGCGCCAACCAAGCAGGCCGAACCCGCGACCACCGTCGCTGCGGCCCCTGAGCCAGCGCCCACGCCAAAGCTCGAAGCCAGCGAACCCGAGATCGCCCGGCCGGTCACCGCCGCGACCACCACGAAAACCGAAAAGCCGGAAGCGGGCGACGGCAAGCCGGCGGCCGCCCCGGCGCAGCCCTCACAGCCGCAATCGACGCCTGTCGACGCCGCGGCCGCCAATACACCGGCCACCCAGCTCGCCGCGGTCCCCGTCGCCCGCGCCGTGCACGCCGCCTACCAGATGCCGCTGCAGCAGGTGAATCTGCCGCAGGTGGCCTTCGAGGTGGTGCGCCAGTTCGAGGCCGGCAACACCCGCTTCCAGATCCGCCTCGATCCGCCCGAGCTCGGTCGCATCGACGTGAAGCTCGACGTGGACAAGTCCGGCGCCGTCAATGCCCGGCTCACCGTGGAGCGCCCGGAAACGCTCGACCTGATGCAGCGCGATCAGCGCGCCCTGCAGCAGGCGCTACAGCAGGCCGGGCTCGATGGGTCGAAAACCAACCTCGAATTCTCGCTGCGCCAGAACCCCTTCGCCCAGCAGGGCGGCATGGGCGACGGCCGCGGCGATCACCAGGGCTTCAATGGCCGCGGCGACAGCTTTGCCGGCGGCGACGACGTTGGCGCGGAAACCGCCACCACCACCTATCGCGGCACGGCTTCGGCCAGTGGCCTCAATCTCTTCGTCTAGGGCGATGTCGCTCTAGTCTTTTCTGTCTGGGGGTCAGGAGAGCCTGCCCCCTCTAGGGAGCCACAGATGGCCGTAACCGGTGTCAGCTCGAACAATAACAGTGCCCTGACCGGCACCCGCCAGACCATCGCGCAGAACTTCGATACCTTCCTGCAGCTGTTGACCACGCAGCTGAAGAACCAGAACCCGCTCGATCCGCTCGACACCAACCAGTTCACCCAGCAGCTGGTGCAGTTCACCGGCGTCGAGCAGCAGCTGAAGACCAACGAATTCCTCGAGGCGATGATGACCTCGACGCAGACCGCCAACAATTCCCAGGCGGTGAGCTATGTCGGCAAGATCGTCACTGCCTCGGGCGTCAAGACGGAACTGCTGAAGGGCGAGGCCAAGTGGCACTTCGCCGTCGACAGCAAAGCCGACATCGTCGCCACCGTGAAGGATGCGAAGGGCAACGTCGTCTACACCAAGGCCGGCACGGTCGATAAGGGCGAGAGCGTCTTCACCTGGGACGGCATCGGTAACGATGGCCAGAAAAAGCCTGAGGGCACCTACTCGGTCAGCATCGAAGCCCGCGACACCGCCACCGGCAAGCTGGTCGGCGTCGCCACCGAAATGACCGGCGAAGTCACCGGCATCGACTTCTCCGGCTCCGAGCCGGTGCTCATTGTCGGCGGCGCCCGCGTCAACCTCTCCGCCATCCTCTCGGTCCGTGCCAAGACGGCGGCCGACGAGCCGAAGGATGAGGAGACCGCGGTTTAAGGCCATCGGGCTGCAAGACGAGATGGATCAGGAGTTAGGCACCGAGCTGCCCCAACCACCGGCTGTCATCCCAGCGAAAGCTGGGACCCAACTATCGGCTGGCGCGGGGGGCGAGATGGGTCCCAGCTTTCGCTGGGATGACACCGGGTTGGAGGTGCTGCCAGTGGGCCACCGGCGAGCCTGGGGCCGAGACAGGTGAGGGTCGCTCCCCCTACTCCCCAAACCCGGTCGGCAACCCATCCATGCTGAGCATGTTCTTTTCCTGCCAGTAGGCCTCGAGCCCGTCCTGCCCCTTGGCTTCGGCCCAGCGGTCCATGGTGTCGCGCTCGCCTTCATAGCTCATCAACGGCACGCCGTAGCCGCATGAGGTCTTGACCAGGTCGAAATCCAGCCAGGTGATCTGCCGGGCGCCGAGTGGCTCGGTGTCGGCGAACTGCTCGTGCAGCAGCCGGGCGTACTCGTCGCCGCCGCGCCCGATGATGCGGCCGCGGCCATAAAGCCTGAGGATCAGCGGCGGCCCTTCGACGGCGCAGAACATGATGGTCATCCGCCCGTCGGCCTTGAGGTGCGCGGCGGTTTCGTTGCCGCTGCCGGTGCGGTCGAGGTAGCAGGCAGCATTGTCGCCCATCACCCGGAACATGTCGGTCGAGCGCGGCGAGATGTTGATGCGTGTTCCCACCGCTGCCGAGGCGGTGAAAAACAAGTGCTGCCGGCTGATGAAGTCACGGTGATGCGCTGATAGCGCGGGGAAATCCTTGGCCATGGCGAGCCCCCTTTCATGGCAGCCGATACCGACAAATAGAGACGCATTCCATGCAACTTGCGACCAAGCCTTGTCGCTGGAATCGGTCGCGCTTAGCTCCTGCAATTGTTAATGCCGAGACATCCTGAGAGCCCCGGCTTTTAACGCATTTTAAGTAATGCCTTAGCCGAATTTTAAGTGCGATGGGCTACGGTTCGGGATGTGGTCAGGTTGAGTAAGTGAGTACAATGACCGTACAAATGCGTCCGCGTGTAAAGTACGTGATCGGCCCGGATGGAAGTCCGTTGACGATTGCGGATCTGCCTCCCAGGGACACCCGTCGCTGGGTTATCCGCCGCAAGGCTGAGGTTGTCGCCGCCGTTCGCGGTGGATTGTTGAGCCTCGAGGAAGCCTGTCAGCGTTACACGCTTTCCGTCGACGAATTCCTGAACTGGCAGGCCGCCATCGACAAGCATGGCCTTGCTGGTCTGCGCACGACCTGGATCCAGCACTACCGCGAAGGCTGAGCCCTTCCGGAGCTGACGACCAACCCGCCCGGGCAGCCGAGGCGGGTTTTGTCGTTTGTGGCTTCACACTATCAGTCGGTGCCTTCTACCCTTGTGGGAGAAGGTGCCCGAAGGGCGGATGAGGGGTTCGCGAAACGAAGTGCAGCGCGATCGGAGCGCAAGCGACGAGCGACACGGTGCGCGGAGAGATACCCCTCATCCGGCCTTCGGCCACCTTCTCCCACAAGGGGAGAAGGCGATCCCCCGCCGCTACGAGTGCCTCGTCAAGGCGTCGCCTCGCCCAGATACTTCTGCCCGGCCTCGGTCGCCTTGAGCCGCTGGTAGTGCGCCGTCACCGCCGACAGCTCCGGCCGGTCGAACGGGGTCGAGAACCAGCGGTGCGAGGAGAGGGCCAGCGCCAGATCCGCCAGGCTGAGCCGCCCGTTGGCGACATAGCCGCCGCCCTCGGCGAGCCGCGCCTCTGCCATCCGCATGTTGGCCGACCACTTGTCCACCGACTGCGCGATCCGCTCCGGATCGTCAAAGGCCGGGTTTTTGGCGAGGAACGCCGTCACTGCGTAGAGCCACGAAGGCAGGAGCTCCGTCGCCTGCCAGGTGAGCCACTGGTCGACCAACGCCCGCTGCCGCACCTCCTCGGGCCACAGGTCGCTGCCGGATTTCTGCGCGAGATAACGCATGATGGCGCTGCTCTCCCACATGACGAACCCATCGTCGACGATCACCGGCACCGTGGCATTGGGGTTGAGCGCGAGGAACTCCGGCACCCTGGGGTCGCGATGCGGCATCCCCCAGATCTCGTGCTCGTAATCGATGCCGCAGAGGTCGGCCGTCCACAACACCTTGCGGACATTGCTCGAGGTGACCCGACCGAGGATCCTGAGGCGCGTCATGGCGTATCGGCGCTCATATACTTCTGCCCTTCCGCCGTCGCCTTCAGCCGCTCGTAGTGCTCCTTCACCGCCGGCAGCTCGGGCTTGTCGAACGGGGTCGAGAACCAGCGGTGGGTCGAGACGGCGAGCCCTATATCGGCGATGGATAGCCGACCATTGGCGGCAAAGCCTCCGCCCGCCGCAAGCTGCGCCTCGAGGATCTGCATCCTCGCCGTCCAGTTGCGGATCGAATCGGCGATGCGGGTCTCGTCGGTATAGGCGGGGTTCTTGCGCATCAGCGCATAGACCGCATAACCCCATTGCGCGTTGAGCTCGGCCACCTGCCAGGTCAGCCACTGGTCGACCAGCCCGCGCTCCTTCACCGCCACCGGCCACAATCCGCTGCGGCGCGATTCCGACAGGTAGCGCATGATGGCGTTGCTCTCCCACAAGACGAACCCGTCATCGATGATCACCGGCACCTGCGCATTGGGGTTGAGCTTGAGGAATTCCGGCGCCCTGGGGTCGCGATGCGGCATCCCCCAGATCTCGACCTCGTAGCCGATGCCGATCAGGTCGCAGGTCCACATGACCTTGCGCACATTGATCGAGGTCACCCGACCCAGGATGCTCAGCGTTCCCATACTCACGTCTCCTTAACCTCACCCGGCAAAGCTTGCCGCCTTTTTGCATTCTGCAACCGCCGGTTAATCACTTGTTTACCATCCACTGGGTAATTTTTGCCTATGGGCTCGGTGCGTTTGCGCGCACCCAAGAATAACAAGGGTACGGTCCGCGTGGACGGGTTGCTGCAGTTCTTCAACCGCCTCGGTTTGGCGCGCGTCGCCGCCATGGCCGTTATCGCCGTGCTGATGCTGGGGTTCTTTGCCTTCCTCATCATGCGCGCCTCGACGCCGCCGCTGGCGCCGCTCTATTCCGGGCTCTCCTTCGAGGATTCGGCGGCCATCGTCTCCGAACTCCAGACCCAGAACGTCAACTACGAAATCCGGGGCGAAGGCGACACCATATTGGTGCCGCGCGACCAGATCACCCAGATTCGCATGTCGCTGGCGCAGAACGGCCTGCCCAACAAGGGCCAGGTCGGCTACGAGATCTTCGACCAGCAGTCGACGCTGGGCGCCACCAGCTTCGTCCAGAACATCAACAACGTCCGGGCGCTCGAAGGCGAACTCGCCCGCACCATCTCGTCGCTGGCCCGCATCAAGAGCGCCCGCGTCCATCTCGTCCTGCCCGAACGCGCCCTGTTCAGCCGCGAGCAGAAGGACCCCACCGCCTCGATCGTGCTGTCGGTGCGCGGCGAACTCTCGGCCGGTGAAATCCGCGCCATCCAGCATCTCGCCGCCTCCGCCATCGAGGGCCTGACCCCGGCGCGCGTCTCGGTGGTCGACGATACGGGGCGCCTGCTCGCCTCCGGTGCCGGCAACGGCCCCGAGGATGTCATCGCTGGCGAGACCGAGGAGCGTACCCTCAATGTCGAGAATCGCCTGCGCAGCCGCGTCGAAGACCTGCTCGCCAATATCGTCGGCTCCGGCCGCGCCCGGGTGCAGGTTTCGGCCGAGCTCGACCTCAACCGGCTGAGCAAGACCTCTGAGACGTTCGACCCGAACGGCCAGGTGATCCGCTCCACCCAGACCCGCGATCTCTCCAACACCGCCCAGAACGGCGATAGCGGCCAGGTCAGCGTCTCCAACGAACTGCCCGGCGCGTCGGCCAATTCCGGCAGCGGCAGCTCGACCATGGAGCAGGGCTCGACCACCGAAGAGACCACCAATTTCGAGATCTCCAAGGTCACCGAGACGGCGCTCACCGAAGCCGGCGGCATCAAGCGGTTGTCGATCGCCGTGGTGGTCGATGGCACCTATGTCGCCGACGCCACCGGCAACTCGGTCTATACCCCGCGCGCCCAGGCCGAGATCGACCAGATCACCTCGCTGGTGAAATCCGCCATCGGCTTCTCCGACGCCCGCGGCGATCAGGTGCAGGTCGCCAACCTGCAGTTTGCCGATCGCCCTGAACTCGCCGCCGCCGGCACCAGCGAGCCGGGCTTGCTCGACTTCACCCGCGACGACCTGATGAACGGCGCCGAGATGGCGGTGACCCTGTTGATCGCCCTGGCGCTGGTGTTCTTCGTGCTCCGCCCGCTGCTGAAGCGCGTGCTGGCCCCCGAGGGGAAGACTTTGGCCCTCCCCGCCAGCGCCGAGCTCGGCGGCGGCCCGGCCCATCACGGCCCGGGCGATTTCGGCTCCAACGCCATGGTTTCCTCGCTCCCCAACCTCAATGGCGGCAACTACGTCGAGGAAGACGAGCAGCCGCGCAAAGCCCGCGTTCCCGCCTGGATGAACAGCGCCAAGGCGATGGGCGAGACCCAGGCCAATACCTTGAAGACCGTCGGCGAACTGGTCGACGAAAACCCCAAGCAGGCCGCACTGATCGTGCGCGACTGGCTGGCGAGCGCCACGTGAGGATGAACTAGATGGCCGCCGCAGCCGCACTCGACCAGACCACCGACCAGGTGCTGAGCAAGCAACTGGTCGTCGGCGCCAACGCCAGCCAGCGCGCTCTCCTCGGTGATGAGAAGGCCGCCGTGCTGCTCCTGGCGCTCGGCCCGGATTTCGGCAAGCCGATCCTCGAAGAGCTCGACGAGATGGAAATCCGCCAGCTGTCGCGCGCCATGGTCAAGCTCGGGCCGATCACCCCGGATATGCTCGATTCGCTGCTCATCGAATTCGTCACCCGCGTCTCCTCCAACGGCACTATCGCCGGCAACTCCGACACCACCGAGCGCCTGCTGCTGAGCTTCTTGCCGCAGGATCGCGTCGACTCGATCATGGAAGAAATCCGCGGTCCGGCAGGCCGCAACATGTGGGAGAAACTGAGCAACGTTCAGGAGGATATTCTCGCCAGCTATCTGAAGAACGAGTACCCGCAGACCATCGCCGTGGTGCTCAGTAAGATCGCCACCGATCACTCCGGCAAGGTGCTCGCCGCCCTGCCCGAGGAGCTGGCGATGGAAGTGGTGCAGCGCATGCTGGCGCTCGATCCGGTGCAGAAGGAAATCCTCGAGAAGATCGAGACGACGCTGCGTACCGAGTTCATGTCGACCCTCAGCCACACCAAGCGCCGCGACAGCCATGAGCAGATGGCCGAGATCTTCAACTCGTTCGATCGCCAGACCGAGGCGCGCTTCATCACCACGCTGGAGGAACGCGACCGCGACGGCGCCGACCGCATCAAGGCGCTGATGTTCACCTTCGAGGATCTGGCCCGCCTCGAGCCCTCGGCGATCCAGACGCTGGTGCAGAAGATGGACAAGAAGGAACTCGGCCTGGCGTTGAAGGGCGCCAACGACACGGTCAAAGAGGTGTTTTTCGCCAATATGTCGGCCCGCGCCGGCAAGATGCTGAAGGACGACATGGAGGCCATGGGCCCGGTTCGCCTGAAGGATGTCGACGAGGCGCAGGGCCGCATGGTCGCCACTGCCAAGGATCTCGCCGCCAAGGGCGAGATCATCATCACCAAGGGCAAGGCCGATGAGGAGATGATCGGCTGATGAGCGCCGCGCCCGCCAAATTCACCTTCGATCTCGATCTTGGCCGCCGCCAGGAGCGCAACTCGCTGGTCACCGAGACCGCCATGGCGAGCCTGCTCGAGGAGGCCCGCCGCGAAGGCCGCGAGGCCGGCCTCGCCGAGGGCGAGCGCACCGCCGTCGCCAGGGCCGCCAAGGCCGAAGCCGCTGCCGCCGAATCCCTCGCGGTGCGCGTTGCCGCCATGGCAGCCAGCATGGACGATGCGCGCAAGCAGACCATTGCCGAAGGCGTCGAGCTGTCGCTGTCGATTGCGAGGAAACTCGCTGGCGGCCTCATTGCCCGCGAGCCGACGGTCGAGATCGAGCAACTGGTGGCCGAGTGCATGGCAACGCTCGATGGCGTGCCGCACCTCGTCATCCGCTGCGACCCGGCGCTTGCCGACGCCGTCCGCGACATCGCTACAGCCAAGATGACCACCTCCGGCTTCACCGGCCGGCTGGTCGTCCTCGGCGACCCCGACATCGCCATCGGCGATGCCCGCATCGAGTGGGCCGATGGCGGCGTGGTCCGCGATATCAGGAAGCTCAGCGCCGAGATCGACGCCCGCATCGCCCAGTATTTCGCCGCACGCGGCATCCGACTTAACGAGGAGACCGAGCAATGAGCACCGTCGATACCGGGATCACCTTCGAGGAAATGGCCGCTCCCGGCCGCGAGGGCTACACCCCGCCCGGCGAGAAGACCGCCGCCGACCTCGAGGCCGTATTCGACGTTCCCGTCCGCATCTCGGTGGTGCTCGGCCGCGCCAAGGTGCCGGTGGCGAGCCTGCTCAAGATGGATGTCGGCAGCGTCGTCGAGCTCGACCGCCAGGTCGGCGAAGCCGTCGAAATCTACGTCAATGATCGCCTCGTCGCCCGCGGCGAAATCGTCCTCGTCGAGAACCGTCTCGGCGTCACCATGACCGAAATCATCAAGGCAGCGTGATGCTCGGACGCGACACACTGCACCATCAGTCGGGCCTTCTCCCCTTGTGGGAGAAGGTGGGCGAAGCCCGGATGAGGGGTCCGCGGACGAAGCCTGCGCGCTCGGAGCGAAGTGACGAGCGGCCGGTGTCGGCTGAACCAACCCCTCATCCGCCCTTCGGGCACCTTCTCCCACAAGGGGAGAAGGCATCAATCCGAGAGTTCGGAGACCAATAATGCGGCTTCTTATCGTCGGCGCCCTCGAAGGCCAGCTCACCACCGCCACCAAGCTTGCCATGGATGGCGGCGCCAAGGTGGCCCACGCCCCCTCGATCGAGATCGCGCTTGCGTCGTTGCGCGCCGGCCGCGGCGCCGACCTGCTGCTGGTCGACGTGATGATGGACATTGCCGGGTTGATCGCCGGGCTCGATGGCGAGCGTATCGTCATCCCGGTGGTCGCCTGCGGCACCGAGAGCAACGCTGCCGCCGCGGTGAACGCCATCCGCGCCGGCGCCAAGGAATATATCCCGCTGCCGCCCGACGCCGAGCTGATCGCCGCCGTCATCGCCGCCGTCGCCCGCGAATCCTCTGATTTCCTCTATCGCGACCCGGTGATGGCGCGCGTGGTGAAGCTCGCCGAGCAGGTCGCCCCCTCTGAGGCCTCGGTGCTGATCACCGGCGAGAGCGGCACCGGCAAGGAGGTGATGGCCAAGTACCTCCACTCCCGTTCGAAGCGCGCTTCCCGCGCCTTCATCTCGATCAACTGCGCCGCCATCCCCGAGGCGCTGCTCGAGAGCGAACTGTTCGGTCACGAGAAGGGCGCCTTTACCGGCGCTGTCGCGCGCCGCATCGGCAAGTTCGAGGAAGCCTCGGGCGGCACCCTGCTGCTCGACGAAATCTCCGAAATGGACGTGCGCCTGCAGGCAAAACTCCTCCGCGCCATCCAGGAGCGGCTGATCGACCGCGTCGGCGGCACCAAGCCCGTGCCGGTCGATATCCGCATCATCGCCACCTCCAACCGCAACCTCAGCGAAGCGGTGAAGGACGGCAGTTTCCGCGAGGATCTGCTGTTCCGCCTCAACGTGGTGAACCTGAAACTCCCGGCCTTGCGCGAGCGCCCCGGCGATACCGCGGCGCTGGCCGAGCACTTCGTCGAGAAGTACGCCAAGGCCAACGGCCTCGGCCGCCGCGTCCTCTCGGCCGAAGCCCGTGACGCGCTGCTCCGCGCCCCCTGGCCGGGCAACGTGCGCGAGCTCGAAAATACCCTCCACCGCGCCGTGCTGCTGTCGGGCGGCGAAATCATCGGCCCCGACGCCATCTCGATGCCTGATGGCACCGGCCTCAGCGAGGTGGTCGCCATGGCCTCGGTGGCGACGCAGGCCGCCCAGACCGCCGAGACCATCTCGCGCGCCATGGTCGGCCGCACCGTCGCCGACGTCGAGCGCGACCTGATCCTCGACACCCTCGACCACGTGCTGGGCAACCGCACCCACGCCGCCAACATCCTGGGCATCTCGATCCGCACGCTGCGCAACAAGCTCAACCAATACGCCGACGAAGGTTTGGCCGTGCCGGGCCCCGGCGAACAGCGGAACAGCGCGGCGTGACGCGCTCACCGGTGCACTTGGCCCACCCCCACCCTCATTCCCTCCCCACAAGGGGGAGGGAGGCGCTCTCTGCACCTTCCGTTCCATCGTCTCCCTCCCCCTTGTGGGGAGGGATCAAGGGTGGGGGTGGGCCAAGTGCTCTGACTTCAGGACCTATGCATCGTGGCTGATCTCTCTGCCCCCGGCCCATCCGGCCTGAAGCTTCCGACCTTCTCGATCCAGGGGCTGTGGAAGTCGTTCGGCACGTCCGATATCGGGCTCGCCATCGGCATTATGGGGATCATCGTCGTCCTCATCGTGCCGCTGCCGCCGCTGCTGCTCGACCTGTTGCTGGCCATCTCGATCGTCTTTTCGGTGCTGATCCTGATGACGGCGCTGTTCATCCAGACGCCGCTCGAGTTCTCGGCCTTTCCGACGGTGCTGCTGATCGCCGCCATGTTGCGCTTGGCGCTGAACCTCGCCACCACCCGCCTGATCCTCGCCGAGGGCCATAACGGCACCGATGCCGCCGGTCACGTCATCGAGGCGTTCGGCAACTTCGTCATGCGGGGCAACTTCGTCATCGGCGTCGTCGTCTTCGCCATCCTGATCATCGTCAACTTCATCGTCATCACCAAGGGTTCGGGCCGCATCGCCGAAGTCGCGGCGCGCTTCAACCTCGACGCCATGCCCGGCAAGCAGATGGCCATCGACGCCGACCTCTCGGCCGGCCTGATCGATGAGACCACCGCGCGCAAGCGCCGCGAAAACCTCGAGGCCGAGAGCGCCTTCTTCGGCAACATGGATGGCGCCAGCAAGTTCGTGCGCGGCGACGCCATTGCCGGCCTGTTGATCACCTTCATCAACATCATCGCCGGTCTCGTCATCGGCATGCTGCAGGAGGGCCTGAGCTTCGCCGAAGCCGGCCACAACTACACCCTGCTCACCGTCGGCGATGGCCTCGTCAGCCAGATCCCGGCCCTGATCGTCTCGACCGCCGCGGGCCTGCTGGTTTCCAAGGCCGGCGTTACCGGCTCGGCCGACAAGGCGCTGGTCGCCCAGTTCACCGGCTATCCCAAGGCGCTCGGCATGTCGGCCGCCGTCATCGGTGCGCTGGCCCTGCTGCCGGGCATGCCGATCATCCCGTTCCTGGCGCTTGCCGCCGGCTGCGGCTGGCTCGCCTTCAAGTCGGGCAGGAAGAAAACCGCCACCGCCGATCGCGCCATCGTCGAGGCTGCCATGGAGCATGCCCAGGCCAACCCGGTCGCCACCGAAGCGCCGATCTCCGACAGCCTCAGGATCGACGAGCTGAAGCTCGAGCTCGGATATGGCCTGCTGTCACTGGTCAAGGAAGACGACACCGGCACCGATCGGCTCACCGAGCAGATCAAGGCGCTGCGCCGGCAGCTCGCCACCGAGCTCGGCTTCATCATGCCGCCGGTCCGCATCCTCGACAACATGCAGCTCGAGCCGAACGACTATAAGGTCAAGATCAAGGAGGTCGATGCCGGCCGCGGCCAGATCTTCGCGCACCAGCTGATGGTGATGGATCCGATGGGCCGGGAGATCAACCTGCCCGGCGTCCACACCACCGAGCCGACCTTCGGCCTGCCCGCCACCTGGATCGAGCCGGCTTTGCGCGACGAAGCCGAGCTCCGCGGCTACTCGATCATCGACCCCTCGACGGTCATCTCCACCCACCTCACCGAGGTGCTGAAGGCCAACGTCTCGGACCTGCTCAGCTATGCCAACGTGCAGTCGCTGCTTGCCGGCCTCTCGAAGGATCAGCAGAAGCTGGTCGAGGACATCATCCCCAGCCAGATCTCGGTCTCGGGCGTGCAGCGCGTGCTGCAGACCCTGCTCATTGAGCGCATCTCGATCCGCGACCTGCCCACTATCCTCGAAGGCATCGCCGAGATCGCCGGCCCGGGCCGCACCGCCCAGACCATCGCCGAGCACGTGCGTTCGCGCCTCGCCCGCCAGCTCTGCGCCGCCAATCTGGGGCCGGACGGCAACCTGCCGCTGCTCACCCTGTCGCCGCAATGGGAACGGGATTTCGCCGAGGCGCTGGTCGGCGACGGCAATGACCGCCACCTCGCCATGGCTCCGTCGCGCCTGCAGCAGTTCATCGTCGGCATCCAGCAAGGCTTTGAGAACGCTGCCCAGATGGGCGAAATCCCCGTCCTCATCACTTCCCCCGGTATCCGCCCGCATGTCCGCGCCATCATCGAACGCTTCCGCCCGCAGACCGTGGTGATGAGCCAGAACGAAGTACACCCGCGCGTACGGCTGAAGACGATCGGGAGCGTCTGATCGAGCCGGAAACCAGGGAGCGTGGGCCGCACCAGTAGTTTTCCGGGGTGGCGCCCGGAACCACGCCACGCCAGCGTGCATTATGGTCCCGCGTCACCCCACGAGCCCCGATGAAGCTCTTCCGCTGCGACCATTGCGGTCACCTGCTCTACTTCGAGAACACCCGCTGCGAGCGCTGCGGCCGTGCGCTCGGCTATGGCCCGCTCACCAACAACCTGTTCTCGCTCGATGGCGGCCCCGGGATCTGGATGGCGCCGGCCTTCTTCAACCGCTCCTTCGTTTACTGCGCCAATGCCGCGCATGGCGCCTGCAACTGGCTGCTGCTGCATGCGCCGGGAGCCGATCCCTACTGCCTCGCATGCCGCCATAACGGGCTGATCCCCGATATCAAGAACCCGGTCGATCTAGGCCGCTGGCAGGTGATCGAGCGCGCCAAGAAGCGGCTGATCTACTCGCTGCTGCGGCTGCATTTGCCACTCGCCACCCGTAACGAAGACCCGGTGCACGGCCTGAGCTTCAGGTTCCTCAACGAGGAGGTTTCGCGCGCCCCGGTGCTCACCGGGCATGACAGCGGCATCATCACCCTGGCGCTGAAAGAGGCCGATGACGCCGCGCGCGAGTACCGCCGTACCCGGTTTAACGAGCCCTACCGCACCCTGCTCGGCCATTTTCGCCACGAGATCGGCCACTATTACTGGGATCTGCTGATCGCCGGCCGCCCGGCGCATCAGGAGTTCCGCACCCTGTTCGGCGACGAGAGCGCCGACTACGAGAGCGCGCTCGCCGCACACTACGCCAACGGGGCTCCCGCCGGCTGGCAGCAGCACTACATCTCGGCCTACGCCACCTCCCATCCCTGGGAAGATTTCGCCGAGACCTTCGCGCACTACCTGCACCTCGTCGACACCACCGAGATGGCGGCCTCCTTCGGCCTCAACCTCCGGCCCGCCGTCGACCAGAGAGGCGAACTGACCACCCGGCTCGACTACGACCCCTATGACGATGCCGACATCGACGAGCTGATCGAGAATTGGATTCCGCTCGCCTCGCTGATGAACAATCTCAACCGCGCCGTCGGGCAGCACGACGCCTACCCATTCGTGCTCACCCCCGAGGTGATCGCCAAGCTCGGCTTCGTCGCCCGGCTGGTGCATGATGCCGGCACCGTGCAATGGACCGTCCCCAGCGCCGCCGGGCCGATCCCGATCAACGTCCCCAGCGGCCCAGCCGAGTTGCCCCGTACCTGAGGCTGGAGCGGTCGGCGCTGATGTGATCTCTATCCGGCATGCACGACATCACGCTTCTCACCGTTCCGGTGTTCTCCACCCTTTGCAACGCCGCCTTCGCGCTGCGCCGCGAGGTCTTCGTCATCGAGCAGCAGATCCCCGAGGCTGAGGAATTCGACGCCGACGACCTTACCGCCACGCATCTGGTGGCGATTGCCGCCGGCAATGTCGTCGGCACGCTGCGTATCATATGGACGCCGGAGCACGTGAAGCTTGGCCGCGTGGTCGTTGCGCAGCTCTGGCGCGGCCAGGGCATCTCCACCCGGCTGCTCCGCCACGCCATGGCCCTGGCGCGCGACAAGGGCGAGAGCCGCTTCTATCTCACCGCCCAGCACGACAAGCTCGCCGTCTACGAAAAGCTCGGTTTCGTCGCCTTCGGCGAGCCGTTCGACGATGGCTCAGGCATTCTCCACCTCAAGATGAGGACGTACTGAGGCGGATGGCCGGGGACAAGCAGTACCAGAACTGCCCCAACCACGGCTTGGTGCTGGCAGTGAGGAAGCAATGGCCACGGTTGTTCCATTGGGCGTTCGTGCTGGTCTCGTTTGGAACCTCCTGGCCGGACTACCCCTACCGTTGCCCCAAATGTGGTCGGCTCACTGAGCGGCCTGAGGATCAGCCGCTCTAGGCCGCGCTCCCGCAGCCGCGCCCCGGCGAAGAGACTACCAAGCCCTTACCGAATTAATTCAATCTTTACCGGTTAACCCGGCAAACCGCGCGCCGCCGTCAATTCTCCGCTAGCTTGCTGGACGTGGGGCGCCTCGCCGCCCCGACAGAACGCTGGGAGGCGTGGAAGGCCGGACCTCGGAAAACGGGGCCGGCCTTTGATTTTTGCAGCGACGAGAAGCAGTCGTGGTCGAGCTGACCCACCGCGGTCACCCCACCCACATCCCAGTGAAAGCTGGGACCCATCTATCCTCCGGCGCAGGTTGAGAGCTGGGTCCCTGCTTTCGCAGGGATGACATCCTCGCCAATGCCGCCCAATCACAACAGCCTAAGCCAGCTTCTTGACCCAAACCGAAACCTCGTCGCCGCTGCTCATGTCAGCCTGGACGATCCCGTCGATCATGAAGCTGGGTGATACGTGGATGCCGTTCTGCCGAGCATAGCGCGCATCCCAGCGGGTCGATTTGTCGAGCAGCGGCTCGTCGAACGCCGCCATCAGCCTGAGCCCGGTATAGCCTTCGATGCGCCGGATCAGGTCGTTGGGCGTCGCGTCGCGGTTCGGCCCGGTGGCATGCCGTTCGAACTCGAACTCCTCGCGATGCTCGTAGACCGCCTGCATCACCTGCCTCGCCGCCGCATTGCCCGCCGGCAGGCGCGCCGCGGCATAGATCGCCCTGACGATCACCGGCGAGAACATGTGCCAGGGCTGCGAGTGCAGCCGGATCTTCACCGTCAGCTTGTCCTCGCCCACTGCCGCCAGCAGCGGCTCGAGCTTGCCGAAGGCCTTGGCGGAGTAGGGACAGGTCGGCTCGAGGAACACCTCGAACTGTCGCGGCCCGTGGCCCCATACCAATGGATCGACCCGGAACTCAGCCACGGCAAATACCTCTCATCAAATCAGAGCGCCAAGCTACCCGACCCGGCGGCCTGGCCTATCGGACATTGGTTGAAGTTCGCGCAGACCAAACTGAAAACGGTCGCCCGGTTTGATTTCCGGGGGACCGGAACGCTCGCCTCGTGATGACGTTATGTCTGCATCGGGCCGTGCGGCACGCCACAGCCAAGCGATGTGCCGCACGGCCTTGTTCATGAACCCACGAACGAGAGAACCTTAAATGTTCCGTACCCTTATGACCACCACTGCCGTCGTCGCCCTGCTCACTGCAGGCGCCATGGCGCAGGACGCCGCTGCGCCGGCAACCGAAGCTCCGGCCGCCGAGGCTCCCGCCACCACCGAAGCAACGCCGGCCGAACCGCTCGACACCTCGATCCTCGCTTCCGGCTACACCGTCACCGACAAGGATAACCTCGCGACTGAAATTATCGGCAAGCAGGTCTATTCCTCGTCCGCGGCGGACGCCGAGCATATCGGCGACGTCAATAACCTGGTGATCGGTGAAGGCGGCGAAGTCGCCGCTGTGGTCATCGGCGTTGGCGGCTTCCTCGGCATCGGCGAAAAGAACGTTGCCGTGAACTATGCCGAGCTCGAGTGGATCACCGCCGAAGACGGCAGCGAGCGCTTCGTGCTGGCGACCACCAAGGAAGCGCTGGAGACCGCCCCGAACTTCGAGACCACTGATGACGCCGCCGACGCTGCTCCGGCAGATACGACAGCGCCGGCAGCCGACGCCAATGCCCCTGCGGCAACCGCTCCGGCTGACAACGCTGCTCCGGCCGATCAGCCCGCCGACGCCATGGCTCCGGCCGATCAGAGCACTACCCCGGCAGCCACCACCGTGGCCGGGCCGATCGACCGCGCCACGTTGACCGATGCGCCGCTCACCGCTGAAGAGCTGATCGGCACCAATGCCTATGGCCCGGGTGACGAGCACCTCGGCGCCATCGGCGACGTGATCCTCGGCGCCGACGGCAAGGCCGTTGATGCGGTGATCATCGATTTCGGTGGTTTCCTCGGCATCGGCACCAAGCCGGTGGCCGTTTCGGTCGAGAACCTGCGCTTTGCCACCAACGCGAACGGCGACAAGTTCCTGTTCCTCAACGTGACGCGCGATCAGCTCGACAAGGCCGTGGCCTACAACAAGGACACCTGGGAAGCCGAGCGCGACACCCAGCTGCTGAAGACCGACGTTCTGCAGTAAGTATCCGCTGTCGCAAGCACGAAAGGCCCGCTCCGGCGGGCCTTTTTCATTGTCTGACGGCGAAGAGCCTCAGCGGCGGATGTGCCGGAGGCGGCCGATCTCGTCGTATTCGGCCTGCTCGGACTTGGCTTCCGCCGCAGTCTCGCGGCCATGCTCGCGCTGGTCCAGCAGTTCGACCTTCTTGAGGTCCTCCACTGCTTCGGCCAACGCATCCTGCGCCGCCTCGAGATTGCCCTTCATGTCGTTGGCCGAGGCCAGCAGGTTGTCCCTGCGGGCGATCGCCGCCTTGGCGAAGGTCGAATAGGCGAAATGCGCGATATCCGAGATGCCGGTCTTCTGCTGCTCGATTTCGATCTGCTGGTCGAGTTCGGCGGCCATCCGCTCGAAATCGGCGATCATCATCTCGATCTGCGTGACCTGCCGGCGCTTCTCGTCGACCTGAAACTTCTTAAGCCGGATCAGGCTCTCGCTGCGCGACTTCATGACTTGTACTCCTTACACCTCAAGTCATTCACTTCACTGACGCGGTTTGCTCGCCCACCTTGTCCAGAATTGCTTCCAGCATGACATAGCCGTCGGCAATAGAGGTGCGTTCTTCCCGCTGCTGGCTCAAAAACGCCTCCAGCGCCGGGTTGATCGCGATGGCACGGTCCACGCCTGGATCCGATCCCTTCCGGTATGCCCCCAGCCGGATCAGTTCCTCCATGTCGGCAAATGTCGACATGAGCTCTCGCGCCTTCTGCAGGGTGGGCCGCACATTGGCCGGCACGCACCCAGGCATGGTTCGCGAGATAGACCGGAGCACATTGACCGCCGGATAGCGTCCCCGCTCGGCGATCGAGCGCTCCATCACGATGTGCCCATCGAGAATGCCGCGAACGGCGTCCGCAATGGGCTCATTGTGATCGTCACCTTCCACCAAAACGGTAAATAGACCGGTAATGGAGCCCGATTCAGCAAGGCCTGGACCGGCTCTTTCGAGCAGCCTGGGAAGTTCGGTGAAAACCGTCGGCGGGTAGCCCTTGGCGGTCGGCGGCTCGCCGATGGCAAGGCCGATCTCGCGCTGCGCCTGGGCGAAGCGGGTGAGGCTGTCCATCATGCACAGCACCCGCTTGCCCTGGTCGCGGAAATACTCGCTGAGCGTCAGCGTCAGGTAGGCCGCCTGCCGCCGCATCAGCGCCGCCTCGTCGGAGGTCGCGACCACCACCACGGCCTGCTGGATGCCGACCTCGCCCAGATAGTCGGTGACGAATTCCTGCACCTCGCGACCGCGCTCGCCGATCAGCCCGATCACCGCCACGTCCACCTGGGCGTTGCGCGCCAGCATACTCATCAGCACCGACTTGCCGACACCCGAGCCGGCAAAGATCCCCATGCGCTGGCCTTCGCACATGGTGGTGAAGGTGTTGAGGGTGCGCACCCCCATATCGAGCGGATCGCCCACCCGCATGCGCTCATGCGCCGGCAACGGCACCTGGCGCAGCGGATAGGGCGTGGCGCCCGGCATCAGTGGACCCTTGGCGTCGATCGGCTCGCCATCGGCGTTGATCACCCGCCCCAGCCAGTACTCGGAGGGCTGCACCGCCCCATCATGGCTCTTGAACAGCGCCCGGCACCCGAGCCGCACCCCGTTCAGCGCCCCGAACGGCAGGCACAGCGCATGGCCATCGCGGAAGCCGATGATCTCGGCGCCCAGCACGCCGCCATTGGTGGTTTCGATTTCGACGCGCCCGCCGACGCGCAGCTCGCGCACCGGCCCGACCACTTCGATGAGCAGGCCCTGCACGGTTTTGACGCGCCCGAAGACTTCAACGTCCTCGATGGCGTCAATTGCGGCTCTCAGGGACTGCATCGGCCTCTTTCACGGTGCCCGAATCGCTTGAGGACCACGGTAACCGAACGTTAAGCAAAAAGCGTTAACCATGGGCCCCTACCCCGACATCCGCCTGGCGCGCCGCGAGCCGCTTTTCGAGCCCTCAAGGGCCCCAAATCCTTGAGTCGGCAGAGTCGATTGAAGGGCTTTCTTAACCTAGTTTCTTAAGTCGGTTAGGTGCGATTTCTGTAGCATTTTCAACGATTTAACATATCACTAACGGGAGACCCATTGCATCTTGCGGATCAGAATTAAACTTTGTTAACTAATTGCGCTTAGGTTTGGGTCATATCCAGTAGGGTTCGGTTAAGGGTGAACGCGCAGGGCGCCTCATCCATAGTTCCAGCAGGGAACGGTTTAAGGGGATTGACGGCATGCGTGTACTCTTGATCGAGGACGACAGCGCGACAGCGCAGAGCATCGAGCTGATGCTCAAATCAGAGAGTTTCAACGTATACACGACGGACCTCGGTGAAGAGGGCGTCGACCTAGGCAAACTCTACGATTACGACATCATCCTGCTCGATCTGAACCTTCCCGACATGTCGGGCTACGAAGTGCTGCGCACCCTGCGCGTGGCCAAGGTGCAGACCCCGATCCTGATCCTTTCTGGTCTCGCCGGCATCGAAGACAAGGTGCGCGGCCTCGGCTTCGGCGCTGACGACTATATGACCAAGCCGTTCCACAAGGATGAGCTGGTCGCCCGCATCCACGCCATCGTCCGCCGTTCCAAGGGTCATGCGCAGTCGGTCATCTCCACCGGCGACCTGACCGTGAACCTCGACACCAAGACCGTCGAAGTGCAATCCGCCCGCGTCCATCTCACGGGCAAGGAATACCAGATGCTGGAGCTGCTCTCGCTCCGCAAGGGCACTACCCTCACCAAGGAAATGTTCCTCAACCACCTCTATGGCGGCATGGACGAGCCCGAGCTGAAGATCATCGACGTCTTCATCTGCAAGCTCAGGAAGAAGCTCTCGGTCGCCACCGGTGGCAAGAACTACATCGAGACCGTCTGGGGCCGCGGCTACGTGCTGCGCGAGCCCGACGAGAACGAAAGCTTCGCCGAATCGAGCGTCGCCTAGCGCGCTGCTTAGCGTCGCCTAGCGCGCCGTTTGGCGTCGCCTAACTCATTCAGTCCTGCGTTGCGGCAGACCTGGGGAACCCCGTACCAGAAGGTGCGGGGTTTTCGCTATTCTTGGCGCCTTCAAACGGTGAGATACTCCAGCCGGTGCGGGCTGCCCCCCGCTGTCCCCTCCCCCTAAACATGGGGAGGGAGAACCTCACGCCGATATCGGGGCTACCGTCTCCCTCCCCATTCCGGGGACGCCATTGCGTCCCCTAGGGGGGGAGGGATCAAGGGTGGGGGTCGGTCAACCACCGGCGGCGGGATCAGAGCGCCCCCAACCGGCAGGCCCTTGAGGAGCCGGCCGGCCAATGGCACCCTCCGGCCATGAGCGATATCGCGTGGATTGCGCCGGACCGGGCTGCCGTCGCGGCGGCATTGGCGAGTATCGGCGTCGCCATCGATCCGGCCGAGATCGCGCTGCTGCTGCGCGACAGTCGCTTTGCGGTCCGCCTCCCCGGCCACCGTATCGCCTGGTTCCCGACCGATCCGCACGGCCAGCAGCGCCTCGCCCGCGAGGCTCGTGCTCTCGCCCTCATCGAACGCCGCTGCAGCTTCCGCGCCCCGCGCCTCATCCACCGGTCGGCGACGGGCTGGCAGTTGCGCTCCGAAGTGCCGGGCACGGCCGATCCGTTCGCGGTCTATCACCGCGTTCGCGACGATCGACACTTCGCTGCGGCACTTGGCGCCAATCTGGGTCGCCTGCTGGCCGACCAGCACCACAGCATCCCTTTAGTGGAGCTCGGCGACTGGCTGCTGCCCCGCCCCGGCTGGCCGCCACCGCTGCCGCAGGTGGCAGCACACCTGCCACGCGTCACCGACGACCGCGACCTCGTCGCTCGCGCCCTGGCGCTGCTGGCCCGTTACGAAGCGACGGAGGCGGCCATCACCGATCGAGTCCTCGCCCACACCGATTTCGGCTTTCACAACATGGTGGTGACAGCGGACGGCGCCGTGGTGGGCGTGTTCGATTATGACGAAGCCTCGCTCGCCGACTGGCATTACGACTTCCGCTACCTGCTGCTCGATACCGAAGACGAGGCGCTGTTCACCGCCGCGGTGACAGCCTACGAGGCCGCCGGCGGCCAGCCGATCGACGTCAGCCGGGTCCGCCTCTTCAACGCCGCCTCTGCCGTCGCCTTCCTTGCCTTGCGCGGCGGAGCCGGGCCGGAGGAAAAGCCGGCCGGCCGTACGCTCGCCGAAGACCTGCGCTGGGTTCGCATGGCGCTGGAGCGCGCCGGCTAGGCCGCGCGCCGATGTCGCATCGCGCGCCGCGACCGGCGTGCGCACATTATGCTTATGCGCGCCCGTCCGTTTCAGTTGCCGCTCACCAGCCTCCTGCGCAAGCGCATCGGGCCCGGTGATTTCGTCGATTCTTATGCCGTCCCGCTCGCCGACCCCGACCTGACCCCGATGCAACTGGCAGCGCGGCTGACCGTCATGCCGGGCTGGGTCAACGGCCTGCTGTGGCTGCGTAACGGGCTGGTCTCGCCGCTTGGGCTGAAGACCGGCGCCGACGCGACGCCGGCCAACGGAGATCCCGGCATCGGCGATTACGTCAGCTTCTTCCGGCTCGAGGAGTTGTCGCCCAACGAGGCGATCCTCGGCGAAGACGATCGGCATCTCGATTTCCGCGTTTCGGTGCTGAAGACCGCGGGCCCACACCCCCTGGCCGCCATCTCCACCTGGGTGCATCCGCACAACCTGGGTGGCCGGCTTTATCTCGCCGGCGTGCTGCCGTTCCCCAAGCTGATCATCCGCCGCATGCTCGCCAACGTCGCGGCCTGATCGATATGTATCCTGCCCTCGTCCGGCACCATCATCGGAAGTAATTCCATCGATGGGTTGCCGAGTTGCTTGTTTCTCGCGCCGCGGCCCTACGAAACACCGCCCTTTCGATGTACAACCTCCGCCATGGACGAGGCACAACATCGGTTCGGCCCATTTGTTCTGACGCCGGGCCGTGAGTTGCGGCGCGACGGCCACCCCGTGGCGCTTGGGCCGCGGGCCCTGATGATGCTCGAGACCATGCTCGAGGCTGAGGGCGAGATCGTCACCAAGGCCGAGATACTGGAGCGGGTCTGGCCCGGTGTGACGGTCGAGGAAGGCAACATCACCGTGCAGATCGCGGCGCTGCGCAAGGAGCTCGGCTCCCGCCCAGGCGGCGAGGAGTGGATCGTCACCGTGCCCCGCGTCGGCTATCGGCTGGTGCGGGGTCCTGTCCCCACCCCCGCCGAAGCGCCGCCCGCCGACGCCAGCGGCAAGCCCAGCGTTGCCGTCCTCCCCTTCGTCAACCTCAGCGGCGACGCGACGCGCGACTACTTCGCCGACGGCCTGGTCGAAGACCTGATCACCGCCCTCAGCCGCTTCAAGTCCTTCGCCGTCGTCTCGCGCTACTCCTCCTTCGCCTACCGCAACCGCACCGCCGACATCCGCCAGGTCGCTCGCGAGCTCGGCGTCCGCTACCTGCTTGAAGGCAGTGTCCGGCTCTCCGGCGAGCGGGTCCGGGTCACCGTGCAATTGGTCGATGCCGCCAGCGGCACCCATCTCTGGGCCTCGAGCTTTGATGGCGAGATGGGCCAGATCTTCGAGTTTCAGGACAAGATCACCGAGTCCGTCGTCGGCCTCGTCGAACCGCAGCTCCGCCGGGCCGAGATCGAGCGTACCCGTCGCCGCTGGCCCGACAACCCGCAGGCCTATGACCACTTCCTCCGCGCCCTGCCCTTTTTCAGCTCCCGCAATCCAGCCGACTACCTGACGGCGCTAGGCCACCTCGAGCACGCCGTATCGCTGCAGCCGGACTACGCCGCCGCCCTTGCCTATGCCTCATGGAGCCTCGCTCGCCACGGCACGGTAGCACTCACCGCGCTCGACACAGCCGGCGTCGCTCGTTGCCTCGAGCTGGCTCGGTTGGCATTGCAGTATGGCGACGACGACCCGCTGGTGCTGGCCATCTGCAGCCACTCGCTGCTTGCCATCGGCAACATGCGCGCTGAGGGCCTCGCTATGGCCGACCGGGCGCTCGCCGCCAACCCGCACAATGTCATCGTTCAGGTGCTGGGTGGTATCTGCAACATGCTGGCCGGCGACCCGGCCAAGGCCGAAGCCTGCTACAGGCGCGCCTACACCCTGAGCCCGGGCGCTCCCGAGGCCTCCGAAAGCCTCGCCGGCATCGGCTTCGCCCGCTTCTTTATGCACGATTTCGAAGGCGCGCTCGTCTGGCTCGACCGCTCCCGCGCCACCCTGATGGATTGGCCCCCGACGTACTGGATCCAGACCGCCGCCTATGCGCATCTTGGTCGGCTGGACGAGGCAGAAGCGACGCTGGCCCGCCTCAAGAGCTTTGCCCCGTACACGTCAATCGCCGGCGTCGAGACCGTGGCGCAGCGCTCCGACGGCCGCTTCGCGCTCATCATTGAGGGCCTGAGGAAAGCCGGTCTCACCTGACGGGCCGATTTAGCAACTCATTTGGAACTGCCTAAGGACCCAAAGCACGCCGATCGGCCAGATTTGTCCTCACAGCGCCGCCTGGCGCCAACTGAAGAGGGTCGAAATGGACATGCTTCTTGCCGCCGCCATGGATGCGCTGGCCCGACCGGCCATCGCCACCGGACGCCGCCTGCTGACACCGACCGACGAGAATGACTACTACGCCAGACATACCCTGAACATCATCGTGCCGGCTTGGCTGCCGGCCCTCATTGCCCTGCTCCGCCGCAACCACCGCACCGCGCCCGAGCGCATCGGCGCTACGCGCCACGCTTGACAGAACGCATCACGAGGGGACGAAAAATGGCACTTGATATCATCGGTCCGGGCTTCGGACGCACCGGCACCAACTCGCTGAAGGTCGCGCTGGAGCACCTGGGCTTTGGACCAGCGCACCACATGTTCGAGGTCCGCGACCATCCGGAGCAACTGCCCGGCTGGCAGGCGCTGGCCGACGGGGCACGCCCCGACTGGGACGCCCTGTTCCGCGGCTATCGCTCCCAGGTTGATTGGCCCGGGGCCCGTTACTGGCGCGAGCTCGCCGCCCACTACCCCGAGGCCAAGGTAATCCTAACGGTGCGCGACGCCGATGAGTGGTTCGACAGTGTCGAAGCGACCATCGCCAAGTTCATGGCCGGTCGCGGCAGCTACGACGATCCGCATGCCAACGGCGTCGCCAACATGGCCCACAAGCTGATCGTTGATGGCGTCTTCGATGGGCGGATGTTCGAGCGGGCCTACGCCACGACGCTGTTCAATGCCCATATAGCTGAAGTGCAGGCCAGTATTCCCGGCTCGCACCTGCTGACTTTCGACGTGAGCGATGGTTGGGAGCCGCTGTGCGCCTTCCTGGGACTGCCGGTGCCGGCAATCTCGTTCCCGCGGCTCAACTCGTCCAAGCAGTTCCTCAGCGAGGAATGGGCGGAAGAGGCCTGAGGCTTGGCCGGCGCTAGGCGACGCTGGCGCGCTCGGCGGCGCTCACGGTGAACTTGCCCTCGAGATGGTCGCGCTCGAACGGCTTCATCATGTAGTCGTCGACCCCGGCTTTCAGCGCCAGCGCGATTTGCCCGATATCGTTCTCGGTGACCATGTAGACCACGCGCGGCGTGTGTCCGCCGACATAGCCGCGCAGCAGCTTCAGGAACTCGAGCCCGTTCATCACCGGCATCTGCCAGTCGAGCAGGATCGCGTCCGGCATTTCCTGGCGGCACTTGTCGAAAGCTTCCTGCCCGTCCTCCGCCTCATCCACAATGTAGTCGAGATCCTCCAGGATGCGGCGCGCAACCTTGCGCACCACGCTGGAATCATCGACCACGAGGCAGGATTTCATGACGCTTCTCCCAAGTCGGCAGAAGCGCGAGGCCCGTCCGAGGCCCTGCCCATCCGCCGCACGACGCGCGCTCGATCTTGCCCGGATGGCTCCGGGCGCAGACCGACCGACGCTTGTCGTTCGCCCACACTATCCCGCAAATCTGCGTATGAATGGTTAGCGAAACTTGAACCCTTCTCCGCATCGGCGAGATTTTTGAGAACAACGACAGGTTTGCCTGCTTGAGCGGCCTGAAATGAGCCAATAGCGCGCCTGCACAGAACTTGCGCATACAACGCACACAGACCTTTCCGGCTCGAAAGCCCGATCACTCAATCACGAAGCATTTCGCTGTTTCGCTCAGGGCTCGATCGCGGCGTAGGTCGGAGCCGGCACGCGCATCTCGATCGGCGCATTCCAGTATCTGGCAAAGGCCAGCATGTCGAAATAGCCGTTCCCGTCGACCCCGGGGCCCATCGCCTCATCGAGGAAGGCCGACATCATCTCGACGCTGATATTGAGCTTGCCCAGGTACCAGCCGAAGATCGCGATGGTCTTGTCATCCGGCCGGCCGACGCTGGCGCCCTGGATCGCCACCGGCAGGTGGTTGGAAATCTCGACGCCTTCGTCGGCGATCATCTTCAGGCCTGAGATCCAGATATAGGCGCAGGCCGAAAGACAGGTGCCCACGGCGTGGGTCCTGAGGTAACGCTCATGGATGATCACGCCGATCCGCACGGCGCTCAGCATGTCGCCGCCGGGCCCCTCCAGTTCGATGATCCGCGGCTCATGATCACGCACTTCGGCGAGGAAGATCGCACCATCCATGGCGGTGATCCGCCCCGCAAGCCGCATCACCACCTCGTCGCGCTCGTTCGTCCGATAGCTGTATTCGGCCGCACCTGCTCCAGCGACACTGCCCGCGCCAAGCACCACAAGACCGGCAAGCAGCAGCGCACGGCAACGATCCCACCTGTTGCGCATCAGTCCATTCCCTGCGAGTGCCGCCATCAGACGATCACCGATAAACGGCAACAGCGCATCACCCGATTGGGGTATTACCGGCCGAAAACAGCCGTGCTATAAAGACATCATTCGCTATCGCCGCGCTTTTTGCCGTATTTCTCTCCAGCGACTCATACTCAAATCCAATTTACGTCGATAATTTCTGCAGGTCATACTGAATCGACCTGACGAATGACTACGCGTTTTGGCTGACAAGGACTCAGAGTGCATGATAGCGCCTCCACATTGAAATCGATTACAAGCACAGTGAAATCGATTACAGAGCCGTCGCCAAGTATTTCTATGCGACGCCGCACCCGCATCCCAACCGATGGTGTGGCGACGCCGCGCGCCGGACGCGCCATGAATGCCCCCGCCGAGTTGATCGATCTGATCTATGAGGCGGCAGCCGTGCCCGAGCTTTGGTCCACCGTGCTGTTGCAGCTGTGCGGAATGGCCGGGGCTCATGCCGGGGCATTGACCTGCATGGATGCGTCCGGCCTCGCCGGCTACATCGCGACCGACACCTACGAGGCCGCCTATCAGGATTACTGGGAGCACGGCAACGCCGTAGAGAACGTCCGGCTGGAACGCTCGCTGCGCGATTATCCGATGGCGTTCTCATCCGATCTTGAGCTCTGTTCCGAGGCGGAACTGGCCACCGATCCGCTCTATCTCCGCTTCCTCCGCCCGCATGGGCTGGAATGGACTGCCGGCACGGTCATCCCGGTGCCGAGCGGCGACCTGCTGGTCTTCGACCTCGCCACCCGGGCCGGCGCCGGCCGGTTCAGTCGCGAGGCCATGGCGCTGCTCGATCGCGTCCGCCCGCACCTCGCCCGCGCCGCGCTGCTGTCGCACCGGCTCGGCCGGCGCGCTGCGGCCAATCAGGCCGCGGCCATGCAGATGGTGGGGCTACCCTGTGCCGTATGGGGCCGCTCGGGTCGGCTGCTCGCCACCAACGATCTGTTCGAGGCGCTGGCGCCGCGCGTGCAGTTCGCGGCCTTCGGTCGTCTCGCCTTCGCCGATCCGGAAGTCGATCGGCTGGCCCAGGCGGCGATGGCCTCCATCGCCTCGGAGGCCGGACCTGCCATCCGCTCGATCCCCGTGCGCGCCGCCCCCGACGCTCCGGCGCTGGTCGTCCACCTGTTACCGGTGCGGCGCGCCAGCGGCGATATCTTCGTTGCGGCCGAAGGGGTGATCGTGGTGACGCCGGTGGCGGCGCCCGCCGCACCGCTGACCCAGGTGCTGATGGGGCTGTTCGACCTGACTCCGGCCGAAGCCAAGGTGGCCCGCGGCATTGCCTCGGGCCTGGATGTCCAGCACCTCGCCGCTGCGCTTGCCCTCTCACGCGAGACGGTACGCAGCCAGCTCAAGGCCGTGCTGGCCAAGACCGGCACGCGCCGTCAGGCCGAACTGGGGTTGATGCTGACAGGAGCCCGACCACTGCCGGACCCGAAATGATCGTCAGGCGGCGGCCGCGACTGCCTTGGGCGTGGCCGAGAACTCGAACACATCGTTCTCGATGCCGATCTTCAGCTCCATGTCGGTCATCCGCGCCAGGATGCCGGTGTAGAATGGCTGGATGCCGCGGGCATCGACCCCACCCTCGGGCGAACCGGACAGCAGCCCTTCGGCGCCCGACGGCATCAGCGTCTTCTGCCGCTTCTCGGGATCCGATTTCGAGGTCAGGGTGAACACCTCGGCGCCCGCGGCGCCTTCGATCCTCGCCGTCACCACGCCGCCGCGCGGCACCGCCATGGCGGCGATCAGCAGCATGTTCATGAACAGCTTGGCCTTGTGCTTGGGGAGCAGGATCAGCGGCACCTGCCAGTCGAGGTCGGCCTTTTCGATCTCGAAATATACCCGCGCCACCCGCTCGCACTCGCGCGTGTCGAAATCGGTGCCCGCCGTCGACGAGGCGCCATAGGCCAACCGCGCGAATTCGAGCTTCGCCCGCGCCTGCTTGGCGGCATTGGCGATCAGCTCCTGCGCCCCGTCGGCCATCGCGGTCTGCGTCGGATCGGCCAGCACCTCGAGCCCATTGCCGATCGCCCCTACGGGGTTGATCAGGTCATGGCAGACCCGAGAACACAGCATCGCCGCGAGGTCGGTCGCCTTGAGCTCGATGAAATCCGCCATTCTATGGGTCCTTGCCGTCGAATCATTTTGGCGTAGCCTAACCGCAAGGGCCCGCAGACCCTAGGGGGTGCGGCGCTCTGCCTGGTTGGCAGCCATCACCGCAATCAGCTGCTCGTAGGCATCATTGACCCTCGGGCCGTCACCGAAGGCAAGTAACACCTGCCGACCATCTGGCAGCTTCAGCGTACACTGGTAGCCAGGGGAGCCTTCTGTGCTCGCGACGCTGGACAGTTTCGGTGCCGCGACATCGCTCAGGGCCGACTCCTTCGTTCGCTCGCCCCAGAGGTGGCGGTCGATAACTCTGAGCTTGCCTCTCGATGCTCTGACCGTGGTGATCGGCAGACGAAGCAGGACAATCTCGATGAACAGCACCAGGCCCCAGAGCACCACTACCCCCCATCCGAATGAGGGATCGGCGGCGTCTGGACCGCCCTGGAGCGATACGGCGAACGCAAAGATCGGAATTACCGGAGCCACGACCCAACCCAGTATTGCTGTCCGGTTGGTTTCCTCAAAAACCACTCCGCGAGGCGTGTTCAATGCGACGCTTCCGGCTCGGTCAGCGCCGTCTCAGCCGGCGCCACGTCCGCCGCCTTGCCCACCGCATCCGCGACGCTGCCCTCTTCGCCGGTCAGCGTGCCCGAGAGCTTGCCCCAGCCGCTATTGGCTTCAAGCAGCGAGGTCTCCTCGCTCTTGAAGAACGCCTCGCGGTTGGCCACCGAGTAGAACAGGTAGAGCTTCATCCCCGAGATAACGTAGAGCCGCGGCTTGCCATCGGAGAGATAGCCCCGGGCGAGACTGGTGACGCAGTGCCCGCCGAACTGCGGGGCGTAGATCTCCGGGTTGCGCATGAACACGTCGCGGTTCGCCGCCGAGGCGAAGTACCACGGCACCCCGCCCCACCGGTACTCGAAGTCGGCGACGCCCTGGATCGGCTCGGGTTCGGTGAAATAGCTCACCGGATCATAGCCCTCGAGCGCCACCCCGGTCAGCGGGTCGGTGACGATGGCGGTGACCAGTGCAGCAGCGCTTACCGGGGCACTAAGTAGAAGCCCAAGGGTCAACCACAGAGCTACAAGAAGCCGGGTTATGGTTAAGTTTTGTTTACGCTTTTGCCGCATCATTGCCGCCATGAACGCCTAGCTTGAGCACACCCTCAGGCAAGCCGGATGCGCCGAACCTAGCGTCGTCATGGTAAGTACCGCGTAAATGGCCTGCCGCTCGAACTAAGCCCCTCCGGAGTGCCCTCATGCTCGACCGCATGGTCTACCTCATTCTTGCCGCCTTCGTCGCGCTGACCGCGGCCACGCTGGTGCTGACCCCGACCTTCAGCCAGGCGCAGGAGCAAGGTTCGCTCTCCGACACCTTCTCCGGCGACGAACTGGTCGATACCGGCCACCAGTTCTTCGGCTCCGTCGCCCAGGGCCTCGCCTCGCTGGTCGAGCGCGCCGTCAGCCAGTTCGGGCTGCCCAATGCCTATATCCTCGGCGAGGAAGCCGGCGGCGCCATCTTCGCCGGCGCCCGCTACGGCGAAGGCACCATGTACACCCGCAACCAGGGCGAGCATTCGCTGTTCTGGCAGGGCCCGACCGTCGGCCTCGACTTCGGCGGCGACGGTTCCAAGGTGATGATGCTGGTCTACAACCTGAACTCAGTCTCCGACGTCTACGGCCGCTACCCCGGTGTCGATGGCTCCGCCTACGTCATCGGCGGGCTCGGCATGACGGTGATCAAGTATGGCGACGTGGTGATGGTGCCGATCCGCTCCGGTGTCGGGGCGCGCCTCGGTGTCAATGTCGGCTACCTGAAGTTCACCCAGGAGCCGACCTGGAACCCCTTCTGAGCGGCCCGGCACGCAGCGATCGCGAAAACCGTCCGGAATCCGTTCAACCGCTGTTCATCGCAGCGGCGCATCGTGACCGCGTGCCCGTCTTCCGGTAAGGTTACGGCCTGACAGCGATAGCCGGGGGCGGCCATTGCTGCCAACGTAACGGGCGCGAACACCCGGGACCGGGCAGTTGCCGGTGGCGGAGTTGAGTTATGGTCATAGAAAACATCATGTATTTCGTGCTCGGCCTGCTCGTGGCCGGGCTGTTGGCGTTGATCATCATGCCCGCCGTCTGGCGCCGCGCCGTCCGCCTCACCAAGAAGCGCATTGAAGCCGCGACGCCGATGACCATGGCCGAGTTCCGCGCCGACAAGGACCAGCTGCGTGCCGAATTCGCCTTGTCCACCAGGCGCCTCGAGATGAACGTCGAGGCACTGCGCCGTCGCCTCTCCGACCAGCTCCGCGACATCAATCGCAAGAAGAACGAGCTCGGCGGCATCAAGGGCGAGCGCGACAGCCACCTGCAGGTGGTGCGCGAGCTCGAGGAGCGCGAAGCCGAAGCCCGCCGCCGCATCCTCGAACTGGAAAAGGACGGCGCCGATCTCGCCCAGAAACTGCGCATGCGCGACCGCGAACTGGGCGAGAAATCCAGCCAGCTCGACGCCGCCCGCGAAACCCTGCGCGGCAGCGCCCCGCGTGCTTTCGCCGTTGATGGCAAGGCGCTGAGCGGCAACTACAACACCGATATCGACGAGTTGCTGCAATATCTCGAGATCGAAAAGAAGCGCTCGGAATTCCTCGAGACGCAGAACCGCACGCTGATCGAAAGCCTCGAGAATTCCGACAAGAGCGGCGCTGAAGCGCGGGCCGCGGCGACGGAGCTCCGCGAAAAACTCGCTAAACGCGACGACGTGGTGAGCGACGCCCAGTCCGACCTCGCCGAGGCCGAAGCCCGCATCGCCGACGCCGAAAGCCGCGTCTCGACGCTCCTCGCCGAGACCACCAAACTGGTCGGCGACGGCGAGGAAAAGCGCGACATGCTGCTGGCCGAAAAGCTTGGCCTCGAAGAAGAAATGGAAAAGCTGCGCGCCAAGGTGGCCAGCGTCGAAGACACCGTCATGGCCGACTGGGACAGCGACCGCATCGAGCAGTCGCACCTGCGCGAACGGCTCAACGACATCGCCTCGGACGTCAGTCGCCTGGTCTACGCGCTCGAAGGCAACGGCCCGATCGACGAGGAAGAGAGCCTCGCCTCCCGCATGCAGAAATTCGTCGACGCCGAGGAAGCCGAAGCCGCACCGGTCAAGGGCCCCAAGGCGAGGAAAGGCGGCGCGCCGGAAGGCCAGGCGGTGTCAGACCGGTTGAAGGCGCTGCGCGAGTTGCAGGACGGTAACTGACCAATACGCCGCACCATCAGTTGGCGCGCCCTCTCCCGCTTGCGGGGGAGGGGGGACCAGCCGACAGGCTGGTGGGAG
>NZ_LMCR01000009.1:0-15212 GCF_001424865.1 Devosia sp. Root105
CTCCACCAGCTTCGCTGGTCCCCCTCCCCCGCCACGCGGGGGAGGATTAAGTCGGCCGCGCCGGCGGGCGTTTTTCCCTGATCGGAGCCAGCGGAAAACTCGGCTCGATCAGCGTGCCGTCGAACAGCTGGGTGATGGCCTTGGCGGCCGCGAACTGGGCGCGGCTTGCCGTTTCCAGCGACACCCGCTCCTTGCTCGAGGGCAGATACGGCATGGTCAGCACAGCCAGCGCGTGGCCGTTGGCGTCGAGGATCGGGAAGCTCACATCGGTGATGCCCTGCAGGCCTTCGCCGGCGATGATTTCGTAGCCGGTGCGGTGCAGCGTTTCGACCCGGCGCTTCAGCGCCACCATGTCGGTTTCGGGCGCGGTGCGCTCGATCTCGGCCATCACCCAATCTCTAATCGCCGGCGGCTGGAAGGCCAGCAGCAGGCGGCCCGAAGCGGTCGAGGCGGCCGGGTTCTGGGTGCCGACGCGGAGGCGGAAGCCGAGCGGGGCGGGGCTATCGACCTGCGCCACGACGCGGATGGCGAGCCGGTCGAGAATGGCAATATGCAGCGCCTGATAGGCGGCGATCGAGGTCGAGTACATGATCGGCAGCGCCGCATCGAGCAGCCGGCGCATCGGCGGATACTGGTTGGCCAGCACGTGCAGGTGGTTGGAGAGGAAGAACCCATCCTCGCCCGGCCGCCGCTGGATATAGCCGCGCCGCTCGAGCGCCATCACCACGCGGTAGACTTCCTGCAGCGAGCGGCCGAGCAGCTGCGCGATCTCACTCTGGGTGATGCCCTTCGACTGCGTCGCCAGGAGCTCGATCACGTCGAGCCCCTTTTCCAGCGCCGGCACGCCATAGGCGAGCTTGTCGCCGGCGTCGGCGGTCTTGTCGGCGGCTTTGGTCGCCGGCTTCGCGCGCGCTGCCTTCACGGGCTTTTCGGGCGTCATCGCTGCCGCGGCAGGGCGTCCGGTTCTGGCCATTCAATTGGTCTCCCTCGGCATTCTGGTGGCAGAGCCGATGCTGCAGCGCAAGAGCCGGGACGGCACGGCGTACGGCGCATCGACTATCACAAGAGAACGTAGACTATCACCTGTAAAATTTGTCCAGGCTTTCGCGGCCGTGGGCAACCCTGAGATCACGACCAAGAGCAGAACATGGACCGCAACATTTCACAGAAGCTGGCCACCGCGACGGTGGACTTCGACAAGCCGGGCAAGCAGGTCGGGTTTTTCCACATCCCGCTGTCGGTGCATGACGATGCCTGGGGCGTGGTGCCGGTGCCGGTGGCGGTGATCAAGAACGGGGTGGGCCCGACGGTGATCCTCGAAGGCGGCAACCATGGCGACGAATATGAGGGCCCGATCACGCTGGGCGAGCTGATCCGCGAGCTCGATCCGGCCGATGTCCAGGGCCGGCTGATCTTCATTCCGGCGATTAACCTGCCGGCCGTGAACGCGGCGCGGCGCACTTCGCCGATCGACGAAATCAACATGAACCGCACCTTCCCGGGCGATCCGCTCGGCACCACGACGCGGCAGATCGCGGCTTATGTGAACGACGTGATCTTCCCGATGGGCGATGTGTTCATCGACCTCCATTCGGGCGGCTCGTCGCTCGATATCATCCCGAGCTCGGTGATCGAACCGGGCGCGACGCCCGAGCAGCACGCGGCCAATGTGGCGGCGGCCAAGGCGTTCGGCACTGAAATCGCGGTGGTGATCGACAACCGCGGCGACCCGCGCACCGCTACCGCTTCGGCGGCGCTGCAGGGGATGACGGTGATCGGCACCGAGATGGCCGGCGGCGGCACGGTGTCGGTCGATGCGCTGGCGCTCTGCCGGCGCGGCGTGCGGAACGTGCTGGCGCATCTGGGGGTGCTGCCGGCGAGAATGGCGAGCCCGGTGGCGGCCGAGCCGAAGCTCTACGATCTCGGCCCCAAGGCGCATGTGATCGCCGAGGATGACGGGGTGTATGAGCCGCTGCATAAGCTCGGCACCGCGGTGGAGGCGGGGCAGCTGGCTGGCCGCATCCATTTCCTCGCCAATCCCGGCCGGACGCCGGTCGAACTGCACTACCGGGCCAGCGGCATCCTCTACGGCCGCCGCCAGCCGGGTAGGGTGCGGCCGGGCAATTGCTGCTTCGTCGTTGCTTCGCCCTATGAGGCGCCCACAGCATGATCACCCTTGCCGATATCAACGCTGCCGCCACCCGCATCGCGCCACATGTGCGGCGCACCCCGACCATCGAGGCGCGGGCTCTGTCCGCGCCGATCACCCCGGCAAAGCTGTCGCTGAAGCTCGAGAGCCTGCAGGCCACCGGTTCGTTCAAGGCGCGCGGCGCCACCAACAAGCTGCTGTCGCTGCCGCCGGAAGCCTTGGAGCGCGGCATCGTCACCGCCTCAGGCGGCAACCACGGGCTGGCCGTGGCGCGGGCAGCAAAGCTCGCCGGGGTGACGGCGACGATCTACGTGCCGGAGAACATCACGGCGGCGAAAGTCGAAAAGCTGAAGCGCTGGGGCGCGACGGTCGAGATCGTCGGTAAAGTGTGGAACGAGACCAACCTCCATGCGCTCGCCTTCGCCGAAGCCCATGGCGCGGCCTATTTCCACCCCTTCGCCGACGCGGCGGTGATGGCCGGACAGGGGACAGCGGCGCTGGAGCTCCTGGCCGATGTGCCCGATCTCGACGTGGTGCTGGTCGCCATCGGCGGCGGCGGGCTGGTGTCGGGCATGGGCGTTGCGATCAAGGCGCTGAAGCCATCGGTGAAGATTATCGGCATCGAGCCCGTGGGTTCGCCGACGCTCAAGGCGTCGCTCGACGCGGGGCATGTGGTGCGCTTGCCGGAGGTGACGAGCCGTATCGCGACGATGAGCTGCGCCGAGACCGACCCGCAGGTGTTCGACGTGGTGCGGTCGGTGGTCGACGATGTGGTGCTGCTCAGCGACGAAGACATGCTGGAAGCCAGCCGCTGGCTCTGGTTCGAACTCGGCATTGCCGCGGATCTCAGCGGGGCAGCGGCAGTGGCGGCGCTGATGACCGGACGGGTGGCGTATGGCGCCGGGGTCTCGGTGGGGGCGCTGGTGTGCGGGGCTGGGCCCGAGGGGATTGCTTAACGGCTCGTCGCTGCTGCCGCTGGTGGCTGTGGACCCCCACCCCTGTCCCCTCCCCGCAAGGGGGAGGGAGACCCTCACACCGGCATATCAGTCTGCGTCTCCCTCCCCCTTGAGGGGAGGGATCAAGGGTGGGGGTCAGCGCGCACCGGCGGAAGTGTTGGGCTTACGTCGCCACCCCGATACACGCGAAATACGGCACCAGCGCCGTCTGCACCTCGGCGTAGATCAGCGCCCTCGCCCAATCGGGCGACCGAGATTCCAGCCGCTCGGCTCGCGCGATCACCTCCGGCGCGAAGTACTGCTCGAGCAGCGGCGCGGGCGGTTTGGCCGTGCCCAGTGCCGCCAGCAATTGCCCGACGGCTGTCGTCGCCTGTGGCTGGGCCCAGTAGTAGCGGATGCGGTCGGCGTAGCTGAAGTGGCGGAGCAGTTTCAGCGTCGCGGCGTCGCCGGCATAGTGCTTGGCCCAGTTTTTGGGGTTGTCCAGCATCAGTGCTTCCATCACCGGGGCGATGGGCTGGCGGTCGGCGTCGGGCGCCAGCCAGCTTGCGACGCCGTCGAGGGCGTAGATGGCCTGGCGGTAGGCGAAAGTGAGGGCGGGGCCGACCTTCAGCACGGCGAAATGGCGCTGCGCCAGAGCCGGGAAAACGTCCTGATACTGGTAGTCGGTGGAATGCGCCTCAAAGCTCAGGCCATCATGGCCCTCGAGCGCCGGCGACAGCAGGTCGGGCGACGCGGTGTCGAAGCGGTGGATGTGGTCGGGGGCGAACTCTAAGCCCGGTTGCACCACGAGGCCGACGGCGCGCTGCCAGGCACTGTGCTCGAGCCCAAGCGCGGCGAAGGCGTCGCGATGCGCTGCGATGGTGGCGCGGGCGTTGGCCGGCTCGGTCGGGGCGATACCGATGGGGCCCTCTTCGGCGCGGGCGCCGCCGGGGGGCGGCACTTCGGTGCCGAACATGTAGCTCAGCGCGGTCGGGTCGGTGGTCGCGGCTTCGCAGACCGCGGCGAGGTCGGCGGCGCGTGCCGCGCTCAGCGCATCGCCGACCGCGGCGGGCTCGCCGGCGCAACCCTCGGAGCAATCGAGATGGATCTTGGTGAAGCCGGCTTTGACATAGGCGGCGACGAGATCGCGGGCATTGGCCATGGCGAGCTCGGCCGGCTGGTCGCGCCAGGCCTGCGGGCCCAGGTGATCGCCGCCGAACAGCATGCGGCTGGCGTCGACGCCGCTGCGCGCGGCGATCCCGCGGACGAAGCTGATGAAGTCCGGTGGCGTCATGCCGGTATAGCCGCCGAACTGGTTCACCTGATTGCTGGTGGCTTCGATCAGCAGCGGCACGTCCCACTCATCGGCCAGCAGCAGCGAGGCGGCGAGCACGTCGGGATGGGCGGAGCATACCGAGGGCAGGGCCTCGCCGGAGCCATTGCGATTGCGGGCGATGAGATCGCGGAGTTCCCTCATTTGCGAGCTCCCGCCACCAGCATGGCGGCGCCACGGACGCCGCTGGCATCGCCGAAGCGGGCGGTAGCGAAGGCCGGCTGGCGCACCCCCGGCAGCATTCTGGGCGCGAAGACCCGCGACAGCTCGGCGACGAGGCCATCGATATTGGAGAGGCCGCCGCCGATCACCACGCAATCGGCGTCGATGGTGAGCTGGATGGTGTGGATCAGCTCGCCGAGGATATCGAACCAGATGGCGAGCACCTGGCGCATCGCTGCGTCGCCGGCGGCGGCGCGGGCGACGATGGCGGCGGAGTCGACCGTCTCGCCGGTGAGGTGTTTGGCGATGCGGCCCATGCCGGGGCCGGAGAGCAGGGTCTCGTAGCAGCCGGTACGGCCGCAGCCGCAGCTCAGGATCGGCAGGTTGTGCCGCTGCACCAGTTCGGCGGGGAGGCCGAAATGGCCGACTTCACCGGGCAGACCGTTGTGGCCGACGACGAGCTTGCCATCGACCGTGACGCCACCGCCGACGCCGGTGCCGAGGATCAGGCCGAACACCGTGCGATAGCCCGCCCCGGCGCCACCATTGGCTTCGGAGAGGGCAAAGCACTTGCAGTCGTTTTCGACCGGAATGGCGCGGCCGATGTGGGCCGAGAGGTCGGCGCTGAGGGTGTGGCCGGTGGCCGGGACGTTGGAGGTCATCGAGATGCCGGTGGCCGGATCGATCAACCCGGGAAGGCCGACGCCGAGCTGCACCTTGGTGCCGCTCACCTGGTCGAGCCAGCCGACGGCGCCCTCAAGCGCCTGCAGCAGCTCTTCGTAACTGCCCTTGGCGGTGGGGAAGCGCTGGCGCTCGATGACGTCCAGTTTGTTATCGAACAGCCGCGCCTCGATCTTGGTGCCGCCGACATCGAGGGCCCCGAACAGCTGCGGGCCAGTCGCGGGCAGCGGGTAGAGCTTCACCCCGGCGACAACGCGGGTGAGGTTGCCCGAGGCGAACGGGTTGTCGACGGTGAGGCCCAGCTTGTGCGACCAGATCACCGACAAGAGCTGCGCCACCATGACGTAGAGCACCGACGACCAGGCGTCGTTGCCGACCGACGGCACCGGAATATCGGCGCCCGCGGCGGGGTCGCCGAGCCGCAGCATCACATCGGCGCCGAACTGCGCCGCGACCTCGGTGGCGAGGTCGGTGTCGTAGCGGCGGGTGTGCGGGTCGGAGGAGAGCAGCACGAAGACCCGCGTCCGGCCATTGGTGATGGCCTTGGGGCCGTGGCGGAAGCCGAGGGTCGAATCCCATGACGTGGGGATCTGGCCGGCCGCCAGTTCCAGCACCTTCAGCGCGCTCTCGCGCGACGAGCCGGTGAGCGGCCCCGAGCCGAGGAACACGGCGCGTTCCGGCATGGGCAACGCGATCAGCCGCTCCAACTGCCCGGCGAGCAGCGCCTCGGCGCCGTCGGCCAGCCGGGCCATGAGCTCGGCGATCGGCGCCGGCGGGGCGGGGTCGAAAACGGCGAGCGCCGTCAGCAGCATGGTGGTGTAGCTCGACGTCATGGCAAAGCCGCTGTCGTCGGTTTCGGGTGGCAGCACGATGTTGCGCAGCTCGCCTGGGCCGGCATTGTCGGTGCGGGCCAGTGCGCTCTGGGCATTGCAGGTGATGTGCAGGCGATCGGCTTCCGGGGCGTGGGCGGCGAGCAGGTCGAGCGTGCCGATGGTCTCGGAACTGTTGCCGCTGCGGCCGAACGACACCACGAGGAGCTTTACACCGGGGCGCAGGTAGTTGCGCGGCGCGGCGATCAGGTCGGTCGAGGGGATGGCGCGGAAGCGGATCGGGCCGGGCGCGGTGTTGAGGTAGCTCGCCAGCGTCTCGCCGACAAAGGCCGAGGTGCCGGCGCCTGAGAACCACACTTCATCCGGCCGGCGCTCGGCGATCCAGGCCTTGATCTCGGCGGCGATGGTCGCAAGATGCGGGCCGAAGCTGCGCCAGATCGCCGGCTGCCGGCGGATTTCGCGGGTGGTGGCCCAGCGGTCGAGGTCGGTGGCGGGAAATGCGACGTTGGTCATCAGGTGCTTCCTTCCGGCTCGACCCGGTGAACGGCGACGCCATGCTGCTCGAGCAGGGCGGCGGTGTCATCGGCAAGGCCAGTGTCAGTGATCACGGCGTGGATACGGTAGGGTTCGCAGATCCGGTGCAGGGCCGGAGCGCGGAATTTGGTGGAATCGGCAAGGACGATCACCCGCTGGCTCACCCCCACCATGGCGGCGTTCTGGTGCGCTTCGGCCTCGTTGAAGGTCGAAAGCCCCCGCACCGGGTCGATGGCGTCGGCGCCCAGATAGATGGTGTCGAAGCGCATGCCGCCGAGCGTGCTCTCGACCATGCGGCCGGAAAGCGAGTTGGATTCGAAGCGCACCGTGCCCCCCGGCAGCATGACGGTGTGCTGGCTGGCGCCGCGAAACGCCTCGGCGATGTTGAGGCCGGTGGTCATGATCACCAGCGGCTTGGCGGCCCTGAGGTTCTCGGCAAAGAGCTGGGTGGTCGAGCCGGAATCGATGATGATCGAGCGGTCGTCGCCGACGAGCGACAGGGCGAAGCGGGCAATGGCGCGCTTGGCGGCGAGGTTGACCACGGCCTTGTCGGTGACGCCGGGGTCGATGAATGCGCCTTGCGCTTCGCGGGCCAGCGACATGGCCAGCGCGATGCGGAAATCCGGCAGGCCCTTGAAGCCGAACTGGCGGCAGAAGCGCAGCACGGTGGGTTCGCTCACTCCGGCGGCGCGAGCGATCTCCTGCAGCGGCTCGCGGATGAAGGCCTCGGGCGAGGCGAGCAGGTACCCGCCCACCAGCTGGAACGCCTTGTTGTAGCCGCCGAGCCCCAGCGAGATCGACTGGATCAGCGTCGGGGCCGTGGGCTCCAATGCCGCCATTACTTCACCTCGTCGGCGGCCCGCATGCGGAAGTTGAGATGCGCCGGCACCGGATGCTGCTTCAGCCGCTCGGCCAGCTCGGCCGGCGAGGGGGCGCGCTTCAGCGCCTGCTGCAGGCGGCCGCGCTGCAACCCAACCCAGAGCTCGTCGAGCAGGTTCTCGCCTTCGCGCACCGTGGCGAAGTGGCGGTCGAGCAGCCGTTCCAAGAGGTCGAAGTCGCCCTCCGACGCCGCGACCATGGCGCGCCCCAGATGCACGCGCTCGTCGGTGAGCGCCGAGGCCGGCAGTCCCGAGGCAAAGGCGCGTAACCGCTCGAGCCGGCCATGCTTGACCAACAGGCTGACGATCTCGGCGGCCAAAGCCGGTGGGGCGTCGCCGCTGGCCCAGGCAGCGAGATAATCGCGGTCGGCGGCATCGGGGTCGCTGGTGACCAGGGCGCGCTGGCGGCGGCCGAGCCAGGTGGGCTTGAGTGCAATGGAGCGCTCGAACAGCGCGCGCGCCGCGTCGCGATCGCCATTGTCGAGCGTCGCGATACCGAGCAGCAGGGCGTGGAGCCAGGTCTCGCCCTGCTTGTCGCGGCTCTTTTCGAGCGCCGCCACCCAGAGGGGCGAGACGGCGAAATCGGCCGGCACCCGCTTGAGGCTCGCCTCGGAGAAGCGGCCGGTGGTCGCGAGTTCGTCCCAGCAATCGGTCGGGTGCGGCACGGCGAAATCGAGGCCGGCGGCAAGCGGCTTGCCGGTGAGCTTTTCCTGCCGCCCACCCCAGGGCGAACCGTCGCTCAGGCGCCTGGTCAGCGGCTGGCGCGACACCGCCGTAAGGAAGGCGTCGACATCGGCGAGCTCGGCAGCGGGGAAGCGGGTGTCGATCGCCTTGGCCGCAGCGCCGACGGCGTGCTGGTAGTCGGCGGCATGGGCGTCCGCGGGGTCAACGCTCAGCGCGCCATAGACCTCGGTCCAGTGCACTTCGCTGTTGGGTTGCAATTCGAAGCGCTGGTTCTGCGTTGGGGCGATGCCGCTCTGGATTTCGATGTAGTCGCCCTCACCGGGCTTGGCCAGGTAATCCATCCACTGCTGGCCGCCGGCGCCGGTGCCGAAATAGAAGAATTTTCTGCCCTGCAGCGCCGAGGTGGCGGTCTGTGCGAGGCCGACACCATCGGCATCGAGCCCGGCAATGAACAGCCGCTCCGCATCAGGCTTCCTGAAGAATACCGAGGTCGAGTCGCGCCATTTGTCCGGATAGGAGCCGTCGAAGCGATCGGGGTCGGGGAAAGGGAAGCGGGCCAGCTCGTTATTGGGCAGCACGTGCTCGATCGAGTAATCGGCGGGAGCGAGGACGCGCATCCCCTTCGACATCGGCGCCGCGACATTGGTCCACCAATAGGCGAGCTTGGTCGCATCGGTATTGTTGACGATGCGGCCATGCACATAGAGCCGGTCGTCGTCATCGGGCAGGAACAGGTCGATCTGCCAGGTGGCTTCGACGATGCGGTCGAACTCGTAGATGCGCAGCACCGGGCCGCGGTCGGTCTCGATGATGCCGGCGAACACCTGGGCGGTGGTGAAGGGGGTGTGGCCGGGGATCAGGCCGTTCCACTCGATGCCGCCGGAGAACCAGGCGTTGAGTGCGGCGAGGTTGGCCGGCTGGAACACCGGATTGGTGAACACCAGGTCGCGGCCGAGCTTCAGGTCGCGCAGCTCCATCAGGCGCCCGCCATATTGCGGCGCCACCGAAACGCGCAGCCGCCCGTTCTCCAGCGTCACCAGCGGCATCTCACCCGGCTCCTGCGAGCGATCGTAATCGTCGTAGACGCGGTAGGGCAGGATCGAATCCTTGCCCCAGTTGAAGCCGTGGGCGTTCTCCTCGTCGGTGAGACCGCGATTGGGCGGGGTGTTCTTGTCGAGGGTGGGCTGCTGCCAGCGGAAGCGGGGCAGGGTGCTCGGCCCGCCCAGGTTCGACATCGGCAATGGGCGCGACGTTCTGGTGATCTTGGTCTTGGTCATTGGCGCCTCCCGGTCGTGCAAGCGCGGCGAAAGTACACGGAGTTTGTAGTTTTGCAACATCGATGTTTGTGAAACTACATTGTGATGCGTGAGCACTGGCGGTGCGGTGATCCTCCCCCGCCACGCGGGGGAGGATCATGGAGAGGCCGGTGTTCTCGCCTCTGGCTTTTTCCCAAAACCGCTCTAGGCTCACCGGTGCTTTTCTTGAGGGGGAAATCCATGACTGCCACGCCCCGGCTGCCGGTGACGCTGAGCGTCAACGGCGAAATTCGCACGCTATCGCTCGATCCGCGGGTGACGCTGCTCGACGCGCTGCGCGAGCATTTGTTGCTCACCGGCACCAAAAAGGGTTGCGATCAGGGGCAGTGCGGCGCCTGCACGGTGCTGGTGAACGGGCGGCGGATCAACAGTTGCCTCAGCCTCGCGGTGATGCATGAAGGCGACGAGATTTCGACCATCGAAGGGCTGGGGACGCCCGAGGCGCTGCACCCGATGCAGGCGGCGTTTATCGAGCATGACGGCTTCCAGTGCGGCTATTGCACGCCGGGGCAGATCCTCTCGTCGCTCTCCGTGATCGAAGAGATCCGGGCGGGGGTGCCGAGCCATGTCACCGGCGATCTCGAAGCGCCGATCCCGTTGAGCGACGAAGAAATCCGCGAGCGGATGAGCGGCAATCTCTGCCGCTGCGCCGCCTATCCCAACATCATGGCGGCGATCCGCGATTATCTGGGAGAAGGCGCATGAAGCCGTTCAGCTATGAGCGGGTGGCGAGCCCGGGCGAGGCGGTGGAGGCCGCGGCGGCGCGGCCGGGGGCGCGGTTCATCGCCGGTGGCACGAACCTGCTCGACCTGATGAAGCTCGGGATCGAAGCGCCACAGCACCTGATCGACGTCAACCGGCTGGGGCTCGATACCATCGAGCCGACGGCGGAGGGCGGCTTGCGCATCGGGGCGCTGGTGCGCAACGCCGACCTCGCGGCGGACCGGCGGGTGCGGCGCGATTATGCGGTGCTGGCGCGGGCGCTGGTGTCGGGCGCCTCGGGGCAGTTGCGCAACAAGGCGACGACGGCGGGCAACCTGATGCAGCGCACAAGGTGCCCGTATTTCTACAATACCGATATGCCCTGCAATAAGCGGCGCCCCGGCTCGGGCTGCGCTGCCATTGGTGGCCTGACTCACAACCTCGCAGTGCTCGGGGTGAGCGATGCCTGTATCGCCACCCACCCCTCGGACATGTGCGTGGCGCTTCGGGCGCTCGATGCGACGGTCGAGACGGTGGGAGCGGGCGGGCGGACGCGGTCGATCCCGATCGCCGCGTTCCACCGGCTGCCGGGCGACCGGCCCGATATCGAGACGGCGCTCGAGCCGGGCGAGCTGATCACCGCGGTGACGCTGCCCGCGCCGCTTGGCGGGGTGCAGCTTTACCGCAAGGTGCGGGAACGCGCCTCCTATGCCTTCGCCAACCTCACGGTGGCGCTCGTGGCGCGTGAGGGGCAGATCGTGCGGCTGGCCTTTGGCGGGCTGGCGGCAAAACCCTGGCGGGTCGAGGCGGCGGAAGGGGGAGCCGACCCTGATCTCGCGGCGGACCTGGCGCTGGCAGGGGCGACGCCCACCGAAGACAATGCCTACAAGCTGCCCTTGGCGCGACGGACGCTGAAGGCGACGCTGGTGCAGGTGGCGGAGGTCCGGCCATGATTGGGCAGGGGATCAACCGCACCGATGGGCCGATCAAGGTCACCGGGCGGGCCGCCTATTCGGCCGAACGGCAGGATGCCGGGCCGACGCTCTATGGCTACATCCTCGGCGCCGGCATCGGCCGGGGTCGGGTGGCGCGGATCGACATCGCGGCGGCCAAAGCGGCGCCCGGGGTGCGGCTGGTGTGGACGCATGAGAATGCGCCCGAGCAGGGACCGGCCGAGGGCATCGAAGGCGACATGATGGACCGGACGCGGCCAGAGTTGGTCAGCGACCGGATCAACTATTACGGCATGCCGATCGCCTTCGTGGTGGCCGAGAGTTTTGAGGAGGCGCGGGCGGCCGCCGGGCTGATCACGGTCGAATACGAGGCCGAAGCCGGAGCGTTTGCGCTCGGCGGGTTCGGGCCAGACCTCCACTGGCGGCGGCCGTCGCAGGCGGGCGATATCGACCAGGCGATGCGGGAGGGGCCGGTGGCGGTCGAAGAAACCTACAGCACGCCTTACCACTTCTCGCAGCCGATGGAGCTGCATGCCTCGATCGCCGACTGGCGCGACGGGCACCTCCATCTCTATCTCACGGCGCAGATGGTGAACCAGCTGACCACCGGGCTCGGCAAGACCTTGCGGCTCGACCCCAGCGCCATCAGCATCGACAGCGCCTATGTCGGCGGCGGTTTTGGCTCGAAGATCGTGCTGCATTGCGAGGCAGTGCTGGCCTCGCTCGCGACGATGGCCCTGGGCCAACCGGTGAAGCTGATGCTGACCCGGCGGCAGATCTTCACCCTGGTCGGGCACCGCCCGGCCTCGATCAGCCGGGTGCGGCTCGCCGCGACACCCGACGGACGGCTCACCGCGCTCGGCCATGACGCGCTGATCCAGGTGCGCACCGACGATGCCTGGGATGAGGGCGTCTCGTCGGTGGGGAAGGCCCTCTATGCCTCGCCCAACCGCCTGACCCGGCAGGCGCACCAGGCCCTCGATGTGCAGCCGGGSGAGCCGGTGCGCGGCCCCGGCGAGCTGCCGGGGCTGATGGTGCTGGAATCGGCGATGGACGAACTGGCCGAAAAGCTCGGCATGGATCCGATCGAGCTGCGCTTGAGGAACGACACGCAGATCGACCCCGACAAGCGGCTGCCATTGAGCGGGCGACGGCTGGCCGATTGCCTCCGCGAAGGGGCCGAGCAGTTCGGCTGGCGCGACCGGCCGACCCGGCCGGCAAGTCGCCGCGATGGGCGCTGGCTGGTCGGTTACGGCGTCGCCTCGTCGATGCGCGGGCACTACCAGACGTCAGCCGAGGTGCTGGTGCGGATCGAGCCGGACGGTTTTGTGATCGTCCGCTCCGACATGACCGATATCGGCACCGGCACCTACACCATCGTGGCGCAGGTGGTGGCGGAAGCGCTGGGCGTGCCGATGTCGCAGATCAAGGTGGAGCTGGCGCACACCAAGCACCCCAAGGGCAATGGCGCCGGCGGCTCGTGGGGTGCGGCCAACACCACGGTCGCCGCCGACCGGGCCGCCGCCGCGCTGCGAGCGCGGATCGCCCTCGTGGCTGGGACGAGCTACAACGACATCTTCGCCGAAGTGCGCCGGCATTTCCCCGACGGCATCGAGGAGACCGGCAAGACGCTCGATAATTCCGAGGATCCGAACTACCGCACCCACGCGCAATATACCTATGGCGCGTCCTTCGCCGAGGTCGGGGTCGATATCGACACCGGCGAAGTGCGGCTGAGGCGCATGCTTGGAGTGTTCGCGGCCGGCCGCATCCTCAACGCCAAGACGGCGCGCTCGCAGCTGATCGGCGGGATGATCTGGGGGGTAAGCGCTGCCCTGCAGGAAGCCGGGGCGCTCGACCCGCGCCACGGCCACTGGGTCAACGGCGACTTCGCCGAGTACCTGATCCCGACCCATGCCGATATCCCCGCGATCGACGCCATCATGCTCGAGGATTTTGACGACAAGGCCAACCACCTGGGGGTGAAAGGGATCGGCGAACTGGGGGCGGGCGGCACCGGCGGGTCGGTGGCCAATGCGGTGTACAACGCCACGGGCGTGCGGGTGCGGGATTTTCCGATCACGCTGGCGAAGCTGTTGCCGGGGTTGCCCTGACGGTGCAGGCGCCATGAGGGGGCGGCGCGCTTGGCGCCCCTCACCCCGCGGTGAGGCCCTCGGCCTCCCCGCCGCCCTCTCCCCAGAGGGGCGAGGGGGCGTTGGGGCACTGCCGGTGCAAAGTGCGTCCCCTCGCCCCTCTGGGGAGAGGGTTAGGGTGAGGGGCGCCAAGCACACCAGTGCTTCACGTCGGATCGAAATCTCCGGGTACATCGAAGTCGCGGGCGAGGCCTGGAGGTGCGACCACCAGGCCGGCGTTGGCCAGCAAATGCCTGGCGCCATGGTCGCCTGACAGCGCGACCAGATCGAGGAACAGCCGGCGCGGAAACAGCACGGGTGGGCCGCGTGAGCCATCGAAGCTTGTCGCCACCACATCAGTATCGCCAGCAGCCAGCAGCCTGCCGAGGTGCTCCGCGCTGACATGGGGCATATCGGCGAGGCAGACCAGCAGTGCCTCGGCGCCGAGCTCGAGCGCGCGTTGGGCGCCGAGCGCCAGCGACGACCCCATGCCCTGCGACGGGTCGGGGTTCTCGACCAGCTCGAAGCTGCGGTCCTCGAACAGCTGCCGCCGTGCCGACGGCGCGGGCGGGACAATGGCGATGCGCCAGGTCAGCGTCAGGGTTGCCAGCGTATCGGCGATGTGGGCGGCCAGCGGCTTGCCGGCATAGGGATGGAGCAGCTTGTCGCCGCCGAAGCGGGTCGAGAGGCCGGCCGCGAGGACGACCGCGGCGATGGGCTCAGGCACGGTCAAGCTGGGCGCGGGTGGCTGAGATCTGGGCGAGCACAGAGAGCGCCAGCATGCCGGGGTCGCGAGCCCGGTCGATCAGCCCGATCGGGCCGTGGATGCGGTCGATGGCGGCGGGCGAGAGGCCCATGGCGGCAAGCCGGGCACGGCGCAGGCCGTGGGTTTTGACGCTGCCCAGCGCCCCGACATAAAAGCCATCGGCTACGGCGGCGCGGGCGAGGATGGCGTTTTCCCATTCGTGCTCGTGGAACAGCAGCACCGTCGCCGTCCAGGGGTCGATCGGCAGCTCGAAGGCTTGCGCCGGGGTGGTGAGGATTTCGATCGGCACATTGAGCGCGGCGAGGGCGTGGGCCGAGCTTTCGTCCGGGGTGGCGAGCCGCAGGTCGAACTCGGCGGCAGCGCTGACGCGGGCCATCACCTCGAACTCGGGGCCACGGCCGACCAGCAGCAGCCTGGTGCGCGGCTGGTAGCGGCGGATGAATACCCCGTCGCGCCAACCGGTGGGGGCCGGGCTGTCGGTAATCGTGGCGGCCGAATGCGCGGGATCGAAGGCGATGGCGAAGGCCTCGCGTCGCTCGAAGCGGGCGATGGTTTCGGCGAGCAACGCGGCCTGCGGTTGCGCGTGCAGCATCAGGTCGACGCCGCCGCCACAGGGAAAGCGGATATCGATGAAGCGCGACCCGCGGCCGAAGCGGAAGGTCTGATCCTCGCCCGCTGCGATCAGCGGCGCGAACTCGGCGGCGATGGCGGGCTCGACGCAGCCACCCGAGACATGGCCGAGGTGCCGACCATCGGCCAGCACCGCCATATGGGTGCCGAGCGCCTTGGGGGCGCCGCCATCGATGGCCGAAAGCGTGACGAGGGCGCCGGGAATGCCGAACGCCCGGGCGCGCGCCAGGAACACGAACGGCGCGAGTTCGCGATCCATCCCTGCGAAGGCAGCGGGCGCGAGATCGTCGACCGGCTCGGCTTTGGCCAGCATGCACTCTCCTCCAAAGGCGTTTCGCGGAGACTAGAGGATTTCACGCTGGGACTGAAGCGTACTGCCTGGCGCGGGCCTCTCCGAGATCCTCCCCCGCGTGGCGGGGGAGGGGGACCAGCGAAGCTGGTGATCGGCTTGAACGAGGCGACGACGACGAACAGCACCGGGCAGATCGAAGCGAGAACGACGAGGATCAGCAGCGTGTGGGTGCGCA
>NZ_LMCR01000009.1:15220-32897 GCF_001424865.1 Devosia sp. Root105
CCCTCCCCCGCCACGCGGGGGAGGATCTCGGAGAGGCCGGTGGCGCTAAGCCGAGATCGTCTCGCGGACCAGCGCTCGGCGCAGCAGTTCTGCGGCGGCCTCGCCATTGCCGGCAGTGAGCAGGGGGGCGAGGCGGGCGAGGGCTGCGAGGTCGATCGTCGTGACGAGGCGATCGAGGAAGGCAGCATCGTCGGTCAAAAGGCTGCCGACGCAGGCGGCGGTAAACGAGGTGAGGAAGCGGTTGCCGCTGGCATTGGCGACTTCGAGCAGCAGCGCGGCAAGCCCGGTGCGCTTGGCCTCCGGCGTGCCGGCGGCGGCGAGGCTGCGCACCACTTCGGCGACCCGGCCGGCATGGCGGCGGCTGGCGGCTTCCGCGGCCACGGCGGGCTGGGTGTTTGCGATCGCCACCCAGAGTTCCTCGCTGACGCGGGCCGAGCCGAGCTTGCGCGACCAGGCGATCACCTCGGGGTTCAGCATGTCCCAGCGGCTGCGCTCGAGCACCAGGGTGCCGCGCTTGCGGCGGGTTTCGACGAGGCCTTTGGAGGCGAGCCCCTTGATCGCTTCGCGGAGCGCCGTGCGGCTGACGCCGAGATCGGCGCTCAGCTGATGCTCATTGGGGAGGATGCTGCCGACGGGGAAGTGGCCCGACGCAATGGCCTGGAAAATCTCGCGCGCTACCAGGCGATTGAGATCGTCCGGTTCGTGCTTGACGGTATTCAGCCCGCCAGGCGAGGCGACGGCCGAGTGGCGCAGGGGGATCGGGTCCGGGCGGCGATAGACGGTCACGCGTGCGGTCTTTCCAACAGCATTATGCCGGGTCGGCTCGCCACAGGAAGGCGAATCCACCCGGTTGTCATTCTCATTAGGTAGGATTTATACCTCAGGCTGCGTCGCCAAGGCAATGCCGGTGCGTCGCGACTCGAGGGAACCGCTTCACATGCCTACCATCGTCTGCTTCGGCGACTCCAATACCTGGGGCTGCCCGCCCTTCGCCAATATCGCCCAGACGCCGGACCGGATCGTGCCGGCGCGGCGCTGGGCCAATGTGCTGGGGCGCGAACTCGGGCCGGACAGCTGGATCGTCGAGGAGGGGCTCAGCGGCCGCACCACGGTGTTCGACGATCCGATCGAGGGCGTGCACAAGAACGGCTCGCGCACGCTGATCCCGATCCTCGAATCGCATGCGCCGATGGACGTCTTGATCGTCATGCTGGGCACCAACGACTTCAAGGACCAGCTGTCGATCACCGCCTATAACTCGGCGCGCGGCACGCTGACGCTGATCCAGATGATCAAGGGGCACTTCGCCATGGTGGAGCATCCGCCCGAGGTGCTGGTGGTGACGCCGCCTGCCATCACCGAAGATGCCGAGCCGGCGATGTGGGGCGTCGGCCACCAGCGCTGCCGCGACCACGCGCATTATCTCGAGCAGGTGGCGCACCGCACCGGGTGCTTCCATTTCGACGCCAACAAGGTGGTGCGGGCCGGGATCGACGGCATCCACATGGATGAGGCGGCGCACGAAGTTCTCGGCAAAGCCCTGGCGGTGGAGGTGCGCGCCATCCTCTCGATGCGAAACCTGCGTTGAGTGCTTTACATCATACATATTATTTAATAGTCGTGGAGGGGAAGGCGCAGTGAGCGCCTCGCGGCAGGCGCGCGTCGGGAGGATGCGGGCCGTTGCCATTGGGGAGGACATAATGAATTTGAGGAAACTGAGCGCGCTGGCGCTCGCCGCCATCATGGCTGCCGCAGCGCCGTTCGCCGCGCAGGCGCAGGAAGACGTGATCATCATGCTGGGCGGGCCGAGCTCGGATCCGTTCTGGGGCGCGGTGCAGCAGGGTTTCGACCAGGCCACCAAGGATTACGGCGTCAAGACGCAGTGGACGGCGCCGGCTGATTTCAACGACATCGTGCCGGTGTATACCAAGATGTTCGAAGCGGCGATCGCCCGGAAGCCGGCCGCTATCGCGGTAGGCAACTTCTTTCCCGAGCCGACCGAGCCCTTGATCAAGCAGGCGGCGGCCGAGGGCATCCCGGTGATCATCATCAACTCGGGCGGGTTCAAGTACCAGGAGCTGGGCGCCATCGGCTTTATCGGTGAAGACAGCTACCAGATGGGCTACCAGGGCGGCAAAGTGGCGGTCGGGAAGGGCGTGAAGAACGGCCTCTGCATCAACCAGATCGCCGCCAACCCGGTGCTGGAGCAGCGCTGCCAGGGCTATATCGATGCTGTCACCGAGGCGGGCGGCAAGGCCAAGATGGTGATCCTCGCGTCGGAGGATATCGGCAACAGCCAGAAGGTGCAGGCCGCGGTCAGCGCCATGCTGATGCAGGACCAGACGATCGACGGCATCGTGACGCTGGGCGTGGCGGTGGGTGTCGATGCGCTGGAATCGGTCAAGCAGGTGCGGGCCACCGGCCGCGCTGTCGATCTCGGCACCATGGACCTCGGCAATGCCGTGCTCGAGGCGGTAGCCGCCGGCGAGATGAGCTTTGCCTCCGACCAGCAGCCGTTCCTGCAGGGCTATTACGGCGTGATGATCCCCTTGATGTACAACAAGTACAAGATGGCCCCGTCGGGCGTGATCAGCGTCGGCCCCTACATGGTGACGCAGGAAAACGCCGCCGCCGTGCTGGCGGTGAACAAGAGCATTCCGGGCTCGCGCGGCGCGAACTGAGTGGCAGGGCAGGGCGGGGGAGTTGGACGCAACCCCGCCCTTAGCTCCCCTCCCCCTTGAGGGGAGGGGCGGGGGGGGGGGGGGTTCTGTGATCACCGATGGACCCCCCCCCCCCCCCCCCCCCCCCCCCCAGGCTCTCGCCTGAGCGTTGCCTTCCGCGCTAGCCTTCGAACTCCGACGGACCTGATGAAATGACCACTGCCATGGAAACCACCATCGCCGATCCGCCTGCCCCTCCGACCCGCTTCGGGCTCCTGGAGCGCCTGCTCAGGATCGTGTGGATCGGGCCACTGATCGCGGCTCTGGTGATCTACGTCTTCTTCGTCATCGTCGGCGGCGCCTCGGGGTTCTTTTCGATCCCGGGCACTGCTGGATGGCTCAACACCGCGGCGGAGCTGGGGATCATCGCACTGCCGGTGGGGCTGCTGATGATCTCGGGCGAGTTCGACCTTTCGACCGGCTCGGTGGTCGGCGCCGCTTCGATCATCGTGGCGCTGGGCACCGGGTTCTATGGGCTGCCGATCGAACTCACCATCGTCATGGCGCTGAGCCTCGGGGTCGGGGTCGGCTGCTTCAATGCGCTCTTGGTCAATGCCACGAAGCTCCCGAGCTTCATCGTGACGCTGGCCTCGAACTTCATTCTCGCCGGTACCGCGCTGGGGCTGAGCCGGCTGATCTCGGGCTCGTCCAACGTCTCGCTGAAAGATGCCGGCTGGGCCGAAGCGGTGCTGGGCTCGAAATGGATGTTCTTCAACGTCTCCGTGCTTTGGTACTTGCTCGCCGCCATCCTCGCCGCCTGGGTGCTGAAGCAGACCCGCTTCGGCAACTGGATCTTTGCCACCGGCGGCAACCCCGATGCGGCACGCCGCGCCGGTGTGCCGGTGGCGCGGGTCAAACTCATTCTCTTCATCTGGACGGCAGTATCGGCGGCCTTCGTCGGCATCATGTCGGCGGTGATGTACAATCAGGGCAACGCCGCCTCGGGGCAGGGCTATGTGTTCCAGACCGCTATCGCCGCGGTGATTGGCGGGGTGCTGCTGCAGGGCGGTTTCGGCTCGGTGATCGGTATCGTGCTCGGCACCTTCATCTACGGCATCGTCAGCCTCGGGCTGTTCTACACCGGCTGGCCCACCGACTGGCTCGCCACCTTCATCGGCGGGCTGCTGGTCATCGCCGTGCTCACCAACAACCTGATCCGCGAGCTGGCGCTGAACCGGGGAAAGAAGAAACTCTGATGACCGCGCTCATGACGCTCGAAGGCGTCACCCGCACCTTCGGCAACAACATCGCCCTCAACGATGTCAGCCTCGAAGCCCATCCGGGCGAGGTGCATTGCCTGCTCGGCGACAATGGCGCCGGCAAGTCGACGCTGATCAAGATCATGTCGGGAGTGACGCCGCCGACCATCGGCACGCTGACTTTCGACGGCAAGCCGGTCGCCTTCCGCTCGCCGCGCGACGCGCAGGCCCATGGCATCGGCACGGTGCACCAGGATGTGGGCTCGATCCCCTTGATCTCGGTGGCGCGCAACTTCTTTCTCGGGAACGAGCCGACCAAAGGCTGGGGGCCGTTCCGGCGGCTCGACCATCAGACGGCGAACCGCATCGCGCTCGAGCAGATCCGGCAGATGGGGATCCGCCGGATCGGTGATGCCGAGCAGCTGGTCGGCACCATGTCGGGCGGCGAGCGGCAGGCGCTGGCCATCGCCCGGGCGCTGTATTTCGGGGCCAAGCTCCTGATCCTCGACGAGCCCACTGCAGCGCTCGGGGTGAAGGAAAGCAAGATCGTCATCGACCTGATCAAGCAGGCGCGGGAGCAGGGCATCGCGCTGGTGTTCATCACGCACAATGCGACGCACGCGCTCAGCGTCGGTGACCGCTTTACCGTGCTGATCCAGGGGCGGGTCGCCAGCCAGTTCAAACGCGGCGAGAAGACCCGCGAAGAGGTGCTCAACCTGATGGCCGGTGGCGAGGAGTTCGATGCCGTGGGGCATGGGGATTGATGACGACTAGGGCCGAGCGTGGGGCCACCCCCACCCAGCGACGCTAGTTCGCTTTGCTCACAAGCTCTGCTGCCCTCCCACAAGGGGGAGGGAGAGCTGAGATCTCGGTGTGAGGGTCTCCCTCCCCCTTGTGGGGAGGGATCAAGGGTGGGGGTGGGGAGCCACCGGAGGAACGGGTTAGGCGGGGGAGCCAATGAACTATCAATCGCAATCGGCGCCGGTAGAGGGGCATGTGGCGCCCGGCTTTGAGGCGGTGGCGGAGGAGTTTGCGCGCAATTTCACGGTGCGCGGCGATGTCGGGGCGGCGTTCGCCGCGGTGCATAGGGGGACGCTCGTGGTCGACCTCTGGGGCGGCATGGCGGCGCCGGGGCGGCCGTGGCAGGCCGATACGCTGCAGGTGATCTATTCGGGCACCAAGGGGCTGTTCGCCGGGTGCGTCTTGAAGCTGGTGGAGCGCGGGCAGCTCGACCTCAACGCACCGGTGGCGCGGTACTGGCCGGAATTCGCGCAGAACGGCAAAGCCCGGGTGCTGGTGCGGCATGTCACTTCGCACTCGGCCGGCCTGCCGGGGATCGCGACGTCGCTGCGCGCCGCCGACTACACTGACTACGCCCGCATGGAAGCGCTGCTGGCGGCGCAGCCGCTGGCCGCCGACCCCAACGCCTTCCACTGCTACCACCCGGTGACCATCGGCTGGCTGGTGGGCGCTTTGGTGCGGCGCGTCGACGGGCGGACGCTTGGCCGGTTCTTCGCCGAGGAGATCGCGGGGCCGCTGGGGCTCGATGCCTTTATCGGGCTCCCCGAGTCGCTGGAGCCGCGGGTCGGGCGGATCGAACTGGGGCCGGGCATGCTGCCGTTCGACGAGGCGTTCGGACCGGAGCAGCGGGCCGACCCGGTGTTCGCTTCGATCTGGGGTAACCCGCCGCTGTTCCCCGAGGAACTCCCCTGGAACACCCGCGCCTACCACGCGGCCGAGATCGGCGGCGCCGGCGGCATCGCCACGGCGCGCTCGATGGCGCGCTATTATGGGGCGATGGCGCAGGGCGGCAGCATCGATGGGGTCGAGATTCTGAGGCCGGAAACGGTGGCCCTGGGGCGGGCCGAGCAGAGCCGCTTCATGGACCCCTATATCGCCGAAGCCATGGCGTTCGGCGTCGGCTGGGCGCTGCAGACGCCACAGGGCCGGTTCGGCCCGGCGCCGGACGCGTTCGGACACTCCGGCGCGGGCGGCTCGATCCACGGGGGCTGGCCGACCGAACAAGTGGGGTTCAGCTACACCATGAACCAGATGCGCGGCGACCCGGAGGATCTGAGGTCACGGCATGTGCTGAAGCGGTTGTATGAGATTGTGCGGTAGGGGCGCCAAGCGCACCAGCCCTAACTGATCACCAACCGCGAAATCCGTCCGCCGGTCAGCGTGAATGCCATGGTGCCTTCGCCGTTGTAGCCATTGCCGCTGACGGCCAACCGCACCCGGTACGCGTCAGCCCCATTGGGCTCGACCTCGAGCAGGCGGAATTTCGACTGCACGCCGATATTGTCTGTCTTGTTCCACTCGGCGATGCCGGCGCGGCCAGTGAAGTCGCGGCCCCAGTCACTGAGGAAAGCGTCCGGGGTGAAGGCTTCGAGGAAGGCAGCGGTGTCGCCGCCATTGGTGGCGTCGATGAAGCGCTGGATGACCGGCGGGGTGGTGCTCATGCGAGGGCTCCGGGTGGGTAGGCCGGATGAAAGCTTACTGCATACTCGGTGTGCTTGGCGCCCCTCACCCTGACCCTCTCCCCAGAGGGGCGAGGGGACGCACTTTGCGCCGACCGTGCCACACCGCGGGGTGAGGGCGCTAGGCGCAAGGCCTTACGGGAACAGCACCGCGAAAACCGACCGACCGTCGGTCCCAAATCCCTACGACTTTTTGCGCAACGGCGAGTCCCAGCGTCCCGCTTGACCGGGGATCGCTACCCGTGTCATCGTTCAGCCTATGGATAGGCGTTCAGCATAGTGAACGACGGTGCACAAGACGCCGACCACGAAGTCTCGCCTGTCCCCGACCGATCATCACGCCTCCCGATGCCCGGGAGGCGATGACCCGCTCGTGTTCCTTGGGAGGAAAGCAACGTGTCCAAGACCACCCTAACGCAGTTCACGCCCAGCCGGCGTGCTGTTCTTGCCGGTCTCGCCGCCTCGCCGTTCGCGCTTGCCGCCGGCAGCCATTTCGCCATGGCGCAGCCGACCAGCGGCACGCTGTCGATCGGCATCCTCGATTGGGCCGAAACCGGCATCAAGCCGGTGTTTGCCGCCTATGAGGCGGCCCGTCCGGGCGTCAAGATCGACTACTCGATCCTGCCGGGCGATGGCCCGGGCTTGCGCCAGGCGCTGCTGTCGCGCCGCCTCGCCAACAAGCTGCCCGATATCACCTATCTTGCCGATATCTTCGCGACCCAGTTCGCCAATGCGCAGGTCACCGCCGACATGCGGCCGTTCCTGACCTCGGGCGGCCCGATCACCATGACCTCGCTGGCCAAGCCCTTCCTCGACCAGTACCTGGTCACTTCGGGCCCGAACAAGGACGGCATTTTCGGCCTGCCGATCGGCGCCGATACCGTGGTGCTCTACTACAACAAGAAGCACTTCGATGACGCCGGCATCCCGTACCCGAACGACGACTGGACGTTTGAAAAGCAGATCGAGGTCGCGACCCAGCTCACCCAGAAGAACGGCAACGTCACCACCCGCTACGGCCTCGCCGCCTCGGTGCCGTGGCACGCGACTTACGTGCCGGGCATCGAAGCTTTCGGCGATACGCTGCTCGACGAAAACAACATGTACAAGCTGCAGACCGAAGCGGCGATCAAGGTCTTCACCATGTACTGGGACCAGGTGAAGGCCGGCATCATCGCCTCCTCGCCGCAGCAGACCCAGCTCGGCGGCGGCTACCAGGCCTTCGGCGCCGGCACCGTGTCGATGCTGCAGTCGGTGCGGGCGCTGACCCCGCTGATCCGCTCGGTCACCACGGACGATTGGGATGTGGCGCTCGAGCCAAAGATCAACGGCGTGCGCAAGACCGGCATGGGCTCGATCGCCCAGGCGATCACTCCGCAGGGCATGGCGAACAACCAGGAGCTCGCCTACGACTACCTCAACTGGTTCTATTCCGAAGACGGCGGCATGAAGATCCTTGCCGCGGGCTACGGCACCGTGCCGCCGGTCGAGGCGCTCTACAACAGCCCGATCTGGACCGAACTGCCGGGCCCGCCCTACGACAACCGCGTGTTCGCCGAGTCCATCCAGTATGGCGCGATGAACCCGACTTCGATCCCGGCCGACGTGCAGGTGGTGGTCGATACCGAACTGGCGAAAGCCGAAGAGTCGGTCGTCCTCAACAACGTGCCGGTGGCCGACGCACTGAAGGCCGCCGAAGCGGTGATCAACGAGGCGATGGCCCGCGTCATGGCGGCCGGCGGCTGATCAGACAAGGCATGCCGCCGCACTCCTTCAGCGGCGGCAATCAGGAACCGGCTGTGTCCTCCCGCAGCCGGTTCTCCTTTCCACAACGGGATCGACCCCTTTGAGCAAGACCGACACCGCCGACGAGGCCGGCATGTCTGCGATGGCGCGGCCCGCGCCGCGCCGCAGATCGAGCCGCACCGACTCCCCGTTCTGGGCCGCCCTGTTCGTCGGGCCCAACGTGGTCCTGTTCACCGCCTTCATGGTCATCCCCATCGTCTGGGGCCTGGCGCTCAGCCTGTTCGACTGGAACCTGATCTACGAGCCGCGCTTCGTCGGGCTCGACAATTATGTTGCGCTGCTGAACGACGCCCGCGCCGTGAACTCGGTGTGGAAGACGGCCTATCTGTTGGTCCTCGGCGTGGTGCCGACGGTGTTCCTGTCGTTCATCCTCGCGGCGCTGATCAACACCAATTTCCCCGGCTACAGCGTGTTCCGCACGATGTACCTGCTGCCGATCGTCATTTCGCTGGTCGCTTCGGCGGTGCTCTGGCGTTTCATGTACGATCCGCGCGTCGGCCCGATCGCGCAATTGCTGAGCTTCTTCGGGGTTTCCGGGCCCAACTGGCTGCAGGATACCACCTGGGCAATGCCCGCTTTGTCGCTGGTGATCGTCTGGCTGCGGCTGCCGCTCGGCATCATCCTCTACCTGGCGGCCCTGCAACAGATTAACCCGCAATTGCTGGAAGCCGCCGAGATCGACGGGGCCGGCCCGTGGCAGAAGCTTCGCCACATCATCTGGCCTAACGTCATGCCGGTGACGCTCTTGATCCTGGTGCTGACGCTGCGCGGCATCATCTTCGACAGTTTTGACATCGCCTTCGTCATGACCAAGGGCGGGCCGCTCAACTCGACCGATATCCTCGCGGTCTACATCTACGACCTGGCCTTCGCCCAGCTGCGGCTCGGCTATGCCTCGGCGCTCTCGACCGTGCTGTTCGTCATCGTCACCATCCTCGCGCTGATCTTCAACCCGCCGCGCCGGCGCCCGACCAACGGAGACCCGCTATGAGTGCAGGACACCACTGGCGCCGCCGCTTCCATGTTTCCACAGTGGTCTTTTTCGGCCTGCTGATGGCCGCGCCGTTCTACTGGATGGTGATCAATTCGTTCAAATCGAGCCGCGAGGTGGTCGCCTATCCGCCAACCTGGTGGCCGACCGAGTGGCATTTCGAGAACGTCTTCGCGGCGCTCACCTTCCTCGACAGCACCGCCATCGTAAACTCGGTGATTTTCACCGCTGTCATCACCATCACCCAGCTGACCCTGGTGGTGATGACCGGCTTTGCGCTGGCCAAGATGCAGTTCTTCGGCCGGGGCGCGCTGCTGGGCCTGTTCATCATGACGCTGTTCGTGCCGGGGCAGGTGGCGACGATCCCGACCTTCATCCTGGTGCGCAACCTCAACTGGATCGACACCTTCATGGGGCTCTGCATCCCCATCATCGCGCAGACCAGCTTCGGGGTGTTCATCTTCCGGCAGTTCTACATCTCGATGCCCAACGAAATCCTCGATGCAGCCAAGATCGACGGCGCCAACTGGGGGCAGATTTTCGTCAGGATCGTGCTGCCGCTTTCCGGCCCGCCGATTGCCGCCTATACCGCGGTGACGGTGCTGACCGCGTGGAACATGTATGCCTGGCCGCTGATCTCGACGACGGAGCGGGACATGCGGGTGCTGCCGCTTGCCCTGGCCGGGCTCGGCCAATCCTTCTCGCAGACGCCGCCCAACATCGCCATGATGGCGGTGCTGCTGTCGACACTGCCGATCATCATCTTCTTTATTCTCTGCCAACGCTATTTCATCAACGGCCTCGGCGGCTCGTTGAAGGAATGAGCAGGAACTAGCTGGAGCTTATCGTGACTACAGTACCAGTCTGCCTCGTCGGGTGCGGCGGCATGGGGAGCCGGCATGTGCAGGGCTTTGCCCGGTTGCAGCGTTCGGGCCTCAGCAATGTCCGGCTCGTCGCGGTGTGCGACGTGCGGCAGGATAATGCCGAGCGGGTGGCCGGCGAAGCCGAGAAGCTGCTCGGCTACCGGCCGAAGATCCACCTCGCGATCGACGACGCGGTGGCTGATCCGGAGATCGCGGCATTCGACGTGGTGACCGAGGCGTTCAGCCACCTCTCGGTGGTGCTGCCCGCGCTGCGGGCCGGCAAGCACGTGCTCTGCGAAAAACCGCTGGCGCTGACGGTGCGCTCCTGCCAGGCGCTGATCGATGCGGCGAAGGCCGGTGGCGCGGTGCTGGCGACGGCCGAGAACTATCGGCGCGACCCGACCAACCGGCTGGCCAAGGCAGTGATCGATTCCGGCGTGCTGGGGCCTGTTCATCTGATGGTGCAGACGATGATCGGCGGCAATGACCGGATCATCATCACGCCGTGGCGGCACTTCAAGGACAAGGGCGCCATCGGGCTCGACATGGGGGCGCACCTCACCGACATCGTGCAGTACTATTTCGGGCCGTTCCGGGCGGCGTTCGGCAAGGGTTTCATCGCCGAGCCGATCCGCCGCCGGCAGGAAAAGCCGGAGATGCAGACCGAGGCCTACCTGAAGCGCTTCCTCGAAATCCCGGCTGAGATCACCGCGACGGGCGAGGACTCGTTCGCCGCGACTTTCACCATGCAGTCGGGCCTGATGGTGCAGATGGCCTATGTCGCCTCGGGGCCGGGCAAGGGCTACAACCAGCGCACCGTGCACGGGCAGCGCGGCTCGCTCGAAATCTTCAACGATCGCACCGGCAAAGCGCCGATCCTCCACACCGCCGAGGGCGATCTCACCGGACAGGCGCTGGCCGACAAGGTCGGCTTCGCCCTCGATGAGCTGACTCAAACGCTCTATGGCGGGGTGTCCTACGAACTCGACTGGGCCGAAACGGACTCGGGCCTCCTCGCCATCGAGATCCACGATTTTGCCGCCGCCATCATGGAGGGTCGGCCGCCGGAAGTGGATGGACATGGGGGCCTCACCGCCGTCGCCTCGGTGCTCGCTGCCTATGAGAGCGGCATTGCCGGCCGGGCGGTGAGCATGGACGAGGTGCTGACCAGCGCCGTTTCGACCTACCAGGATGAGATTGACGCCGATCTCGGGCTGTTGCCCAAGTCGAACGCGGCCTGAAGGGGGACACCATGACCGATGCAGCTTTCGCCGCCATCCCGCTGATCGTCCAGAAGCTCGGCCCCAAGCAGATCGCCTTCGTGGTGCGCGACCTCGAGGCCGCGACGAGGCAATGGTGGGATCTGCTGCGCATCGGCCCTTGGACGGCCTGGGAATATACGCCGGAGATCCTAGAGGATATGACCTACAAGGGGGCTCCGGCCCAGTTCGGGCTGAAGCACGCCCTCGCCTGGAAGGATGGCGTGCAGTTCGAGCTGGTCGAACCCACCACCGGCCCATCGTTCTTTGCCGATCAGCTGGCGAGCTCCGGCGAAGGCCTCAACCATATCGGCATCCACGTGATGGAGAACCATGCCGAGGCGGTTGCCGAGCTCGAAGCTGCCGGTTTCACCCGCCTGCAGTCCGCCCGGGGCTTTGGCGGCGATGGCAGCGGCGCCTTCGTCTATTTCACCTCCGAAAAGCTCAACGGCCTCGTGCTCGAGCTGATCAGTCCGCCGGCGACCCGCCGCACACCGCTATTCGTCTACCCCGCGCCTGAGGGCGATCGCACATGAAGAGTCACCGAACTCTCCGTGGTCCTCCACCGCGCAGCGGGGTCCGGATGAGGGCCAAGGCCCTCACCGCGGGGGGACCAGCGAAGCTGGTGGAGGGGGCGACCCCAAACACCGGCGCATCCTGCCGCCCCCTCCACCGCCTTCGGCGGTCCCCCTCCCCCGCTGCGCGGTGGAGGACCACCGAGAGTCCCGTGCACGTGAACCGTGCCCTATTGCCCTATCCCCTGCCTGAGGAAGCAAAGTGAAGATCGAGCGTATCGATACCTACGTCGCGCATAACTGGATGTTCGTCGAAGTGACGACGGATAGCGGGCTCAAAGGCGTGGGCGAATCCACCTTCTTCGGCTTTCCCGAGGCGACGGCATCGGTGGCCAAGGGCTTTGGCGAGCGGCTGGTCGGCGAAGATCCGTTGCGCATCGAGTACCATAACCTGAGCCTCTACCGGGCTTATTCGATGCGCGGCATGGCCATTGGCGGCGCCATCTCGGCGATCGACCAGGCGCTGTGGGATATCAAGGGCAAGCACTACCAGGCGCCGGTCTGGGACCTGTTGGGCGGCCGGGTGCGCGACAAGGTGCGCGTCATGCTGGTGATCCCCTATGGCACGGCCGAGGAAGTGGCGGCGAGCTGCAAGGCCGCCGCCGAGGACGGCTATACCGCGCTCAAGGTGATGGTCTACCAGCCCGAGCACCACCTGATGGCGTTCGGCGCCAAGGTGAAGGACATGGTCGAGCGCCTGGCGCTGATCCGCGAAGTGGTGGGCTGGGATGTCGAGATCGGCATTGAGCTGCATCGCAACATGGCGCTGGGCGAATCCATCGCGGCGATCCGCGAGTTCGAGCAGTTCCGGCCGCTGTTCGTCGAAGATCCGATTCCGCCCGATAGCGTGTTGAGCTTCGGCGAGGTGTCGCAGAAGTCGCGCGTGCCGATGGCGGCGGGCGAGCGCAACACCTCGATCTGGGAATTCCGCGAGTATGTCGAGCATGGCGGGGTGCATCACATCCGCCCCGATGTCGGCATTGCCGGCGGCATCACCCAAACCCGCAAGATCTGCGCGCTGGCCGAGGCGCATCATCAGGGCATCATCCCGCACGCCGTGCCCTCGGGCCCGGTGGCGACCGCGGCGCAGGTGCAGCTCGGCTTTGCCGTGCCGAACTGGGAAGTGACGGAGCACATGCTGCAGGACCGCGCGCCCTGGACCAAGGCAGTGAAGGCGATCGTCCCTGTCATTAACGGCCATTGGCTGCCCAACGAGACCCCCGGCCTCGGCGTCGAACTCGACCACGAGGGGCTGAAGACCATCCCTGTCATCAACAAGGTGCCGCCGACCTCGCTGAAGACCGATGGCTCGGTGGCATTCCGGTAGGCGCCCGTGATCGTCGACAGCCACACTCACGCCTGGGCGCGCTGGCCGTATGAGCCAGAGGTGCCCGACGAGGCCACCAAGGGCTCGGTCGAGCACCTGATCCACGAGATGGATCAGAACGGCGTCGCCGAGGCGGTGATCGTCTCGGCGCGGATCGAAAAGAACCCCGACAACAACGCCTATGGAGCGGCGGCGGTGCGCCGCTACCCCAAGCGCCTGCACCAGTTCGCCGATGTCGATTGTGTGTGGTCGCCCGAGTATCACACGCCGGGTGCGGTGGAGCGGTTGCGGGTGGCGGCGGAGACGCTGCCGATCAAGGGGTTTACCCACTATGTGGGCGATAATGACGGCTGGTTCCGTTCCGACGAGGGCCGGGCGTTCTTCAAGCTCGCCGCCGAGCGGAAGCTGATCGCCTCGATCGCCATGGGGCCAGCCTGGGCGGCAGACCTGGGCGCGATCTGCGCTGAGAACCCCGATCTGGTGGTGCTGCTGCACCACATGGGCGGGGTCAGTTCAACCGACCCGCGTTCGTCGCTCGAGACGATCGCGACGCTGGCGCAGCACCCCAATGTCCACATCAAGCTGTCGGGCTTTCACTATGCGGTGGGGCTCGAGAATGGCTGGGACTATCCGCACCCGAGCGCCATGTGGATCGCCGAGGGGCTCTATGCCGCCTTTGGCGCCAACCGGCTGTGCTGGGGGTCGGACTTCCCGGCGCTCAGCCGCGCCATGACCTACAGGCAGGCGCTCGAAATCGTGCGCGTCCATTGCCGTTTTCTGCAACCGGGGGATCTCGAGCCGATCCTCGGCGGCACGCTCAAGCGGCTGCTCGACAACGCCGCGCCAACGAGGACTTTCTGATGAACGCGCCCGCGCGCCCCGAGACCATGTTCCGTTCGCTCAACCCGGCCACCGGCGAGCAGTTCGGCAGCTATCGCCTGCATGACGGCTCGGAAGTCGAAGCGGCGCTCGAGCGCAGTTTCGCCGCCTGGGGCAGGGTTCGCGACGCAGGGGTCGAAAAACGTGCCCAGCTGCTGCTCGCCTTGGCCGACCGTCTCGACGCCAATCTCGAAGCCTTCGCGCGGCTGATGACCCTGGAGATGGGCAAGCCCATCAACGAAGCGCGCGGCGAGATCAGGAAATGCGCCGCCACCTGCCGCACCACGGCGGAGCTCGGACCGGGCTGGCTGGAGCCGCTGGCGGTGAAGAGCCCGGCGCGCGGCAGCCGGGTGCGCTATGAGGGGCTGGGGCCGATCCTCGCCATCATGCCGTGGAATTTTCCGTTCTGGCAGGTGATCCGTTTCTTCGCGCCGGCCTTCCTCGCCGGCAACACCACGATCGTCAAGCACGCCGAGAACGTACCGGCTTCGGCCGAGGCGCTGGAAAAGGTGTTCACTGAGGCCGGCATGCCGGATGGGGTGCTGGTCAACCTGCGCGTCGATCACCCGACGGTGGGAAAGCTCATCGCCGACCACCGCATCCGCAGCGTCACCGTTACCGGCAGCGTCAGGGCAGGGCGGACTATTGCCGGGCTTGCCGGCGCTGCGGGAAAGAAAGCGGTGCTGGAGCTCGGTGGCTCCGATCCGTTCATCGTCTTTGCTGATGCCGATTTCAACGCCGCGGTGAAGCTGGCGGTGGCGGCGCGGCACAATAATTCGGGGCAGAGCTGCGTCTGCGCCAAGCGCTTCCTGGTCGAGCAATCGATCGCCGCCGATTTCACCGAGGCCTTCGTCGAGGGCACGCGCAAGCTGAGTTATGGCGACCCGCTGGATGAAAAGCATGGGCTGGGGCCGCTGGCGCGCGCCGACCTCAGGGCCGGGCTGCAGGACCAGCTCGATCGCAGCGTCGCCGGTGGGGCGCGCGTGGCGCTGGCTGGCGGCACCGTCGATGGGCCGGGCTTCTTCTTCGCGCCGAGCGTCCTGACCAATGTTGCCGATGACAATGTCGCGGCGCGCGAAGAGCTGTTCGGGCCGGTGGCGCCGATCTTTGCCTTCGCCGACGAGGCCGAAGCGTTGCGCATCGCCAATGGCACCGAGTTCGGGCTGGCCGCGGCGGTGTGGACGCGCGACGAGGACCGGGCGCGCCGCATGGAACAGGCGGTTGAGGCCGGCGCGGTGTTCATCAACGACATGGTGCGCTCGGACGCGCATATCTCGTTCGGCGGCATCAAGTCCTCCGGCTATGGCCGCGAACTGGGGCAGGTCGGCATCACCGAATTCACCAACGCCAAGACCGTGTGGATTGGCTGAATACTATGACGATCTACAACCTGCCGAGACCTTTACGCGTTGGCTTCGCCTCAAATGCCGATACCTTTGCGCGGATGGCTGATGAGGAAGCGATCGAGGCGCTCTCCAGCCTTGGCAGTTTCGAGCATCACCTCTGCGATGAACCCTCGAGCTGGGATGAGGCGCCGCCGGAGAATTCCGCGGCGATCGACAAGCTGGTGGCCTTTGCCAGCAGCCTCGATGCGCTCCTGGTCTGTCACGGCTCGCCGCGGCTCACCGGTGCCATTCTCGACCGGCTGCCGAACCTCAAGTTCATTGCCGAAGTCGAAGGCGATCGCTTCAGCCAGCGCATCGATGTCAACGCCGCCGCCGAGCGCGGCGTCACCGTGGTCGATACCACCAATGGCTCGTCCTATCCGGTGGCCGAATGGGCGCTGGCCATGGCGATGATCGGGCTCCGCAATGCCGGGGCGCTGTTCCGCCGGATGATCGATGGCGAAGTGCTGTTCCAGAAATGGGCCGAGCGCGTCGCCGATCCCGGCTTCAACGGTGAGCTCACCGGCCGCAGCGTCGGGCTGATCGGCGCCGGCTATATCGGCCGCCGGCTGATTGAGCTGCTGCAGCCGTTCCAGGCCGATATCTACGCGTTCGATCCCTATGCGCCGCGCGTCCTCGCCGACATTTACGACATCACGCTGACCTCGCTGGAGCAGGTGATGGCGTGCGACGTGGTGATCTCTCTGGTGCCGCTGACGCCGGAGACCAAAGGGATGGTCGGCGAGAAGGAATTGAACCTCCTCCGGCCGCGCTCGGTGTTCGTCAATGTGTCGCGCGGCGCGGTGGTCGACCAGGCCGCGCTGATCCGCCGGCTGGTGCGCGGCGACGTGGTCGCCTCGCTGGACGTGTTCGATCCCGAGCCGCTCGAGGCGGATTCGCCGCTCAGGACCATGCACAATGTCTTCCTCACCCCGCATATTGCCGGCGTCACAGCACCCTGCGGGCCGCGCTTCCTGACGCTGGCCGCCGACGAGATTGCCCGCAAGTTCGCCGGGCACCGCACCCGGCATGACCTGGTGCCGCGCGCCGGAGTGAAGTCATGATAACAGGCGATCTCGCCGCCCGCCGCCAGGCGGGGACGCTCAAAATGGGCTATTGCGTGCCGGCCTTCGCCATGCCGAGCCCGGGGTTGTTCCGCGTGCCCAATGTGGCGCGGATCGAGGATGTCGACGTGCTCGGCAATGCCCGCGAAGCGGAGCGGCTGGGCTTTGACTCGCTGTGGGTGTGCGACCACCTGATGTTGGGGCGCGAGCAGGCGGTGCTCGAGGGCTGGACCACGCTGGCGATGATCGCCGGCGCCACCAGCCGGGCGCAGCTCGGGCTGATCCACCAGGCCAACCTGTTCCGCGCGCCGCAGATTGCCGCCAAGATGATGTCGACGCTCGACCTCCTCTCCGGCGGCCGCTTCATCCACTTCTTCGAGGCTGGCATGGGCCGTCCCGAGCAGGTGGCCTATGGCCTCGATTGGGACGACAACCATGATGCGCGGGTCGAGCGGCTGGAAGAAGCGATCAACCTGATCAAGGCGCTCTACGCCTCGGACAGGCCGATCGATTTCAACGGCAAGTTCTATCAGTTGACCCAAGCGCAACTGGCGCCGAAGCCGGCGCAGGCGCACATTCCGGTCTGGCTGGGCGAGGCGTTCGATCCGGTGATCGAGCTCAGCGGTCGCATCGCCGATGGCTGGAATTCGACGCCCGTGACGTTGAGCGAGCTGGCCCGGCGGCTGGGCTTGCTCGATGCCTCGCTGGCGAGAGCCGGACGGTCGCGCGCCCAAGTGGAGATTAGCTTCGAGACGCAGATCCTCGTTGCGCCGGATCTCGCAACGCTGCGCCGCAAGGTGGCGGAGCTGGTCGAACGGATGGTCGAGACCAAGTCGGGCGAGCCGCAGCCGGAGGTGATCGATTTCGTCGCCGGCCGGGTCGACCGGCTGCCCGAGGCGATGACCGGACCGTGGATCATCGGCACCGCCAAAGAGGCGAAGGCGCGGATCGTCGAATTGCGCGGGCAGGGGGTCGATCACCTGATGCTGTGGTTCATGGATGCCCCGGAGACGGATGGGATGGCGTATTTCATGGAGGAGGTCGCGCCGGGGTTTCGGTGACTGTGCACGGGCGGTGCGGCAATCCTCCCCCGCGTGGCGGGGGAGGGGGACCAGCGAAGCTGGTGGAG
>NZ_LMCR01000009.1:32903-59595 GCF_001424865.1 Devosia sp. Root105
AGCCCAAGCGGGCGAGTCTTGCCGCCCCCTCCACCGCCTTCGGCGGTCCCCCTCCCCCGCCACGCGGGGGAGGATCATGGAGAGACCGGTGCGAGTGAACTGCTTGCACGCTGGTCCCGCAGGTCGCTAATGCCTAAACTCGGGGCAAGGAGAATGGATAGCCAATGATCGAAGACACCGAGCAGCGGGGTAAGGCCGTCCCCGCGCTGGTCCGGACCAAGAAAATTCTCGATGCGCTCAGTACCGGCGGCAAGCCCAAGGGCGTGTCGGAGCTGGCGCGGATGCTGGACCTGCCCAAGAGCACGGTGCATGGGCTTTGCCATACCCTGGTCGATCTCGGCCTGATGATGCGGGTGGGGCCGTCGCAGTTCGCGGTCGGCCCGCACGTGCTCAGCTGGGCCAACGCCTTCGAGGGCCAGAGCGACCTGACACAGGAGTTCATGCGCATCGCCGAGGCGACCGACCTGATCTCGGAGCAGGCGATCAACCTCTCGATCCTCACGGGGCGCGAAGTGATGTATGTCGCCTGCCGGCGCGGCACCGACCCGCTCGGGGTCAGCTTCCGGCCCGGCGTACGCCTGCCGGCGCCGTTCACCGCCACCGGCAAGGCGATGATGTCGACGATGCGGCCCGAGGAGGTCGAGGCGCTGTTCGGCGACGAGTGGCCAGAACCGTGGACCAAGCAGAGCGTACCCAACCTCAAGACGCTGATGCGCGAGCTCGAGGAGACCCGTGAGCGCGGCTATTCGATCGACGACGGGCAGCTACGCGACGCCATGGTGTGCTTCGGCGCCCCGGTGTTCAACGCCAGCGACGATCACGCGGTGGCCGGCATCGCCATCGGGCTGCTGCGCGGCGAGGTCAACGACACCTCGCGGGCCCAGGTCAGCCACGCGGTGCGGGCGCTGGCCGACAAGCTCAGCCACCGGCTCGGCGGGAATACTTGAGCGGCTTCAGCGACGCATGCCCACCGGGTGTCATCCCAGCGAAAGCTGGGACCCCATCGGCTGGCGCGGGGGGCGAGTTGGGTCCCTGCATTCGCAGGGATGACACCGAGTTGGTGGTTAGAACTGTGCCTCGTTGCACCATCAGCCAACTACGACTGCCGTCTACATTGACATCGTCTTCGACGCCATAGATTGTTCAATACCGAGAATATCGTTCAACATATTGAACGATTTGACCAGCGGACACATAGGGAAGGAACCGCAATGATCGTCCTGATCGCCAAGTACCATACGAAGCCGGGCAACGTGCCGAAGGTGCTGGCCGAACTCGTCAAAATGAAGCCGCTGGTGGAAGCCGGCGAGCCGGGCTGCAAGTTCTACCAGGTGTCGAAATCGACCGAGAACGAGAACCTGATCGTGCTCTATGAGCACTATGTCGATGCCGCAGCGCTGGCCGCACACCGTGAGACGCCGCACTTCAAGTCGATCATCGAGGGCACCGTGATCCCGATGCTCGAAAAGCGCGAGCGCGAGCTCTACGAACTCGCCATCTCCTGAGGTTTGAGATGCGCCTCGTTTCCTTCAAGCTCTTCACCGTCACCGGTCCCGTAACCCGGATCGGCGCCGTGCTGCCGGATGGCCGCTATGCCGACCTGCAGTCGGCCTATCGGGCGGTGCTGGGGGATAACGGGGCATCGCAGGAAGGGGCGGCGCGACTTGCCGCCGCCACCATCCCCTCGGACATGGTGGCCTTCATCCAGAACGGGCTGACGGCGCTCGATGCGGCGCAGTCGGCCCTCGACTGGGTGACGGCGAAAGACGAAACCGGACCGGATGGCGCGACCCTGGTGTTCGCGCCCGACGCGGTGCAGCTGCTGGCGCCGGTGCCGCGGCCGCCGCTGATCCGCGACTTCATGGCGTTCGAGACGCACCTCAAAAACATCTACCCAAAGCTCGGGCGCGAGATCCCGCCGCAATGGTACGAGCTGCCGGTCTATTACAAGGGCAACCCCTCGGCGGTCGGTGCCGATGGCGATATCGTGCCGATGCCGGCCTACGCCACCAACATGGATTTCGAGTTCGAGTTCGCGGCCGTGATCGGGCGCGGCGGCAGCAATATCCAGCGCGCCGATGCGCTCAGCCATATCTACGGCTACATGATCTACAACGACTTCAGCGCCCGCGAGATTCAGCAGCGCGAAATGTCGGTGGGCCTCGGGCCCGCCAAGGGCAAGGATTTCGAAAAGGGCCACGTGTTCGGGCCCTGGCTGGTGACGGCGGACGAGATCCCCGACATCTACGCGCTCCGCATGCAAGCCACGGTCAACGGCCAGCCCTGGTGCGACACCAGCACCTCGACCATGCACTGGCGCTTCGACCAGATGATCGCCCACGCCTCGACGAACGAAATGCTGGTGGCGGGTGAGATTTTCGGCAGTGGCACGGTGGGTGGTGGCTCGGCCGCGGAAGTCGGCAAGACCTTGGCCAAGGGCGACAAGGTGGTGCTGACGATGGATCAGCTGGGCACGCTGAGTAATGCGATCGGGTAGGGCTGCCGAGGCCGGTGTGCTTGGCGCCCCTCACCCCCACCCTCTCCCCAGAGGGGCGAGGGGGCGTCGTGGCGCTGCTGGTGCAAAGTGCGTCCCCTCGCCCCTCTGGGGAGAGGGCGGCGGATGAGGCTGAAGGCCTCATCCGTGGGGTGAGGGGCGCCAAGCGCACGGGCCTTAGCCCCGCGCCTTCCGCACCGCCTCGACCGTCTGCCCGACCAGATCATCAAACGCGATCTTTGCCGGGCGGCGCATGTAGGTGACGATGTCGTCGACCAAGAGGGGAGCGGACCAGCGGTCGGCGATGATCGAGCTGCCCTGCTGGATGCCGAGGACGCAGAGCATCTGGGCGGCGTTGCAATCGACGTCGTGGCCGATGCCGCAGATGATCTCCAGCGTCAGGTCGAAATCGCCATTGCCGAACCACAGCGCCACCACTTGCGCGGCGGCATTGGGGTAGACGTGGATCCAGTTGTACTCGATGTACTCGGCGTCGCATTTGGCCCAGGCGGTCTGCCAATCGGCCGAGTTGCGGCAGGCGTCGAGGGCGAAGGCGAGGACGGCGCCGTATTCGGTGCGGGTCGAGAACAGCGCGATCGTCGAAACCAGCAGCGCTTTGCTGTCGGTCTCGGTGTAGGCGCGGGCGGCGAGCACGGCGTTGAACACTTCGCCGAGGATGCCGTTGCCGGCGGCGGAGATCTCGGCGTCGATATAGGCGAGGCGGGCGGCTTCGCGCGTCTGGCCGGGGGCGACCATGCCGCAGATGGTGCCGCGCATCTGGCCGCCGATCCACTCGTCGAAGGGGTTATCGAGCGAGCCGGTGAGGGGTGGCAAGAGGCCACGGCGGATGCTGGCGAGCGCCACGGCTTCGGCCGACCAGCCCATCGGGATCAGCGCCGTCCAGCGCTCGGCGATATCGGCGCCGGTGACGGCGTGGCCCTTGTCGGCGAAGGCCTCGAGGAAGGCGATCTCGAAGGTGATGTCGTCATTATAGGTGTTGGGCTCGCGCACGTAATCGCGGATCGGGCCGAACACCTTGGCGATGTTCTCGGCGGTATAGCCCTCGAGCGCCGTGCCGGCGGCGGCGCCGACCAGCTGGCCGAGCCAGGCAGCGCGGGTGCGGTCGACGAAATCGGCGCTCGCCACATCGACGGCGGTATCGGCGGGCCAGCTGACGTCGGCGTCGAAGGCCGCCCAATCGGGGTAGCGCAGGGTCTGCTGGCTCTTGTGATTTGGATCGGCCACGGCGGCGCGCATGATGGAGCGGAGGCGATAGTCGATGGTGTAGAGCGTTTCGTAGTCCTTCTTCGCCAGGGCATCGAGACCCTGCTGCAGCAGTTCGCCATAGGGGGCAAGCACGAAGCCCTTGCTCTCCAGCGACTGCAGCGCGCCGGCCATCAGGCATTCGGGCGCGGCGGAGCCGGGCACGTTGCTCTGCCAGTACATCGCCATCAGCATGTCGCCGCCATTCATGATGGCGCTGGCGTCCCAGGTCTGCTCTTCGGCAGTGCGGACGATCGGCAGGGTGTCGCGCAGCAGGTCGCGGGTCAGTTCCCAGGCTTTCATGGGCTACCTTCGTTCTAGGGGTGGTCAGGAAATCTTGCGGGCTTTGGCCTGTCGGCGCGCCGCGTAAACGGTGAGCATCACGGCGGGTACGATGTAGGGGATCATCTGCATCAGCTCGCTGGGCAGGCCCTTGGTCTGCATGGTGATGGCGACGGTTTCGGCAATGCCGAGCACGGCGGCGGCAGCAAAGGTGCCCCAGGCGGTGCCCATGCCCATCACCTCGGCGGCGAGCGCGATGAAGCCGCGCCCAGCCGTCATGTTCTGCGCGAACCAGCTGACATAACCCATTGAGAGATAAGCGCCGGCAGCGCCACCGAACACGCCCGAGAGGGTCAGCGTATAGAGCTGCACGCGGTTGCGCGAGATACCGGCGGCGGCCGCCGCCTTGGGGTCGGACCCGACGGCGCGGATATGGAGGCCGAACGGCGTGCGGGCCAGCATGATGGCGACCGCCGGCACGGCGAGGATGGCGAGATAGGTCAGCATATGGTGCCCGGAAAGCAGCGGGCCGAGGATCGGCACGCCGCCGAGCAAGGGGATGTCGAGATTGGGCAGCACGCCGCTTTTCAGGGCGCCCGACATCCCCTTGTCGCCGGTGGCGAGGAACAGGCCGAGCGTCGTTGCGGCAAGCGCCGCCATGTTCAACGCGATGCCCGTAATGATGAACTGGGTGCCCAGTCCGTTGATGAAGAACGCCATCAGCGCTCCGAGCAGGCCGCCGCCGATAAGCGCGGCGAACAGCCCGAGGAACGGGTTGGCGGTGGCGGCGCTGACCAAGACGCCAATCAGCGCACCCGACAGCATGATGCCTTCCATGCCGATGTTCAGCACCCCGGCGCGATCGGAGATCAGCACGCCCAAGGCCGCCAGCAGCAGCGGGGTCATCACCCGCAGCACGGTGGCGAAAACGGCGGGGTCGGCGATGGCGCCAAAGAACTCGATCATGCGCCTTGCTCCTGACCCTTGATGTCGCGGATCAGCCGCAGGAAGGCCGGGTGGCGGAAGATGGCGGCGGCGGTGACCGCCAGCATGATGGCGGCGGTGACCAGCCCGACGATCTCGCTGGGCACGTCGAGATTGCGCGCCAGCATGTCGCCGCCGACCTGGAGATAAGCGAGGAACAGAGCCGCGGGGATGACGAGGAACGGGTTCTCGCGGGCGAGGATGGCAACGGTGATGCCGGTCCAGCCGTGGCCGGGCAGCCCGGTCCAGGAGAAGCGGCTATAGAGCCCGAGCACCTCGATGGCGCCGGCCATGCCGGCGATCAGCCCGCCGGCGATCTGCGCCTGCATCAGGAGTTTCGACGAGGCGAGGCCGAGATGGCTGGCAAAGCCGGGGCTCGAGCCGACGATGCGGACATTGAGGCCGGAGCGGGTGCCATAGAGCCAGATGCCGCCGAGGAGGCAGGCGACGAAGGCGATGATCACCCCGGTATGGAGGCGGGTGCCCTGCAGCAGCCGATCGAGGGTAAAATCACCGGGGAGTTTGTAGGACATCAGCGCCCCGGCATTGGGGTCGCGCAGCACGTAGTTGAGTACATAGACGCCGGCGAACAGGAAGGCGAAGTTCAGCACCAGCGAGTTGACCATTTCGGAAGCGCCGAAGCGCACGCGCAGGTAACCCGGGACGATACAGGCGAGCGAGCCGACCAGGGCGCCGATCAGGATCGCCGCAGGCGTCGCGACAAAGCCGGTGAGCGGCAGCAGCACGGCGGTCGCCGCAGCGGCGAGGCCGCCGAGAAAGAAGCTGCCCTCGACGCCGAGGTTGAACATGCCGGCGCGGAAAATGATGGTGGCGGCAAGCCCGGTCATCATGGTCGGCGTCGCTGCTTCGAGGATGTTGCCCATATGGCGGATGGTGCCGAAGGGGCCGAGGACGAACAGCCGCAGTACCTCGAGCGGGTCGGGCTGCGACAGCGCCAGCGGCACCAGTACGGCAAGGATCACCAAGGCGATGACCAGCGCGGTGAGGGCAAATTCGGTGAGGCCGGCGAGAATGGAGCGGGTCATGCGGCCGTCTCCAGGCCGAGCATATAGGGGCCGAGCGCTGTGGGCGTCAGGCCGGCGTGGTTTGCGAGATCGGCGACGATCCGGCCGTTGAACAGCACCAGCACCCGGTCGGCGAGGCGCAGCAGTTCATCGAGATCGGCGGTGATCAGCAGCACGGCGGCGCCGTTGCGGGCGGCGAGGTCGATGCGGCCATGCAGCAGGGCAGCGGCGGCGACATCGACGCCGCGGGTCGGCTGGTCGGCGATCAGCAGTTTCGGCGAACCGGCCAGTTCACGCGCCGCGATCAGCTTCTGGGCGTTGCCGCCCGAGAGCGAATCCAGCCGCTCGCCGGTGCCACCGGCCCGCACCGCGTAATCGGCGATCATCTGTTGCACCCGCTTGCGGATGGCGCCCCGACGGAGGAACGGGCCCCATTGCAGCGCCTTGTCGCCATCGGTGCCGGCAATGGCGTTGTCGGCGAGGCTCAAGGCGGCAGTGCCGCCGCGGGCATAGCGATCGGCCGGCAGGTAGGCGAGGCCGGCCTTGCGCCAGTCGGGCGCGTTGGCGCGAGACATGTCGGCGCCGGCAAGGCGGATGCTGCCGGTGCCCGGATGCATCAGCCCGCTCAGCACGCCGACGAGGCCGCGCTGGCCGCTGCCATCGACCCCGGCAATGCCGACGATCTCGTCGGCACGGATCGATAGCGAGATGTCCTCGATGCGGTCGGCCGGGTCGCGCGAGCGGGTGGAGACGCGGTCGAGTTCGAGCACCACCGGCGCGTCGGTGCGCTGGCGCTGGCGGCGCGGCACGTCGACATCGCGGCCCATCACCATGCGGGTGATTGTCGTGTCGTCGACTTCGGCGAGCGGCGTGGTGCCCACCACCTTGCCGGCGCGCAGCACGGTGACGGTTTCGGCCAGCGCCCGCACTTCGTGCAGCTTGTGGGAGATGAAGAGGATGGTCATGCCGGCGGCGCAGAGGTCGCGCAGGCGGTTGAACAACTCCTCGATTTCGGGCGGCGACAGCACTGCGGTCGGCTCGTCGAGGATGAGCAGGCGGGTATCGCGCGATAGCGCCTTCAAAATCTCGACCTTCTGCTGCGCCGCGACCGACAGGGTGTCGGTGCGCGCATCGGGGTCGACCGCAAGATCGAAGCGCTGAGTCAATTCAACCACCTGGCGGCGCGCCTTGCTGCGATCGATGAAGATCGAGCGGCGCGGCTCGTGGCCGAGGATGATGTTCTCGGTGACTGTGAGGATGGGGACCAGCGAGAAATGCTGGTGCACCATGCCGATGCCGTGCTTGCCGGCGAAATCAGGCGTCGCTGTGTCGACCGCGGCGCCATCGATCAGGACCTGTCCGGCGCTCGGGCTTTCGAGCCCGAACAGGATCTTCATCAGGGTGGATTTGCCGGCGCCATTCTCGCCGCAGATGGCATGGATTGCACCCCTCCGAATATCGAAGGCGGCATCGGTGAGGGCCACGGTGCCGTTCGGGTAGGTCTTCGACACTCCCCGGAACGAGACGATGGGGCCCTCGACCATTTGCGGCGAGTTGCTCATCGGCGCTTACGGACGGACGGCGTCGCGGATGGCGTTGATCGCCGCGGTGTCCATGCCGAAGGCGGTCGGCACGACCACTTCGCCGGAAGCGATCTTGGCCTTTGCGTCGGCGATGGCGGCTTTGGTCTCGGCCGAAGCGAGCTTTTCGTAATTGCCGGTTTCGACGATGCCGACGGCGCCTTCAGCGAGCCCGACCGTTTCGGCCGAACCGAAGGGGAGCTTGCCTTGCTTGTAGAGGTCGTAGGCGCGGACGAGGCTGACATCGACGTTCTTCAGCACCGAGCTCACCACCTGGCTGGCAATCGCCGGATCGCTCTCGGCAAAGATCGCTTCCTGGTCGGAATCGACGCCGAGCACGAACTTGCCGGTCTCCTTGGCGGCAGCGGCCTGGCCGAGGCCGGCCTGCGAGGCGGCGATGAAGCCGAGCGCCACGCCGGAGCGATACTGGGCGAGCCCCAGTTCCTTGCCCTTGGCCGCATCGGTGAACGAGCCGGCATAGGCGACGGAGACCTTGACGTCTGGGGTGACCGACTGGGCGCCGGCGATATAGCCGACGAGGAAGTCGTTGATGACGGGGATATCCATGCCGCCGAGGAAACCGAGCGCCGTGCCGGCGTCAGCCGGGAGGCCCGACTTCAAGAGGCCCGCGGCGAGGATGCCGCCGAGATAGGAGCCTTCGTTCTGCTTGTACTGCACGGCGTAGACATTGGGGTAGGCGCCGCCTTCGAAGGGCAGGCTCGCGTCGAACAGGATGTACTTCTTGTCCGGGTACTGCTCGGCCACAGCGCCCAGGGTTTCGCTGAGCGAGAAGGTTCCGCCGATGATCAGGTCCCAATCCTGCTCGGAGACTTCGAGCAGCGCCGGCTCCCAGCCGGTCGGATCGTCGCCGATCTCGAGCACCTTGGTCTCGACCTCGTCGCCGTACTTCGCCTTGATCTCCTCGATGCCCTTGTTGGCCGAGTCGAAGAACGACTTGTCGCCGAGCGCACCGTTGACCAGCAGCAGCACCTTGTCGGCGGCGAGCGTGCCGGCGGCGGTGGCGGCGAGCAGCGCAGTGGCGCTGACCAGCCCGAGGGCAGCGCGGCGCAGCGCCACGCGGGTTATCGATTTAGTCATGAAAAACTCCTCCAGAGCGATCCGATGAAACTGAACGATCAGGTCGTTTAATCGTGTAAATAGATAAGCGAGGTGCTATAGGGGGAGTCAAGACAGATTTCGTCGTAGTCCGCTAACCACTTGGCAACGCTACGAACTTCGTCCACAGATGGCGACGGCGGGGCATGGGGATCAGATGAGCAGGGGCAGGAGCCCGACCATCAAGGATGTGGCGAAAGTCGCCGGGGTCTCCTCGGCGACGGTGTCCTATGTTCTCAACGATCTCAACAAGGTAACGCCGGAAGTTGATGCGCTGGTGCGGCGCGTGGCGAAGGAGCTCGGCTATTCGCGCAACAATGCGGCGCGGGCGCTGAAGACCGGCCGCAACAACATTATCGGCTGTATCCTGCCCACCCTCACCAGCCCGGTGTTCCCGGAAATCGCCCAGGCGGTGCAGTTGCGCGCCGAGGCGCATGGCTATGCGACGCTGGTGATCGATTCCGGCAATGCGCCGATGCGCGAGGAAAAGGTGGTGCGTACCCTCGCCAAGCATGGCGTCGATGGCGCGGTGGCGCTGCTGCACCCAAAATTCAAGCTTGCCGACCCGCCGATCTTCCCGATCGTCTCGCTCGACGCGAAATTCCCCGGGCTCGACAGCGTGCATGCCGACCACTACGCGGGCGGCCGGCTGATGGCCGAGCACGCCATCGCGCTTGGGCATCGCCGCATCGGCATGCTGTCGGGCTTCCAGGATCTCACCAGCAGCTTCGAGCGCCGCCAGGGGTTCGTCGATGCCGCAGCGGGGCGGGTGGAGCTGGTTTGGGAAGTGAACGTCCAGCTGGTGCCGCAACTGCCGCCCGAGGCGGTGGCCGCCATCCGCCGGCGCGAGGTGACGATGATCGCCTGCGTCAACGACCTCGTCGCCATCGCGGCGCTGAGCGTCTTGAAGGATAGCGGCATGAGCGCGCCCGGCGACGTGTCGGTGTTCGGCTTCGACGACATGCAATGGGCGAGCTGGCCGCTGATCGATTTGACCACTATCCGCCAGCCGCTGGCCGAGCTCGGCAGCCGCGCCGCGGACCTGTTGATCTCGCGGCTCGACGATCGGCAGCGGCCGGTCGAGGACCTGGTGCTGCCGGTGACACTGGTCGAACGCGGCTCGACGGCGCGGGTGGGCTAGGGGCGTTTGCACTGGCGGCGCCACCACGCCCCCTCGCCCCTCCTAGCGGACGCGAGAGCGTCCGCGGGGGGAGAGGGTAGTGCAGCTAGGACCGACAGGTCCGTAGCGGAACTGGGTGAGGGGCGCCGAGCGCTCTGGACCTGTTCCGGCCGGCCGATACCGGCATTTTTCATGGCCGATGTGCTTGGCTACCCCTCACCCTGACCCTCTCCCCAGAGGGGAGAGGGGACGCTGTGGCGAGGATCGAGTGCGGCTCGACCACAAGGGTGGAAACGGCTTAGGGTTCGAGCGATGCACAATCACTATTCCACCGATGTCGAAGGCGGCGCGCCGGTGCGCCGGCGCTATGCGATCAGCGGCCGGCTGGAGGTGGCGAGCTATCTGGAATTCGTCGCCGAACGGGCGCGCTGGCTCGATATCCGCGGCTGGGTGAGCGCTGACGGATCGGCAGTGACGCTGGTCGCGGCCGGGCCTGAGGCGCTGGTCGGGGCGCTGGAAATGGCCTGCACGCTGGGACCGCTCGAAGCGCTGGTCGAGACGATCGAAGCGGTGGACGAGGCGGGGCCGGTGGGGAATGGGTTTGAGGTGCGCTGATCCTCCGCAGCCCGCAGTCGGGCGCCCTCTCCCGCTTGCGGGGGAGGGGGAACCAGCCGAAAGGCTGGTGGGAGGGGGGTGCCGCAAACGCTAGCGCCTGCCCCATCCGCCCACGATCAGTGCGTGGGGCACCCCCTCCCGCCNCTCCCACCAGCCTTTCGGCTGGTCCCCCCTCCCCCGCAAGCGGGAGAGGGATGCCGACTGAGGGCTCAGCGGTAGGGCTCAAAAATAATCCGGCACCCCGGGCATCCCTACAAATCCCGGCAGTTTCCGTACCTGGCGTTGCCAGAGGTTGATTGCCGGATAATCCTCGTGGCCGATGCCGGCGTCGTGGCTCAGTGCCACGTAGGGGAAGGTGGCGATGTCGGCGATGGTCGGGGTGGCGCCGACGAGCCAGAGGCCGCCGGCCTGGGCGCGGTCGGCGAGGTGGTCGTCGAGGAGGCGGAGGGCGGTGCGGGCCCTTGCCTGCAACGCGGCGAGATCGCCGGGGTAGTTCAGCATGGCGATCATCCGGGCGCCGGAGATGGCCATCAGCTCGCCGCCGGCAAAGCTCAGCCACATCATCACGGAACCGAAGCGCACGTCGCGCGGCAGCCACTGGCCTGACGCGTCGTAGGTATTGGCGAGGTGGCAGAGAATGGCCTGGGCGTCGCGGAGGACGAGGCCAGCGTCTTCGAACACCGGCAGCTGGCCGAGTGGGTTGAGGGCAAGGAATTCCGGACGCTTGTGCTCGCGACCGGGGAAGAAGTCGACGGCCTGGGTTTCATAGGCGATGCCGAGCATGCTGAGCAGCAGGCGCACCTTGTAGCAGCTGCCCGAGAGCACATAGTCGTAGAGCTTAGGCATGCGGCAGGTCCGTTCTGGGTTCCGTGCCGAAGCGGAGCTGCTTTTCCTTGAGCCAGCGGCGGTAGAGCACCGAGCTCAGATCGGCGCGGGTCGGGGTCTCGCGGCCCGGCTGCAGCGGCAGCAGCGAGGGGCGCTGGTTCTCGAGCACGATCTTGTCCTGGACGAAGATCATCTGCTGGAAGGCGCTGAGTTCGGCATCGGTGCTGGTGTCGTCGATCACCAGCATGAAGGCATGCGCCACCGACACCGCCTCATCGGCGGGCTGCACGAACAGCGCGATGACGTCCCAGCGGTCGGGCGCGGTGGGCGGGGTCTTGTAGAGCATGACGTTGAAGGGGCTCACCACCCGGTACATGTACTTGCTGATCTGGCCCTCGTCGGAGGCGGCGGCGGCCTTGGGCTGGTAGAACTCGCATTTGGTGGCCCAGAGTTCGTCGACATCGCGGCGCTGCTCGACCTCGTACTTGGCCACCTCCGGATGCGCCTCGGAGCCGAGGATATCGGTGTGGACATAGGGGAAGTGGGCGAGATCGAGGAAATTCTCGACCAGCCGCAGGCCGGAGGCGCGGACGCGAACCGGGCCGCAATGGATCCAGCGCCGATCCGGTTCGCGGCTTTCGGGCAGCTCGAACAGCTCGCGCTCCGGCGTGCCGAAACTGGTCCACAGGTGCCCGTAGTCGGTGCGGACGGGGAGGGCGCGGCCGGCGGCGCGGACTTCGACGCCATCGGCAAGCCGGCGGACGATAAGATCTTCACCGAGGAGGCGAGAGGGGACCTCGGCGCCTGCGGGGAAATCCTGGAGCGCGCCGAGCGTGTACCACTGGTCGAGCGCGGCCTGGTCGTCGGTGAGGCTCATGCCGCGGCTCCCTGTTCGAGGTTTTGGCGCAGGGCACGCAGATGCGCCGTGGCGGCGGCGATATCGGCGCCGGTGCCAGTTGCGTGCAGCATGGTCTTTGCGGCATGGGCGCGGTGCCAGCCGAGCTGCAGGGTGCCGCCGGCGAAGGGCAGGGCGACAAGCGGCTTGGCGGTCGAGCCGCCCAGTTCAGCAAGCACGCGGTCCGGCGCCGCTTCGACGGCGAGGCTGAGCACCGGGGTCAGCGCCGGCAGCAGCGGCGGTGGGTCCGCACTGTCGCTGCTCATCCACACCATGCCGCCGGTCTCGGTGGCCGCATAGGCATTGGCGCGGATGGTCGGTGGTACGGTCAGATCCGGGTGGGCCGGGATGCGCAGGCAGTTGGCGCCGGCGCCATATTGCCAGCCGTGATAGAGGCAGTTCAGCGCGTTGCCGCGCACGAAGCCGAGGCTCAGCCGCATGCCGCGATGCGGGCACCGATCCTCCCAGACCTGCGCCACGCCATCCTCGCCACGCCAGATCATCACCTCGCGGGTGTCGACGATCACCGCCCGGGTAATGCCGACGGGCACATCGCGGCTCAGGGCAATCGGTATCCAGTCAGCCATGGGCGAGACGTCCTTGGTTAGCGATGGTCAATGCATTGTATGCAATGCACGTGCATGTGATCAAAGAATGGGCAACTCGATCGGTCGTGCGGATGCATTAAGCATTCATTGCTCGGGCCGGGCAAGCGGCATTCTCCGGCCATTCCACTCAATGCACTGGAATCGTTGATGGAATGGCGCTGACTGGGCGCCGCTCCGGCTTGGCACATGGATTGCATTGACCTCGGTGGATACCGGCGCCGGGCTTAGAAGGCGGCGCCCAAAGGTGCAATCCAGGGGAAGACGTCATGACACTAACCGCTATCTCACGCCGCAGGTTGCTCAAGGTCGGTGCAGCCGGGCTTGCCGCATCGGCGCTGCCATTCGGGATCGCCCGGGCGCAGACCAATGTCGTGCTGGGCATTGTCTATGTCGGGCCGAAGGACGATTTCGGCTGGAACCAGGCGCATGCCGTATCGGTGGAATCGCTGAAGGCACTGCCCGGCATCACCGTGGTGGAAGAAGAGAATGTGCCCGAGACCGACGCCGTGGCCAAGTCCATGGAGTCGATGATCAACCTCGATGGCGCCAACCTGATCCTCGCCACCTCGTTCGGCTATTACAACCCGTTCGTGGTCGAACTGGCCAAGAAGTATCCTGACGTCACCTTCCGGCACGCGGCACCGTTGTGGAACAAGGACAAGGACCCGGCCAATGCCGGCTCGTATTTCCCGTACCTGAACCAGGCGCATTACGTGAACGGCGTGGCGGCCGGGCTCTCCTCGGGCGGCAAGATCGGGTTCGTCGCGGCCAAACCCATTCCGTCGGTGCTGTCCAACATCAACTCGGCGCTGCTCGGGGCGCGTTCGGTGAACCCCAATGCCACGGTGCAGGTGATCTTCACCGGCGAGTGGAGCCTGCCGGTGCGCGAGGCCGAGGCCACCAATGCGCTGGTCGATGCCGGCTGCGAAGTCATCACCTGCCATGTGGACTCGCCCAAGGTGGTGATCGAGACCGCCGAGGGGCGCGGGGTGAAGACCGCCGGCCACAATGCCAGCCAGGCGCCGCTGGCGCCCAAGGGCTTCATCACCGGCGCCGAATACAAGTGGGAGACGATCTACAAATCCTACGCCGACGACATCGCCGCCGGCAAAACCCCGCCCAATTTCCTGGTCGGCGGCTACAATAACGACATGCTGCGCAACACGCCCTATGGCGCAGGCGCGACGCCCGAGGCGATCGCTGCGGCCGACGCCGCCATCGCGGCGCTGGTCGCCGGCGCCCCGATCTACAAGGGCACGCTCAAGGACAATGCCGGCAACGTCGTCGTCGACAAGGACTACGACAATTACGATCCGTATCTCGACGGCATGAACTGGCTGCTCGAGGGCGTGCAGGGGTCGATTACGTGATCTGACGGCTTGCTGGCGAACGCGGGGGCCGGGCGCGCGCCGCCCCCCACCCCTGTCCCCTCCCCGCGAGGGGGAGGGAGACGCCCACACTGAGGCTGGTGTTTTGGTCTCCCTCCCCCTCGCGGGGAGGGGACAGGGGTGGGGGTCCACGACCACCGGATGCGAGGCAGACCATGACCGCTGAAACCGCCGATACCGCTGCGATCCCGGCCAAGGCCGGGCCGAGCCTCGGACTGTTGAGGCTGGCCGAGGCGGTGAGCATCCCGATCGGGGCGCTGGTGGTGTCAGCGGTGCTGTTCGCGCTGTTCCTCCTCGCCATCGGCAAGGACCCGATCCAGTTCTACCAGTTGATCTGGACCGGCGGCTTCGGCTCGTCGTTCTCGATCCAGAATTCATTGCAGCGCGCCGCGCCGCTGATCCTCACGGGCCTCGCCTTCGCCATTCCGGCGCGCATCGGGCTCACCATGATCGGCGGGGAAGGGGCGCTGGTGCTGGGCGGCTTCAGCGCCGCCGCCATCGCCATCCCGCTGGTCTCGAGCGCCGTGCCGCCGCCGCTGACGCTCTTCGTCATGGCGCTGACGGCGGTGGTGACCGGCGGGCTGTGGGTGGGGTTCACCGGCTGGCTCAAATATGCGCGCGGCGTCAACGAGACCATCGCCTCGCTGCTGATGAGCTACATCGCCATCGCCATCATGAACTTCTTCGTCGAGGGGGCGCTGCGCGACCCGGCCTCGGCCAACAAGCCTTCGACCATGCCGATCGGTGATGCCTACCGGATCGGCTCGATCCCCGGCACCGATGTGCACTGGGGCTTTGCGGCGGGCGTGGTGCTGGCGCTGCTGCTCTGGGTGCTGATGAGCCGCACCACGTTCGGCTTTGCGGCGCGGATGACCGGCGGCAACCTCAGGGCGGCGCGGGCGCAGGGCCTGCCGGTGGGCTGGCTGATGGTGGTCTGCTGCGCCATTGCGGGCGCCGCCGCCGGGCTCGCCGGCTTCTTCGAAGTCGCGGCGATCCACGGCCAGGCCAATGCCTCGCTGGTCGCCGGCTATGGCTTTACCGGCATTCTCGTTGCCTTCCTCGCGCGGCAGAACCCGCTGGCGGTGATCCCGGTGGCGATCCTGTTCGGGGCGCTGGCGGCGGCCGGTGGGGTGATCCAGCGGCGGATGGGGATGCCTGATGCGACGATCCTGGTGCTGCAGGGGATGATGTTCGTGGTGCTCCTGGTGTCGGAGACCTTCTACGGGCGGCTGAAGATCTTCCAGCCCAAGGCAATGGGGGAGCGGACCTGATGGACAATGCGCTGGTCACCGTGCTCATCGCCATGCTTGGCGGCGCCATCCGGGTGTCGACGCCCTTCATGTTCGTGGCTTTGGGCGAAACGCTCACCGAGAAATCGGGGCGCATCAACCTGGGGCTCGAGGGCAATCTGGTGCTCGGCGCCATGGTCGCCTATGCGGTGAGCTACCTTACCGGCAATGCCTGGCTCGGCGTGCTCGCCGCCGGCGGTTCGGGGCTCTTCCTGGGCGCGCTGCACGGCTATATCTGCAAGCTGCCGCGGGTCAACGACATTGCCGTCGGCATCGCCATGATGAGTTTCGGCACAGGCCTCGCCTTCTTTTTCGGCAAGCCGTTCATCCAGCCCACGGCGCCGCGGCTCGACGCCATTCCGCTGGGCGACTGGACCGGCAACCCGGCTCTGGCGCAGGCGCTGCAGGTCAACCCGCTGTTCTTTGTCGGCATCGCGCTGGCCGTCTTCATGTTCTGGGCGTTCAGGAATACCCGCTGGGGCCTGATCGTCCGGATGACCGGCGACAGCGCCGCTTCGGCCAAGGCGATGGGCGTATCGGTCGACCTGGTGCGCTTCCTTGCCACCGCGGCGGGCGGCTTTCTTGCCGGCATCGGCGGGGCGTTCCTGTCGCTCTACTACCCGGGCAGCTGGAACCAGGGGCTCAGCTCCGGCCAGGGGCTGATGGCGGTGGCGCTGGTGATCTTTGCGCGCTGGGACCCGATCAAGTGCATCTTCGCCGCCCTGCTGTTCGGCGCCGCCGGAGCCCTCGGGCCCTCGCTGCAATCGATCGGCATTTCCCAGGGCTACTACTTCTTCAACGCCGCTCCCTACATCCTGACGCTGATCATCATGATTATTTCCGCCGGCTCGAAAGCCGCGGCGCGGGATGTGCCGGGCGAACTGTCGATCACCAAGTAGGAGCGTTCCGATGAGTGGAGCTTTGTCATGAGCGGACTTGGCGGTCTCAACAAATCCGACAATGGCGTGGTGATCGGGCTGGTGCAGCTGCAACTGCCGGTGGTGGCAACCCCCGCCGACCTCAAGCGGCAGACGGCGCGGATCGTCGAGATGGTCGGCAAGGCGCGACGGAACCTCGGGACCATGGATCTCGTGGTGTTCCCCGAATACGCGCTGCACGGGCTGTCGATGGATACCAACCCGGCGATCATGTGTTCGCTGGATGGGCCGGAGGTCGCAGCGTTCAAGGCGGCCTGCAAGGAGCACCGGATCTGGGGGTGCTTCTCGATCATGGAGCTCAACCCCGGCGGCAACCCGTACAATTCCGGCATCGTCATCGATGATCAGGGCGAGCTGAAGCTCTACTATCGCAAGCTCCACCCGTGGGTGCCGGTGGAACCCTGGGAGCCGGGCAATCTGGGCATTCCCGTCATCGAGGGTCCGAAGGGCGCAAAGCTCAGCCTGATCATCTGCCACGACGGCATGTTCCCCGAGATGGCCCGCGAGGCGGCCTACAAGGGCGCCGAGATCATGCTGCGCACCGCCGGCTACACCTCACCGATCCGGCAGGCCTGGCGCTTCACCAACCAGGCCAACAGTTTTCACAACCTGATGGTGACGGCGAATGTCTGCATGTGCGGCTCGGACGGCACGTTCGACTCGATGGGCGAGGCGATGATCGTCGATTTCGACGGCAGCATTATCGCCGAGGGCACGACGGGGCGGGCCGACGAGATCATCACCGCCGAGGTGCGCCCTGATCTGGTGCGCGAGGCGCGGGCCAACTGGGGCGTCGAGAACAACATCTACCAGCTCGGCCACCGCGGCTTCACCGCCGTCGACGGTGGCGCGCAGGATTGCCCCTACAGCTTCATGCACGATCTCGTCGCCGGGCAGTACCGGCTGCCCTGGGAGGCGAGCGTGAAAATCACCGACGGCACGCCCTCGGGCTTTGCCAAGCCGACCCGCCGCTATGGCGAGACATTGCAGGAGGCTGCCGAATGAGCCTTGCCGACGAACGCATCGATGCTCCTGCCGTGCCCGGCGGCAAGACCATCGCCTCGACGCCCTATGCCTGGCCCTATGATGGCGACCTCAGGCCCGACAATACCGTGCTGGTGGTCATCGACATGCAGACCGATTTCTGCGGGCCGGGCGGCTATGTCGACTCGATGGGCTACGACATTTCGCTCACCAGGGCTCCCATTGAACCGCTGAAACGGTTGATGGCTGCGTTCCGGGCGAAGGGCTATCCGATCATCCACACCCGCGAGGGCCACAAGCCGGACCTTTCCGACCTGCCGGCCAACAAGCGCTGGCGCTCGCAGCGGATCGGCGCCGGCATCGGCGACCAGGGGCCGCAGGGGCGCATCCTGGTGCGGGGCGAGCCGGGCTGGGAGATCATCCCCGAGCTGGCGCCCGAACCGGGCGAAGCGATCATCGACAAGCCGGGGAAGGGCTCGTTCGCTTCCACCGACCTCGAGCTGATCCTCAGGCTCAAGGGCATCCGCAACATCGTGCTCACCGGCATCACCACCGATGTCTGCGTCCACACCACGATGCGCGAGGCCAATGATCGCGGCTTCGAATGCGTGCTGCTTGAGGATTGCTGCGCCGCCACCAAATACGACAACCACCTCGCCGCCATCGACATGATCAAGATGCAGGGCGGGGTGTTCGGCGCGGTGGCGACCTCCGCCGCACTGATCGAGGTGCTGTGATGGCCGGTCGCGCGCCTTCGCTCGAAGCCATCGGCATGACCAAGGTGTTCGGGCCGCTGGTGGCGCTCGACGATGTGTCGATCAAGGTCGAAGCCGGCTCGTTCCATGCGCTGCTCGGCGAGAACGGCGCCGGCAAGTCGACGCTGGTCAAATGCATCATGGGCTTTTACAGCGCCGACAAGGGGCAGGTCAGGCTCGACGGCCAGGAAATCGCGATCCGCTCGCCCAGGGATGCGCGGGCCAATGGCATCGGCATGGTCTACCAGCAGTTCACCCTGGTGCCCTGCCTCACCGGGGCGGAGAACCTGGTGATCTCGCGTGCCGATGCGCCGGCCATTATCGATTGGGCGAAAGAGAAAAAGCATCTCGAGGCCTTCATGGCCGAGATGCCGTTCCGGGTGCCGATGAATACGCCGGTCTCGTCGCTGTCGGCGGGCGAAAAGCAGAAGCTCGAAATCCTGAAGCTGCTCTATCTCGACCAGCGCTTCATGATCCTCGATGAGCCGACCTCGGTGCTGACCCCGGGCGAGGCCGACGAGATGCTGGGGCTGCTTGGCGGCATGGCCGACCGCAAAGAGATCACCGTGCTGATGATCTCGCACAAGTTCCGCGAGGTGAAGGCGTTCTGCGACCACTTCACTGTGCTGAGGCGCGGTCGCTTCACCGGGGCGGGCGATGCCAAGACGGTCGGCGTGCCGGACATGAGCGCCATGATGATCGGCGATACGGCGATCCGCGAGCGCGCGGCGCGGAAGAAGCACAATGAGGGGGCGGACCGGCTGGAGCTCGCGGGGCTGTTTGCCGAGGACAATGACGGGTTGCCGGCGATTAAGTCGGTCAATCTCAAGGTGAAAGCCGGCGAGATCGTCGGCATCGCCGGGGTATCGGGCAATGGGCAATCGGCGCTGGTCGAGGCGCTCAGTGGGCAGCGGCCGCTGTCGGATGGCGGCATCTACATCAATGGCGAGTTCTTCCGGCCCAAGCGCGGGTCGTTCGATCGCTACAAGGTGTTCGGCCTGCCCGAGGAGCCGCTGAAGAACGCCACCGTGCCGCGGATGAGCGTCGCCGAGAACCTGGCGTTCCGCTCCTTCGACAAGCCGCCGGTGGCCAAGCTCGGCTGGTGGATGTCGCCCGGGCCGATGCGCGAGAAGGCCAAGGAATTGATCGCCAAGTATCGGGTGAAAACCCAGGGGCCGGATGCGCCGATCGAGACGCTGTCGGGCGGCAATGTGCAGCGGGCGGTGCTGGCGCGCGAGCTCAGTGGCGACGTCGACGTGCTGATCGTCGCCAACCCCTGCTTCGGGCTGGATTTCGCCTCGGTGGCCGATATCCGCAGCCAGATCATGGAGCAGCGCAACCGCGGGGCGGCGGTGCTGCTGGTGAGCGAGGACCTCGACGAGATCCTCGAACTCGCCGACCGGGTGGCGGTGATGTCGGGCGGCACGATCAACTACGTAGCCCGCATCGAGGACACCGACCGGAACACCATCGGACAACACATGGCGGGACATTGAGATGGACGCTGCGACCGCGACAGGGCAGACGAAACCCCGGAGCTGGGGCAGAGGCTGGCGGTGGGCAGCGCCGGGTGAGGGGGCCCTCGATTGGGTCCGTGGCAGGGGCCCCCTCACCAGACTGCTTGGGGGGATTGGGTTTGGGGTCGGCAGCCTCTCAGTGATCCTCCCCCGCGTGGCGGGGGAGGGGGACCGCCGAAGNCTCCACCAGCTTCGCTGGTCCCCCTCCCCCGCCACGCGGGGGAGGATCATCGCACCGCCGGTGGCCCGCCGGCCCCGCCGACTACCTCGTCCTCCACATCCCCTGCCGCGGCTCCTTCGTCATGGGCGTTCCCCGATGATCTCCGTTCCCTCGCGGCCCTATCCCTATGCGCTCGACCCCGCGCATACGGCGCTCGTCGTCATCGACATGCAGCGCGATTTCATCGAGCGCGGCGGCTTTGGGGATTCGCTCGGCAATGACGTCAAACGGCTCGAGGCGATCATCCCGACGACGGCGGCGCTGCTGGCGCTGTTCCGGGCTCAGGGCTGGCCGGTGATTCATACGCGCGAGGCGCATAAGCCGGATCTCAGCGACTGCCCGCCTTCGAAAATCCGGCGTGGCAACCCGAGCCTCCATATCGGCGAGATGGGCGCCATGGGGCGTCTGCTGGTGCGGGGCGAGCCGGGCAACCAGATTGTCGATGCGCTGGCGCCGCTCGAAGGCGAGATGGTCATCGACAAGCCGGGCAAGGGGATGTTCTGGGCCACGGGCCTCCACGAGCAACTGGTGGAGCTCGGTATCACCCATCTGGTGTTCGCCGGCGTCACCACGGAGGTCTGCGTCCAGACCTCGATGCGCGAGGCCAATGATCGCGGCTATGAGTGCCTGCTGATCGAGGATGCGACCGAGAGCTATTTTGCTGAGTTCAAGGCGACGACCCTCAAGATGATCGCGGCGCAGGGCGGCATTGTCGGCTGGGTGACGCCGCTCGCGGCGCTCGAAGGGGCGGTCAAGGCATGATGATCAATGATCCGGCGGTGCTGGCCGAGGTCACGGCGGTGTTCGAGCGCTATGAGGCGGCGCTGGTCGCCAACGACGTGGCGGTGCTCGACGAGCTGTTCCTCGATAGCCCGATGACCGTCCGTTACGGCATCGCCGAGAACCTCTATGGCAGCGAGGCGATCCGGGCATTCCGGCTGCTGCGCCGTTCCACCGGGGCCGACCGGCGGCTCGCCGAGACGGTGATCACCACCTATGGGCCGGACACCGCTATTGCCGCGACGCTGTTTTCGCATGACAGCGTCCCCGGGCGGGTTGGACGGCAGATGCAGACGTGGATACGGATGCCGGATGGCTGGCGCGTCGCGGCGGCGCATGTCAGCGTCATCGACGCGTAGATCACAACTACGCAGGGACTAGAGGGGACTATGCTGAAACGCACCTCCGGCGAGGAGATCCGCCGCGTGCTGGCCAGCCGCATCATTGCCGGCGAGCTGGAACCCGGCACGCCGCTCGATGAGACGCTGCTGGCCAGCGAGTTCGCGGTGTCGCGCACCCCGGTGCGCGATGCCCTGCGGTTGTTGGCGGCGAGCGGCCTGGTGGACCAGAAGCCGCATGCCCGCGCCCTGGTGGCAAAGCCCGCGCCGGACGAGCTTGCCGGCATGTTCGAGGTGATGGGCTATCTCGAGGCGCTGTGCGCCGGGCTCTGCGCCCAGATGATGACGGCGGCCGAGCGCGATGCGCTCGATGCGCAGCACATTGCTATGGCCGGGATCGTCAGGGCCGGCGACAATACCGGCTATGCCGAGGCGAATGACGCGTTCCACACCGCGATCTACGAGGGGGCGCATAACGCCTATCTCAGTGAGATCACCATCTCGACCCGGCAACGGCTGCAGCCGTTCCGCCGGGCGCAGTTCGGGGCGCGCGGGCGGCTGCAGCAATCGCATGCCGAACACGGGCTGATCGTCGAAGCGATATTGCGCGGGGACCGCGGTGAGGCGGAGGCCGCGATGCGGAAGCACATCGCGATTGTCGGCGATGCGTATGAGCGGTTTAGCCGGGTTTAGCCGACGAACGTTCTTCGCTTCCCGCTAGGGCAACCGCATATGGCGTGGGGATAGTTCGGCTCGTACAGAGCACCCCCCACCCTGTCCCTCCCCCGCAAGGGGGGAGGAGACCAAAACACTGACGCCAGTGAGAGCGTCTCCCTCCCCCTTGCGGGGAGGGGACAGGGGTGGGGGTGCTCTTCCCGCACCGGTCTGTCGGTTGCCGGTGGCTCGCTAGCCCGTCACCTCGGCCGCCAAAAACCCCCGCCACCCGCCGAACTCCGAGATATCGCGGGCGCCTTTGGCCGCCTCGGCTTCCACCACGAACCCCTTGGCCGTGGTGCCATCCGCCAATCGCAGCGTGCCGATGCCCAGGGGTGACGGGATCTTGGCGACGAACGCGCCGAAGCCGCCCGCGTCGAGCGACCAGATTTCGGTGGCGACGCCGGCGCCCGTGCCGTCGGCGACCCGCAGCAGGCCGGGCTTGGGCGGGGTGGTGCCGGGGAGGGCGTAGAGCCGGTAGTCGGGCGTGGTGGTGGCCGCGCGGAGGAAGCTGCCGCCGAGGCCGGTGAGTTCGCCGTTGAGCGGCAGGCCGGAGAGATGGGCACCGACCACGGCGATCTCGATGCGCTCCGCCGTTGCCCGCAGCGGAGCGTCCAGAACCTCGCCCGTGAGCGCCGCGCCGATGCCGGCGAGATAGCCGTCGCTGCCGGCCCGGCCGATCAGTGTCAGGCTGCCGCGCAAACCGTCGGAGCGGGCGGCCGTCGGCACCGAGAGGGCGGCGAGATCGAGCAGGTTGACGAAGTTGGTGTAGCTGCCGAGGTTGGAGTTGAGGGTGATCGGGTCGGCTTCGAGCTCCGCCACGGTGTAGGCGCGCGGCACGGTCGGCACGGCGAGGCAATCGAGCCGGGCCAGCAGCGGCGCCACGGCGCGCTTGAGATCCATCAGCCGGTAGGTCGCCTCGAAGGCCGAGACAGCGGTGAGGCCGCGGGCGCCTTCGATGATCTTGCGGGTCACCGGGTGGAAGGAATCCGGGCTCGCCTCGAGCAGGCGCTTGGTCGCGGCATAGCGCTCTGCCACCCACGGGCCCTCGTAGAGCAGCCGGGCCACCGCGTGCAGCGGCTCGAAATCCACCTCGATGATCTCGGCGCCATGCGCCGCGAGGCGTTCGAGATCGGCGGCATAGGAGGCCTCGGCCGCCGCGTCGCCGAAGAATTTCCGCTGCGCCGGTAGCGGCACGCCGACCCGTAGGCTTGGCGGCGCGGCCGAGAGGGCGGGCGCCGGCAGCGGGCGCGAAAAGGCGTCGGCGGCATCGTAGGCGGCGGCCACCGTGGTGACGCGGAAGGCGGTGGCGACGTCTCTGGCGAAGACCGAGATGGTATCGAGTGTCCGGCAGGCGGGTACCATGCCGCTGGCTGAGAACAGGCCGAGGGTCGGCTTCAGCCCGACAATGCCGTTCATTCCGGCGGGGATGCGGCCCGAACCGGCGGTGTCGGTGCCGAGCGCGAAATCGACGATGCCGGCGGCCACCGCGACAGCCGAGCCGGAGCTCGAACCGCCAGGCACCAGGTCGGCGCGCTGCACATTGCGCGGCACGCCATAGGGCGAACGCACGCCGACGAGGCCGGTGGCGAACTGATCGAGATTGGTCTTGCCCAGTACAATGGCGCCGGCTGCCTCGAGCCGCGCGACGACAAAGGCGGAAGCCTCGGGGGTATAGGCAAAGTCGGGGCAGGCGGCGGTGGTCGGGAGGCCAGCCGCGTCGATATTGTCCTTCACCGCGAAGATCAGCCCGTAGAGCGGCTTGTCGACCGGGCCGGCGGCTTCGAGGGTTCTGGCTTCGGCCAGCAGCGCGGCTTCAGGCTTGAGGCTGATGAAGGTTGCGGGGTCGTCATAGGCGGCAAGGGCGGCGAGGGCCCGCTGGACGGCGGTGACGGGAGAAATCTGCAAGGCTCGGCCCTCGATGATGGTCGAGCTGATTATGCACAGACTCACGTGCCGGCCCACAGCGATGTGTGCATTGACGAATGATATGCAGAAAAAATGTGCAGATGTGATCTGGATGCACGAAGTGATGCAGGTGGGTGGGGCCGATCGATGGCCGTGCCACACCGCCCCCTAGGAGGGGCGAGGGGACGATGGGGCCACCGCCGGTGGCCAATCGTTAGTCCGCGAACCTGCCGACCGGCACGCCCCTGGTGCCACTCGCAAAGCTCACCATCGCCCCACACAGCGGCCACTTCGCCAGATCCTCGGCCGGCACCCCGGTGCTGAGGCTGGGAACATATAGCGTGCTCAGATCCGGGCCGCCGAAGCAGGGCATGGTGGGGCGGAGGTTGGGGAGGGTGACCCAGCGGAGGAGCTTGCCCTCGGGGGAGAAGCAGTTGAGGCGGCTGGCCGAGGCGCCGCCGGACCAATAGTTGCCATCGATGTCGCAGGCGCCGCCATCGGGGCGGCCGGTCAATTCGTCGAGCTCGAGCCAGCGGCGGCGGTTGCTGGCTGCGCCGCTGACCGGATCGAAATCGTAGATATCGACCCAGATGCCGCGCGAGTCCGAATGGTACATGCGGGTGCCCGCGCCATCCCAGGCAAGGCCGTTGGAAATCCGAAAGCCCTCGGTGATGACGCTGACGCTGCCATCGGCAGCGACGCGATAGAGCACGCCGGCGGGGTTGGCTTCGCCACTCGCATCCATCGAGCCGACCCAGAAGGCGCCATCGGGGCCGACCTTGCCGTCGTTGAGCCGCATCTCGGGCTTCCTGTGCGTAACCGCAGCGAGCGACTGTCGGCTGCCGTCGCGCGGGTCAAACAGGATCACCGTGCTCCTGAGCGCGACGACCAGCTTTTCAGAGCGGCAGAGTCCGAGTGCGCCGACCGGTTCGCCGAATTCCCAGCGCTGCCGCACGCCTGTCGCGGGATCGATGCGGTGGATGGTGCCGGGGGTGATGTCGACCCAGTAGAGCAGGCCGGTGCGCTCGTCCCAGACCGGGCTTTCGCCGATATCGCAGCGGTCGGCGGCGACGATGGTGATCTCGGGCGCGTTCACTGCTCGGTATCCTCGTGCGCGAGGCTCCATTCGCGATAGCGGCGGCGGCCGCCTTCGAGGTGCTGGCGCATGGCGACGCGGGCCTCGTCGGGCTTCCGATCGCTGATCGCATCGAAGATGCGCTGGTGCTCGGTGCGGATGACGTCGAGGAACTCCGACTTGCTCTTGTCGTCGGAGAAGCTGGCGCCCAGCGCGCGGCGCGGGATCAGCCGCTCGCCCATCTCGTCGACGAACAGGCGGAAGCGCTTGTTGTTGGTGGCGTCGGCGATGGCGCGATGGAAGGCGCGGTCGGCATCGGTGGCGAGCGTGTTGTCGCTGAGGTGGCGGTTGAACTGGGTCATCGCCTGCTCCATGCGGAGCAGGTTGGTCTCGGTCCGGCGCTCGGCCGCCAGCCCCGCCGCTTCGACCTCGACGCTGATGCGGAACTCGAGGAAATCCAGCACGTCGCCGATCTCTTCAGGCGCCGCCATCAGCATGGAGAGGCCGCCGGCGGGCAGGGGAGGCTTGCTGACATAGACGCCGCTGCCGCGCAGCGAGCGCAGCCGGCCCTCGGCCTTGAGGCTGGCAATCGCCTCGCGCACCACGGTGCGGCTGACCGAAAACTGCTCGCACAGCCGATCGGCCGGCGGCAGCTTGTCGCCGGGGTTGAGCGCGTTGGTCTCGATCAGCCGCAACAGGTCGAGCTTGACCCGGTCGGTGAGGTGGATGGCAGGGCTGGAAGACATCAGGATTTCGGGGCCGTTCGGCTGGGGGTCTCAGAGCATTCATAAGCGGGGCAAGCGGGTTGCGGAAGAGGCGCAGCGCATTGCCCCCGTTGCCGATGGGGAGAAACTATCATACTACTTTGAAGAAGTCATATTTTTGGAGGGAATGAATGTACGTAGGCACGCAGCTCGGCGGCGATCAGTTCGCCAAAGTGGGCGACCGCTACCTCAGGCAGCTGGCACAACTGGGGGTGAAGCATGTGTGCATCGACCCGGTAGGCGACCCCTGGCAGTGGGATCGCGATATCCTGATGCGGCACGCCGAGCATGTTTCGAAGTTCGGCCTGGTGCTCGACATGGTGCAACTGCCGCTGCCCTCGTCGGGCATCGAACGCAAGCACCAGTCACCGGGCATCGTGCTCGGCAAGCCGGGCGAGCGCGACCGCGAGATCGACGGCATCTGCCGCATCATCGAGGCGCTGGCCGAAGCGGGGATCGGGGCGGCGAAGTACAACTTCAACGTGCTGGGCATTCCGCGCACCGAATCCGAGACCGGTCGCGGCGGGCAGAAGCTCTCGACCTGGCGCTCTGACCAGGCGACGGATGGCGACACGCTGACCATTGCCGGCAAGGTCTCGTCGGAAGAGTTCTGGGGCCGCATCGAGTATTTCCTCGAGCGCGTCGTGCCGGTCGCCACCGCCAACAAAGTGCGGCTCGCCTGCCATCCGCACGACCCGATGACGCCGCCGGGCTATCGCGGCTTCGAGAGCCGCGTGCTGTCGAGCGTCGAAGGGCTGATGCGCTTCGTCCAGACCTCCGAGAGCCCTTATCACGGGCTCAATTTCTGCCAGGGTACGGTGGCCGAAGGGATGGAAGATCCACGCTCCGAAATCGGCGAAGTGATCCGCTGGTTCGGCAGCCGCAAGAAGATCTTCAACGTGCACTTCCGCAACATCAAGGGCGGCCGCTACTCGTTCACCGAGGAGTTCCCCGACAATGGCGACATGGACATGCCGGCGGCGCTGAAGATCTACCACGAGGTCGGCTATGACGGCATGATCATGCCCGACCACGTGCCGCATATCGATGCCGACAACTCGATGGAAACGGCGTTCGCGTTCTGCTTCGGGTACATCATTGCGCTGTTCCAGGCCAATGGCTGGGATCCGTATGGGGCGCAAGGGGGTAGAGGCGCCGGACTCTCCTGATCCTCCCCCGCGTGGCGGGGGAGGGGGACCAGCGAAGCTGGTGGAG
>NZ_LMCR01000010.1:0-16612 GCF_001424865.1 Devosia sp. Root105
GACGCCATCGCATCGCTCAGATCGACCTGCGAGACAACACAGCCCAAACTGTCCACCATGTCTCCGAACACCCGTCCACCTTGTCTCCGGTCTGAACAGCGGGGAGGGGACAGGGGTGGGGGTCCACGACCACCGGCCGCGCCGCCTATTCCCCCTGCGTGCGCACCCGCGCAAATCGCTTCCCCCTCCCGCTCGCGATTTGGCATCTCAATTCTCGACCAATCCGATAGGGTTTGTCATTCTCTTTGCATACGCCGGGTTCCCTCCTCCCTTCCCGGCGGCAACGCGGCCCCGCTGCTTCCCCCTGTAGGTGGCGGGGCCGACCCAACCGAGGAGTTATGCCGTGCTGCACTTTGTTGGAATCCTGAGCCCGCGCGATGACTTTCCGCCGGGCGACGACCGGCAGAAGCCGTTCTTCGGCCCAGAATGGCGCCTGACCCGCACCGAGCGCGATGCCGCGGTACTCGACGGCAAGTGGCCGGCGCCGGCCGAAGAGCAACGCGACCCGGCCGAAGGCATGCGCTTCGTTTCCCTGCTGTCGCCACCCTTTATCTGAGCGTTTCCAGGCAGCGTCACGGCGCTATAAAGGAGCCATCGATTCCCCGAGGGCTCCGGGCGCCATGACGCTGTTCGCGACACTTTTCCCGCTGATCTGCTGGTTCGCCTACAACTATGGCGTACCGTTGCTGGAGCGGAAGCGGCCGTCGCTGTCGGTGATCATGTCGATGCAGCGCCGCCGCTGGGTGGCCAATGCGGTCAAGCGCGATACCCCGCTCGATGCCATCCTCGCCGGCAACCTGATGGGTTCGGTGAGCTTTCTCGCCTCGACCTCGGTGCTGCTGGTGCTGGCGGTGTTCACCGCCTTCGGCAATCTCACCGCGCTGACCGACACGCTGACCACCGTCGGGCTGAAGGCGAGCTACACCACGCAGGACGTACAGATCCATCTGTTCGCGACGCTCGCCATCTTCGTTCTGAGCTTTTTCTCGTTCACCCTGGCACTGCGCCAGTTCAACCATTTCTGCATCCTGCTCGGCGCCATCGAGCATTCCGAGCACGTGGCTCGCGACGAGATCGATGGCATCGCGCAGCTCAACACGCTGGCCGCCAAGAACTTCAACAACGGCATCCGCGCCTATTATTTCGCAGTACCGATGGTCGCCTGGTTCGCCAATGAGTGGCTGGCGGTAGGGGCGAGCCTCGTCACGGTGGCTTTCCTGATCCACCGCGAGTTCTTCTCCACCGCCCACCGCGTCGCCGCGTCCATCGCGGTCCTCGCCAGCCGGCGTGAGAAGGAACACGGCTGACTTTTCCGGTTCGAAAGCGCGACGAGTCAAAGAACCTGGAGGTGCGAGGCTAGAGGTCCTGGAACACCCGCCACGGCTGATAGAGCTTGGGGCCGCCGCCACCCAGCTGCATTTTCTCGCTCCATTTGCCCAGCAACTCGCCGCTGACGTCCGCCGTCGCCATCAGTGGCGCCATCAGATGGCCGATATGGGCGAAGTGCTCCAGTGCCGCATCGATATCGCGATAGCGCTCGTAGACGATCGCCTCGCTCTCATCCTCGTTGAAGAAGATCTCGTATTGCAGCGTGCCGGTGTCCTGCGTGCGGACGATCTCCATCGCCTGTTCGCACAGCGCCTTGTACTCCGCCAGCTTGCCCGGCCGAATGACTGCACGGGCGACGCCCTTGATCTCTTCCATGATGTTTTCCTTTCGAAATGACTGCCCCCTAGCGGACAGTCAGGAAACTAAGGCGAACTGGTCAGGGGCGTAATGACCAGTTGGAGCCGATTGAGTTGTCCAGTTTGGGCTGCGTCAGACCCGCAGCGCCAACTTGCCGATGCTGGCGCGACCTTCAAGGGCGGCGAGGGCTCGCGGCCCATCGTCAAGCTTGTAGACCGTCGGTTGCACTGGGGCGAGGACACCGGCGCCGATGAGGCCGAACAACTCGCCCATGACGTCACCGAAGATCCGCGGTGCCGCCTCGATTAGCTTACCCATGTTGAAGCCGATGATCTGCACCTGGTGTTCGTAGACGAGGTCCCAGTTGCTGAGCGACGCCTCGCCGGCCGGCAACCCGGTCACCACGACCCGGCCGGTAACCCGTCGTGTCGCCGCGAGGCTGGCGGCAAAAGTCTCGCCGCCAACCGACTCGATGACGAGGTCCGCGCCGATGCCACCGGTCAGCGCCAGCACCTGGGCGGCAAGGTTGTCGCTGCGCGAGTCGAGCACATGGTCGGCCCCCAGCGATCGCACCACCTCGTGCTTTTCCGGTGAAGCCGTACCGATCACTATCGCGCCGTAGTGCTTGGCGATCTTCACTGCAGCCTGGCCGGTCGCCCCGGCGGCGGCATGGATCAGCACCGTCTGGCCCTCGGCCAGTTGCCCCATCGGCTTGAGCGCCGCGATCGCCGTCGGCAGATTGACCACCAGCCCGAGGGCCTGCTCGCCGCTCCACCCGGGGGGATCGGCACCGCGGCAACTGCCGGCAGCACCATGTACTCGGCGAATGCGCCGTAACCGACGCCGATGACTTCCGCCCCGAGCACCGGGTTCGTTACGCCTTCGCCCAAGGCGACCACCTCGCCTGTCGCCTCAAAGCCGGCGAGATAGGGTGGCCGGGGCCCACCGCGAAACGTGCCATGCGCCTGCGAAAGATCGGCGATGTTGACGCCAGCAGCGTTGACCCGGACGAGAACCTGCCCGGGGCCTGGCGCCGGCACCGGCGCGTCGGTGATCATCCTCAGGTCCTGCGGACCGTTCAGGGATGTTTGCTGCAGGGCACGCATGCTGGCGGGGATGCTCATTGAACTGGTCCTTGCTGGAAGCGCCGATGTCTATTGTTTGTTGATCGACAAACAAATAACTGCATGGCGTCCGCAGCTCCGTCAAGCTATAGTTTGTCGATCGACCAAAAAAAAGGAAACCTTATGGCAGCGCGCGGCAGGCCACGCACCTTCGACCGAGACGTCGCGCTTCGCAGCGCCATGGATCTGTTCTGGGAGCGCGGTTACGAGGGAACGTCGATGAAGGACCTGACCGAGGTCATGGGGATCGCGTCGGCCAGCATCTACGCCTCGTTCGGCAGCAAGGAAGAGCTGTTTCGCGAGGCGGTCGCGCTTAATGCCGCAACCCAGGGACAGCCGCCCAGAATCGCACTGCGCGAGCAGCCCACCGCCCGCGAGGCGATCCACGCCATGCTGCGCGCCGTCGCCGACACCATCACCATCCCGGATTCGCCGCGCGGCTGCATGCTGGTGCTCGCCGCGCCGACCGGCGCAGTGGAGAACCACCCGGTCCGCGAATTCCTCGCCAGCGTGCGCCACGCGCAATACCGCGAGATCCGCGAGCGGTTGGCGCGTGGCGTTGCCGACGGCGATCTTGCGGTCGGCGACACTCAACTGACCGGCATTGCCCGCTACTACACCACCGTGATGCACGGCCTGTCGATCGAAGCCCGGGACGGCGCCAGCCGGGCCGAACTGGAGGTGGTGATCAGTTGCGCCATGGCCGCCTGGGACACGCTGGCCGCGGCAGCCCCCGAAGCTCGCGAAGCGAAACCGGCCGCAGGCGAGCCCGCCGTGACCTGACGGTTATGTGCCGCTATTCGCATGCCGCGGCGCGGGCGCGCAGGAACGCCGCTTCCCCGGCATTGCGGGTCAGCTTCGCGGCTGCCTCGAATTGCCCACGCGCTTCGCTGAACCGCCCGGCTCGGAACAGAAAATCGCCCCGCGCCGCCGGCAGCGGCGCGTAGCTGCGAAGCGCCGGATCATCGGCGATCGCATCGAGCAGCCTGAGCCCCGCCTCGGGCCCAAAGGCCATGCTGTGGGCAATGGCGCGGTTGAGATCGACCACCGGCGACGGCGCCGCCACGCGCAAGCGGTCATAGAGCGCCGCGATGCGCCCCCAGTCGGTGTCGGCGGCGCTGCGGGCGCGGGCGTGGCAGGCGGCGAGCGCCGCCTGCAGCACATAGGGTCCACCCCCATCGAGCGCCTCAGCCCGCGCCAGCGCCTCGAGGCCGCGGCGGATCAGCAACTGGTCCCACCGCGTCCGATCCTGCGCCGTCAGCGGCACCAGCGCCCCCTCCGGGCCGAGGCGCGCCGCAAGGCGCGAGGCCTGGATCTCCATCAATGCCAGGAGCCCGAACACTTCGGCGTCGTCGGGCATCAATCCGGCCAGCATACGCCCCAGCCGCTGCCCTTCGAGGCAGAGTCCCGGACGGACCGGATCATCGCCCGAGGTCGCGGCATATCCCTCATTGAAGATCAGGTAGATCACTTCCAGCACCGAGGGCAGCCGTGCTGCCCGCTCGCCGCCGCGCGGTACCTCGAAGCTCAGCTCCGCCGCAGCTATCGCCTGTTTGGCCCGGACGATGCGCTTGGCGATCGCCGCCTCGGTGGAGAGAAAGGCCCGGGCGATCTCGTCTGTCGTCAGCCCGCCGATCACCCGCAGCGTCAGCGCGGCGCGCGCTTCGGCCGTGAGCATCGGGTGGCAGGCAACAAAGATCAGCCCCAGCAGCTCATCGCCGACCTCGTCGTCGAGCGCTGCCTCGATCGCCATGGCCGCGTCATCGGACGCCTCCTCCAGCGTCTGGGCGATCTCGCCGTGCTTGCGCTCCCGCATCCGCTCGTGCCGGATGGCGTCGATGGCGCGGCGCTTGGCGGCGGTCATCAGCCAGGCGCCGGGATTGGCCGGAACCCCCGTCTTCGGCCATTCGTTGAGCGCAACCAGCAGCGCCTCCTGCGCCAGCTCCTCGGCCCGATCGATGCTCTGCACCATGCGGGCGAGACCCGCGATGAGCCTCGCCCGTTCGATGCGGAAACTGGCCTCGATCGCCCGCTGCGTCTCGTCCCTGCTCATACCGTCTTTTCGGCCAGACCGGTGAGACGGGCAAGGCGGGTTTTACGCGACCCCTAGCTTGCCGCGTTCGCCCTCGCGCGGGGTGGCGCGCTCTTCGGGCGTCACGTAGTCGGCAAGGTCCGCCGCTTCCATGAACGGCCTGAGCTCGATCTCGTTCTTGCCGGGCATGGCGGGGTAGCGCTTGAGCCAGGCCAGCGCCTCGTCCATGTCCTTGACCTCCCAGATCTGGAAGCCGGCCACCAGTTCGCGCGTTTCGGCAAATGGCCCATCGATGATGGTGCGCTTGTCCCCATCGATGGTGATCCGCTTGGCCTCGGCTCCGGCCTTGAGTCCGGCGCCCGCCACCAGCACGCCTGCCTTGACCAGTTCCTCGATGAAGCGGTCCATCGCCGCGAACGCCTCTTTGGTCGGCGGCTCGCCGTTATTGCCCTCGGTGGCTTTTCCCAACACCATCACACGCATCGTCTATCTCCTTGAGTGACCGCTCGCATCGAGCTGGTGCCACAACGACGAACGGGGCTTTCGCAAGAGGACACTGTCCGGAGGTTTTTCGACGATGTGCTACCGCCAGCGACGGCGCACAGTCGCCTATTCATGCTCGATGACATCCCAACGAAAACTGCCCCCACGGCGAGGGCCTTGCCCCTCGTCCGTCTGTCCCTCGACGCGGGCTCGAAATGGGTCCCAGCTTTCGCTGGGATGACACCGAGTTTAGGGCCGGTTTGGGTGCCTATCGAAAGTCAGTTGTCGATCTTGCTCTTCGGATATGTCTTCATTGTCGGCGTCTCGGTGGGCGCCTGCAGCGACGCCTCCAGCCGCTTGTGGTTGTCCGCCGCGGGCTGATAGCCGAGGCCGGCCGACTGCTGGTAAAGCGCCAGCGCCGTAGCGGGGTTCTGCGCCACCGCGAGGCCGTTCTCATAGAGATGGCCGAGGTTGTTGAGCCCGATCGGGTTGCCCTGGTCGGCTGCCTGCTGGGTGAAGCTCAGCGCCTTGTCGAGGTCGCGCACCCCGCCGGCCCCGTTGAGATACATCAGCCCCAGATTGACCGCCGCGTCGGTGTTGCCGCTTTGCGAAGCCTGCCGATAGAGCTGGCGCGCCAGTGCGAAATCCTGCGCGACTCCGGTCCCGTCTTCATACAGCAGCGCCAGGTTGCCTTGCGCCTGCGCGATCCCCTGGTCGGCCGCCTGCTGATAGAGCGCCGCGGCGCCTTCGAGGTCGGGGGCGAGGCCGTAGCCATGCTGCTTGAAATAGCCGAGCGCATTGAGCGCCAGCCCATGGTTCTGGTCGGCCGCCGCCTGGTAGAGGGCAGCGGCGCGAGCATAATCCGGCTCGCCCAGCGCCCCGGTTTCAAACAGGCTGCCGAGGTTGTACTGGGCGCGGCTATCGCCCTTGTCGGCGGCGCGCTGGTACCAGGCTGCCGCGGCAACCAGGTCCCGGTCGAGCCCCAGCCCCTCGGCATAGAGTGAGCCGAGATTGGCCATCGCCCGCGGCAGGCCCAGCTCCGCCGCCTTGCGGTACCAGCGCGATGCTTCGAGATAATCCTGCCCGACGCCTTCGCCGTAATCATAGGAGAGCCCGAGGCTATCCTGCGCCGGGGCGAAGCCGGCATCGGCGGCGAGCTTCAACAGCTCCGCGCCACGCGTCATGTCCTGCGCGATGCCTTGCCCGACGATCAGCATGTCGCCGAAACTGGTCTGCGCCAGCGCGTTGCCGGCTGTCGCTGCCGGCTCGAGATAGGTGGCGGCCTGCGCCGAGTCGCCAGCGACGTCATAGGCACGGCCGAGCCAGGCCTTGAGCACTGCCGATTCCGGGTCCTCGGTCAGCGCCGCGGTGCAGGCGTCGATGGCTGCGGCAGTATCCATGGCGCTGCCGTCGAGGCCGATCTCGGCATAGCCGGCTTCCCAGGGGCTCGCGGCCTTCGCGGCACACGCATCGAACAGCTCGCTGGCCAATGCCGGGGCGATCCCAAATCCGAGGGTCAGCACGGCGCCTGCCGCCAGCGTCTGTCGCAACCTCATCGCCCTGCTCCCTCTTTGCGCGCACCGATCATAGCGTCGCTGTCGGGTGGCGCCAGCCGCAATGTGTGCGCGAGGAACTCGGCCACCTCGCCGGCGAGGCTGGAGCGGCGGCTGAGCAGGCTCCCCAGTTCGAGCAGTGTCGAGGGATGGGTGAAGCCGGGGAAATGCCGTTCGATGACGGCGACGCCGTGCTCGCGCAGCCGGTGGGCCAGCGCCATGGTATTCTGCGGCCCGACCACAGTATCGCCATCGGCGCTGGCGAGAAACATCGGTGGCGCGGCGCTGCTGACGAGGTTCACCGGCTGCGTCGCCAGCGGGTCGGCGGCGCCACTGAAGGTGCGGATGCTGATCGGCACGTCGAACGGATAGAAGTTGTAGGGGCCGGAGAGCCCGACCACCGCGTCGATGGCATCGGCCACGCCATAGCTCGGCTGCAGCGCCAGCATCACCGCGTTGTAGGCGCCGGCCGAATGGCCGGCCAGCGCCAGCCGCGACGCATCGCCGCCGAACCCGGCAGCATGCTGCAGTGTCCAGCGTACGGCCTCCGCGCAATCCTCGAGGAACACCGGATATTCGACCTCGGGCAGCACCCGGTAGTCCGGCACGACGACGAGATAACCGAGCCCGGCGAGCCAGCGCGCCACGAAGGCGAAATCGCGCCGGTCTCCCTCGTTCCAGGCGCCACCATAGATGTAGATGACGACAGGCACCGGTCCGCTCGCCTGGCGCGGGCCATAGACATCGAGCCTCTGCTTCGGCCGCGCGCCATAGTTCAGCCCCGAGGCCAGCCGTCGTGACCGGCGATCCCCGGGGCTGGCGAAGTTGAGCAGACCAACGAGGGAGAAGGACATCAAAGGAACCTGAGAAAGCGCCCGGATAGATACGGATCGGGCCGGCGATGGTTTCGTGATTCGGCGTGCGGCATTATCTGACATTGACAATCAGGTTTCGTCGGCGCTCTATGCCGCCCGAACCTCACAGCCGACGCCGTTTTTCTGCCCATGCTTGTCTGCCAGTGCAATGTGATCAGCGACAGGGAGATCAAGCAGGTTATCGTCGGGCTTTTGCGTGAGGATCCCTGGCAAATCATCGTGCCTGCGATGGTTTACCGGGAGCTGGCGAAGCGCTGCAAATGCGCCGGCTGCGTTCCGAATGTGGTGGACATTATCATCACGGTGACGGAAGAGTACCACCTCCAATTGGCCGAAAAACCCGCCGACGCACCCGTGGTGCACGCGCGGCTTTCGGCCATGCGTCGTAAGCGCCAAGGAGGTCGTAATGAAAGGCGAAGCACAGGTCATCGAGCGGCTTAACGAGGCTTTGTTCCTCGAACTCGGGGCCGTGAACCAGTACTGGGTGCATTTTCGCATCCTGAGCGACTGGGGCTACACCAAGCTGGCGGCCAAGGAACGTGCCGAATCCATCGAAGAGATGCATCACGCCGACAAGCTGATCGAGCGCATCATCTTCCTCGAAGGTCACCCGAACCTGCAGCGCGTGGCGCCGCTGCGCATCGGCCAGACCATCAAGGAAGTGCTCGAGTGCGATCTCGCTGGCGAGTATGACGCCCGCAAGGCCTACAAGGCCTCGCGCGAGCTCTGCGAGTCGCTGGGCGACTATGTGAGTAAGAACCTGTTCGAGGAGCTGCTGGCCGACGAAGAAGGCCACATCGATTTCCTCGAGAGCCAGCTGCAGCTGCTCAACGCGATCGGCGTCGAGAAGTACGGCCAGCTCAACTCCGACAGCGCCGACAAGGCCGAATAAGGCTTTCTGTCGATCAAGATTCTGGAGCCGGCTGCCTGTGGCGGCCGGCTCTTTGTTTGGAGGTTCGGAGTGCTTGGCGCCCCTCACCCCGCGATAAGGCCTCCGGCCTTATCGCCGCCCTCTCCCCCGGGAGCGCTTATTGCGCCCCTTGGAGGGGCGAGGGGGCGTTGTGGCACCGACGGTGCAAAGTGCGTCCCCTCTCCCCTCTGGGGAGAGGGTCAGGGTGAGGGGTAGCCAAGCACGCGGACTGAGCGGTCGAGCTAACTCCGCGGCCCCGCCCGCATCGGCCCGATCTGCGGCTCCACGGTCCCGCGGTCGAGATCGGCCAGCCGGTCCGCCGCCATCGCGATCCCATGCTTTGCCGCTAGCCCATACCATTTCGCCGCCAGCACCGGATCGGCGGGGACGCCCCGGCCGTTCTGGTAGGCGACACCCAGCCCGAACTCGGCCGGCGGAAAATCGTGTTCCACGGCCGACCGATAGAGCGTCACGGCGCGCGCGGGGTTCTCGTCCACCCCATGCCCCCAGAGCAGCAGGTCAGCAAGCAGCGCCTTGGCCGGGATGAACTCACCATCGGCCGCTTCTTCGAGCAGCGGCACCGCTTCCGACTGTCGTCCAGCGGCGATCAAGGTGCGGGCATACCAGGCCTTGTTCTCGAGCGACGCCGCATCCAGCGCCACCGCCTTCTCGCAGACCGGGATGGCGGTGTCGGCGTCGATCCGCTCGAGCTCGACGCCCGACACCTCAAAGCCCGTCTCGTAGCGGGTCGCCGCGATCAGCCCGCAGGTCTGCTCGGCCCGTACTTCCGCCGCCCGGCCGGCGGCATAGTCGTTGCCCTGCGCTGCGGCGAGGTCGAACAGCTCGATGGCGCGGTTGAAATCCCGCGCCACGCCGCTGCCATCGGCATAAATGGCGCCCAACGTCGACTGCCCGTAGCTCGCGCCGGCATCGGCCGCCTGCTCGGCAAAGCTGCGCGCCGTCTCGAGATCGACCGGCACGCCCTCGCCATAGAGATAGGCCTGCGCCAGCCCGACTGTGCCGCCAACTTCGCCCTGGTCATGCGCGTAGGAATAGAGCTCGAAGGCGCGGTCGAAATCCCGCTCCACCCCGCGCCCGGTGCTGTAGAGCTGCCCGAGGTTGGCGCTCGCCAGCGCATAGCCCTGGTCGGCGGCCATCTGGTAGTAGCGCGCCGCCTCGACCGCGTCCTCGCTGACCCCCTGCCCGGTCTCGTAGAGATAGCCGAGATCGTTCTGCGAATAGGAATCGCCCATCTCGGCGCCGCGCTGGAACTGCTCGGCCGCCTTGACGTAGTCAAGCTCGACACCCTGGCCAAATTCGTAGAGCTGGCCGACGCCGTAGATGCCCACCACGTCGCCCTTGTCGGCGCCCTTCTGGTACCAGAACATCGCTTGCGCGTAGTCGAGCTCGACCCCGGCGCCGCCATGGTAGAGATAGCCAAGGTTGCTGGCGGACCGTGCCTCGCCCTGCTGGGCGGCCCGCATGTACCAGGAGGCGGCGATCGCGTCGTCCTCCGCCACGCCGCGTCCCATGTCGTAGGCAAAGCCGAGGCTGAGCTGAGCCGGCGCGAAGCCGGCCTCGGCTGCCGGGCGCAGCACTTCGAGCGCCCGCACATCGTCGGCCGTGGCGACATAGCCGAGATCGCCGAACAGCACATCGGCCAGCAATTGCCGCCCCAGCGGGCTGTCGCCGGCCACCGCGGTCTCCAGCAGCGGCAAAGCCGCGTCGGTCTGTCCGTCGGCGAGCAGGGCCCGCGCCAGCCACGCCTGACTGGCCACCGCGTCAGGCGCCGCCTTCACCGCCTCCTCGCAGGCCGGGATGGCAATGGCCGGATCGATCCGGCTGAGCTCGCGGCCGAACCCCGCATAGCCGGATTCGTACTGCGACGCCGCGGCCATGCCGCAGATCGATGCGGTCGCCGCATCCTCCGCGCTGGCACTCGCCGGCAGCAGGGGGCCCGCCAATGCCAGTGCGGACAGAACGACATGACCTACGACGCTGTTCTTGCTGCACAATGCCACGACCAAACCCCTGCCCTTGCCGTCCATTGAGCCTAGCGGAAGCTCGCCGTCGTCGTCGAGTGATACGGCGCCTCGAGCCGCGCCACCTCGTCGGCGCCCAGAACCACCTCGAGCGCCCCCACGGCATCCTCGAGCTGCGCGAGTTTGGTGACGCCGACGATCGGCGCGCTCACCGGCTGCTTCTGCAGCACCCAGGCGAGCGCCACCTGCGCCATCTTCACCCCACGCGCCCCGGCGATCTCGCCGACCACTGCATTGATCGCCTGGTTCGCCGCTTCGTCCCTGAGATACAGGGTCTTGCCGTAGATGTCGGTTTCCATCCGCTCGGTGCTCTCGCCCCACGGCCGGGCCAGCCGGCCGCGCGCCAGCGGCGACCACGGGATGACGCCGATGCCCTGGTCGATGCAGACCGGCAGCATCTCGCGCTCCTCCTCGCGCTCGATCAGGTTGAGTTGGTTCTGCATCGAAACGAAACGCGCCCAGCCATGCTGGTCCGAGGTCATCAGCATCTTCAAAAATTGCCACGCCGCCATTGACGAGGCCCCGATGTAGCGGGCCTTGCCGGCCCGCACGACGTCGTTGAGCGCCTCCAGCGTCTCCTCGATCGGCGTCGCGGGATCGAACCGGTGGATCTGATAGAGGTCGACATAGTCGGTGCCGAGCCGGCGCAGCGAGTTGTCGATCTCGGCGAGGATCGCCTTGCGGCTCAGCCCCTTGCCGTTCGGCCCCTGGCGCATCTCGCCATTCACCTTGGTGGCGATCACCAGTTCGTCGCGCGGCGCCATTTCGAGCAGCACCTTGCCGACGATCTCCTCGCTCGAGCCGAGCGAGTAGACGTTGGCGGTATCGTAGAAGTTGATCCCGGCTTCCCATGCGGCGCGCAGGATCGGCCGGCTCGCCGCCTCATCGAGCGTCCACTCATGCGAGCCCCGTTTCGGCTCGCCGAACGACATGCAGCCAAGACAGATCCGGCTGACTTCGAGGCCGGTATGACCGAGCCGGGTATATTGCATGGTGGGCACTCCGTTGTTTGTACACGAGTTTAGCAGTCCTCAAGGGGCTACGGGCAAGTCCTGTGCGGAAATCCGTGGCGCGCATTGGCGCAAAGCGGACTGCTGCGCTAGTCTCAGTGAACTGGGGGACGCGCAAGAATGCTGATCCGATCGCTCGCCGTGCTCGCGCTGCTGCTGACGCCAGGCGCTTCACCGCTCGCCGCCATCCGCCCCGCCCTGGCGCAGAGCCAGCAGATCGCCGTCGCCGAACTGATGCGGGCGACGGCGCTCGACGAGGTCTTCACCCAGTTCGGCGCCACCATCGCAGCCTCGGCCCGGGCCGAGGAAATCTCCAGTGACGAGATCTTTCTGAAGCATTGGGAGGCCACCGCGAAAGCGGTGTTCGATGCTGGCGACCTGCATCGCCGCTTGCGCAAGGCGCTCGAAGGCAAGTTCTCGGCCGACGAGCAGGCCGTGCTGGGGACGTTCTTTCACTCCAGCTTCGGCCAGCGGATGACTGTCCTCGAGCGTGACGCGGCACGGCTCGGGCCTGAGGCGCAGATCGCCGCGATCGCCGAAGGCCAGAAGCTGGTCACGACCGCGTCGGTGATCCGCCAGACCCAGATCGAAGCGCTGATGGAGCTGGTCTCGGCCGAGATCTCTGCCGCCATGGTCGGCCAGTCGGTGCGGGCGCTGCTGCTCGGACTGTCGGTCTCGCACCAGCAGGGCGAGGTCACGGTGCCCTGGCAGGAGATCGACACGCAGGTCGAGGCGATGATGCCGGGGCTGCTGGCCGATGTCGGCCGCACCCAGCGCGCCATGATGGCCTATGTCTATCGCGACCTGACCGATGCCGACCTCGACCGCTACATCGAGTTCCTCCGCACCCCGGCGGCGCAGAAATTCTACGCCGTCGCCGCCTACGCCGTGGGCCGCATCGTCGCCGACGGCATGTCGGCCTTCGGCGAAGCGTTCGCCGCCCGCATGCAGAGCGTCAACGTCTAGACCTGGTGCCGAAATGCCGGCGTGAGGGGTCTCCCTCCTCCTTGCGGAGGGGACAGGGGTGGGGGGCCAGCACGCGCCGGCCTCTTGGCTGCTACTCGTTGCGCCGCCCGCCATCGATCGGCGCCAGCACGTCGTCCATCTTCTTGATCACCGCCGTCATGTTGCTCTCGGGCGGATCGGGCGTGAACACCGGACGCGGCGTGCCCGAAGGGAAGGCGCCGAAGGTCTGGAAGAACTCGACCATGTCGTTGAGGATCGGCATGCGGAACCGCATCATCGCGCCCAGCGCAATCACCGGCTCGAGGTGGCCGAAGCCTGGGTAGTATTTCTCGGTGACCCAGATGCCCTGCTCGCGCAGCTTCTTGGCCAGCGCCTCGGAATTCTGCACCCGGACGATCGGGTCGGAGGTGCCGCTGGCGAGGAAGATCGGCGGCGCGTCGCTGGTGACGAGGTTGATCGGCTGCGTACCCTCAGGGCTCGGCGCCGGCCCGAAGGTGTCGCGCACCTGGTCGTACTCGAACGGATAGAAATTGTAGGGCCCGGAAATGCCGGCGATCGCCCGGATCGGCATCGTGACGTCGTAGTCGCGGCGGAACGAGGAATCGAGCCCCAGCATCACCGCGTTATAGGCGCCCGCCGAATGGCCGGCGACGAAGAAGCGGTTCGGATCGCCGTCATAGAGCGCGATATTGTCCTGGATCCAGCGCATTGCCTGCGCGCAATCCTCGAGGAAATCCGGATACTTGACCTCCGGCCACAGCCGGTAGTCGGCGATCACCGCAACGAACCCGGCAGCGGCCAGGGCCCGGCCGGCGAACTCGTATTCGAACTTGTCGCCGGCGCGCCAGCTGCCGCCATAGATGAACATCACCACCGGCGCCGTGCCCTCGATCTTTTCGGGACGATAGATGTCAAGCTTCTTGCGCTGCCCATCCGCATAGGGAATGTCGGCAACCTTCTTGACGCCCTGGTCCATCGCCTCGGCGATGTTGAACGGCGAAAAGATCGTTACCTGCGCCAGCGTCGGCAGCACCGAGGCAACGAGCAGCGACAAAGCAAGGGCGAACCGCAGGGCGGTGCTGAAAATCCTGGTCATTCGGGGGCCTGGTCAGTTCCGGAGTCGTGCCGACTGATGGCCGAGGAACCTGAAGATTTTGTGACCAGTTTTGGCGATGGCGTCACGGCCGAAACATATCTGCCGGAGCGTGTGGCACCCCCACCCTTGATCCCTCCCCACAAGGGGGAGGGAGACGATAGCTGCGCCGCCTCGGTTCTTGCGTCTCCCTCCCCCTTGTGGGGAGGGTAGCGAAGCAGGACTTGGGGTTTGCCCAAGTCCGTAGCGCAGCTGGGTGGGGGTGGCCGCAAGCTCGATGCCGGAATCGCTACGACTTCAGCCGATAGCCGGTCCGGAACATCCAGCTGACGATGCCGAGGCAGATGGCGAGAAAGCCGAGCGTCGCGGCGACGCTGATGGAAATATCCACGTCGGCGATACCGTAGAAGGCCCAGCGGAAACCGCTGATCAGGTAGACCACCGGATTGAACAGCGACACCGCCTGCCAGAATGGCGGCAGCACGCTGAGCGAATAGAACGTCCCGCCGAGGAAGGTCAGCGGCGTGATGATCAGCAGCGGCACCGTCTGCAGCTGCTCCATCCCCTTGGCCCAGATGCCGATAATGAAGCCGACAAGACTGAAGGTGATGGCGGTCAGCACCAGGAACGCCAGCATCCAGAACGGATGATCGATGCGGATGGGAACGAAGAACCATGCCGTCGCCAGCACCAGCACCCCAAGGATGATCGACTTCGTCGCCGCGGCGCCGACATAGCCGACCACCGTCTCGAACGACGACACCGGCGCCGAAAGCAGCTCGTAGATGGTGCCGAGGAATTTCGGGAAGTAGATGCCGAACGAGCCGTTGGCCACCGACTGGGTGAGAATCATCAGCATGATCAACCCGGGGAGGATAAAGGCCCCGTAGCTGACGCCCTCGATCTCGGTGATGCGCGAGCCGATGGCAGCGCCGAACACCACGAAATACAGCGAAGTCGAGATCACCGGCGAGATCAGCGACTGCAGCGGCGTGCGGAAGGTGCGCGCCATCTCGAACTTATAGATGGCCTTGATCGCCTCGACATTCATGACGCGTTCCTCACCAGGCTGACGAAAATATCCTCGAGCGAGCTTTCGCTGGTCCTCAAATCGCGGAAACGGACCCCGGCGCTGCCGAGATCGGCGAGCAGTCCGCTGATGCCGCTCCGCTCGCCCTGCGCGTCATAAGTGTAGACGAGGCTTTCGCCGTCGGCGGCGAGCTCCAGCGCATAGGGCTGCAGCGCCTCGGGCAAGGCATCGAGCCGCTCCTGCAGCGTCAGGGTCAGCTGCTTCTTGCCGAGCTTCCGCATCAGCTCGGCTTTCTCCTCGACCAGCACCAGCTCGCCATGCTGGATGATGCCGATGCGGTCGGCCATCTCCTCGGCCTCGGCGATGTAGTGCGTGGTGAGGATGATCGTCGTGCCGGCGGCGCGGAGGCGCCGGATCATCGCCCACATATCCTTGCGCAGCTCGACATCGACGCCCGCGGTCGGCTCATCGAGGAACAGCACCTCCGGCTCGTGGCTCAGCGCCTTGGCGATCATCACCCGGCGCTTCATCCCGCCGGACAACTGCATGATCTTGCTGTCCTTCTTGTCCCACAGGCTCAGCTCGCGCAGCACCTTTTCGAGATGCTCGGGGTTCGGCTTCTTGCCGAACAGCCCGCGGCTGTGGCTGACCGTGGCCCACACCGTCTCGAAGGCGTCGGTGGTGAGCTCCTGCGGCACCAGCCCGATCATCTTGCGGGAGTCGCGGTAGTCGCGAACGATGTCGTGGCCATCCACCGTTACCGTACCATCAGATGGCGTCACGATCCCGCAGATGATCGAGATCAGAGTGGTCTTGCCCGCCCCGTTCGGTCCGAGCAGCGCCAGGATCTCGCCGCGCTCGATCTCGAGGCTGACATGCTTCAGCGCCGCGAACCCCGACGCATAGGTCTTGGATAGGTCGGCAATGGTAATGACTGCATCCGGCATGTTCGCCCTCCCGAACTCCGTTAGGCCCACCATATGCGACGCACCGCAGCTGAGTTCAACGAACTGTGAGGTAACTTCGACCTGCCCTTATGGGCAGGCGAGACGTTCTGACCGGACGAGACAGCGCCAGGCTGGTCGGCTAGCCTCGTTCCCACTTCCTCTTGGCAAGGAGACGCAGATGTCCGCCGACGCCGCTCCGCAGCAGATGCCGTTCGCCGCCATGGAGGCCCGCTCGGTCGAGGAGCTGCCGAAAGACGCCGGCTGGCAGTTCGAACCGAAATGGGACGGCTTCCGCTGCATCGCCGTCAGAGAGGGTGATGCCGTTGCGTTGTTTGCAAAATCCGGGAAGCCGCTTGGCCGTTACTTTCCGGATATGGTCCAGTTGCTTGAAGCGCTGCCCATCGGCGACTTCGTGCTCGATGGTGAGCTCACCATTCCGGTCGACGAGCGTCTCAGTTTCGACGCGCTGCAGCAGCGTCTGCACCCTGCGGCGAGCCGGGTGAACAAGCTTGCCGCGGAGCATCCTGCCGTCTACGTGCTGTTCGACCTGCTGCTGGGGCCGGGCGCTAAGCCATTGGCGGCGTTGCCGCTTTCCGAGCGGCGTCACGAACTCGAGCGTTTCTTTGCCGCCATCCAACGCCCAGGTCTGCGTCTGTCTCCGGCGACCACTGATCGCGCCGAGGCGGTCTTGTGGCTTTCTGGCTCTGGTGGTGACGTCGACGGGGTGATGGCGAAGCGTCTTGATGCGGCCTATGCGGGTGGCGAGCGTGAGCTGCTGAAGATCAAGCGGATCCGGACGGCGGATTGCGTGGTCGGTGGCTTTCGCTACGGCGCCGGCAGCAAGCTGGTGGGGTCGTTGCT
>NZ_LMCR01000011.1:0-16160 GCF_001424865.1 Devosia sp. Root105
ATTGGCGTGCAACTTCAGATCCATCCCAAGCGCTCCCTGACAAAGGCAACGCCTCGTTCTACACCGAGTCCATCCCGCCAATCCGCCGGAACAACACACTTTCGCAGGGATGACATCCGGTGGGGAGTAAACGAATGTGCCCTACTTTCGGATACGAAAAGGCCCCTCAGACACGCTGAGGATGCCTTTTCGGGAGAGCCACCGAACACTCAGTGGATCGAGGGAGCCGCGGTGACTTCGTTGGCCCAGTCGAGGGCGTAGTGGGCGACTTCTTCCCAGCCCTTCTCGCCGGCAAGAAAGTGCGAGCGGTCGGCGAACTGGTGGAAGTCGGTGCGAGCCGGGGACTTCTTCTGGATGTTGAAGATCGCCTTGGCGAGATATGGAGTGACGGTGCGGTCGTGTTCAGCCGAGATCACCAGCAGAGGTTGCTTCCTCGCCTTCACCTTCACCGCGGTGCCGAACATGCCGGCGGCCTGGTAGAAGATGTTGGTCGGGGTGGGCACGACGTAATCGTCATAGGCGATCTGCTGGTCGGCGGCAGTCAGAGTGTTGGCGAAGTTCTTGGCAAAGCCCTCGCGGGTAATCGTCTGGCTATTGCCTGGGCCGGCGAAGATCGGCGGCAGGGCGGCGAGCAGCGAGACCGGGCCGGGCAACGCACCGGCAATCGGACCGGGATCCATGGCGATACCGGCGATGCCGTAGCCGCGATCGAGCAGCAGCTGGGTGATGAGGCCGCCCATCGAGTGGCCGATGATGACCGGCTGTTCGTCGAGGCCGTCGATGATCGACGCATAGTGATCGACGATCTTCTTGAAGGTCAGGCCGCCCAGCCGCTTGTCGGGGTGGGCGCGAAGCTCGGCCGGGTTGCCTTCGAGGTAGGGCCAGGCCGGAGCCAGGGTCTTGTAGCCGGCGGCTTCGAACACCGAGCGCAGCTTGTCCCAGCTCGAGGTGTGCATCCAGGCGCCGGTGATGAACAGGGCAGTCTTGCTCTTTGCGGCATTGGCGGCGGCAAAGGCTGCTGAGGTTTCGAGGTTCGCGGTCATTTCAATCTCCCGTTTGAAAGTCGGTCGCGTCATTGCGATGACGATTAAATCGCACGCGATTGAATTTCGGACAACGCATGATCCTGCATGGCTGCCATGCATTGATCGCTTGCGATTAGATCGCATACGCTCTATATAGAGGGCACGACTGGAGACATCCGATGGACAAGAAAGAGATCGCCGAGCAGTTGAAGCTCGATCTGCTGCTGTGCTTCTCAGCCTATTCGCTGAGCCACGCCTTCAGCCGGTTCTACCGGCCGATGCTGGACAAGCTCGGCCTCACTTACCCGCAATTCGTGGTGATGATGGTGCTGTGGGAAAACGGCAAGATCACGATGAAGGCACTCACCGACCTGGTGATGCTGGAATCGAACACGCTGACGCCACTACTCAAGAAGCTCGAGGCGGCGGGACTGGTGAAGCGCACCCGCAACAGGGACGACGAGCGCGTGCTGGATATCGAGATCACCGAGGCCGGGCTCGCGCTCAAGGCCGACGGCCAAATGGCCGCGGTGGAACTGGCGCTGGCCAGCGGTGAGGATATCGACGGGGTGATGGAGATGCAGCAGCGCATGGCCAGGATGCGCGACAGCGTGCGGGCGAAGCTCGAGGCGACTTAGGGTTCGCGGGCTCGTCAGGTGTGGCTGACGACGATGGAATCAACGTGTGCCGGTGCGTGTGCCCCACCCCTCCCCGTAAGGGAGGGAGACCAAGACACTGGCATCGAGGCTGCCGCCCCCTTGCGGGGAGGGGACCTAAGGGCTGGTTGGCGCCTGTCCGCCTACCCTGCCTCTGAGACGGCAGCGAGACAATGCCGGGGACCAGAACCGCCGCCGTGGCTATTCGGACGTGGTGCCGCCGATCAGGGTGACGCGCATGTCCCTCGCGACATAGACGCAAGACTCGTCGGCATAGACGCTGCCATCGGCGACACCGATCGGCAGCCTGCCGCGCCGAACCTGGCGGATGCTGACCTCGTAACGGACGAGGCGCGTCTCAGGGGTGATCTGGCCGCGGAACTTCATCTCGCCGACACCGACCGCTCGGCCCTTGCCCGGCAGCCCCGACCAGCCCAGCCAGAAACCGATGATCTGCCACATGGCGTCGAGCCCGAGGCACCCGGGCATCACCGGATCACCGGGAAAGTGGCAGGCGAAGAACCAGAGCTCGGGGGTGATCGCCAGCTCACCAATGACGTGACCTTTGCCGTAGGCGCCACCATCGCGGCTGATGGCGGTGATGCGGTCCATCATCAGCATCGGCGGCGCCGGCAATTGGGCATTGCCGGGGCCGAAATAGCCGCCGGCGGACGAGCGGAGCAGTTCGCTGCGGTCGTAGGCGGGCTGCGGGCGGTGAAAGTCGAGCGGCGTCGGCATGATGGATCTCTCGCGGTCAGCTGGCCGGGCGCAGCGCCGCGGCCATGAAGCTCCAGATCGCTTCGGTGAGCGCGTCTGGGGTGGGCCGATCCTCCCGCGTCAGGGCGCCGAGCATCGCCTGCCGGATGCCGCCGCTCATCAAGGCGATGGTCAACGCGGGGTCGAGGTCCGGCCGAACGATGCCATCGTGCTGCGCCGCCCGGATCATGGCTTCGCCGCCCGTGAGGGTCTGGTTGGTGAAAGCTGTCTCGACATCGAGCACCTCGGGCGACCGGCTCAGCGCGCCGATCACCAGGGGCGCAAACGGGTGGGCGTAGTGGAACGCCACGTAGGCACCGATGCGCGCCTTTTCACGCTCGGCCCAGTTGCCGGCGGGAAACTCGGCATTGTCGAAAGCCGCGGCATTCAGCTCGGCGTAGAATGCTTCCACCACCGCCGCGATCAGCCCGCTCTTCGAGCCGAAGTGGTGGTAGGCGAGCCCGACCGAAACCTTGGCCCGCCTGGCGACCGCCTGCATCTCGAGATGGCCGTGCCCGGCGATGAGCTCGGCCTGGGCGGCAGCGATGAGGTTTTGGCGGGTGTTGGTCATTCACGGGCGCTCACAATCTTGAATTGAATTCAATTCAGCATTGCAACGGAAGTGTCAAGCTGCGGAATGGGGGTTGACCGGCGCATGGCCTCAAGAGTGATTGGCGGCACGCGGACTTCGCGTCGGTCCTCGGCCGGTGCCTGACCGGCGTTGTTCGGGGCCAGGGCCGCACTAGCGCGGCGTTTTTGCATATCGAGGGATGTTGCAGGTGGGTTGGGAAGCGCTCGGGTTATGGGGAAATGATGCGGTGCGGGTCGAACGGCTCAAGGGTGGCGTCGCCAACGACATCTGGAGCGTGCGGATCGGCGGAGAACTGGCGGTGGCACGGCTCGGCAAGCGGGGTGACGCCGACCTCGCCTGGGAGGCCGAGTTGCTGCTGCATCTCGAGCGCAACGGCCTCGTCGTACCGGCACCGATCCCGACCACGGATGGACGCCTGTTCGCGGATGGCCTGGTGGTGATGAAGTACATGGAGGGCGGGCCGCCGCAATCGGCGGACGACTGGCGCCGGGTGGCCGAGACGCTGCGCGAGCTGCACCGTCTGACGGCGGGCTGGCCGCAGCGCCCGGGCTGGCGCTCCTCGACCGACCTGCTGGTGGCGGACACCGGAACGCGGATCAACCTCAATGCGATGCCGGCCGAGGCGGTGGCTCGCTGCCGGGCCGCCTGGGCGCGGCTTGCCGGGCGGCCAATGAGCGCGGTGCATGGCGATCCCAACCCCGGCAACGTGAGGATGACCGGCGACCGGGTGGCGCTGATCGATTGGGACGAAGCACATGTCGACATCGCCGATCTCGATCTCGACCTGCCTCATAACGCCGCCGGCTTCGAGGCCGAGGCGCAGGACATCGTCGCCCAGGCCTCGGCAGCCTGGGAAGCGGCGGTGTGCTGGAAGGATGACTATTCGGTCAGGCGGCTGGCCGAGGTCCGACCGGTCGCCCGGGTGACCGGATGAGGCCGCACCCCGCGTTCAAGGACCGCTCGATCCCGGCCGTGCATGTCCTCGGCGAGGTCACGCTGCGGGCTCTGTCGGTCAGCGATCTGGAGCCGGACTTCAATGCCGTGATGCAGAGCGCGGCCGACATCAAGGCCGCGAGCCCGGGATCGAGCTGGCCGGATGGCCTGACCAAAGAGAAGAACCTGATCGATCTCGCCTGGCATCAACGGGAGTTCGAGGCCCGGCGCAGTTTCGCCTGGGTGATCGAAAGCCGGGCCGGCGAATACCTCGGTTGCCTCTATGTCTATCCGTCGATTGCCGGAGAGCAGGCGGCCGATGTGGTCTGGTGGTGGCGGACGGGCGCGGTGGTTGCCGCGCTGCCGTTCCGGGAGCACTTGCTGCAGTGGCTCGCCAGCAGCGATTGGCCGACGCTCGATTACAGGCTGAAAGACCAGTGAAGCTTGCCTGATGCAGCGCGAAAGCGTTTGGTCATTGGCTGCATCGGCTAAGGGGAAGTGGCACTGAACTACCGCAGCCACCCGCTATCATCCCAGCGAAAGCTGGGACCCATTCATCCACCTGCGCTGCGGCGAGTTGGGTCCCAGCTTTCGCTGGGATGACACCGAGGGTGGGGTACTTGCAGTGGGTTAGTTCGAGCACTGAGAGCCACGCTCACCTGCGATCACTCAGCTGGCGCCTCAGCTCAATCGTGAGGGGACCTAAACCTCGAACCGGAACGCGTCGCCGTCGCGGTGGATGTGGCCGGCCGTTGGGGCGGCGAAGTGGGTGCCGATGACGAGGATCGGCTGATCGGCCCATTCGGCGAAGAGCCGCGAACGGGTGTCGATCGCGAGCTTGGAGTCGATGTCGGCGAGCGTCCAGTCGGGGTGCGCCATCTGGCAGGGATGGTGGGTCATGTCGCCGGTGATCACCGCTCGTGCGCCGTCGGACTCGATCAACACACTGACATGGCCCGGGGTGTGGCCGTTCGACGGGGTGAGCCGGACTTCGGGTGAGAGCACGTGATCCTGTTCGACCAGTTGGACGAGGCCGGCATCGAAGATCGGCTTGATGCTGTCCGCCATCGCCGCCACCTGCTCGGCTTCGTCGACGCCCTTCCAGAACTCATATTCCTGCCGGCCGATCAGGTAACGCGCCCGCGGGAAGGTCGGCACCCACCTGCCCGCTTCGAGCATGGTGTTCCAGCCAATATGGTCGACATCGAGATGGGTGCAGACCACCGCATCGACGCCGTCGCGCGACCAGGCCGCCTCGCTCAGTTGCGCGAGGAACGGTGTCGACAGGGCCTCGCCGCCGGTGAACTCGCGCGGCCGATCGTTGCCGACGCAGGTATCGACCACCAGCCGCAGCCCGGGCGCCTCGACCAGCAGCGCATGCACGCTGAGGTTGAGGGTTCTGTCGTCAGCGCTGACGAAGTGCGGATAAAGCCAGGGCAGCCGGCGCAGCGCCTCGGGTGTAGCGCCGGCCATGAACGAGGCCGGGATCGGCAGATCCATTTCGACAATGCGAGTGATCTTCACCCGCCCGACCTGCCAGCTCAGCATAGCGCTCGCGCTCCCTTGCGCAGGGTTTGCCCAACGGCCGCTTCGGCGACCGCCGATCCGGCTACAGCGGCCTTCATCGCGGCTCTGTTCCGCATTGCAGTTCTCCGTCCTGCCAGGTCTGCCTGCCGGTCAGGCGGGGACGTAGACGAGCCGCATCGTATCGCCGATCTGTTCGCTGGATTGGAGGCGGAGCGGCGGCCGGGGGCCGTGGAAGAATGGCTTGCCGCGGCCAAGCACAAAGGGCCGGAGGTAGAGCTGGTATTCATCGATGAGGCCAAGCGCGCTCAAGCCTCCCGCCAGCTCCGGGCCGGCGACGTCGATAACGCCCTCCTGCTCGGCCTTCAGCGCCTTGATGGACGCTTCGAGATCGCCGCTCAGCACCGTGGCGTTCGGCCCGACCGATTTCAGGGTGCGTGAGACGACCCATTTCGGCTTTGCCCGCCAGGCTGTGGCGAAGGCGAGACCGGCCTCGCCCTCTTCAGCTTCCTCCTCGTCCCAGTAGCGCATGATCTCGTACATGCGCCGGCCGAGGAGGCTGCCGGAGAAGCCGCTGAGCTGGGAGCTGAAATGGAGGTGAAGCGCGTCGTCGGGCATCGGCAGGCCGGGCTGGCCCTCGGCGCCGGCGACATAGCCATCGAGGGACTGCATCATTCCAAATATGAGCTTGGCCATGCGTGGCTCCTGTCGGGCGGCGGCGATCCGAAGGGGTCGCGTTCATTTGCGCCGGTCCCTGTGCTAACAGTCGGGCTCGGCTGGAAACCACCTCTATTTTGCAACCAGTTTTGCGGATGGATTTCGATGAGCTACCGACGCGCAGGGTGCCCGATCAACAATACGCTCGAAACTTTTGGCGATCGCTGGAGCCTGATCATCCTGCGCGACTCGATGTTCGGTGGCCGGCCGCGCAGCTTCCGCTCCTACCTGACGGAGAGCATCGAGGGGATCGCCTCCAACATCCTCACCGACCGGCTGAAGCGGCTCACCGCCAATGGGCTGCTGACCCGCAGCCGGGACCCCAGCCACAAGCAGCGCGTGGTCTATTCGCTGACCGAGAAGGCGATCGAACTGGTGCCGCTGATGGCGGTGATGGGCAGTTGGGGACTGCGCCACACCCTGCCCGCAGCGGACCTCGCGACCGGCGCACAGGTGCTCGAGGATGGCGGCCCGCAGCTCTGGGAAGAGTTCATGGACGAGTTGCGGCACATCCACCTGGGCGCGCCGCAGCCGGCCGTGTCGGCTTTCGCCAAGATGGAGGCGGCCTACGCGGCCGCCGCCGAGTAGGCGTCAGAACAGATAGGCAGCGGTGATCTCGAGGGCGTGCCCCGAGAGGTCCGGGTCACTGGAATAGACAGTGTGGCGATAGGTCATGCGGGTCGCGACATTCGGGCTGAGCACCAGGCCGAGGGTGGCGCCGAGCGCCAGCGTCTCCACCCCGTCGCCCTTCGCGACGCCATCCCACGAGGTCTCGCCGCCGGTCTCGTAGTAGGCATCGACAGCGGCCCAGATGCTGTTGCCGAAATTGCGGGTGATATGGCCTTCGAGGCCGAAGATCGGAGCCTGGCTCACCACGTTGGCGGGGACATCAACGAAGGGATCCTCGTTGTCGCCGAAGATCACCACTACTGGCCGGATTTCGAAGGTGGTCAGCTCCGGATCGATCATATTGTCGCCCAGCGCATAGCTGATGGGAAGGCTGGCCTGGAAGGTCCAGCGATTTTGTCCGAGGTTCACCATCCGGTTGGCATCATAATCGCCGGTGGGCAGGAACAGCTTACCCTCGACCATGGCCTGGAAGCCCGGCTTGTGCATGGCGTAGTCCATGGGGGCGAGGGCCGGCATCCCCACCAGTCCCACACCCGCGCCGAGCACCAGATCGCCTTGGGCGATGCCCGTGTCGACGGTGGGGAGCAACGAGTCGAACGTCATGCCGCCGACCGGCAGTCCGATCAGCACGAAGCCGACATCGCCCATGATGTCGAAGGTCTTGCGATAGGTCGGGGTCAGCACCCCCACGTCCAGCGTGGTGTCCCCGAGTCCGAGGAGGGTGTTCTCGACATGGAGCAGGTTCAGCGCCAGGCTGATGTCGCTCGCCCCGCCCGGACGCAGGTGATAGGCCCTCGCCCCATCCCAGGCGAGCGCGCCCGAGACCATCGAAGCCGACGCCAACGCGGCAATGGCAATTCTTGCAAGCACGCTTCCCTCCTGTCGATCAGTTGCCAGGGCAACCGTCACAGCCGGGCAAATCAGCACCGGCCCCCTTTTGCGACAGTGCACGCGCCTTAAAATAGGAACAAGAATTTTCTGGGCGCTGCCGATCACATCGGCAGCAAGCGTGGCACAGTATCCACAACCCGGTTATGGGCCCGACTCCGTATCAGATCACCAGATCGACCCGAACCGGATAGTGATCTGATCCCACATCGCCGAGCGTCCGGTAACTGCCGGCGGTCATTCCCCTCGTCAGCACCTGGTCGATCTGGATGGCCATCCATGGCCTCGCCGTCGGCCAGGAGTAGGCGAGCCCCGAGTTCGCCGGCCATTGCATGGGCTGGCGAAGCAACGGCTCGATGTTGTTCGACCACAGCGTGGTGTTCAGGTCGCCGGCGATGATCACCGGATGCGTCTCGGCGCCAACCGCTGCCGCTAAGGCCTCGATGTAATCGCGATTGTCGGCGGTCAGCCTCGCATTGGCAGGCGGCATCGGGTGCGCGACATAGACCACCATATCGCCGAAATCGGCCCGCAGCAGCGGCAATTGCCGGCGGCCAGCGTAGAGGAGCGTCGCCGAGAACGGGCGTTTGGCGTAGAGGGCCACGCCAAAGACGCCGAGCGTCGTCGGCGCGAAGCTGTGGGGATACTGATCCTTCAGCTCGTCCAGCGACGCCACCCATTCCGGCGTCGTCTCGACGGCGGCAAAGATGTCGCTCTGCTGTTCGCGCACCAGCGCGACGACGCGGTCATACTGGGTGTTGTCGCAAAGCACGTTGGCGACGACGAGGCTGAGGGGCCGACCCGGCGCGGTCTCGGGCAGGACCGAGCGATCAATCAGCCGCGTGGCGATCGGCACGACTGTCGCCGCCACGACGATGCCGGCAAAGCCGACCAATCGCAGGTCTTTGAGTGCCGCTGCTGCGCTCAAACCGACAAGGGCCGCGACCGCGAGCTGCAGTCGAAATGGCGCGATCATGTCTCCGGGCCAGGGGCCGAGCAGCGGGACGAGGGACACGCCAAGGAGCGCCAGCAACGCCAAAGCAGCGGCGATCCGCAGCGCCGTCACGGCCAGTTTCGAAGCCACAGCCAATCTCCCCCGCCGCGCGCCCGCAGGCAAGACGCCGATTGCGTCAGCATCAAGGTGCGGGGGCTATGCCGCGCGGATCAACGGCGCAGTGCGACGCGCTAGCTGCTTGCCAGAGCCAGAACAAACAATCCGGCAGAACCAAACATCACGATCAATAAGAGCGAGAGGCGAATTGTGTGCTTGAGCGGCGCCCCAAACAGGGCCCAGGCGATCATCACGATGATCGAGATCGCCAAAAACGCGATACTGGCAAGCGTGACGAACTGGGTCGCTGCTATATGGCCGCCCATCGCCGCGGCCTCTCCTGGATCCATGAAGCAACACCCTCCTACTGAGAGGCTTGCGGCTTGCTAGCCGAACACACTCGCGCCGCGGTCGGCGGTGCCGACCAGGGCGCGGAAGCCGGCGAAGAGCTCGCGGCCCATGCCGTAGTGTTCGCGGCGGAGATCCTCGGTCGCCGGGGTGCGGGAGAAGAATTCCTTCTCGTCGCCGATGAAGGTCAGCGTGCCCTCGTTGGCGTCGAGCCGGATCAGGTCGCCGTCGCGGATCTTGGCGATGGCGCCGCCATCGCTGGCTTCCGGCGTCATGTGAATGGCGGCCGGGATCTTGCCCGAGGCGCCGGACATGCGGCCGTCGGTGACTAGCGCGACCTTGTGGCCGCGATCCTGCAGGATGCCGAGCTGCGGGGTGAGCTTGTGCAGCTCCGGCATGCCGACCGATTTCGGGCCCTGGAAGCGGACCACGGCGATGACGTCGCCGGTGAGTTCACCGGCCTTGAAGGCGGCGAGCATACCTTCCTGGGTGTGGAAGACCCGCGCCCGGGCTTCGACGACGCGGTTCTCGGGCTTCACCGCCGAGACCTTGATCACCGACTTACCGAGATTGCCCGACAGCACCTTGAGGCCGCCATTGGCGGAAAAGGCGTCCTTCACCGGCGCCAGCACTTTGGGGTTGCCGGAAACGGCCGGCGAGGGCGTAAAGCTGAGCTTATCTTCCATGAGCTTGGCTTCGACGGTGTAGCCGGAGAGGCCGGCGCCCCAGACGGTCTTGACGTCTTCGTGGAGGTACCCGGCTTCGAGCAGCTCGCGGATCATGAAGCCCATGCCGCCGGCGGCGTGGAAATGGTTCACGTCGGCGATGCCGTTGGGATAGACGCGAGCCAGCAGCGGCACGCCGCCGGACAAATCCGACATATCTTCCCAGGTGACCTTGAGGCCGGCCGCGGCAGCGATGGCGACGAGGTGCATGGTGTGGTTGGTGGAACCACCGGTCGCCAACAGCCCGACCAGCCCGTTGACGATGGCCTTCTCGTCGACGATGTGGCCGATCGGGGTGTAGTCATTGCCCTCGGCGGTGAGCGACAGGGCGCGCTTGGCCGCCTCGCGGGTCAGCGCTTCGCGCAACGGCGTGTTGGGGTTGACGAAGCTGGCGCCCGGCAGATGCAGGCCCATGATCTCCATCAGCATCTGGTTGGAGTTGGCCGTGCCGTAGAAGGTGCAGGTACCGGGCGAGTGGTAGGACTTGGCCTCCGACTCCAGCAGTTCGGCGCGGCCGACCTTGCCCTCGGCATAGAGCTGGCGGACCTTGGCCTTTTCGTCGTTGGAGATGCCGGTGGGCATCGGGCCGGCGGGGACGAACACGGCGGGCAGGTGCCCGAAGGTCAGCGCGCCGATCATCAGGCCAGGGACGATCTTGTCGCAGATGCCGAGATAGACGGCGGCATCGAACATGTTGTGGCTGAGCGCGATGGCCGTGGCCATGGCGATGACATCGCGGCTGAACAGCGAAAGGTCCATCCCCGGCTGGCCCTGGGTGACGCCGTCGCACATGGCGGGCACGCCGCCCGCCACCTGCGCCGTGGCGCCGATCTGGCGGGCCGCATCCTTGATGATCTCGGGATAGGTCTCGTAAGGCTGATGGGCGCTCAGCATATCGTTGTACGAGGTGACGATGCCGAGGTTCAGCGCCTTGGAGCCGGCGAGCTTGGCCTTGTCGGACGGAGAGCAGGCGGCAAAGCCATGCGCCAGGTTACCGCAAGCGAGCGCGGCGCGATGCACGCCCGCTACCCGCGCGCCTTCGATGCGATCGAGATACTCGCGACGTGAACCGGCGCTCCGCGCCGCGATGCGGTCGGTGACTTCCTGGACGATCTTGACGACGGACATTTCATGCTCCTTGGGGGAGCGCCTGAACACTCTCTCAGGGGCTCCAGAAGATAGTCAGCGGTGTCTGGCTTTGACGCAGAATAGACCTGATCGGCATGTCCTCAACGGGACCTTCCGACGCAGCCCTTTCGAGCGTCGCCAGCTTCTCCTCCCCCTCGATATGCAGATAGAGCCCCGAGGCGTCGAGAAGGCGCCTGAGGACCAGCGTCACCCGGGGCTCCCCGGCCCCCGGCGCCCGGATGGCGAGAGCCGGCCCCTCGCCGGTCAGCGCCGCGGCTAGGTTGTCGCCGCCGGGAAAGAACGATGCGGTGTGGCCGTCATTGCCCATGCCGAGGATCACCACGTCGAATGGCGTCGGCAGGGCGTTGACCGCGATATTGGTGCGAGCGATGGCAGCGTCGGTCGGCTCGTCGCCGCCCGAATAGAGCGGCACGAAATGCGCCGAGGCGGCCGGGCCTTGCAGCAGCTTCTCGTTGACCAGGAGCGCATTGGAGCGGTCGTTGGTCTCGTCCACCCAGCGCTCATCGACCAGGGTGACGGTGACTTTTTCCCAGTCGATATCCTTGCGGCGGCCCAGCACGGCGAAGAACCGTGCGGGGGTCGAGCCGCCGGAAACGGCGAGCACCGCCTGCCCGCGGGCGGCGATGCCATCGTTCAAATGTTCGGCCACGGTCTCGGCCAGCGCGAGCGCCAGGTCTTCCTTGGTGCCGAAGCTGCGCCGGGTCGCGTTCAATGCCCGTCCTCGTGCCAGGTGCGGCCGTCGCGCTCGATCAGCGCGATGGCGCCGGTCGGGCCCCAGGTGCCGGCCGTGTAGGTCTGCGGCGCGTCATTGGCGAGATCCCAGCCATTGCGGATCGGATCGACCCACTCCCAGGCGGCCTCGAGCTCGTCGCGGCGCATGAACAGGGTCTGCTGGCCGCGGATGACGTCGAGCAGCAGGCGCTCATAGGCTTCCGGCGTACGCTCGGCGAAGGTTTCGGCGAACGAAAGGTTCAGCGGCACTTCGCGCAGGCGCATGCCGCCAGGACCCGGATCCTTGATCATCAGGAACAGCTTCACGCCTTCATCGGGCTGGATGCGGATGACCAGCCGGTTGGGCTTGGGCGCCCCCTGGGCATGGTCGAACATCGAGTGCGGGATGTTGCGGAACTGGATGACGATTTCCGAGGCGCGCGACACCAGCCGCTTGCCGGTGCGGATGTAGAACGGCACGCCCGACCAGCGCCAGTTCTCGATCTCGGCCTTGATGGCGACGAAGGTCTCGGTGCGCGAGCCCTTCTTCTCCTCGGGCAGTTCGTCCTGGTAGCTGGCAACGGCGGTGCCATCGACGCTGCCACCGCGATACTGGCCGCGCACGGTGACGCGGCCGACATCGGCGCCGGTGATCGGCTTCAGCGAGCGCAGCACCTTGAGCTTTTCGTCGCGCAGCGCGTTGGCGGCGTCGGAGGCCGGGGGCTCCATGGCGACGAGGCAGAGCAGCTGGATGATGTGGTTCTGCACCATGTCACGCAGCGCGCCGGATTCGTCGTAGTAGCCACGGGTGCCGGCGCCGACGGACTCGGCGACGGTGATCTGCACGTGGTCGATATGGGCGGAGTTCCAGATCGGCTCGAACAGGATGTTGGCAAAGCGCAGAGCCAGCAGGTTCTGCACCGTCTCTTTGCCGAGGTAGTGGTCGATGCGGTAGACCTGATCTTCCTTGAAGATCTTGGACACTTCGTCGTTGATCTCGATCGAGGAGGCGAGGTCGTGGCCGAGCGGCTTTTCGATCACCACGCGGGCATCGCGCCGGTAATAGCCCTTCTTGAGGATGTACTCGCAGGTCGGCCCGAACAGGTCGGGCGCAATGGCGAGGTAGAAGGCGCGGACCACCTTGGGATCCTCGCGCAGGTTCTTCGATAGATCGCCCCAATGCGCCTCGTCGGTGACGTCGTTGGGCACGTAGGAGAAGGTGCCGATAAAGCGGTCGATGGTCTTTTTGTCCTGGTAGGACTTTTCGACAAAGGTTTCGATCGACTCGCGGGCGAGCTTCTGGAACTCGGCATCTGTCAGCTTGGTGCGCGACACGCCGATGATGCGGCTGTGCTCGTCGAACTGGCCATCCTTGAAGCGATGGTAGAGCGCCGGAATGAGCTTGCGCTTGGTGAGATCGCCGGTGGCGCCGAACACCACGTAATCGAAGGGCTGGACCGGGATGATACGGCTGGACACGCTCTTCAAGCTCCTATCGAGGTAGTTCATGGCAACTCAAACTCAGGCGAAATTCTGCTTGGCAAGGATGACGGCGCCGTGCAGCGGCTCGTCGACGGGGCGGACGATGAAGTCGCCGTGGCGCTCGATCATCAGCGGGTAGAGGCGGGTGCCGAAGCCGCCGACGGCGGCCATGCGGGTGACGCCGCGCGCCTTGAACCAGCGCACATAGGTGTCGATGTAGCTTAGCTCGAGCTCCATCAGTTCTTTGGCCACCGGATCGCCCGCTTCGTAGAAATCGAAGAACAGCGGGATCAGCGCGCCGAATTCGGCGGGCGCCCGGCCGAGCAGGGTCGACGGGGCGCCGTTGCCGGCCGGCATCGGCCCGCGCGGGTCTTGCGGGAAGGACCAATCCATCACCGTATCGATCGAACCGCCAAGCTTGGAGATCACCGCTTCGGTCAGCGGCGAGGCGGACCGCAGGCCGTCGGCAGCTTCGACCGAGCGGCGCACCAGTTCGCGGCCGAGAATGGCGCCCGACATCTGGTCGCCGATCTGAAAGCCCCAGCCGCCGCACTGGTGGCGCTGGCCATTGACCATGGCCAGGGCAGCCGAACCGGTGCCGACGATGATTACCGCACCATCCTCGCCACCATGGGCGCCGGCGCGGGCGATATCGATGTCGTCATAGACGCGGACCTTGGCGAAGGGCCAGGGGCGCTGCTCGAAGGCTTCGCGGGCCGAAGGCAGCCGGCCGCCGGCCATGCCGAAGCAGGCATAGGTATTGGCCGCCTCGGCGATATCGATGCCGGCTTTCTGGAACACCTCTTTGGTGCCCTCGGTAATGGAGCGGAAAGCCGGCTCGCCGGCTTCGATCTGCAGGTTCGAGCGACCACCGGCGGCGTCGGCCAGGGTTTCGAGGTTCTCGTTGGCGAGGCGGATGCGGCAGTTGGTGCCGCCACCATCCACCCCGAGATAGTACCTAGGCACCGAACGCGCACTCCTTCGCGACAACTAGTGGCTTGCCGACCCAGGAGCCCCCCGAGTCCGGCGCGGACCTTAATGCCAAAGGTTTCTAGACGAAAGTAGAATAAGCAAAGGAAAGCGGCTGGAAAGGTCGCTTGCCGCATGGCTCGCATGCGGCCAGAGTCCGCCGCCGATGGATCGAAGCCCGGCGCAGCGCATTGCTCCATGGGCAGCAAGGACGGCAAGGAGGCCAACAAATGGGTCATGTTCTGGTGCTGGGCGGCGCACGCTCGGGCAAGACCGGCTTTGCCGAGCGGCTGGCGATGCGGGCCGGAACGCGCCCGGCCTATCTGGCAACAGCGCAGGCGCTCGATGCCGAAATGCGCGAGCGGGTGGAGAGCCACAAGCAGCAGCGGGCGCAGGCTTTCGCCACCATCGAAGAGCCGCTGCGGCTGAGCGCGGCCATTGCGCAGGCCGCCAAGGCGCATGATGCGATCCTGGTCGATTGCCTGACGCTGTGGATCACCAACCTGATCGTCGCCAACGAAAACGTGGCGGCGGCGGTCGACGAATTGCTGGCGACGCTGGCGGCGACGACCAGCGCCCGGGTGATCCTGGTGTCGAACGAAGTCGGCCTCGGGATCGTGCCGGATAATGCCATGGCGCGGATGTTCCGCGACCTCGCCGGCTCGGCGCATCAGCGCATCGCCGAGATCTGCGACGATGCCTATTTCGTGGTGGCCGGGCTGCCGATGGTGCTGAAGGGGTCGGCGCCGGAGGCAGAAGTGCTGCAGCGGCGGGTGCATGAGGCTTGAGGGCTGACTGATAGAGACGGCCCCCTCCCGGCCCCCCCCACAAGGGGGGAGGTGAAGAGTCGAGGCTCTGTCGTCGATCGTGCCAAGTGAACCGGCGGGGCACCTCTCCCCTTGTGGGGGAGGATGGAGGGGGCCGTCTCTCTCAGCTAGCTTAGTCGCCAAACCACCACCGCCACTAGCACCGTCACCGCCAGCGTCAGGTTCAGGGTCATAGCGTAGAGCCTGAGCGAGCGCTCGATGTCGTCGGCTCCGAGTTCCGCCCGGCCATCGCCGAAACTCGGCAGATCCACCACGTCGCCGTCATAGCTCCGGGGGCCGCCGAGGCGGAAGCCGAGCGCGCCGGCCATGGCGGCTTCGGGCCAGCCGGCATTGGGGCTTTCGTGCTTTCTTGCATCGCGCAGCGCCGTGGACCAGGCCAGCTCCGGATGGGCGCCCTTGGTGAAGAAGGCGCCGCCGGCGATAAGCAAGGCGGTGAGGCGCGCCGGGATCAGGTTCAGCAGGTCATCGAAGCGGGCGCTGGCCCAACCGAATTCGAGGTGCCGCTCGGTCTTGTGGCCGATCATCGAGTCGGCGGTGTTCACCGCCTTGTAGAGCGCGATGCCGGGCAGGCCGAACAGCAGCAGCCAGAACAGCGGCGCGACCACCGCATCGGAGGTGGATTCGGCCAGCGACTCGATGGCGGCGCGGGCGACGCCGGGCTGGTCGAGCGACTGCGGATCGCGGCCGACAATGTGGCTCACCGCGGTGCGCCCCTCGGGCAAGCTACGGCGCAGCGCGGCGGCGACGAATCGCACGGCATCGCCGAGCGCCTTCTGGGCCAGAAAAGTGGAGGCGAGAATGGCTTCGAGGATAAAGCCATAGGGGATGAGACGGCAGAGCCAGGCGAGGGGCACGGTGACGAGGCCGGTAGCGGCGAGCAGGACGACGAGCGCCAGTACGCCCCTGCCGCGGCGGTTGGCGCCGCGGTTCAGCCTGAGATCGAGCAGCGAGATCAGCTTGCCGATCCACATCACCGGGTGGCCGATGCGGGCGACGAGGCTGTTGGGGTAGCCGACGAGACGCTCAAGCAGCAGCGCGAGCGGGGCGAGCAGGGCTTGCATCAGGGGGCCCCTTCCTTGTGAGGGGCAGAGCAGTCGCACAGGGCGATATGCGTCGGGCCTCTCCGTGATCCTCCCCCGCGTGGCGGGGGAGGGGGACCGCCGAAGGCGGTGGAGGG
>NZ_LMCR01000012.1:0-967720 GCF_001424865.1 Devosia sp. Root105
GATGGGTCCCTGTGTGTCGAGCTTGTGGTTAGATGGGTGTCGGGAGGCAGACCGTTGGGTCCCAGGTCGAAGCGACCGTAAGCTGGCTCGGGTCGCCTCCCGACTGCTTATGCACCTGAACAGTTGAACGAGGCCGGTTGCATCGGACCTCGCAGCACAGGGACAGGCCTCATGATCATAGCACCTGGCTTCATCGGTATCGACGTCTCCAAGAACCATCTCGACATCTTCGACGGCAGCACGCATCGGATCGCCAACGAGAGGGAGGCGATCGCCGCCTGGCTGGCGGAACTGACCGCTCCCCGGCTGGTCCTGTTCGAGGCGACCGGTACCTACGACCGGCAGCTGAAGCAGCAGTTGCACGCCGCCGGCATTGACCTGGTTCGGGTCAACCCGCTGCATGCTCGAGCTTTCGCCCGTGCCACCGGGCAACTGGCCAAGACCGACGCGATCGATGCCCGACTGCTCGCGGCCATGGCTCAGGCGTTCAACCCGGCGCCACAGCCGCCGGACGATCCAGAGCGGATGGAACTGGCCGAGTTGCACCGTCGGCGGGCTCAGTTGGTCAGCTGCCGCCAGCAGGAACGCACCCGGCTGCACACCGCCATCCCGAGTATCGCCCCCAGCATCGTCAGCCACCTGGACTGGCTCGACGCCGTGATCAAGCAGCTCGAGCAGCAGATCGAGATGCTGATCCGCCGGTCCACAGCCCTGACGCTGGCCGCCAGCCTGCTGCGCTCCATCCCGGGCATCGGCCCGGTCAATGCGGCGGCGCTTATCGCGCTGATGCCGGAGCTTGGTCAGCGCTCCGGCAAGACCATCGCCGCACTCGGTGGGCTCGCCCCGATCAACCGGGACTCCGGCCAGTTCCGCGGCCAGCGATCAATCGCCGGTGGCCGCGCTGAGGTTCGCAAGCTTCTCTACATGGCCGCCGTCACCGCATCCCGCTCAAGCTCTCGGTTCGCCGAGACCTACAAAGGGCTCACTGCCAAAGGCAAAGCCGCAAAGCTTGCCCTCATCGCCGTCGCTAGAAAGCTCCTCGTCACAGCCAACGCCATCCTCAAGACCGGACAGCCCTTCAAAGCCTGAACAACACAGTTGCCAGCTTTCGCTGGGATGACANTCGCTAGAAAGCTCCTCGTCACAGCCAACGCCATCCTCAAGACCGGACAGCCCTTCAAAGCCTGAACAACACAGTTGCCAGCTTTCGCTGGGATGACATCGAGTATGTGGGTGAGCTAACGGGGCAAGTCCGTAGCCGGAAGCTCCCAACCCCTAACCAAACCGCCGGTCGGCCTCGTCTTCGAACGCGTCGATGATTTCGGTCTGCTTGGCGGCAAAGGCCGGCTCAGCCACCGCGGCGACCAGCGGGTTGGCGATCTTGAAGTCGATGTCGAAGCGGATGCGGGTGCCCTCGCCTTCCGCTTCAAAACTCCACTTGCTGTCGAGATAGGCGAATGGCCCGTCGACCGCCTTGGCGGTGATGGTCAGCGCCTGCGGATCGGCGACCACCCGGCTGGTATAGGCCTGGGTGATCGGGCCGAACTGGATGGTCATCCGCGCCAGGATGCCCTCGCCGGTGGCGTCGTCGCGCACCTCCATCGCCTTGCAGTTGGGGATGAAGCGCGGATAGGCCTCGAGGTCGGAGACCAGATCGAACATGCGCTGCGGCAAATGCGGCGAATGCCGCTCGAGGAAGAGATCAGCCATGGGCGAGTTTGGCCATCCGGTTGGCGCGAAGCTGTTCGAAATCTTCGCCGGCGTGATGCGACGAGCGGGTGAGCGGGCTCGACGAGACCAGGAGGAAACCCTTGGTCGTCGCCACCGTGGCGAACGACTTGAACTCTTCCGGGGTGACGAAGCGCTGCACCGGGTGGTGCTTCTTGGTCGGCGCCAGGTACTGGCCGATGGTCAGGAAATCGACGTCGGCCGAGCGCAGGTCGTCCATCAGTTGCAGGACTTCGTTCCGCTCCTCGCCGAGCCCGACCATGATACCGGACTTGGTGAACATGGTCGGATCGAGTTCCTTCACCCGCTGCAGCAGGCGGATCGAATGGAAGTAGCGGGCGCCGGGACGGACCTTGAGGTACTTTGACGGCACCGTCTCGAGGTTGTGGTTGAAGACGTCCGGCTTGGCCGCGACGACGATCTCGAGCGCGCCGTCCTTGCGGAGGAAATCCGGCGTCAGGATCTCGATGGTGGTCTTGGGCGTGCGGGCGCGAATGGCGCGGATCACCTGGGCGAAGTGTTCGGCGCCGCCATCCGGCAGGTCGTCGCGATCGACCGAGGTGATCACCACATGCGCAAGGCCGAGCTTTTCGACCGCGTTGGCGACCTTTTCCGGCTCCATCGGATCAAGGGCGGTCGGCAGGCCGGTGCGCACATTGCAGAAGGCGCAGGCGCGGGTGCAGATCTCGCCCATGATCATCATGGTGGCGTGCTTCTTGCTCCAGCACTCGCCAATATTCGGGCAGCCGGCTTCCTCGCAGACGGTGACGAGACCGTTCTCGCGCACGATCTGCTGGGTCTCCTTGTAGATGGGAGAGCCCGGTGCCTTGACCCGGATCCAGTCCGGCTTTCGCAGCATCTCGTTTTCGGGCCGATTGGCCTTTTCCGGGTGCCGCGGGCGGGTGTCTAAGCTGTCGATCAGCGTAACCAAGAGGCGTTCCTAGCCGGCAATGAGCCTGGCAATGACGACAACGATAATAGCACCAACCGTCGAAGTGATGATCTGCGTGACGATCGGGCTCTTGATGCCGAGGTTGATATTGAGGGCAGTGAACAGATAACCGCCCACGAACGAACCGATGACGCCGCTCACCAGATAGGTGATCAACCCGCCGCCGCCGACCACGAGACTGGCAAGGAAGCCAGCGACGAGACCGATGACGAGAAAGATGACCAGCGAGCGCGTGTCCATACGACCCATTTGAGACTCTCCCCCAAATTGCTTTTCCGGCAGACCCATTGTCTTACCCCCGTTTGACCCGATTTCGATATCGCGTCTCGACATGGCAGGTTCAACCCCGGCCGGCCTGCTCTATTTGGTAATCAGCCGTGCAATCAGCAGCACCACGATGGCGCCGATGGTGGCAGTGACGATCTGGCTGACCAGGGCATTGCCGATCGGCAGCTCGACCTTGGCCAGCGTCAGCAGGTAGGCGCCGACGACCGAGCCGATGACGCCGACGATCAGGTTGCGCAGCAGCCCGCCGCCGCCCAGGATCAGGCTGGCGATCCAGCCGGCGACGAGGCCGATGCCAAGGAAGATGAGCAGCGAGGTGATTTCTGGCGACATGAACGGAATGTCCTCGGGTGGAACCGGGTGATTCATTTGGTTTGGCCGCTACGCGCTTCTCAGATGTTGAGCGCGCGGCCGTAGGCGTCGAGTACCGACTCTTTCATGGTCTCAGAAAGGGTCGGGTGCGGGAAGATGGTGTGCATCAACTCTTCCTCAGTGGTCTCGAGGCCCATGGCGACGACGAAACCCTGGATCAGCTCGGTCACTTCCGCACCCACCATGTGGGCGCCGAGCAGCTCGCCGGTCTTGGCGTCGAAGATGGTCTTCACCAGCCCCTCGGGTTCGCCGAGGGCGATGGCCTTGCCATTGCCGACGAACGGGAAGCGGCCGACCTTGATCTCGCGCCCAGCTTCCTTGGCCTTAGCCTCGGTCAACCCGACGCTCGCCACCTGCGGCTCGCAATAGGTGCAGCCCGGGACCTTCAGCTTGTCGAGGCCATGCACGCCCTTGAGGCCGGCAATGGTCTCGACGGTGATCACCGCCTCGTGCTCGGCCTTGTGAGCCAGCATCGGCGGGCCCGCGACGTCGCCGATGGCCCAGACGCCCGGCACATTGGTGCGGCCGTAATTGTCGATGACGATGGCGCCGCGCTCGATCTTCACCCCGAGCTTTTCGAGCCCGAGATTCTCGGTATTGCACTGGACGCCCACGGCCGAGATCAGCGCATCGGCCGAAATCGTCAGCTTGTCGCCGGTCTTGGGTTCGATATGGGCAGTGATGCCGTCCTTGGTCTTATCGACCTTGGCCACCTTGGCATCGGTAATGATCTTGATGCCGCGCTTTTCGAAGCGCTTCTTCACATGCGCGGCGATCTCGGCATCCTCGACCGGCAGGATGGTCGGCAGCAGCTCGACCACCGTCACTTCGGCGCCGAGCGAGCGGTAGAACGAGGCGAACTCCATGCCGATAGCGCCCGACCCCATGATGACAAGGGATTTCGGGAACTTGGCCGGCTTCATCGCCTCGAAGTAGGTCCAGATCTTTTCGCCATCGGGCTCGATGCCGGGCAGGACGCGCGGCCGCGCCCCGGTGGCGATGATGATGTGCTTGGCCTTGTAGGTGCCTTCGGGCAACACGGTTTTCGGCTGCGGCCACTGCGGCTCGACCGGCTTCTTGGTCATCTTCTTGACCACGATCTCGCCGGGCGCGGTAAGCTGCGCCTCGCCCCAGATGATGTCGACCTTGTTCTTCTTCATCAGGAACTGGACGCCGTTGTTCATCTGCCCGGCGATCTTGCGCGAGCGATCGACGATCGCGGCAATGTCGAAGCCGAACTCACCGGCCGAAAGGCCATAATCCTTGGCGTGGCCCATATGGCCGTAGATCTCGGCGGAGCGCAGCAGCGCCTTGGTCGGGATGCAGCCCCAGTTGGAGCAGATGCCGGCCATGTGCTCGCGCTCGACGATGGCGGTCTTCAAACCCAGCTGCGCCGCGCGGATCGCGGCGATATAGCCGCCCGGACCGGCGCCGATGACGATGAGATCGTATGAGTCAGCCATGTTGTTGGTCCTTCATCATCAATAGCCAGTCGCTGCCACGGGCCGGCCCGTTTGGGTAGTTGCGCATCGGCCGCGACGCGGAAACCTTGAAACCTTCGCGCTCGTAGAGCTCTCTTGCCCGTACGTTCACGTCTTCGGTGATCAGCGCCAGGCCGACGCTGCCGGCTTCGGCGCGCTTCGTCTCGGCCAGCTCGAGCAGCAGGCTGCCAACGCCATGCCCACGCCACGGCGCATGCACCGCCAGCATCGAAATGAACCAGTGCCCGCCAGACAGCCACTCGAGCTCGACGATCGGCACCAGAAAGTCCTCGAGGTCGTCGGGAAACGGGCCCATGTCGTCAGGCTCCGGGTAGCCGAGCAGCATGCCGACCACTTCGCCATCACTCTCGGCGATCGTGGCATTGCGCCAGTTCAGCTCATCGCGCTCGTCGAGCATATCCAGCCGACCAACCTCGATCGGGTCGTAGGTGCCGTTCGAGCGCGCATCGTACGCCCAGCCCATGCCGATGCCGCCATGCGTCGCAATGTTGACCAGGAGCGCGATCTCACTCGCGTCAGCCTTGGTCGCCGGGCGAATGGCGATTGCGGCGGTCACAGGCCCAATACCTGTTTGACCAGCGGTGCGAGACCCTCGCCGATGGCGCGGGTGTTGGCAGCATCGAGATGCACGCCATCGGCCGGGTGTGGCTGGGCGACGGTCGAGGCATCGAAGAAGCCGGCGCCGTATTCATCGGCGCGCAGCTTGTACCACTGCGCGAAGAGCTTGGACTGGCCGATCGCCGCATCGCCGAAATGCAGCAGCATCTCCGGATGGTCGGTGTCGCTGATATGCGGCGGCGCGACGAGAATGATCTTCGGCGCCACGTCGCCGGGCTTCTGGTAGTGCCCGCGGGTGATCTGCACCAGCCGGCGCATGCCGTTGGCGGCTTCCTGCGCCGTACGGCCATGGAACGGCTTCAGGTCATTGGTGCCCAGCATGATGATCACCAGGTCGAGCGGCGAATGCGACTCGAGCAGCGTCGGCAGCAGCCGCGCGCCGTTGCGATCGGCCGCAGCCCAGCCGTCATCATGCACCGTGGTCCGGCCACCCAGTCCTTCGGCGATGACGCGAGCCTTGCCATCGAGAGCGCGCTCGAGCGCCGTCGGCCAGCGGTCCTCGTACGGATGGCGCGGACCGCCCGGGATCGGGTTGGCGCCGAAGGTGAGGCTGTCGCCGAAAGCGAGGATGGTCTTCATCGCGAAGCCCCTGCCCTCAAGCCAGCATCATCACGGGGTTTTCGATCAGGCCCTTGAATGCCGCCAGCACTTCGGCGCCGAGCGCGCCGTCGACCGCGCGGTGATCGCAGCTTAAGGTGACGGTCATGAAGTTGGCGACCTTCACCTGCCCCTTCTCGGCGTAGACCCGCTCCTCGCCGACACCGACGGCGAGGATGGTGCCATGCGGCGGGTTGATGACGGCCTGGAAGTTCTTGATGCCGTACATGCCGAGGTTGCTGACCGAGGAGGTGCCGCCCTGGTATTCCTGCGGCATCAGTTTTTTGGAACGGGCGCGACCGGCGAGATCTTTCACCTCATCGGAGATCTGCCGCAGCGACTTGGTATCGCAGGCCTTGACCACCGGGGTGAACAGCCCGCCCGGCACGGCCACCGCAACGGCCACGTCGGCGTGCTTGTGGTAGAGGATCGAGTCCCCGGCCCAGGTGGCGTTGGCGGTCGGCACCTTCATCAGCGCTGCGGCCCAGGCCTTCATGACGAAGTCGTTGACCGAGAGCTTGTAGGCGGGCTTGCCGTCCTTGACGGGCGCCGCGGCATTGATCTGTTCGCGGGCTTCGAGCAGCGCGTCGATCTTGCAGTCGAGCGACAGGTAGAAATGCGGAATGGTCTGCTTGGCCTCGGTGAGGCGCGCCGCCACCACCTTGCGCATCCCGTCATTGGGGACGATGTCGTAGCTGCCCTCGGGATAGAGGGCCATAACCTGCGCCTTGCTCATGCCACCGGCGAGAGCCGCGCCACCCGATGCAGCGGCAGCCGAGGGGGCCGGAGCTGCCTTCAGCGGCGCCTTGCCGGATTTGGCGGCTTCGACGTCGGAACGCACCACGCGGCCATGCGGGCCGGAACCCGAGATGGCGCTGAGCTCGATGCCGGCTTCCTTGGCGAGGCGCTTGGCCAGCGGCGAGGCAAAGACACGGGCGCCGTTGGCGGCCGGCGCGGCTGCGGCTTTTGCAGGTGCGGGCGCCGGGGCTGCGGCTTTTGCAGGTGCGGGCGCCGGGGCTGCGGCAGGAGCCGGCGCGGCGGCCGGAGCCTCGGCCTTCGCCGGTTCCGGAGCCTTGGCGGGTGCAGCGGCAGGTGCCGGGGTCTTCACGTCGGCGGCGGTCTCGCCTTCGGTGAGGATCACTGCGATCACCGCGTTGACCTTCACGTTCTCGGTGCCTTCGGGGACGACGATCTTGCCGATCTTGCCCTCGTCGACGGCCTCGACTTCCATCGTCGCCTTGTCGGTCTCGATCTCGGCGATCACGTCGCCGGAGGAGACGCTGTCGCCCTCCTTGACGTGCCACTTGGCGAGCTTGCCCTCTTCCATGGTGGGAGAGAGCGCGGGCATGGTGATGTTGATGCTCATGGTGCCTTACTCGCCGATATCTTCGTTCCAGAGTTGCGGATGCTTCTCGATGAAATCCGCCATCATGTGCTCGCAGCGTTCGTCGTGGTAGTCCACCACGTCAACGCCGGCCAGTGACAGGACATCCTGGAAGCCTTTGAAATTCTTCGATTCTGCTACCACCACGCGCGCAATGCCGAACTGGATAATGGTGCCGGTGCACATCATGCAGGGGCTGAGCGTGGTGTAGCAGGTCACATCCTTGTAGGTGCGCTGCCGGCCGGCGTTCTGGATCGCGTCCATCTCGCCGTGCAGGATCGGATCGCCCTTCTGCACGCGCCGGTTGTGGCCGCGGCCGATGATCTCGCCGTTGCGCACCAGCACCGAGCCAATCGGGATGCCACCCTCGGAGAGGCCCAACTGGGCCTCTTCGTAAGCTGCATCGAGGAACTTCCGATCGAGCTCGGTCACCATCAGGTCAGCTCCTGTAGGTCACGGCGTTCACCGCCGCGATGACCTCATCGACATTCGGCAAGGCCAGCTTCTCGAGATTCGCGGCGTAAGGCATCGGGACATCCTTGCCGGTGACGCGGGTCGGCGGGGCGTCGAGATAGTCGAAGGCCTCGGCGGTGACGACGGCCGAGAGTTCGGCGCCGATGCCGCCCTGCGGCCAGCCCTCCTCGACAGTGACGAGGCGGCCAGTCTTTTTGACCGACTCGATGACGGTTTTGGTGTCCATGGGCCGGAGGGTACGGAGGTCGATCAGCTCGACATCGACACCGGCCGCAACCAGCTTCTCGGTTGCCTGGGTGGCGTAGCGCATCCCCATCGAGAACGAGACGATGGTGACGTCCTTGCCCTGCCGGGCGATACGCGCCTTACCGATCGGCAGCACGTAGTCGTCGACCTTGGGCACGAGGCCGGTCGAGCCGTAGAGGATTTCGTTCTCGAGGAAGACGATCGGGTTGTTGGAACGGATCGCCGCCTTGAGCAGGCCCTTGGCGTCGGCGGCGCTATAGGGCGCGACGACGTAGAGCCCGGGCACGTGGCTGTACCAGGCCGAATAATCCTGGCTGTGCTGCGCGCCGACGCGGGCGGCAGCGCCGTTGGGACCACGGAACACGATCGGCGCGGTGACCTGGCCGCCGGACATATAGAGCTGCTTGGCGGCGGAGTTGATGATCTGGTCGATCGCCTGCATGGCAAAGTTCCAGGTCATGAACTCGACGATCGGGCGGAGGCCGGCAAAGGCCGCGCCGACGGCGAGGCCGGCAAAGCCGTGCTCGGTGATCGGGGTATCGACAACGCGCTCTGGGCCGAACTCCTGCAGCAGGTTCTGGCTGATCTTATAGGCGCCCTGATACTCGGCCACTTCCTCGCCCATCAGGAAGATGTCCTTGTCGCGGCGCATCTCTTCGGCCATCGCCTCGTTCAGCGCCTGGCGGACGGTCATTTCGACCATCTCGACGCCGGCAGGCAGATCGGGATCGGATGCGGCTTCGAGGATCGACACCGGGGCGACGCCCGCTGGCGCCGTCGGCGTCGGCGACGCCACAGCTTCCGCGACCGCAGCGGCGGAAACAGTCTCGGGCGCACGCTGGGCCGGCTGGGCGCTGACGTCACCCGGCTCCTCGCCTTCACCCAGCACGACGGCGATCGGGGCGTTCACCTTCACGCCTTCGGTGCCCTCGGGGACGATAAGCTTGTTCACCACGCCGCTATCGACGCTCTCGACCTCCATGGTCGCCTTGTCGGTTTCGATCTCGGCCAATACGTCGCCGGGCTTTACCGTGTCGCCTTCCTTGACCAGCCATTTCGAGAGTTTCCCCTCTTCCATGGTCGGCGAGAGGGCGGGCATCAGGATCGTGGGCATTCAGCTCTCCAGACTGGAGGATGGATTGGCGAGGACGGCTTGGTCCTCATGGGTATTGTTCTGCTGCTCGGCACCGAGCAGGATACCGGCAGCCGCGCCAGCGATCACCGCCAGCATGAAGACCAGAAACGCCATCCGGTAGCGCCGGATATGCGGCTCGACCGCGGCTCCGGCAGCGGCGCGAATTTCGCCGAAGCGCCAGCCGCCCAGGGCAAACCAGCTCTTCCACCGTTGCCCGGCGGGCGTCAGCGCAACGATCTGCAGCGCCGCCATCAACGCCACCAGCCAGGCGCCGACCGTGGCGACGGCAACGATAGCGATGAGCGCGACGGCCACCGGAACTGCCTCATGCCGCGTAGATGTCGGTCCAGAGCTCCGACGCCGCCGGCTCCGGATCGGAAGTGGCAAAGTCGGCCGCCTCGGTGACGATGGCGCGGATCTCGGTCTCGAGTTCCTTGAGGCTTTCCTCGGTGCCGTAGCGCTTCTCGAGGATGCGCTGCTTTACCTGCTCGATCGGATCGTGCTCGGCCCGCATGGTCGAGACCTCGTCCTTGCTGCGGTATTTCGCCGGGTCGGACATGGAGTGGCCGCGGTACCGGTAAGTCAGCATCTCGAGGATGTAGGGGCCCTTGCCCGACCGTGCATGCTCGATGGCGCGCTTGGCGGCGTCATAGGTCATGCGGACATCCATGCCGTCGACCTGCTCACCGTCGATGCCAAAGGAGATGCCGCGCTTCGAAAAGTCCGGCTGGCCGGAGGCGCGCTCGACCGAGGTGCCCATGCCGTAGCGGTTGTTCTCGACGATATAGACGGCCGGCAGGTTCCAGAGCTTGGCCATATTGAAGCTCTCATAGACCTGGCCCTGGTTGGCCGCGCCGTCGCCGAAATAGGAAATCGAAACGGTGTTGTCGCCGCGGTACTTGCTGGCGAAGGCAAGGCCGGTGCCGAGCGACACCTGGGCGCCGACGATACCGTTGCCACCATAGAAGCGATGCTCGTTGGAGAACATGTGCATCGAGCCGCCCTTGCCCTTCGACAGGCCGCCCTGCCGGCCGGTCAGCTCGGCCATCACGCCCTTGGGGTCGAGGCCCATGACCAGCATGTGGCCATGGTCGCGGTAGCCGGTGATCTGGGCGTCCTCGCCCTTCTTCGACGCCATGGTGACGCCGGTGACCACGGCTTCCTGGCCGATATAGAGGTGGCAGAAGCCGCCGATCAGGCCCATGCCGTACATCTGGCCCGCCTTCTCCTCGAAGCGGCGGATCAGCAGCATTTCGCGGTACGCGGCGAGTTCCTGTTCCTTGCTGAGTTCGGGGACATTGGACTTGGCCGTTTTGGCCACCGCTTTACGCGCCATGGGCGAGAGCTCCGGAATATGGATAAGCCGCATCGATGTCGCACGGCACAGGAGCCGCGAACCGGCGGAGCTTAGCGCAATAATGTGACGGAGGCGAATCCGCGCGGCGTGTGAAGAAACGGTGCTATCAGTCTATACCGTCTTCGATAATTCCACTTAACTGATCTGTGGTTGATGCAGTGTCTGAACTGGAAAGTGGTTTACCGTTGGCCGGATTGACCATCACCACGATGTCATCGGCCTGCGCCATCGAGAGCAGCGCCCGGGCCCGCTCCGAGACCAGGTCCGGATCCATCCGCGTGGTCTGGAACAGCTCGATCCGGTGGCGGAACGAGTCGATCTCGGCCTGCAGCGCTCCGGACTTGGCGCCGAGCTCATCGATCTCGGCCTCGAGCACATCCTGGCTCTCGATGCCGAACTGCCCGGTAACCACACTGTAGCCCAGGTAGCCCTGGAAGGCGATGAGTCCCAGACCGAGGACGACATGGCGCCAGAAGGCAGGACGTTTCAAACGGGTGGGCATGGACGAGCTTCGCCTGGTTCTCTTGCATGGCCTTTATAGTTCACCGCGGCTTAACGGGTGGTTGCGGGGCGCTGACTGATAGAGACGCCCCCCTCCCATCCTCCCCCATGAAGGGGGAGGTGCCCCGCCGGCGTGTTTGGCACGATCGAAGACAGAGCCTCGGCTCTTCACCTCCCCCATTATGGGGGAGGCCGGGAGGGGGCCGTCTCTATCAGTCAACGCCTACCAAGCCTCGACCACAATCTCCGGCCACACCGACCTCGCCCGCTCCGCCTTCTTCTCGTGCGTGGCGCGATTGTTCATCCGCCGGTTCGGCACGATGCGGAAGCTGAACAGGTCGTCCAGACCGAAGGGGGTGTAGAGCTCGATCTCCCCTGCCCCATCCAGACGCGCACCGACCGCATGGGTAAGCGACGCAAAACGGTCGATCGCTTCGCGCGACGAGCTCAGCGCCGGATAGGCTTCGCCGAAGCGTTCGGGGTACCAGAGGTGCACCCGGGCCTGGTTGCGCAGTTGCACCGGCAGCGGCAAGCCGGCGAACAGCTGATCGGCGCGTTTGATGGCCTGATCCTCGGCCTCATAGCTGAGGTCCGAGGCGTCGAAATAGAACAGGTCGATGTCGTTGATGCCGGTCAGCGGTGGCCGCCCGGTCAGCTGGTTCCAGACCGTGTTGTATATGGCACCGGAGACCAGCCAGGTATCGGGCAGATCCAGCGTCGACAGCTGCTCGAGCACATCGATCAGCAGCGGCGTGGAGCGGATGATGTCGCAGAGGGCTGCGGCCTGGGTCGCGGCGGGCTGGCCGGCAAATCGGAGGTGGTGGGTCATCACGCGACGGTAGCCGATTCAGCTACCGCCGCATGTCAGGGTTTTGGATCAGGCCTTCAAAATACTGCGGCCGGCATATTTCGCCGAGGTGCCGAGCTGCTCTTCGATGCGGATCAGCTGGTTGTACTTGGCCAGCCGATCGGAGCGCGAGAGCGAACCGGTCTTGATCTGCCCGCAGTTGCAGGCGACCGCGAGATCCGAGATCGTCGAGTCCTCGGTTTCGCCCGAGCGGTGCGACATCACCGAGGTATAGGCCGCGCGATGGGCGGTATCGACGGCGTCGAGCGTCTCGGAGAGCGAGCCGATCTGGTTCACCTTGACGAGGATCGAGTTGGCGACACCCATCTTGATGCCGGAGCGCAGGCGCTCGGTGTTGGTGACGAACAGGTCGTCGCCCACCAGTTGCACCTTCTTGCCGAGCAGGTCAGTGAGCGCCTTCCAGCCCTCCCAGTCGTCCTCGGCCATGCCGTCTTCGATGGAAATGATCGGGAACTTGTCGACGAGGCCGGCGAGGAATTTGGCGTTGTCTTCCGACGACAGCGTCTTGCCTTCGCCTTCCATGGCGTACTTGCCGGCTTTGAAATACTCGGTCGAGGCGCAGTCGAGGCCGAGATAGACGTCCTTGCCGGCGGTGTAGCCGGCCTTCTCGATCGACTTGACGATGTACTCGAGCGCCGCTTCGGCGGACTTGAGGTTGGGCGCGAAGCCGCCTTCGTCGCCGACATTGGTGTTGTGACCGTCGGCCGCGAGGCCCTTTTTCAGGGTGTGGAAGATCTCCGAGCCAATCTGCACCGCATGCGCGATGCTCTCGGCGCCGACCGGCAGGATCATGAATTCCTGCATGTCGATCGGGTTGTCGGCATGGGCGCCGCCATTGATGATGTTCATCATCGGCACCGGCAGGACATGGGCATTGGGGCCGCCGATATAGCGGTAGAGCGGCAGTTCGCTCGATTCGGCCGCAGCCTTGGCCACGGCGAGCGAGACGCCGAGGATGGCGTTGGCGCCGAGCCGCGATTTGTTCGGGGTGCCATCGAGCTCGATCAGGGCGCGGTCGACCCCGATCTGGTCGAGCGCGTCGAGGCCCTGGATCTCGGCGAAGATCTCGGTGTTGACGAAATCGACCGCCTTGGTGACGCCCTTGCCGAGGAACGGCTTGCCACCGTCACGAAGCTCCACGGCCTCATGCGCGCCGGTCGAGGCGCCCGAGGGCACCATGGCGCGACCGAAGCTGCCGTCATCGAGCACCACATCCACCTCGACGGTCGGATTGCCGCGGCTGTCGAAGACCTGCCGGCCGGTGATGTCGATGATGGTAGACATGTGCGTGACCCCTTGTCCGTGCAATCGATTGCTCGGCCCTTGTTAGAGAAGGGCAATGACACAGTGAAGGGGGACCGGGAGAAAATTTCGCGTCCCCCTGCCCTCAGCGCTCGGCCGCCCGACGGGTGGCGACGAAGGCTGGCCCGTTCGGCAGGCGGCCGGTGGTCGGGCTCGCTGCATCGAGAACGCGCCAGAACGGGGTGATCGCCTCGACCGGCACGCCGGCTGCGTTGGCCTCGAGGGCGGCTTCGGCGACGGTGCGGAGGTGGTAGCCGGTGTAGATCGGACAGGTCACCTCGGCATGGTGGCGCTCCGCCAGCTCGCGGCGCATCGCTTTGGTGTCGACGCTGTGGCCCGGCGGGATGGCCGACATGAAGTCGGCGATCATCCGCGCCGTGGGCACCAGCATGATCTGGCCGGCGCGCATGCCGGCGATGCTGATCGGGGCCGGCTTCACCACCGGCTCGGCTGGAGCGTTGAGCTTTTCGGTCCAGGATCTTCCCATCTTCACACCAGCGGCAGGTAGAGGATGGTCAGCAGCTCGGACGGCGCGGTGTCGCGCGGGCTGTTGAGATACTCCTCCAGCACCGGCGCGTCGGCAATGTCGCGGCCGGACTGCGGCAGCCAGGTGCCGAACAGCCAGTTGTATTCGGCGCGCATATCGGCATAGGGCCCCTGGTGGCGGAGCACGGCATAGTCGCCGGCGCGGGTCGCGGTGACCGGCAGACCCGCCGGCGGAGAGCTGAGCGTCGCGGCCGCCGTCGAGCGGAGCTCGTCCACCGGCACGGCGCTCGGATCATCGCCATAGACGCCGAACATGCGGGTATTCTGGTCGATCAGGCCGGCGGCGCCGAGGCGGCCGAACAGCAGGTCGAACGCCATGCCAATGTTCATGTAGTCGCCAAGATGCGGCTCGGTGGCGATGGTCATCGCCGGCAGATGGCGAACCTCGACCGCGTAGTGCGGGGTCGGGGCGCCGTTCTGCGCCGGGTTGAATGCGGTGTGGCTGCCTTCGCGGCGATAGCGGGCCGGCGGCATGCCGTAGGCCTCGGCGAAGATGCGGGTGAAGGACTGCAGGTTGTCGTAGCCGGAGCGCCGGGCGATCGCCTCCACCGGCGCATCGGAGTTGGCCAGCTCGTTGGCAGCGCGCATCAGGCGAAGGCGGCGGACCGCTGCTGCCGCGGTCTCGCCGCGCATCGCCGAATAAACGCGATGCCAGTGCCAGGGCGACATCGCCGCGACATCGGCAAGACGCTCGAGGTCGAGCGGCTCGTCGAGGTGCTCGTAGATATAGGCGGTGACGCGGTTGATGCGGTCTTCGTAGCTGTGGGTCATTGGCTTACCTCGTGGTGAGCGATGGTGTGCCATGAGCCGATTTCACTAGTCTTGCGGACCTTGGACCTTGCCGTTGGCGACGAGCCAGCTAACCGCCTCCTGCACCGCTTCCAGCGAGGAATGGTGTGGGGCGAAGCCGAGCAAGCGCTTTGCCTTCTCCATCGAGTGACTGGGGCTGCGGATAATGTGCTCCCAGGTGGCGTTGGCTTCGTCGGCGTCCTGTCCGGCCTTCCACTGCTCGAACGGCAGGTAGCTGAGCTTGGGCTCATGACCGAACCAGCGGTACATCGCTTCGGCGTAGCCGCGCAGGTTGATCGCCTGCGGCGAGACGGCGTTGAAGGTCTCGCCGATGGCCGTGGAGCGGTTGGCGATGATCGCCATGATCAGCCGCGCCAGGTCGTCGGCGTGGACGTGATGCACGGTTTCGAGCCCGAAGTTCGGCAGCACCAGTTCCTCGCCGCGGGCGATCTGCGAGAACACCTCGGCGTTGAAATGGCCGGCCGGGTTCAGCGGCGCCCAGCCGGGGCCAACAATATGGCCGGGACGGAAGACGGTGGCGGGAAAGCCGTGGCGGCGCGCCTCGTCGAGCAAGTAGCTCTCGATCGCCGCCTTCTGCGTGCCGTACTCGCCGAAGGGGTTGCGCGGCTGGTCCTCGGTGGCGGGCACAGCGGTGTTGTGGCCATAGACCCAGATGGTGCCACAGTGGATGAAATGCTGCACCTTGCCGCGCAGCGCCTCGACCAGTTGCTGGGCGCGCGGCAGCACGAAGCAGATCATGTCGATGACGATGTCAGCCTCAAGCGCCGCAATCGCAGTGCCGAAACTGCCTTCGTGCTCGGCGGCCTCGCGATCGATGAGGACCGTCTCCACCCTGCCCCACGCAGCATTGGGCGTATACGGCTTACGGTGGCCGCGCGTGACGTTGATGACGTGGTGGCCCGCCTCGACCAGCCGGGGCACGAGGTAAGTGCCGACATGGCCGCTGCCTCCGATGATGACGACCTTGGCCATGACGCTCTCCTCCAATGAACGAAAGGCGGTGCATGTGCACCGCCTTTCCCACATTGTAGCCGCAGTCAAGCCGCGGAGGAAAGTCGCTTACTTCAGCAGCTCGGCATTGGCGTCGATGGCCGCGACGGCGCAAGCCTCATCAATGGCGCCCGAGGGTGCACCGCCCACGCCGATAGCGCCGATGGTCTCGTCGCCCGACTTCACCGGCACGCCGCCGGCGAGCACCAGGAAGCCCTCAAGCGTGGTCAGCTCGGCCGCCGATGGGTTCTTGGCGATGTTCTCGACCATCACGGCCGTCGGGGTCCGGGTCGAGGCCGAGGTGTAGGCCTTGCGGGTAGCGGAATCGAGGGCGTGCGGACCGGCGGCGTCGGCGCGGAGCAGCGCGCGGAGGTTACCGGCGCGATCAACCACGGCGACCGAAACGTTGTACTTGTCGGCGGCGCAGGCCTCGACCGCCGACTGTGCGAGCCTGGTGGCCACGTCGAGCGGCATGTTCTTTTCGTTGAGGGTCGCGGCATTGGCGACGCCCGTGAGCCCGAGGACGGCGGCGAGAGCGAGAGAGAGCTTGGGCATGGGATACTCCGGAAGGTAGGTGGCGCATGGCGCCGTTGACCCCGGAAATCTGACCGCTCCCGGCCTCGATCACTATCGGTGAGCCGCCCGAGGCAGGTCGGTAGCGCTACCGACGGGCGGCCGCCGCAACGATGCGGACGAACTCGGCGACCGAACTGGTGCCGAGCTTTTCAGCGATGTGGGCGCGGTGAGTATCGATGGTGCGCGGCGAGATGGCCAGCGTCTCGGCGATTTCTTTCGTCGCCCAGCCGCGGCTCACCATGTCGAGCACCTCGCGCTCGCGGTCGGTGAGCGTCGCCAGCAGCTGCCTCGCCTCGTCGTCCTCCTGCTGCGTGTCCAGTCGCGCGAGTGCTGCCTGCACCGCTTCGACCAGCACCTGCTCATCGATGGGCTTGGTGAGGAAGTCGACGGCGCCGGCTTTGAAGGCGCGCCGGCAGGCGTGGATGTCGCCGTGCCCGGTGATGACGATGAAAGGCCAGGCGATGCCGCGCTCGCTGAGCCGCTCCTGCAGTTGCAGACCCGAGACAGCCGGCATCCTGAGGTCGACCAAGAGGCACCCAGGCTGCAGCGCTGCGGATGCGGCGAGGAAGCTCGTTGGGTCGGCGTAGGTGCTGACGGCATAGCCGTAGGTCCCGAGCAGCAACGACAGCGCGTCGCGCACGGCCTCATCGTCATCGACGAGATAGATGGGGGTCTTGATCATCTCGGTGCGCCTCCGCGATGGCGCGGCAGCGTCACGGTGAAGCTCACGCCGCCCTCCGGATTGTTGGCAGCCTCGACGCTGCCGCCGAAGCGCTCGACCAGCGTTTCGCAGAGCGGCAGGCCGAGGCCCATGCCAGCGGGCTTGGTGGAGTAGAACGGCTCGAACAGGTGCGGCAGCACGTCGGCCGGCACGCCGGGGCCGTTGTCGCTGACCCGGACTCGGACCTGTTCGGCATCCGCCGTGACCGTGACCACGACCCGGTTCCCCTGCCCGGAGGCCTCGATGGCGTCTGCGGCGTTGCGAACGAGGTTGTGCAGCACCTGCTCGAGCTCAATGGGGTCGGCGAGGACCATCGCCAGCTCGCTCGATGGGATGACCTCGAGCGTTACGGCCCGCTCCCGGAGGTCGGCGGCGAGCAGGCTGGCAACTTCGGCGGCGACGCGGTTGAGGTCGCTCGGCTGCGGCGTCGTGGGCGACTTGCTGACATAGGCGCGCAACCGCCCGAGAATATCGGCAGCGCGGCGGGCCTGGCGCACATTGGCCTCGAGCACGCCAGCGAGGGCGGCGCTGTCCGGAGGGCTGTGCTCGGCCAGACGCAGGCCGGCCTGGCTCTGGCTCAGCAGTGCCGTCAGCGGCTGGGTCAGCTCGTGGGCGATGCCCGAGGCCAGCTCGCCCATCGAATTGACCCGGGCCGCATGTTCGAGCCGCAACTGGTGCTCCTGCGCCTGCTGGCGCTCCCGCGCCTCTGCCGTCGCCCGGCGCTGCTGCAGCAGCAGATAGGCGGCAGCAACGAGCACAAGCGTGCTCAGGGCGAACACCAGCAGCGGGCCAAGCGCCAGCACCTCTGCCACGGTGATCCGCTGCTGCAATCGAAGCGAGAGCGGCTGCGACACACTGGGGACCAGCCACGAGCCGGCGAGCGTCACCTCGCCCAAGCCGGCGGCCGACGACCGATCATCGACCAGGACTATGTCCCCCTTCGCCAGCTGCAGTGACAGCCCGGGCGGCAGATCCGGGTCATCCAGCAGCCGGGAGGCGTCGATGCTCAGCGCGATGAGGAAACGCCCCGCCTCGTCCGAGGTGCGCTTCAGCAGCTGGTAGCCGCCGGCACCTGAAGGGTCGGCAATCATCGTGGAGGTGCCGCGTGGCAGCGACGGCGCGGCGCGCTCGAACTGCTGAAGCTGGCTCATAGCAGGCGGTTCGCCACTGACCGCCAGCTACGAGGCTGCTGTCCAACAGCGCAATCGAGGTGATGCGCGGATAGAACCGGATGATGCTGTCGGCAAGCTGGCTGAACAGCTCCAACGGTGGCGGGTCGCTGGCGATCGCGAGGGTCGCAAGGCTGGTCAGGTGCGCGTCGTGCTGCGCCGTCGCCTGACCGATGGTGCGCTGCAGCTCAGCGCCGCGCGCGTCGAGCTGCCGCTGCGCGTCGGTGATGCTGAGCCATGCCGAAATGACCACGAAGGCCACGAGGCCAAGCAGCCAGGCGGCTGCGAGGGCACTCAGGGTCTTCCGGTCGCGGCGCGCGAAACGTCATTCATGCTGCGATCTATAGCCGCGAGACGCACGGCAGGCGATCCGCAGCATCACCGATCTGACGTCTCGCCTCGCCGGGCGGGATGCAGTATAAGCCGCGTCCCCCGCGCGGGGCTTACTGAACATTGGGGGGTGAAAATGGACGTGCTGCCACTCTCGGCGCTTGGCGAACGCATCATGATCTGCGGCCCGTCGAACTCCGGCAAGTCGACGCTCGCTGTCGCGCTGGCGAACAAGATCGGGGCCGAGCCGTTCCATGTCGACCTGTTCCGGCATTTGCCCAACACCAACTGGGTACAGCGGCCTGACGAGGAGTTTCACGCGCTGCACGATGCGGCGATCCTCGGGGAGCGCTGGGTGATGGACGGCAATTATTCGAGCCTGATGCCACAACGCTTCGCCCGCGCCACCGGGCTCATCCTGCTCTACGACAACCACTGGGCGAACTTTCGCCGCTACCTGTGGCGCACCTTGTTCCAGAAGCAGCGCGTCGGGGCGCTGGCCGGCAACAGGGACAGCCTCAAGTGGGAGATGATTCGCTGGATTCTCGTCGTCCAGCCGACCCGCCGCGAGCGCGATCGGACCCGCCTGAGGGCTGTCGGACTGCCACTGGTCGAGATCGACTCGATGCGTCAGCTCAAACGGCTCTACACCGAGTGGGGCCTTGCGCGCTAAGGCGATACCAACAATGAGCCAGCGTCCTCCCCGGCCTATAGCGTCACCGTCCAGCAGGCCGTGACCTTTACCTTCTCGCCCCCCGCCGGCGCATTGGCAGACGCCATGCCCAGCGAGGACTATAGCCAGCTGATTTCCGCTGCAGGCGGAACAGGGACGACGACCTACAGTGTTGTCTCCGGCGCTTTGCCCGGGGGCATGACGCTCCTGCCGGGTGGCGAACTCGCCGGCCCGCTCGACGCGGATGCCGAGGTGAAGGGCTACAGTTTCACCATCGAGGTCCGTGATGGCAACGGCGCGACCGGAACGGCAAGCTACACGCTCGAGGTGAAGGAACGTGCTGTCAGCGTCACCGACAAGAGCGTCGACGTGCCGGCGGGCTCGTCGCCCGTCAACGTCAACCTGGAAGCCGGCGCAACCGGCGGCCCGTTCACTTCGGCGGACCTGACCTTCGTGGAGCCACCCAACGCCGGCACGGCGAGCATCATTCTCGGCGAATTCGCCGCGATCGATCCGATGCCTCTCAGCTGGTATCTGAAGTTCGTCCCGAACCCCGCCTATTCCGGCTCCGTGAAGGTCGGCTTCAAGCTGACCAGTGCGCTCGGCGTTTCCAACACCGGAACCGTGACCTACGCGCTTGCCTATGACGCTCAAGAGGTGGCAGAGCAAATCGATGACCTGGTGCATGGCTTCATCGGCTCACGCCAGAGCCTGATCTCCTCGACGATCAAGGTGCCCGGCCTGATAGACCGGCGACGGATGGAAACCGCCACCGACCCGGTCAGCGCCTACATGGCACCGTCGGAAACCGGCTTGACCGGTAGCTTCGCCACCAGCCTGACGCAGCTGGCTGGAGCCAATGAAGGCGGCGATTATGCCGCGCCCTTCAACATCTGGGTCGACGGTACGTTCATGCTGCACAACCGCGCAGAGAACGACGGCCGCTGGGGCAGCTTCGCCATGATCAACTTCGGCGCCGACTACCTCCTGTCGGAGAAGGCACTGCTCGGTCTCTCCTTCCACTACGACAACATGTCGGACCCGACCGACGAGGACGCAGAGCTGAGCGGTAATGGCTGGCTGGCCGGCCCCTATGCCTCGTTCGAGATCGCCGAGGGGCTGTTCTGGGATACGAGCCTGCTCTATGGCGGCTCGTTCAACGAGATCGGCACGACCTTCTGGGATGGCAACTTCGAGACGCAGCGCTGGATGTTCGACACCTCGCTCACCGGACAGCTGCAACTCGATGAGGATACCGTGCTCATCCCGAAGTTCAGGGCCGTCTACTTCTCGGAAACGGTCGACGACTACGCCGTGAAGAATGCCGACGGCGACATGATCCACCTCGAGGGCTTCAACGAGGAACAGTTCCGGGTCAGCCTCGGGGCGGAAATCGCCCGGTCCTTCGCGCTGGGGGGCGACATGGTGCTTACCTCGAAGGTCGGAGTGACCGGCGGCTTCTCCGGCCTGGACGGTTCCGGCGCCTTCGGCTCGGTCTCGGCGGGCCTGTCGCTGCAAACGCAGGAGGCCTGGCGGATCGAAGGCGGCATCCGGTTCAACGTCGACGGTAGCGGTCAGAAGTCCGTCGGCGCAAAGGCCGGCATCACCGGCGATTTCTGAGGGTGTGGTATTCGGCGCGCCCATCGCCTGGGCCGCTGGAACCCGCATCGGCCCGGACAACCTGCAGCCCGGCGGTCCTGGAGTTGGGCTAGCCGGGGGTGGCCGATGAGCGCCCGCCTACCCCTCAATGGGCGTGGTCATAGTGGAGATGGTCGTCGGCATAGTGCCGGTGCTTGGAGTCGTCGCCGATACCGGGGTTGAAGCTGTTGGTCGGGTCGAGCGCCCGGAAGAAGGCCTGCTGCTCTGGTTTTGACGCGTAGACGTGGCCGACATTGTGCTCGGCCGGATATTGCGCCCCGCGCTGGTCGAGCACGGCCAGCATGGCATCCTTCACCTGGTGCGGATCGGCGCCCTTCGCCAGCACGTAATCCTGGTGGAAGACGTGGCAGAGGAAGTGACCATAGTAGAGCTTCAGCTTGAGCTGGCTGTCGATCGCCGGAGGCAGTTGCTCGTACCAGTCGTGATCGTTGCGGCGGAGCGCGATATCGAGCGCCAGCAGGCCGCCCGAGGTCTTCTCATGCATCAGCGCATAACGGATGGCGGCGCCCGCTGCGGCGAAGCGATGGAGGAAAGCCTGGGATCCCTCCTTGGGCGTGCACCTGAAATACCCGCCATTGGCCCCGTCGGCGAACACCCGGTCCAGCAGCGCCTCGGCTTCGACGATGCCGTCGCCCGACATGCGCAGCATCAGGTGGTGCTCGTAGCGATCGCGATACGCGAGCAGGCGCTGCGGCAGGTGCTCGGGGAACAGGTGGCTCAGCCCTTGCAGGATGCGGTCGGAGAGCTGCTTGGGCAGCAGCGGCAGCTTGTTGAGGGTGGCGTCCACCCTGCCCTTCAGGTTGAAGAAGGTCGGCATTACCTCGGTGCCGAAGCGCTGGATGACGAGGAAGGTATCCTTGCCGTGGCTACGGGCGACATCGAACATGTCGCGATGCATGTATTCACCGGCCACCGGTAACGCGTTCAAGCTGAGCAGTTCGCGGCGGAGCCGGGTCAGCACTGCGACATCGTTGGTGCCGATGTAGAACACCTGCTCGGCGCCCTGCTTCTCGAACGTATCGAGCCGGACGGCGAACACGGCGAGCTTGCCGGCGCTGCCAGAGGCCTCGTGCAGGCGTCGCGGATCGGCGTTGAAGCGCGCGGCGGTCGGCTCATCGATCTGGCGCACCCGCTCGGCATACTCCCGGTCCGAGGCGAGGCCGACATTGTGCTGCACGTCCTCGGCCGAGTAGCCGCCCGACTGCAGGCGACCGAGGATCTCCTCGGGACTATTGCCGAGCTCGATGCCGAGGTGATTGACCAGTTCCAGCCGACCGTCGGCGCCAAGCTGGGCGAACAGCGACAGCTCGGTGTAGGCGGGACCGCGATGCACCAGCGAGCCGCCGGAGTTATTGCAGACGCCACCAACGATCGAGGCGCCGAGACAGGACGAGCCGATCACCGAGTGCGGCAGCCGGCCGATCGGCTTCAGCAGCTTCTCGAGCTTGTCGAGCGTGCTGCCGGGGAAGCTGACAATCTGCTTGCCGCCGTCGAGCAGCTGGATATCGGCAAGCCGCAGCGTGTTCACCACGACCACCGGACGATCATAGTGGCCGCTGGGCGTCGAACCCTCGGTGAGGCCGGTATTGGCGGCCTGCATGATGACGATGGCGTCGTGTCGGACCGTCGCCTCGAGCACCCGCCACAGCTCCAGCAGTGTGCCGGGCTTGGCCACGGCGATGGCATCCCCCTCGCCCGAGCGGAAGCCGCGGCGATAGCGCTCGGTCTGCCGATCGCCGGTGATGAGGTAGCGGCGCCCGACGGCGGCGCGGAGATCGTCGATCAGCTCTGTGGTGGGCACGTCAGGAGGTCTTCTGTTTCACCAGTCCGAGGCGGATGACGCTGTCTGCGGTGGCGAGGATCGAATCCTTGGCGGAAATGAACTTGCGGCCGAGCAGCTTCTCACCTTTCGAGCCGTCGAACACCTTCTCATTGCCGATGTCGTTGATGATCTGGCGCGCCGGCCCACCGAACGAGGCGATCAGCTTGATGATCCAGTCCGGCACGGTCTTGCTGGTGACGTTCCATGCCGGGTGGGCGGCGCGCAGGATATTGCCGACCTCGGGGAATGGCACATACTCGGCCGTGGCGAGATAGCGCTGGCCGGCAGTCTCGGGCTTGTCGAGGGCGGCGAGATGCAGCGCCGCCACGTCGCGCACATCGATGATCGAGAAGCCGTTCGAGGGCATGGCCGGTGTCGAGCCATTGAGCAGGCCTGACACCATCTGCAGCGAGATGCTCGCATCCTTATCGAGCGCCGGCCCGATAATGGCACCCGGGTGGACGGTGGTGAGGCTGATGCCGTGTTGCTTCACGAAATCCCAGGAGAACTGCTCCGCCTTGGTCTTGCCGATGCAATAGGCCCAGGTCCAGCGCATGTTGTCGAGATTGGTGAAGTAGGTCTCGTCGTAGACGCGACGACCGCTGGTCTGGCCGTGGCCGTAGCCGACCGTGGCGATCGACGAGGTCATGATGATGCGCTTGATGCCGGCGTCGTTGGCGAAGCGGAACACCCGCTGGGTGCCCTCGAGCGCCGGGCGGATCACGAGGCTCTGGTCCTTCGGTTCATCGGCGCGGATGGCAGTGGCGATATGCATGACGGTGGCGACGCCCTGCATCGCCTCGGCCCACCCCTTGTCGTCGAGCAGATCCGCTTCCACCAGTTCCAGGCGGTCAAGCGGCTCCTGCCCCAGTTCGCCCAGCAGTGTCGCCCGGACCTCTTCGGAGCGCCCCAGCGAGCGCACCGTGCCGCGCACGCGGTGGCCGGCCTTCAGCAGCTCCAGCACCGTCCATTTGCCGACGAAACCGGTCGCGCCGGTGACGAGGATGAGGCCCTGATCCGACATTCCACTCTCCCCAATCGAGTACTTGCGCCATTACGGCGTGGATTACGTTCCGTGGTCAAACGAAAAGGCGGCCCGGAGAACCGGACCGCCTTTGATCTCTACCGAATACCTCGGGCTTACGCCGCGGCGGCTTCGTCGTCGATCTCGCGCGCCTCGACCGGACCCGAGTCGAGGCCCTTGGCGTCGACGTCGCGATCGACCAGCTCGATGACCGCCAGAGCGGCATTGTCGCCATAGCGGAAGCCGGCCTTGAGGATGCGGATATAGCCGCCGTTACGATCCTTGTAGCGCGGACCGATGGTGGCGAAGAGCTTCTGCACCTGGGTCTCATCGCGCATCTGGGCGATGGCCTGGCGGCGGGCATGCAGGTCGCCGCGCTTGCCCAGCGTGATCAGCTTCTCGACGATCGGACGCAGTTCCTTGGCCTTGGGCAAGGTGGTCACGATCTGCTCGTGCTTGATCAGCGAAGCCGACATGTTGGCGAACATGGCCTTGCGATGTGCAGAGGTCCGGTTGAGCTTACGGTTCGAATTACCGTGGCGCATTTTGTTACTCCCTAAGGCCCGGGCGTCTCACGACGGGCGGTTAGTGCTGTGGATCACTTCGCTGAAGTGATCCACGTATTGGGTTGTCGCGCTTTCGAGATGGAAAAGTCTGCAACTTTTCCTGAAAACGCTCCGGTTGGCCTGCTTAATAATGGTCTTCGTAGCGCTTGGCCAGATCGTCGATGTTCTCAGGCGGCCAGTTCGGCACGTCCATCCCGAGGTGCAGGCCCATCTGAGCCAGCACTTCCTTGATTTCGTTGAGCGACTTGCGGCCGAAGTTCGGCGTGCGCAGCATCTCGGCTTCGGTCTTCTGGATCAGATCGCCGATATAGACGATGTTGTCGTTCTTCAGGCAGTTCGCCGAACGGACGCTGAGCTCGAGCTCGTCGACCTTCTTGAGCAGCGCCGGGTTGAAGGCCAGTTCCGGGACGGTGTCCTGGGTCTTTTCCTTGGTCGGCTCTTCGAAGTTGACGAACACCGACAGCTGGTCCTGCAGGATACGCGCGGCGTAAGCCACCGCGTCTTCCGGCGAGATGGCGCCATTGGTTTCGACGGTCAGGGTCAGCTTGTCCTTGTCGAGGCTCTCGCCGGCACGGGTCGCATCCACCTTGTAGGAGACACGGCGAACCGGGGAGAACAGCGCGTCGACCGGGATGTAGCCGATCGGAGCGTCGTCGGGACGGTTCTTGTCGGCCGGGACGTACCCCTTGCCGGTGTTGACGGTGAACTCGATGTTGATCTCGGCGCCGTCGTCGAGGTGGCAGATCACCAGGTCGGGGTTCAGCACTTCGATATCGCCGGTAACCTTGATGTCGCCGGCAACGACGGCACCAGGGCCCTGCTTGGTCAGGGTCAGACGCTTCGGACCTTCGCCGCCCATCTTGAGGGCGATTTCCTTGACGTTGAGCACGAGGTCGGTAATGTCTTCACGCACGCCAGGAAGCGACGAGAATTCGTGCAGGATGCCGTCAATCTGGATCGCGGTAACGGCCGCGCCCTGGAGCGATGAGAGCAGCACGCGACGCAGAGCGTTGCCGAGCGTCAGGCCGTAGCCGCGCTCAAGCGGCTCCGCAACGACCGAGGCCGTCCGCACGCTATCGCTGCCCGAAACGATGTCCAGTTTGGTCGGCTTGATGAGTTCCTGCCAGTTCCGCTGGATGGTCACGGTGGTGTCCTTTCAAATGGGCGGTCCGCCTAACCGCCTGTCCGCTATGCAATGTACCTATCCCGGCGCGAGGGGCGCGCCGGGAGATCTACCGTAACGGAGGTTAGACGCGGCGACGCTTGCGCGGCCGGCAACCGTTGTGCGGGATCGAGGTGACATCGCGAATGCTGGTGACGTTGAAGCCAGCAGCCTGCAGCGCACGAAGCGCCGACTCACGGCCCGAGCCAGGACCGCGCACTTCGACCTCGAGGGTCTTCATGCCGTGTTCCTGGGCCTTCTTGGCCGCGTCTTCAGCCGCAACCTGGGCGGCATACGGGGTCGACTTGCGCGAACCCTTGAAACCCATCACGCCCGAGGACGACCAGGAGATGGTGTTGCCCTGCACATCGGTGATGGTGACCATGGTGTTGTTGAACGACGCATTCACGTGCGCAACGCCATTGGTGATATTCTTGCGCTCTTTACGACGAACGCGTGCGGCTTCAGCTTTTGCCAATTTGTTTCCTCAGTTCGATATCGACGCTGCCGTAGTTCCAGCAGCTACATCAGGACGGCGGAGAGGTGCTCCGCGACCCGGATTACTTCTTCTTGCCGGCGATCGGCTTGGCCGGACCCTTGCGGGTACGGGCATTGGTGTGGGTACGCTGACCACGGACCGGCAGGCCCTTGCGGTGACGCAGACCACGGTAGTTACCGAGGTCCATGAGCCGCTTGATGTTCATCGCCACGTTACGGCGCAGATCGCCCTCGACGACGTAGTCGCGATCGATCGCTTCACGGATCTGGATCACTTCAGCGTCGGTCAGGTCGTTCACACGACGCTCGGCCGGGATACCAACCTTCTCGGTGATCTCCTGGGCGAACTTCGCGCCGATCCCATGGATGTACTGAAGCGCGATAACCACGCGCTTGTTGGTCGGAATATTGACGCCAGCAATACGGGCCACGTCCGCTCTCCTATAGTCGGCAGCTCAGGCTGCCCGTTTGATAACGACAAGGGACCGGAATTCCGCTCCCCACTCTTTGAGGAACCGAATCCAGCCCGATAATCCATGAGACTGGCGCGGTTCATAAGGGCAAGGTCCCGCAGAGTCAACTGCAGAGCCCCTGCCCCGAGGTATACTAGTTATGCACGGCCCGGCGGATGGCCGCCGTGACATCGTCGACCGGCTGCATGCCGTCGACCGACTTCAGAAGGCCTTTGCCGCGGTAGAACTCGACCAGCGGCGCGGTCTGCTCGCGATAGACGCTGAGGCGGTTGCGAAGCACCTCCTCGTTGTCGTCGCCACGAGCAACACCAGATTCCTTGGCCCGCTTGGCGATCCGCCCAACGAGCACATCGGCGTCGGCGGTGATCTCGATCACCGCGTCCAGCTGCATGCCCTTGTCGCCCAGCATCTGGTCGAGCGCCTCGGCCTGCGGGATGGTCCGCGGGAAGCCGTCGAGCACGAAGCCGGCCTTGCAGTCATCCTGGTCGAGCCGCTCGGAGACGATGCCGTTGACGATCTCGTCCGAGACGAGGTCACCGCGATCCATGATCTCCTTGGCGGCCAGACCCATCGGGGTCTTGGCGGCGATGGCCGAGCGCAGGATGTCGCCGGTCGAAAGCTGCGGGATCCCGTAGCTATCGATCAGCACCTTTGCCTGCGTGCCCTTACCGGCGCCCGGAGGTCCCAGAAGGATCAGCCTCATTTACGCTTGCCCCCAAGGCGCGACCGCTTCACCAGGCCTTCGTACTGCTGGGCGATCAGGTGGCTCTGCACCTGGGTCACCGTATCCAGCGTCACCGTCACGATAATCAGCAGCGAGGTACCGCCGATGAACTGGCTGACATTGAGCTGGCTGTGGATCATCTCGGGGATGAGCGCCACGACGGTCAGATAGAGGGCACCGATCACCGTGATGCGGGTCAGCACGTAGTCGATATAGGTCGCCGTCCGCTCGCCCGGACGGATGCCGGGGATGAAGCCGCCGGAGCGCTTCAGATTGTCCGCGGTGTCGGTCGGGTTGAAGACGATCGAGGTGTAGAAGAAGGCGAAGAAGATGATCAGGACTGCGAACAGCACCAGATAGAGCGGCTGGCCGCGACCGAGCAGCGCCGCCGTCACCGACAGCCACTGCGGCGCATCACCCTGCGCCGCGAACGACGCAATGGTGGCCGGCAGCAGCAGCAGGGACGAGCCGAAGATCACCGGGATAACGCCCGCGGTGTTGAGCTTCAGCGGCAGGTGCGAGGTATCGCCCTGGAACATCTTGTTGCCGACCTGGCGCTTCGGATACTGGATCAGCAGCCGGCGCTGGGCGCGTTCGAAGAACACGATCACGCCGATGACGACGACCGCGATGACCAGGAGGCCGACGACCCAGGGGGTCGGCAGAGCGCCGGTACGGCTCAGTTCGAGCGTCTGCACCACAGTCGCCGGCAAGTTCGCCACGATACCGGCGAAGATGATCAGCGATATGCCGTTACCGATGCCGCGCGAGGTGATCTGCTCACCCAGCCACATCAGGAACATGGTGCCGCCGACCAGCGTGATGACGGTCGAAAGACGGAAGAACCAACCCGGATCGATCACGACGCCCTGGCTGCCCTCGAGACCGATGGCGATGCCATAGGCCTGCACGGTGCAGAACAGCACGGCGAGATAGCGCGTGTACTGGTTGATCTTGCGACGGCCGCTCTCGCCTTCCTTGCGGAGAGCTTCGAGGCGCGGCGACGCCGTGGTGATGACCTGCACCACGATGGATGCGGTGATGTAGGGAATGAGGTTCAGCGCGAAAATCGCCATGCGCTGCACGGCGCCGCCGGCAAACATGTCGAACATGCCGAAAATGCCCTGCTGCGCCTGCTGGAAGGTCGCGGCATAGGCATCAGGGTCGATACCGGGCACCGGAATGTAAGTCCCGAGCCGATAAACGAGAAGCGCACCCAGTGTGAACCAGATGCGCTGCTGAAGGGCCTTCGCTTTCGCGAAGGTCCCGAAGTTCAGATTCTTGGCCAGCTGTTCGGCTGCGGACGCCATAGTCGCTCCCTTTAGAATGGGGCCAGGCGCTCTTAGGCGTCAGCCTTCACTTCTGCCTGAGGCATATCGACCTTGCCGCCGGCTGCTTCAATAGCAGCGAGCGCGCCCTTGGTCGCGTGAGCAACCTTGAAGGTCACCTTCTTGGCAGTGAAACCGGAGCTGCCGATCAGCCGCACGCCATCGAGCTCGCGACGGATCACGCCGGCCTTCACGAGAGCGGCCGCATCGACCACGCCCTTGATGTCCAGCTTGCCGCTGTCGATGTAGTTCTGGATGCGGTCGATACGCAGCTGGTTCCACTTCTTGGGATTCAGAGCGTTGAAGCCGCGCTTCGGCATACGCATGTGCAGCGGCATCTGGCCGCCTTCGAAGCCGTTGATGGCGACGCCGGAGCGAGCCGTCTGGCCCTTACCGCCGCGACCACCGGTCTTGCCGACGCCCGAGCCGATACCACGACCGACGCGCACGCGCTTCTTATTGGCGCCCGGGTTGTCCCGGAGTTCGTTCAAACGAGTCATTGTTCTCGTCCCTTATTTGGCGTCGACGACGCGCACGAGGTGCGGGATCTTACGGATCATGCCGCGGACCTCGGGGGTGTCCTTGAGGGTCGACTGCTTGCGGATCTTGTTCAGCCCCAAACCGATAAGGGTGGCGCGCTGATCCTGCGGACGGCGCGTCGGGCTGGCGATCTGCTCGATGGTGACGGTCTTGTCGGCCATAGTTCTAACTCCCAAGCCCTAATCAGGCTTCGACGGTCTCGCCACGGCGAGCCTGGAGGTCCGAGACCTTCAGGCCGCGACGGGCGGCGACCGAACGCGGGCTATCAACACGCTTCAGCGCATCGAAGGTGGCCCGCACCATGTTGTAGGGATTGGCGGTGCCCTGCGACTTCGCCACGATGTCGTTGACCCCAAGGGTCTCGAACACCGCGCGCATCGGGCCGCCGGCGATGATGCCGGTGCCGGGAACGGCGGCACGCAGGATGACCTTGCCGGCGCCGTGGTGGCCGACCACATCGTGGTGCAGCGTACGGGCTTCGCGCAGCGGAACGCGGATCATCTGGCGCTTGGCCTGCTCGGTCGCCTTGCGGATGGCCTCAGGCACTTCACGCGCCTTGCCGTGACCAAAGCCAACGCGGCCCTTCTGATCACCAACCACAACCAGGGCGGCGAAGCCGAAACGACGGCCACCCTTCACAACCTTGGCGACGCGGTTGATGTGAACCAGCCGGTCGACGAATTCGCTATCGCGCTCTTGAACGTCTCTCATCGAATTTTCCTTTGTCGCCGGATCAGAACTGCAGGCCGCCTTCGCGGGCCGCATCACCAAGGGCCTTGACGCGGCCATGGTAGAGGTAGGCACCACGATCGAACACGACCGTCGACACCTTGGCAGCGAGACCACGCTCGGCAATCAGCTTGCCGACAGTGGCTGCGGCCTCGGCGGTCGAGCCGTTCTTGACCTTGGCCTTGACGTCCTTATCGACGGTCGAAGCGGCAGCAAGCGTGCGGCCGGATGCGTCGTCGATGATCTGGGCGTAAATATTCTTGTCCGAACGGTGCACGGACAGACGCGGGCGGCCATTGGCGTTAGCCTTGAGCGCCTTGCGAACTCGGGCCTTGCGGCGGTCCGCACCTTTGAGGCTGATGGGCATCTCGTGCGCTCCTTACTTCTTCTTGCCTTCTTTGCGGGCGATGTACTCGCCCACATAACGCACACCCTTGCCCTTGTAGGGCTCCGGCGGACGCCAACCGCGAATGTCGGCGGCCACCTGGCCAACCAGTTGCTTGTCCGAGCCGGTCACGACCACTTCGGTCTGCGTCGGCGCCGCGAGGGTAATGCCAGCCGGCGTGTTGAACACCACTTCGTGGCTGAAGCCGAGCGACAGCTTCAGATCCTTGCCCTGCATGGCGGCGCGATAACCAACGCCCTGGATCTGCAGCTTCTTCTCGAAGCCAGCACTGACGCCGATCACCATGTTGTTGATCAGCGCGCGGGTGGTCCCCCAGGCAGCCCGAGCTTCCTTGCTCTCGTTAGCGGGCTCGATGACGATGCCGTCATCGGTCTGCTTGGCGTTCACGATATCCATGAGCGTCAGCGACTGCTCGCCCTTCGGCCCCTTTGCGGTGACCTGGCGATCGCTGATCGTGACGGTGACGCCACTGACCGGAGCAATCGGCTTTTTGCCTGTACGGGACATTCTTTTCTACTTCCTTCGGAGTAATCGTCACACCGACGCCTTCAAGGCAACGAGCCTTAGAAGACGCGGCAGAGTACCTCGCCACCCAGGTTCTGGGCTTTAGCTTCATGATCGGCCATCACGCCCTTGGGGGTCGACAGGATCGACACACCGAGGCCATTGGCAACCGAGGGGATGTTCTTGACCGACGCATAGACGCGACGGCCAGGACGCGAGACGCGCTCGATGGTGCGGATCACCGGAGCGTTGTCGGAATACTTCAGCTCGATGTCGAACTGGGCAACGCCGTTGTCCATCTTGCTTTCCGAGTAGCCGCGGATGAAGCCTTCCGACTTCAGCACGTCGAGCACACGGCCACGCAGGGTGGACGCCGGGGTCTGGACGACATCGCGACGGCGCATCTGCGCGTTGCGGATGCGGGTCAGCATATCGCCGATCGGATCAGTAAGGCTCATTGTCTTCGTCTCCTTACCAGCTCGACTTCACAAGGCCCGGGATCAGCCCGAGGTTGCCGAGCTGACGCAGGGCAATACGGCTGAGCTTGAGCTTGCGATAGTAGCCACGCGGACGACCGGTGAGCTCGCAGCGGTTATGCACGCGGTTCTCAGCCGAGTTACGCGGCAGCGCGGCAAGCTTGAGCTGCGCCGCGAAGCGCTCCTCGAGCGAGACGCTCTGGTTCATCACCACTGCCTTGAGCTTGGCCCGCTTGGGACCCAGCTGCTTGGCAAGGCGCTTGCGCTTGTTGTTCTTTTCGATGGAGCTGGTCTTTGCCATGTCTCGTCCTTCTCTCTTCCGTTACTGCCGGAAGGGGAAATTGAAAGCCTTGAGCAGCGCCCGGGCTTCGTCGTCGGTGCGCGCGGTCGTGCACACGATGATGTCCATGCCCCAGGTCTGATCGATCTGATCGAAATTGATCTCGGGGAAGATGATGTGTTCCTTGATGCCCAGGGCGTAGTTGCCACGACCATCAAAGGAATTCGGGTTCAGGCCGCGGAAGTCGCGAACTCGCGGCAGAGCGATGTTCACCAGGCGGTCGAGAAACTCATACATGCGCGCCTTGCGGAGCGTCACCTTCACGCCAAGCGGCATCTCTTCGCGGACCTTGAAGCCTGCGATCGACTTGCGAGCGTGGGTGATGACGGGCTTCTGGCCGGCGATCTTCTCGAGATCGGCAGCTGCCGACTTCACCTTCTTGGTGTCGTTCACCGCCTCGCCGACACCCATGTTCAGCACGATCTTGTCGAGCTTGGGGGCCTGCATGACGTTCTTGTAGCCGAACTCTTTGATCAGGTTCGCCTTGATGGTCTCGTCGTACTGAGCACGGAGACGCGGGATATAGACGGTATCAGCCATCGATCGTGTCCCCGGTCGACTTGGCGACGCGCACCTTGGTGCCGTCGGCGTTGATCTTGAACCCGACGCGCGACGGCTTGCCGTTCGCATCGGCGATCGCGAGGTTCGACAGGTGAATCGGGGCTTCTTTGGTGAAGATGCCCGCATCCTGGCTCGCGGTCTGCTTGGTGTGGCGACGCACAAGGTTCAGACCCTGCACGGTGGCCTTGGTCGCATCGGGGAACACCTGGGTGACCTGACCGGTCTTGCCCTTGTCCTTGCCGGCGAGAATGACGACCTTGTCGCCCTTCTTAATCTTGGCCGCCATCACAACACCTCCGGCGCAAGCGAAATGATCTTCATGTGGTTCTTGGAACGCAGCTCGCGCGGCACCGGCCCGAAGATACGGGTACCGATCGGCTCGGCCTGGTTGTTGATCAGCACGGCCGCGTTGCGGTCGAAGCGGATGACGGTGCCATCGGCGCGGCGAACCGGGAATGCGGTGCGCACAACGACGGCCTTCATCACCTGGCCCTTCTTGACACGGCCACGCGGGATCGCGTCCTTGACCGAGACAACAATGATATCGCCCACCGAGGCGTACTTGCGGTGCGAACCGCCGAGTACCTTGATGCACATGACACGACGCGCGCCGGAATTATCGGCAACGTCGAGATTGGACTGCATCTGGATCATGGCTTGATGCCTTTTTCAGTTTCGGGGTCTGCCTACTCGGCGAGCCCTAAATTCCGGTTTACGCGGAGGGTTTCAGGACCCAGCGCTTGTTCTTCGAAATCGGCGCCGACTCTTCGATCCAGACGACGTCCCCGACCTTGGCCACATTGGCTTCGTCGTGAGCGTGGTACTTCTTGGACCGGCGCACGGTCTTCTTCATCACCGGGTGGGTGAACGCACGGTCGACCCGCACCACCACGGTCTTGTCATTGGTGTCGGAGACCACAGTCCCCTGCAAAACGCGCTTGGGCATCGGTTGCTCCTTACTTCGCTGCGGCTTTTTCGCCGAGGATGGTCTTCACCCGCGCGATTTCGCGGCGGACTTTCTTGACCTCGGTCGGCTTTTCCAGCTGCTGGGTAGCGCGCTGGAACCGCAGGTTGAACTGCTCTTTCTTCAGGCCGAGCAGCTGATCCTTCAGCTCATCGGGGGTCTTGGCGCGGAGGTCGGCGGCGCCGTTGGCGCTCTTGGCCTCAACTTTTTTCTTCGGTGCACGTGCCATGGCGATCAATCCGCAATGCGGGTGACGACCCGCGTGATGATCGGAAGCTTCATCGCGCCGAGGCGCAGGGCTTCCTTGGCGACGTCCTCGGGGACGCCGTCGATTTCGAACAGGATGCGACCCGGCTTGACGCGAGCCGCCCAGAATTCCACCGAACCCTTGCCCTTACCCATGCGGACTTCGGTCGGCTTCTTGGAAACCGGCAGGTCCGGGAAGATACGGATCCAGACGCGGCCGGCGCGCTTCATCTCGCGGGTGATCGCGCGGCGAGCCGCCTCGATCTGGCGAGCCGTAACGCGCTCGGGCTCCTGGGACTTCAGGCCGAACTGACCGAAAGCCAACTCCGTGCCACCCTTGGCATTGCCATGGATGCGGCCCTTATGCGCCTTGCGGAACTTGGTACGTTTTGGTTGCAGCATTTTTGTCTATGCCTTCTCAGTTCGCCGGCGCGCGATCGCGGCGATCGCCGCGCTCACCACGATCGTCCCGATCGGAACGCTCGCGACGCTGACCACCCTCGTTCGAACCGCCGCCTTCAGTGGCGCGACGCTCGTGAGCGGACGGATCGTGCTCAAGGACTTCGCCCTTGAAGACCCACACCTTGATGCCGATGATGCCGTAGGTGGTCTTCGCCTCGGCAGTGCCGTAGTCGATGTCGGCGCGCAGCGTGTGCAGCGGCACGCGACCTTCGCGGTACCACTCGGTGCGGGCGATGTCGGCGCCGCCGAGACGGCCGCCCACGTTCACCCGGATGCCGCCGGCGCCCATGCGGATCGCCGTCTGCACTGCACGCTTCATCGCACGGCGGAACGCCACGCGACGCTCGAGCTGCTGGGCAATGCCCTGAGCCACGAGGTTGGCATCGGTCTCGGGCTTGCGCACTTCAACGATGTTGATGTGCACTTCGCTGTCGGTGAACTTCTTCACCTTGGCGCGGATCTTGTCGATGTCAGCGCCCTTCTTGCCGATCACGATGCCCGGACGGGCAGTGTGGATCGACACGCGGCACTTGCGGTGCGGACGCTCGATGACGATCTTCGAGACCGCAGCCTGCTTCAGGTCTTCAAGCAGCGTCTCACGGATCTTCAGGTCTTCCTGGAGCAGCGAACCGTACTCACCCTTGTTCGCGTACCAACGCGAGTCCCAGGTGCGGTTGATGCCGAGGCGCAGACCGATCGGGTTGATCTTCTGACCCATTATGCGGTCTCCTCAACTTGGCGAACCACAATGGTGAGGTTCGAGAACGGGCGCTCCATGCGGGCAGCGTGACCACGGCCACGGGCCATGAAGCGCTTCATCACCAGGGAGTCGCCGACATAGCACTCGGCAACGACCAGGCTGTCCGGGTCGAGGCCGTGGTTGTTCTCGGCGTTCGCGATGGCGCTCTCGAGCGTCTTCTTGACCGAGCCGGCAATGCGCTTGCGCGAGAAGGTCAGCTCGGCGAGAGCCTTGTCGACCTTCTTGCCGCGGATCATCGCAGCCACGAGGTTGAGCTTGATGCCCGAGGTACGAAGCATGCGGAGAACCGCCTTGGCCTCGTTGTCCTTGAGCGACCGCTGAGTTTTCGGCTTGCCCATGTTACTTCCTCTTGGCCTTCTTGTCGGCCGCGTGACCGTAGTACGTACGGGTCGGAGCGAACTCGCCAAACTTGTGGCCGATCATCTCTTCCTGGACGTTCACCGGCACATGCTTGTGGCCGTTGTGCACGCCGAAGGTGAGACCGACGAACTGCGGCAGGATCGTGGAACGACGGCTCCAGATCTTGATGACTTCGTTGCGGCCGCTCGCACGGCTGGTCTCTGCCTTCTTGAGCAGATAGCCGTCGACGAACGGGCCTTTCCAGACTGAACGCGACATGGCTTAGCGGCCCTTCTTCACGTGACGCGAGCGGACGATAAACTTGTCCGTCGACTTGTTGCTGCGGGTCTTCTTACCCTTGGTCGGCTTGCCCCACGGGGTCACCGGGTGACGGCCACCAGAGGTACGGCCTTCACCACCACCATGCGGGTGATCGACCGGGTTCATGGTCACACCGCGGTTGACCGGCTTGCGGCCGAGCCAGCGATTACGACCGGCCTTGCCGATCGACGTGTTCGAGTGATCCTGGTTCGACACCGCGCCGACAGTGGCGAGGCACGAACCGTGGACCCGGCGCTGCTCGCCAGAGTTGAGGCGAAGGATCGCCCAACCGGCGTCGCGGCCGACATACTGCGCATAGGCACCGGCCGAACGGGCGATCTGACCGCCCTTGCGGGGCTTCATCTCGACGTTGTGGACGATGGTGCCGACCGGCATGCGCTCGAGCGGCATGGCGTTGCCCGGCTTCACGTCGGCGGTGCCGAGCGTCGAGATCACCTTGTCGCCGGCAGACAGACGCTGCGGCGCGATGATGTAAGCGAGCTCGCCGTCCGCGTACTTGATCAGCGCGATCCAGGCGGTGCGGTTGGGATCATATTCCAGCCGCTCGACGGTCGCCGTCTCTTCGAAGCGCACGCGACGGAAGTCGACGATACGGTACGAACGCTTGTGACCGCCGCCGCGATGGTACGCGGTGATACGGCCGGCGTTGTTGCGACCGCCAGACTGGTTCAGACCTTCGGTCAGCGACTTGACCGGCTTGCCCTTCCACAGCTCCGACCGATCGGTCGTGATGAGCTGGCGGCGGCCCGGGGAGGTCGGATTGTAAGTTTTTAGACCCATTCTTCTCTCTCCCCTCAGATGCCGGTCGAAATATCGATCGACTGGCCATCGGCCAGGGTGACAATGGCCTTCTTGACATCCTTACGGGTGCCAAGTTCCTGCCGGAAACGCTTCACCTTGCCCTTGCGGACCAGGGTGTTGACCGCCTTGACCTTGACCGAAAAGAGCGCCTCGACGGCGGCTTTGATGTCGGCCTTGGTGGCATCGATCGCGACGTCGAAGACGACCTGGCTGTGCTCGGACGCCATCGTCGACTTTTCGGTGACGACCGGGTTACGGATCACGTCGTAGTTGCTGAACTTGCTCATGCGAACCGGGCCTCGAGCGCTTCGAGCGCTGCTTTGGTCAGAACGAGCTTATGGCGACGGAGAATGTCAGCGACATTGATCCCCTGCACCGGCAGCACGTCGATCTGCGGAATGTTGCGGGCCGCGTTGGCGAAATTCTTGTCCACCTCGGCGCCGTCGATGATCAGAGCACTCGACCATTCCAGCTTGCCGAACTTGGCAACCAGCTGGGCAGTCTTGGGCTCCTTGGTGGCGACGGTCGGAACGATGACCAGTTCGCCAGCCTTGGCCTTGGCCGAAAGCGCATGCTTCAGCGCCAGGGCGCGGACCTTCTTGGGCAGCTCGATCGCATGGCTGCGGGGCTCGGGGCCAAAGGCCCGGCCGCCGCCGCGGAACTGCGGAGCAGACTTGGCGCCGTGACGAGCGCCGCCCGAGCCCTTCTGCTTGATCGACTTCTTCGAAGTGTACGCGATCTCGGAGCGGTGCTTCACCTTGTGGGTGCCGGCCATCGCCTTGAGCTGCTGGTAACGGACCATGCGGTGCAGGATGTCCTGACGGACTTCAAGACCGAAGATCTCGTCCTTCAGGGTGACCGAACCGTCGGCCTTGCCGTCCAGAGTAGTGACCTGGAGTTCCATTATTTCGCCTCCTCGGCCACGGCTGCGACAGCCGCCTTGAACGAACCGGGCACAGCAGCGCCCTTCGGAGCGGCCTTCTTGACCGCGTCCTTGATCTGGATCCAGGCGCCCTTGGCACCCGGGACAGCGCCCTCGACCATGATCAGCCCGCGCTCCACATCGGTGCGCACGACCTTCAGGTTCTGGGTAGTGACGCGACGGTCGCCCATGTGGCCGGCCATCTTCTTGCCCTTGAACACCTTACCGGGGTCCTGGCGCTGACCGGTCGAACCGTGCGAACGGTGCGACACGGACACACCGTGCGTGGCACGCAGGCCGCCGAAGTTCCAGCGCTTCATGCCGCCGGCGAAACCCTTACCGATCGAGGTACCGGTCACGTCGACCAGCTGACCTTCGACAAAGTGGTCCGCCTGCATGGTGGCGCCAACTTCGATGAGGTTCGCAGGATCGACACGAAACTCAGTTACCTGACGCTTGGGCTCGACCTTGGCGACGGCGAACTGGCCGCGCTCCGCCTTGGTGACATTCTTTGCCTTGACAGTGCCCGCGCCGAGCTGGAGGGCGGTGTAACCGTCCTTCTCCTGCGTGCGCTGGCCAACCACCTGGCAATTCTTGAGGTCGAGCACGGTCACGGGGACGTGTGTGCCATCATCCAAGAACAGGCGGGTCATGCCCAGCTTCTGTGCGATCAAACCAGAACGCATCGGTTGTTACCTTCTCTCTTTGGCGCTTGACCGGGTCATTGTGTCCAAGAGGACCCTTTGGATGGTCAGCGCGAAAACTCAGTCACTCAGAGCTTGATTTCGACGTCGACGCCGGCGGCGAGATCGAGCTTCATCAGAGCATCGACGGTCTGCGGGGTCGGATCCACGATGTCCAGAAGACGCTTGTGGGTCCGGATCTCGAACTGCTCGCGCGACTTCTTGTCGATGTGCGGCGAGCGGTTGACCGTAAACTTCTCAATCTGTGTGGGCAGCGGGATCGGCCCGCGCACCTGCGCACCCGTACGCTTGGCCGTGTTGACGATCTCCCGAGTGGAGGTGTCGAGCACACGGTGGTCAAAGGCTTTGAGCCGGATGCGAATGTTTTGACCGTTCATCTTGCTTTCCCAGCGAAAAATGGAACGCGGCGCGCTGTTTGTAGCGGCGCGCCGCGCCCTGGATTACCAGGTCTTATTTCAGGATCTTGGCGACGACGCCCGAACCGACGGTACGGCCACCCTCACGGATAGCGAAGCGGAGCTTCTCTTCCATGGCGATCGGCACGATCAGCTGGACAGAAATATTCACGTTGTCGCCCGGCATCACCATCTCGGTGCCTTCCGGCAGCGTAACGACGCCGGTCACATCGGTGGTGCGGAAGTAGAACTGCGGACGGTAGTTGGCGAAGAACGGCGTGTGACGGCCACCCTCTTCCTTGGTGAGGATATAAGCCTCAGCCACGAAATCGGTGTGCGGGGTCACGGAACCGGGCTTGCAGAGCACCTGGCCGCGCTCGACCTGCGTGCGGTCGATACCACGGATCAGCGCGCCGATGTTGTCGCCAGCCTGGCCCTGATCGAGCAGCTTGCGGAACATTTCAACGCCGGTCACGGTCGTCTTCTGCGTCGCCTTGATGCCGACGATCTCGACTTCCTCACCCACCTTCACGATGCCGCGCTCGACACGGCCGGTCACCACGGTGCCACGGCCGGAGATCGAGAACACGTCTTCGATCGGCATCAGGAACGGCTGGTCGATCGGACGAGCCGGCTGCGGGATGTACTCGTCAACGGCGGCCATCAGCTTGAGCACGGCGTCATGGCCGAGCTCCTTGTTGCCGTCGTTCAGAGCTTCGGTGGCCGAGCCCTTGATGATCGGAACGTCGTCGCCCGGGAATTCGTAGGACGACAGCAGCTCGCGAACTTCGAGTTCCACGAGCTCGAGGAGCTCCGGATCATCGACCATGTCGCACTTGTTCAGGAACACGACGAGCGCCGGCACACCGACCTGACGGGCGAGCAGGATGTGCTCGCGGGTCTGCGGCATCGGGCCGTCGGCAGCCGACACGACCAGGATCGCGCCGTCCATCTGGGCAGCGCCGGTGATCATGTTCTTCACATAGTCGGCGTGGCCCGGGCAGTCGACGTGAGCGTAGTGACGGTTGGTCGTCTCGTACTCGACGTGGGCGGTGTTGATCGTGATGCCGCGCGCCTTCTCTTCCGGCGCTGCGTCGATCTGGTCGTACGCCTTGAAGGTCGCGCCACCGGTCTCAGCCAAAACCTTGGTAATCGCTGCGGTCAGCGAGGTCTTGCCATGGTCGACGTGACCGATGGTGCCGATGTTGCAGTGAGGCTTATTGCGGGAAAACTTTTCCTTGCCCATCGCTTCTCTCCGTATGCGTCAGCCAACAGCCGACGTGAGTTTTCAGTTTTAATTCAAGCGCTTGCTTAGCGGGTAAACGTTAAGCGTACTTTGCCTGGACTTCGGTGGCGACCGCCTGCGGAACCTGCTCATAGTGGTCGAAAGTCATGGTGTACTGAGCGCGCCCCTGGCTCATCGAGCGGAGCGAGTTCACGTAGCCAAACATGTTGGCAAGAGGCACCATGGCGTCGATCACCTGCGCGATACCGCGGGCTTCAGTGCCGCGGATCTGGCCGCGACGTGAATTCAGATCACCGATGACGTCGCCCACATAGTCTTCCGGGGTCAGAACTTCAACCCGCATGATAGGCTCGAGGATCTTCGGTGCGGCCTTCTCGATGGCTTCACGGAAACCCGCGCGGCCGGCGATTTCGAAGGCGAGGACCGAGGAGTCGACGTCGTGGTAGGCGCCGTCGGTCAGTGCGAACTTCACGTCGACGATCGGGAAGCCGATGATCGGACCCGAACCCATGACGGAAGCCACGCCCTTCTGCACGCCCGGCACGTATTCCTTCGGCACGTTGCCGCCGACGACTTCCGAGACGAACTCGAAACCCTTGCCCGGCTCATTCGGCTCGATGCGGAACTTGATGCGCGCGAACTGGCCCGAACCACCCGACTGCTTCTTGTGGGTGTAGTCGTGCTCGACCGTGCGGGTGATCGCCTCGCGGTACGCCACCTGCGGCGCGCCGATATTGGCTTCCACCTTGAACTCGCGGCGCATGCGATCGACGAGAATGTCGAGGTGCAGTTCGCCCATGCCCGAGATGATGGTCTGGCCGGATTCTTCGTCGGTCTTGACGCGGAACGACGGATCCTCGGCAGCCAGGCGAGCGAGCGCGAGGCCCATCTTTTCCTGGTCGGCCTTGGACTTCGGCTCGACGGCGATGTCGATAACCGGCTCCGGGAATTCCATGCGCTCGAGAATGACCCGGTTGTTCGGATCAGACAGCGTGTCGCCAGTGGTGGTATCCTTGAGGCCAACGATGGCGACGATGTCGCCGGCGTAGGCTTCGTTGATCTGCTCACGGCTGTTGGCGTGCATCTGGAACATGCGGCCAACGCGCTCGCGCTTTTCCTTGACCGTGTTTTCCAGCATGGCGCCGGCCTCGAGGTGACCCGAGTAGATGCGGCAGAAGGTCAGCGAGCCCATGTGCGGGTCGTTGGCGATCTTGAAGGCCAGCATCGACAGCGGCTCGGCGTCAGACGCGTGACGCTCGATCGGAGCCTCGGTCTTGACGTCGATGCCCTGGATCGCGGGAATGTCGGTCGGAGCCGGCAGGAAGTCGATAACGCCATCCAGCAGCGGCTGCACGCCCTTGTTCTTGAAGGCCGAGCCACAGAACACCGGATACAGCTTCACTTCGCAGGTGCCCTTGCGGATCAGCCGGCGCAGCGTGTCGTTATCCGGCATTTCGCCGTTCAGGTAAGCTTCGGTGGCCGCATCGTCCATCTCGACGGCGGTCTCGATCATCTTCTCGCGGTACTCAGCGGCCTTGGCCTTGAGGTCCTCGGGGATCTCGACGACGTCCCACTGGGCGCCCAGCTCTTCGTTGCGCCAGACGAGCGCATTCATTTCGATCAGGTCGACAACGCCACGGAAGTCGCTTTCGGCACCGATCGGCAGCTGCATGACGACCGGCTTGATGCCGAGGCGCTTGTCCAGCGTATCGAGGCAGAAATAGAAATCGGCACCGATCTTGTCCATCTTGTTGACGAAGATCAGACGCGGAACGTTGTACTTGTCGGCCTGGCGCCAGACGGTTTCCGTCTGCGGCTCGACGCCCTGGTTGCCATCGAGCAGCGCGATGGCGCCGTCGAGCACGCGGAGCGAACGCTCGACTTCAATGGTGAAGTCAACGTGGCCGGGGGTGTCAATGATGTTGAAGCGGTACTGGGTGCCGTCACGGCCCTTCCAGAACGTGGTGGTCGCGGCGGACGTGATGGTGATGCCGCGCTCCTGCTCCTGCTCCATCCAGTCCATGGTCGCGGCGCCGTCGTGGACTTCGCCGATCTTATGGGACTTGCCGGTGTAGTAGAGAACACGCTCGGTCGTGGTCGTCTTGCCAGCATCAATGTGAGCCATGATGCCGAAGTTACGATAGTGATTGATCGGGTATTCGCGGGCCATCTGGGCGAGCCTTCCGTTACCAGCGGTAATGCGAGAAGGCACGGTTGGCGTCAGCCATACGGTGCGTGTCTTCGCGTTTCTTGACGGCCTGGCCGCGGCCGTTGACGGCATCCATGAGCTCGCCCGACAGGCGCTCCTTCATGGTGTGCTCGCCACGCTTGCGGGCCGACTCGATGAGCCAACGAATGGCCAGGGCCTGCTGACGGTCCGTACGAACCTCGACCGGAACCTGGTAGGTCGCACCACCAACGCGGCGCGAGCGGACTTCGACGGCCGGGCGGATGTTGTCGAGGGCGGTGTGGAACACGCCGATCGGATCCTGCTTCAGCTTGGTCTGTACGATGTCAAAGGCGCCATAGACGATCGACTCGGCAGCCGACTTCTTGCCGTCCTTCATGAGCGAGTTCATGAACTTGGAGACAACGAGATCGCCGAACTTCGGATCGGGATTGACGACGCGCTTTTCAGCGGAGTGACGACGGGACATCTGGAATGCTCCTTACTTCGGCCGCTTCGCGCCGTACTTCGAACGGCGCTGCTTGCGATCCTTCACCGACTGGGTGTCGAGGACGCCGCGCAGCACGTGGTAGCGAACGCCCGGCAGATCGCGAACACGACCGCCGCGGATCAGCACCACGGAGTGTTCCTGCAGGTTGTGGCCTTCGCCGGGGATATAGGAAATGACTTCACGCGAAGTGGTCAGACGGACCTTCGCAACCTTGCGGAGAGCCGAGTTCGGCTTCTTCGGGGTCGTCGTATAAACGCGAGAGCACACGCCGCGCTTCTGCGGGTTTGCTTCCATCGCCGGTACTTTGTTCCGCTTGGGCTTGGATACCCGAGGCTTGCGGATCAACTGATTAATGGTCGGCATTGCGCTCTTTCCATCGGTCCGAAGTTCGTTGCGAAAGACGATGACAAACCAATAGGGCGCCAATTCCACCCCTAACGGGGCAGCAGCGCCTCTCATTGCAGCGGACCGCCCGGCGTTGGCCAGGCGTTCATGCGCACGAAGATTTGTCGTCGTCTCTTGCCTTTGGCGATGTGTTTGAAGTTCCTGGATGCCCGCACAAGGTGGCAGATACCCGCGTGAACTTCACGACCGACCGCTAAGGTTGCGCCTCTATATGGTCAGTGAGTCCCCCCGTCAAGGATTCTTTGCAGCGGAACGTGATGCTCACGCTGCCGGAAATCCGGGGAATTTCCATCCACGGGCAGGATGGGGTCGGAGGGCAGAGCTAATCTGCCGCGAGCGCATGGCTGGCGCCAGATCGTCGATGTAGTTTTCCTCGATTTTCGGGAATCGGGGGGCAGCGCCCCCTGCCCTGCATTGGCCCCCTTGGGACAAAGGTGTAACAGTCGGCGCGACACCGGAGCCAAGTTGGGGAGCAATCGATGAAGCTGGGACGCCTCTTGGCCACCGTTACGCTGGGGACCCTCGCCGCGACATCGGCGCTCGGGCAAAGCGTTGTCGATGGCTCCAAGGTCGACGAGATCGTGACGATCGCCCGCGGCTACGGCGCGGCGACGCTCGAGAACCAGGGTGACGGCAACCCGCGCATCGCCGGTAACATCAAGGGTGTGCCGTATTATGTGTTCTTCATGAACTGCACCGACGAGGCGGCGTGCGAGGACATCAACTTCTACGCGGGCTTTGCCAACATCAAGCCGACCATGGACGCGCTCAACGCCTGGAATCGCGATAAGCGCTTCGGCAACGCCTATCTCGATGCCGATCTCGACGCGGCGATCGAGTATGACGTGAATCTCGAGTACGGAGTGACCCGCGAGAACCTCGACGCCGCGTTCGGGGTGTGGTCGGTGCTGCTCGAGCAGTACACCGAGTATGTCGGCTACAAGCCGGCTCCCTGAGCTCCGCCTGTTCCTCGGGCTTCAGTCGAGGATCATCACCGCGAAGCCGTCATAGCCCTTGGCGCCGACCGTCTGCAGCGCCGTGGCCGAGAGCCGGGGGTTGGCGGCGATCAGTTCGAACGCACCGCGGCTGCCCAGCACGTTGGGGTCGCGGCTCTCCGCATTGGCCACCTGGCCATCCCGCACCACATTGTCGAGCACGATCACCGTACCCGGCCGGCCGAGCTTGATGGCCCAGTCGAGGTAGACGGTGTTGCTCGGCTTGTCGGCATCGATGAAGACGAAGTCGAACGGTTCGGGTTGCTCGGCGGCCAGCAGCGGCAGTGTCTCCGCCGCGGCGCCGACGCGAACCTCGATCCGACCGGCATACCCCGCGCGCGCAATGTTCCGACGGGCCACCTCGGCATGGTGCGGTTCGTATTCCAGCGTGATGATCGAGCCGCCGGCCGGCAGCGCCTTGGCCATCCAGATGGTCGAGTAGGCACCGAGCGTGCCAACCTCAAGGACGCGCCTCGCCCCGCTCATCCGTACCAGGAGGTGCAGGAACTTGCCTTGCGCCGCCGACACATCGATCGGCCGCAAGCCGCTGGCCGCGTTGGCCTGCAGCGCCTCGGCCAGTGCTGCATCCTCATCGACCAGCCGGTCGACGATGTAGTCATCCACCCTGCCCCACAGTTCGGCACTCATCGGCGGTCTCCGCTTGTCCGGTCGGCTTCTATGGCGCGACGTATGACGACTGCATGACACCTGGACTAGACAAAAGGAAGGGGCCGGTATCGGCCCCTTCCGGTTCTGGCTGGGCCTTACTTACTCGGCCTTCAGGAAGTCGGCGACGTCGAGCAGCATGAACTCGTTGTCGTCGGCCCGGCCCTGCTGACGGCCCACCGAGTAAGGATAGTTGTTATCGTTGGCGACGACGATGGTGGTCGGATCGACCAGGTCGACATCCTCGATGGTCTCGAACGGGAAGGTGAAGACGCCGCTCTCGGTACCGCGCGGCGCGACGCCGTTCGGGTCCTTGATGGCGAGCAGGTCGATATAGGCGAGCTTGTGCAGCACGCCATCGGCATCGGTCTTGTTGAGATCGACCAGATAGATGCGCTTCAGCTTGGCCGGCTTGTCGGCCCAGGCGCCGCCCGAGCCCTGGTCGCGCTCGATGATCAGTGCGCGGTGATCGTCGATCATGTTGAAGTCGCCGATCGAGTTCGCAGCGTCCTCCAGCGGGTAGTAGCGGAGCTGCTCGCCCCAGCTGTTGCTGTCGAGGTGGAACTCCAGCATGCGGATCGCCGGCTTGCCGTCGACCAGTTCCGCCGCGCCGGCCGTCTCGTCGAAGAAGGTCTTTTCGAGCAGCGGGTAGAGCGTCTTGCCGTCGGCCGACTGGGCCATGCCCTCGTAGCCACCGGAACGCTGGGTGTTGACGCCGGCGAGCGGGGTGCCCGGATTGGGGGTGACGACCGTCTGGTTGTCCGGCGACTTGTAGTCGACATCGCCGATCTTGGTGGCAACGACCTTGAGCACTGTGCCGTCGGCGGCGACGTTGATCAGCCAGGGGCCGAACTCGTCGCCGAGCCAATAGGTGTCGCCGACCGGCTGGATCGACTCGATGTCGAAGTCGGAGCCCGTGAGATAGCGCTCCTTGGTGGCTTCGTTGACGATGCGGAACGGCACAACGCCGTTCGGGTCCTTGAGGAAGGTGGTGTTCGTCACCCCTACCCGGCCGTTGGCCCAGTCGAGCTTCAGCTCGTGGAACATCAGCAGCGAGTCGGTCGACGTGAGCTTGGAGCCGAAGCCATTGTCGGTCAGCACCAGGAAGCGGTCGCCGCCGAGCGAGCGAATGCCCGAGAAACCCTGGATCGCCTGCCCGGCATAGGGGCGGGACAGCCCGGTCTTCGGGTCGTAGACCGAGTAGAGCGCCTCGGTCTTCGGACCATTGGTGAAGCGGCCGGACAGGTTGAAGTAGGCCGGGGCATCTGCCGGCGCCGGAATGAAGGACTGGGCCGGCAGCTGGGCATGCGCCTTAAGCCCCGCGTCGAACTGCTTGGGCGCGACGTCCTGGGCAATGGCGGCGCTGGCGAGCGCGGCAAGGCTGACGCCGGCGATAAAGGCTTTGCGCAACATGAGATGCTCCTTTGGGTTGCGCGCCTCAGGTACTGATGCCGTGTGTCGCTTGCCTCACAGAGCGGTTGCAGATTTGCGTCGGAGCGACGACGGAAATGCGAAAGGGCCCCGGAGGGCCCTTTCATACGGTGCCGAGCACGCAGGCTCAGGGTATCGTGGGCGTGGGCGTCAGGTTGAGGAACGGCACCGTACCGCCGGGCGGCATCACCGATGGCAGGACGCCGTCCCACTTTTCGGCCTGCACGAGCGCCACGACACCCGGGTTGTCCTTCAGCGCCTGCCCACGCTGGTCGATCGCCGTCGCTTCGGCCCGGCCCTTGATCTCGATCGAGTAGGCCTCGGCTTCCGCGGCAAGTCGCACAGCCTGAGCGTTGGCGGTGGCCGTGGCGACGACCGAGTCCGCTTCCGCCTGAGCCTGGGTGACGGTGATCTTGGCCTGCACTTCCTGCTGGGCCAGTTCCTGCTGCCGCTTCTGCACTTCGACGGTGGCGAGCTGCTTCTGCTCGATGGAGTTCTCGTAGGCAGCGGAGAACTTGATGTCCTCAACCTGCACGCTCTCCACCATGATCGGGTCGCCGATGCCGGCCTGCAGGGCGGCCAGCGCATCGAGGTTGAGTTTGGCGCGCTGCTGGATGACACCCAGTGCGTCATACTGGCCGAAGACGTTCTTGAACAATGCCGGCACGCGCGGCTCGACCAGCCGGGCAATCATGTTGTCGACGCCACCATACTCGGCATAGACCTCAGCGCCGCTACCCGGAATGACGTGATAGCTCACCGACAGCCGGATCTGCGCCGGCTGCTGGTCGCGGCTGTAGGACTCCATCGACTCGAAGGTCTTGGTGTGGGACTGCAGCGACACCTCCTTCACCTCGTCGACGATCGGCAACTTGAAGTGGAGGCCCGGTCCAACCGTGCCGGTGACCGCCCCGTTGCGGAGCACGACGCCCTCTTCACCCTGGTCGATCTGGTACCAGGAGCCGAACAGGATGACAGCGACGACGGCGATCACGGCAACGGCGATGGCAAGCGGCGGAATACGCATTGTATCTCCTGGTGCTCAAGTCGCCGCCCGGCTGACACGCTGAATCGCGGACGAACGACGATGGCCGCAGCATGTCATGCAGCGATCGGAGTTTGTCCACGTCGCCGGCGCGGTTGTCGGCAGTTTCCTGCTGCCAGAAAAAAGAAAGGGCCCCGGAGGGCCCTTTCGAAGTTCTGCGATGTCCTGCCGATTACTCGGCCGGCTCCACCGGGGTCGGGGTCGGCGCCGGGATGGCGGCGGTCTCGGCCTGGCGGCGACGCTCGTCGAGGATCATGTCGTCGCGACGAGTGGCGATCGCCTTGGCCTTGCTGATACCCGCACCGGTGCCGGCCGGGATCAGGCGGCCGACGATGACGTTCTCCTTGAGACCTTCGAGCAGGTCGGCCTTGCCGGAAACTGCCGCCTCGGTGAGGACGCGGGTGGTTTCCTGGAAGGACGCGGCCGACACGAACGAGCGGGTCTGCAGCGACGCCTTGGTGATGCCAAGCAGCACCGGGTTGGCCGTCGCCGGCTTCTTGCCGTCGGCAACCAGCTGGTCGTTGAGCTCGTCGAAGTCCAGCTTGTCGAGCTGCTCGTCCTTGAGCATGCCGCTGTCGCCCGGGTTCACGATCTCGACCTTCTGCAGCATCTGGCGAACGATCACCTCGATGTGCTTGTCGTTGATCAGCACGCCCTGCAGCCGGTAGACTTCCTGGATCTCGTTGACGAGGTAACGAGCAAGCTCTTCCACGCCCTTGATCGCCAGGATGTCGTGCGGTGCCGGGTTGCCGTCGAGGATGTACTCACCCTTCTCGATGGTGTCGCCTTCCTGGAGGTGGAACGGCTTGCCCTTCGGGATCAGGTACTCGACGGGCTCGGCGCCCTCTTCCGAGGCCTCGATGATGATCCGGCGCTTGTTCTTGTAGTCGCGACCGAATTTGATCGTGCCGGTGATCTCCGCGATGATCGCGTGATCCTTGGGACGACGGGCCTCGAACAGCTCGGCCACACGCGGCAGACCGCCGGTGATGTCCTTGGTCTTGGCGCTTTCCAGCGGAATACGGGCCAGAACGTCACCCGGCGACACCTTCTCGCCCGGCTCGACCGCGATGACCGCGTCGACCGAGAGCAGGTACCGGGCTTCACCGCCGCGATCCAGTTTGACGACGGCGTCGCCACGCTTGATCGTGATCGCCGGCTTCAGGCCGTCGCTGCGCTGGCTGGTCCGCCAGTCAGCCACGACGCGCTTGGTGAAGCCGGTGGTCTCGTCGGTGTTTTCCGTCACCGATGCACCGTCGACCAGATCCTCGAAGCCGACTTCGCCATCGACTTCGGCCAGCACCGGACGGGTGTAGGGATCCCATTCGGCGATACGCTGGCCGCGCTTGACCTCGGCGCCGTCATCGACACGGAGCTTGGCGCCGTACGTCACGCGGTGCGTGGCGCGGTCCTTGCCCTCGGGATCGAGGATGGCGATGGTCACGTTACGGCCCATGGCGACCAGTTGGCCGCCCTCGACCTTGGCGACGTTGCGGTTGCGGATCTCGACCTTACCCTCGGCGCCAGCCTCGAGATAGGACGAGTCAACCACCTGCGCGGTGCCACCGATGTGGAACGTACGCATGGTCAGCTGGGTGCCCGGCTCACCGATCGACTGAGCGGCGATAACGCCGACAGCTTCACCGATGTTGACCGGCGTACCGCGAGCGAGGTCGCGACCATAGCACGCGGCGCAGCAGCCCTGGCGGAGATCGCAGGTCAGCGGCGAACGGATGCGCATCGACTGGACCTTGTAGCTCTCGATGAGCTCCACGTCCTTTTCGGTGAGCAGCGTGCCCTTGGGAACGATGACGTCGCCGTTCTCCGGGTTCACCACATCGTCAGCCGCGGTGCGGCCGAGAATGCGCTGGCCCAGCGAAGCCACGACCTGGCCGGCATCGACGATCGGCTCCATGGTGAGGCCGCGTTCGGTACCGCAATCGAGCTCGGTGATGATCGAGTCCTGCGCCACGTCGACGAGACGACGGGTCAGGTAACCCGAGTTCGCGGTCTTCAGCGCGGTGTCCGCGAGGCCCTTACGAGCACCGTGGGTCGAGTTGAAGTACTCGAGAACGTTCAGGCCTTCCTTGAAGTTGGCCGTGATCGGGGTCTCGATGATCGAGCCATCCGGACGCGCCATCAGGCCGCGCATACCGGCGAGCTGCTTCATCTGCGCCGGCGAACCGCGCGCACCGGAGTGGCTCATCATGTAAACCGAGTTGATCGGCTTCTGACGACCCGTCTCCTTGTCGAACTGAACGGCAGCAATGCCCTTCATCATCTCTTCGGCGACCTTGTCACCGCACTTGGCCCAGGCGTCGACCACCTTGTTGTACTTCTCGCCCTGAGTGATCAGGCCGTCATTGTACTGCTGCTCGAACTCTTCGACCTGCTTACGCGTGTCCTCGACGATTTTGTACTTCGAGGCCGGGATAACCATGTCGTCCTTGCCGAACGAGATGCCGGCGCGGGCAGCGTGCTTGAACCCCATATCCATGATGCGATCGCAGAAGATGACCGTCTCCTTCTGACCGCAACCGCGATACACGGTGTCGATCATCTTGGAGATCATCTTCTTGGTCATCAGCTGGTTCGCCGTCGCATACGGCACCGCCGGATGCTTGGGCAGGAGCTTGCCCAGCAACATGCGGCCCGGCGTGGTCTCGACGATCTCGGTCGTGCGGTTGCCTTCCAGATCATAGACGTCGACGCGCCCCTTGATCTTGGTGTGCATGGTGACGACGCCGGAAGCCAGCGCGTGCTCCAGCTCGCCCATGTCCGAGAACGCCATGCCCTGCCCCGGCTCACCCTCGTTCATCAGGGAGAGGTGGTAGAGGCCCAGCACGATGTCCTGGCTCGGCACGATGATCGGCTGGCCGTTGGCCGGGTGCAGGATGTTGTTGGTCGACATCATCAGCACACGGGCTTCGAGCTGCGCCTCGAGCGAGAGCGGCACGTGCACGGCCATCTGGTCGCCGTCGAAGTCGGCGTTGAACGCCGCGCAGACGAGCGGGTGCAGCTGGATAGCCTTGCCTTCGATCAGGTGCGGCTCGAACGCCTGGATGCCCAGACGGTGAAGGGTCGGAGCGCGGTTCAGGAGAACCGGGTGCTCGCGGATCACTTCATCGAGGATATCCCAGACCTCGGGCTTCTCCTTCTCGACCAGCTTCTTGGCCTGCTTCACCGTCGACGAGAGGCCCTTGGCCTCAAGGCGCGAGTAGATGAAGGGCTTGAACAGCTCGAGCGCCATCTTCTTGGGCAGGCCGCACTGGTGGAGCTTGAGCTCCGGACCCACGGTGATCACCGAACGGCCGGAATAGTCCACGCGCTTGCCGAGCAGGTTCTGGCGGAACCGGCCCTGCTTGCCCTTGAGCATATCGGAGAGCGACTTCAGCGGACGCTTGTTCGCACCGGTGATGGTGCGGCCACGGCGGCCGTTGTCGAACAGCGCATCGACCGCTTCCTGAAGCATGCGCTTCTCGTTGCGGATGATGATGTCCGGAGCGCGCAGCTCAATCAGGCGCTTCAGGCGGTTGTTGCGGTTGATCACACGACGGTAGAGGTCGTTGAGGTCGGACGTGGCGAAGCGGCCGCCGTCCAGCGGGACCAGCGGGCGGAGCTCGGGCGGGATGACCGGGATGACGGTCATGATCATCCACTCGGGCTTGTTGCCCGAGACGATGAACTGCTCGACGATCTTCAGGCGCTTGGCCAGCTTCTTGGGCTTGAGCTCAGTGGTGGCCTCGGCGATCTCGACGCGGAGGTCCGCGGCGATCTTCTCGAGGTCGAGCGAGAGCAGCAGGTCACGGATGGCCTCGGCGCCGATCTTGGCGGTGAAGCTGTCGGCACCATACTGGTCCTGGGCGTCGATATACTGCTCCTCGGTGACCAGCTCGTTCACGCCGAACGGGGTCAGGCCAGGGTCCAGCACAACGTACTGCTCGAAGTACAGGATGCGCTCGATATCCTTCAGCGTCATGTCGAGCAGCAGCGCGATACGCGACGGCAGCGACTTGAGGAACCAGATATGGGCAACCGGGGCGGCGAGCTCGATGTGGCCCATGCGCTCGCGACGGACGCGGCTCAGGGTGACTTCGACACCGCACTTCTCGCAGATGACGCCCTTGAACTTCATGCGCTTGTACTTGCCGCACAGGCACTCGTAGTCCTTCACAGGCCCGAAGATGCGCGCGCAGAACAGGCCGTCGCGCTCAGGCTTGAAGGTACGATAGTTGATGGTCTCGGGCTTTTTGATCTCGCCGTAGGACCAGCTCAGGATCTTTTCCGGGCTCGCGATGCTGATCTTCATCTGATCGAACATCTGAACCGGGACCTGCGGGTTGAACGGGTCCATGACGTGGTGATGAGTGTTCATCGGTAGACTCCTCTTATCGGAGCTCCCCGGCGGCTCGGGCCGGGAAGCGTCCGAAGTGAATGTGGGTTGAACTCGGCAGCCTTATTCCGCCGCGTTCTGAGGAGGTGCGAGCTGGTTGTCGGCAGGGCCGCCCTGGGGCAGCGCATCGCCTTCAAACGTATCCAGCTCGACATTGAGGCCGAGAGAGCGGATTTCCTTGACGAGAACGTTGAAGCTCTCGGGGATGCCCGCCTCGAAGGTGTCGTCGCCTCTGACGATCGCCTCGTAGACCTTGGTGCGACCAGCAACGTCGTCCGACTTGATGGTCAGCATTTCCTGCAGCGTGTAGGCGGCACCGTACGCTTCGAGCGCCCACACCTCCATTTCGCCGAAGCGCTGGCCACCGAACTGCGCCTTGCCGCCCAGCGGCTGCTGGGTAACGAGCGAGTACGGGCCGATCGAGCGGGCGTGGATCTTGTCGTCCACGAGGTGGTGGAGCTTCAGCATATAGATGTAGCCCACGGTCACCCGGCGATCGAACTGCTCACCGGTACGGCCATCGAAGACGATGGACTGGCCGGTGGAGTTCAGCCCTGCCCGCGTCAGCAGCTCGACGATATCGCTCTCCTTGGCGCCGTCGAACACCGGCGTGGCGATCGGCACGCCCTTGGAGAGATGCTCGCCGAGGCGGAGCAGGCTGTCGTCGTCAAGCTGGGAGACGTACTCGTCGCCTTCGTAGAGGGCGCTGATCTCCTTCTTGAGCGGCGTCATGTCGCCCTTCTGCTGGTAGGTCTTCATGATCTCGTCGATCTTCTTGCCCAGGCCGCGCGCGGCCCAGCCAAGATGCGTCTCGAGAATCTGGCCCACGTTCATGCGCGACGGCACGCCGAGCGGGTTCAACACGATGTCGACGTGCGTACCGTCTTCCAGGTACGGCATGTCTTCGATCGGGGTGATACGCGAAACCACACCCTTGTTGCCGTGCCGGCCGGCCATCTTGTCGCCCGGCTGGATCTTGCGCTTGGTCGCCACGAAGACCTTGACCATCTTCATCACGCCCGGCGGAAGTTCGTCACCGCGCTGCAGCTTGTCTACCTTGTCGATGAAGCGCTGCTCGAGCAGCTTGCGGCTCTCCTCGTACTGAGCGTGGAGGGCCTCCATCTCGGCCATCACCTTGTCGTCCTCGAGGGCGAACTGCCACCACTTGGACCGCGGCTGGGCGTCGAAGGTCGCGTCGTTCAGCTTGGTGCCGTTGACATAGCCCTTGGGGCCAGCGGTCGCGGTCTTGCCGAACAGCATTTCCTTCAGGCGCGCATAGACGTTGCGGTCGAGGATCGACTGCTCGTCGTCACGGTCCTTGGCCAGGCGCTCGATTTCCTCGCGCTCGATGGCCATGGCGCGCTCGTCCTTGTCGATGCCGTGGCGGTTGAACACGCGCACTTCAACGACGGTACCAGCATCGCCCGGCGGAACGCGGAGCGAGGTGTCACGGACGTCCGAGGCCTTCTCGCCGAAGATGGCGCGGAGGAGCTTTTCTTCCGGCGTCATCGGGCTTTCGCCCTTCGGGGTGATCTTGCCAACGAGGATATCGCCGGCAGCGACTTCCGCACCGATGTGGACGATACCGGCTTCGTCGAGGTTCTTCAGCGCTTCTTCCGAAACGTTCGGAATGTCGCGGGTGATTTCCTCGGGACCAAGCTTGGTGTCGCGGGCCATCACTTCGTATTCCTCGATGTGGATCGAGGTGAACACGTCCTGCATGGCGATCTTTTCGCTGAGCAGGATCGAGTCTTCGAAGTTGTAGCCGTTCCACGGCATGAACGCGACGAGCACGTTGCGGCCGAGAGCCAGATCGCCCAGGTCGGTCGAGGGACCATCGGCAACGATGTCGCCGGCATCGACATGGTCGCCCACCACCACCAGCGGACGCTGGTTGATGCAGGTCGACTGGTTCGAACGCTGGAACTTCATCAGGTTGTAGATGTCGACGCCGGACTTCGACGCATCGGTCTCTTCGGTGGCGCGGATAACGATACGGGTCGCATCCACCTGGTCGACGATGCCCTTGCGCTTGGCGACGATCGCGGCGCCCGAGTCACGGGCGACGATCTTTTCCATGCCGGTGCCGACGAACGGCGCCTCGGCACGCAGCAACGGCACGGCCTGCTTCTGCATGTTCGAGCCCATCAGGGCGCGGTTGGCGTCGTCGTTCTCGAGGAACGGGATCAAGGAAGCCGCGACCGAGATGACCTGCTTGGGCGAAACGTCCATCAGGTCGATGGTTTCTTTGGGCGTCAGGCCGTTGTCGCCGGCGTGGCGAGCCACGACCAGGTCGTCGGCGAACTCACCCTTGGCGGTGAGCTTGGCGTTGGCCTGGGCGACGTAGTGCTTGGCCTCTTCCATTGCCGACAAGTAGACGACGTCGTCCGTCACCTTGCCGTCCACGATCTTGCGGTACGGGGTCTCGATGAAGCCGTACTTGTTGACGTGGGCGTAGGTCGCGAGGTTGTTGATCAGGCCGATGTTCGGGCCTTCCGGCGTCTCGATCGGGCAGATACGGCCATAGTGGGTCGGATGCACGTCACGGACTTCGAAGCCGGCGCGCTCACGGGTGAGACCGCCAGGCCCGAGCGCCGACAGGCGACGCTTGTGCGAGACTTCCGACAGCGGATTGGTCTGGTCCATGAACTGGCTGAGCTGCGACGAGCCGAAGAACTCGCGCACCGCGGCAGCCGCGGGCTTCGCATTGATCAGGTCCTGCGGCATGACGGTGTCGATCTCGACCGACGACATACGCTCCTTGATCGCGCGCTCCATGCGGAGCAGCCCGAGACGGTAGTGGTTCTCCATCAGCTCGCCGACCGAACGCACCCGGCGGTTGCCGAGGTTGTCGATGTCGTCGATCTCGCCCTTGCCGTCGCGCAGGTCGACGAGGGTGCGAACCACCTCGACGATGTCGTCCTTGCGCAGGATACGGACGGTGTCCTCGACGTCGAGGTCGAGACGCATGTTCATCTTGACGCGGCCGACGGCGCTCAGGTCATAGCGCTCGCTGTCGAAGAACAGCGACTTGAACATGGCTTCGGCGGTCTCGACGGTCGGGGGCTCGCCCGGACGCATCACGCGGTAGATGTCGAACAGCGCGTCTTCGCGCGACTCGTTCTTGTCGACGGCCAGCGTGTTGCGCAGGTATGCGCCCACGGTGACATGGTCGATGTCGAGGATCGGCAGCGCGTCGAAGCCGGCGTCCTTGAGCTTGTTGAGCAGCTTCTCGTCGATCTCGTCGCCGGCTTCGGCGAAAATCTCACCGGTCTTGAGGTTGACCAGGTCCTGCGCGATGAACTGACCGTAAAGGTCCTCTTCCACCACGGCGAGATGGGTCAGGCCGTTCTCGGCGAGTTTCTTGGCCTGGCGCGGCGAGAGCTTCTTGCCGCCTTCGTGCACGACGTCGCCGGTCTTGGCGTCGATGAGGTCGAACGTCGGCTTGGCGTTCTTCATCTTGTCGGCGTCGAACGGCTTCTGCCAGCCGGTCTTGGTCTTCTCGAACTGCAGCGTCGTGTAATAGGTGTCGAGGATCTCCTCGGCATCCATGCCGAGCGCCTTGAGCAGCGAGGTCACCGGAATCTTGCGGCGACGATCGATACGGGCGAACACGATGTCCTTGGCGTCGAACTCGATGTCGAGCCAGGAACCGCGATACGGGATGATGCGGGCGGCGAACAGGAGCTTGCCCGAAGAGTGGGTCTTGCCCTTGTCGTGATCGAAGAACACGCCCGGCGAACGGTGCATCTGCGAAACGATGACGCGCTCGGTGCCATTGACGATGAAAGTACCGTTCATGGTCATGAACGGCATGTCGCCCATATAGACGTCCTGCTCCTTGATGTCCTTGACGGAGCGAGCGCCGGTCTCTTCATCAACTTCGAACACGATCAGCCGAAGCGTGACCTTGAGCGGCGCTGCGAACGTCATGTCGCGCTGACGGCACTCGTCGACGTCATACTTGGGCTGCTCGAACTCGTATTTCACGAACTCGAGGGAGGCAGTGTTGGAAAAGTCGGTGATCGGGAAAACCGACCGGAAAACGGACTGAAGCCCCTCATCGTTACGACCGCCCTTGGGCTCGTCGACGATGAGGAACTGATCATAGGAGGCCTTCTGAACCTCGATCAGATTGGGCATCTCCGTGACTTCGCGAATGCTGCCGAAAGATTTGCGTACCTTGCGGCGGCCGTTGAAAGTGGTAGCCATACCAGCTCCTCAAATTTCTCGATGTCTCGGAGGCAGATGTCCAAAGGCCCGACTATCAGCCGTCGGGCATCAGGACATCAGCCTTGTTATTTTCATCGGGGCCCGGTGAGAGGGAGAGAGCCCCGGTCATTACGCACTCGTTTGCGCGGGGCCACTTCTGCCCCCGTCGCAACTGCACTCGAATTCATCTGCGCTCGATGAGCGCCATCCGAACTCCGAAATTTTGATTATCCTGCCCGGCCATCCAATCGCGCGGGTGGAACGCGTCCCAAACACTATAAATGCGACGCAAATAAGGCAGCGCGGCAATTCTGCCGCGCTGCCCGAGATCGTTGTCCGGAGACGAGCTTACTTGAGCTCGACCTTGGCGCCGGCGGCTTCCAGCTTCTTCTTGATGTCTTCGGCTTCGGCCTTGTTGGCGCCTTCCTTGACGGCCTTCGGAGCCGCTTCGACCAGCGCCTTGGCTTCGCCGAGGCCCAGACCAGTGATGGCGCGGACTTCCTTGATGACGTTGATCTTGTTCTCGCCGAACGAAGCGAGGATCACGTCGAATTCAGTCTTCTCTTCCACCGGAGCGGCAGCAGCAGCGGCCGGGCCGGCAGCGACGGCGACCGGAGCGGCAGCCGAAACGCCCCACTTCTCTTCGAGAAGCTTCGACAGCTCGGAAGCTTCCAGAACGGTCAGGGCAGACAGGTCGTCTACGAGTTTGGCGAGATCAGCCATTTGAGTTCACTCTCTTTGATGTTTCAGTTCGAACCGTGGAGGGCCGGATCGGCCCCACGTGGGTAGTTTGCCTATGCTGCATTGCTCTTCTCGGCGTGCGCCGAGATGACCCGTGCAACCGCACCACCAGGGGCCTGGAGGACCGACGCGATACGCGTGCCGGGCTGCTTGAGCATCCCTGCGAGCGTGGCGCGAAGCTGGTCCAGCGACGGCATGGTGGCGAGCGCCTTGACGTTGTTGGCGTCGAGCCCGGTCTTCCCCATTGCGCCACCGAGAACCACGAACTTCTGGTTCTTGTCAGCGAAAGCGGCCGCGACTTTCGGCGCGATCATGGGATCCTTGGCGAAGGCGACGACGGTCGGACCTGAGAACAGGGCCGACATATCGGCGTTGTCGGTTTCCTTCAGAGCAAGCTTGGCAAGGCGGTTCTTGGCCACCTTGATCGTCCCGCCGGCCTGCTTCATCTGCCTGCGCAGATTTTCCAGGTCGGCAACGGTCAAGCCGGCATTCTGGGCAACAACGATCGATCCGGCCGTCGCGAACGACGACTGGAGCGAGGCGATGAGCTCAGCCTTTTCCGCTCTTTCCACTGCTAGTCTCCACATTTGGTCCGGAGATAGGCCCCGGACCGTTTGCCAATTGCTGCCCTCCGTTTGGGAGTGCAGCGGTTGATGCCTGTCAACCGGCTGACCGTCGGAGGGCGAAATGCCCCTTGGCGGCAACTGGCCTGGTTCGAACCGGACACGAATTCCGGTTGTCACCCCATCTATGCGGGCCCCTTGTTCCCTTGATCGCGCGCTAGCGCGTCGCTGGGTTCCTTTGATGCGCGCGAGCGCGTCGCAGGCTCGGGATTAGCGCCCTTTCGGGCAGACCCGCAGTCTCGGACAGGACTTCACCGATCCGAAGATCGGCATCCTGGCGGCATCGCTGCCGCCAGGAATTGGTAGTCGGTCTTAAGCGTTGACCGACGAGGGATCGACGTGCACGCCCGGGCCCATGGTCGAGGACACGGCGACGCGCTTGACGTAGGTGCCCTTGGCGCCAGCAGGCTTAGCCTTCTGGATCGCGTCGGCGAACGCCTTGATGTTCTGCAACAGGGCCTCTTCCGAGAACGAGGCCTTGCCGACGCCGGCGTGCAGGATGCCTGCCTTCTCGACGCGGAACTCGACGGCACCGCCCTTGGCGGACTTGACCGCACCGGCGACATCGGGGGTCACGGTCCCGACCTTCGGGTTCGGCATCAGGTTGCGCGGCCCGAGGATCTTACCGAGACGGCCGACCAGCGGCATCATGTCCGGGGTGGCGATCACGCGATCGAACTCGATCTTGCCACCCTGGATGATTTCCACCAGGTCTTCGGCGCCAACGATATCGGCGCCGGCCTTGCGGGCCTCATCGGCCTTGGCATCCTTGGCGAACACGGCGACGCGAACGGTCTTGCCGGTGCCGTTGGGCAGGTTCACCACGCCGCGGACCATCTGGTCGGCGTGACGCGGGTCAACACCCAGGTTGAACGCAACTTCGACGGTCTCGTCGAACTTCGCCTTGGCGCGTTCCTTGACCATCTTCACGGCGTCGCTGAGCGCGTAGAGCTTCTTGCGATCGATGCCCACGCGGGCGGCGTCAGTACGCTTACCGAGCTTGCTCATGATCAGCCTTCCACCTGGATGCCCATGGAGCGGGCGGAGCCGGCGATCATGGTCGCGGCCTGGTCGACGTCATAGGCGTTGAGATCGGCCATCTTCTTTTCGGCGATCTCACGGATCTGCTTCTGCGTGATCGTGCCAGCAGATTCCTTGCCCGGGAGCTTGGAGCCGGACTTCAGGTTCACGGCCTTCTTGATCAGGTAGGTGACCGGCGGGAGCTTGGTCTCGAAAGTGAAGCTCTTGTCGGCATAGATGGTGATCACGACCGGGGTCGGGGCACCCTTTTCCTGCTCGGCGGTCTTCGCATTGAAGGCCTTGCAGAATTCCATGATGTTGAGGCCGCGCTGACCCAGCGCGGGGCCGATCGGGGGCGACGGGGTCGCCGAGCCGGCTGGGACCTGAAGCTTCAGGTACCCAGTGATTTTCTTTGCCATGGTTCAATCTCCATATGTGCCCAGGATCGGGCGGGTGATCCGCGTCACCGGATCTGTGAGACGCCGTGGTCCGGGCTTTACGAGCGGTTGGCGACCGCCCTGCCCTCCCACGGTTTTCTCGCAACGCTCAGGCTGCGAGTATCCGGCTTGCGCCGGAATTCTTCAGTCAGTCAGTCGTGCTTGCGCAACGACGAGTAAGCCAGTCGTGCTTGCGCAACGACGGGGTGATCAGACCTTCTCGACCTGACCGTATTCCAGTTCGACGGGCGTCGGACGCCCGAAGATCGAAACTTCCACCTTGAGGCGCGAACGCTCCTCGTCGACTTCTTCCACCACGCCGTTGAAGCTGGCGAAGGGACCGTCGGAGACACGCACCTGCTCGCCGACCTCGAACGAGACCGAGGGCTTCGGATGCTCGACGCCTTCCTGCACCTGCTGCAGGATGGCCATGGCTTCCTTCTCCGAGATCGGCATGGGCTTGTCGCCCGAACCGAGGAAGCCGGTAACTTTCGGCGTGTTCTTGATCAGATGGAATGCCTCGTTGGTCATATCCATCTTCACCAGCACGTAGCCCGGGAAGAACTTGCGCTCGGCGTCAACCTTGCGGCCGCGACGCATCTCGACCACCTTCTCGGTTGGCACGATCACGTCGTCGAACAGGTCTTCAAGCTTCTTCTGCGCAACCTTCTGGCGGATGTCTTCCGCCACCTTGCGCTCGAAGTTCGAGTACGCCTGAACGATATACCAGCGCTTGGCCATGCCGCGTCGAAGCTCCTAAAAGTTCAGTTTACCGTTCAGCGGATCGACAGGACGAACTGCACGGCCATCGCAATGAGCTGATCCGCAAGCAGGAAGAAGACGCTCGCGATGACCACCATCACCAGCACCATCACCGTCGAGACCAGGGTCTCGTTGCGGGTCGGCCAGGTGACCTTGCCGACTTCCTGACGAACCTCTTGCAGGAACTTCAGCGGGTTCAGTGCAGCCATCAGCTCTACTTCCGGTCGGGCCATCAGGCCAAAAACGACGAACCGCGCGAGTCACCCCGGGCGGCTTGGGAAGCGGTATCTAATGGCTTGCCTCGGCTATTGCAAGTCCCAATGACACCGTGATGTCGGCGCTCCGGCGCCTGTGCACGAGGGCTGTCAGCCATCCGTCAGGTTGCCTCCGTTACCACAAGCCTACGGACCCGCGGCGTGATTCTGGGGCGATGGGGAAGGGGGCGTTGCTGCAAGCGATGACGCGAGCCCAGTTCGGGCACTGGCTGCCAGTGGTGATCATGGCCGCCGCCGCTGTCGTCGCCTTCCTCGCCGCCCTTGATCTCAGCCTCACCCTGCCGGTCGACATGGAATAGCGCGAGGCCTCGATGCTCAACGCCTACAACCTCCATCCCGATCCAGCCGCGACGCTGCAACTGGTCGGCCTGCAGGCCGCGGATGTCGAGCGCGAACTGATCCTTGCAACGCTGCGCGCCACCCACGGCAACCGCACGCACGCGGCCGCCATCCTTGCCATCAGCATCCGAACGCTGCGCAACAAGCTGCACGAGTATCTCGAAGACGGCATCGACGTACCGCCGCCTCACGACGCCGGAAAATCCGACGAAGCATAGAGCCGGCGCATCGCGACGCTGTCGTAGCGTTCGCCATCGACCTCCAGCGTCGCCGAGTTCAGCTTGCCCGGAAGCAGCGATTCCATCGCATAGCGCAGCGCCAGGGTGGCCGAAGGAAAGCGACGGTAGTCGAGACCCGCCTTCCGCCCCACCTGCACCGGAAAGTAGAGATCGGCCGGTTCGGTGTAGTCGAACGGTCCGGACGGCTCCTCGGCGCCGACGCTGGGATCGGCATCGAACCCGGAAAGAGGGCTGCGCGGCATGGACGCTGTCTCCGTCAGCCGAAACTGGTGCCGAAGCGCAGCAGCGGCGCCAACACGAACAGTGCGCCGAGCGTGATGAAGAAGCTCAGCGCCACCGTCAGCGTGCGACTGGGCATGCGACGAACCGCGACGGGCGCGGTGTCGGGATGATCCACGGGCATATAGGGGGGGTCGCTTTCGCTGGCGGCGCGTTGGTGCGCCCAGGTACTGTACGCCCCCATTCGACAGCCACCTATCGAATTCGGCGCACCGCACCGGGGCGATCAGGCCGCGCCGCCCGGACCGACAATGGAATCGGGGATGGTCACGTCAGATTCCGACGGCGCCTTTGCGTGCTGGCTGCGGTTGAACCACCTGATCGCAAAGCCAAAGCCGACCAGCAGCAGCCCGCCGCCGACGATGGAGAGCGGCGACGGCCCCAGCGTTGCGAACCACTGGATGAAGAAGTGGATCGCTCCGAACACGGCGGCGGCATTGACCACCCAACGGCGGTTGGCGCGGATCGCCCAAAGGCCCGTGACGATGAGCACCAGGGCCCAGGCGACGCTGAAGGCCAGCGGCGGAAGCTTCAGTGCATCGTCGCCGAACAGCGAGCCGATGAGGAAGCCGAAGTTCAGCATCAGGATAGCGACGCGCGCCGCGATGATCGCCAACCGCTCATAGTCCGCGGACAGCCGCAGCGAGAGCAGATAGAGCCCGAGCGTCAGCGCCGCGAGGATGCCGATGGTCAGGGCCGGCTGCCAGAAGAAGCTGCCATTGTAGGCCGTTGCTCCGCCCACTGTTGCCGTCAGCATGATCACCGATAATGCCGCCAGGAGGCCCGAGCGCGCCGCCACCGCCGCCACTGCCAGCCCTCCTCCGATGGCCAGATTGATCGGCACCGACCCCTCAGCGAGGATCGAGATGCCGCCCGAGAGGGCAAGGGCACCGATGGTGACGCAGACCTGGCCGAACAAGGTCCAGCGCTCGATGCCGTTGAACCTGAGCACCAGCCCGAGCGCCAGAAGCAGCCCGCCGAGCCCGATGGCGGTCTCGGCGGTGGGAAACAGCGCGCCCAGCCCGATGACGATGGCGGCGGCGCCGAACGAGAGCAGAATATTGGTGCCAAGCGCGCCGGTATCGGCCTTGGCAAAGCCCTTCAGCCGATCGGCCTCCGCCTGCGTGAGATCCCCGCGCCGGACGAGATCGTCGAGGTCGAGCGTCACTTTCATGTCGTCAAATCCCCAAGCCCCACGCCTTCTTGGGATAGATCGGCAGCGCCCGCAAGGGACTGCCATGCAGCGGGCCGCCGCATTGGCGAGAGTTGATCGCGCCGATCACCGGGATGTCTTTGTTAAATGCGCGCCTTTCGCAACCGACCTAGAGTGACGTCTTCGGGAGGAAGCAGCGGGCTGCTGACTCTGGTGGCAACTCGTGTCGCGCCCGCTGTCTTTCTCCCGAGGGCACTATGCTCGAGACACTCTTCCTCAAAGTCCTGTTCGCCACGCTGGTCGCCGCGATGCTGGCGACGCCGATCGCCATGTATCTGGGAATGCTGTAGCCGGCCCTGCCCGGAATGGAACGGCCCCGGCCTCCGAGGTGGAGACCGGGGCCGCTCGGTGTTAGTCGCTGCGCTTAGAACCGCCAGTTCAGGCCGGCGCTGACCTGATGGGTCTGGAAGTCGATATCGAAGTCCGGCCCCAGATCGTAGGTAGCGGTGCCGTAGTCCGAATAGCGGTACAGCAGGTCGACCGACAGGTTGTCGGCCACCGCGAACTCGACACCCGCACCCGCGGTCCAGCCTACATGCACGGCCGTATCGCTGACAGGCGGGTCGACCGACTCGCCACCGGCGACAGCCAGGCCGGCGGTCAAGTACGGCAGGAAAGCGCCGCCATCGAAACCCAAGCGACCACGCAGCGAGCCGACCCAATCCACGTTGTACTCGTTGCCACCGAAGTCGGCGGGGTCGATAGCGATGTTCGACCACGCGATATCGCCAACCACGCCAGCGACGATGCCATCGGCCACCGCAAAGTTGGCACCCACGGCTACACCGAGAAGCCATCCGTCGAAGTCAAACAGGAAACCGCTGTCGTTGATTTCGAAGTCGCCGGTACCATAACCCCCGAACACGCCCACATAGGCGCCATCCCAGTTGCCGCCGACATCCACGACGCCAGGCTCCGCCGGTGTATCGATGATAAGATCGGCAGCGTGTACGGAAGTCGCGGCGAGGGCCGCGAGCGAAACGCTCGCGACAAGAAGAGCAATAAACCGAGCCATCAATAATCACTCCAAAGGGAGTGCGTTGCTTGCCACGCCCCACGCCAAAAAGCTGTTGCAGCTGAGCAACCTAATGAAAACATTTGGGAGCGCGGAGAGGCGCTGGCCGCTCGCGGACCGGCTAGGTGCAGGTGGCAGGGGCAGAAGGACTTGAACCCTCGACCCTCGGTTTTGGAGACCGATGCTCTACCAACTGAGCTATACCCCTAAACCTGCGGCCCTCCCTCTACTGAAAAGCCTCGCGCCGCGCAAGTGGCAAGGGGGCAACCTTCGCGTGATGATTGCGCGCCGCTGTGGCGCGGGATTAGGCTCTGTGCCGCGCGGTCCAAGGCCTTTCACCAAGGGGCTGCGCTTTGGAGGTAACCAGGGGAAATAGATGAAGAGACTCGTTCTCGTTGCCGCGCTCGTCGCGTCCGGTTTCGCCGTGCCTGTCCTGCCTGCCGCTGCCGCTTCGGTGCTCTCGGATTCGGAAGTGAACTGCCTGATCTTCCCCGCCCTGAAGAAGGAATGCTGGGAGAAAGGCGCCGAGATGCTGAAGGCGACGCCGAAGACGGTTGCCACGGCGACCGAAACCACCGCAACCAAGCTCAAGCTGCCGACGCTGTGGACCTGCACCGCCGCGCCCAAGGGTTCGGGCCACCTGCTCGACTGCTGATCTTGAATCTGTCCGCACAAACAGAAGGCCCGGCAGCGATGCCGGGCCTTTGTTATGGTCCCTCGCGGAAGCGGCGCCGCTCATTACGGGTGGTGAAAAGGATAGTGCGTGTCGTTGGCGCCGATATCGGTGCGCAGGTACGAACTCAGCTCCCGGATATCGGCCACGGGGTGGGCGCGAGGCGGCAGGATGACGTGCTTCACCCAGCCGAACAGGCGGGCAGCGCGGGACTTGGGGGCCTGGTAGAGCATTTCGATCACCGTCAGCTTTGATACGTGTGAAGGGTAGATGCGCCTCCAGAGCTTTGATTTCCAACCAAAGCTCGAGTATCATGCATAAGGAGGCCTTATGTCAGATCACCTACCCCCACTTGCTGCGATCCGCGTCTTCGAGGCGGCTGCCCGGCACCTGAGCTTCACCCGCGCCGCCCAGGAACTGGGCATGACGCAGGCTGCGGTGAGCTACCAGATCAAACTGCTCGAGGAGCGGGTGGGCTCGCCGCTGTTCCTCAGGCGGCCGCGCGAGGTGGCGCTCACCGAGGCCGGCGAGCGGCTGGCGCCGGAGGTGAGCCGCTCTTTCGAGATTCTGCGCGAAGCCTTCATCGATTTCGGAGCGCGCGAGCATGGGACGCTGATCGTCAACACCATGCACACCTTTGCCGCGCAATGGCTGGCGCCGCGGCTCGGCATCTTCCAGCTCCGGCACCCGGAGATCGCGGTGCGGCTCGAGACCACTGACCGGCTGGTAGATTTCAGTCGCGAGCAAGTGGATGTTGTCGTGCGCGCCGGCAAAGGCGTCTGGCCGGGGCTCAACGCGGTCAAGCTGCTCGATGTGCGCTTCACCCCGATGCTGTCGCCGGCGCTGGCAGCGAGCATCGGTGGAGTGCATGAGCCGGCCGACATCCTGAAACTGCCGCTGCTCGACGCCGACGACCCCTGGTGGATCCTCTGGCTCGACGCCTACGGCCTGCCGCACGATGTGCTGAAACAGCAGAAGACACCCTCGATGAACATGCAGACCTTCGACGCGATCGCCGCCATGACCGGCCAGGGCGTCACCCTGCTCACCCCCGACTATTTTCAACGCGAGCTGGCGGAAGGGCGACTGATACAGCCGTTCGAACGAGTGTTCGGCGAAGGCACCAGCTTCTGGCTCGCCTACCCCGAGGGACGCCGCAACGTCGCCAAGATCAAGGCGTTCCGCGACTGGGTGGTCGAGGAGGCGGGCAAGCCGATCAATTAGGAAGGGCTGGAGCGAGTTAAGGGGATTGATGAGCTCAAGCGTGGGGGCAGATCACTCCTCTGCCACCACTAATCCCTGGGTATTGCCCCCCGCGCATGGGCCCGTTCGTTCATGTCACGGCGGACTTGATAGATATCGGTTCGGTCAACCAGTGGACGCTACAGCTGAACCCCGTGCAGCCGGTTCGTGTATACCCCGGCATGCGGATTGGGCAGGTTACGTTCTGCACCGTTCGCGGAAACATCGTCCTGTATAGTGGGAAATACCAAGGTAGCAGGGGGCCGCAGAGCTCCAAGGCCTATGTCGAGTTCAAAAGTTGACCGTGATTGGGAGGAAAGGCATGGACCCTCGGTTTGAGGAGGAGGCGCCAGCAACGCAATACTACGATAACGCGCTGTTTGAGCGCCTGCGTCGCGACTACAGGAGCAACTCACTCTCTACGCCCCTCCTGACCGACATCCGGTATGCAACGCGAGCCGATATCCAGTCCCACTGGCCGGACGAGGCCCACCGCAAAATCGGCAGTTCGACGATATCGGCCGGCGATGTCGGCGCTGTCATTCTGTGTGGTGGCCTTGCAACCCGCTTTGGCGGCGGGGCAAAGGCGGCCGTAGAGTTGTTGCCGGGCTGGACGCTGCTGCGTGTAAAGCTGGAAGCGCTGGCAGGGGTCGCTGCGGCGCACGACACAACGTTGGCAGTAATCGTCGTGGTCAGCCCTGCGACTGAACTCGCCGTGCTCAAGGTGCTCGAAAGCCAGAGCCATGCGAGGCTGCGCATCAAAGTCGTAACGCAGTCGGTGCTGCCACGGCTACTCGAGGATGGGCACCTGCTGCTGCAAGCGGATGGAACTCCGAGTTTCAGCCCACCCGGCCATGGCGAGGTTCCGAAGCTGCTCGCTGCCCACCACAGCATAGACGGCATTTCCCCGCGCTTGTGGCAAATCTCCAATATCGATAACCTGCTTGCAACGCTCGATGCCGACATCGTCGGGGCGCACATCGCCAGCAAGATGGATGCTACCGTGGAGGTGGCTCCGGGGACCGCGACGGATGTCGGTGGATACCTCACCTACGGTCCGCACGGTTTCGAGATTCTCGAAGGCTTCCAGGTCGATCCCTCGGACCGCCCCACTAAGGAATTCTTCCTGAACACCAACACGTTCCTTATTGGCGGCACCGCCATTTCAGCCGGAGAGCGCCTCCCCTACTACGCGGTGACAAAGACGACATCGGATCGACGAACCGCCGTCCAGTTCGAGCAACTGCTTGGAGGTATTGGCAGCCTGATACCGCTTAACGCAGTTGCTGTGCCGCGGGACGGCAACATGTCTCGCTTCAGGCCGATGAAGCTCATCGAAGACTTGCACGAGTCACGCGGCGCGGTGGTCGCGGCGCTGGAGGCATCCGGCCTGATCAACTGGTAGCCGCCGCCGATTACTCCTGACCGGTGCGTCGGTGGCCGAAGAAGATCTGCCGCATCGCCTCGTCGATATCAGCCTCCTTCACAAACCGGCAGGCTGGCTGCAGGGATAGAGCTGAAACGCCGCGTTTTCATGCCGTTAGGTCGACGGGCGGGAAGGGCTGGAGCGGGTGAAGGGAATCGAACCCTCGTCATAAGCTTGGAAGGCTTCTGCTCTACCATTGAGCTACACCCGCGCCGGAGCGCCAGCGCTTCTTAGTGGCTGAGGCGCGATGCTGGCAAGCCTCTTCGATCCCACCCAAGCCTCTTCGATCCCACCATTGTGCGTTGCTCACGCGCCAGATCGGAGTCAGCGTGAGGCATGCGAGCTGCGATTGCCCTGCTGATGCTGCCGCTGCTGGCGGCCGCCCTTCCGGCCCACGCCGAGGATGCACGGTTCATGCTGTGCGAGGCCCTGCCCCACCTCACCTGCGTGTGGTCCGGTGACAGCTTCTATCTGCGCGGCAAGGTGATCCGCCTCGCCGACGCCGTCACGCCGGAGCGCTACACCTCGGAATGTCCCAAGGCGAGCCAGCTCTCGTGGAGTTCGGCGCTGCGACTGCGTGACCTGCTGAATGCCGGGACCTTCGAGATCGGGGATGCCGATGGATCGGCGTTGGCGTTGGTGTCGCGGGATGGACAGTCGCTGGGTGCGCAGCTGATCACCGAGGGGCTGGCCCAGGCGAGGACGCCGGCATCGCCGGACTGGTGCGGCTAGCCAAGTGGCGCCGGCGCAGCCCCTGCCCCACGCGAGGCAAACGTATAATTGACTCCGGGCGCTGCCGCCGGATGGATGCCGCGTCTCGAGGAGGACGATGATGCGGCTTGGTATGAGCGGGTGTTTTTTGCCCGCGGACATGAATGACCTGACCCCAGAGATGTGCCGACGGGTTCGCGATGCAGGTTTTTCCGGCATCTTCACGCGCTTTCGCGACAACGACCCGCTGACCGCGCGTCGCGAGGACGCGGAGCGGCTGAAAGCCCTGCTCGCCGACGAGGGCGTGGCACTGTTCCAGACCACCGGCTACTGGCAGAACCTCGTCACCTCCGACGAGACGGCGCGGGCGCAGTCGGTGCGCGTCGTGCAGGCGGCGCTGCAGCTCGCAGGCTGGATGGGCGCCCGCGGTATCGACACCGGCCCCGGTTCGATGAACCCAGCCGGGCCTTGGTTCCCGCATCCCGATAACTGGACGGCCAGGGCCGAGCACCAGTTGGTCCGCTCGCTCAAAGAGTGCGCCAAGGCGGCGGAGGATGCGGGAGTGTTGCTCAGCCTCGAATCGCACTCGCTGGTGACGCCGCGCACTCCTGAAATCGCCGCCCGCATCCTCGATGCAGTGGATTCGCCATGGGTGCGCTGCGACTATGATTCCGCCAACTGGATCACGCTCGAGACGATCTACGATACCGGCGGTGCGCTCAACGCGCATTTCGACCGGCTCGGCCGCCACATCTGCAGTGCCCATGCCAAGGATATCTGGGTGGAGAACCGGCTGGCGATCCACTTGCAGGACGGCTGCCCCGGCAAGGGCCTGATGGACTTTGCGACGCTGTTCAGCCGGCTAGAGGCGCTCGACCCGGACTATCCGCTGATCGCCGAGGGCAACTCGAGCGAGGAACTGCCCGAAGTCGGGGCACTGTTCCACCGGATCGCCGGCGAGCGCGGCATCCGCATCCTCGATGTCGGCGATAAGCCGGAGGCTGCCCGATGAAACTGCTGCTCGTCGGCGGGGCCGGCCATGTCGGCCAGCTGATCACCCCCTATCTGAAGGCGAGGCACACGCTCAGGGTGCTCGACCTCACCCCACCCGCCGACCCCGATGTCGAGCATGTGAAGGGCTCGGTGCTCGACCCCGAGGCGATCCGCGAGGCGCTCACCGGGGTCGATGGTTTCGTTTGGCTGGCGATGCGCAGCGCCCAGGGCGGCATGGTCACCGACCAGGACATCGAAACCATCGTCAACAATTATGACTTGAACACCAAAGCCCTGCACCTGTTCCTTTACCTGGCACAGGAAGCTGGGGTGAAGCGTGGGGTCTACACCAGCTCGATGAGCGTCCACTATCGCGGTCGCCCGAATTATCCGGGCGAGGACCAGGTGCCACTCGACTCGCCCTCCGTCTATGGCCTCAGCAAGGGACTGGGCGAAGAGATCTGCGCCTATTTCGCGCACTGGTTCGGCATGAACATCATCGGGCTGAGGATCAGCGGACCGCGCAAGCGCGCCGACTATCTTGCGCAACGCCGCCACCCGCAGCGCGCCGGCGACGGCAGCTATGTCTACCCGCTCGATGAGGAGGACATGGCTAACGCCTATCTCGGCGCCATCGAAGCGGTGACGCCGCCCGCGCCTGGCGGGTTCGAGGCCCTGTTCATCGTCGGCGACGAGACCGGGGAGGAACACGACCTGTCGAAGGCCGCTCGACTCATCGGCTGGCAACCGCGCTCGCACCGTCTGCTGATCGAATAGCGGCAGGACGCGGAGAATCTCTCGCGCCCCGGAACCAATGTGCGTCCCTCTCGTTCACTGGCGGGTGTCTGGGGGACTATATGCAGGGTGAACGAGAGAACCTGGACGAGGGCGAGCGCATCATCGAGGCGCGGCTCGCCGCGATCATTGATTCGTCCTTCGATGCTGTAATCGCCAAGGATCTGAACAGCGTGATTACGCATTGGAACCCGGCAGCCGAACGGATGTTCGGCTACACGGCCGAGGAAGCCATTGGCCGCTCCATCACCATGCTGATCCCGCCGCACCTGCAAAGCGAGGAAACCGACATCATCCGGCGCATCCGCGCCAATGAGCGGATCGAGAGTTATGAGACCGTGCGGCTGCGCAAGGACGGCAGCACGGTGTTCGTGTCGCTGACCGTATCGCCGATCCGCAACCCGAGCGGCGAGGTGGTGGGCGCTTCCAAGATCGCCCGCGACATCACCCAATCGAAGGAAAGCGAACGGCGGATCCGGGTGCTGCTGCGCGAGATCAACCATCGGGTGAAGAACCAGTATGCGGTGATCCTGTCGCTGATCCGCGAGACCGGGCTGAGTTCGGTATCGATTGACGAGTTCCAGGCCAAGATTCGCACCCGCATCGCCAGCCTCGCGGCCTCGCATGACCTGCTGGTCCGCTCGGAATGGACCGGCTCGACGCTGGCCGAACTGGTCAAGGCGCAACTGGCGCCGTTCGGACACGAGAACCTGGTGACCATTTCGGGCCCCCTGGTCTCGATCTCGCCCAACGCCGTGCAGAACCTCGGTATGGCCTTCCACGAGCTGGGCACCAACTCCGCCAAGTACGGGGTGCTCTCCGGTGCCGGCGGCGCCATCACGGTGTCATGGTCGGTGAGTCGGGGGCCGGCGGCCGAGCTGGCGATGACCTGGGACGAGAACTTTGACGAGCCGCTGGTAGCCGAGCCGCAAGCCGGGCGTGGGTTCGGAACCGTCGTACTCGAGCGCGTAACACCGGTCGCCCTCAATGGCCGAGCCAGTACCACGCGCACCGCGTCGCGCATTACATGGACGCTCGAGGCGCCGGTGAGCTCGGTATTGATGGAAGAAGCTGGCGCAGAGGGCGACGCCTAGGCCGCGCCGCCTCTGCCTTCGGGGATCGGCGAGCCGACCCTGGGATCGGCGAGAGCCGACCCTGGGATCAGCGAGAGCCGGTTGCGCTTCCGGTGGAGGTGGGGCCACATGTGGAGGCAACCGAGACTGGCGGGTCATGGCAACACTTCATCTGATGGTTGGACTGCCAGGCAGCGGCAAGACGACGCTGGCCCGGAAGCTGGAGGTCGATTACGGCGCGCTCCGCCTTACCGTCGACGAGTGGCATGTCCGGTTGTTCGGCATGGACGTCGAGGAGCACATTGACGACGGTGATCTCGCGACACACAACGCCAGGCACGCGGCCATCGAGGCGCTGCTGTGGGAGACTGCGTCGCGGGTTCTGGTCCTTGGCGTGGACGTGATCCTCGATTTCGGCTTCTGGACCAGGCGCGAGCGAGACGAACTGCGAGCAAAAGCTCGCGATCTCGGCGTCGGCTTCACAATCCACTTTGCCGATGCGACCGAGGGGCAGCTGCTGGAACGCATCAGGGCCCGGAATGGCCAGTTGCCTTCCGGGACGTTTCACATCCCCGAGGCCAGGCTCAAAGACTGGATGGGCCTGTTCGAGGCCCCATCGCCGGACGAGCTCACTGAGTAAGCCTGCCGGGGCTCTAATGAATACCGACCGCTTCAAGGGGGTGGTGGAGGGGACTGGATTCGAACCAGTGTACGCTAAGCGAGCAGATTTACAGTCTGCCGGATTTAACCACTCTCCCACCCCTCCATTCAGAGCCGGAGAAACGAACGGCGCCCGTCCCCGGGCGCGTCGTCGGGGCGGTTTATGTCGGGGCGGTGAACGCCTGTCAACACCCAATCCGCCCTTTGCGCATCGCAGTGCTCGCCTTGCTGTCCTGCATCAAAACCGCTAGGGCATCCCTATGAGCCGCAACAAATTCCCGCCCAAGCCCAAGTACGACCCGGATACCGGGCCGGTCTACCTCTATGGGCTGCATACGGTGCGGGCGGCACTCGACAATCCCCTGCGCGAACGGCGGAACCTCTTGGTCACTCCCAATGCGCTGATGCGCCTCAGGGAGACCGGTCCGGTGGAGATGCGCTTCACCGAAACGACGCCCAGGGATCTCGATCGGCTGCTCGGTGCGGACGCCGTGCACCAGGGTGTGGCGCTGGAAGTCGAGGCGGTCAGCCGCTTCGGGCTCAACGATGTGCCCAATCCCCGGCTGGTGGTGATCCTCGACCAGCTGACCGACCCGCATAATGTCGGGGCGATCCTCAGAACGGCCTGTGCCTTCGGCGCCGATGCGGTGGTCACCACGGCCCGGCATTCGCCGCGCGAGACCGGGGTCATGGCGAAGGCTGCGTCCGGGGCGCTCGACATGGTGCCGATGATCGAGGTGCGCAATCTCGGCGACGCCATCGAGAAGCTCAAGGAGCGCGGGCTGACGGTGATCGGCTTCGATTCGGAGGCCCCTGCTCCGATCCGCCCACGCACCGACGATGCGCCGATGGCGATCGTCCTCGGCGCCGAGGGCAAAGGCCTCAGGCAGCGGACGCGCGAACTCTGCGACGAAATGGTGCGGCTCGACATGCCCGGGCCGATCAAATCGCTCAACGTCTCGAACGCGGCGGCGATCGCACTGTTCGCGGTAACCGCGGGCCGCGCGGGGGCATAAGGGCCCGCGGGGATACCCGCGGACCCTCAGTACCTCACGGCGTGGTGCAGCGCACCAGATCGGTCCCATTCACGTTCAACACGTCGGTCCCGGCCTGGGCGATCTCGATCGTCTTGTCGCCCGCCTTGAGGCTTGCCTTGCCGTTCGTGGCTGGAACGGCATCCACGAGCGTGATCTCGCTACCCTGCCGCACGGAGATCTTGGTGATCACCACGTAGCCGGTGCCGCCGGCCTGGTCGACCGTGCCGCAGGCATCGTAGGTCGGCGCCCAGACGCCGAGATAACCAATCTCGCTGCGATCGGCATTAGCCGCCAGCCGAGTATCCGGCTTCAGGCCATCGGCCGGCAGGATACCCATGGCCGGGGTGGTCATCACCGGCGCCTCAGCCGCGGCAACGGCAGCGGCAGCATCGGCCGCACCCTTTGACTCGGCCGGCGTAGCGCTGGCCGCAGGAGCGGCATCAGCCGCGGCAACAGCAGCAGCAGCATCGGCAGCGCCCTTCGCTTCTGCGGAGGCCGGCGCCGCGGCAGCCGGAGCGGCTTCGGCGGCGGCCGCAACAGCGGCCTCGGCGTCAGCCTTGCCCTTGGCGGCGGCCGCAGCAACCGTCGCTTGCTTGTCCGCTTCCGCCTTGGCGGCCGTGGCTGCCGCGGCCTTATCTGCGGCTGCCTTATCCGCGGCTGCCTTATCTGCGGCTGCCTTATCTGCGGCTGCCTTATCTGCGGCTGCCTTGTCCGCAGCTGCCTTGTCCGCAGCTGCCTTATCCGCCGCTGCCTTGTCCGCAGCTGCCTTGTCCGCAGCTGCCTTGTCCGCAGCCGCCTTGTCCGCAGCCGCCTTGTCTGCAGCGGCCTTATCTGCCGCCGCCTTGTCTGCAGCCGCCTTGTCCGCAGCCGCCTTGTCCGCAGCTGCCTTATCCGCGGCTGCCTTGTCTGCGGCTGCCTTGTCTGCGGCTGCCTTATCCGCGGCTGCCTTGTCCGCAGCCGCCTTGTCTGCAGCCGCCTTGTCTGCAGCCGCCTTGTCTGCAGCCGCCTTGTCCGCAGCGGCCTTGTCCGCAGCGGCCTTTTCTTCGGCAGCCTTCTGCTCCGCTGCAGCCTTATCCGCATCAGCGGTGGCGGCCGGCGCAGCGGGGGCTTCGGCGGCCGGCTTGGCCGGCGGCGGTGCCGAGTTGTTGTCGCAGGCAGCGAGCAGCAGGCCCAATGACAGGGCGACCGGCAGGGCCAGAAGGTGCGTTCGTTTCATGGTCGGTTTCCTCTTCGAAGTTTTGGCGCCCGGGACAGCCGCCCGCCGCGAGTGACCTGTTTGCCTGGGTCGCCGGAGACGCCCAGCCTCATTTGCCGGCGATCGCCACGACAACGTTGACCGTCGCCGCGACAATGACCGTGTTGAAAAAGAACGAGACGACGCCGTGCAGGGTCACCAGGCGCCGCATCGCCCGCGACGTCACCGCGACATCGGCGACCTGCGCGGTCATCCCGAGCACATAGGAGAAATAGAGGAACGCCGCGCCGTCGGGCGGCTCGTCGCCCGGAAACGCCAGGCCGGCGAGCACCTTGCCCTGCTCGTCCGGATCATCGCGATAATACTCGTGCGCATAATGCAGCGCCGCCATGGTGTGCACCGTGAACCAGCCGAGCACCACCGAAACGACGCTGACCGCGATTTCGAGCGGATCGGCCCTGCCCTGCCCATCGTTGAGCGCGAGGAACAGGAAGATCACTGCCACAACCGCCACGAGGAGGGTGACGAGAAAGATCGCCGCGACGGGAGAATCGGCGTCATCGGGCCGCTGCTGCAGGAACTCGGCGGTGAGGCAGGGAAACTCGATGCGTACGAGCAGCAGGTAGATGACGAACATCGCATTGGCGGCGGCGGCGACCGCATATTTGGGCGACAGCAGCAGGCACGCGACAAACACCGCCAGCCCGACGCCGACGCCCCAATAGAAGGCGGCGTGCCGCGGCAGGATGCGGGCCGGAACAGATGCGCTTCGTTCGCCTCCCACGGCGTCTCCTCCGCCAGTGAATCACCAGCCAGCCGGATATTTGCACGGCGAGGATGCCACATCTAAGACAAGCCGTCGCCGCCCGGCGCGCATGCTGCGGCGCGCCTTGCGCCATCCGGCAGCCAGTGCTATCGACCGCGTCGGGCCGGCATAGCTCAGTTGGTAGAGCAACTGATTTGTAATCAGTGGGTCGCGAGTTCGATTCTTGCTGCCGGCACCAATAATTTCAGCACCTTAGTTAAGCGCCGATATGCGAGTCGTAGCGCTGGTGATCGCAGACTCGGCCTTCGAGAGGTTCGCGAGCACGGCCCCCTGGCTTTGAGCCGGCACCCCATGCGCACCACCGGGGCACGCGTCGGTAGATTGGATGGCCGCCTGTTGAAGAGCGGGTAAGGCGTTGGCCAGATCTCGAGAAATCTGCGCCAGCGCGGCATCTTGCGCGTTGCTCTTGGCAACCGACGCCCGTGCAACGTTCATCGCCTTGGTAACGTCCACGATTGCAGTCACCTCTTGCCCGACGATGATGTTCAATGGCGGGCTGTATTTGACGCTGTTGACGATCGCCACCGGTGCTGGAAGGTCTGACGCATCACTCTCGAGTGGATCGACCCGCAGGTGAACCATGTGACTGGTCGGCGTCATGGTGCTCGGGAGAAATGCGATGACCCCGAAGAACACCGCTAAGCCAGCTCCCACCCACATGAATTGCCGCAGCAACTGCGCAGTCACTGGTGGAATTCTCTCGCGCCTCAGCGCGTATATCGCCAATAGAAGGAGCAGCGCAGATAGGCCCAACGGCCCGAATTTTAGGAGACCCGCCACTCCCGAGAATATCTCGGAGACTGCTCCGGTACTAAGATCGACGGTTTCCATGATTCACCCCCACGGCACAATGCCAATCGGGATAGTGATGAGTCTTTTTGCCGATCGTCTAGTCGATTTGCTGTCTCCATGCCGCTATTCAAAGCTTAATTGCGCAATCCGCCGGTTCGCTGGAGGAGTACTTTTGTCGGCTCCGCAGATGAAGCAAACCGCGCCGATACACTTGCCTATCGTGGTCTAAAAGGAGGAGGCTCTCGTTTCCTGGATCGGATTGACAGGGACTGGGGAGGACGACCATGCGCTCACTGTTAATTCTGTTGGGCCTCGTTTTGGCATGCGCCATAGGAAGCCATGCTGCGGCGCAGGACACGACTAACTGGAAGGCGGTTGCAGGATCCTGGGACAGCAATTTCGCTTTCGTCACCGGAAGATCGACAGAGGACGACGCCAAGTCGGAGGCGCTGCGGAGGTGCAACGCATTCGTATCTCCGGATTACGCCTGCACGGTGCTGGCCGCGGTCCCTGACGACCAATTCATCGTCGTTACCTACTGTTCCAACGGCTACGACGACGCGTCTGAGGTGGGCGCCTCCGCTTCAGGCTACGACAATGCCTACGCACTCGCCCTTGCCCAGTCGACGAAATGGTTCAAAGCTGACGACTGCGCCGTCATTCTGCGATCGGATGGCTACGAGACGCCCGATGGGGATTGATGTTGCGCCATCTTTAGGGACCCAGCTCAGCTGTTGGCTCGCATCGATTGACGCAACCGGAGGACGCCCGCCTAAGCCGCTTTTGGCGCGACGAACGATGCAGTGCGCCGTGTTTGAAATCCGTGGCGCTGCCGAGCCTACTCCCCACCCCGCTTCTTCCACTTCTTGAGCACCATGTCCCGCTTCAACCGAGACTGGCGCTCGAGGAAGAAGGTGCCGTTCACCTGGTCGATCTCGTGCTGCGCGATGCGGGCCGGCAAGCCTTCGAAGCGGCGCTGCTGGCGGGCGCCGGTTTCGTCGTCCCAGGCGATTTCCGCGGCGTAAGGGCGAGTGATCTCCACCTCGACGCCGGGCATCGACACCGAGCCTTCGGGGCCGGGAATGCTGGGGCCGTCGGTGGAGACGATTGCGGGATTGTAGAGCACGAGGTAGTCGCGCTTTGCCGGGTCCTCGTCGGCGCTGATCACCACGACCGGGGCGACGGCGCCGATATGGACGGCGGCGAGGCCATAAGCATTGGCGGCGCGCGGCGCCTCAAGCAGGCGGTTGCCGATGGCCCTGAGGCTGTCATCCAGCAGCCGCGGCTCGGCCTTGCGGGTGAGCCGCGGATCGGGATAGCCGACGATCATCGGGCTAGAACAGCCCGCCGCGGCCCAGCGTCATGTCGGTCGCGGCCGGATCCTGGCCGGCCTGGATGGCCTGGAAGGCGTTGGAGTCGACGCCGATCACCGAGGTGACGAGGTTCGGGCCGGTGCCCGGCTTGAACGCCTCGTAGATCGCCTGGTCGCCACCATTGGCCTTCACGCCGGTGCCCGGATCGATCCACACCTGAGCCATGCCGCCGGGCATGTTGAACGGGGTCGGCGGCTTGCCCTTCAGGGCCTTGGAGACGAACTCGGTGAAGATCGGCACGGCCATCTCGCCGCCCGTCGACTGGCGGCCCATGTTGCGCGGCGTATCGAAGCCGACATAGACGCCAACCGCCAGCTCGGGGGTGAAGCCGATGAACCAGGCGTCCTTGTAGTCGTTCGAGGTGCCGGTCTTGCCGGCGACCGGACGGCCGAGGCTCTTGGCGCCGGTGCCGGTACCGCGCTGCACCACGCCTTCCATCATCGAGGTGATCTGGTAGGCGGTCATCGGGTCGAGCACCTGCTCGCGATTGTCGATGATCAGCGGCTCGCCCTGCTGGTTCCAGGTTTCGGCGGCGCAGCCGTCGCAGACGCGCTCATCGTGGCGGTAGATGGTCTTGCCGTAACGGTCCTGGATTCGGTCGATCAGTGTCGGCACGATCCGACGGCCGCCATTGGCGATGGTGGCGTAGGCAGCGGTCATCCGCATATCGGTGGTTTCGCCGGCGCCGAGCGCCATGGCCAGCACCGGGTTCAGCTCGTCATAGATGCCGAACATCTTGGCATAGTCCGAGATCAGCGGCATGCCGAGATCCTTGGCGAGACGCACGGTCATGACGTTACGCGAGCGCTCGATGCCGCGGCGCAGCGTCTGCGGACCATAGAATTCCTGGGCGTAGTTCTCCGGCCGCCAGACCGAGCCGTCGCCATTGACGATTTCGATCGGGGCGTCGAGCACCACCGAGGCCGGGGTGTAGCCGTTATCGAGCGCCGCCGAATAGACGATCGGCTTGAACGAGGAGCCGGGCTGGCGCATCGCCTGGGTGGCGCGGTTGAACTCGGACTCGGCGTAGGAGAAGCCGCCGACCATGGCGAGCACGCGACCGGTGCGCGGATCCATGGCGACGAGCGCGCCTTCTAGCTCGGGCACCTGCTCCAAGGTGTAGGCGCCCTCGCGGTCGGCGAGCTTCGAGACATAAATCACGTCTCCGGGCTTCAAAATCGAGCCGAGTTTCTTGCTCACCCACTTGATATCTGGGCCTGCAATCGTGCCGGTGACGCGTTCGGCCGAGACCTTGCCTTCGATATCGGTGGCGGGACGAATGCCGATGCGGCCTTCGTTGTCGCCCATCTCAAGGACGACGGCGAGGGTCCATTCCGGCACGTCGCTGAGCGGCTTGACGGCGTTGACCGCGGCGCCCCAGTCCGAACTGATATCGACGCTGGCGATGGGACCGCGGAAACCTTCACCGTGATCATAGTGGATCAGCCCATCCATCAGGGCACGGCGCGCATAATCCTGCAGATGCGGGTCGAGCGTGGTGCGGACGCTGAGCCCGCCGCCATAGAGCTCGGCTTCGCCATAGAGCTTGCCGAGCTGGCGGCGCACTTCCTCGGTAAAATACTCGGCCGAGAACAGCTGGCTGCCGGAGGTGCGCGGCTTGACGTTGAGCGGCTCCTCCTTGGCCTTGGCAGCCTCCTCGGCCGTCACGTAGCCATTCTCGACCATGCGGTCGATCACCCAGTTGCGGCGTTCGATGGCCTGCTTGGGGCGGCGGAACGGGTGGTAGTTGTTCGGGCCCTTAGGGAGTGCCGCGAGATAGGCGGCCTCGCTGAGCGTCAGCTCGTAGAGGGCCTTGTCGAAATAGTTGAGCGCCGCCGCGGCCACGCCATAGGAATTGAGCCCGAGGAATATCTCGTTGACGTAGAGCTCGAGGATCTTGTTCTTCGAGAAGGTCGACTCGATGCGCAGCGCCAGGATGGCTTCCTGGATCTTGCGGTCCCAGGTCTGCTCGGAAGTGAGAAGGAAGTTCTTCGCCACCTGCTGGGTAATGGTCGAGCCGCCCCCCTGGATCGAGTCATTGCCCTCGACGCGCGCCATGATGTTGTCGCGAAGGGCGCGGACCACGCCGTCCACGGCGATACCCGAGTGGGTATAGAAGTCTTTGTCTTCGGCCGAGATGAAGGCGTTGATGATCAGCGGCGGGATGGTTTCGATCGGCTGGAACAGCCGGCGCTCCCGCGCATATTCGGCCAGGAGCGTCCCGTCCGCGGCGTGCACGCGCGTCGTCACCGGCGGCTGATAGTCCTTCAGCACGGTGTAATCGGGCAGCGTCGCATTCAGCTGGTTGAGATAGACGGCGCCAACCGCAACGGCACCCAGGGCGCAGAACACGCCGAAACCGAAGAGCCAGCCGAGAAGTCTGAGCATCAGATCGTGAACCTTGGAGCGGGCGCCATGGGTCCGATCGGATGCGGCGCGGAATATTGCGGAATCATACCAGACAAGGGCGGAAATGTGGACAAGGGCGTCCTTTCGGGAACTTGCCTTTCAATAACTTGCGAAGCGACGCGTACCCAAAACGTCACTGCGGCGCCACCGCGGCTTTCTGCGTGCTGTCGAAATAGTCGGCGATGCCGCGAGCCAGGGCGTTCACCACCCGGTCGCGCCAATCGGACTGCTGCAGGTTGGCGATGTCGGAGGCATTGGAAAGGAAGCCAAGCTCGACCAGCACCGAGGGCACGTCCGGCGCCTGCAATACGAAGAAATCGGCCTGCCGCACCGGGAAGCGGCGCAGCGCCACGCTCGGCTCGAGCTGGTGGACGATGGCCTCGGCGGCGAGGAAGCTCGATTTGCGCATCTCGCGCCGCATAAGATCGACGAGGATGTCCATCACCGCGGGCGTTGCCTGCGGTACCGAGAAGCCGGCGACGATGTCGTAGCGGTTCTCGCCGTCGGCCAGCACCTTGTCGAGCACGTCAGTGGCGTTCTCGTCACGGGTGTAGACGCTGGCGCCGCGGATCTCGGGCTGCTGGAAGCTGTCGGCGTGCAGCGAGATGAACAGGTCGGCCTTGTTCTGGCGGGCAAGATCGACGCGTTCGTTGAGCGACAGATAGGTGTCATCCTCGCGGGTCAGCGCCACATCGAAGCGGCCGGAATCGATCAGCACCTTCTGCAACTGCAGCGCGAAGGTGAGAGTGATGTCTTTCTCGTGCGTGCCATTGGGTGCACTGGCGCCGTTGTCGACGCCGCCATGGCCTGGGTCCAGCACCACCAGCGGACGGGTGGCAGTGATCGGCGCGTGTGTGCCAGGGTCGGTAGGAATGGTGGCGGGAGCGGCGCCCTGGTTGGCGATGGAGGCCGCGAGGTCGGAGGCGACCTTGGTCGCGAACTCCTCAGGGGTCGCCGCAATGATGTCGACGACGAGGCGGGCCGGCTGGTCGGCGACCGCATCGAGGATATAGGCCTGCTGCACCTGGGCCGGTTCGGCCAGCGTCAGCATGGTGCGCGCCCTGCCCTTTTCGGCCATCTCGACGGTATAGCCGGTGACGATGCCCTTGCCCGCAACGTCGGCCGGCGCGAGGATCTTCAGCTCGAACGCCTTGACGTCGATGGCGATACGGTTGGGTTTATCGAGCGAGACGATGGCAAACTCGGTCGGCCCCGAGAGATCGATGATCAGCCGCGCCCGCTGCGGCGTCGCGGTGACACGCGCATCGATGACATCGGGGTAATCGTCGATCGATTCGAGCTGGGCGAAGGTCGGGTGCGCGGCGAACAGGCTGGCCACGAGGACAAGCACAATCGCCGCAAACCCAGCAAATCCGCGGGTATGGCCGGCGGAACCGGCAGATTTCAACAAGACAGCAGCGCTCCCTGAGAGTGGTGCAAGACGCCAGATCACTCGGGCGATTCTGCGGCGTTACGCACGGCGCGTCGACAATGCAATAATGTGATCGATCTGGAAGCCGCCCGTACCCATGGGTTTTGAGTTTCCTGTTGCCAATTTGCGGCAACAACCCTAAAGCCATCTTTGAGGCGGCCTGCTGCCGCCACCATATGCCGGAGCGGCGCAATCGGCGCCCCTGGCCCTCGTGGTCGGCAGCGGCGGATCGGAAATCACCTGAGGTGACCCGGTCTGAAGTGCGGCACATTTGGCGCCTCGCGATAGAATCTCGATCCCTCGGGGTCGAAGAACAGGCGGTTTGATTAGCGCTGGCCTGTTCTCAAGGAAGAGGTCTGATGGCCATCGGGCAGACAAAGAGTGACGCGATCCCGAACAGCGGTTGCGCTTTTGTCGTCGAAGTCCCGGCTGCCTTCGCTCTCCAGTCTCGCGGCGGCGCGCGCGCCGTTGCTTTTGCCGGCGCCTCGCGCGCCATCCTCCTAAAACCATTCGCCTCGCATTGCGCTACGCCGGGAGGACCGGTTCGCCGGTCGATCGGTGTCGGCGCGCGACGGCGCGGAGACTTAGTCTATGGCTACAAAGCGCATGCTGGTGGATGCCATCCACCCGGAAGAAACACGGATCGTCGTCACTAACGGGAACCGGCTCGAAGAGTTCGATTTCGAATCCGCCCAGCGGCGGCAGCTGCGGGGTAATATCTACCTCGCCAAGGTGACTCGCGTGGAGCCCTCGCTCCAGGCGGCTTTCATCGAGTATGGCGGCAACCGCCACGGCTTCCTCGCCTTCTCGGAAATCCATCCCGACTATTACCAGATCCCCATTGCCGACCGCGAAGCGCTGCTGCGCGACGAGGCGCATGACGACGACGAGCACGAACACGAGCACGCCGCGGCCAATGCCGCCGCGCCAGCCGAGGTTTCGTCGGAGCATGACGACGCCGAGGGCGATGAAGAACACAGCCACATCGAGCAGGCGCCGACCAGCAACGAGCCGGTCGAAAGCGTCGGTGGTTCGGATGCGCTGGAAGACGTGCAGGAACGCCGTCGTCCGTCGCAGCGCCGCCACCAGTACAAGATCCAGGAAGTGATCAAGCGCCGGCAGGTGATGCTGGTGCAGGTGGTCAAGGAAGAGCGCGGCAACAAGGGCGCGGCTCTCACCACCTACCTGTCGCTCGCCGGCCGCTATTCGGTGCTGATGCCCAATACCGCGCGTGGCGGCGGGATTTCCCGTAAGATCACCAACGCTGCAGACCGTAAGCGTCTCAAGGACATCGTCGGGGATCTTGAAGTGCCGCAGGGCCAGGGGATCATCCTGCGCACGGCCGGCGCCAGCCGCACCAAGGCCGAGGTGAAGCGCGACTTCGAGTACCTGCAGCGGCTGTGGGAGAACGTCCGCTCGCTGACGCTCAAGTCGCAGGCCCCCTGCCTCGTCTACGAGGAAGGCTCGTTGATCAAGCGGACCATCCGCGACCTTTACAACAAGGATATCGATGAGCTGTTCGTGGCGGGCGACGACGCCTACCGCGAAGCCAAAGACTTCATGCGCATGATCATGCCGAGCCACGCCAAGAACGTGCAGCTCTACAAGGATGACGCGCCGCTGTTCAGCAAGTTCAACGTCGAAGGTCAGCTCGACCAGATGTTCTCGCCGCAGGTCACCCTGCCGTCGGGCGGCTATCTGGTGATCAACCCGACCGAGGCCTTGGTCTCGATCGACGTGAACTCCGGCCGCGCCACCAAGGAACACAATATCGAGGACACGGCGCTGCAGACCAACCTCGAGGCGGCGGAGGAAGTCTCCCGCCAGCTGAGGTTGCGCGATCTGGCCGGCCTGATCGTCATCGACTTCATCGACATGGTGGAGAACCGCTCGAACCGGGCGGTGGAGCGCAAGCTCAAGGAATGCCTGAAGAACGACCGGGCCCGCATCCAGGTCGGCCGTATCAGCCATTTCGGCCTGCTCGAGATGAGCCGTCAGCGTATCCGCTTTGGCGTGGTCGAAAGCTCGACGCACAAGTGCCCGACCTGCCAGGGCACCGGCCTTGTCCGCTCGGTGGAGAGCCTGGCGCTGATGGTGATGCGCAACGTGGAAGACCACGTGCTGCGCAAGCCTGGCCAGTCGATCAATGTGCGGGTACCGACCGATGTGGCGCTCTACATCCTCAATACCAAGCGCGGCACGCTGAACAACCTCGAGGCCAAGTATGGCCTCTCGATCACCATCGTCGCCGATGACCATGTCGGTCCCTCGCACTTCGCCATCGAACGTGGCGAGGCCCGCGTACTCGACCGCAGCGAGCCTGCCGGCACGCACGTCCGCGTCGACACCACCACGATCATCGACGCCGAGGCCGAAGCGGCCGACGCGTTGATCGAGGATGAGGACGACGAGGAGGAAGAAGAAGCCGCTACCGGTGGTGGCGAGCGTCAGGCGCGGACCGAAGAAGGTGGCGAACGCTCCGGCCGTCGTCGTCGTCGTCGCCGTCGTGGTGGCGATCGCGAGGATCGTCCGCAGGGTGGCCAGCAACAGCAGCAGCCGCGCCAGCCCGTCGAGGCCGCATCGGACGACGAGTCCGAGGACGGTGAAGGCGATGAGGCGCCGCGCCAGGCGGGTGAAGGTGCCGTCGGTGAAGACGGCGAGCCGCGTCGTCGCCGCCGCCGCGGTCGTCGTGGCGGTCGTCGCAACCGTCGCGATGGCGAGGGTGGCGAGCAGCGTGATGGCGTGACGGCCGAGCCGAGTTCGGAAGAAGCCGTCGCTGCAGCCGACGCGCCGGCCGTGGCAGTGGTTGCCGAAGCGCCGGCCAGCGCGGCCGGTTCGGTGGCAGCCGACGAAGCGCCGGCCGAAAAGCCGAAGCGTGGTCGCCGCAAGAAGCCCGAGCCTGTGGCAGAGGAGTCTGCTCCGGTGGTTGCAGCGCAAGCTGCTCCCGAGGTCGCAGAAGCGTCAGCACCCGTAGTCGCGGATGCTCCCGTGGTCGCAAAGAAGCCCGCTCGGGGGGCAAAGAAGGCTGCTCCCAAGGCCGCGCCGGCTGCCGAGCCGGAAGCCGTCACCGAGGATGCTCCGAAGCCCAAGCCGTCGCGGGCCCGCAAGCCCAAGGCCGCGCCGGCTGAGGCCGTGGCTGCCGAAGCTGCGCCGGCGGAAACCGTCGCCGAAGCTGCCGCGGCTCCCGCGCCGGAGCCCGAGGCCGCACCGCGCCGTCGCGCCAAGAAGGTCATCCCGGAAGGCGAGATCGTCGTGAGTTCGACCGCCCCGGCCGCTGAAGAGCAGCCGGCGGAAGACGCCAAGCCGAAGAAGGCCGGCTGGTGGCAGCGCCGCCTGGGCCTCGGCGGCTAAGCGAAAGCACACATGCAGAATCGAAAAGGGCGGGATCATCTCCCGCCCTTTCTCGTTGCAGGCTCGCCTCAAGCGCCGGTCTCGCGCCTCGATATGGCTTGTCATGGCCAGCGGCAGGAAGATGTCGGTGACGACCTCGTGTTCGGCAACGACCGGAACAACGCTCACCCGCTCACAGTAGAGCGGAAAATCCCGCAGGGTTTCACCGCTTGACGGTAACCAGTCGCGATACAGGAACTCGATCGCCGGCTCGACATTCTCGCTGCCGATGGCTCGCAGCACCGCACAACGTCCGGCCGGGATAACACCGGCCTCCACGCCCTGCTCGTTTGGTTCGATTGTTCGGTCCGTCGCGGCACAGATGTCGACGCGGAACTCGTCCGCCGGCGTGATCTCGGAATCCGAATGAAAGACATTGTAGGTCTGACTCGCAGCCGCCTTCAGACCTACTGCGCGTCGCCAGCCGATGAACTTCTGGATGGTCGCACCGACCAGGGCCGGGTTGCCTCGGTGCTGCAGGACCGCGACGGGTGTTTCCGGCACGTCCACGGTGTGAACGTCGTCCAACGAGTACTTCGTTTTCATGAGCCTGCTCCTGGCGTTGGTCATTGGCCACAGACCGGCAAGCCACTCCTCCCAGTTGGGAGTATCCCGGAATGCGGAAGGGGTTTGTCCCAACCGTTCCCGAAATACGCGGGCAAAGGCATCGGGGGCAGTGTAGCCGACATCCAGTGCGGCCTCGGTTACGCTCGCCCCCTGCGTGAACGCCAGCACTTGTCCCGCTCGTTTCATGCGGACCAGTTGGACATAGCGATGCACGGAGATGCCGAAGGATGCCCTGAACTGGCGATGGAAATGGTACTTCGACAAGGCCGCAACGGCACTCAGCGCATCGAGGCCAAGATCGTCCTCAAGATGCTGGTCGATGTAGCTCAACACCCGTTTCATGCGCGCGTCATGGGCCGCTTGCCGCGTCGTCATCCTGCCCTCCTGTGGCGCGATCACTCTGCCAACGTGCCGGAAGGTACGCTCGACTGATCTTGCTGAAAAATGGCAGCGTCTGGAAGTCGACGCCGCTCCGCCGTCAATCTGATATCTGAGGCGCATGTCCCGCACCGAACGCCTGCTCGACCTGATCCAGTTGCTGCGCCGCCATCGGGCGCCGGTGACCGGCCCTGCCCTTGCCGATGAACTCGGCATCTCGATCCGCACGCTCTACCGCGATATCGCGACGCTGCAGGCGCAGGGCGCCGATATCCAGGGCGAACCCGGACTTGGCTATGTGCTCCGGCCTGGCTTCACGCTACCGCCGCTGATGTTCTCGGCTGACGAGATCGAGGCGCTGGTGCTCGGTTCGCGCTGGGTAGCCCGTCGCGCCGAGGATCCGCGGCTGGGCGATGCGGCAGCCAATGCCCTGAGCAAGATCACCGCGGTGCTGCCGAGCGAGTTGCGCGACAGCGTCGACGGCTCGAACCTCCTGGTCGGCGGCGGCGAGGTGATCCCGGCGCAGGTCGACCTCTCGGCCATCCGCCTCGCCATCCGCGAGCAGAAGAAGCTGGTGATCGCCTATCGCAATGCCGGCGGCACGGCGACCGAGCGCACCATCTGGCCGTTTGCCATCGGCTTCTTCGACCGGGTGCGTGTGGTCATCGGCTGGTGCGAACTGCGCACCGACTATCGGCATTTTCGGCTCGATCGTATCGACCGCATGGAGATCCTGGCTGAGCGTTACCCGCGCCGACGCGCCGCCATGCTGAAGGAGTGGCGCGAGCGCGAGGGTATTCCGGTTCGCTGAGCAGCGGGAAATCGACCACTGCCGGAAACTGTCAGTGCTGCCGGCTAGACGGTCTCCATCAACAACGGAGACCTCCCATGCGCACCCTCAACTACCTGCTCCTCGCCGTCCGCGACCCGCTGCGGAGCGCTGAGCTTTACAGCAAGCTGCTCGGTCGCGAGCCGGTGGAGAAAGCCCCGACCTTCGTGCTCTACGTGCTGCCCACTGGGTTGAAGATCGGCCTGTGGCTGGCCGACGAGATGGAGCCTAGGCCGAACGCCGCCGGCGGGGTCGAGATCTCGTTCAGCGAAGACAGCCAGGACGCGGTCCGCGCTACCTTCGAAGAGTGGAGCAAGCTGGGGCTGAAGGTGCTGCAGGCGCCGACCGAGATGGATTTCGGCTTCACCTTCGTGGTCGAGGATCTTGATGGCCACCGGCTGCGCCCGTTCGTGCTGGCGGATAATCCGCGTTAGGGCGGTTTCACTGGGAGCATCACCAGCAAAGCTGATGGAGGCGCAGCCACAAGTACCGTGGCGTCGGCACACCCCCTCCGAGCTGCGCTAGCCTCGCTGCGCTCCCAAGCTGCGCTTGCCTCCCCCGTCAAGGGGGAGGTGGGCATCGAGGTTGTGGCCAGACGTAGCCACAAGCACCGGCCGGCACCCTCCCCGTGACGGCAGGGCTATCGCATATGACGGCGCTGGGCACCTCTTGCCTTCTCCCCTTGTGGGAGAAGGTGCCCGAAGGGCGGATGAGGGGTCCGCGCAACGAAGGAGAACCCCTCATCCGGCCTTCGGCCACCTTCTCCCACAAGGGGAGAAGGCACTCCAACTACTGTCAGTGCTCTATATGCGATAGCCCTGCCCGTGACGGGGAGGGATGCAGCGCGCGCGATGTTCGCAGGGACCACTCGTCCCTCGGGGACCGCGGTAACGCCCCGAGGAGAGGGGCTCAATAACGACAGCCGAAACGCCGGCTCGCTCAGACGGGCCGGTGGTGGCGGTAGACCAGATCTTCTGCGTCCTGGCGCGGGGCATCGTCGTCCCGCACCGCACCGAGGCGCACGGCCACGGCGATCGAGCGGGTGTTGGCCGGATCGAAATAGCTGACGAGGCTCGGCAGCCGCAGCGTCGCAAAGGCCCAGTCGCGGAATGCCGCTGCGGCTTCTGTCGCGTATCCTTTCCCCTCAAAGCCGTCATAGAGCATCCAGCCCAGTTCCTTCTCGGGAAACAGCGGGCCGTGGTTGATGCTCACTTCGCCGACGCACACGCCGTCGTGCCGGACCACCATCAGCCCGCCATGCCCGAAGAGGTCCCAACTGGCGATGTCGTGGCAGAACATGCCCCAGGCGCCCCAGCGGTCGAATGGCCCGCCCATATACCTGGCCCGGTCCGACATCATGATCTGCTCGAACGCGGGAAAATCCGCGAGGGCCGGCGGACGCAAGCGCAGCCGCACCGTCTCGATCGGAGGAATCACCAGCCCGGTCATAGCCTTAGCGCCCCCTCAAGAACCTCTCGATCCGGTTCAGCCCTTCGTCGATCGTCGCCCGCGTTCCGGCATAGGAGAAGCGCACGAAGCGGTTGCCGTTGAGCCGGTCGAAGTCGATGCCAGGCGTTGCCGCCACCCCGACCGCGTCGAGCATCTGCATGCAGAAGCTGAGCGAGTCATTGGTGAAGCGGGAAAAATCGACATAGGCGTAAAACGCGCCGTCGCCCTCGTTGGCGGAGGCAAGACCGAACTGCGCCAGCCCCTCGGCCAGCACGTGCCGGTTCACCGCGTACTGAGCCTTCTGCTGCTCGGAATAGTCCCGCTCGCCGAGCGCCACCCGGCCGGCGATCTGGCTGAGGGTCGGGGCAGCGATGAACAGGTTCTGCTGCAGGATGTTGGTGCGGCGGTTGAACCGCTCGGGCAGCACCATCCAGCCGATGCGCCAGCCAGTCATGCAGTAGTACTTTGAAAAGCTGTTGATGATGATGGCGTCGTCAGTGAACTCGAGTGCCGAAACCGACGGCGCCCGGTAGTCGAGCCCGTGGTAGATCTCGTCGGAAATGAACTGCACGCCGAGCCGGGCGCAGACCTCGACGATCTCCTTCAGCGCCTCGCGCGTCACCGCGGCGCCGGTCGGGTTGGCCGGCGAGGCGAACAGCAGGCCATCGAACTTTTCGCGGGCATAGGCCGCCTCGACATCGGCGGCGCTGAGCCGCCAGCCGGCGGCGGCCGTCACCGGGATCTCGACCGCCTGCATGCCGAGGGCATCGAGCGTGTTGAGGTAGGCCGGGTAACCGGGACGGGTCACCGCGATCTTCGCACCAGGCCCGAATGCCCCGAGGAAGGCGAGGATGAAGCCCGAAGACGAGCCCATGGTCACGACGATGCTCTCGGGATCGACCGTCGCGCCGTGTTGCGAACCATAATAGTCGACCAGGGCGCGGCGCAGTTCGATCTGCCCGGCCGAATGGGTGTAGTGCTGCGGCAGTTCCAGCGCGGCGGCAACGGCCTCGCGCACCCGCGGCGCCGGCGGCGCACCCGGCTCGCCCGATTCCATGTGCATCACGCTGCGACCGCTCGCTTCGACGAGCTTGGAGCGCGCGGTGACTTCCATCACGTAGAACGGCCTCAGGCCGGTGAGTTTTTCGTCGGTCTGCATGGCGCCTTGGCTACGGGAATTGCCGCGCCGCCTCAACTAGAATTGAAGCCGCGGCGTTCGGTCCGGGCGGCGCAGCATGGCATAATCGGCCTGGTCTGCTAGACAGGACCGCAACAGGGTCGTTCCGGAGTTCGCATGTCTCGCCTCACCACCATCCTCGTGCTTGCCGTCGGTGTGCTGGCGGGCGGGCTCGGCGCGACGCTGCTGTCGGCGCCGAAGCTCGATGAAGCTGCCGTCACGGCCATCGCCGAGAACGTGGTGGCGAAGGCCAAGCCGGAGCCAGGCCTCACCGCTTCGGCGGTCGAAACCATCGTCGCCGACCTGATCGCCAAGCAACCCAAGCAGGACACCCCGCAACCGGTGGCGGCGCTCGAGCAGTCGGCCATCGATCCGATGATCGAGAAATACCTGCTCGGCAATCCGCGCATCCTGCAGAAGGTTTCCGCCGCCCTCGATGCCGAACTGACCGCCGAGCGCATGGCCGCGACGCGCACCGCGATGGTCGAGCTCAAGCCCGCGATCTTCGAGTCCGAGAACGGCATCGTGCTCGGCAACCCCAATGGCGACGTCACGCTGGTCGAGATGTTCGACTATAATTGCGGCTATTGCCGGCAGGCCCTGCCCGATCTCGCGGCGCTGCTCGACAGCGACAAGAACCTCAAGGTGGTGCTCAAGGAGTTCCCGATCCTGTCGCAGGGCTCGGTGGATGCCGCGCGCATCGCCGCGCAGGTGGCTGACGCCGATGTCGACTACTGGGCCTTCCACCAGGCGCTGTTCACCAGCCGCGGCCAGGTCGACAAGGCGGCGGCGCTGAAGGCTGCGGCGGACCTCGGGCTCAACCCCATCACCCTCGAGATGGGCATGGCGACGCCGAGAGTCGACAAGGTGATCGAGGAAAGCTACCGCATCGCCGACCGGCTGAAGATCACCGGCACCCCGACCTTCATCATCGGCGACGAGATCATCCCCGGCGCCATCGGCCTCGACGCCCTGAAGCAGCGCATCGCCAATATGCGGGCGTGCGGGGCGACGGTGTGCACCACGGAGCAGCCGGGCTGAGTGACTTAGGCGATCAACCTCTCCGCCGGCGCGAGCCGCCCCCCACCCCTGTCCCCTCCCCGCAAGGGACGACAAGATGTCGCCCTGAGGGGGAGGGAGACCAAAACACTGACGCCGGTGGGAGCGTCTCCCTCCCCCCTTGCGGGGGGGGACAGGGGTGGGGGTCCACAGCCACCGCGTAAAGCGGCGTTTGACCCGCCCAGCCGCCGCAAATCCGCCCTTTTTCGTGCATTACTCCGCGCCACGCTTGCGCCCGCTGGGGGGCCAGTGCAAAAGGCACGAACCATGGCTCACCGCGTCCTTGTTCTCAACGGCCCGAACCTCAACATGCTCGGGACCCGCGAGCCCCAGACCTACGGCTCGCAGACGCTTGCCGACATCGAGAAGATGGCGATTGCCGAAGGCAAGACGCTCGGCCTCGAGGTCACCTGCAAGCAATCCAATATCGAAGGCGAACTGGTCACCTGGATCCAAGAGGCGCTGGGCAATTTCGACGCCATCGTCATCAACCCGGGCGCCTATTCGCACACCTCGATCGCCATCCACGATGCGTTTCGCGCCGTGGCGTTGCCGGTGATCGAAGTTCACCTCTCCAACATCTACACCCGTGAGGCGTTCCGCCATCACTCCTACGTTTCGCCGGTGGCGATGGGGGTGATTTGCGGTCTGGGCGCTACCGGATATAGGCTGGCGCTCCACGCACTGGCCGAAAAACTCTAAGAGGCAGAATATGACCAAGGCGTCGTCCCCGAATACCGATCAGGAACTGATCGAGGCCATCGCCAAGCTGCTCAACGAGCAGAACCTTGCCGAGATCGAGATCGAACGCGACGACCTGCGCGTCCGCGTCACCCGCTCCTATGCCAGCCAGGCGGTGCAGCAGGTCGCTGTGCCGGCCTACGCGCCGGCTCCCGCGGCCTATGCCGCCGCAGCGCCGACGGCTCCGGCCGGCTCCGCGGCAGGCATCGCGCCCGCCAGCGACGACCTGAGCTCGAACCCGGGCACCCTGACCTCGCCGATGGTCGGCACGGCCTATCTCTCGCCCGAGCCGGGCAAGCCCGCCTTCGCCAGCATCGGCACCAAGGTGTCGGAAGGCCAGACCGTCCTCATCATCGAAGCGATGAAGACGATGAACCAGATCCCGGCGCATCGCTCGGGCACCGTCACCCGCATCCTCGTCGAAGACGCCTCGCCGGTCGAATACGGCCAGCCGCTCGTCGTGATCGAGTAAACCCAGGATGTTCCAGAAGGTCCTCATCGCCAACCGCGGCGAGATCGCGCTCCGCATCCTCAGGGCCTGCAAGGAGCTCGGCATTCAGACGGTGGCCGTCCATTCGACCGCCGACTCCAACGCCATGCATGTGCGCCTCGCCGACGAAAGCGTCTGCATCGGGCCGCCGCCGGCCAAGGACAGCTACCTCAATATCCCCTCGATCATGGCGGCCTGCGAGATCACCGGCGCCGACGCCGTGCATCCAGGCTATGGGTTCCTGTCGGAGAATGCGCGCTTTGCCCGCATCCTCTCGGAACACAAGATCACCTTCATCGGCCCCTCGTCGCACCATATCGAGATCATGGGCGACAAGATCACCGCCAAGAAGACGGCGGTGGAGCTCGGCATTCCGGTGGTCCCCGGCTCGGTAGGCGAAGTGAAGACCGAGACCGAGGCCAAGCAGACCGCAGCCGAGATCGGCTACCCGGTGCTGATCAAGGCGACTGCCGGTGGTGGCGGGCGCGGCATGAAGGTTGCCGCGACCGAAGCCGACGTACTGATCGCCTGGTCGACGGCGCGGGCCGAGGCCAAGGCCGCCTTCGGCAATGAATCCGTCTATATGGAAAAGTACCTCGGCAAGCCCAGGCACATCGAAGTGCAGGTGCTCGGCGACGGCCAGGGCAACGCGGTGCACCTCGGCACCCGCGATTGCTCGCTGCAGCGCCGGCACCAGAAGGTGTGGGAAGAGGCTTCGGCGCCGACCGTCCCCGCCGACGAGCAGGCCGAGATCGGCGAAATCTGCGCCGCCGCGATGCGCAAGCTCAAATACTCGGGCGCCGGGACCATCGAGTTCCTGTACGAGGACGGCAAGTTCTACTTCATCGAGATGAACACCCGCCTGCAGGTGGAGCACCCGGTGACCGAGCGGATCACCGGCGTCGACATCGTCTACGAACAGATCCGCGTCGCCTCGGGCGAAAAGCTCAGCCTGGCGCAGAAGGACGTCCAGTTCACCGGCCACGCTATCGAAGTGCGCATCAACGCCGAGGACCCGCAGACCTTTGCGCCCTCGCCCGGCAAGATCCAGTTCTACCATCCTGCCGGTGGGGTCGGGGTGCGTGTCGACAGTGCAGTGTACCAGGGCTACTCGATCCCGCCCTACTATGACTCGCTGATCGGCAAACTGATCGTCTATGGCCGCACCCGCGCCGAATGCCTGCAGCGCCTGCGCCGCGCGGTGGACGAGTTCGTGGTCGATGGGGTGAAGACCACCCTGCCCCTGTTCCAGCGGCTGATCAAGGAACCGGACATCATCGCCGGCAACTACGACATCCACTGGCTGGAAAAGTTCCTCAAGGACAACAAGGCCTGACAGTCAGGCGATGGCACGTCCCCAAGTTCGATGCATCCCCGCGAAAGCGGGGATGTTCTTTTTGGATGCCTCGGTGCGGACCACGCGGCTGCAACGGGCACCGGTTCGCCTTCTCCCGCAAGGGGAGAAGGCAATCGCCGCGCTGCCCCGGGGCCCCTGACTCGTTAACGAAATCTGAACGAGCACTCCAGCGTCGGTTCAGCCGTGGGGTGGCATGGATCGCCATCCTAAGGAGATCGTGCCATGCCGCACATGATCGATTACCTCGACGCCCTCGTCCTGATGCTGCCGGTCGTGCTTGCCGCGATCAGCCTGCCGCTGCTGGTGCGGCTGGTGATCCGCTGAGCCCGGAGCGTTTCAACGAAACGCTCTAGCTTCCGAGACTCTTCAGAAACCCACCCATCTCGGCGCGATAGCGCGCGGGGCTTTCCTTGAACGACAGCAGGTGGTTGGCTTTCGTCTGGAGGAACGTGGTCGGCTCCTGCCGCGCCGCGATCAGGCGCTTGCTGATGGTGATCGGCACCAGCGCGTCGGCGGTACCGTGGGCGAGAAACACCGGGCCGGGGAATTTTGCCACTGCGTCGAGGCTGATCGCCTCGTTGAGCCGGGCTTTCCGATAGGTGTCGAAAGCGATGATGCCGGCGCGCGCCAGGGTGCGGGCCAGCGGGATCATCCGCGCGCCGATCTTGTCGGCGGCCACCTCGGTGAAATCGAGCGCCGGGGCATCGAGCGCCAGGGCGACCACCCTGTCGGTTTCGGCGGAGTGCTTGAGGAACTGCCCGACGATACCGCCACCCATCGAATCCGCGGCGAGGATGATGCTCGGAGCGCCACGCTCCGATATCCAGCGCACCGCCGCATCGAGGTCACGCCACTCCTCGACGCCAAAACTGTAGATGGCATTCTCCGGTGACGGCGCGCCCTTGTCATTGCGATAGGTGATCAGCAGCGTCGGGATGCCGGCCTCATTGAGGATCGACAGCTGCCGGTAGCCGTTCTCGCGGATGCCGCCGATGCCGTGCACGTAGATCGCCCAGGGACCGTCCATATTGGCGGCCGGCACGAACCAGGCCTCGGCCGCGCCAAGTTCGGTCGTATAGCTCACCGTCTCGAACGGCAGCCCCAACGCGGTCAGCGGGTCGCCGCGATAGCCGAGCTCGTAGGGGTCGGTTGGCGGGTTGGGGTTATTGGCGCCGCTCCAGTCGACCCCGCCGGGGGTTAAGAGGTGGTTCATCAGCATGGAGGTGCCGACACCGCCCGCGGCGACGAACAGGACTGCGAAGGTAACGATCGCGATGAGGATGCGCCGCACTCACTTGTTCATCTGACTACCACGGTGTCAGGGATATCGCGTGCGTTTGCGGCGGTTGCAAGCCCGCTTTGGCGTTGTTTCGTCGACCGGCCAGGCCCATATTCGGTCCATGAGCAAGAAGCCCGATCCGTTCGCCATCGATTTGACGCCCGAGCTGATCATCCGGGCCTACCAGGCGGGCATTTTCCCGATGGCGGAGGATGCGGATTCGCCGGACCTGTTCTGGGTCAGCCCGCAGAAGCGTGGCGTCATCCCGCTCGACGACTTCCACATCTCGAAAAGCCTGAGGAAGACGCTGCGCACCCACCCCTTTGAGGTGAAGGTCGATACCGATTTCGCCGGCACCATAGAGGGTTGCGCCACGGCGGGGGTCGACCGCGAGTCGACCTGGATCAACCCCGAGATTCGCCGCCTCTATGGCGCGCTGTTCGAGCGCGGCATCGTCCACACCGTCGAGGTGTGGGATGGGGCTGCGCTGGTCGGCGGGCTCTACGGGGTATCGCTGGGCGCGGCGTTCTTCGGCGAGTCGATGTTTCATCGCAAGACCGACTGCTCGAAGATCGCCATGGCACATCTGCTCGAGCGGCTGGTGGCCGGCGGCTATCACCTGCTCGACACGCAGTTCGTCACCGATCACCTTCGCACCTTCGGCGGCATCGAGATCCCGCGCGAGGATTATGAGGCGCGCCTCGCCGAGGCGCTGCGGCACCAGGGTGATTTCTTCGCATGCGACCACTAGACCTGCCGCCCGGCTGGGTGTGCAACATCGACCTCGTGCCGCAGACCATCGGCGAATCCGGCGCGTGGGTGTATCGGGCCGGAACCGCGCATTTCATCAAGTCCGAGCCGATCTCGCCGCTGGCCGAGCTGCCGGGCGAAATCGAGCGGCTGCGCTGGCTGCATGATACCGGGCTGCCCTGCCCCGCGGTGATCGACGCGGCCGACCATGGCGGCCGGCACTGGCTGCTGATGACGGCGATGCCCGGGCATGACCTGGCGTCCACCTCAGAGGTGACGGCCGAGACGGCTGTCCGGCTGGTCGCCGAAGCGCTGCGGCAGTTGCACCGGCTCGATCCCGCGAGCTGCCCGTTCGATCATCGCGCCAGCATCCGCGTTGCCGCTGCGTCGGCGCGCTACCATGCCGGGCTCTATGACGGCGACGACCCCGACCAGGGCCCGGCGGACTATGCCCGGCTCATCGCCGGCGTCCCGACAGCCGAGGACCTCGTCGTCACCCATGGCGACGCCTGCTTTCCCAACTTCATGGCTGAGGATGGGCACTTTACCGGCTTCATCGATTGCGGCCGGCTGGGCGTAGCCGACCGTTACCAGGACCTGGCGCTGGCCTGCCGCAGCCTCGATTGGAACTATGGGGCGGCCTCGATCCCGGCGTTCCTCGCGGCCTATGGCATTGCGGAGCCGGACCGGGCGAAGCTCGAGTGGTACACGCTGCTGGATGAGTTTTTCTGAGCGGTTGGGCGGTGCCGAGCAACTCCATTCCTTCTCCCCTCAGGGGAGAAGGTGGCCGAAGGCCGGTTGAGGGGTGAAGCGGCGCAACGAGCGCTCGCTGAGAAGCTGAACCCCTCACCCGAGTTACGCTACGGACCTAAAGGTCCGGGCTGCACTACCCTCTCCCCTGAGGGGAGAGGGGGGCTCGCTCCGTGACGCATCGCAACTAACGTTAATCCACCTGCGCTCCGCCAGTGGCATTCGCCACCGTCGCCGTCATGGAAGCCGCGAGGTCCGAGGACAGCAGCACTGCGACATCGGCGATCTGGGCCAGCGGCGTCAGTTGGCGGAGTGGTGTGCGCTCGCCGGCCCGGCGTTCGGCTTCCTCGAGGGTGATCCCCTCCTCCCTGGCGTGCAGCAGGAACGCCTCCCGCACGCCTGGCGCGTCGGGCGAACCGGGCGAGCGGACGCAGACGCAGCGCACGCCGGCAGGACCGTTCTCGACCGCGAGGTGGCGGAGGAAGTGTTCGATGGCGCCCATCGCCACGCCGAAGCCGCCCATGATGTCATAGGCCTCGCGGGCGGCATTCGCCGAAATGCCGACGATGACGCCGCCGCCATTGGCCGCCATGTGACGGGCATTGGCCGTGCCGGTGGAGAACCAGGTCTTCATTCCGGTAACGATCGGGGCGATGAACTTGTCGCGCGGCATATCGATGAGTTTCTGGCCCTGGGTGTCGTCAACCGCCACGGCATTGAACATCACCTTCACCCGACCGGCCTTGGCGACAATCGCCTGGAGGTGCGCCTCGACCGCATCGTGGTCGGTCGCATCGACCGGAGCGACCTCGGCCCTGCCGCGGGCTGCGGCAATCTCAGCCGCTACAGCTTCAAGCCGCTCGCGGTTGCGCGCAGCGAGGAACACCCGCGCGCCCTCCCGGGCATAGGCTTTGGCGACGGCGCCGCCGACTGCGCCGGAGGCGCCATAAACGATGGCCGTCCGACCCTTAAGCAGCATGGCTCAATCCCTGATCTTGATGGCGACGGTGGTTTCCCACTTGTCCGGGTCGGGCTCTTCGTCCGGACTGTTGGGATAGATTTCGAGCCGCGCGGCGAAATGATCGCCATCGCTGCCGGCGATCGCATCCCACGCCAGGCCCTTTTCCTTGGCCCAACCAATGAGGATGGCGTTCACATCCATCAGGTTGTCGTAGTGCCCCCAATAGGTGGTCTGGGCGTAGCGGCCGGCCGGCAGCGTGCCGCCGATCAGTTGGCCGTCGCTCGCCACCGGAGCGCCTACAGGCACGCCGAACTCGATTTCGAGATCGGGCATATTGACGATGTTGTACTTGAAGAATGCCGGCCCAACCGGTTGCAGGGATTTGGCTTTTACGGCGGAAAACATGGCATCCATGGTCGGCCCTATCACTTCGCCGAAGGGAATCGTCACCCGTTTGCGGATGGCGACATAGGGTTGAGCCGTCCGCTCAACGATCGTTGGTAGAGTGAGCATTGTCATCCTCCCGCTTGCTCTCCACGGCCCGGCGCCGCGCCGCGACGATATCCTCGGCGACGCCATCGCTGCGCGGCCGGCCCTTGGGGCTCCAGTCGTCGTCGATGAACTGCGCCACATAGCGGTCGAACACATCGAAGCCGCTCTTCCAGCCCCAGCCATGCCCATCGCGCTCCTCGACGCTGATGAACGGGGTCTGGCGGAAATACATGCGGGTCTTGCCGTGCTCGTCGACGAAATCCATCGTCACCACGGTCTCGAACCCGTCATACTCGTTGATGTAGCTGAAGCTGAGCCGGCGCGGCTCGACGATCTCGAGATACTCGCCGCGGATCCAGTGGGCGTGTCCCGGGCCGTTGCTCATGCAGCGCCGCCACCTGCCGCCGACACGGAAATCGATGTCGCAGTTGAGGAGCGCATAGCCCTCCGGCCCGTGCCAGCGCACCATGTGCTCTGGCTCCTTGAACATCAGCCAGACCAGGGCCCGTGGCGCGTCGAACAGCCGGTCGAACTCCAGCACCAGGGCTGCCTGTTCGGCCGTGACGCTATTGCTTTGGGCCATTGGGGTTCCCCTTCTGAAGTTCGGCGAGGTACGCATCCATGCGCGCGAAATTCTGGTCCCAGTGCCGGCGATAGCGCTCGACCCAGTTGGCCAGCTCCGCCAGCGGCGCCGCGTTGAGCTGCACCGGGCGCCATTGTGCATGCCGGGTGCGCGCCACGAGGCCGGCCTGCTCCAGCACCTTCAAATGGCGGGAGATGGCCGGCATCGAAATGTCGAACGGCGCGGTCAGCTCGCTCACCGACGCCTCCCCCTGGCTCAGCCGCTGCAAGATCGCCCGCCGCGTTGGGTCGGCGAGCGCGGACAGAGTGAGGCTGAGGGCATCGGTGACCATATTTTGCACGCGTGTTAAATAACACGATTGTTAAATACCGGGTAGCGCATCGAGTCAAGTCCTGGGCCAAGTCTTGGGCCAGGCCGCGTCCGCCGCGTCGTCACAATGCGCGAAAAGTGCACAACTTCGCTGACTTCGTAGCCTTGGATCGGCTGCGGTTTGGCGTGACTATCGCTAGCAACGAGAGCCGAAGGCGAGCTCCGGAGAGTGGGATCACGGACGATGCTGCAATTCGACCAGGAACAGGGCGGGACCTACCAGGACGGGCTCTACGACCCGGAATCGAGTGCCCCGCGCGTGAATATCGCCACGGCGTTGACCGCGGCATCGCGCCAGCATTATCGCGAGCATGGCTGGCTATCGGTGGAAGGGCTGCTGGATGCAGGCGAATTGGCCAGCGCCAAAGCCGCGATCGACGACCTGATCGAGGGTCGGGTGCCGCTGTTCTCCGGCGTGTCTTACGAAAAAGGATACAAGGAACTCATCGATACGATGACGGCGGCCGAGCGCTATGACGCCGTGCGCAAGCTCTACGATTTCGTGCCGCACGAGGAGCGGCTGGCCGGGATCGCGCTGGGCGAGCGGATCGGCGCGATCTGCCGGCACCTGCTCGAGCGCGACGTGCGGCTGTTCCAGGATATGGCGCTGCTGAAGCCGCCGCGCGGCGGCCGCGAAAAACCCTGGCACCAGGACCATGCGTTTTTCGACTATCCGCTGGGCACCCGCATCGTGGGTGTGTGGATCGCGGTCGACGAGGCCACCATCGCCAATGGCTGCATGCAGGTGCTGGATGGCGGGCACAAGCTTGGGCCCATCCACCACTTCCGGCGCCGCGACTGGCAGATCTGCGATACCGACATCGCGGGACGCAAGTCCGTAGCCTTCCCGCTGCGCCCGGGCGACGGCATGTTCTTCGATGGCCTGTTGCCGCATGGCACGCCATCGAACAACTCGGCGCAGCGGCGCCGAGCGCTGCAGTTCCACTACATGGACCAGAAGGCGCAACCGAGCGATCAGGTGGAGCGACTGGCCATATTCGGCGGTGAAGGCGCCGGAGCAACCTGTTGAACGAGAGGGCCGCCAGAGCATCGGAGACCGGCGAGCCGGGCGTCGAACTGCGCGCGCCGGTGGGGCGGATCCGGTGCGATCCGGGCTGGTCGTTCGTCTCCGATCCGGCCAAGCACGACAATTATCGCATCTGGCTGATCTGGGCTGGGGAAGGCGAACTGGTGACATCAGGCGGTGAGCACATTGCCCTGCTGCCCGGGGTAACGTGCGTGATGCGGCCGGACGGTATCTACCGGGCGCAGCACAACCCAGCCAATCCGCTGGGCGTCACCTTTCTCAACTACGCCTATGAGGCAGGCGACGCCCCCCTGCCCCCGGTCTGGTGCTGGACGCCCGACTTCCTGTTCATCGATGCGGTGACCCGCAAGGTCGTGCAGCTGCATGCGGCGGAGCTGGCGGGCCTCGCCGCCAATGGCCGGCGCAGCGCCATGCTGCTGCGGGCGGTGCTCGACGAACTGCAGGGCGCGGCGCTGCAGCTGCAGCCCGGAGACGTGCCGAGCTCGCGGCTCGACCGCGACGTGATCGAGCTGGCCAACAAGGTGCTCGAAATGCCCGCCGAGCACGACGATGTCTCCGAGCTCGCCGGAGCGGTGTTTCGCAGCCGCTCGCATTTCACCCGCACGTTCCGGCGCATCTATGGGGTGAGCCCGGCGAGCTTCGTCAAATCCACCAAGCTGTTGAAGGCGCGCAACCTGTTGCAGACCACCTCGATGAGCATCGGGGAGATCTGCTCGATCCTGGGCTATTCGACGACCCAGTACTTTTCGCGCCAGTACAAATCCTACTTCGCGACGACGCCCGGGGAGGACCGGCGCCGCGCGCAACACAACACGCAAACAAACGAGGAGGAGACGATATGACCACACGTCGCAGAACCGTGCTGCAGGGCGCCCTGGCGCTGCTGGGAGCAGCAGCGCTGGCGCCGGCCGCGCGGGCGCAGTCGGACGGCGTCCGCGCCATCTTCTGGGGCGGCCAGGCGCGCGCCGAACGAACCTTCGCGGTGTTCGACCTGTTCCAGAAGAAGTTCGGCACCGCACCGGTGGCCAGCGAGTTCATGGGGTTCAACGACTACTGGACCAAGGTCGCGACGCAGACCGCCGGCGGCAACGCGCCCGACCTGATCCAGATGGATTACCGCTACATCGTCGAATACGCCCAGCGCGGCGCGCTGACGCCGCTCGACGACTACCTCGGCAAGACGCTCGATCTCGGCGATTTCGATGCCGACCAGATCGAGGCCGGGCGGGTCGACGGCAAACTCTACGGCGTGAGCATGGGCGCCGGCGGCTTCTGCCTGCAGGTCAATGCCAGCGCCTTCGAACGCGCCGGCCTGCCGGTGCCCGGGGCGACCACCACCTATGCCGACCTCGCGGGGATGGTCGGCGATTTCAACGCTGCCAATGCCGGGATGCGCATGCTGCCCGATGGATCGGGCAACGAGCCGGCGCTGGAGAACTGGCTGCGACAGCGCGGCAAGGCGCTCTATACCCCCACAGGTGAGCTGGCCTTCGACACGGCTGATGCGGCCGAGTGGTTTACCCTCTGGGCCGACCTCCGCAGCAAAGAGGCGTGCGTGACCGCCGAGGAGCAGGCGATTTCGACGGGCACCATCGACACCAGCATGCTGGTGACCGGGCGCGCCGCCAGCGGCTTTACCGGGGTCAACGAACTGATCGCCTACCAGGCGCTGGTCAAGGACAAGCTGGCCGTCAGCAACATGCCGCTGGCGATGGCAGGCGGCAAAGGCGGGCAATACCGCAAGCCGACGATGATGTGGACCTTGGCAGCGACCTCCGGGGTCAAGGACGAGGCGGTCGAGCTGATCAACTTCTTCGTGCGCGATCTCGAAGCGGCGAGCCTGCTTGGCCTCGAGCGCGGCATCCCGAGTTCGGCGGCCTCACGCGACCATATCGTCGATGGCCTCAACGACCTCGAGCGGCAGACCCTCGATTTCTTCGCCAATCTGGGCGAGCTGCTTGGACCAATCCCGCCGCCGCCGCCAGCCGCGGCGGGCGAGATCAGCCTGTCGCTGCTGGGCACGTTGAGCCAGGAGATCGGCTTTGGCGCCAAAGCGCCGGAGGACGCCGCCGCGCAACTGGTGAGCGGCGCAAAAGACATCCTCGCCCGGGCAGGATAACTCCGGCCGGCCGGTTCCTCTCCCGGGCCGGCCGGTACTTTTCTCGGATTAGAGCATTCACTATGAGGCGCCCGGCCCAAGGGTTGGGCTCGGTACCGGCCCTACCACCGGCTGTCATCCCAGCGAAAGCTGGTACCCATCTACCCACTTGCGCCGCGGCGCGTTGGCTTTCGCTGGGATGACATCGTAGGTGGGGTGATGCCAGTGGGTCAGCTCGACCACCGTGTGCCATACCACCCACCTGCGATCACTCACTGACTCTGCCGGTGGTTCAACTCATCCATGAAGGGCACTAGCGGCCCAGCCGGAACGCTACCTCGGTTTCCCACTTCTGCGGGTCGGGTTCGTCGGCCGGGTCGGTGGCATAGATTTCCAGCAGGGCCGCGTCGTATTCGCCGGGGGCGTCTTCCGGCATCGGATGCGGGATACCTTGCTTCCCGAGCCACTCGCCGAGTGCGACGTTGGCCTCATAGAGCCCGTCATAAGGTCCGGTGTGGATCAGCGTCGCAAAGCGGCCGGCCGGGATGGTGCCGGTCCTCACCCTCGAATCGCCGGCGAGCAGCGTTGCGGTGGGGAAGCCGACCTCTATCACCATCGGCCCGTCCTCCGGCATTTCGAGATAGCTGAAGAATGGCGCGCCTACCGGGGCGGCGCCTTGCGCAGCCAGCCAGCCGGCCACCTCGCCGATCAGCGGCGGCGCCTTGCTTGGGATTTCGCCGCGGTCGAGGCTGATGCGGATCGCCGCAAACGGCTGGTCGGGGCGGCTAACGATCTCAGGGGTGCTGAGCATTTTGGGCTCCTCTCGTCGGGACGGGAGGAGCTAAGCGCAAGAGGCAGGCGCCTGACTTGATCGTGGTTGCGGTGGTGGTTAGCCGCCCGTGCCTGCGTCAGCCGATGGCGGCGGAACATCTGAGCTCTGCTTACAGTCGAGCAGCCAGATATCGTAGACCGCGTGGTCGATGGCGTTGAGCGCCGGGCTGTCGGCGAACATCCAGCCGGTGAAGATGCGGTCGATCGAGCCCTTGAGGCTCACCTGGTCGACCTCGACGAACACACTGGTGCGCTGCGTCTCGGTGGGTGGCCGGGTGTAGCAGGCGCGCGGGGTGATCTGCAGCGCCCCGAACTGCACCGTCTCATCGATATAGACATCGAACGTGGTGATGCGGCCGGTGATCTTGTCGAGCCCGGAGAACTGGGCGACCGGATTGGCGATCGTTTCGGCCAGCACAGGCGTCGCCAGCGCAAGGCTGGCGAGAACGACGGCAACTGCCTTGCGGACCATCTGCATGGGCTGGACGATGGTCGGGATTATTCTGGAGACCACGCGTCGTAATCGCCGGTAACGCGCGGGCGCTCGCCCTTGCTGAGCAGGCTGCCATCCGGGCGATAGGCCGCGGCGGTGCCGGTGAGGTTGGGCTGGTGCGGCAGTTGCCAGGAACGGGCGGTGTAATCCTGCTCGGTCGGCGGGGTGTTGGTGCGGTAGTGCATCCAGCCATACCAGCCGGGCGGGATGGTGGTGGGCTCGGCATAGCCGCCGGCATAGATCACCATGCGGCGCTCGTAGCCGTTGGGGCCGGGCTTCGAACCCTTCTTGGAGCGGTAGTAGCGGTTGCCGGTCTCGTCTTCGCCGACAAACTCGCCCTGCGTGGCGATCCAGAGGCGCGTGCCCCAGGTGTTGCCCCGCCACCAGGCCAGGATCTCGATCAGGAAGTCCTTCATGCCGCCGTTCGCCATACCGTCTGAACCCGTCTCAGAAGCCGTTCGCGCGGGACAAATCGCCCGCCATTTCTGCCTGTGGCTCTAACATGCCGGGGCGCACCCGCCTAGCATAAAGGCGAGCCTGCCCTGCCCTCTACCTATGGTGTGCCGACCCACCAGAGGGCGCTGTGTATGGTCGTCGATTTGTGACGGAAATAATGCGCTTGACAGGATTCGCACCGAAAACTGCCCCTCACTTAGCCCGGCCGGTTCATCTTCAAGCGGTGCTCAAAGGTGGCGAAAGAGTGGCCGATTTCCCGTGGTTTAGCGCCGATTCCACCAGCGGTTCGCGAGGGTGCGGTACCGAAAATTGACCCTCTTACGCGTCGAATCGGGGTTGGAACTTTTCCCCGTAATCCACATATGAGATACTGGATTTAGCCGTTGGATCCGAGCAATGCCACTAGCAGTTGTATGTTGTGATCATGCCTCGGCATTGACCGACTCGAAGCATCGGACGCATCCTTTCGGGGTTGCGCCGGGCTTGTTCAGACGGCACGACGGACGACCGGGACCACGCGGCGGCGACAGTTCGCCGAAGGTCCCAAACGGGGCTCCTAGGCCGTTTTTCACGGTCAGTTAGACAGCGTCATACAAAGAGGCAGAAGCCGTCCTTGGCGGCTCGCGGGCTTTCCTGTCCGCTTTATTGGGGAATATATAGACAAATGCGCATCGAACGTCGGTTCACGAAAGCCAATGACAGCGCCTATGCGGGGATCGAATTCCGCTCGGTGACGAGCGAGATCAAGAACCCCGACGGCTCGATCGTGTTCAAGCTCGAGGGCATGCAGGTCCCCTCGACCTGGTCGCAGGTGGCTGCCGACATCATCGCGCAGAAATATTTCCGCAAGGCCGGCGTCGCCAAGATCCTGAAGCGCGTCGAAGAGAACGACGTGCCGAGCTGGCTGTGGCGTTCGGTTCCCGACGAGAAGGCGCTGGCCAAGCTCCCCGAAGCGGAGCGCTATGGTTCGGAAACCGACAGCCGCCAGGTGTTCGAGCGTCTCGCCGGCACCTGGACCTACTGGGGCTGGAAGGGCAAGTACTTCGCCAGCGAGGAAGATGCGCGCGCCTTCTTCGACGAGCTCTGCTTCATGCTGGCCACGCAGCGGGTTGCCCCCAATTCCCCGCAGTGGTTCAACACGGGCCTCCACTGGGCCTATGGCATCGACGGCCCCGGCCAGGGTCACTTCTATGTCGACCCCTTCACCGGCAAGCTGACCTCGTCCAAATCCGCCTACGAGCATCCGCAGCCGCATGCCTGCTTCATCCAGTCGGTGACCGACGACCTCGTCAACGAGGGCGGCATCATGGACCTGTGGGTGCGCGAGGCGCGCCTGTTCAAATATGGCTCGGGCACCGGCTCGAACTTTTCCAAGCTCCGCGGCGAGGGTGAGAAGCTCTCCGGCGGCGGCAGGTCCTCGGGCCTTATGTCGTTCCTCAAGATCGGCGACCGCGCTGCCGGCGCCATCAAGTCGGGCGGCACCACCCGCCGCGCCGCCAAGATGGTGGTGATCGATATCGATCACCCCGATATCGAGGATTACATCAACTGGAAGGTGAAGGAGGAGCAGAAGGTCGCGGCGCTCGTCACCGGCTCCAAGGTGGTGTCGAAGGCGCTCAAGGCCATCATGAAGGCCGCGGTGAACTGCGAAGGCACCGGCGACGATTGCTTCGACGTCAACAAGAACCCGGCGCTGAAGCGCGAAGTGAAGGCGGCGAAGAAGGCGCTCGTTCCCGAGAACTACATCCAGCGCGTCATCCAGTTCGCCCGCCAGGGCTACACCGACATCGACTTCCCGGTTTACGACACCGACTGGGATAGCGAAGCCTACCTCACCGTATCAGGGCAGAACTCGAACAATTCCGTCCGCGTCACCGACGATTTCCTCAAGGCCGTCGAGACCGATGGGACGTGGGACCTGTTGAGCCGCACCAAGGCCGGCAAGGTGACCAAGACCGTCAAGGCGCGCGACCTGTGGGAACAGATCGGCTACGCCGCCTGGGCTTCGGCCGATCCGGGCATCCATTTCCACACCACCATCAACGAGTGGCACACGAGCCCCGAGGCCGGCGAGATCGTCGCTTCGAACCCCTGCTCGGAATACATGTTCCTCGATGACACGGCGTGTAACCTCGCCTCGGTGAACCTGCTCCCCTATCGCAACGCCGACTCGTCGTTCGATGTCGCGGCGTTCGAGCACACCACCCGCCTCTGGACCGTGGTCCTCGAGGTTTCGGTGATGATGGCGCAGTTCCCGTCCAAGGCGATCGCCGAGCGCTCGTTCATCTACCGCACGCTGGGCATCGGCTACGCCAATATCGGCGGCCTGCTGATGACCTCAGGCATTCCCTATGACTCGGCCCAGGGCCGCGCCATTGCCGGCGCCATCACCGCCGTGATGACCGGCGTTTCCTATGCGACCTCGGCCGAAATGGCCGGCGAACTCGGCCCGTTCCAGGATTATCCGCGCAACTCCAAGCACATGCTGCGCGTCATCCGGAACCACCGGACCGCTGCCTACGGCAAGACCGACGGCTATGAGGGCCTCTCGATCAACCCGGTGGCGCTCGACCACGCCTCGATCGGCGACGATACGCTCTCGACCCGCGCCAAGGCGGTGTGGGACGATGCGCTGACGCTGGGCGAGAAGCACGGCTACCGCAATGCGCAGGTCTCGGTGATTGCCCCGACCGGCACCATCGGCCTCGTCATGGATTGCGACACCACCGGTATAGAGCCCGACTTCGCCCTGGTGAAGTTCAAGAAGCTGGCTGGTGGCGGCTACTTCAAGATCATCAACAACGCGGTGCCGCCGGCGCTGCGCACGCTGGGCTATTCCGAGGCGCAGATCGCCGAGATCGAGGCTTATGCCGTCGGCCACGGCAACCTGAACCAGGCGCCGGGCATCAACCCCTCAACGCTGCGCAGCAAGGGCTTCACCGACGAGAAGATCGCCGCGCTCAACGCCGCGACCAAGTCGGCCTTCGACATCAAGTTCATCTTCAACCAGTGGACCCTTGGCGCTGATTTCCTGAAGAGCCTCGGCGTCACCGACGCCCAGCTCGGCGACATGACGTTCGACCTCCTCGCCTTCCTGGGGTTCTCCAAGAAGGACATCGAGGCCGCCAACATCCATGTCTGCGGCTCGATGACGCTGGAAGGCGCGCCCTTCCTCAGGGACGAACACCTGCCGGTGTTCGATTGCGCCAACCCCTGCGGCAAGACCGGCAAGCGCTTCCTGTCGGTCGAGAGCCACATCCTGATGATGGCGGCGGCGCAGCCGTTCATTTCGGGCGCTATCTCCAAGACCATCAACATGCCGAACGACGCGACCGTCGCCGACGCCAAGGAGGCCTACCAGCTCAGCTGGCGCCTGGCGCTCAAGGCCAACGCGCTCTATCGCGATGGCTCGAAGCTCAGCCAGCCGCTCAATTCCTCGCTGGTCGCCGATGAGGACGACGAGGAAGAAGATGCGGTCGAGCTGCTGAACGCCGCCAACCAGATGGCGCGCGTGCCGCAGATCACCGAGAAGATCGTCGAACGCATCATCGAGCGCGTCAGCCGTGAGCGTGAGAAGCTGCCGAACCGCCGCAAGGGCTATACCCAGAAGGCCAATATCGGCGGCCACAAGGTGTATCTGCGCACCGGCGAGTTCGATGACGGGCGGCTGGGTGAAATCTTCATCGACATGCACAAGGAAGGCGCTGCCTTCCGCGCCATGATGAACAACTTCGCCATCTCGATCTCGCTCGGCCTGCAGTATGGCGTGCCGCTCGACGAGTATGTCGAGGCCTTCACCTTCACCCGGTTCGAACCGGCGGGCATGGTGATGGGCAACGATCGGATCAAGAACGCCACCTCGATCCTCGACTACATCTTCCGCGAGCTTGCCGTCTCCTATCTCGACCGCGAGGATCTGGCGCATGTCCACGCCGACAGCCCGACGGCGCTGTCGCAGAGCGGCGAAGGCCAGCGCCCTGCCCCGATCCCGGCGCAGAACCTGGTTTCTCGTGGGATGACACGAGGAAAGGTGAAGGACCAGAACCTGATGCTGGTCTCCGGCGGCCTCACCGCCGCCCAGGCCTATAACCCCGTCGCCTCGATGCAGACCTCAACCGTCACGGCGCTGAAGGCCGCAACGGCGTTGAAGATCGAGACCAGTCCGACCGTGCTCAACGAGGCCGAGTTGAACCCGATCCCGAGCCCGCCGACCCAGCAGGACGCTGGGCAGCTCCGCGCCCAGGCGCTGATGCAGGGCTATACGGGGGACCAGTGCAGCAACTGTAACTCGATGCGGATGAAGGTGTCGGGCCACTGCATGGTCTGTGAGGATTGCGGGACGACGACTGGGTGTAGCTGAGGTAGAAGCTACTGCAGCGGTAGCGCAGAATGCCCGAGATTCCACCACTGGATGCTCTGGCTCTATCGATGCATCATGGCGGGGGTGCGTATGCACTCCTGCTTGGCTCAGGCTTGTCGCGAAGCGCTGGCATACCGACGGGGTGGGAGATCACTCTGGAGTTGATCCGTCGCCTGGGGACGCTGGAGTCACCATCGGACGTCTCGGATCCAGCGAAGTGGTACAAGACAAAGTACGGGTCCGAACCCTCCTATTCCGAGGTCCTTGATGCCTTGGGTAGCACTGCCGCGGAGAGAAGAAGCATCATTGCTTCGTTTATCGAACCCGCGGAAGGCGACCAGTTGCGTCGGCCAACAAAGGCCCACGATGCGGTCGCACAGTTGGTCGCCAGCGGCAAAGTCAGGGTCATCATCACGACCAACTTCGACCGCCTCATTGAGACCGCTCTACGCAACGCGCGTATCGAGCCGACGATAATCTCCAGCGATGACGCCTTAGCCGGCGCGGTTCCGCTAGTCCACTCAACCTGCACCGTCGTAAAGGTGCACGGCGACTATTTGGACGCCCGGATCAAGAACACAGAGACGGAGCTATCTAGTTACTCCGAGCAAATGGACGGCTTCCTACAGACCATATTCGACCAGTTCGGGCTTGTGGTCGCCGGTTGGTCGAGCGATTGGGATGCTGCGCTGCGAAACGCGCTACTTCGGTCTCCGACACGCAGATACCCCATTTTTTGGGCGTCTCGTGGCGAGCCGTCAACGTCAGCACGTGACCTAATCGAGCACCGTGGCGCACGTGTCGTTGAGATTACCGACGCGGACTCATTCTCCTCTCGGTTGGTTGACGCAACAACGTCCCTGGAGAGGTACGATCGTCCGCACCCCAGTTCGGTATCTGTCTCGACGGCACTCGCAAAGAAGTACTCGCGGGATGATACCTTCGAGTTGGAGTGGACTGAACTCCTTTCAGAGGAAGTTGCCGCACTGCGAGCATTCGTCGACGAGCAGTGGCCAACGGATACGCCTGCTGCTCCCTCCTTCAATGCTCTCCTCGGTAAGATTGCGGCACAGACTGAAAAGCTTCGCCGGATGATGCTTATCTGTGGCCGGTGGGGTACCCCGCAAGCTCTCAAAGCAGCGGCTGAAGCAATTCGGTCGCTTAGCTATGTCACCGACTCGCAGTCCGGCTATGTCGTCTGGGTAGCCCTCAGGGAACTGCCTGCGATCATCAGCTTCTATTGGCTATTGGCTGGTACACTAGCACGCGGCGACCTGGAACGCGCAAAGGACATAATGCACTTCCGCCTCCAGGACGGAAAGACAAGTCGCCACTTCGTGCTCGCTCTAAATTTGGTGCTTGAGCAAGACGTATGGAAATGGCTGGAAGGGCACGAGAGGAAGTATTATCCACAAAGTGAATTTGCTGAGCCGCTCTTCACGTCAGATGCCGCCGTCATTGCGCTCCCAAACCAAGCCGCCAGCCGACTATATGCGGACGTTGAGCACTTAGTTGCTCTTGAGTTCTCGCATCTGCGACTCCAGGAGATGACAAACAGCGGTATCTGGTATTGGGCGCCAGGTGGAATATTCCTGTGGCGAACAGAGAACAACCGCATGTTCGCGAACCTGTTCCAAGACGGCTACGAACTTCTCACGACCGCGGGACTACTTGGAGGATCCTCTTCTACTGCTGAGGCGGCTGTCGAGGCCTACCGTGACTTCCGAAAGCAAGGGCACATGCACGGCGGCCTTCGCTTCTAGACCGGCCCCCGCCGCCTGACTACCTATGAGCGTTGCGTGTCACTGCTCCAGAAACGCTGTGGCGACCACGGTGCATCGGCGACTGGATCAGGTTCTAACGAGGTTGGTGAGGATGGAGGGCTTGCCGGTCCGGCTGGGGCCGTCGCTGCCCATCCGACCCTGCCCCCTCACCGAACTTATCCCCGCCCCTTCCACCCCGTGCCATCCTCCCCTCGTCCGCTGCACCGAAGCGAGATCAGGACGAGTGGTTGGTTGCGGTAGAGGTTGGGTGGGCTGGCGGTCGTGCCGGCCCAGACCCAAGTTGCAGCCGATTGTGCCGTAGCCCTGTCAGGCCGCAGTCGCGCCAGAAGACGTCGCCACGGCCGGGGAGACCATCCCCCCGGTCCAGCGGTCATCTCCCACGGGGAGAGGAACTGCCTGCTCGGAAACGTCCGGAATGGCGACACACCGCGGATCTGGCCCGGGGGATAAGGCGCCGGGTCGGGCGGATGGCGCTGGGGAATCCCCCGGATCCGCGGCTATGAAGCCCAAAACCCCGATTGGCCGGCGAGACGTGAACCTAATATTTTCCTGCGGACTACCCGCGAGGGCAAACGCCTCTCCGGTCCTTCGCTTCGTTCTCATCCTCCGGGCCCAGGGCCTCCGGACGCATCGCTCGTCCCGTTCTGGCGCGACCCACGACGAGCGTCGTATTGCCGACGCCACCCACCGGCTTGTGATACACAGCGTCTCCCCCCATCCGCCAGCGCAGGCTCCCGCCATGAAGACCTTCACCGTTCCCCATACCGACGTCACCGTGTCGAGCGTTGTGCTGGGCCTGATGCGTATCGCCAAGATGAGCGACGCCGAGGTTCGCGCGCTGTTCGACGCAGCAGTCGACGTGGGCGTCACCATGATGGACCACGCCGATATCTATGGCGGCGCGCCGCATGTCTGCGAGGCGCGGTTCGGCGACGCCCTGAAACTTTCGGCGTCCGACCGGGCGAAGATCCAGATCCAGAGCAAGGTCGGCATTCGCCGCGGCTATTTCGACTTTTCCTCCGAGCACATCCTGCAATCGGTTGATGGCTCGCTGAAGGCGCTCCGTACCGACTATCTCGACGTGCTGCTGCTGCACCGCCCCGACACGCTGGTCGAACCCGACGATGTGGCGAAGGCCTTCGACACGCTCCACGCCAGCGGCAAAGTTCGCCATTTCGGCGTGTCGAACCACACGCCGGGCCAGATCGAGCTGCTGAAGTCGGCGGTAAAGCAGCCGCTGCTGTTCAACCAGCTGCAGCTCTCGATCGCCCACGCCAACCTCTTCGCCCAAGGCGTCGCCGCCAACATGGGTGGGCTCGAGCAGTCGGTCTCCCGCGATATCGGGCTGCTCGACTATTCGCGCCTCAAGGGCATGACGCTCCAGGCCTGGTCGCCGGTGCAGAAAGGCTTCTTCGAGGGCGTGTTCATCGGCGACCGCGAGCACTATGCCGAGCTCAACGACGTGATGGATGAGCTGGCCAGGAAATACGCCATCACCCCCATGGGCATCGCCATCGCCTGGATCACCCGGCACCCGGCCAACCTGCAAGTCGTCCTCGGCACCACCAAGCCCGGGCGCGTCCGCGAGAGCGCCGCCGGCTCGGACATCACTCTCACGCGCGAAGAATGGTACCGCCTGTTCCGCGCCGCCGGGCACACCCTCCCCTAACCAGCACCGGGCGCGGAGCTTTGGATGCTCGACGGCCACCGCGATCTCATCGGGTCGCTTGAGCGGCACGATGCCGCCAACTTGTTTGTCTAATCGCAAAGCACATTGCCTTTCGATTCCAAGGATCTGCGTGGATCCGGACCAAGCGAGACCCACCCGTGAAGCAGCTGATTGCCGTTCTCTTTGTCATGCTGTCGATCGGCAGTGCCTATGCCCAGCAGGCCAAACCGGCTCCGCCAACATCCTCAGACGCGGTCGATCGGCTCATCGTCGTGCTGGAGGATCCGGTGCTGCGGGAGCAGTTACTCGAGCATCTGCGGTCCGCTCCTACCGACCCAGCGACGCCAGCAGCCGGCGCCGAGGAGACCGACAGCGGCGGTAGCACCGGCCTAGTCGGAACCCTGTACCGCTGGTCCGACGAGCTCGTCACCTCGCTGCCCACCGCGACCTTCGGCGTGCCGATCGACCGGAAGCTGGCGCAGGCCGGGACGCAGATCGGGAGCCGGGTGCAGAGTGGGGTCAGTAGCGGGCAATTGCTGCAGTTCCTGCTCTGGGCCCTGCCCGGCCTGGCGATCGTGGCCGGCATCGGCATTGGACTGCGCCGGGTTGGGCGCGGGTTGGTGTCGCCGACGAAGCCGGTGCGGAAGCGGAAGCTGGCGATGGGGTTGATGCTGAAGGTGGTGCTGGCGGCGGCGGCGCTGTTCGTGGTTGCGGTGCTGGTGAGCTTCTTGCCGGTGCCGAAGGTGGCGAGCACCAGTTTCACCAGCCTCGCGGTCGGCATCCTCCTCGCCATGCTGACGGCGGATCTTGCGACCTCGGCGCTTTCGGGTTTCGGCAGCGTGCGCAGCGTGCGGCTGATCCGCTATGGCCAGCGCCGGTTCTACCCGTGGTGGTTGGCGGTCGCGAGCTTTGCGACTTTTGCGGCGCTCAGCGCCGACCCGTCGCTGCGGCAGGTGCTCGGCTGGTCGGCGGCCGACTTTGCCGGGCTGATCCTCAACTGCATTGCGGCGCTCACCATGCTGGGGTTCATCTCGCGCCACCGAATTGCTCTAGGCCGGCTGATCTTCGGCGCCGCCGCCCGTGCCCCGGACTCCGACAACCCGCTCCGCAACGCCACCCGGCGCCTGGCGCGACACTGGCACCTCATCGCCTATGGCTTTCTGATCCTCAGCATTTTCAGCCTCCTGGCGGGGCAGCGCGACAATGATGTACTGAGCCAGATGCTGTGGTCGTTCGCCGTGGTGCTGGTCGGCATGGTGACCATCGCCGGGCTGCACCGGCTCACCACCTCAACGCCGCCGCGCTATCGCTATCAAAGGCATACCTTGCGCCAGATCGTGGCCGGCAAGATTCTGAAACTGTTGCGGGTGGCCGCCGACGCGCTGACGCTTTTCGCCATGGCCATCACCATTGCCGGCGTCTGGGGCTTCAATATCTGGGGCTGGCTGACCACCGATGGCCGCGTCATCGTCGGACCGTTGCTGGCCGCGGCGACGGTTGTCGCGGTGGCCTGGCTGATCTGGGTGACGCTCGATGCCTGGATCGCCACGACCCTGGCGCCCGACAAGGGCACGCGCCCGGGAGCGCAGCGCTCGAGCCGGCTGCAGACGCTGTTGCCGCTGATGCGCAATGGCGTGCTGATCCTCCTGGTGGTGCTGGGCGGCATTGCGGTGCTGGCCAATATCGGGGTCGACGTGACGCCGCTGATCGCCGGCGCCGGGGTGTTCGGTCTCGCCCTGAGCTTTGGCTCGCAGCAGCTGGTGCAGGATGTGATCACCGGCTTCTTCATCCTCGCCGAGGACACCATTGCCGTCGGCGACACCATCAGCACCGGCGATCGCACCGGGGTGGTCGAGAGCCTGTCGCTGCGCAGCATGCGGCTGCGCGACAGCGATGGGGCGCTGCACTCGATTCCCTTCTCGACCGTCAAGGCGCTGAAGAACAGTTCGCGGAATTTTGGCGTGCTCCGCCCGCGCTTCACCGTGCCGAGCGGCACCGATCCGCTGGCCGTAATCGACGAGATGCGGACGGCGGCCACCGAGCTCAGGGCTGACCCGAAGTTCGCCAAAGCCATTACCAGCGATATGCATGACCTCGGGATCGACGAGATCAATGCCGGATCGGTGGTGGTGAGCGGCTCGCTCCGCACCAGTCCGGTCCGCCAGCCGGAAATCGCCCGGGCCTTCAACGGCCGGATGCTGGCCGGGCTCGCCGAGAAGGGGATCCGGCTCTGACGCCAGGACCGCGTACTGCGTGCCGCCCGCGATCGCCGCGTCGGCCAAATGGCGGGGCCGCGTCGCCAACCTTGCGCGGATGTAAGGCGGCGGACAGGGCAGTGTAAGCGCGCGAACCTACGATCCTTTCGGCCGTGAAAGGTCGACGATTGGTCGGCCGGGCCGTAACCCGATTGGAGTTGTCATGCGCAAACTTGTCCTCCCGCTTCTGCTCGTTGCTGCCCTCGGCGCCTCGTCCGGCGCAATGGCTGCCGGCTATGGTGGCGGCGGCACCATGGTCGCACCCGTCGCCCCCGCCGCACACGCGCCAGTGGTCCCGGCCCCGATGCATTTCAGGACCGCCCGCGGCACCATCAAGCTGATCGACGCCAAGGCGTGCCTCGTCACGCTCAGCAGCAGGAACGTCTATCAGTTCGGACCCAGGTGCGACTTCTCCAAGCTGAAGGTCGGCGAGAGGGTCTGGATCAAATGGGCGCCGAAGGGCAAGATTCGCGACGCCATGTCGATCGCGTCCCGCTGACGCCCGCGCGACTGAGTGCGGGCGGAGGATGGTTCGAGGAGCTTCGGCGTTCTCCACCCGCGTTGCACTAGCCCGACCCGGCCGACGTCATCGACGCGATCAATGTCGCCGGTGCGTTAGACCGCCGGATGCTGGCCGGGCTCGCCGCGAGGGGCGTTTGGCTCTAACGATAGGTCGCCGTGCCGCCGAGCGCTGCTACCCACCGGAGCCCCGCAATGCCCGCTGCCTCCTGCCTCTGCGGCGATGTCCGCCTCACCACCTCGGGCGACCCGTATCGCACCGGGATCTGCCACTGCCTCGATTGCCGCAAACACTCGGGCTCACTGTTCGCTGTGCTTGCGATCTTTCCCGCCGACGCCGTGAGCATCGAAGGCACCACGAATGAGTATGCCGGGCGGCATTTCTGTCCGCGCTGCGGCTCGTCGGTGTTTTCGGTGAGTGATGACGAGGTCGAGGTGCATGTCGGAGCGTTCGATGCGCCGGACCAGGCGCGGCCGAGCTATGAGCTCTGGACCATACGGCGCGAGGCCTGGCTGCCGCCCTTCCCGCTGCAGCACCACTATGAGCGCAACCGCGAGGGTGGCGGGCGCAGCGAGGATTAGGTCAGGGGCACTCCTGGGAAAGAGCAAGTCGGGCACCCGAGGTTACATCACCCACGGGGTCGCTCCGGCGAAGGCCTATGGGCACTAAGTTACGATCGCGCCCACCCCACCGGCTGTCATCCCTGCGAAAGCCGGGACCTCGCGGCGAGGGCTTTTGCCCTCGTCCGCCATCCATCCACCTGCGCGGGCTGTGAGTTGGGTCCCTGCTTTCGCAGGGATGACACCGAGTTTGGGGCTCTGCCGGGTGGTAAGTTCGCCGATCGGCGCCGCATCCGAGCAGTGGAAATCGTCTAACCTTAGCGCGTATGGGCGAAGGCTCCGTGGTTGGGGGTGGGTCGGTGCCTGAGCGCTGCAGATCAAGATCTGGGCTTGGAGTAGATGGCACCCTCGGCCGGTGCCTGATCGATATTCCGCGCCGGAATTTACCCTATCCGCAGGCTGCACTGGTGGCGCGAAGTCTTACGCCTTAGCGATACTTCGTATGTAAGTCATACTTACGCTTTGGGGGATAATGTGAAGCATTTGATACTGGCGGTTGCCTGCAGCCTGTCGCTGCTGGCGCCGGTTCCGGCCATGGCCGATTGGGCCGTGGCGCAGGCGGCGCCGGGCGGCAAGCCGTTTGTGCAGCGCTTCCGCTCGATCTCGTGGGCCAGCGACATCACGCTCGAGGCCTGCCGCAAGCAATACCAGAACTGCAAGGTCGTCGCCTCTGGCGCCGGTGGGTGCCTCGCCATTGCGACCACCGGCAGCAAATGGGGTGTCGGCAAGGCGGGGAGCAAGCCGCGGGCCCATGCCGCCGCGCTCAAGGCGTGCGACGCGCTCGGCACCGGGCCCTGCCGCGTCGAAGACGACTTCTGCGGTCAATGAGGAAGCCCGCCATGCGATTGATCCTTGCTACCCTCATCGTCCTCGCCGGAATTGGCGTGGCGCTCGCGGCGCCCAAGCTCGCCAACCAGACCATTATGACCTACAGCCCCGGCCACGGCACGCAGGTCGAATATTACGACAAGCAAGGCGGCACCTGGCTCTGGTACCCCGGCAACAAGGTGGTGCTGCCCGGCCGCTGGAAGACCGAGCGCGGCAATATCTGCTTCGGCTACACGCCCAACAGCTACAACCCGGTCACCGGCCATAGCGGCGCGGGCTGGGAATGCCAGCCGCTGAAGATCTTCGAAAGCGTCGTGGTGGAGCGCGCCGCAGGCGATGTGTTCGGGCTCGCGAAGCGCGCCAAGCCGCCATTCTCGCTGACGAAGCGCCGCACCAGCATCGAAGCGCTAAGCAAGCGCCTGAAGTAACCCCGAGCACCGGAGCATCCACCATGCGACGTAATTCACGCCTGTCCGTAGTTCTCGCTGCCCTGCTCTTCGCGACGAGCGCGGGCATTGCCACCGAAGTCGCCGCCAAGGGCGGCGCGCAACTGCTGCCCAAGAGCTCGCTCTACACCAAGGTGAGCACCGCCTCGAGCAAGGACGAGATCAAGGCGATCTGCGCCGAGATCGTGGCGCGCCAGGATGCCTCGGCGGTCGGCCAGACCGATGCATCGCACCTCTACATGCACGGCATGATCATGGGCGTCAGCTGCCTCAAGGTCGATTACTTCAAGGCCCTGGTGCTCGCCCGCGAGTCCGGCGACGCCTTCACCCTCAAGGCGGCCCTGACCTATATCCGCGACCGTGCCGCCGGCGGCAACGCCAAGGCCATTCGTGCGCTGGAGAAGTACGAGAAGGCTTACGACTAGGCGCAACAGCTCAGCCAGCCAGCTCCCCGGTCAGCTGCTGCACCCTTTGCTCGCGCGTCCCGGTCACCTCGACGACGCGCGGTCCATCGGCCAGCAGCCCGAGATCGTCCTCGCGCAGCATGGTTTTGAGCCGCGCATCCACCCGTTTCCTGAGCTTGGGATACTCGATCGCTACCGCGATCTCGTCCGGGCTTTTCAGCGGCACGAAGGCGACGAGATTGAGCGTCGCCAGCGCATCCTCGATGCGCTTCAGCAGCTTGCCGTCGGGGCTCCACTCAAAACCTTCGGCAGCGCTCAGCACCTCGAGATAGCCAAGGAAATCGAGCGGGCAGCGGTCGAAGATCACGTTCGCCTCGCTGGTCGCAAGCAGCAGCGCGCAGCTCTGCTTCAGCTGTTCCTCGAGATCGGCGACCGATGGCCCATCGGCGAACACCACGCCCTGTTGCACCAGCAGCCAGTAAGGCTCCGGCACCGCCTCGTAACCCGGCGTCGCTGCAACGAAATCCTCGACGAGCGTGGTCTTGCCACTACCGTGCGTGCCGGTCACCGCGATGCGCATAGGCCTTCCCCTTTTGGCCTCCCTGCCATCACTTGCGCCAGAAGTCTACGGCCCGGTATGTGCCAGCAACGCATCGACCAACGCGCGCTGGCCGAGATGCAGTTTGGTCCGCGCCGCGTCGAGGCTGAACCACCCTGCCCGGTCGACTTCAGGAAAGCTCTGCCGCTGTCCGGAGCGCGGCGGCCACTCCATCTCGAAACTGTTCGAGATCAGAGTCTTGGGGTCAAAATCTCCCTCCAGCGCAAACACCACCAGCTGCTTGCCGCTCGACAGCTTGAACTCGCCGAGCGGCGCCAGCACGCCCTCCGGCACTGTTCCAACCTCCTCGGCAAACTCCCGACGCGCCGCCGCTTCCAGTGCCTCATTGGGGTCGATCAGCCCCTTCGGGATCGACCAGGCCGCTTCATCCTTTCGGGCCCAGAACGGGCCGCCGGGATGCACCAGCAGCAGCTCGCGACCGCTCGGGCCATGCCGATGCAGCAGGATTCCGGCTGAGATTTCGGACACTCGACCCCTCCCGAGCTTCAGATGCGGTCCAGGTCCTCGACGCCGGTCTTCACGTCCCAAGGCAGCAGTTCGTACTGCGCCAGCTTGTGCCGGGTGAACGGATCGCCCTCCCGGACGCGATCAAGCGCACCGTTGGGGTCAGAGTCGGGGACGCGCAGCAGGAAGGCGCCGCCCACATGTGGTCGGAACGGACCAGATGCGATCAGCACACCCTGCCTGTTCAACTCGCGCAGGTACTCGCGGTGTGCCTCCCGGTGGGTCTCGGCAATTTCCGCCAATGGAAGTCGATAGCGAACGATGGCCAGGGCGTACATTCTATGCTCTCCGCTCATTGCGACGTGGGCCGGCAGTCGCGCTTAGGTAAGCGTTTCCCCGCCGGCATCCAAGTTGCGGCCGGTGTCGAAACCGGGTCGCCCGCCCGAGGGCGGTTCCGTACCACCGGTACACTTGATCCCCCGCGCCGCTCTCGGCATATCCCGTTCAATGTTTTTTCGTCGCGCTCTCGAACCGGAAAAGTCTGCAACTTTTCCTGAGAGCGCTCCAGCGGGGGCGACTGCTTGGAGTTGGACGATGTCCTTACGCCGCTCCGCCATGGAGCTGACTGCTGAACTGGTTGCGCGGGTCGAGCGCACCGAGCCCGATCCGGGCCCGATGCCCGGCCAGCCCGACCCTACCGAAGCCGACCTCGAGGCCACGGCCGCCGCGCTGCTGACCAGCCGTCCGGATGGCCCGTTGTGGCTGTTCGCCTATGGCTCGCTGATCTGGAAGCCGGAGCTCGAGCATCTCGAGGCCCGCCAGGCCGTGGCGCATGGCTGGCACCGCCGCTTCTGCATGCGGCTCACCCGCTGGCGCGGCACTCGCGAGGTGCCGGGGCTGATGATGGCGCTCGACCGCGGCGGCTCCTGCGCCGGGCTCGCATACCGGCTGCCCGATGCCGATCCGCATGGCCAGCTGGTGCGCCTGCTGGTCCGCGAGACCGACAGCCGGCGGCCGACCAATGTGCCGCGCTGGATGCGGCTCGCGACACCGAACGGGCCACTCCATGCGCTGGCCTTCGTTGCTTCGCCTGAGGGCGCCAACTATGCCGGCCGGCTGCCGCAGCGCGTCGTGGCGCGCACCCTGGCGCGCGCCGCCGGGCACTGGGGATCTGGTGCGCAGTACCTCTACAACACGGTGGCGCAGCTCGAGGCGCACGGCATCCGCGACCGGAACCTGTGGGCGCTGCAGGCGCGGGTCGCCAAGGAGATCCGGGCGCTTACGCTGCCGGTGGCGGCGTGAGGCTGGTGGCGAGGCGTCCTGATCGATCGCTTTTCACCGGGGGCCGAACCACCCACGATGTCATCCCAGCGAAAGCTGGGACCCATTTCACAGCCCGCGCCAGAGGAGAGCTGGGTCCCAGCTTTCGCTGGGATGACAGCCGGTGGGTGGGGCAAGGATCGAAGTCAACCACGATGCCAGTGCAGCCTCGTAGCGAGCTCTAATCCCGGAACTGCAGCGGCACGTAGCCGCCGCCGATGGTCATTTCGACATCGACCTGGTCGTCGGCGGTGACGCCCAGTCTGTTGCGCACCACCTGCTTCAGCGGCAGCAGGTAGGTGTCGTCCTTGGGGAACAGCGAAGTGGTGAAAGTGATGCCGTTAATGGTCGCCTCCACCGGGATGACGCCCCAGCCATAGCTCGCGGCCTTCTTCACCTTACCGATCTCGGCGCCGATCTCGGTGGGGATGCGGGCATAAAAGAACGGCGCGGGCCCGCGCCAATAGATCACCGTCGCCCTGAACTGCAGTTCCATCCCCGCCTCCTCAGCCGGCAAGTAGAGCGGACGGCCTAAGCGCTCGCAAGCCCGCGCGTCTTGTTCTCGTCACGGCCGCCGACTAGCGTCGGCAGAGGCAGCACGGGAGGACACCATGCCGACGCGCCTCAACCCCTATCTCAACTTCGACGGCAACGCCCGAGCGGCGATCGAGTTCTACCAGACGGTGTTCGGCGGCGAGCTGACCATCAGCACCTATGCCGAAGGCGGCATGCCGCATGATCCGGCCGACAAGGACAAGATCATGCACGGCCAGTTGATCTCCTCGAGCGGCTACTGGCTGATGGCAGCCGACACCCCGCCCGGCATGCCGCACACCCCAGGCAACAACATCAGCGTGTCGCTCAGCGGCGACAATGATGCGGAGCTGCGCGGTTACTGGGAGAAACTCCTGGCCGGCGGTAACGTGATGATGCCGCTCGAGAAGGCGCCGTGGGGCGACAGTTTTGGCATGCTCTCCGACAAGTTCGGCATTTCCTGGCTGGTCAACATCACCGGCCCCGGCAACGCCTGACGGGCCGGCGGCGGGGCGGTGCGAACCGCCCCGCGCAGTATCACTCGGCGGCAGCCGCCAGCACGATTTCCTCGTTGCCGTCGACGAAGTCTTCGAACAGCACGGTGGTGCGGTCATCGGTGCCGATCACCACCGCCATCTGGCCGGGGCCGGTGAGGCGGCGGATCGGCTTGCCGGGCTGATCGACATTGAAGCTCACCGAATAGTGGCCACCGGCCAGCGTCGTGAACGGGATGCCGCGGTAGGTGGCGGTCGAGGTGACATGCACGTGGCCGGCGATCACCTGGCGGATGTCATTGTGCGTCGCCAGCGCCTCGAGGAACGGGCCATCCTCGAGGATGCGGATGGTGTCGGATTCGATGTGCAGCGCGTTGGCGTTGTGGTGGAGGATGACGATCACCGGCTTATCGGCGGCTTCCGCCAGGCGGGCCTTCAGCCAATCGATCTGCTGCGCCTCGAGCACGCCATCGACGCGGCCCGGCTCGGACGAATCGAGCAGCACGATCCGGTAGCCCTTCACATCGAGCACCTTGTCGACATGGCCGGTCTCACCGGCGAAATCGTTGCCGAACACGGCGAGGAAAGTCGGGCGGTCGTCGTGGTTGCCGAGCGTGATGTGCACCGGAATGGTGAGCCTCGCGAGGATCGCCTGCAACCGGCGATAGGCCGCGGCCTGGCCGAGATCGGCGAGGTCGCCGGCGAGGATGCAGAAATCGGCATCGGCATAGCGGGCATTGATGGTGTCGACCGCGATCTCCAGCCGGGCGGCGGTATCGAGCGTCATCGACAGCTCGCCCTCCGCCACCAGATGCAGGTCGCTCATCACGATGAATTTCAGTGTCACGGCAGTGGCCCCATGGTTGATGGCGGGCCTCCTAGCCGCCCCCGATGACCGGCGCGTGACAGACGCCGTCGACGTTGATCCCACTCCCTTGCCGTGACATCTAGGAGGTCCGGCAACGCTAAGGCCAATACCATGAAGAAGATCGGTTTCCTCTCGTTCGGGCACTGGACGCCCTCGTCGCAATCGCAGACCCGTTCGGCAGCCGATGCGCTGCTGCAATCGATCGATCTGGCCGTGGCGGCCGAGGAACTGGGCGCGGACGGCGCCTATTTCCGCGTCCACCACTTCGCGCGCCAGCTCGCCTCGCCGTTCCCGCTGCTGGCTGCTGCTGGCGCCAGGACCAGCCGGATCGAGCTCGGGACCGCCGTCATCGATATGCGCTACGAGAACCCGCTCTATATGGCCGAGGATGCCGGCGCCGCCGACCTGATTGCCGGCGGCCGGCTGCAGCTCGGCATCAGCCGCGGTTCGCCCGAACAGGTGATCGATGGCTATCGGCATTTCGGCTATGTGCCGGCCGAGGGCCAGACCGATGCCGACATGGCGCGCGGCCATGCCGAAGTGTTCCTCGACGTGCTCGGCGGCGAGGGCTTTGCCCAGCCCAATCCGCGCCCGATGTTCCCCAATCCGCCCGGGCTCTTGCGGCTCGAGCCGCATTCGCCGGGGCTCAGGGACCGGATCTGGTGGGGCGCCGCGACGACGCCAACGGCGCAGTGGACCGGCAAGATGGGAATGAACCTCCAGAGCTCGACCCTGGTGATGGCGGAATCCGACAAGCCCTTCCACATCCAGCAGGCCGAGCAGATCGCGGCGTTCCTAGCCGCCTGGGCGGAAGCAGGTCACACGCGGACGCCGCGCGTCTCGGTCAGCCGCAGCATCTTCCCGCTGGTCACCGATATGGATCGCGCCTATTTCGGCGGTGACGCCCGCAGCCAGGATCACTTCGGCTATATCGAGCCGGGCAAACAAGCTGTGTTCGGCCGCAGCTACGCGGCGGAGCCGGATCAGCTGGTCAAGGAACTGGCCGAGGACGAGGCGATCAAGAGCGCCGATACGCTGCTGCTGACGGTGCCCAACCAGCTCGGCGTCGCCTACAATGCGCATGTGATTGAGGCGGTGCTCACCCACGTCGCGCCGGCGCTCGGTTGGCGCTGACCGATCCCGAGGCGCGGAGGGCCCGATGTGTAACGATTACGAACAGCACGTCACCCACCAGCAGTACCTTGAGGCGATCAAGGGGCTCGAGCTCGACAGCAGCGATGCTCCGGCCGAGCTACTTGAGGCCGACGATATCCGCATCGGCGACATGGGGCCGGTGATCAGGGCGGCCGGCAACGGCGTCGAGGTGGTCTCGATGCGCTTCGGCTGGCCACCGCCGCGGCCCAAGGCGCCGCCGGTGTTCAACTTCAAATCCGACGGGCGGCACTTCGACAAATCGAAGCGCTGCCTCGTCATCCTCTCGGGCTTCTTCGAGTTCACCGGCACGAAATCGCCCAAAACCAAGCACCGCTTCAGCGTGCAGGGCTCGCCGATCATGGCGATTGCGGGCCTCTGGAGTGAAGACGCGGATGGCGCGCTGAGCTTCACCATGCTCACCACCGAACCCGGGCCGGATATCGCGCCCTATCACGACCGGCAGGTCTGCGTAATCCTGCCGGAAGATTGGGCGCACTGGCTGTTTCTCACCAAGCCCGAGGAGGAGCTGCTGAAGCCGCTGCCCGAGGGAACGCTTGATGTGGTGACGGTGCGGCCTTAGGGCGGCTCGTAGTCGGCGTCCCTCCCCCGCAAGCGGGAGAGGGAAGCCCGACTGCCAGGCTCGTGGGCGGCTTCCCCTTACGGCTCGAGCCTGCCCTGCTCCGGCTGTGCGTCCGCCGAAACGCTCTGCTCGTTGCGGGTCTTCCACAGCGAGTACAGCACGCCGCCGGCCAGCACGCCGAGGGTGACCGCGAGCGACAGGAAGGTGTCGATCTTCACGTCGAACGGCACCAGCGCCACCTTGATACCGATCAGCACCAGGACGATCGCCAGCGAGACCTGCAGGTAACGGAAGCGGTTCATCGCCGCGGCGAGCGCGAAGTAGAGCGCACGAAGCCCCAGGATGGCGAAGATGTTGGAGGTGTAGACGATGAAGGTGTCCTGCGTGACGGCGAACACCGCCGGCACCGAGTCGACGGCAAAGATCAGGTCGACGGTCTCGACCATGATCAGCGCCACGCCGAGCGGGGTGAGGAAGGTCACGAGCTTCCCGGTCTTCGTATCCGGCAGCCTGGTCAGGAAGTTCTTGCCGTCGAGGTGCTGCGAAATGCGGAAATGCCTGCGCAGGAATTTGAGGATCGGGTTGGCCTCGATGTCCGGTTCCTTGTCCTGATGCGAGAACAGCCGCACGCCGGTGAAGATCAGGAAGGCGCCGAACAGCACCAGCACCCAGCTGAACGAGTGCACCAGAGCCGCGCCGAGGCCGATCAGCAGCGCCCGGAAAACGATCACGCCTAGAATGCCCCAGAACAGCACGCGGTGCTGGTAGAGGCGGGGGATGGCGAGGAAGCCGAAGATGGTCGCGATGACGAACATGTTGTCCATCGCGAGGCTCTGCTCGATCAGGTAGCCGGTGTAGAATTCGAGCCCGGCTTCCGCGCCGCGGCTGAACCACACCCAGATGCCGAACAGCACCGCGACGAACACGTAGCCGGCATAGAGCGTCAGGCTCTCGCGGGCAGAAATCTCGTGCGCGTTGCGGTTGAGAATGCCCAGGTCGAAGACCAACAGGCCAATGACGATGGCGAGGAACGCCACCCAGAAATAGACGGGAGTACCAAGGAAATCGCCCATAAGGGCGCTGAGCAGCATATCCATGCCGGACCTCTCCATGTGAACGTTGGAGCAGTTCCGACATCACGGAGCGTAGAAGTGCTGCCGTCAGAGGGGCCCGGTACCGCCCTGAGAACGTAGCGAGCCGTTCGCCGAGTTCAACCCCTGCCCCAGCGGCAAAATGCGGCAGCTGCAAGGGCCCGCAACGGTGCCTTAACGATCCGGATCGGGTGCTCACGCGGTGAAGTCCCCCGTTAACCGGCCCGTTTTAGTAATGCTCAGGACGCAACGGGACGGGCGGCGTGAGATGGGGACGATGGTTGGTCTGGACCTGGTGACCGTCTCGATCTTTGCCGCGCTCACCGTGCTTTGCCTCGCCATCCTGATCGGGCTGCGCCGCCAGTCGGCGCTCGCGTGGCTCGTCACCGCCCTGGCTTGCGGCACGCTGCAGACGCTGACGATGGTCTTCACCCGCGGTACGGCGGTCGAACTCCTGCTCGCCTCGATCCTCGTGCCGGCGGCCTATCTCTGCTTTGGCCAGGCGGTGCGCATTGTCAGCGGGCAGCAGCACCAGCATTGGCGGCTGCTGGCAACGGTCGGCGGGCTGGTTGTTGCATCGCTGGTTTTGCTGGCATTCGACGCACCATTCATCGTGCAGACGGCGCCGTTTCAGCTGGCCGCGGCGCTCGCGCTCGGCGACAGCGTCATCCGGCTTTATCGCGCCAACAATCGCGGCGTGCTCGATATCCTGTTGATGCTCAACCTGGTCGCCGTGGCGCTGATCTTCGTTGTCCGCATCCCGCTTCTCGTCGTGATGTTCGACGCATCTACCGAGTATCTGACCGCGCGCACCTCCGGAGTGGAGCGCACGCTCCTGACTTTCTCGGCGCTGCTGACGCCGCCGGCGGTGTTCCTGCTGCTGGCCAAGCTGATCAGCGGGGTGATCGGCACCTATCGCACCCGCTCGGAGCATGATGGGCTCACCGGCCTGCTCAACCGGCGCGCCATCGACGAGGCCGCGGCCGTCATCGAGCCGCAGGGCGGCGCGGTGATCTTCTGCGATCTCGATCACTTCAAGCTGATCAACGACCTCTACGGGCACCGGGTCGGCGACGATGTGATCTGCGCCTTCGCCGATCTGCTCCGCCGCACCGGCACGCGCGCTGCCCGCATCGGCGGCGAGGAGTTTGCGCTGCTGCTGCCGCACAAGAGCGTCGCCGAAGCGCAGGAAGTGGCGGAGATGATCCGGACGCGTTTCAACGACGTCGTGCATCCAGCCCTCGGGCCGAGCCACAGGCCCAGCGCCAGCTTCGGCGTCGCGCCCTACGGTCCAGGTGCCTGCGCTGCGGATGCGTTCAACCTTGCCGATGCGGCTCTCTATCGGGCCAAGGCTTTGGGACGGAACCGCGTTGTGATCTTTGCCGAAGAACCGGCCCACGAACAGCCGACGGCGCAGGCCGCCTAGAGGAAGCGCTTGGCCGAGAAGGCGGTGGGGTCGACGAACGGCGCCTCGCCGGTGATCATCTCGGCAATCAGCCGACCGGTGACCGGACCCAGCGTGATGCCGTGGTGGGCGTGGCCGAAGGCGAACCACAGCCCCTGGTGACTGGGCGCCGGGCCAATGATCGGCATCATATCAGGCGTCGCCGGCCGCGCGCCGCGCCAGGGCTGGGCTTCGAGCCGCTGGCCGAGGCCCGGGAACAGTTCGCGGGCATAGGGTTCGTCGCGATCGACCTGCACCGGGGTCGAGGGGGCATCGCGCAGCGCGAACTCGGCGCCGCTGGTGAGGCGAATGCCACGCGCCATCGGGGTCAGCAGATAGCCGTAGCTGGTATCGAGGATCCAGTTGCTCAGCGGCTGCGCCGCGGGCTGGCCAAAATGCATGTGATAACCACGCTTCACCCCCAGCGGCAGGCGATAGCCGAGCCGGCTGGTGAGATCACCGGCCCAGGGCCCCAGCGCGATCACCGCGTCGCGGGCCTCGAGCACGCCGTCCGCCACCGGCAGGCGCCAGCCGCTGGTGCCCTGCTGCAGCTTCAGCGCATCGCCAGTGACTACCACACCGCCCAGCTGCTCGAACAGCTCGCGATATTTCACCACCAGCCCGCCGGGATCGCGGATGCTCCATGGGTCGGTCCAGTGCAGCGCCCCCTCGAGCGGGATGCCGAGGCCGGGTTCGACCCGGTGCATCTCGTCGCTACTGAGCTCGGCGCTGCCGATACCGAAATCGCGGCGTAGCCCCTCGGCCTTGAGGTAGCCTTCGTCCTGCTTGGCCTTGTCGCGATAGAGCAGGTACCAGCCCTTCTTTTCAATGAGGTGGCTCGCCCCTGCCCGCTCGATCAGCGGCGCGTGCTCGTTGATCGACTGGGCGATCAGCGGCGCATAGGTCTCGACGATGCGGCGGTACTGCTCCGGCCGCGAGTTCCACCAGTAGCGCGCGAGGAACGGCGCGATGCGCGGCAGCGCGCTGAGGTGGTAGTGCATGTCGGTGCGGTTGTTCAGCCCGTAGCGGAACAGTTCGTCCAGGCCTTGCGGAAAGGCGTGCGGCATCACTGCTTCGCGCTGGATCAGGCCGGCATTGCCGTAGGAGGTTTCCTCGCCGGCGCCGCGCCGGTCGACCAGCACGGTCGCCCTGCCCCGCATCTGCAGGTGCACCGCGATGCTGACGCCCACCATACCCGCGCCAAGAACGATGCTGTCGGCCTGCATGACTCACCCGAAGAAAACGATCGGCTCGCTTTTAGCGACGTTTGGCGCCGCCGTAACTGCGTCAGATGGGCAGCACGCGGGAGTATTTCACCTGGCCGAGCGAGAAGCTCGATTCGATCGAGCTGACCCCGGCGACCTGGGTCAACTTCTCGCGCAGGAACGCTTCATAGGCGGCGAGGTCGGCGCAGACGACACGCAGCAGGAAATCGAACTGGCCGGTCATCAGGTAGCACTCCATCACCTCGGGCCAGCCGGCAATGGCGGCGCCGAAGCGATCGAGCTCCTCGGCCCGTTGCCGCTCCAGCTTGATCGAGATGAACACCGAGACCGGCAGGCCGACCGCCTTCTGGTCGACCACCGCGCTATAGGCGGCGATGATCCCCGCCTCCTCCATCTGGCGGATGCGGCGGAGGCATGGCGAGGCCGAGAGCCCGACGCGGTCGGCGATCGCCTGGATGGTCATGCGGCCATCTTCCTGCAGCGCCCTGAGGATGCGTCGGTCGATTCCGGTCAGCTCGGTTTTGGCGGAATTCACCGGCTTGGGCGGCATTTCGTGGCAAATCCTGCGCAATGGGATGACAGGGCAGTCACAATAGGCAGGAAACACCCAACCGGCTAGTGCACCGTTAATGTCAGACATTTGGGAGGGAACATGTCGACGGAGCGTATCGCCCTGATTGAGGCGCTGGCTGGCAAGGCCTTGTGGTTATCCAACTGGATGATCCACCATGCCAACCATCTCCGCCCCAACCCGGACGGGGTGAAGGTGGGTGGCCACCAGGCCTCCTCCGCCTCGATGACGGCGATCCTGTCGGCGCTGTATTTCGGCATTCTCAAACCCGAGGATCGCGTGGCGGTGAAGCCGCACGCCGCGCCGGTGTTCCACGCCATCCAGTATCTGTTCGGCAAGCAGGGCCTCGACAAGCTCAAGGCGTTCCGCGGCTATGGTGGGGCGCAATCCTATCCATCGCGCACCAAGGATACCGACGACGTTGATATCTCCACCGGCTCGGTCGGGCTCGGTGTCGCATTCACTGCCTTCGCCTCGATGATCCAGGACTATGTGCGGGCCAAGCCATGGGCGAAAAAGCGCGCCGAGGGCCGGATGATCGCCCTGGTCGGCGATGCCGAGCTCGATGAGGGCAATGTCTACGAGTGCCTGCTCGAGGGCTGGAAGCACAGCCTCCGCAACACCTGGTGGATTATCGACTACAATCGCCAAAGCCTCGACGGCGTGGTGCGCGAGGGGCTCTACGACCGGATCGAAGCGATCTTCCGCGCCTTCGAGTGGAAGGTCGTGACGCTCAAATATGGCGCCAAGCAACGCCGCGCCTTCGCCGAGCCCGGCGGCGAGCGGCTGCGCGACTGGATCGACGCCTGCCCCAACGCGCTCTATTCGGCGCTGATGTTCCGCGGTGGCGCCGCCTGGCGCGAGCGGCTCAGCGACGAGATCGGCGACCAGGGCGAGGTGAGCGCGCTGCTGGAGCGCCGTACCGATGCCGAGCTGGCCGACCTGATGGCCAATCTCGGCGGCCATTGTATCGAAAGCCTGCTTGAGCAGTTCGAGGGCCAGACCACCGACACGCCAACGGTGTTCATTGCCTATACCGTCAAGGGCTGGGGCACGCCGCTGGCCGGCCACAAGGACAACCATGCCGGGCAGATGACCGGTGCGCAGATCGAGAGCCTCAAGGCCTCGATGCGGGTTCGCGATGGCCACGAGTGGGACCGCTTCGAGGGGCTGAAGCCGTCCGAGCGCCAGCTGCAGACCTTTCTCGATAACGTCCCCGTCAACACCACCAAGTCTCGACGGCTTTCCTCCCCAGCCGTCCCGGCGCTGGGACCGCAGTTCGTCGGTCCCGGCGCCACTTCCACACAGACGGCGTTCGGCAAGATCCTCGACGCCATCGCCAAGACCGACAGCGAGCTGGCGCGCCGCATCGTCACCACCTCGCCCGACGTCACCGTCTCGACCAATCTCGGCACCTGGGTGAACCGGCGGCACCTGTTCGCCAACCGCGAGATGGCCGACATCTTCCAGAAGGAGCGCATCCCGAGCGCGCAGAAATGGCAGTTCACGCCCGACGGCCAGCATATCGAGCTGGGCATCGCCGAAATGAACCTATTCCTGCTGCTCGGCGCTGCGGGCCTCAGCCACTCACTGTTCGGCGAGCGGCTGCTGCCGATCGGCACGCTCTACGACCCGTTCATTGCGCGCGGCCTCGATGCGCTGAACTATGCCTGCTACCAGGACGCGCGGTTCCTGCTGGTGGCGACGCCCTCCGGTGTATCGCTGGCCGGCGAAGGCGGCGCGCACCAGTCGGTCGGCACGCCCCTGATCGGCATGGCGCAGGATGGGCTCGCGTCATTCGAGCCGGCCTTTGCCGACGAGCTCTCGGTGATCATCGACTGGGGCTTTGACTATATGCAGCGCGACGGCAGCGACCGGGCCGATCTCGCCGACTGGCCGCGCGACGTCTCGGGTGGCTCGGTCTACTTGCGCCTCTCCACCCGCGCCATCGAACAGCCGCCGCGCGAGGTGACGCCTCAGCTCGCCAGCGACATCATTCGCGGCGCCTACTGGCTGGTGCCGCCGACGCCGAACTGCGAGGCGGTCATCGCCTACCAGGGCGTGCTGGCCAGCGAAGCGATCACCGCGGCCGGCATGATCGGCGGCGAGCGCCGCAACGTCGCGGTGCTGGCCGTCACCTCGGCCGATCGGCTCAATGCCGGCTGGCATGGCGCGCAGCGGGCGCGCCTGCATGGCGACCGCGACGCCACCTGCCACATCGAGACGTTGCTGGCCGATGCGCCGGATGCCGCAGCTTTGGTCACCGCCATCGACGGGCATCCGGCGACGCTGGGCTGGCTGGGCAGCGTGCGGGGTCACCGCGCCATTACGCTGGGGGTCGAGCACTTCGGCCAGACCGGCACGGTGACCGATCTCTACCGACATTTCGGCATCGACGCGGCGGCCATCGCCAACGCGGCGCAAAGCCTGTTCGGGGGCCGGAGATGAGCCCGTTCGGCATGCTGAACGGCATCACGGCAAAACTATGCCAACCTTATCATTGGCGGGCCACAAACGGCTTGCCAAGCCAATCTGGAGTTGTCAGACATATGTCATAAGGCCGATTGCGAGGGGAAATGCAGTCGGCCAATGAACCGGTTCCGGGCGGGGCGTCTATGCCCGGAAACCGCTCATGCGAGGCCCGTTCGGACAGCGGTTCGCCGAGGTTCGGCCGGGGCACAGGGGACGTCAAGCAGTAGCTCTGCAACAAGGAGGGAGCTCTATGAACGCGTTGCTGAAATTTGTCGGCGCGGTCGCGCTGGCCGCGGGATTGACCGCCGTGCCAGCGTTGGCGCAGACAAAACTCACCGTACCGGGTGGATCCACCACCGGCACGTATATGGACTACATGAAGACGGTCTACGCGCGCGCTTCCGGCGCCGAGCTGCTGCAGGAGCCGCTGACCAGCTTCGACAACGAATACCAGCTCACGCCGCTGGCCGCGACCAGCTGGGAGCAGTCTACCGATGGCCTGACCTGGACCTTCCACCTGCGTGACGGCATGAAGTGGAGCGACGGGGCTCCGGTCACCGCGAACGACTACATCTTCGCCCTGCAGCGCGCCGCCACCACCGGCTACGATTTCGCCTGGTACTGGAGCTTTGCCTCGGGGATCAAGAACTGGGACGACGTGTCGGCCGGCAAGGCAGACGTTTCGACCCTCGGCCTCAAGGCCGTCGACGACAAGACTATCGAAGTCACCACCGCGGCGCCCAAGCCCTACCTGCCGGGCGTGGTTTCGCTGTGGTACCCGGTGCCCAAACACCAGTTCGACAAGTTCGGCGATGACTGGGCGAGCAACGTCGCCAATGTCCTCTCGTCGGGTCCGTTCCTGCTCAAGTCCTGGGAGAAGTCGAACAACTCGGTCGTCCTCGTCAAGAACCCCGACTATAACGGTCCGTGGGTGGCGCAGGTCGACGAGCTGACCGTCGATCCGTCGGTGGGCCTGCCGGAAGTCGGCATGCCGGCCTTCCTCGCCGGCGATCTCGCCTATACCACGCTCAACGCCGGCCAGATCCCGGTGGTGAAGCAGCGCTTCCCCGACTCGATCCGCACCGAGGCGGTATTTGCCACGTCCTACCTCGCCTTCGATCTCGAAAAGGCGCCGTTCGACAATGCCGACGTCCGCAAGGCGCTCTACTACGCCGTCAACCGCGACGAGCTGACCGCCACCGTGCTCAAGGACATCGCCATCCCGGCGCACTCGATCCTGGCGCCCGGCTACCCTGGCTACAGCGACAAGGTCGCGGCGCAGGCCGTGTTCGACCCCGCCAAGGCCAAGGAACTGCTGGCCAAGGCCGGCTACCCGAACGCCGAGGGCTTCCCGACCATCGAAGTCTGGTTCCGTGAGGAAGGCGGCTATAACGGCGCGATCCTCCCCGCCATGGCTCAGTACCTGCAGGCCCAGTTCAAGGACATTCTCGGAATCACCATGAATATCAAGGTGATGCCGGGCAAGGACTGGATGGAGGGCATGCTCGCCCGCAAGAATAACATCTACCTGGCGCCCTACGAGTACGACTATCTCGACCCGTCGAACTTCTATGGCCTGTTCTACAATGGTGGCCGTCACAGCTACCACGTGGCCGAATACGACAAGCTCGTCGCCGAGGCCGACAAGAACCCGGTCTGGGAGGAGCGCTTCAAGCTCTACGAGCAGGCTGAACAGGTGATGATCGATCAGGGGCTCATCGTGCCGCTGGTGCACCCGGTCATCACTGCCGCCGTCAGCGAGGACATCACCGGTCCGGGCGTCACGCCCAACTCGCGTGGCTTCACCCCGCTGGGGCGTATCGGTAACTTCCTCTACTCGCACATCTCGGTGAAGTAGGAGAACTCGCGTTCCCCGGCTTCGGCCGGGGAACGTCTCGGGCCCCGTACCCGCGACGCGAGAGGACCTGTGACATCCCACAACGGGAGCGCAGGGGGACGTCGCAAGAAGCACTCCGAGGGCCGCCGCACGGGGCGTGCACGCCCTGGCTCATCGGATCCTGTGCACAAATACTTGAGGAGAGTGGATTGAATTTGCTGCTGAAATTGGCAGGATCGATAGCGCTGGCGGCAAGTATGGCCGTGCCGGCGCTGGCCCAGACCGTGACTGTCCCCGGACAGTCCACGACGGCCACCTATATGGATTACATGAAAACTGTTTATGCCCGCGCCGCCGGCTCGGACATGATCCAGATCGGCCTGACCGCCTTCGACAAGGACTTCAACCTTACCCCGATCGCGGCGGAGAGCTGGTCGCAGTCGGCCGATGGCCTGACCTGGACGTTCAAGATCCGGCCCGAGCTCAACTGGAGCGACGGCGAACCGCTGACCGCTGAGGATTTCGTCTTCGCGCTGCAGCATGCGGCCACCACCGGCTATGATTTCGCCTGGTACTGGAGCTTTGCCGGCGGCATCAAGAACTGGGACGACGTGACGGCCGGCAAGGCTGACGTAGCGACCCTCGGCCTCAAGGCCGTCGATGACAAGACGCTCGAAGTCACCACTACTGCACCCAAGCCGTACCTGCCGAGCGTCGTATCGCTCTGGTACCCGGTGCCCAAGCACCAGTTCGACAAGTTCGGCGAAGAATGGTCGACCAATGTCGAGACTATCGTCTCGTCGGGTCCCTGGGTGGTGAAGGAATGGGTGAAATCCAACAACACCGTCACGCTCGCCAGGAACCCCGACTACAAGGGCCCCTGGATGCCCGAGATCGATGAAGTCGTGCTCGACTCCTCGCTCGGCCTGCCGGAGGTGGGCGTGCCTGCCTTCCTCGCCGGGGATGTCGACATGACCTCGCTGAATACCGGGCAGGTGGCGATGATGCGGCAGCGTTATGCCGACCAGATCCACACCAACCCGGTGTTCTCGACCAACTATATCTCGTTCGATCTCGACAAGGCGCCGTTCGACAATGTCGACGTCCGCAAGGCGCTCTACTACGCCATCAACCGTGACGAGCTGACCTCGACCGTCCTCAAGGATATCGCCATCCCGGCCCATTCGATCCTGCCGCCTGGCTTCCCCGGCTACAGCGAGAATGTCGCCAAGCAAGCGGTATTCGACCCTGAGAAAGCCAAGGAATTGCTGGCCAAGGCCGGCTACCCTGATGGCAACGGCTTCCCTGACATCGAGATCTGGTTCCGCGAGGAAGGCGGCTATAACGGCGCGATCCTGCCGCCGATGGCGCAGTACCTGCAGTCGCAGTTCAAGCAGATCCTCGGGATCACCATGAACATCAAGGTGATGCCGGGCAAGGACTGGATGGAAGGCATGCTGGCGCGCAAGAACAACATCTATCTGGCGCCCTACGAGTACGACTACCTCGACCCGTCGAACTTCTATGGCCTGTTCTACAATGGCGGCCGGCACAGCTACCACATCGCGGCCTATGACGACCTGGTCAAGCAGGCCGACTCCGCCCCGACCTGGGACGAGCGCGTGAAGCTCTACGAACAGGCCGAGCAGGTGATGATCGACCAGGGGCTGATCGTGCCGCTGACCCATCCAATCACCATGAACGTCGTGTCCGACAAGCTCGGTGGCGATGCCATGACGCCCAACAAGCAGGGCTTCTACCCCAACTGGTCGGGTTACGTTTACACCCACCTGACCAAGAACTAGTCGCGAAAACCAGTGCTCCCGGCCGGTGGCCGGGGGCACCCAGTTCGGAACAGCGCATGACTCTCGTAAATATCAAAGGCCTGAAGGTCAGCTTCCGTCAGCATGGCGGCCAGATCGACGCGGTACGCGGCGTCGATATCCAGCTTGCGGAAGGCGAAAGCCTGGGCATCGTCGGAGAGTCCGGTTCGGGCAAGTCCGTCTCGTGCCTGGCGCTGATGCGGCTGTTGCCCAACACGGCGACCATCACTGCCGACCGGCTCGAGCTCGATGGGGTCGACGTGCTGAAAGCCAAGCCGCGCCAGATGTCGGCGCTGCGCGGCAAGATTGCCGCGCTGATCTTCCAGGACCCGGCGACGGCGTTCGATCCGGTGTTCACCATCGGCCACCAGATGGTCGAAACCATCCGCACGCATCGCGATGTCACCAAGGAGACGGCGCTGGCCGAGGCCGAGCAACTGCTGCTCAAGGTCGAGATCAAGAACGCCAGGGATGTGCTGAACTATTACCCGCACCAGCTTTCCGGCGGCATGCTGCAGCGCGCGATGATCGCCATGGCGCTCAGTTGCCGGCCCAAGGTGCTGATTGCGGACGAGCCGACCACGGCGCTCGACGTCACCATCCAGGCGCAGATCCTGCAGCTCATCAAGGGCCTGCAGGCCGAGATGGGCATGGCGCTGATCATGATCACCCATGACCTCGGCGTCGTCGCCGAAACCGTCGAGCGCGTCGTCGTCATGTACGGTGGGCGGGTGATGGAAGAAGGTACCGTCGACCAGATCTTCGACACCCCTAAGCACAGCTACACCCAGTCGCTGCTGGCGAGCCTCAGGGCCGGCGAATCGCGGCGGGCCGAGCCGGGCACCGGCGAGCCGATCGCCCCTGCCCTCGAGCTGCGCAATCTCTCCAAAGTCTATGCGCTGCGTCGCCGCGGCCGGATCTTTTCGACCTATGTCGACTTCCCGGCGGTGCGCGGGGTCAATCTCGTCTTGCCGCGCAACAAGATCGTCGGCCTCGTCGGCGAGTCCGGTTCGGGCAAGTCGACCACCGGCATGATGGCGATGCGGCTGCTGGAGCCGACCGCCGGACAGATCTTCGTCGATGGCACCGATATCTCGAAGCTCGACGTCACCGCGCTCAAGGCGTTCCGCCGGCGCATGCAGGTGGTGTTCCAGGACAGCTACTCGGCCCTCGATCCGATGATGACGCTGAGCCAGATCATCGCCGAGCCGCTCAACATCCACGGCGTGAAGAGCTCGCGCGAGCAAACCGAGGAAGCGCTGAGCTGGCTGGAGCGCGTCGGCATGGACCGCAGCTTCGGCAACCGCTACCCGCACGAGCTGTCGGGTGGCCAGCGGCAGCGCGTCGCCATTGCCCGGGCGCTGATCCTCGGGCCCTCGGTGCTGGTCGCGGACGAGCCGACCTCGGCGCTCGACGTTACGGTCAAGGCCCAGATCATCGGGCTGCTCAAAAACCTGCAGAAGCAGATGGGGCTCTCGATGCTGTTCATCAGCCATGACCTCAGCGTCGTGCGCTCGCTGACCGACAGCGTGGTGGTGATGTACAAGGGCCGGGTGGTCGAACAGGCGCCGACGGCCAATATCTTCGCCAACCCGCGCCACCCCTACACGCGCTCGCTGCTCGATGCGATCCCGGTCACCAACCCGAGGGATCGCCGCGAGCGTTCTTTCGTCACCGCCGACGACATCGCCGCTGGCACGCCGCGCCTGGCGCGCTCCAGCCTCGCGGCGGAAGCGACGGCCGGCGACATTCCGCAGCTCGTGAGCGTGGCCCCAGGCCACCTCGTCGAAGCCATCGTCACCAACTGATGGAGGTCCGGGCATGATTGTCTATCTCATCAAACGCCTGCTCTCGGTCGCCGTGACCTTCTTCATCGTTTCGCTGGTCATCTTCCTGATGATGCACGCGGTGCCGGGCGGTCCGTTCACCGAAAAGGACATGCCGCTCTCCGCGGCGGTCAAGGCTGCGCTCAATGCCAGGCTGGGCCTCGATCAGCCGCTCTGGGTGCAGTACGTCAACTACATGGCGGGCGTGCTGCAGGGAAACTGGGGTGTTCCTTACCAGTCGCCGGGCGAGACAGTGATCAGCCTGTTGCAGCAGGCCTGGGTGCCCAGCCTGATCCTTGGCGGTTCCGGCGTCATCATCGGCGCCGCCCTCGGTATCCTGATCGGCATGGCGGCGGCGCTGAAGCGCAACAGCTGGATCGACTACCTTGCCTCGACGCTGTCGGTGCTCGGCCTCACCATCCCGGTGTTCGTCATCTCGATGCTGCTGATCCTGATCTTTGCGGTCTGGCTCAACTGGCTGCCGGCCAGCGGCTGGGGCAAACCGGAACGGTGGATCCTGCCGATCATCGCTTACGCCGCGATCCCGCTCGCCACCTATGCCCGCTATACGCGCTCGGCCATGCTCGACACGCTCAACCGCCCCTTCGTCACGGCACTCCGTGCCAAGGGGCTGAGCGAGCGGCGGATCATCTTCCAGCACGTGTTGCGCAACTCGGCCATCCCGATGGTCACGGTGTTCCTGCCGATGTTCATGGGTACGGCCACCGGCTCGATCTTCGTCGAGGCGATGTTCCGTATCCCCGGGCTCGGCAGCTACTTCGTCTCCTCCATCGAGAACCGCGACTATCCGCTCGAGATGGCGCTGGTGCTGATGTTCACCATCGGAATCTGTTTCGCCTACCTGATTTCCGATATCGCCTACGCGTGGCTCAATCCGCGCATCCGTCTCGGAGATGACGCGAAATGACCACCGACATCGAAACCGGCGCGCTCGCCGTACCACCCGCGCACACCCAGCATAGCCCGGCCTATTTCGCCTGGCGGCGCTTTGCCGCCAACAAGGCGGCTGTGACCGGCGGCGTCGTGCTCGGGATCATCATCCTCGCCGCGATCTTCGCGCCGCTGTTCACCAAGAGCGCCCCGGACGCCCAGCTCTACCTGACACAGTCGCTGGCTTTCCCGTCGGCCGAGTTCTGGTTCGGCGTCGACGATCTCGGACGCGACTTCTTCACCCGTATCGTCTACGGCGCCCGGGTGTCGCTGCTGATCGGCTTTGCCGCCGCGACCTGCAGCCTGTTGATCGGGATCCCGATCGGCGCCATTGCCGGCTATTTCGGCGGCCGCGTCGACTGGTTCATCATGCGCGTCATCGAAATCTTCTCGGTGGTGCCGCCGCTGCTGGCAGCCATGCTGCTGGGGGCGCTGGCCGGCGGTGGCTTCTTCACCATCATCGTGGTGGCCTCGCTGTTCGGCTGGTTCGGCGTCTGCCTCCTGGTCCGGGCCCAGGTGAAGTCGTTCCGCGAGAAGGAGTTCGTGCGGGCGGCGCAGGCGCTCGGCGCCTCGCCCTGGTACATCCTCCGCCGCCACGTCATCCCCAACTCGCTGTCGCCGATCATCGTCGGGTTCGTGCTGTCGGTGCCGGGCGCCATGATGCTCGAGGCGAGCCTCAGCTTCCTCGGCATCGGCGTGGCGCCGCCAACCCCGAGCTGGGGCCAGATGATCAATGTCGGCATCAACTTCATGTTCTTTTACTGGCACATGGCCGTGTTCCCCACGGCTGCCCTCGCCATCACCGTGCTCGCCACGACGCTGTTCGGCGACGGCCTGCGCGATGCACTCGATCCCACACTGAAAGGCCGCTGACTTGTCCTCCAATCTCGCGCGACACTTCCTCCTCCGGGACGATGTCGTTTTCCTGAACCATGGCTCTTTCGGCGCCTGCCCGCGTCCGGTGTTCGAGACCTACCAGGCCTGGCAGCTCGAGCTGGAACGGCAGCCGGTGGCCTTCCTCGGCCGCGACCTCAGCGAACGCACCAAGGTGCCCCGCGTGGCGCTCTCGGCATTTCTCGGCACGACCTCGGAGAACATCGTCGGGCTGGTCAACGCCACCGAAGGGCTCAACATCGTCGCCCAGTCGCTCGACCTAAGGGAAGGCGACGAGATCCTGACGACCGATCACGAGTATTCGGCGCTGGAAAAGACCTGGGCCTATGTGGCGCGCCGTACCGGCGCCAAGATCGTCACGGTCAAGGTGCCGATGCCACTGGTGTCCGAGGCGGCGTTCACCAACACGCTGGTCGAGGCGATGAACGAGCGCACCAAGGTGCTGTTCCTCAGCCACATCACCTCGCCGACGGCGCTGCGCTTCCCGATCGAGCGGCCGATTGCCGAAGCCCGCAAGCGCGGCATCTGGACGGTGATCGACGGCGCCCACACCCCTGGTCATATCCCGCTGAACCTCGATGCGATGGGCGTCGATTTCTACTCGGGCAATTGCCACAAGTGGCTGATGACGCCCAAAGGCTCGGCGTTCCTCTATGTCCGGCCGGAACTGCAGGGCCTGATCAATCCGCTGGTGATCAGCCACGGCTGGACCGCCGACTCAAAACTCCCCGACGCCAAGGGCGCCTTCGGCAACTCGCCGTTCATCGACGAGCTGGAGATGCAAGGAACGCGCGACCCAGCGGCCTGGTTGAGCGTGCCGTCGGCGATCAAGTTCCGTGAGGACCATGACTGGACCCGCGTGGCGGCAGACTGCCGCGAGCTGGCGCAGGAAACGGCGCGGCGCCTGCAAGCGCTGACGGGTCTGGAACCGCTCAGCAGCCCGGAGTTCTGCGCGCCGCAGATGGTGGCGATGCCGGTCCCCGAGTTCGAACCGGCGGAGTTCTCCAAGGAGCTGATGGCGCGATACGCGATCGAGATCCCGGTATTCAAGTGGCAGGACCACCACATCGTCCGGGTTTCGGTGCAGGGCTACAACTCGAAGGCGCAGATGGACATCCTCATCGGCGCATTGACGGAGATGCTGGATTTGCAGGGCAAACCGGAGCTGGCACGTCAGCATGGCTGACAAAACCGCCGAATTGTGATGGTGGTGCCGGCACGGCCATTCGGGCCGGGAGGAACAGGCGTGGCGCAGGACGGAGTACTGAGCTACCTCGAACCGCTGGAGACGCGGACGCGCGGCGTTGCCGTGCTGGATGCGCTCGCCGAAATGATCGAGCGGGCCGGGCTGAGCGTCGGCGATCGGCTGCCGCCGGAAGTCTCGCTGGCGACCACCCTCGGGGTCGGCCGTTCCACCATCCGCGAGGCGCTGAACCGCTGGGAGGGCCTCGGCATCATCCGCCGTCGGCGTGGCGATGGCACCTACCTCGCGGCCAAGGTGCGCACCTCACGCGGGCTCGCGCCGACGATGATCCGCTTCGAGGGCGAGGCCCTGCTCCGCCTGGTCGAGGTCCGCCGGGCGCTCGAGAACGAGGTGGTGCGTAAGGCGACGGTCAACGCCACCAAGGCGCAGCGGGCGGAAATCTCGCGGCTCTGCGACGTGCTGCTGGCCGATGTCGCGGCGCGCCGCAACTGGCACAAGGCGGACGCCGCTTTCCACGGCGCCATCTACGAGGCGTCCGGGAACCCGATGTTCGGCGAGATCCTGCACAAGCTCGACGAGGCGTTGGAGCGATCCAACGAGTCGCCGTTCGGCCGTGACGATTTCGGCCTCGACTCGTTCCCGCCGCATCGCGACCTCGCCGATGCGATCGTCGCCGCCGACCCGGCCCAGGCCGTGGCAGCAATCAATGATGTGCTGGACAAGGTGCGCGACGAGATCGAGATGATCATCGACACCGGGTTGTTGGGGGTTGAGGCGGCTCAGCCCGGCCGGGTCGGACGGCGCGGGTAAGTCACCCGCGGCGGCAGCTGGTGGTGCACCACGGCCACCGCGACGAGGCAGGCGGCGCCCGCCACGACCACGAGGAACAGCGTATCCATCGGCATGTGGGTAGAGAACGCCACCAGCGGCACCGCACCCGCCGGCGGATGTGTGACGCGCAGCAGCAGCATCGCAGCGATCACCAGACCAACGGCGATGGTGGCCACCCACCAGGCTGACGGCAGCAGCGCGAAGATCGCCACGCTGATCACGGCTGCCACCAGATAGCCACCGAAAATGTTGGCGGGCTGCGCCAGCGGGCTCTCGGCCTGCCCGAACAGCAGCACGGCGGTCGCGCCGAACGGCGCCAACAGCATCGGCAGCCCGGTCCAGGCGGCCAGCCCGCCCACCAGGGTCATCGCCACCACAGCGCCGGTGCCGGATTTCAAGTGCGCCAAAGTCTGGCCGCGCGGCTCGTGCCGGTGGATGAAATCGAGAAGACGGCTCAAGTGGGAATACTCGGGCAGGAAAACGGTGCACGTTTGAAGCGCAGTTTGCTGCTCAATTCAAGGGCATACCGCCCAAACTTAAGGCTGATATGGGAACTTCTATCTCAGGCGCGGCCATGGCAGTCCGGCTGAAGCTGGTCCTGCCTCACTCACCCTGCCGCTTGGCGCGTTGCACCGCGGCATCGAACGCATGGAGGAAGTTGGAGCGATCCTTGGCGGTAAAGCCGGCATTGTAACCCTTGCTCTCGCCGGTCTCGCGCAGATGCTGGTTCAGCTCACGCATCGCCAGCGCCATGCCAATCGAGTGCTCGGTGAACGGCTTACCGGTCGGCCCGAGTACCATTGCGCCTTCTTTCAGCGCCCGGCTGGCCAGCGGAATGTCCGACGTGATCACCAGGTCGCCGGCGCCCGCATGCTCGACGATCCAATCGTCCGCGGCATCGGCGCCCTGTGGCACCATTACGTTGCGCACCATGGGGTCGCGCGATGGCCGCAGCCCGAAATTGGCGACGAAAGTGGTCACCATGCCGTGCCGCTCGGCGACGCGCAGCACCTCGTCCTTCACCGGACAGGCATCGGCATCCACAAAGATCTGCGCTACAGCCAAACTTGACGACTCCGCTGCAATCGCGCCGCAATGACGGCGCACCCATGCCATGACAATAGCAACGACACCGGATTCGCCGATGCGCCTTTTGCCGCTCTCTCTCCTCCTCGTCCTGCCCCTGTTGGCCGCCTGCAACAACGACAGCACGCCCAAGGCGCCGTCGGCTGAAGCGCCTGCCGCTGCCGCCACGCCCGCCAAGGCGCCGGCCACGGGCAAGACGCCCGCCGCACCGGCCACCGCGGCGAAACTTCCGCCTGGCGCTCGCCCGCTGATCGGCAGCTGGGCGGCGCTCGATTGCACCGACAAGACCGGCCTCACGGTGGTGTCGGCAGGCAAGTTCTCGGCCGGCGGCAAGAGCTGCGACATCGCGCTCAACGACAACAAGGACGGCACCTTCAGCGCCACCTGCAACAAGCAGGACCTGAAGCTGACGCCGATCTTCGGTCCATCAGGCGAAGGCATCCGGATCGCCGTGGGCGACGCCAAGTCGAGCACGGTGTTCCGCTGCTCGAAATAGCCTGACGCTCTACATGCCCTGAACGAAGCCGAGAATGTTGCCCTCGCTGTCCTTGGCCCAGGCGTTTTTCACCGGGCCAAAGCTGGCGACGCCGTTCTCGGTCTTCAAATCCGGCAAGTCGTAGTCGAGGAACGTGACCCCCTTGCCGCGCATGTCCCGCATGTCGGCGTCCAGATCGACCGTGTCGAACGACAGCATGGTGTGCTCGGCCGTGCCGGCAAAATCCGACTTGTAGAGGAAGGCCTGGACGCCGTTGAGCTCATAGTTGGCGCCGTTCTCATCCTGCCTGGCAGGCGCGATCCCCAGCTTGTCCCGATACCAGGCCACTGCCCGCTCGACGTTGTGGGCGGGGATCATGGCGGTTGCTCTGCTTTGCGCGTTCATCGCGTCCTCCATCGTTGTCGAAGTGGCAAACGCATCAGACCGGCCGGGGTTTCCTGCTGCGGACGATCCTGCCATCATCGCGTGACGCCGGAGAGCTGCCGATGACCCCATTCGAACGCATCACCACCGAGGTCCGGGCCCAGATTCCGCTGGTCCGCGCCATGGAGGCCGCGCTCGGCAAGGAACGGGCGCATGCGTTGGTGCGGGTCGCGCTCGATAAGGCCAACCGCGCCGTCGTCGCGCAGCGCGGCTCCTTGCTCGATATCCCCACCCTCGCCACAGAGTTTGCCGGCTTCGGCGAAGGGGTACGTTATGAGTTCGAGACGCTGGAACAGACGGACGTGCTGCTGCGCAACCAGGTCAACCACTGCGACTACGCCGAGTTCATGGAACAGATCGGCGCCCGCGATCTCGGTGAACTGTTGATCTGCAACGGCGATTTCGCCATGGCCGACGAGCTGGGGCTAAGGCTCGAGCGGACCAAGACCTGCATGAACGGCGATGGCATGTGCAACTTCTGCTACCACGTGAAGGGGGCGGAGGGGCCTCGTCCCTGACGCCTGTGCTGGTGGCCCCACCCCACCCTTGGTCCCTCCCCATGATGGGGAGGGAGAGACGACTGATGGTTCAATGCACTCGATGGGCCTCGCTCCCCTTGTGGGGAGGGAATGAGGGTGGGGGTGCCCCACGCTCGTTCGCTTGCAGACAACCTAGCTGCCCCACTTCTCCCGCCAGGTCGACACCGGATCGTTTGGCGCCGGGGTTGCGAGGTAGATCGCCCGGGCCATGGCGCGGCTCAGGCACACTGCCGCTGCGTGCCCAAGTTGCAGAGCGTTCAGCACTGGCGTGGTGATCGGGCGCGCCCCAGTCGACACAGAAAAGATCAGGTCGCCATCCACCTGGGTGTGGGCCGGACTGGCGCCGCGGGCGATGCCGTCCTGGGCCGCCACGGCGAGGCGCTTCAGTTGCGCCTTGCTGAGGTCGGCATCGGTCGCGACGATGGCGATGGTGGTGTTGGCGATCGGTGTCACCCAGTCGCGCTTCGAGCGTGCGGTTTGTTCGAATGGCAGCGGCCCGGGCAGCGGGCCGAGGCCGCCGAACTCGCCATCCACCTCGAACGGCGCGGCCCAGAAATGCTTGCTGTCGCCCATGGTGACGCTGCCCGTGGGGTTCGCCACCACCAGCGCCCCGACGGTGAAACCGCCGGGGATCACCAGCGAGGCTGAGCCGAGCCCACCCTTGAGGTTTGCGGTCAGCGCGCCGACGCCTGCGCCCGCCGTGCCGAGCGCGAAATCCTCTTGGGCACTGGCCAGCGCCCTGGCGCCAAGCGCCCGATAGGGGTTCTCGTCCCAGTCCTTGTCGCCATTGTTGAGCAGGTCGAAGATGATGGCGCCAGGAACGATCGGCACCGTCGCTTTCTCCACCCGGAAACCGCGACCGAGCTTCCGCAGCCCATCGGTGACGCCGGATGCGGCGTCGAGCCCGAAGGCCGAGCCGCCCGAAAGCACAAGCGCGTCGATGTCCTCGACCAGCTTGTCCGGGGCCAGCAGTTCCGTCTCGCGCGAGCCGGGCGAGCCACCCATCACATCGACCGAGGCGCGGAACGGTTTGTCCGCCACCAGCACGGTAGTGCCGGTCTTGATCTTATGGTCTTCGGAATTGCCGACCCGCAGGCCGGCGACGTCAGTGATCAGGTTGCGCGGTCCGGGTTGCATCCGGGCTCCTTCAGGGATTCTGGGTTGACTCACCTTACCCAACCCGATCGGCCGGGTCATTCCCGTGCTCGTTGGAGTTTCCGCTTCCCCTCGCTCGGTATGCGCTGGGCGCACGGGTCGGTCAGGCGGCCGTGCCCAGCCGCTCGTTGACCAGCGCCAGCGCCTGGTTGAGCGGCACACCATCCGGGTCCCAGGTACGGCGCATTTCGAGCATCTGCTGGGCGATGGCCCAATTGCCGAGCTTCAAATGCGCATCGAGCAGCAATTGCCCGAACAGGTCGCGTTGGGCGTGGCTGCCACCGATTTCGGTCATCCGCGGATTGGCGACCGAAAGCCATTGCGCCGCTGCTGCGTAGTGGCCCCGGGCGTGCGCCAGAACGCCGCGCGCTGCCGGCAGCGCCACTTCCTGCCAGACCACCCGGTCGAAGGCGGACGAGGTCGCGGCCTTCTCCTCGACGGCGCGCATCAGCTCGTCGGCTTCGACGCGCTCGGCTCGCGCCAGTCCGTAGAGATATTGCAGCGTCAGGAAGGGCTGGATGGTGTCGCGCCCCCTGCCCTGCATATGGTCCGCCACATCCTCCCAGCGGTTGCCGACATCCATGCCGGCCACCTCCATGCGGGCCAGCAGCGACACCGCGCCCACCTGGTCCTGCGAATAGCCCGGCTCGATGCCCCAGACATGGTTGTCATAGGCGTCGAACACCGCGGCGTGGTCGCCCTGGCTGATGTGGAACAGCGCCTTGTGCCACCAATTGTGGGTGTACATGAACGAATTGAGGTCGACCCAGGTCCGCTGCGCTTCGGCGAGGAACTGCACACCCTCGGCGACGCGCCCGGTGCCCAGCATCACATGCGCCAGCGCATGCTGCGCCCAGGGCTCCTTGGTCTTCAGTTTCAGCGCCAGCCGCGCCTCGCGCTCAGCAGTTTCGAGGTCGTGCAGCTGCTCATAGCCGAAGGCCAGCATGCCGTGGATATGCGGGTTATCGGCACTCGCAGCCTCCGCCGCTTTGGCGATGCGCAGCATGTTAGCCGCGTCGCCACGGTTGAAGCTGAAATACTGGTGCAGCTTTACCGACGTAAGGTCGCGCGGATGGCGCGCGACGATCTCGTCGCCGATCGCCTGCACGGCGGGAATGTCGTCGGCGATCCAGCGCTCGAGCTGGGCCAGCAGCATGCGCTCGCGCTCGTTGGCGCCGGCGGCGGCGGCCTCGGCCCGTGCGAGGTACTTGCCCGCCATGGCCTTGGCGCCCTCGGCCTCGAGGAACATCCAGGTGAAGCCGGCATAGGTGTTGGCAAGCACCGCGTCCGGCTCGCCATCGGCGGCGGCAATGATGTTGCCGGCCTTCTTCTCGTAGCCGAGGAAGCCGGTAACGAAATCGTCGATCCCCTGCAGCGTCGCTGCGGAGGCGCGGCTCACTTCATTTCCGAGGGCGTCCTGTGCCATGCTCGCACTGGGCAGGATTGCGTTTCTTTGAACCGCACTCCTGCTCCAGGTCCTTGTTTTGTCGCGAGATCGAACCGGAAAGGTCTGCAACCTTTCCTGATCACGCTCCAGCCATTTGTCCAACCGGTCAAATATAGACCTCGCGTCGGACCTGTCCACGCCACGGCCGAGCAAAAACAATCGAGATTGCCGCATGCCTGAGTTCCAGAACGGCGCTGCCACGGTGCACTACGAAATCCTCGGCGAGGGCAAGCCGCTGTTGCTGATTGCGGGCACGGCAAGCGATGGCGCCAGCTGGGGCCCGCTGTTGCCGTTGCTGCCCGGCCGGCAGCTGATTCTGATCGATAATCGCGGCTCCGGACGGACGCGGGTCGAAGGCCCGATCGAACTCGCCGAGATGGTCGCCGATTGCGGAGCGCTGCTCGATCATCTCGGGCTCGAGCGGGTCGAGGTGATCGGACATTCGCTCGGCGGCTTCCTCGGCCTGGCGCTTGCAGCCACCCATCCCACCCGGGTCAGCCGACTGGTAACGATGGGCGCCGGCACCATCAGCCCGAAGGCACGAGTGCTGTTCCGCGACCTGTCGCGGTTCTACTTCACGGTCCCGGCGCCCGATTGGTTCCGGTTGCTCTTCCAATGGTTGTTCTCGACCCCGTTCTTTGCCGACGAGGCGAACGTCGCCGCGGCCGCGGCGGCTTCCACTGCCTACCCGCACCGCCAATCGCCCGGCGATTTCGCCCGGCAGGTCGCGGCGATCGATCGCGGCATGATCGTCGATCTCTCGACGGTCGCCTGTGAAGTGCTGGCGCTCTCGGGCGATCTCGATCTGCTGGCGCCGTTTGGTGCCGTCGAGGAACTGCACGGCAAGGTGCCGCGCTTCACCCACGCGCCGATCGCCAACGCCGCCCACTCGCTGCATTGGGAAGCTCCGGCGGCGGTGGCGCGGGAGATCAACGGCTTTCTCCGCTGACGTGACAGGACCGTGCGCTTGGCGCACCAGCCTAGAGAGACACCACAGCAGAGGGGCGCGCCTAAATAACCCGGCCGCCGTCAACCTCCAGCGCCACGCCTGTGATCATCGAGGCTTCGTCCGAGCAGAGGAAGCAGGCGGCGTTGCCCATGTCCTCGGGGGTCGAGAAGCGGCCCAGCGGAATGGTCGAGAGGAACTTGGCCCGAATCTCGGGGGTGTCCTCGCCCATGAAGGTCTTGAGCAATGGCGTTTCGCCGGCCACCGGATTAATGGCGTTGACCCTGATACCCAGCGGGGCCAGTTCGACCGCCATGGATTTGGTCGCCGTCACCATCCAGCCCTTGGACGCATTATACCAGCTGAGCCTGGGGCGTGGGCTCACGGCGGCGGTCGAGGCGACGTTGAGGATCGCGCCGGTCTTCCGCGCCTTGAAATGCGGCACGAGGTGCCGCGCGGTCAGGTAGACCGACTTCATGTTGACGTTGAACACCCGGTCGAAATCGGCCTCGGAAATCTCGTCCAACGCCGCCGGCAGGTGCGAGACGCCGGCATTGTTGACGAGGATATCAACCTTGCCGAAGGCCATCAGCGCCGCTGCGGCCAGCTGATTGACGCTCGCATCCTTGCTGACGTCGACATGGCCGGCCTTCTGGCCGAGCTCCCGCGCCAGCGCCTCGGCGCCATCGAGGTTGATATCGGCGATCAGCACTTTTGCGCCCTCGGCTGCGAACTTCCGCACGATGCCGGCGCCAAACCCCGATGCGCCGCCGGTAACGATGGCGACCTTGCCTTCCAGTCTCATGAAATCACCCGTGCCATGCGGCCACTGTCTTCAACACCGAGAAGCCGTAGAGCGCCTCGAAACCCTTTTCGCGGCCATGGCCGGACTTGCCGATGCCGCCAAAGGGCAGCTCGACGCCGCCGCCCGCGCCGTAATTGTTCAGGAACACCTGGCCGGTTTTGATCGCCTTGGCCATCCGCATCTGCCGGCCACCGTCGCGGGTCCAGACGCCGGCCACTAGGCCGAAATCCGTGCCGTTGGCGATCGCCACCGCTTCAGCCTCATCCTCGAACGGGATCACCACCTGGACCGGGCCAAAGATCTCGTCCTGCGCCAGCCGGTTATCCGGGGAGACGCGGGAGAGCAGTGTCGGCGCCTGGTAGTGTCCACCCTGCGGCGCGTCGCCGACGACAGTACCCTCTGCCGCGATCTCGGCGCCACCGAGGTCGCGGAGGAACCCGCCGACGATCTCCTTCTGCCGCTCCGACACCAGCGGGCCGAGATCGAGATCGGCGATCGCCGGACCGACCTGCAGCGCCCGGTAGCGCCCAGCCATCCGTTCCAGCACTTCGTCATGGATCGACCGGTGCACCAGGATACGCGAGCTGGCCGAACAGGTCTGGCCGGCGTTCTGAATGCCGGCGTTGATCAGGAAGGGCAGCGCGCGATTGAGGTCGGCGTCTTCGAACACCAGTTGCGGTGACTTGCCGCCGAGCTCCAGCGTCACCGGCACGACATTGTTGGCCGCGGCGTGCTGGATGAGCTTGCCGACGCCGACCGAGCCGGTGAACGAGATGTGGTTGACATCAGGATGGACCGTCAGCGCAGCGCCGGCTTCCTCGCCCAGCCCCGGCACGATGTTCAGCGCGCCGGCTGGCAGCCCGGCTTCCTCGGCGATCTTGGCAAAAGCGATGGCGGTGAGGCAAGCCTCCTCCGCCGGTTTCAGCACCGCGGCATTGCCCATCGCCAGCGCCCCGGTCACCGAGCGGCCGATGATCTGCATGGGGTAGTTCCAGGGGATGATGTGCGCTGTCACCCCATGCGGCTCGCGCAGCGTGTAGACAGTGTAGCCATCGAGATAGGGGATGGTCTCGCCGTGGATCTTGTCACAGGCGCCGCCGTAGAACTCGAGATAGCGCGCCAGCGCCAGCGCATCGGCCCTGGCCTGCTTCAGGGGCTTGCCGACATCCAGCGCCTCGATGCGCGCCAGGTCGTCGACCCGCTCCAGCACCTTCTGCCCGATGCGGCTGAGGATCCGGCCGCGCTCTGCCGCCGGTGTCCGCCCCCACTCGCCGGCCAGCGCCGCTTGCGCTGCCGCGACAGCGGCATCGACGTCGGCCGCCTTGCCGCGGGCGATCTGGCCGATGGTCTCGCCGGTCGAGGGGTTCTCCATCGGCAGATAGTCGCCACCCTGCGGCGCGATCCAGCGGCCGCCGATGAAGCACTTGGTGGGATCGAAGAACAGGTTCAGCTCGGTCATATCAAACTCGTATCTGCCGCGGCCGTGGCTATGCGCCCGCGGCCTCGCGCTTGGCAAGCGCGGCCTCGAGGTTAGGTGTCGCCGCCAGTAGCTCCTGCGTATACGGGTGCTTTGGCGACCGGAACACTTCCTCAGTCGCGCCCTCCTCGACGATCTTGCCGGCCCGCATCACCAGCACCCGGTCGGTGATGGAGCGGACCACGGCAAGGTCGTGCGAGATGAACAGGTAGCTGAGCTGCAGCCGGTCAGAGAGCTCGGCCAGGAGGTCCAGCACCTGCGCCCGCACCGAGACGTCGAGCGCCGACACCGCCTCATCGAGAATGATCAGGCTCGGCTCGATGATCAGCGCCCGGGCAATGGCGATGCGCTGCCGCTGGCCGCCGGAGAATTCGTGCACGTATTTCTCGCCATCGGTGGCCGAGAGCCCAACCTCGTCCAGCGCCCGGGCGATGCGCTTGCTACGCTCCGCGCCTGATGGAGCGGCCGAGCCCAGCAGATGAAACGGCTCGCTGACCAACCGGTCGACCCTGTGACGCGGGTTGAAGCTGCCATAGGGATCCTGGAACACCACCTGCAGGTGCCGGCGCGTGGCGAAACTGGCGCCTTTCTTCGGATCGATCGGCTCGCCTGATATGGCGATGCGACCGCCCTGGGTTGGCTCCAGCGCCATGATGGCGCGGGCCAGCGTGGACTTGCCGCAGCCGCTTTCGCCCACCAGCCCGACATTCTCGCCCTTCTCGATCCTGAGGCTCACACCGTCGACGGCGCGCAACACCTTGCGCTTTTCGAACAGCCCGCGCCGCGGCAGCGGGTATTCGCGCACGACGTTGTCCACGGCCAGCACCGGGCTGCCGCCAACCACGGCCGGCGGGATGCGTGGCGGGACGTGCGAGGAGGCCTCGAACAGCGCCTTCGAGTAGGGATGCTGCAGGGCGCGGAACAGCTGGACGGTCGGCCCTGCCTCCACCACCTCGCCCTGCCGCATGATCGACACCTTATCGGCGAGCCCGGCGATCACCCCGAGATCGTGGGTGATGAACAGCAGCCCCATGCCGTCTTCATCGACCAGCTTCTGCAGCAGCTTCAGGATCGCCGCCTGCGTCGTCACATCGAGCGCGGTGGTCGGCTCATCGGCGATCAGCAGTTTTGGCCGCATGGCGATGGCCATGGCGATCACCACACGCTGCCGCTGGCCGCCGCTCAGCTCGTGCGGATAGCGATCGAGTGGGAAGCGCGAGGTGGGCAGTTCGACCCGTTCGAGGGTCTGCCGCGCGACCTCCAGCGCCTCGCGTCGCCCGAGCCCGCCATGCACCATGGCGGTTTCGGCCACCTGGTCGCCAATGGTCTTGACCGGGTTCAGCGCCGTCATCGGCTCCTGGAACACCATGCCGACGGTGCCGCCGCGGATCTTCCGCATCTCGGCATCCGGCAGCCCCAGGACTTCGCGGCCATCGAGCTTCACCGAACCCGATGTCGTCGCGCCGAACGGCAGCAGCTGCATGACACTCAGCGCCGTCATCGACTTGCCGGAGCCGCTCTCGCCGATGACCCCGAGAATTTCGCCGGCATCCACCGACAGGTCGATATCGCGCAGGATCGGGAACTTGCCGATCGACAGCTGCAGGTCCTTGACGTCGAGCAGCGCCATCAGCGGTTCCGCCTCAGGCGCGGATCGAAGATATCGCGCAGGCCGTCACCGAGGAGGTTCACACCCAGCACCATCAGCACGATGGTGAGGCCGGGCACCAGCGCGACGTGCGGCGCGAGACTGATCATGGTCTGGCTGTCGGCCAGCATCTTGCCCCAGCTTGGAGTTGGCGGCTGTACGCCGAGCCCGACATAGGCGAGCGCCGCTTCCGCGAGGATGCCGAGGGCGAACTGGATGGTCGCCTGTACCACCAGGGTGTTGAGGATGTTGGGCAGGATATGCTCGAACGAGATGCGCGCGGCGCCCTTCCCCGAAACCCGTGCCGCCATGATGAATTCGCGCTGCCACAGGCTCAGTGCCCCTGCCCGCGCCAGGCGAGCGAAGACCGGCATATTGTAGAGCCCGACCGCGATAATGGCGTTGATCGCGCCCGGCCCGAACACCGCAGTGATCAGGATGGCGATCAGCAGCGCCGGAAAGGCGAACACCAGGTCGTTGGCACGCATCAGCACGTCATCGAGCAGCGTGCCACGCTGCGCCGCGGCCCAAAGGCCGATCGGCACGCCGATCACCATGGCGACGGTCACAGCGATGAAGGCCACGGCGATCGAGGTGCGGGCGCCGACCATGATCATCGAGAGGATATCGCGGCCGAAATGGTCGGTGCCGAGCCAATGCTCCGCCGAAGGCGGCTTCAGCTTGTTGGGGATGTTCTGCAGCAGATAGTCGTAGGGCGTCCAGACGAACGAGAGCAGCGCCGCTATGACGAAGACCAGGGTGATCGCCGCACCGATGAGGAAGTTCGGCGAGCGGAGCGCCGCCTTCAGCAGGCTGTCGCGGGTGGCGGGCGCGGCAATGGCGCTCATCGCGTCGCCCTCCTGAGCCTGGGGTCAACCAGCGCGTAGGTGATGTCGACGAGGAAGGTGACGAGGATCACCGCGAACACCAGGAGCATTACCACCGATTTCACCACGATCAGGTCGCGCGAGGTGATGCCCTGGAACACCAGCCGGCCGAGCCCGGGCAGGAAGAAGACGTTCTCGATGATGATGGCCCCGGCGAGGAGGAACGAGAACTGCAAGCCGATGATGGTCAGCACCGGGATCAGGGCGTTACGCAGCGCATGCCGCCACAGCGTCTGCCCCTGGCTCAGGCCCTTGGCCCGGGCCGAACGGATGTAGTCCTCGCCCAGCGTATCGAGCAGCGACGAGCGCATGACGCGGGCGAGGATCGAGGCCTGCGGCAGTGCCAGCGCCACGGCCGGCAGGGTCAGTGCCTTCAGCGCCAGCAGCGGGTCCTGCCAGCCGGGAAAGCCGCCAGCGGAGAACCATCTGAGGGTGATCGAGAACAGCAGCACCAGCAGCATGGCGAACCAGAAGTTCGGCACTGCGAGGCCGACCTGCGTCGCTCCCATGATGCCGACATCAGTGGCCGAGTTGCGCCTGACCGCCGCGAGGATGCCGACCGGAAAGGCGATCAGCGTCGACAGCGCCAGCGCATAGATGGCCAGTGGGAGCGAAATCCAGATGCGGTCGGCGATCAGCCCGGAGACCGGCACCTTGTAGGTGTAGCTGATGCCGAAATCGCCATGCAGCAGCCCCAGCACCCAGGTGAAATAGCGCTCGAGCAGCGGCCCATCGAGGCCGAGCGCGGTGCGGAGCGCCGCCGTCGCCTCGGGCGTGGCGTTGAGCCCGAGCATGAACTGCGCCGGATCACCCGGCACCACCTCGAGCACGAGGAAGATGACGATCGAAGCAGCGACCAGACTGAGGATGAGCGAGACCAGGCGGCCGAGGATGAAGGAGGGCATTAGCTGGCGCCCTCGCTCGTGCAGTCGGAAACGATTGGCGTTTCCCCACAGATGTCATCCCAGCGAAAGCTGGGACCCATTTCTCCCCCCGAGCAGGCGGTGAGTTGGGTCCCGGCTTCCGCTGGGATGACATCGCTGCTGTGGGAGGGGCTGGTGATCAAACGCATCAGAGTGGGAGGCGGGCATTGCCCGCCTCCCAAACACTCACTCTTCCCACGACACGCCGGTGAGATCGGTCGCCTGCGTTGGGGCGTTCTCCCACATGCCCTTGAGCTTGGCGTTCTCGACCCCAACCTTGGCCAGTTCGAACAGGAAGCCGACGGCGTAGTTGTCGGCGAGGTTCTTTTCGGCGGCCTTGGTCAGCTCCGAACGCTTGGCGGGATCTGATGTCACGGCGAGGTCGGCGATGAGCTTGTTGAAGTCGGTATTGTTGTACTGGAAGTAGTAGCCGTCGCGCGCAAAAATCCCGATATCGTTGGGCTCGGTGTGCGAGATGATGGTCAGGTCGTAGTTCTTGTCAGTGAACACTTCGCTGAGCCACTGCGCCCATTCGAGGTTGGTCACTTCGGTCTTGATGCCGACCGCCGCCAGCTGGCTGGCGATGATCTCACCACCGCGACGGGCATAGCCCTCCACCGGCGGCAGCTTCAGCGACAGCGTCAGATCGGTGACGCCGGCCTCGGCCAGCAGCGCCTTCGACTTTTCCGGGTCGTAGTTCGACTGGGCGGTCAGGTCGATATAGTCGGGGTTGGCCGGCGACAGGAAGGTGCCGATCGGGGTGCCGTAGCCGAACATGGCGCCATCGATGATCGCCTGGCGGTCGATGGCATGGGCGATGGCTTCGCGCACCTTGACGTTGTCCAGCGGCGCCTTGCCGTTGTTCATGGTCAGGATGGTCTCGCCTTCGGTCGAGCCGATCACCACGCGGAAGCGCGGATCGCTCTGGAACTGTGCGACGGTTTCGGGAGCCGGGAAGTTCGGGAAGGTGTCGACGTCGCCGGCCTGCAGCGCCGCAAAGGCAGCGGTCGGGTCGGCGATGAACTTGAAGGTTGCGCCTTCGAGCTTCACCGGGGTGCCCCAATAGGCCTGGTTCTTCTCGAGCGTGATGCTGTCGCCCTCGACACGGTCTTTGAAGCTGAACGGGCCGGTGCCGATCGGGTTGGTCTTGTTGGCGTCGGCGCTTTCCGGCGCCACGATCACCGCATCGCCCCAGGCGAGGTTGTAGATCAGGTTGCCGTCGGGCTGCTTCAGCGTGACCTTGACGGTCGCCGGATCGACCACTTCCACCGAGGCGATCGAGGCGTAGAGCGCCTTCTGGGCGTTCAGCGAGCCCTCGGCATTGATGCGGTCGAGTGAGAACTTCACGTCATCGGCGTTGAAATCGGTGCCGTCGTGGAACTTGGCGCCCTCGACCAGATGGAAGGTGTAAGTCAGGCCATCCTCGGAAATGTCCCAGGATTTCGCCAGCGCCGGCACGACACTGCCATCGGCGATGATGCGGGTCAGGCCCTCGAAGACGTTGGCATAGAGCACTTCGTCGACGGCGGCCGCGGCCTCGGCAGTCGGGTCAAGGCTGGGCGGCTCGAGCACGAGGCCGACCTTCACGTCGGTCCGCGCCTGGGCGAATGCCGGCGTCATCGCGGTGGTCATTGCCAATGCGCCGGCGAGAGCCAGCACGACCAGTGATCTGCGCATGATTATCCCTTCTGTTTCCGACCGCTTACCCCCGCGGTCTTGAGGCGATCCTAGGATGCTTCCGGCTTCAGGTGAACCGGCTGCACGGCGCGATTTGCGCGTCACGCATAGCATAGCCACCACCGTACATCCTTTCACCGGGTCATTCCCGCGAAAGCGGGAATCTCCGTTCTGGGGCGCGCCGAGAGCGCGGCAAACAGAGGTTCCCGCTTTCGCGGGAATGGCTCCGTGGGCACAGCACGATCACGACTTGGGTCCCAACAAATCGAGCAGCGCCAGCGCCATGACCTTGGCCGAATCCAGCATGTCGTCGACGCCGACCCACTCGTCCGGTTGGTGCGCCAGATCGAGAATGCCAGGGCCATAGGCGATGCAGTTTTTCAGCCGGCCGATCCGGTCGATATGTTTCTGGTCGTAAGTGCCTGGCGAAACGACGTATTCCGGCGCGACCCCCATCACCTCGCCTATCGCCTTGGCGACCGAGCGCACCACCGGGGCGTCCTTCTCGGTCATGGTCGGCGAAATGGTCCAGAGGTCGCGGATCTCGTAGCTGAAACCCTGCCGCTCGGCCTTGAGCTTTTCGAGCAGGTCGATCACCTCCTGCCGCACCGCCGCCGGGCTCTCCTCGATCAGGTAGCGACGATCGATGACGATGCGGGCCGAATGCGCCACCACCGGCGCCGGAAAGCCGGTGAAACCGCCCTCGGGCTCAGCCTGTCCGCCGTGGATCGAGTTGATGTTCATGGTCGATTGCCGCGCCCCGGGCGGCACCACCGGCATGGCGGTGCGCTTGAGGCTCAGCGCCGGGTAGAGCACATCCTCGAACTGCCGCAGCACCTCGGCCATATGGCGGATGGCGCTGTCGCCGAGGAACGGCATGGAGCCATGGGCGATCCGGCCGAAGGTTTCGATCTCGGCCCACCAGACACCACGGTGGCCCAGGCAGATCCGATCCTTGTTCAGCGGCTCGGGAATGATGACGTGCTGCACGCGCTCCGGGGAGAAATAGCCCTGCTCGGCAAGATAGGCGACGCCGCCGAAGCCGCCGGTCTCTTCGTCGGCGGTGCCGGAAATCTCGATGGCGCCGCGATAGTCGGGCACAACGTCGGCAAACGCCTCGGCGGCGATGATCGAGGCGGCGAGACCGCCCTTCATGTCGCAGGTGCCGCGACCATAGATTCGGCCATCTTTCAGTTCGCCACCGAAGGGCTCGAAGGTCCAGCCGCGGCCGACCTCCACCACGTCATGGTGCGAGTTGAAGTGCACCGTGTCGCCCGGCCCGGCGCCCTCACGACGCGCCACCACATTCCAGCGCGGGTACTTGTCGCTGTCGCCGGGCTTACCATCGGCACGAACCAATTCAACGGCATAGCCGCGTTTGCTCAAGCGACTTGCGAGGTAGTCGCAGATCTCGCGGTAGTTGTTGCCCGGCGGATTGATCGTGGGGATGCGGATCAGGTCCTGCGTCAAGGCGATCAGGTCGTCGCGCCGGGAGTCAATTTCGGCAGTGAGGCGCGGCTTCACGTCAGCCGGCGTCGAAGGTGCAATCGTCATGGCGCGGCAGACTGTTGTCCGCCGCGCGTCCTGTCAATGCGGAGCCCACGCCGAACTTCACCCGTTCATCGAACGGCTGAAGCTCCAGTTCTCCGGTTGGTCGCGCTTTCGATCCCCGGATCAAGTCCGAAGAGGAAAAGTCTGCAATCCCCGCCTTTGCGGGGACAGGTTTTTCCTGAAAACGCTCCGGTCAGTTCGGCTCGTCGCCGATGGCGAGGATGTTGCCCTCGGAATCCTTGAACCAGGCGCCGTGGTACGGGCCCATTTTGGCCATGCCGTTCTCAGTCTTCAGCCCGGGAAAGTCATATTCCTCGAACTTCACGCCGCGCGCCCTCAGCATCTGCATGTCGGCTGCGACATCCTTGGAACTGAACGCCATGGCGGTATTCTGCGCGGTGCCGGCGAACTGGGTCTCGTAGAGCTGGAAGCCGGTGCCGTCAGCGAGGCGGTAGACGATGCCGATCGGCAGCTCCTCGGCCGGCTCGAGGCCGAGCTTGTCGCGATACCAGGCCTTGGCCCGGGCGAGGTTGGAGGCCGGGATGGTCGAGTAGGCACGATGATCGGACAGAAGCATGTTCTCCTCCGTTGCATGAGCCGCTTTTCCAGCTTACGCCTCCGGCTCCAGCCTGAAAATCCGGACGAGTCCTCATGCCCTTTGCTTCCCGCACGCCCGGCGCGGCCGACATCCTGTATGTCATGGCGCTCGACAACGAGTACGGCCCGCACCTGCGCTCGCGGATCACGCCGCTGATAACGGGTGTGGGTCCAGTGGAAGCGGCGATTGTGGTCACGCACGCGCTCGCCAAGCTCGACGCCCAAGGCAAACTTCCGGCGCTGGTAGTGTCACTGGGTTCAGGAGGGTCGGCGAAGCTGGAGCAGACCGGGGTCTACCAGGCGACTTCGGTCGATTATCGCGACATGGACGCCTCGCCGCTCGGGTTCGAGCGGGGCGTGACGCCGCTCAGCGACCAACCGGCGGTCATTCCGCTCGGGCCTTTCGTCCCTGGCATCGCCAAGGCGACGCTGTCGACCGGCGCCAATGTGGTGTCGGGCCCGGCGTACCAAGGGATCGGTGCTGACATGGTGGATATGGAGACCTACGCTGTGCTGCGGGCCTGCCAGCGCTTCAAGGTACCGCTCATCGCACTGCGCGGTATCTCCGATGGCGACGAGGAGTTGGGCCATCTAGATGACTGGACGCGCTACCTGCACGTGGTCGACGAGAAGCTGGCGCATGCGGTCGACCTGCTGGAAGCAGCGATCGCCAGCGGAGCGCTCAAGTAGCTAGCGCTGCTTGTTCTTCCGGCTGCGCTGGCAGTTGGTCCACTTGCGCTGCACCCAGAAGCTCAGTCGGTTGAGCGGGCCCTGCAGGAACGGCAGGTCGAGCGCCAGGAGGAACAGGCCAAGCGGCAGCATCCAGACGCCAAGCAGCGGCAGGAAGCTGAACACGCCGCCCAGAATCAGCAGGATGCCGAGCGGGATGCGGACGATCCGCGAGGATGGCTTGCGGATCCACGCGAGAAAGCCGGTTGAAGCGGGTACAGCGCGGCCGATCCTGTCGAACTGCCGGTGCAGCCTCGCACCTTCCTTGCCTGTCATCGTGGTCCCCTTTTTCCCTGTGGTGGCAATGCATTTGGGCATCGGGGCCCGCGCATCAAACCGGCGACGGTCGCTTTTTGTCCGGTTCGGGACCTTGAAATCGAGGTTTCGTCCACCGCAGCACACGAAAGGCTTACTTCGACAGGATCGAAAAACCGGGCTAGGATGCTGTTCGAGACGCAGTGGCGGTTACCGCCGGGCGTAGCACACGCCAAGCGGCGACCGTCCTGGCTCCCCATTTCGAGGAGGATGGAGATGGTCGGCTTTCACGTGCTCACCAATGCGGAACGGCTCGATGTTCCCGAGATCCGCCGCATCGGCTTCGACGACCTCACGGGCGCCCTGGCCGAAGGCTGGCGCGATTTCTGGCAACGACCCTCGCACCTGGCCTTCCTGGGCCTGATCTATCCGCTGGTCGGCGCGATGCTGGCGGTCTGGACCTCCGGCAACAATTCCTGGCCATTGCTGTTCCCGTTGATTTCCGGCTTTGCGCTGGTCGGCCCGTTCCTGGCGCTGCCGATCTACGAGATGAGCCGGCGACAGGAGCAGGGTCTCGATACGCATTGGCGCGCCGCGTTCGAAGTGTTCCGGACCCCGGCCTTCGCCTCGATCGCCGCGCTCGGGGTGATGATGCTGATCGTCTTCACCGTTTGGCTGATGACGGCGCAGTTCATCTACGAGACGTTCTTCGGCCCGGGGTCACCGCCGACGCTGATGGCTTTCGTCAACGAGGTGCTCACCACATCGGCGGGCCAGCAGCTGATGATCTGGGGCAACCTGATCGGCTTCGTGTTCGCGGCCTTCGTGCTCGCGACCATGGTGGTTTCGATCCCGCTGCTGCTCGATCGCGACCTCGGCACTGCCATCGCCGTGCAGACCTCGCTGCGGGTGACGCTGAAGAACCCGCTGCAGATCGCGGCCTGGGGCTTCATCGTTGCGGCGCTCCTGGTCATCGGCACGATTCCGCTGCTGGTCGGGCTCAGTATCGTGGTGCCGGTGCTCGGCCACGCCACGTGGCACCTCTACCGGCGTGCAGTGGTTCCGGCCGGCGCACGTTAACTATTCGTTAACGGATTACGCTCAAGTTTATCGAGCTTAAGTAGAGGGCAGGACGACGCTACCGACTGGTAGCCCTGCCCTCGCCCAGTTTCCGGAACCCCGAAAGCCGCTGTCGCGTTAGCACCTCACACATTGAGGAGCTTCAGCCATGGCCCATTCCCGCGGTTTCGACCTGTCCCACTTCACCGACGATGCCCAGGAACGCTTCGGCCGCCAATTCTCCAGCCTGGCGCGGGATGCGAGCCACCTGTCCGATGCGCTCAGTCGCTACAGCGCCGGCGCCCGGCACGATGTCGGCCACTTCGCTCACGACCTCGCGGATGGCGCGATGCATCAGGGTGCCGTCGCGGCACGGGTGCTCGGCAAGCAGGCGTGGAGGGCCGGCAAGGCGGTGCGCCGCGATCCGGCGCCGACCATGGCGGCGCTGGTCGGGCTCGCCTGCCTCGTCAGCCTAGTGATGGCATCGGGCAGCCGCCGGCGCTGATATCCTCAACGCACTCTTAACTCCACTACGTGCATTCTAGGGAGCACGGGCAGCGTCAGCCCGGCTCCTTAGTTGTGTTTGCGTTCTGGAGTCATCGTTGGCAGGATCACTCAAGCTGCTGTTCGCGGCGCCGATGCTGTTGAGCCTCGTCGCCGGCTGCGCCACTTTCTCACTTGGCGGTCTTTCCTCGCGCGATTGCCTGGCGCGCGCCATGTACTTCGAATCCAACCGCTCGAGCGAAGACGGCATGCTGGCCGTCGGCACGGTGGTGATGAACCGCGTCGCCGACAAGCGCTATCCGCAGTCGGTCTGCGGCGTCGTAGGGCAGAAAAACCAGTTCGCCCCCGGCGTGCTGAACAAGAAGATGACCGAGAAGCGCTCTGCCGCGCTCGCCTACAGCGTTGCCGACCGGGTGCTGCGCGGCGCTCGCCATCCGACGCTGTCGCGCGACGTGAAGCACTTCCACACCGCCGGCTACCGCTTCTCGTACAACAACATGTTCTACGTGCTGGAAGCGGGCGGGAACAATTTCTACGAGAAGCGCAAAGCCGGAACCTTCACCAACGATCCGTTCTCGGCGCTGGCCTATTGGTGAGCGCCCTTGAGCATTTCACCCTTGGGTTGCGCTCGGTGATGGACCTGCCCACGGCGTCATCCCCGCGAAGGCGGGGACCCAGTGGGATCTCTCGGCCTCAGCGGGTGCCGCAGCATCCCACCAGGTTCCCGCCTGCGCGGGAATGACGTCGGTGACAGGCTGAGACAGTGTGCCTCGCCGGATGGCGCCCACTGCTGCATCTCGAAGGTGAAACGCTCTAGACCGCCGGCACCGGTGGCGGCGCGCCCAGCCCGAAGAAGCTGAGCACCACGCCGACCGTCCAGCTGATCAGCACCCAGTAGATGCCGCCCACTACTATCGTCGAGACGATCCCCACCAGGGCGCCAAGCACGATCCAGATGCCGTCGCGCTCGAGCAGGCCAAGAGCTATGATGCAGATGGCGATCGACGGGGCCATGTTGGCGCCCGGGATCGGCAGCAGCACCAGCAGCGCCATGACGAAGGCCACGAACCCGGCGAAGTAAACCGCCGGGCGCTTCGCCAGAAACTCGAAGCGCGGCTTCATGATGCCTTCGGCGCGGGCCAGCCAGGGCGAGGCCGCTTTCATCACACGGTGGAAATCGACGCGGCTCAGCGACCGATCGGTTATGATACGCGGCAACCAGACGTTCATCCCCAGCATCAGTTGGGCGGTGAGAAACACCAGCGGTGCGCCAACGACCGCCGAGACGCCGGGCGGCATCGGCAGAGCAGTGATGATGGCGAAGATGAACATCAGGGCGCCGAGCGCGCGACGCTTCAGCGCTTCGAGGAGATCGCCGATGGAGATCCGGTCCCGGTCCTCCGCCGTCGCAATTGCCATCAGGATGGCCGAGAGGCGATCCGCTCCCTCGGCCTTGTCTACCTTCGATAGGTCGATCTCAACATGCGGTTCTGTCATCGGCCGCGATCATGCCCAACGATTCCCCAATGCGGCAACCCCATGGGGCTGCGTCAGAAATCCCCACCCATGTCGAAGCCGCCGCCGTCGCCGCCACCGAAATCGCCCCAATCCCCGCCGGACTGATCGCCGCTGTCCTGGGCTGCGCCCTGATCCTGGTCGTTGACATTGTCGTTACCGGCGTCGGTGGCGGGCTGGTCGTTGGCCGAACTCTCGGCAGCATGCGCGCCGCCGGCGCCGAACAGCGAACCGATGGCGCTGCCGAGCAGCACACCGCCGGCGACGCCAAGCGCGGTCTGCGCTGCACCGGCGAGGAACCCACCGCCCTGCCCCACCTGGCCGCGCTGATAGCGGGTGTCGGCCGGATCGTCCTGGCGATCCCAGGGGCTGCGGCGCTGCACCTGCTGGTTGTCGTCGTAGCGGTTCTGGCGGCCACGACCATCGTCGAACAGGCCACCGAACATGCCGCCGCGGCCTTTTTCCTCGACCTCACGTTCAAGCTCCTGAATACGCCGCTCAGCGACCTCCAGGGCGTGCTGCTGCACCAGAATGGTCTGCGCCATGTAGTAGGGCGCACCCGGCTGCCGGACGATCTCGCGATCGATCAGGTCCTGTGCCTCGGGGTCGCGCTGAGGGTTCTTGCGCTCGACATCGGCAAGCCGATCGAACAGGCCTTCGATGGCGCGGCGGTCTTCGGGGTTCAGCATCTTCACTCTCCAATGTTGAACAATCCCGGAAAACATGGGGACCATTGCCGGGCCTCACAATGGGTAAGGCGGCCATAATTGGACATGAGGGCGGTGCGGGGCTGCTAAGCGCAGGAATGTCCATTGACTTGCCGCACCGGTCGGCCAAGCTTTTAGCGAGAACAGAGAGGCCAGCATGTCCAGCGACGACGATCTCCCCGAAGACAGCAAACTCACCAAGACTAAGTCGCGTTGGGCCGAACTCGGCAAATTTCTCACCGGGCAGCTGTCGCGGCCCGAAGACGCCCGCCTGCCGCCGGGGCAGCATCTGGTGAAGAACTGGCCCATCCTCGACCTCGGGCAGACCCCCAACGTCGCCAAGGAGGTCTGGCGCCTCGATATCGCCGGTCAGGTCGAGCGCCCGCAAACCTGGTCATTCGACGACCTGATGGCGCAGCCGCAGGCCGACAAGCTCAGCGATATCCACTGCGTCACCAGTTGGTCGCGCTACGACAACCACTGGAAGGGCGTCACCACGCACCAGCTGATGGATGCGGTCGGCGTGAAGCCGGAAGCGCGCTTCGTGCTGTTCACCTCGAACGACGGCTACACCACCAACATGGCGATCGAGGATTTCGCCTCCGAGGACGCGCTGATCGCCCACACCTGGGAGAGCGAGCCACTCAGCCGCGACCACGGCGGCCCGGTGCGGCTGGTGGTGCCGCACCTCTATTTCTGGAAGAGCCCGAAATGGCTCAAGCGCATCGAGTTCGCCGAGCGTGACCACCGCGGCTTCTGGGAGGTGCGCGGCTATCACAACCACGCCGACCCGTGGAGGGAAGAGCGCTACTCCTGAGATCGGCAGTCGGCAGTCGAGAATAGTTGCACGGAACGAAACCGCTATTGCCGACTGCCTATTCCGTACCTCAGCCGCCGGTGAAATCGCGCTTGCCGATCGGCACGCCGTTATGGCGCAGGATCGCGTAGGCGGAGGTGATGTGGAAGAAGATCTGCGGCACCGCATTGAGCGTCACATGCTCGATCGCCGGAACCTGAGTGTCCTCGCCGCGCACCTTCAGCGTCAGCGTCTTGCCCTCACTGCCGGCGAGATCGGCCTCAGAGAAGCTCGCAACGAACTCGAGTGCCTTCTTCACACGAGCGCGCAGATCCACCAGCGTCGTCTCATTGTCTTCCCAGCTCGGCGGGGTGCGGCCGGTCAGCCGCGCCAGCGTGAACTTGATGCGGTCGGTGGTCGACTGCACCTGGAATGACAGCGGGTGCATGTCGGGCGCCAGCCGCGCCGACACCAGCACCTCCGGCTTGATCTTGCGCTCGGCGGCGTTGACCTCGGCCTTCACCAGGATGGCGTCGAGGTTGTTCAGGTAGCGCGTGAACACCGGAACGGTGATCGCGTACATGGAAAGCGACATAAGTAGTCCTCAGGGGTTGGTAGGCGGATGATCACCAGCTGTGGTCGACGCTACGCTCGCGGGGCGTGGGCTGGACGATGGAAGGCCAGTAATAGTCCTCGGGCAGGACCACCTGGAAGTCATAGGTAACCAGTTTATCGCCATCCACGGCGATAGCAATCGAGTGGGCGCCAACGGGATCGCCCGGCGCAACGCACCAGCTGTGGCTGAACCAGCCCTCCCCATCGAGTTCGGGCATAAAGGTGCGCGTCGCCACTTTGGCGTCGGCAGAAATATCGATGCCGTCATCGGGATCGGTGGCGAGGGTGCCCCAGTCCTCGAGCGGCATCGGCAGGCTCAGGGTTTCGGTGGCGGTTTTGGGCGCAGCGCCCTCAGCCAGCCGCACATGCCAGTTGTAGCAGGCGTTTCCCGGCAGCAGCGGCACGACCGTATCGTTCAGGACCTCGTCTTCGCCGGCATAGCGGAAGGTGACCTGAAACACCGAATCGATCATCTCGGCCGCCAAGGATGGGCCCGTGGCGAGCAGCGCAAGCAGCATTGCAGAGGTTGAAACCGGCAGACGCATAATCCCTCCTCGCGTGCCGGGCGAAACATAGCGACAAGCCGCTGAGGCCGGAAGCGATTTTGTGACGCCCACTCGCCTCGCCGCGCGACCGCTGACATAGTCCGGCGCACAAATGGAGGCCGACATGCGCCGTCTGATGACCATACTCGCCGCCCTGACCGCGACGTCCACGGCCTTCGCCCAGGCCGACGCAGGAACCGGGAGCTATGACGACTTCGTGCCGACCACCGAACTCAGTACGGGCACCGAAAACCCGCCCGACACTGCGCTGGTCCGCCGGCTGTTCACCCTCGCCTTTACCGAGCCCTGCAATGCGGCAATCGACGGCGGTTATGGAGGTACCGAACCGCGGGTGTTCGACCTTGAGTACGAGGGCAGCTACGACGAACCCGGAGCGCCAGCGCACAAATTTCGTCTCTATCAGTTCAATTGCAATGGCGGCGCCTACAATTTCAGCTCGGTGTTCTATGGCTGGGACGAGATCGACGGGCTGCAGCCGTTGAGCCTCGCATCGCCCAGCACTAAGCCGAGCTACGACGAAGCCGCCGGCGATGGCGACGGCAAGCTGATCAAGCTCGAGCTCACCGGAATGACCGCCAGCTTTCTCGTCACCAATGCCGACGTCGATGCCAAATCGGGAACCATTGCCGCCACGGCTTACTGGCGCGGCATCGGTGATGCCTCGAGTATCGGCGTGTGGTCGCTGGCCGACGGCGAGTACCGATTGGTCAGCTATGACGTCGATGCTTCCTATGACGGTGAGGTGAACCCGATCCGGGTATTCGACCGTTCCGAGCCCGAGGACATTGCCTTGCCGAACTAGCCAGCATAGGCAGGCGAGGACTACGCGCAGATATGCGAACCCTTCGGTAAGCATTGAAGCAATGTGAGCGCGTCGGTCATATTGTCCTCCGTTTCAAGGTGTTAGCCTCGCAACCGCGGACGCTGCCGACCTCCGGCAGCGCATTGGAGAAAGCCTCATGAGCGTCGTTCGGTATCTTGCCGGCATGGTCGCCGGCCTCATCATCATACTTGCCAGCTTCACCCCGACTTACGCGCAGGACATGGAAACACGGGTGATCGTGCCCGACGTGCCCGGCGGCGCCCTGTTTACCGGCTGCTATCAGGTGCAGCAGCGCCTCTACGGTCCCTATCGCATGACGTTCTGCCTCGAGCAGCGCGGCACTTACACGGTGCGTGGCGGCGGCGTGCGGTGCGACGGTCGCCTGACCTGGAACGCCCGTGGCCGTGACATCAACATTCAGCTCAGGCGCACCTCGTGCGGCAATGGCGTCGCCTGGAGCGCTGATCGCATGACCTGCCGCGGCGGCAACCTGCTGCCGGCCTTCCTCGCTCGGATCATCGTTCCCGACCTGCCGGTGCTGCAGACGCTGCGCTGCACCTATACGCCGTCGGTTTCGAGCGAGCGTCCGATGCAGATCACGGCCCGTCGCATCGACTGACATCGCCGGCGTGTCGGCTGACATCGCCCGCGTGTCTTCTGACATCGCGCCGTCATCGCCACAAAATAAGAGGGCCACGAACCATCTCTGGTTCGTGGCCCTGAGAAGCGCCGGCCGCACTGTTGAGGGCTTGGGGGCAGCGGCGGGCAACTTCTCCTGCGTTCACCGGTGCATGGGTCGTTTGCAGTAGTCCGATGAACTCCACTCTAAGATGGGTGTGCTTTGCGGCATGAAAAGTGCCTTCACCGGAAGGTGAAGAACATGAACAGCTCGTAAGGTGCGCCGATTGCCGAAGCGCCCCGAAACTCCTAAGGATGGGCTGCAAAGCGGTGCCGAGCATCGTCTTGCCAACGAGAAGAACATGGACACCATCACTCCGCCGGGCCTGCCGCAGAAGGCGTTCACCGATCCGCACGCCGCCTGGGCTTATGTCGCCGAGATCTACCACCGCAATACCGGCTTCATTCGCGAGCAACTGCTCGGCCTGACGCGCGGGCGCGTCCCCAAGGGCCGGGTGCGGGCGTTCTATCCGGAAGTGCAGGTCACCTCGCGCAGCTACGGCAAGACCGACAGCACCCTGCCCTATGGGTACCTGCACACGCCGGGCATCTATCGTACGACGATCACTGCGCCCGACCTGTTCAAGAACTACCTGATCGAGCAGTTCGAGGTGATCCTCAGGAACCATGGCGGCGCCATCGAGGTGGGCGAATCCTCGACCCGCATTCCGCTGCATTTCGCCATTCCCTCGACCGAGCGGATCGATGGCGAGGCGATCAACGCCCTGCCGATCCCGCTGCGCGACCTGTTCGACGTGCCGGACCTGCAGGACACCGACGACGAGATCGCCAACGGCACGTTCGTGCCGCCGCCCGGCGGCCCCTATCCGCTGGCACATTTCACCGCGCCGCGGGTCGACTATTCGCTGCAGCGGCTCAGCCACTACACCGGCACCGAAGCCGAGCATTTCCAGAACTTCGTGATCTTCACGAACTACGGCTTCTACATGGATGAGTTCGCCCGCGTGGCCGAACGCTACATGCAGGAGGGTCACCCGGAATATGACAGCTTCGTCGAACCCGGCGGCTTCGCGACCTTGAACCAGCGCCTCGGTGGCGGCACGTCGGGGCTGCGGGCCACGCGTACCCCGCAGATGCCGGCGCTTCACCTGACCATGCCGCGCAACCGCGGCATCACCATCGTGAACATCGGCGTCGGACCCTCCAACGCCAAGACCATCACCGACCATATCGCGGTGCTGCGGCCGCATGCCTGGATCATGCTCGGCCACTGCGCGGGTCTCCGCAACTCGCAGGAGCTGGGCGACTACGTGCTGGCCCACGCCTACCTGCGCGAAGACCATGTGCTCGACGCTGACCTGCCGGTGACGGTGCCGATCCCGGCGCTCGCCGAAGTGCAGGTGGCGCTCGAGAAGGCGGTGGCCGAGATCACCCATCTCGAAGGCATCGAGACCAAGCGGATCATGCGCACCGGCACCGTCGCCACCTTCGACAACCGCAATTGGGAGCTGCGCGACCAGGCCTCGATCACCCGGCAGCTGTCACAATCGCGCGCCGTGGCGCTCGACATGGAATCGGCCACCATCGCCGCCAACGGTTTCAGGTTCCGCGTCCCTTACGGCACCCTGCTCTGCGTCTCCGACAAGCCGCTGCATGGCGAGCTCAAGCTCCCCGGCATGGCCTCGGACTTCTACCGCACCCAGGTCAACCGCCACTTCCAGATCGGGCTCAGGGCGATGGAAATCCTGCGCGACCAGCCGCCGGAGCGGCTGCATTCGCGTAAGCTCAGGAGCTTTGCCGAGACGGCGTTCCAGTAGCGCCGCTTACACCACCGGCCTTGGCTTGCTGAAATCCACCAGCGGTCGGACTTCGATCGAGCCAAGCTTGGCCATCGGGTTGGTCGCCGCGATACGGACCGCCGCGTCAATATCCTCGGCCTCGATCAGTACGAAACCGCCAAGCACTTCCTTGGTTTCCATGAAGGGGCCGTCGGTGGTCGACGTCTTGCCGCCACGAACCCGCACCGTCACGGCATCGCTGGGGAGGGTCAATGCCTCGGCTGAGATGCCGCCGGCGAGCAGGTGCTGGCGGTTCGTCTCCGCCTCCTGCAGTACGGCGTTGCTAGTGGCCGAGCCGTCGAAAGCCGTGGCGGGGTCGAAGTAGACGAGGCAAGCGTAGCGCATTGTGAGGTTCCTTTTCGCGCATCAGTCCGGAGTAGTCGCTCCGTCGCGCACGAAATCGACAGGACCTCAGCATGAGGCGCAACGCTAACGGCGGACTGCCGTCACCACAAAGCGTTCGTCATTGACCGGCCCGCCCCACAGGGCGGCGGTCTCGGAAAGGCTGCGGACGGCGACCTCACCCAGGTCAATCGGCATGGCCGAAACGATCTCCGATGCACGAAGTCCGGCACCGGTGTGCCAAAAGCCCTCGATGAGCAGCAGCCTGCCGCCCACCGCGAGCAAGTCGGTCCAGCGCCGCAGTACATCGCGCGGCTCCGGCAGCATCCACAGGACATGGCGGCAAAGCACGGCAGAGAAAGACCCCGGGGGGAAGTCAGGGTGCGCCGCATCACCAACCTGGAACACCGGGCTCGGTCCCTGTGCTGCCACCTTTGCCTGAGCGCGTGCCAGCATGTTGGGCGAGACGTCGGTGCCAATCACCTCGTGACCGAGGGCCGCCAGCAACAGGCTAAGCGATCCGGTTCCACAGCCCAGATCGAGCACACGTCCCGGTTCGGCCGGCAAAAGTTCGGCCAGAAGCGCTGACCATGCCATGCGCGTTTCCGGATGCCACAGGCCATGGTCAGGCTCATTGTCGAAGGTCGCGGCGGCCTCATCCCATACTGCCCTGGCGTCGTCGATCCGCGGCTCGCCCGCCATCTCAGATCGGCTCGTAGTCGATCTCCAGGAACTTCTCGACCTCGCGCTCCCAGCGTTCCCGCACGAACTTCACGTGCTTGGGATGTACGTTGTAGCCGTCGTAGGCCGCCTGGTCGGCGAACTCCATGGAGAAGCCGAACTCGTAGTCGTTCTTTTTCGAGGTCTGTCGCAGCTGCTCGAATTTCTTTACGCCCGGAATTTCTTTCAGCACCAGCGCGTCACGCAGAAACGCTTTCTCCATCAATGAACCGTGGGCGTGCTTCAAATTGAATACGACAGTGTGCCGGATCATCAGGTCCTCTCCCCCAACGCTACCGCTTCGCTGGCGGCAATTGCCGTCATATTGACGATTCCGCGGCTCGTGGTCGAGGGGGCAAGAATATGGGCCGGGGCGCGCGGCCCCATCAGGATCGGGCCGACGGCCAGCGCGTTGTTCATTTCCTTGAGCAACGTCATCGACAGGTTGGCGCTGTCGAGGTTGGGGAACAGCAAGAGGTTCGCTTCGCCCTTCAGCACTGATTCCGGGATGTAGCGGCTGCGCAGCTCATCGTTGAGCGCCAGGTCACCCTGCATTTCGCCCTCGATGATCATCTCGGGGGCCACAGCTTTCAGCTTCTGGTAGGCCTCACGCATCTTGTAGGCAGTGTCGCCGTCGCGCGAACCGAAGTTCGAGTAACTGAGCAGCGCCGCCTTGGCCTCGATGTTGAAGCGCTTGAGATGGTCGCGCGCCTGGAGGGCAATGGCCACCAGCTCATCCGGGGTCGGGTCCATGTTGACGTAGGTGTCGGCGAGGAAGAACACGCCGCGCGGCATGATCAGCATCGACAGCGCCGAGACGTCCTTCACGCCATCCTGCAGCCCGATGATCGAGCGGATGTCGCGCACGTGCTTGATGAAGCGACCCTGGAAGCCGCAGAGCATGGCATCGGCGTCGCCGCGCTTCACTGACAGCGCCGCAATCACCGTGGTGTTGGTGCGAACGATCGTCTTGGCGATATCAGGGGTCACGCCGTTGCGGCCGACCAGCGAGTGGAACAGCTCGACATAATCACGATAGCGCGGGTCATCCTCGGGGTTCACCACCTCGAAATCGCGGCCCGGCTTGATGGTCAGCCCGAAGCGCTGCAGCCGGCTTTCGATCACCTGCGGGCGGCCGATCAGGATCGGCAGCGCCATGCGGTCTTCGATCATCACCTGCGCGGCGCGCAGCACGCGCTCGTCCTCACCATCGGCAAAGGCGATGCGCTTCTGCTGGCCGATTACCTTGTCGATCACCGGCTTCATCACCAGGCCGGAGCGGAAGACGAAGCGGTTGAGGCTGTCGTGATAGGCTTGGAAATCGGTGATCGGGCGCTTGGCGACGCCCGACTCCATTGCCGCCCGCGCCACTGCCGGCGCAATGCGGAGGATCAGCCGCTGGTCGAACGGGTTCGGGATGATGTGCTCGGGTCCGTAGACCGCAGGCTGGCCGGAGGGCGACACTTCCAGCCCGGGGTCATGCGCCAGCTTGGCGATCGCCTGCGCCGCCGCGAGCTTCATTTCCTCGTTGATGGTGGTGGCGCCGACGTCGAGCGCGCCGCGGAAGATGAAGGGGAAGCAGAGGACGTTGTTGACCTGATTGGGATAGTCCGAGCGCCCGGTGCACACCATGGCGTCGGGGCGGATTTCCTTGGCCACCTCGGGCATGATCTCGGGGTTCGGGTTGGCCAGCGCCAAGATCAGCGGGTTCGGCCCCATTTTCTGCAGCATCTCTGGCTTCAGCGCGCCGGCCGCCGACAGGCCGAGGAAGATGTCGGCGCCGTCGATCACCTCGGCCAGCGTCGTGGCGTTCGACTGCCGGCAGAAGCGGCCGCGCCACTTGTCGTTGACGTCGTCTCGCTTGTCGGTGAGCAGCCCGTCCTTGTCGGCCACCCAGATGTTCTCGAGCTTTGCACCCAACGCGACGAGGATGTTGAGGCAGGCGATGGCCGCCGCCCCTGCCCCGGAGGTGCAGATCTTCACCTCCTCGATCTTCTTGCCGCTGAGCTCCAGCCCATTCAGCACCGCGGCGCCGACGATGATCGCCGTGCCGTGCTGATCGTCGTGGAACACCGGGATCTTCATGCGCTCACGCAGCGCTTCCTCGATGGCGAAGCACTCGGGCGCCTTGATGTCCTCGAGGTTGATGCCGCCAAAGGTCGGTTCCAGCGGGCGCACCACCTCGATGAATTTCTGCGGGTCGGTCTCGTCGATCTCGATATCGAACACGTCGATGCCGGCGAATTTCTTGAAGAGCACCGCCTTGCCCTCCATCACCGGCTTACTGGCCAGCGCACCGATATTGCCGAGCCCGAGCACGGCGGTGCCATTCGAGATCACTGCGACGAGGTTGCCGCGCGAAGTGTACTTGGTCACCGCCTCGGGATCGGCGGCGATTTCCTCGCAGGGCGCGGCGACACCGGGCGAATAGGCCAGCGACAGGTCGCGCTGGTTGCCGAGCGGCTTGGTCGCCTGAATCTCAAGCTTTCCGGGCTTGGGGAACTGGTGGAAATGCAGCGCCGCTTCACGCAGCGCTTTCTTCTGTTCGGTCACGTCGGCAGACATAAACACCCTCCCGGAAACTCAGGAGTGAGTGCCACTAATCGAGGGCGATGAAAAGGCGGTGTGCGGAGGAAACTAGCGGAAGCGTTTCCTCGCCCGGTGGCTGTGGTCCCCCACCCCTGTCCCCTCCCCGCAAGGGGGAGGGTGACCCTCACACCAAGCGTCTCCCTCCCCCTCACCGCAACCTCGTTAGGCCGCGCTCACCTGCGCCAATCCCGGCAGCATCACCGGAGCATTCAGCGCTCGCGCCAGATCGCGGAAGGCGCCGGCCTTCAGCGCCGGGGCGAAGAGATAGCCTTGCGCCTGCACCACGCCGCGCGCGCGCAGGTACAGCGCCTGGGCTTCGGTCTCGACGCCCTCGGCGACGATCTCGGTGCCGAGGTCGCGCGCCATGGCGATCAGCCCGTCGAGCACCGGCACCGGCGCCCCCTCGGGCTTGATCATGTCGACGAACACCCGGTCGATCTTCACCACGTCGACGCCGAGTGTCTGCAGGTAGGCAAGGTTCGAATGCCCGGTGCCGGCGTCGTCCATGGCGAGCTTGCAGCCCAGCGCGTGCAGCCCGGCGATGACGCTCTGCGCCTGTGCCATCTTCTCGAGCGGCTTCCGTTCGGTGATCTCGAACACCAGTTGCCGGAAGCTGATCGCCGAGTTGGCGAAGATGGTGTGCACGTCGTCGACGACCGTGCCGTCGCGGAAATGCCCCTCGAACAGGTTGATCGAGATCTTCAGGTCCGGCATATCCCCGCAAAGCGCGCTCAGGTCGGCTTTCACCTGCTGCATCAGACTGACGGTCATCGGCAGCGCCAACCCCGTGACCTCCGCATAGTCGATGAAGGCGCCGGGCGGCACCACTTCGCCGCTCTTCTTCTCCCACCGGCACAGCACCTCACAGCCGGCGAGAGCACCGGTCCTCAAGTTGATCACCGGCTGGTAGTAGGGCTTCAACTCCCCTGCAGCGATCGCCCGCTCGAGGTCGAAGGCCGGCAGGTCGGATCGGCGCACATATTGCAGGGCGAGGATGAGGAAGGCGCCGCACATCAGCGCTGCGACTACGGTGAAGCTCGCGTCGAGATCGCCGTAGTCGGCCCGCACCATGGCGAAGGGCACGGCTGCCGCCACCCGGATCGGCAGTTCGCCGGCAAAGCTCTCGGCAGTGACGAATTCGATATCGCCGCGGTTATCATAGGCCTTGGGGTCGCCGACGGTGACGATCTCGGCGCCGTCAGTCAGCGACACCCGCATCATCGAGGTCGGCCTCAACCCGTTCAGCAGGCTATCCGGCTCGGCCGCCAGAATCGGCACGAAGGCCGACACCTTTCGCGTCGTGCCGAACGCCTGCGTCACCTTCAGCGCGGGTATTCGGAGGTCGGCGTACTTCGCTACCTCGATGGTCTCGGTCTGGTTGGGCACCGACAGCGGGCGCGACAGCGGCGAGTACTTCACGTCCTTGCCGAGCGCGTCGCAGTACTGCACCCCGTCGGCATTCTCGACCAGCACCTGCTTCAGATAGAGGCTCAGCTCCATCTGCCGATGCACGTTGGCGATGAAGCTGGGGGTGCAGAGCGAGGGACTCTCGGCGAGGATGCGGCGCAACGACGAGATCGCGTCATAGGCCGTCGCCTGCACCCGGCTTGCGACCGCATCGACCGATTGCTGCAGCAGCACCCGCTCACGCACCCGCACGTAGGAATCGAGCACGAAATCCACGGCAATGACCGGCAGGAACGCGGCAATGGCCGCGAGCAGCATCAGCACATTGGCATACTTGGACTTCAAGCGAATCCGCCCCCGACGGAGATAGGCAACAAATGCCTAGCGGGCGGACTTTAAGAGAGTGTTAACGGTGATTAACCGACCGTGCCGGAATGGGACGAAATGAAAGGGGCGCCCGGAGGCGCCCCTGAAACTCACTTCGTGTCGGCGATCACCCGCACATGCAGTTCGCGCAGTTGCTTGGGCTCGGCCGGGCTCGGAGCGCCCATCAGCAGATCTTCGGCCTGCTGGTTCATCGGGAACAGCGTGATCTCGCGCAGGTTCTGTGCGCCGCAGATCAGCATGACGATGCGGTCGATGCCGAAGGCGGCGCCGCCATGCGGTGGAGCGCCGTACTGGAAGGCGCGGTAGAGCCCGCCGAACTGCTCCTCGACCTCAGTGCGCGACTTGCCGGTCAGCTCGAACGCCTTGACCATGGTCTCGGGCAGCTGGTTACGGATCGAACCCGAGGCGATCTCAAAGCCGTTGCACACCGCGTCGTACTGGAACGCCTTGATGGTCAGCGGATCCTGAGTGTTCAGCGCTTCGATGCCGCCCTGCGGCATCGAGAACGGGTTGTGCGCGAAGTCGAGGCGCTTTTCCTCCTCGCTCCACTCGTAGAACGGGAAGTCGACGATCCAGCACAGCTTGAACTGGTCGAGCTGGGTGAGGTTGAGATCGAGACCGATCTTCACCCGCGCTTCGCCGGCGAACTTGTACATCTTGTCCGGGCGGCCGAGCACGAAGAACACGGCGTCGCCATCGGCAAGCCCGAGCTGCGTGCGGATCGCCGCAGTGCGCTCTTCGCCGATGTTCTTGGCCACCGGGCCCGACCCGGCCCCGTCCTTGAAGAAGATGTAGCCGAGGCCGGGCTGGCCCTGACCCTGGGCCCAGGCGTTCATACGATCGCAGAAAGCGCGGCTGCCGCCGGTCCTGGCCGGGATGGCCCAGACCTCGACCTTGGCGTCGCTGGCGATCTGGTTGGCGAACACGCCGAAGCCCGAGCCGCGGAAGTGTTCGGTGACGTCCTGCATTTCGATCGGGTTGCGCAGGTCCGGCTTGTCCGAACCATACTTGCGGACTGCCGTGTCATAGGGGATGCGCGGCCATTCCGTCGTCACGGGCTTGCCGTCGGCGAACTCCTCGAACAGCCCGGTAATGACCGGCTGCATGGTGTCCCAGATTTCTTCCTGGGTGACGAAGCTCATCTCGAGGTCGAGCTGGTAGAACTCGCCCGGCAGGCGGTCGGCGCGCGGGTCCTCGTCGCGGAAGCACGGCGCGATCTGGAAGTAGCGGTCGAAGCCGGCCACCATCAGCAGCTGCTTATACTGCTGCGGCGCCTGCGGCAGGGCGAAGAACTTGCCCGGGTGAATGCGGCTCGGCACCAGGAAGTCGCGCGCGCCTTCCGGCGACGACGCGGTGAGGATCGGCGTCGAGTATTCGGCAAAGCCGATATCGCCCATGCGGCGGCGCATCGACGAGATCACCTTGGTGCGCTTGACGATGTTGGCATGCAGCGTCTCGCGACGCAGGTCGAGGAAGCGGTATTTGAGGCGGATGTCTTCCGGATAATCCGGCTCGGCGAACACCGGCAGCGGCAGCTCGGTGGCCTCGCTCAGCACTTCGAGCTCGCGGATGAACACCTCGACCTGGCCGGTCGGCTGCTTGCCGTTGACCGTTTCGGGCGTACGCTGCTTTACCTCGCCATCGACGCGGATCACCCACTCGGAGCGCACCGTCTCGGCCAGCTTGAACGCCTTGGAATCGGGATCAATCACCAGTTGGGTCAGCCCATAGTGATCGCGCAGGTCGATGAACAGCAGTCCGCCGTGATCGCGGACGCGATGCACCCAACCCGAAAGCCGCACATTATTGCCCACGTCACCCTGGCGAAGGGCGGCGCAGGTGTGGGTGCGGTAGCGGTGCATTTCACTCATCTCTTGTCTCTGAGGCAGGCGGATTTCGGGGCCGGACAAGCGCATGCGAGGGCGCAATTGTCAAGTTGAGCGGCCCTGACCGAGAGCGCAGAGAATGCACGGGAACCCGGACGACCACGCCGCGAGACCGTGACTTATTCGCCACTCTGTGCTCGCCATTCGCGTGTCCCACTGTTATTCAGGATTGGTAAGCCTTGTGACGAAAGAGTCTTGATGGAGCTCATTACTTCGACCGACGTGCTCGCCGCCTTTTCGAAGCGCGCCGCCGGTTATGATTTCGTGACGGTCGATACCGAGTTCCTGCGCGAAACAACCTACTGGCCGAAGCTCTGCCTCTTACAGGCGGCAACCCTCGACGAAGCGGTTCTGATCGATCCGCTCGCCCCCGGCCTCGATTTGTCGCCGTTCTTCAAGCTCCTCGCCAACGACAAGGTCCGCAAGGTCTTCCACGCGGCCCGGCAGGACATCGAAATCTTCGTCAAGCTGACCGGCAAAGTGCCCGCCAACATTTTCGACACCCAGGTCGCCGCTTCCGTTTGCGGCTTCGGTGACAGCGTCAGCTACGACAACCTGGTCCGTTCGATCACCAAGGTCGAACTCGACAAATCTTCCCGCTTCACCGACTGGTCGGCCCGGCCGCTGACCGAAAAGCAGAAGGTCTACGCCCTCGCCGACGTCACCCATCTGCGTGACGTCTATGCAGCGCTGGTCAAGCAGGTCGATGATACCGGCCGCTGGGACTGGGTGGAGGACGAACTGGCGGTGCTCGAGTCGATCCATACCTATGTGGTGCAGCCCGAGCATGCCTGGGAGCGGCTCAAGGCCCGCCTCGCCAAGCCGCGCGATGTCGCCGCGCTGAAGGCGCTGGCGGCCTGGCGCGAGCAGCGCGCACAGGATACCGACCAGCCGCGCAGCCGCATCCTCAAGGACGACGCGCTGATCGAATTGGCGATGCAGCGCCCGCTCAATCCCGAGAGCTTCGACAAGCTGCGCGCCGTGCAGCGCGGCTATGGCCGCTCCTCAGCTGCCGGCGAGATTGTCTCGATCCTTAGGGATGTCGAAGCGCTGGGGAAATCCGACCTGCCCAAGCTGCCCGACCGCCACCGTGGTCCATCGCCCAAGGGCGCCGTCGGCGACCTGCTCCGCGTACTGCTGAAATCGGTGGCTGAGGACAATGGCGTCGCCTCGCGCATCATCGCCACCTCCGACGATATCGATGCGCTGGTGCTCGATGACGATGCGGATGTGCCGGCACTGAAGGGCTGGCGCCGCAAGCTGTTCGGCGACAAGGCGCTTGCCATCAAGCACGGCAAGCTCGGCCTCGCGGCGAGCAAGAAGGGCGTCATCGAGATCGAGATCATCGACGACGACGAAGAGTAAGCGCGCTCAGGCCTGTTGCCGACGCGCCGCGGCCGAATGGAAGCCGTGGTTGAGTAACCCACTGCTATCACCCAGCCCACGATGTCATCCCAGCGAAAGCTGGGACCCATTTGTCCGCTGGTGCAGATGGTGAGTTGGGTCCCAGCTTTCGCTGGGATGACAGCCGGTGGGTGGATCAACAGTAAGCCTAGCCAGTTTCCCGGCCGGCGGGCGATGCGCCCTACCCTGCCACCACATCCGTGAGCTTGATCCCGACGACACCGGCCAGCTGATCCAGCCGGCCGCGCAGGTGTTCGCCGTCGAGGAAGGCGAGGTCAGCCGGCAGGTCGAGCTTCAGGATGCCCTTGTCGATGAAGAAGCCGACGCGCGGCAGCACGCCGGGCATGGCCGCCGACATCGGATAGGCGACGCGGAACGCCGCGCCCAGCAGGCGCGCCCGGGCGCTCATCGTCGGGCCGGAAAGCGCCAAGAGGCTCTGGCTCATCGATTTCTGCTTCAGCCCCATATAGCGGACCGCCAGCACCTCGGCGAGGAAAGCGCGACCGGGATGGTCGACGCCGGTGGCCGAGCCGTAGGCGACCATGTCGACGGCCTGCTCGCCGCGATAGTCCGGGTGGCCGCGCCAGCCGATATCGGCGAGGTAACAGGCGACCTTGCGCAGCCTGGCTTCCTCTGCCGTCTCGGTGATGCCGAGGGTGGTCAACAGTTCGGCGGTGAAATCGATCAGGTCCTCGGCATGCGCCGGCGAACGGGAGCGCAGCACGCTCATCTGCTCGGCGGTCTGCATCAACGGATCGACGGCGCGCTCGTCCTCATCGAGCAGTCCGTAAAGGTAGCCCTCGCGTACACCGAGCGCCGAGAACACCACGGTCTCGAACTTGCCGGCCTTCAGCACTTCGATCAGCACCGCGGCGCCATAGGGCACCAGGTCGCGCCGGCCGGAGCTGACATGCTCCGAACCGGTATAGGGTTTGTTCGCCGCCGTCGCCGTGACGATGTCTTCGCACAGCTTCAGCATGTCGCTGGCCTTGACTGCATAGTGCTGCACCATGTGCAGCGGGTAGTCGCGCAGCACCTGGTGCACCTTGGCGAGCGACCGCCAGGTCCCGCCAATGGCGCAGAAGCTACCGCCCTGCCCGTCCATCAGTTTGGATTTCTTCAGCCGCTGCTTGGCGATGGCCTGCGCCTTGGAGGGCGACACATCGGAATCGTCCTGCAGCCGGATGACGCCCAGTTCATGCGTCTCGCCGGTCGAATCGGTGCCGCCCGCAATGGACGACAGCTCGAGGCTGCCACCGCCGAGGTCGCCGACCACACCGACGAAGCCAGGCATGCCGGAGATGGCGCCGAGCGCGGCGAAGTGCGCTTCCTCGGCGCCCGAGAGCACGGTCACCTTGGCGCCCATGATCTCTTCGACGGCGTCGACGAAGGCCTTGGAATTGGAAGCCTCGCGCACGGCCGAGGTGGCAAGGATGTGGGTGGTCCCCGCCCGCATCAGTTTAGACACCAGGGCAAAGCGCTGGATCGCGGTCAGCGCGCGATCGATGTTCTCGTAAGCGATCTTGCCGGTCTGGGCGAGGCCTCGGCCGAGGGCGCAGGCGGTCTTCTCGTTGTAGAGCGGGGTCAGTGAACGGGCGTGCCGCTCATAGACCACCAGGCGGACCGAGTTGGACCCGATATCGAGCACGGCAACAGGTCGCGCGCCCTTGAGGCGGCCCTGCGCGGTGGGGTCGGCGTCGACGCCCCAGTATTGGTTCACTGGCTTCTCTCTTCGTTGTCGCGCTTCAGCGCCGTACCGCGGCCCGACAGGCTCGCATGCGTCATGAAGTAGTCGTGCGCATTGTAGGGCTCTTCGCCCTCCTTGGGCTTGATCCTATCGGAACTGCCGTCCGGAAGCACCTCCCAGCTTTGCTGGTTATCCTTCAAATATGCGACCATGGTGCGGTCGAGGATCTGCTCGTGCACCGTGGTGTTGAGAATCGGCACCATCACCTCGACGCGCCAATCGAGGTTGCGCAGCATAATGTCAGCCGAACTCATATAGACCTTCGCCTTGCGCGAGGGCAGCGGCGCCCCCTGCCCGAAACAGAAGATGCGGCTGTGTTCGAGGAAGCGGCCAACCAGCGACTTCACCCGGATATTGTCCGAGAAGCCCGGGATACCGGGCCGCAGGCAGCAGATGCCGCGGACGATCAGCTCGATCTTCACGCCCCTGCGGCTGGCGTCGTAGAGCGCGTCGATGATCTCGGGGTCGACCAGCGCGTTCATCTTCAGCCAGATATTGGCCGGCTCGTTCCGCTCGGCGAACTCGACCTCGCGGGCGATGTGGTCGAGCAGCGTCTGCCTGAGCGTCACCGGTGAGAAGGCGATCGCCTCCATCTCGGCGGGTCGGGCATAACCGGTGATGAAGTTGAAGACGCGGGCGACGTCACGGGTAATCGATGGCTCGGTCGTGAAGTAGCTGAGGTCGGTGTAGATTTTGGCAGTAATCGGGTGGTAGTTGCCGGTCCCGAGGTGGCAATAGCTCACCAGCTTGCCACCCTCGCGGCGTACCACCTGGCTCATCTTGGCGTGTGTCTTCAACTCGATAAAGCCGAACACCACCTGCGCGCCAGCTCGTTCCAGGTCTCGGGCCCAGCGGATGTTGGCTTCTTCGTCGAACCGCGCCTTGAGTTCCACCAGCGCGGTCACGGTCTTGCCCGCTTCCGCCGCCTGTACCAGCGCCTTGACGATCGGGCTGTCGCGCGAGGTGCGGTAGAGCGTCTGCTTGATCGCCACCACATCAGGGTCGCGCGCCGCCTGCATCAGAAACTGCGCCACCACATCGAAGCTCTCGAACGGGTGGTGGACCAGGAGGTCCTTGGCACGGATGGCGGCAAAGATATCGCCATTGTAGTCGCGGATGCGCTCGGGGAAGCGCGGCAGGTAGGGCGTGAACTTGAGGTCCGGCCGGTCGACGTCGCAGATCTTCGATGCGTCGGCGAGGCCGAGGAAGCCTTCGACCTCGAACGTATCAGTGGCGCCGACCCCCAGCCGCTCCGAGATGTGGCGGCGCAGGGCGCGCGGCATCTTCTTTTCGATCTCGAGGCGGATCACCATGCCGCGGCGGCGCTGACGCAGGGCGGATTCGAATTCCACGACCAGGTCGGCGGCTTCGTCGTCGATTTCGATTTCGCTGTCGCGGATGATGCGGAAAGCGCCCGAGCCCGACACCTGATAGCCCGGGAACATCTTGTCGATGAAGCGGTTGATCAGCGTGTCGATGGTCACCACTTCGACCCGGTTCGGCGCCGCCAGTTCATTGGGCAGCGTGACGAAGCGATCGAGGTTCGAGGGCACGCGCACCAGGGCGGTCAGCGTCTGGGTCGTCCCCTCGCGCACCATCTCGAAGGCCAGGGTAAAGCCGAGATTGGGGATGAACGGGAACGGGTGCGCCGGATCGACCGCGATCGGCGTCAGCACCGGGAAGATCTCTTCGCGGAACAGTTTCTGCAGGTACTTTACCTGCTCCGGCGTCAGGTCGTCGGCCTCATGGATCACCACGTCCTTAGCGAACAGTTCCTCGCGCAGCTGCTGCCAGTGATCCTGCTGCTCGAGATGCAGGTGCTGGGCCAGCGTCGCGATCTCTTCGAGTTGTTCGGCCGGCGACAGCCCGTCGGCACTCTGTTTGGTGAGGCCGGCGCGCAGCTGGCCCTTCAGCCCGGCGACGCGCACCATGAAGAACTCGTCGAGATTGTTGGCCGAGATCGAGACGAACCGCAGGCGCTCGAGCAGCGGGTGATTGATGTTCCCGGCCTCCTCCAGCACGCGCATGTTGAACTGCAGCCAGCTGACCTCGCGGTTGACGAAGCGCGCCGGGCTCTGGCGCAGTTCGGCGACGTCAGGCGCCTCCTGCTGCGGCTGTTCGGCGATTTCGCTCATCTCATTCATCGTCGTCGGCTCCGAGATCGAGGGCCAGCTGTCGGTCATCACGCGCTGCGCTCCGCTGCCTGAGCGCTTCGCCGGCAATGGCACGAGTGATGGCAGTACCACGCTCGAGCGCCATGCGATCCATCATTGACGCAAGGGCAACCGCCTCTTCCGACGATCGTTCCATGCGCGCCACCAGATAGGCGATGATCCTGGGTTCAACAGCCACCTGACGATCGTCGAACAGCTTCACGAACATCTGTGACAATTGGATATCGTCGCTCAGTGACACGGTGAAATGCGCCGCGAGTCGAGCCCGCGATTTCAGATCATCGGTTGCGAACGGCCAGTTTGCAACGGGCTGACGTGCCGTCAGCAGCAGCGGACGGCGGTCGCGCATCGACTGGTTGAGCAGGTGGAACAGCGCCGCCTCGGCGTAGCCCGCCCGGTCGGCATCCTCGACCACCAGCGGCTGGGTGCCGCCATCGCGCGACAGCGCCTCGGCTGTATCGGGTGTGGCGTGCCCGGCCCCTGCCCGTTCGGCCCAGATGCGCGACAAATGCGACTTGCCGGAACTCGCCGGCCCCTCGATCAAGGTCAGCGGACCAGGCCAGTGCGGAAAGGCCAGCACATGCGCATGCGCCAGCCGGTTGCCTTCGCCGACGATGAAATCGTCCTCGGCATGCGAGGCCTCGTGTCCGAGGTCCAGCGCCAGCTGTCCGCCCCCGAGTTGCAGGCCGGTCATTTCCCCGCCGTGGCGCGCGGCTTTCGCGCGGGTCTCGTGACGGCAGCCTCAGGAACCGACGCCGGTGGCGGCAGTTCGTCCGGGCCGAGATAGAGGCTCGATTGCTGGTACTTGGTCAGCGCAAAGCGTGTCAGCACACCGGAAATGGCGGCCAGCGGCACCGCCAGCAGCAGCCCGACGAAGCCGAACAGCAGCGCGAAGGCGAACAGCGCGAACATCAGCCAGACCGGGTTGATGTTGATGCTCTGCCCGACGAGCTTGGGATAGAGGATGTTGCCCTCAAGGAACTGGCCGACGATGTAGATCATCAGCACGATCAGCACGAACACCCATTGATCGGGCCAGAACTGCACCAGCGCCACCGTCATCGACAACGCGAAGCCGACGAGAAAACCGACATAAGGCACGAAACTCAGGAGCCCGCCGATCAGGCCGATGGCGAGGCCGTAATTGAGCCCGGCCAGGGTCAGCGCGGTGCAGTAGTAGACGCACAGCACCAGGATCACCGAGCCCTGCCCGCGGATCACGCCCGCCATGGCGCCGTCGATGTCGGCCAGGACGCCTCGAATCTCGCTGCGGTAGCGGCGCGGCAGCAGGTCATCGACCTTCTCGACCATGCCTTGCCAGTCGACCAGCAGGTAGAACGCCACCACCGGGGTGATGAACAGCACGGCGATGGTGTTGATTACCGTGAGCCCGCTCTGCGCCAGCGTGCCGGTGACGATCCCGGCGAATTCGACGCCTCGACCGATCAGGTCGGTGAGGCTGCCTTCGAGCTGCGCCGTGCGCTCCGGCCCCAGCCATTCAGTGAACTGCGGCATCCATTGGCGCAGCAGGTCCTGCAGATCGGCAACATATCCGGGCAGACCCGCGATAAGCCCGCCGATCTGCACAGCGATCAGCGGCACCAGGGCCAGCAGCAGGCCGAGCAGCAGGACCAGCACCAGCAGCAGCACCAGCATCGAGCCCCACGACCGGCCAATCCCAAGCTTTTGCAACCAGTTGACCACTGGATTGAGCAGATAGGCGAGCGTCAGGCCGACCACGAACGGCAAGAGGATCGAGCGGAACACCCAGAGCAGCAGGATGGCCGCAACAAACAGCCCAGCCCAGATCATTACCTGATATCTTAGGCTCAAGGTCCCGGGCGTCTCTTGCGTGACTGAGGTGGAGCGGTTATCAGCGCTCGGCAATTCCGCTACCCCTGAAAATCTGGCGAACAGCCCATGTCCGACGCGCAAAACGTGCCATCAAACGGGCTCTCGTACAAGCAGGCCGGCGTCGACATAGACGCAGGCAACGCGCTTGTCGAGGCCATCAAGCCCGCAGTCCGCTCCACTCGCCGCCCCGGCGCCGATGCAGAAATCGGTGGCTTTGGTGGGTTGTTCGACCTCAAGGCAGCCGGCTTCACCGATCCGATCCTCGTCGCGGCCAATGACGGGGTGGGCACCAAGCTCAAGATCGCCATCGAAACCGGCAATAATGGCAGCATCGGCATCGACCTCGTCGCCATGTGCGTCAACGACATCATCGTGCAGGGCGCCGAGCCGCTGTTCTTTCTCGACTACTTTGCCACCGGCAAGCTGGATGTCGCGACCGGCGCCGCCATTGTCGAAGGTATCGCCGAGGGCTGCCGCATCGCCGGCTGTGCGCTGATCGGCGGCGAGACGGCCGAGATGCCGGGGATGTATTCGGGCAAGGACTATGACCTCGCAGGCTTTGCGGTCGGCGCCGCCGAGCGCGGTACGCTGCTGCCGCGAGAGGATGTCGAGGCCGGCGACGTGCTCGTCGCCATCGCCTCGTCGGGCGTCCATTCCAACGGCTATTCGCTGGTCCGCAAGATCGTCGAGGTCTCGGGCATCGACTGGTACCTGCCGGCCCCGTTCGAGCCAGGCAAATCGCTCAGCGACGCCCTGCTGGTGCCCACCCGCATCTACGTCAAACCGTTGCTCTCGGCGCTGAAGGCTGGCATCGCCATCAAGGCGCTGGCCCACATCACCGGCGGCGGCTTCATCGACAACATCCCGCGCGTTCTGCCCGACAGCCTTTCGGCCCATATCGAACTCGACAAGGTCACCGTGCCGAAAGTGTTCGGCTGGCTGGCCCGGGTCGGCGGCATGAACGAGCGCGAGATGCTCCGTACCTTCAACTGCGGCGTCGGCATGCTTTGCGCCGTCTCGAAGCAGGATGCGAGCAAACTGGTCGAACATCTTGCTGCAGCTGGTGAAACGGCCGCGATCGTTGGCGAGCTGCGGCCGCGCGCCGGTGAACCGGTGACGTTCGAAGGCGCGCTCGCGCTCTGATGGCTGCAACCCGCGGTCGCCTGATCATCGTCTGCGGCCTGCCCGGCGCGGGCAAGACCACCGCCGCGACCGAACTGGCCGAGCGCCACGCTGGCGTCCGCTATTCGCCCGACGACTGGATGGATGCACTCGGCATCAATCTTTGGGATGAGGCGAAGCGTGCCGGCATCGAGCAGCTGCAATGGCAACAGGCGCAGAGCCTTTTGGCACTCGGCGGCACGGCCATCATCGAGTGGGGCACCTGGGCCCGTTCCGAGCGCGACGCGTTGCGCGAAGCCGCCCGTGCGCTGGGCGCTGCCGTCGAGCTTGTCCACATGGATGCCCCAATCGACGTGCTCCTCGACCGCGTTACCAGGCGCGGCCGGGAATCACCGCCGATCGATCGCGCCATGCTAGAAGATGCCTCACACGCCTTCGAACGGCCGACCGCCGAAGAACTCGCCCTCTACGACCCTCCAGCAAAGGCCCCGCCCCGTGACTGAGCCGAAAAAGCGTGTTGCCATCCTGATCTCCGGTCGCGGGTCGAACATGACCGCGCTGATCGAGGCCGCCAAGGCGCCCGACTATCCGGCTGAGATCGTCGGCGTGTTCGCCAACAAGCCGGATGCCGGCGGGCTGCAAGTCGCCGCCGGCCAGGGCATCGCCACGGCCTGGCGCTGGCATAAGGACTATCCGAGCCGTACCGGGTTCGAGCTGGCCTTGTCGGACGTGCTGAAGCTCTGGCGGCCCGATTTCATCGCGCTCGCCGGCTTCATGCGCCTGTTCACGCCTGAGTTCACCGAGAAATGGCAGGGCCGGATGCTCAACGTCCACCCCGCGCTGCTGCCACTGCACAAGGGCCTCCATCCGCAGCAGCAGGCGCTCGATGCGGGCGACAGCGAGAGCGGCTGCACCGTACATTTCGTCACCGCGGGCACGGACGAAGGGCCAACCATCCTGCAGCGCCGCGTCCCGATCCTCCCCGGCGACACTGCGGAGACGCTGGGCGCCCGCATCCTCGTCGAGGAACACATCGCTTACCCCGAGGCACTGGCCATGTTGGCGCGCGGCGAAGTCAGCTTCGAAGGCTGATCAAGCGGCAATCGCTGAGCGACCGCGCCAGATCATGTAGACATTGGCCCGATCGTAAGGCGAGCCTTCGCGGATCGCCGGCTGATGCTCGAAGCCGGTCCGCTCGTAGAGGTGGATCGCCGACTCGAGCCGCGTATTGGTCTCGAGGAACAGCTCGGCGCCACCGAGCCGCTCGAACTCAGTAATCGCCGCCTCGATCAGCTTCCTGCCAATACCGACGCCCTGTACCGCGGGATCGACCCCCATCTTGGTCAGCTCGTACTCGCCGGGCGCATGTTGCTTCAGGGCGCAGGTCCCGACTACGGCATCGCCGAGCAGTGCGAACAGCACCGCGCCACCGTGCTCGACGATCGCCTCTGGGTGCGACATCACCTCGATGTCATAGGGCTCGAGCACGAAGTAGCGCTCCAGCCAGATGGCGTTGAGCCGGTAGAAATGCGGGCGCAGTTGCGGGCTGAGCGGCACGATTCGCACCGTCTCCTGGCTGTAGGCGCGTGCCTTCGCCGTGATGAGGTCGGCCAGCCCCGGCGCCGCCACCTGCTCCAGCCCGGCCAGCAGCGTCGCCGGATCTAGCCCGGCGCCGGCGACTCGCTCCTCCAGCGCGTCGCGGATCGCGCGCCACAGCGGTTTGGCCGTCTGCAGCGCGGTCTCGGCCTTCGCCGTCAGAGTCAGCCGTCGGGTCCGGCGGTCACCGGCGTCGCTCGCCGTGTTCACCCAGCCGTCGCGGACCAGGCGCGTGGTCAGCTGGCTGATGGCGGAATGGGTCTGGCCGACCGCGCTCCCGATCTCGCCCACCGTCATCGGCCCGCGATCGTGCAGCAGTCGGAGAATCGGGAACCAGCGTGCCTGCAGCTCAATGCCGTGCCGTCCGTAGACCTCATCGGCCATGGCGTAGAGCTGGTCGCTGATCGCCTTGAGCTGGCTGCCCAGCGAGAGCAGCCCCATATCGCCGAGATAGGTCACTCCTGGCTCCTGCAACGAGATATGTAAGCACTAACATATCTCCGTTCGAGGGACCATCGCAAGCCTCTTACTTCCTCGGGTGGTCCGCCGTGCACCACACTTCGGCCTCGGCAATGAAGGCACTCGACAGCGGCTGCGCCTCGTCGAGCTTGATGGCACCAGCCAGTGGGCTGCCACCGACGCTGATCGAGCCGTCGCGGCAAGGGATCCACACGGTGGAGAGGATGTTGGGCGTGCCCCCGAGGTCGTAGTCGTCCTTGCGGGTGAGATAGCGTTCGATCGGCCCGGATATCTCCACCGTCACGTCGCCGGCCGATGCCTGCAAACCAGTATCGAGGTCGAGCTCGAAGCGAACCGGCGCCAACGTGAATTCCGGCTCGCGCCAGGCAATGCCGGCACTGACGCTCCTGATGTGTCGATTGAACTCCGCACCGAGCCACGCCCCGAGTTCGCCATCAGGTCCGATGATGCGGGTGCACTGCGGCGTCCCGAGCACGAGGGCGTGTCCCTTGCCGCGCAGCGACCAATCCACCCGCCACACCGAGGCGTAAGCAGTGGCCCTGCCTCCGTCGTAGAGCGTCACGCACGGGTTGGCGCCCATCAGTCTCAATGTCATGCTGGCGGCCCTCCATCCGCCGGCTATGTAGGTACGGGCGCCGCCGAGACCAGAGGTGGACGAAACGCTGCCATCACAGGAATCGATCGGACCCATCGTCAAAATCGGTTCGACGCGACTCTGCTTTCTGGTTCATCTTCCGGCCTTCTCGAGGATACCCGATGCCATCGACCCGACTTGAAACCCGCGCCGGCTGGATCGGCGATCGCCATGCGGCGCTGATCGCCGCGTTGCAGCGCGCGCTGGTCGAGGGCATCCGCATCCCGGAGCAGGATCGTGACATCCGGATCATCGAATATCCCGCGCATGCCTTCGCGCCGCCTGACGGCAAGAGTGTCAACTACACCGTTCTTGAGATCACGATGTTCAGCGGCCGCTCGGTCGACGCCAAGCGCCGGCTCTATGCCGCGCTGGTCAGCGAGCTCGGCGTCTTCGGCATTGCCCCGTCCGATCTAAAGGTTGTGCTGCACGACGTGCCGCGCGAGAACTGGGGGCTGGGTGGCAAGGCCGCCGTCGATATCGAACTCGGCTTCAAGGTCGAAGTCTGAAGGAGCCGTACCGATGAAACTGCAATACTGGCTGCTCATCATCCTGCTCGGCGCCGTCTGGGGCTGTTCGTTCCTGTTCAACGCGATCCTGATCCGCGAGATCAGCCCGCTCTGGGTAGCCGCCGGACGGGTCAGCATCGGCGCCGCCATCTGCTGGCTGGTGTTCTTCGCTACCCGCAAGAAACTGCCGACCGATCCCAACCTCTACTGGCAGTTCCTCATCCTCGGCATCCTCAATTACGCCATCCCTTTCGCCCTGTTCCCGTTCGCAGAGCAGACCGTCGCGAGCTCGATCGTCGGCGTCATCAACGGCATGACCCCGATGACCACGGTGATCGTCTCCCAGCTCTGGCCGGGTGGTGAGAAAGCCAGCTGGAATAAGGTGGCCGGCGTCGCCATCGGCTTTGCCGGCGCGGTGATCCTCGCCCTGCCCTCGCTCGGCGTCGGCGCCTCGGCACAGATCATTGGCCTCCTCGCCGCGTTCATCGCGACACTCTGCTACGCGCTGACCCTCAACTATGCCCGCCGCTTCGCCAAGGTGGAGCCCTATGCCGTGGCCTCGGCCTCGCTCACCGGCGCCGCGCTGGTCTCGGTTCCCATCGCGCTGTTCTTCTCCGGCATCCCGATCATCACCCGCCCCGAGACCTGGGGCGCACTGTTCGGCATCTCGGTGTTCTCGACCAGCTTCAGCTTCCTCCTGGTCTACTGGCTGTTGCCGCGGGTCGGCGCCACCAACCTGTCGCTCAACACCTTCATCACGCCGATTTCGGCGATCCTGCTCGGCGTGCTGATCCTCCACGAACGCTTCGAGCTGATCCACATCCTCGGCATCATCGTGATCTTCCTCGGTCTCGTTTTCATCGACGGCCGGCTGGTCAAGGGCTGGCGCAAGGCGCCGGCGTGACAGTCAAGCGCATCGTCGCAAACATCGCGGCCGACGACCTGTCTGCCGCCAAGCGGTTCTACGGCGATGTGCTCGGGCTGGACCAGCTGATGGATCACGGCTGGATCGTCACCTATGGCTCGTCGGCGCAGATGAGCGTGCAGGTAAGCGTCGCCGGTGAGGGTGGATCCGGCACGCCGGTGCCGGATCTCTCGATCGAGGTAGATGATCTCGAGGCTACCTTCGCCAAGATTCGCGCCGCCGGATTTGCCGTTGAGTACGGCCCTGTCGACGAACCATGGGGCGTCCGTCGCTTCTATGTCCGCGATCCGTTTGGGCGCCTGGTGAACATCCTCAGCCATACCGACTAGCGTTCAGCCACGGTTCAGGTGACCTGCTCCACCCCTAGTCATCATATGACCTGAGGAGGCCACCGGTGTTCATCGGAACCATCGACGAGAAAGACGCGACCGGCGCCATTGCCGATATCTACCAGACCGAAGCTGCGGCGCTGGGCTTCGTGATGGAAGGCACCAAATGCTGGACCGCCCTGCCGCACATCGCCCCGATGGTCGAGCACCTGCTGCATGCGGCGCGGAACAACTTCTCGCTCGGGCTGGTCAGCTGGCGGCTGATCACGCTGGTCGCCGCCAAGCAGATTCCCTCGAGCTATTGCTCGCATGTCTACGCCAAGCTGCTGGTCAGCGACCTGGGCTCGAAGGAGAAGGTGCTCGCCATCCAGCACGATTTCCGCAGCGCCGGCCTCGCGGCGAAGACCGTGGCCATGCTGGCCTATGCCGAGCAGGTCGCGCGTGACGCCAGCCTCATCACCGAGGGCGACATCGAGGCGCTGCGTAAGCACGGCTTCACTGATCGCGAGATCGCAGACATAGCGTTCTGCGCCGCCTATCGCAGCTTCATGAGCCGCTATTTCGATGCCGTCGGCGCGATGCCGGAATCCACCTGGCTCGACCCCGATCCGGAGTTTCGCGCCGCGATGACGGTGGGTAAGCCCGTCTGAGCTACCAGACCGGCCTGGAGATGGCGTCGCGGTCTCCAGGTTGCTGCTGGTCGATGGCGGTATCGCGACCGACGTCCTCGATGACCACGTCCTCGCGCATCGCGAGTTGCGCGGTTGGCGTCGACACATCGATCACCATGCCGTTGAGGTCGCGGATCAGCCCGCGGGTCTGGCCATAGTCGAGCGCAATAGCCTCCGACACCACGTCGGCGCCCATGGCCCGGGCGCGGTCGAGCACCTCGAACACGTCATCGACCTCGAAGGTGAGGTAGGTTCCCTCGTGCATGCCCCAGGCATGGCGCGGCGTGAACTGGCTCATCTGGTCGATCAGCCCAATCTGGACGTTCGCCTGGCCCTTGGGGGTGAGCACGACGAACCAGTCGCTGTCATAGATCGTCTCCAGCCCGAACAGCTCCTTGTAGAACCTGGTGCTGTCAGCGAGGTCCTTGCAGAGGACATTGAACAGAACACGATTGAGCACGGACATGGCTGCCTCCGTTGACGGGGTGGTTTTCGTCAACGGTCTGCGACGGCGAGGGTTCCGAAACGGCTTCGTAGCGATCCCACAGCGGATCAGCCGTCAAACCCTTCGACGATGGCGAAATTGGCGGAACTCGCGCCGAGGCGGGCCTGCATGCCCTGCTGGTATTCCTGGGAGTGGTAGGCACGCAGCGCGTGCTCGTAGCTGGGGAACTCGACAACCACGACGCGAGGCCCGACCGTGCCCTCGACGACGCTTTGCTGACCGCCACGGACGATGAACCGGCCGTCATTGGCGGCGAGGAAGGGCCGAACGAACGCCTGATACTGCTTATAGACCTCGGGGTCGGTGACCTCGAGATTGACGACCCAGTATCCGCTAGCCATCGCCCCTCCTATTCGAGCCCGAGTTTCCTTTTCAGAATCTCGTTCAGCGCCTGCGGGTTGGCCTTGCCACCCGAGGCCTTCATCGCCTGGCCGACGAACCAGCCGATCAAAGTGGGCTTCGCCTGTACCTTGGCCACCTGGTCCGGGTTGGCGGCGATGATCTCGTCGACCACCTTCTCGATCGCGCCGAGGTCGGTCACCTGCTTCATGCCGCGCCGCTCGACGATATCGGCCGGCTCGCCCTCGGGCTCCTCGGCGATGATCACCTGCAGCAGGTCCTTGGCGCCCTTGGACGAAATGGTCCCGGCTGCCACGAGATCGACGATGCCGGCGATCTGGTGTGGCTTGATATGCGTTTCGAAGGCCGAGAGACCCTGGCTGTTGGCATAGGCGGCGATGTCGCCGGTGACGAGGTTGGCCACCGCCTTACCGTCGCGCTTCGTGCTGCCGAACTTCACCGCGGCCTCGTAATAGTCGGCCGTCTCGCGCTCCAGTGTCAGCACCATCGCGTCGTAGGGCGTCACGCCGTACTCGGAAACGAAGCGCGCTTCCTTCTCATCGGGCAGTTCCGGCAAATGCTGCGCCAGATCGTCGATGAAGGCCTGGTCGAACTCCAGCGGCAGCAGGTCCGGATCGGGGAAGTAGCGGTAGTCGTGCGCTTCTTCCTTCGAACGCATCGAGCGCGTCTCGCCGGTCTTGGGGTCGTAGAGCCGAGTCTCCTGGTCGATCGAGCCGCCGGCCTCGAGGATATCGATCTGGCGGCGCGCCTCGAACTCGATGGCCTGGCCGGCGAAGCGGATCGAGTTGACGTTCTTGATCTCGCAGCGCGTGCCGAACTCGCCGCCGGGCTTGCGCACCGAGACGTTGATGTCGGCGCGCATCGAGCCCTGCTCCATGTTGCCATCGCAGGTGCCGAGGTAGCGCAGGATGCTGCGCAGCTTGCCGAGGTAGGTCTTGGCCTCTTCCGAGTTGCGCAGGTCGGGCTTCGAAACGATCTCCATCAGCGCCACGCCCGACCGGTTCAGGTCGACGAAGCTCATGGAAGGGTGCTGGTCGTGGATCGACTTGCCGGCATCCTGCTCGAGGTGCAGCCGTTCGATGCCGATCTCGATCCGCTCCCCGCCCATGTCGAGGAACACCGAGCCCTCGCCGACGATCGGGTCCTTGAACTGGGAAATCTGGTAGCCCTGCGGCAGGTCCGGATAGAAGTAGTTTTTTCGGTCGAAGATCGAGCGCTTGTTGATCTTGGCCTTCAGCCCGAGCCCCGTCCGCACCGCCTGACGCACGCACTCGTCGTTGATCACCGGCAGCATGCCCGGCATCGCCGCGTCGACGAAGCTGACATTGGAGTTCGGCGGCGAGCCAAATTCGGTCGACGAGCCCGAGAACAGCTTGCTCTCCGAGGTCACCTGCGCATGCACTTCCATGCCGATGACGATCTCCCAATCCCCGGTCGCTCCCTGGATGAAGCTCTTAGGGTTGGGCGTGCGAGTATCGATAAGGGTCATGGGCTAAGGCTCTTGTTCATTCCGACTTTGTCTATGGCATAGCCGAGCGCTGCAGAAAACTTCTCTGCGCGCCAAACTTCGGCAAATCCATGCCGCTGACAGAGCGCGATGGCCCTGCGATTGCCCGGAACCGGCTCTCCGAACCGTCACGAGCGCGGATCGACGATCCGGAGCACGGCGTCCAGCACGTCGTCGAAGGTGCCGCTGGTATCGATCTCGTGAGTCGCACCATCCCGCAGGATCGGCTCCACCTCGCGGATCAGTTCGAGAACACGCTCCGTCTCACCCGCACCTTTGCCGTAATTGTTGCCCGTTCGGGCCGCGAGGCGCATCGCAACGACGGGCTCGGGCGCGCTCAGCAGCACTACTGCATCGAGCTGCGGGTAGAACTGCCCCTGGTTGGGCGAACAGCCGCTGATCACCAGGATGCTGGCGCCCTCTTCCGCCAGCAGCTTTCCGACGCGATCATCCCGCCAGACCCAGTCGCGCCCTGCCCCGACCGGCGTTCCCGGCGCGTTATCCTCGACGACGTCGACCCAGTGCGACCAGGCATCGGAATCGAGATCGACAGCCTTGTAGCCGCGGGCGGCAATTGCCGCCGTGATGGTCGATTTGCCGGTGGCTGACATCCCGGTCAGCAGGATCCGCCTCATTCGTCGTCGTTCAGCGGACCACGATAGGGGGAGAGGCGTTTTTCCAGCCGGACGCTGGTTTGCGGGTCGCTGCCAGTAGCGCCTTCGCGCTTCAGCACCAGGATGCGGTAGCCCTGATGCTGGTAGAAGTTCACCGCCCGCACATTGTCGCTCAGCGTATCGAGCTGCACCTTGTCGGCGCCCTCGAGCTCGATGATCGATTCCATGCGGCGGAGCAGCAGCGTGCCGATGCCCTGGTTCTGCAGCGACGGCGTGACGAACAGGTAGGGAATATAGGGACGGCTGCGCGCCCGGGCGCACCAGCCGACCGGCGAGCCGTCGATTTCAGCAACGATCGTGCGATCGAGCAGCTCGTGCACGGCGATACCGAGCCGGCGCTTCTCGTTCGCCCGGCTTGCCGCCTCACCGCTGAGGAAGGGCTGCAGGTCGCGTTCCCACGCGAGCAGCGCGATGTCGGCAAGACGTTCTGCCTCGCTCGCCACAGCCTTGCGGATCGTGATCTCCGGCGACGTCATCGAAGCCTCCACTCCGCCCACGCTATCTCAGCCGTGGCGCTTGCGTGCAGCGATAATGCCCTTTTCGTAGTTCACATTCCAGTTGATCAGCGTGCGCCAGATCAACTCCGCCTGATCCTCGTCGAGGTCGAGCTCCTCGGCGCGCTGGCGCTGCTTGGCGATAATCGCCTCGATGCGGGTCGGGTCATAGGCCTCGTGCGGGTCGGTCTTGATCTCCGCCATGCGCGTCACATAGCCGTGCCGCTCGGCGAGCAGGCTTAAGAGGGCCTGATCGATCCGGTCGATCTCGGCGCGCACATCTTCCTTGGTCTGGCATTCGGCGGGGGCTTTGGTCACGGGAGGCACTCGGCGGATAAGGAAAGAGTTGCTGGTTTGCACCGCCGCGCCACTGTTTGCAACCGACCACTGGTCTAGGCGCCGTTGTGCGGCTATTCATCCGCCGTTCAGCGGCTCGGTGATATCGCGGCGCCGTCAAAAAGTGGACTGCCCTATGTCTAGCAAAGTTGAGATTGCGTAATACCCCGTCCGCCCGCTGAGCCCTTTGGGCCGGCGATGTGTCTGCGACGGGGTTTCTGGAACCAGGCAGCTGCCAGGCGAGATGCTGGCTGCGGCCCTTTTCCACGCATCCTCAGGCTAGATTTCTCATGGATATTTCCCGCCACGAGCAGCGGGTGCTGCACGTCCTCGCACAGGGCGGCAAGATCGTCGCGCTCAAATCCGACAATGGCAAACTCATCGGCGTCGAGTGTTTCAACCGCGATGGCTGGCTGATGCAGCAATGCAGCCTGCCGCTGTTCAAGAAGCTAAGGGCCAAGAAGGCGATCGCCTCCAGCAATGGGCATCCCTACCGCATCACCAGACGCGGCCTCGAGCTCGCCCGCAGCGAGTTCGACAACCGCTGAATACGCAGAGAGCCCCGGATCAGCTCCGGGGCTCTCCTGCAACGGGGCCGTCGTCTGTCGCGCTTAGTGCTGCGTGACGCCGCTCAGTTCGCGGGCGATGTGTTCCCACTCGGCGGAAACGCTGGCAGTGGCGCGCTTGCGGCCGGCGCGGCGATACCAGTAGTCGGCATTGCCCATGTCGGCTTCGATCCAGTGCAGCAGCGCATGCACCCAGTCGAACTCGAAGGTGCCTTCCATCGCCTGGACGATACGATGCGCTTCTTCCCACTCGGGGCCGACGCGCAGCTCGCCCTTCTTCATCCACCACAAAGCCTGCAGGGGCTTGGACATATCCTTGGGCGGGGCCGACCAGTCTAGGGTCGTGAACACATCGGCCATGGAGCCAATCCTCTGAAACGAAACCACCGGTTTGGCCGGGAGTTCGACAAGTCTCAATTTGCGCATGGGCGGCAAATAGTGCCGAAACCGCTATGGTTCAAGCGGTTTCCGATCACCACCACTTGTCAGGGCTGAAGTCGATGCCGGCCGAACGCTCGATGACGCGGCCCGCGGCGAACAGCGTTTCCTCGTCGAACGGCTTGCCGATCAGCTGCAATCCGAGCGGCAGGCCCGCGCCGTCCTTGCCGGCCGGCACCGCGATTCCCGGCAGGCCGGCCATGTTCACGGTCACCGTGAACACGTCGTTGAGGTACATCTTGACCGGATCGGCCTTCATGTCCTCGTCGCCGATACCGAATGCCGCCGACGGTGTCGCCGGGGTCAGGATGGCGTCGACGCCGTCGTTGAAGACGATCTCGAAATCGCGCTTGATCAGTGTGCGGACCTTCTGCGCCTGGACGTAGTAGGCGTCATAATAGCCAGCCGACAGCACATAGGTGCCGATCATGATGCGGCGCTTCACCTCGCGGCCGAAGCCGTCGGCGCGGGTCAGCTCGTAGAGGTCGGTAATGTCCTTGCCGGTGTCACGCAGGCCGTATTTCACCCCATCATAGCGGGCAAGGTTCGAGGAGGCCTCGGCCGGCGCCACGATGTAGTAGGCGGGCAGCGCATATTTGGTGTGCGGCAGCGAGATGTCGCGCACCGTCGCGCCCTCGGCCTTCAGCCAGGCGATGCCCTGCTGCCACAGCGCCTCGATCTCGGCAGGCATGCCGTCCATGCGATACTCGCGCGGAATGCCAATGACGAGACCCTTGACGCCGCGCTCCACCGCCGCCGCGAAATCCGGCACGGCGAGGTCGACGCTGGTCGAATCCTTCGAATCGAACCCCGACATCGAGGTCATCATGATCGCCGCGTCCTCAACGGTGCGAGCGATCGGTCCGGCCTGGTCGAGCGAGGAGGCGAACGCCACCACACCCCAGCGCGAGCAGCGGCCATAGGTCGGCTTGATGCCGACGGTGCCGGTCAGCGCCGCTGGCTGGCGGATCGAGCCGCCGGTATCGGTCGCCGTCGCGGCGGCGCAGAGCCACCCCGAAACCGCCGTCGCCGAGCCGCCGGACGAACCACCGGGCACCAGTTGCGCGTTGGAGTTGTTCGCCCGCCACGGGTTGATCACCGGGCCGTAATAGCTCGTCTCGTTGGACGAGCCCATGGCGAACTCATCCATGTTGAGCTTGCCCAGCATCACGGCGCCATCGCGCCACAGGTTGCTGGTGACGCTCGATTCGTATTCCGGCTTGAAGCTGTCGAGGATGTGGCTCGCCGCCTGCGTGTGCACACCCTTGGTGGCGAACAGGTCCTTGATGCCGAGCGGAATGCCCTCGAGCGGACCGCCCTGCCCGGCCGCGAGCTTGGCATCACTCGCCTTGGCCTGCGCCTGGGCCTGCTCGGCAGTCACCGCTACATAGGCGTTGAGCTTGGCGTTGCCGCCCTCGATGGCGTTCAGGTAGGCGCCGGTGAGTTCGCTCGAGGTGAACTCCCTGGCCTTAAGGCCAGCACGGGCGGCAGCGAGGGTCAGGCGGGTAAGGTCGGTCAAAGGCTTGGCTCGCGGGGAAAGGACGCGGGGGAAATGTCGACCGCCGTTCCTATAGCGGCGTAGCGATTACCGCAACATTCGGAACGCGCATCGGATCAGGCGACGGCGGGTTGCCCGATGTGCTTCTCGAAGAAGGCCGACCATTCACTGTCGGGATAATCGAGGAACGGCCCGCGCACGCTGAAACCCGCATTGGTGTAGAGCCGGTGCGCTTCCGACATGCCCGGGCCGGTGCCGGTCTCCAGCAGCAGGTGCGAGATGCCCTTCGAACCCGCCAGTTCGGTGATCGCCGCCAAGAGCGCCGAGCCCACCCGCTGACCGCGCACCGACGGACGGGTGTACATGCGCTTCACCTCGCCCTCGGTCGCCGAGATCGCCTTCAACGCACCGCAGCCGACGGCCTCGCCGACCGCATTGCGCGCCACGAATACGGTGGTGTCGGCGCCGGCCATCTGCTCGACCGTCATCTTGAACTGGAACTCCAGCGGCGACAGCGGAATCAGGTGCGCGTTGAGTTCTTCGACCAGCCCGCGGACATCATCCTGCAGCGGCGTCTCGATGGCGATGGTGACGGTCATATCAGTTACTCGACGACCTTGGGCACCATGAAGAAGTTGTCTTCCGTCAGCGGTGCGTTGGCGACGATCTTTTCGGGGTAGCCGCCATCGGTGACCTTGTCCTCGCGGCGGCGCAGCGTCATCGGCATCACCGAGGTCATCGGCTCGACGCCACTCACATCGACCTCGCCCAGTTGCTCGACGAAGCCCAGAATGGTGTTGAGCTCGTTGCGATAGGTCTCGACTTCGCCCTCCTCGATGCGAATGCGGGCCAGGCGGCCAATACGCTTCACGGTGGCGGCATCTACCGACATGGGGTCACTCCGAAGGTCACGATTTCCGGCGTTCTAGCAACGGACGCCAGGGAAGAAAAACGAAAAGCGTTGATGGGCGCCATCAAACTTCCAACGCCATGCCGGCCTCGAGCGCCACCACCCCCGTGCCGTCGAGCCGGTCGCGCAACGCTCCAAAGGCCCGCTCCACCACGGCGTCGGTCGCCGCAACGGCAATCAGCCGTGGCCCGAATGCCTCGAGCGCTTCGGCCGCCAGCTGGTCACCCTCGGTGCCGAATACCACAATCACAGCGTCTCGAGCCCAGCGCCCGGCCTTCGGCACAGCCTGGGACAGCAACAGCAGCGGGGCCTCGCCAATGGCTGCAATCAGCGCGCCGCCTGCGAGGCCATGCGTCGTCACCTCGCCCAGCACGTCCTCATCAAGCATCGAACCCGGCCGCCCGGGCTGCCACAGCACAGGATCGATCTCGGGCAGGCTGCCATCGAGCGCAAACGTCGCGTCGGCGCCCGACACCAGCTCCTCCGGATCGACGCCGCTGACCCCCGTGGGATCAGCCACCAGGATCTTGCCGCCGATATGAATTCGGATCGTGGTGCCGCCGAACCAGGTGAGTTTCATCGATCCTCGCGCATATGGAAAACGCGGAGGACGCGGATCAGGTTGGGAAGCACTTCGTAGCGTAGTTCATACTGGTCGATCAGTAACTTCCGTATCTCACGCGAGGTGATTTCCTCTACGCGTTCCCCTATCTGAGGATGTTCTAACGTTCGGCGCGCGTTGGCTCGAATTGCCGAGATAGCGCGCTTCGCTGCGTTGCGATTCACCTGCGCGAGGAACGTCTCGAATCTCCTGAGGTCGCCAAGGGCCGCTCCAGCCCACTGCAGCCTCATTTCTTCACGGCGGGCAATGGCAGTGGGTTTTCGGTGTCGAGACTCTCGATCCAGGCGGCAACTGCATCGTCGTCAACGACGTCGCCGCGATCAGCGGCCTCTGCTGCCTCCAACGTCAGTCGATTTTTCTCCTCCTCCCAGTCCACCCAGTCGGAGAGAGCGCGCTTGACGATCCAGGCACGCGAGCGCTCCATACTTCTCGCGTAGCGATCCACTTTCTCCGCCAGCTCTTCAGGAATATGTGCCGTCAGGACTCGGGTGCTCATGGCAATCGTCTCCAATCAAACCTAATCATAGTGATTGACCACGATTATGCCAACCGAGAACGACCTCACCGCCCTCCCCGCCACCGGCAAGCTGCTGGGCCTCGACCTCGGCACCAAGACCATCGGCGTGGCGATTTCCGACGGCATGCGCTACTCGGCGACGCCGCTCGAAACCATCAGGCGGCTGAAGTTCACCCAGGACGCGATCCGGCTGCAGGAACTGATCGCGGAGAACGACGCAGTCGGCATCGTGCTGGGGCTGCCGCTCAACATGGATGGCTCTGAAGGACCGCGCGTCCAGTCGACCCGCGCCTTTGCCCGCAACCTCGCCCCCAAGATCGCCATCCCCATCGCGTTCTGGGATGAGCGGCTTTCCACCTCCGCCGTCACCCGCACGCTGATCGAAGCCGATGTGCGCCGCGACAAGCGTGCTGAAGTCGTGGACAAGCTGGCGGCGAGCTACATCCTGCAGGGGGCACTAGAGCGGCTCCGCCGAGGCGCGCTGTAACCGATCGGTCTCGTGGAAAATGTACAGCTGGACTGTACATGCTCCGCCCCTCGCGTTAGACCCCCGCGAACATTCGGAACGGAGCGGCATGGCTACTTCCTCGCCAGCATCGGTCACCGGCGGCCAGGGGGTCGCGAGACCCGCTTTCCGTCATCGTCATCTTCTCGGCATCAGCCAGCTCAACCAGTACGAGATCGTTGATCTCCTGGATCGGGCCGAGGCCATGATCCCGATCTCGCGACAGGAGCGGAAGATTCTGCCGACGCTCTCGGGCAAGACGCAGATCAACCTGTTCTTCGAGAACTCGACGCGCACCCAGTCGAGCTTCGAGATCGCCGGCAAGCGGCTCGGCGCGCAGGTCACCAACATGTCGGTCAAAACCTCATCGGTCGCCAAAGGCGAGACGCTGATCGATACCGCCGCGACGCTCAACGCCATGCGGCCGGACGTGATCATCGTGCGCCACGGCGCCTCCGGCGCGGTCGAACTGCTCAGCCGGAAGGTCGGCTGCTCGGTGATCAATGCCGGTGACGGTGCGCATGAGCACCCGACGCAGGCACTGCTCGATGCGCTCACCATTCGACAGCACAAGGGCCGCCTCGCCGGCCTCACCGTCGCTATCTGCGGCGACATCGCCAACTCGCGCGTTGCCCGCTCCAACCTGTTGCTGCTCGGCGCCATGCAGGCCCGCACCAGGGTGGTCGCGCCGCGCACGCTGCTTCCGAGGGGCATCGAGACGCTGGCGACCGAAGTGTTCACCGACATGCGCCAGGGACTCGAAGGCGCCGACGTGGTGATGATGCTGCGCCTGCAGCACGAGCGCGCCAATGGGCGGATGATCCCCTCGGTGCGCGAGTACTACCACTTCTACGGCCTCGATGAGGAAAAGCTCGGCTACGCCAAACCTGATGCGATCGTCATGCACCCCGGCCCGATGAACCGCGGCGTCGAGATCGATCCGGCCATCGCCGACGGTCCGCGTTCGGTGATCACCGAGCAGGTCGAAATGGGTGTCGCGGTGCGGATGGCCGTGCTCGATGCCCTCCTCGCCGACCGGGAGGCTGCGCAATGAGCAAGCCCGTCGTCATTGCCAATGCCCGCATCGTCGACCCCGCCACCAACCACGACGCCCCTGGCGCCGTGCTGGTGGAGAACGGCAGGATCACCGGCATCACCAACGGCGCACCGCAGGGCATTCCCGACGGCGCCGAGACCTATGATGCCCGCGGCCTCGTCGTCGCGCCTGGCCTCATCGACATGCGCGTGTTCACCGGTGAGCCCGGCCACGAGTACCGCGAGACTCTCGCCAGCGCGGCTGAGGCCGCGGCAGCCGGCGGTGTTACCAGCTTCGTCCTGATGCCCGACACCACGCCGGTGATCGACGACAGCGCGCTGGTCGATTTCATCCTCCGGCGCGCCGGAGCGAAGGCCTCGGTCAATATCCTGCCGGCCGCCGCGATCACCCGTGGCCTCAAAGGGGAGGAGATCACCGAATTCGGCCTCTTGAAGGAAGCCGGGGCGGTGGCGCTCACCGACGGGCGAGAATCCATCCAGTCGGCCGGGCTGCTGCGGGCTGCCTTCACCTATGCGCGCAACTTCGACCTGCCGGTCATCCACCACCTCGCCGAGCGCTCGCTGGTTGGCGACGGTGTGATGAACGAGAGCGCGCTGGCGACCATCTCCGGCCTCAAGGGGATCCCGGTCGAAGCCGAGACCATCCCGCTCGCCCGCGACCTGCAACTCGCTGCCCTTACCGGCGTCCGCTATCACGCGGCGCAGGTGTCGACCGAGGCGGCCGTGGAGCAGCTGGCGCTGGCCAAGCGGCGGCTCTCCACTGTCTCCGCCGGTGTCTCGATCAACAACCTCTCGCTCAACGAGAACGACGTCGCGCCTTACCGCTCGTTCTTCAAGCTGTCGCCGCCGCTTCGCTCCGAGGACGATCGCCGCGCCGTCATCGACGGGCTGAACTCGGGCGCCATCGACACCATCCATTCGGGTCACGACCCGCAGGACACCGAGGTGAAGCGCCAGCCCTTCGCCGAGGCCTCGGACGGCGCCATCGGGCTCGAGACCCTATTGGCCGCAGCGCTCCGCCTCGTGCACTCCGGCGACGTGCCGCTCATCACCCTGCTGCGCGCCATGACCAACCGGCCGGCCGAACTGCTGGGCCTGGCGTCCGGCCGCATCGCGGTCGGGGCGCCGGCCGACCTGATCATCTTCGATCCGGAGTTTCCCTGGGTGGTCAAGGAAACGGCGCTGCGTTCACGCTCACGCAACTCGGCCTTCGAGGGCGCCCGCATGCAGGGCGCCGTGATGCATACGTTCGTTGCAGGCCGCCTGGTCTTCAGCCATGCTGCTACCGCTGAGGGGGCCAACGCATGAACTTCCTGATCGCGACTGTACTGGGGTATCTCCTCGGCTCGATCCCGTTTGGCCTGTTGCTGACGCGCGCCGTCGGTATCGACATCCGCGCCGTCGGCTCGGGCAATATCGGCGCCACCAATGTACTGCGCACCGGCAACCGCTGGCTCGCTGCCGCCACACTGCTGCTCGATGCCGGCAAGGGCGCTGCTGCGGTGCTGCTGGCGCGCTACTTCCTCGTGCCTGGCGCCGAGCCGTTACAGGCCGAGTTCATCGTCTACGGCGCCGGGATCGGTGCGTTCTTCGGCCACGTCTTTCCGGTCTGGCTCGGGTTCAAGGGCGGCAAGGGTGTCGCCACCTATATCGGCGTCTTGCTCGCCTGGAACTGGGTGGTCGGGCTGATCTTCTGCGCGGTATGGCTGCTGATCGCCGTCGCCCGCCGTTTCTCCTCGCTCGCAGCGCTCACCGCCGCCGCGACGGCCCCGATCTTCGCCTACACCCTTGCCGGCACCGACATGCAAGGGTTCTCCTTCGCCGCTGCCTGTGCGCTGCTCAGCTTCGTGCTGTATTTCAAGCACTGGCAGAACATCCGTCGGCTGTGGAACGGCACGGAGCCAAAGATCGGCTCGGAAAAGCCCAAGGCCTGAGCTATGGCGCGTGACGGCATCGTACTGACGCCGTCGCAACGCACTGCGTGGCTGCGGCTCATCCGCACCGACAATATCGGGCCGCAGACCTTCCGCCAGTTGATCAACCGCGAAGGCTCGGCCGAAGCCGCATTGGCCGGCCTGCCTGACCTGCTTAAGCGCCTTGGCACCCCGGCCCGCATTCCCTCGATTGCAGAGGCCGAGGATGAGATCGCCGCGACCGAGCGGCTCGGTGGCCGTTTCGTCGGCTCGAGCGAACCCGACTACCCGCCGCTGCTCCGCTATATCTCCGGCGCGCCACCGCTGGTCACCATCGCCGGCGGCCACAATCTCGACTGGGGGCACAGCGTCGCCATTGTCGGTGCCCGCAACGCCTCTACCGCGGGACAGAAGTTCGCGCAGATGCTGGCGGTCGATCTGGGCGGGGCGCGCTACACCGTGGTCTCCGGCCTCGCCCGTGGCATCGACACGGCGGCCCACCGGGCGGCGCTCCGCACCGGCACCGTGGCGGTGCTGGCTGGCGGCCTCAACCATATCTATCCCAGCGAGAACATCTCGCTGGCGCACCAGATCGTCGAGAACGGCGGTGCGCTGCTCACCGAGATGCCGCTCGGCTGGGAGCCGCGGGCGCGCGACTTCCCGCGCCGCAACCGCCTCGTCTCCGGCCTCTCGCTCGGCACGGTGGTCGTCGAGGCGGCGAAGCGCTCCGGCTCGCTGATCACCGCCCGGCTGGCGCTGGAACAGAATCGCGAAGTCTTCGCCGTCCCCGGCTCACCGCTCGATCCGCGCGCCGAAGGTGGCAATGCGCTGATCCAGCAGGGCGCCAAGCTGATCACCGGCGCCGCCGATGTCATCGAGACGCTGCGCGAAGCCGACCCGTCGCGCAGCAGCCTGTTCGAACCCGACTGGCTGCCCGAGCGCGAGGTGGCTGAGGCGGCGGCACCGTCGAGCGATGAGCGCGCCCGTCTGATCGAAGCACTGAGCCTCACGCCGATCCCGGTCGACGACGTGATCAAGTCCACCGGCATCACCATCAGCCGCGTGCAGACCCTGCTGCTGGAGCTCGACCTCGAGGGGCGGGTCGAGTGGTCAAGCGGCCAGTTGGTGGCGCTTCGTCCCTGACCGATCCGACCACCGAGATGATTGCCGCGGGGTGATGGGCGCGGCCCCCGCCCATTCTGTCGCGCACCGCGTTGTCACCCAACTTTCTTCCCCCATAGGGGGAATGCCGCACGGCGCCTCCGGGCTGGTTGACAGCCCTTAGACGCTTCACCATGTTGCGCCGCGTTCGAACGCCACTCCTGAAAGCTTGTTCATGAAGCTCGTCATCGTTGAAAGTCCCAATAAGATCAAGACGATCAGCGGCTATCTTGGCAAGGACTATGAGGTCCTCGCAAGCTTCGGTCACGTTCGCGATCTGCCCGCCAAAGACGGTTCGGTGCTGCCCGACGAAGACTTCGCGATGAGCTGGGAAGTCGATGCTGCGTCGAAGAAACGCCTCACCGATATCGGCAATGCGCTGAAGAATGCCGACGAGCTGATCCTTGCTACCGACCCGGACCGCGAAGGCGAAGCGATCTCGTGGCACGTGCTCGACGTGCTCAAGCAGAAGAAGCTGGTCAAGGACAAACCGGTCAGGCGCGTCGTCTTCAACGCCATCACCAAGGACGCGATTACCGAGGCGATGCGCAATCCGCGCGACATCGACGAGCCGCTGGTCAATGCCTATCTCGCCCGTCGCGCCCTTGATTATCTCGTCGGCTTCACCCTTTCCCCGGTGCTGTGGCGCAAGCTGCCGGGCTCGCGCTCGGCCGGCCGCGTGCAGTCGGTGGCTCTGCGTGTCGTCTGCGACCGCGAGTCCGAGATCGAGAAGTTCCGCCCGCAGGAATACTGGTCCGTCGGCGCGCGCCTCAACGAGAAGGGCCGCAGCTTCGAGGCGCGGCTCTATTCGGTAGACGGCAAGAGGACCGACAAGCTCGACGTAGGCACCGGCCCCGAGGCCGAGGCGCTGAAGGCCGCAATCGAAGCCGGCACGTTCTCTGTTACGGCCGTCGACAAGAAGCCCACCAAGCGCAATCCCTATGCACCATTCAGCACCTCGAGCCTGCAGCAGGATGCGTCCTCGCGTCTCGGCTTTGCTCCGGCGCGCACCATGCAGATCGCGCAGCGCCTCTATGAGGACGGCATCATCACCTATATGCGAACCGACGCCGTGCAGATGGCGCCGGAAGGCATCGACCAGGCCCGCCGCGCCATCGTGAAGAACTTTGGCGCCGACTACCTGCCCGAGAAGGCCCGCATCTATTCGACCAAGGCCAAGAACGCGCAGGAAGCGCACGAGGCCATCCGCCCCACCGACATGTTCCGTCACCCCGACACACTGCGCGGCGACCCGGACAAGCACCGCCTCTATGAGCTCATCTGGAAGCGCACGCTCGCCAGCCAGATGCGTTCGGCCGAAATCGAGCGCACGACGGCCGATATCTCGGTGTTCGCCACCAGCCGCGACATCGCGCTGCGCGCCGTCGGCTCCGTTGTTACCTTCCCCGGCTTCCTCGCGCTCTACGGCGTCGAAGCCAAGGAAGATCGCGATCCCAACGCCGAAGAAGACGAGGATAGCCGCGAGTTGCCGCCGCTCAATGTGGGCGACCGGCCGAAGCTGGAACAGGCGCTGATCGAGCAACACTTCACGCAGCCGCCGCCGCGCTATTCAGAAGCCAGCCTGATCAAGAAGATGGAAGAGATCGGCATCGGCCGCCCGTCCACCTACGCCGCGACGATCTCGGTGCTGCAGGACCGCAGCTACGTGCGGCTCGAAAAGCGCATGCTGATCCCCGAGGATCGGGGTCGCATCGTCACGGCCTTTCTCGAGAGCTTCTTCAATCGCTATGTCGAGTATGGCTTCACCGCCAGCCTCGAGGAACAGCTCGATCTGATTTCAGACGGCAAGCTCGCCTGGAAGGACGTGCTGCGCGACTTCTGGAAGGACTTCCAGGGTCATGTCGAAGAGATCAAGGACCTCCGGGTCTCCGAAGTGCTCGATGCCCTCAACGAGGTGTTGGCCGATCATATCTTCCCGGCCAAGGCCGACGGTTCCGATCCGCGCCGCTGCCCGAACTGCGGCGAAGGCCAGCTATCGCTGAAGCTGGGCAAGTTCGGCGCCTTCATCGGTTGCTCGAATTACCCCGAGTGCCGCTACACCATGCAGCTTTCCGACGCCGCGACCGGCGGCGCCAGCGAGGCCGGCACCGGCGACGGCATCCTCGGCACCGATCCCGAGAGCGGCCTCGAGGTGGCCTTGAAGTCGGGCCGTTTCGGTCCATATGTGCAGCTGGGTGAGGGCGCCGAGCCGAAACGCTCGTCCCTGCCCAAGGGTTGGACGCCCGACAGCCTGACGCTTGAGAAAGCGCTGCAGCTGCTGTCGCTGCCCCGTCCGGTCGGCGACCATCCGGAGACCGGCAAGCCGATCAGCGCCGGCATCGGCCGCTATGGGCCGTTCATCCTCCACGATGGCACCTATGCCAACCTTCCCGAGGTCGAAGAGGTGTTCACGGTCGGGCTCAACCGCGCTGTTGATCTGCTCGCCCAGAAGGCGGCAGGCGGCGGACGGTTCGGTCGCGGCGGCGGCGGTACCCCGGCGGCGATCAAGACCTTCGAGCACGATGCCGGCACCATCTCGGTTCGCGCCGGTCGCTATGGCCCCTATGTGAATCAGGGCAAGGTGAACGCAACGCTGCCCAAGGAGTTGAAGCCCGAGGACGTGACGGTCGAGCTGGCGCTCGAACTGATCGCCGCCAAGGGCGGCGCTTCCGGCGCCAGGAAATCCTCGTCGCGGTCCGCCGGCGCCAAGAAGGCGCCAGCGAAGAAAGCGGCACCCAAGAAGACGACAACCAAACCCGCGGCCAAGGCCAAGTCGACTGCAAAGACGGCGACCAGGCCCAAGGCCGCAGCGAAGACAAAGGCGGAGACCCCCGCCTAAAGAAAGCGACAATGGCGAAAGCGCCAAAAACCAAGACCACACCCAAGAGCCCACGGCAGTTTGCCGTCGGCACTCTCCCCTCACGCGAAGCCATCCTCGAAGCGATGGCGCAGCAGCCGACCCTCGATGGCAAGCGCGACCTGGCGCGCCATTTCGGCATCCACGGCGACATGCGCACCCCGTTCAAGGTGCTGCTCAAGCAGATGGAGGGCGAGGGCTTCATTGCCCGGACCCGCAAGCAGATCCGGCCGACCGCCGCCCTGCCCGCGGTCACCGTCCTCGACATCCCCGCCGACGCCGACCCCGACAATCTCCACGCCTTCCCGGCGCAGTGGAACGACGAGGAAGGCGCGCGTCCGCGCGTCATGGTCAAGCAGCCGAGGGACGCCCGCGTTGCTCCGGCCCCTGGCGATCGCATCCTGGCGCGCATCAGCGCCGGCGATGGCGAACTGCCGGACTACACCGCGCGGGCGATGAAGATCCTCGACAAGCCGCGCCGCGGCCAGATCGGCATCGTCCGCATGGACGAAGACGGCGCACGGTTGATCCCGGTGGACCGCAAGCAGAAGGAAATGCGCATCGACGGCGGCGATCTGGGCAGCGCCCGCGACGGCGACCTGGTCGAAGTCGAGATCAAGCTGACCGGCCGGTTGATGATCCCCAAGGCCAAGGTGACCAACGTCATCGGCAACCCCAAATCCGAGGGGGCGGTCTCGATGATCGCCATCCATAACCTCGAGATTCCCTACCGTTTCCCCGCCTCGGTGACCAAGGAAGCCGAAGAGGCCAAGGAAACCACGATCAAGGGTCGCGAAGACTGGCGGCACATTCCACTCGTCACCATCGACCCTGTCGACGCCAAGGACCACGACGACGCGGTCTATGCCGAGCCGGACAGCGATCCGAAGAATGCCGGTGGCCACATCGTCTACGTCGCCATCGCCGACGTCGCGGCCTATGTCCGCCCCGGCACGGCGCTCGATCGCGAAGCCTATATCCGCGGCAACTCGGTCTATTTCCCCGATCGGGTGGTGCCGATGCTGCCCGAACGCATCTCGAACGATCTCTGCTCGCTGCGCGAGGGCGAGAACCGGCCGTCGCTGGCCGTCCGCATGGTGTTCGACCAGAACGGCAAGAAGCGCAGCCACAGTTTCCATCGCGTGCTGTTCCGCTCGGCCGCCAAGCTCAACTACCAGCAGGCGCAGGCGGCCATCGACGGCAAGCCGGACGACAAGACCGGGCCGATCCTCGACACGATCCTCCGCCCGCTCTGGGCCGCCTACGGCGCCATGGCGAAGGCACGCGACAATCGCGGCCCGCTCGATCTCGACCTGCCCGAGCGCAAGATCATCCTCGACAAGACGGGGATGGTCGTCGACGTGAAGGTGCCCGAGCGGCTCGATGCGCACCGGCTGATCGAGGAGATGATGATCGCCGCCAACGTTGCGGCCGCCGAGACCCTGGAAAAGCACAAGAGCGCCCTGCTCTATCGGGTGCACGACACGCCGAGCCAGGAGAAGCTCGTGGCGCTGCGCGACTTCCTCAGTTCGCTGCAGCTGCCGGCGCCGAAGTCGGACGCAGTACGTCCAGCGGATTTCAACCGCATCCTCGATAAGGCGCGCACCGACGGCAAGATCCAGCAGGTATCGGAGATCATCCTCCGCACCCAGGCACAGGCCGAGTATGCCGCTGAGAACTATGGTCATTTCGGTCTCAACCTCGACCGCTATGCGCACTTCACCTCGCCGATTCGTCGCTATGCCGACCTGATCGTGCACCGGGCGCTGATCAGCGCGCTCGAATTGGGCAAGGACGGGCTCACCGACGGCGAGATCGCCAAGCTCCCGGGCATTGCCCAGCACATTTCGTCGACCGAGCGCCGCGCCATGCTGGCCGAGCGTGAAACCATCGACCGGCTGCTGGCGCAATTCCTCGCCGCGCATGTCAACGCCAAGTTCGAGGGCCGCATCTCGGGCGTCACCCGCTCGGGCCTGTTCGTGCGGCTCAGGGACACCGGCGCCGATGGCTTCATTCCGGCCTCGACGCTTGGCCAGGACTATTATCGCTTCGTCGAGGAGATGCAGGCGATGGTGGGCGATCGCACCGGCGAGACCTTCCGCATCGGCGACGATGTCAGCGTACGCCTGCTCGAAGTCGCCCCGGTTGCGGGAGCCCTGCGCTTCGAGCTGCTGAGCGAAGGCAGCCGCGGCGTTCCGTCATCTGGCGGGCGTCAACGCAAAGGACCATCTAGCAAACGAGGCAAGGCGGGCGCCTATCGCAAGCTCGCCAAACGAAAGAGATAGCGATGGCGGTCGAGATCGGTTTTGCGCGCGAGCAGCGCTCGCTGTGGAAGGCAATCGGCAATGGCGTGATGTGCCGATGCCCGAACTGCGGCAAGGGCAAGCTGTTCCGTTCCTATCTTAAGATCAACGACACCTGCAGCGAGTGCGGCGAGAAGCTGAGCTCGGCGCGTGCCGATGACTTCCCGCCCTATATCGCCATCTTCATCGTCGGCCACATCCTGGTGGGCTGGATGCTGCATGCCGAGATGAGCGGGCCGGTCGATCCGATGTTCTACGTCTGGACGATGATCCCGGCGGCCATCGTGCTGCCACTGATCATGCTCCCCTCGATCAAGGGCGCGGTCGTCGGCCTGCAGTGGGCCAACTATATGTACGGGTTCGATCCGACGCGCGGCGATACTTCGAAGAGCGACGTCTGAACCCGCGCCGCTTGACATCGGCCCGAAAATCCGTAGGTTCCGGCCAAATTTCCACAGGCCGGTTGGCCGGTTGAATTCACAGCCCCGCGGATAGCGCGCGGCAAGCCGTTTCAAGGAATGTGACCATGGCCAAAGCCGTATCCCTCAAGATCAAGCTCGTGTCGACTGCCGACACCGGCTTCTACTACGTCACCAAGAAGAACTCGCGTACCCAGACCGAGAAGCTCTCGTTCAAGAAGTACGACCCGGTCGTGCGCAAGCACGTCGAGTTCAAGGAAGCCAAGATCAAATAATCTGGCCCTTCCTGCCGCTTTCAAAGCCCGCGCTCGTTGAGCGCGGGCTTTTCGTTAGGGCCCTCACGAAGTTCGTGCGCGACCGTACGAAGAAGTTCGTGATGGACATCACGAACGCAAAACGCCCGCCCCGGTATACGGGACGGGCGTCTGAAGAAGCGGCTGGTCCGCGGCGGCATGTCGAAGAGGCCACTCTTGCCCGCTGCGAACCAGCCTCCCTACGGACCCAGGAGTTGCGGCGGACCTGAGGAGAACCGTAGGGGTGACTGCTGACACCGAAAGTGTCGGCGTTATTTCTATGGGTCCAACTTAACCCTTTCCGGCGTCAGAGCAAGTAGCCGCTCCACAACGTTACTAATCCTTAACCTTAATATTCCGCCATTGCGCTGATCGCAACTAGGCGGCGTCGACGACGACCCGATTTCGCCCCTCGCGCTTGGCGCGATAGAGGGCCACGTCAGCGCGCTTCAGCAGCAGCTCCGGGGTATCAGTTTCGTGCTCGTTGAGCGCCATGCCGACCGACACCGTGACCGGCAGCGGCCGGCCGTTGCCGGCCTCGAAGCCCCGCTCTGCCACGGCGCCGCGCACCCGTTCGGCCACGCTCTGGGCCTGCCGTGTGTCGGTGTCGGGCATCAGCACCACGAACTCCTCGCCGCCGAATCGGCAGGCGAGGTCGACACCGCGAATGTTGCGGCGCAGGCGGTCCGCGAACTCGCGCAGCACTGCATCGCCGGTATCATGGCCGTGCGTGTCGTTGACGTCCTTGAAGTAGTCCATGTCGATCAGCATCACCGCCATGTCGCGGCCCTGCTGTTGCGCCTTCTGCAACAGGATCGACAAATGCCGCTCGAAGTAGCGCCGGTTGTAGAGCCCGGTAAGTTCATCGGTCACCGCCAGCGCCAGAGTATTGTTGACGCTCTGGCGCAGTTCGACGGCATAACGCTGGCGACGGATCTGGGTGCGTACCCGCGCCATCAACTCGTTGCGCTCGACCGGGCGCATGATGAAGTCGTTGACGCCGAGGTCGAGGCCGCGGACCACCCGCGGTCGGTCGTCCTCTTCGGCGATCAGGATGATCGGCAGGGTGCGCGTCTGCTCGGCGGTCCGCATCTGCGAGCAGACCCGCAGCGGGTCGAAATCCCCCAGCGCCATCGACACTAGCGCCAGCTCGTAGTCGCCGCCGCTCACGGCCAGCACAGCATCAGCAGGGTTGGCGAGGATATCGACGCGGTTATGCGCCTCGAGGTAGCCACGGATGCGCTCGGCATGGCGCAGGTCGGGATCGACCAACAGGATGCGGCCGTCATTGTGATCGATCGAATCCATGGCGCGCATGGCGTCCTCGATGGCGATCTCCTGGCCGGTGCGCGCGCGGGCGCGCAGCTCGTCGGTCAAGGCCTTGAGGCGCACCAGGCTCTTCACCCGCGCCATCAGCTGTACGTCATCGACCGGCTTGGTCAGAAAATCGTCGGCGCCGGCCTCGAGCCCACGCACCCGGTCGGAGGGCTGGTCGAGCGCCGTCACCATCAGCACCGGGATGTGGCTGGTGCGGCGATCGGCCTTCAGCCGCGCGCAGACCTCGAAGCCATCCATCTCAGGCATCATCACGTCGAGCAGGATGATGTCGATCTCGCCCTCGGCGCAGATCGCCAACGCTTCCTTGCCGGAAGCTGCCGTAACCACGTCGAAATACTCAGCCGAAAGCCGCGCCTCGAGCAGGCGGACATTGGTTGGAATATCGTCGACGATCAGCACCCGCGCCGTCAAAGACCTCAGGCCCCGCGATTTGAGGAAATCTGCCCGAACGCCATATAGGGCAAAGCCTAGTTGGCAGGTCCAATGTAGCGGGCAATGGTTTCCAAAAAGTGAGGTACGGAGATGGGTTTAGAGATGTAGCCTTCGCATCCGCCCTGGAGGATTCGTTCCTCATCGCCCTTCATGGCGAAGGCGGTTACGGCGATGACGGGGATCGACATCAGCTCGTCGTCTTCCTTGAGCCACTTGGTGACCACCAGCCCGGAGACCTCCGGCAGCTGGATATCCATCAGAATCAGGTCGGGGCGATGCGCCCGGGCAAGATCCAGCGCCTCCAGGCCATTGCGGGTCTGGATGATGGAATATCCACGCGATTCAAGCAGATCGTTAAAGAGCTTCATGTTGAGCTCATTGTCTTCGACGATCATGACGGTCTTGGGCATACGGGACTCAAATCCACCCTGAACGGGGCCGGCGGGCCCTCGTGTTCTGCCCGAAGTTCGGGGTAACATCAATCCGATTACCTCCCGAGCCCTTGCCGAGACCCTGCCCTTGCCCAAAACCCTCGAACTCACCTCCCGCAGCCTGGGCGATCTCTGCCTCCACCAGCTCGCCGAGAACCCGGCGCAATTGGCCGAGTTCATGACCATGACGGGCTACTCCCCCGACGCGTTGCGCAGGGCCGCCGGCGGCGACGGGCTCGATCGTGGGCTGATCGACTATTTCGCCGCCAATGAGGCGCTGCTGCTCACGCTGTGCGCCAATAACAGCTTCAAGCCGGACGACTTCATGCGCGTCTGGGCCCGGCTCAACCCGGCGGGATGAGGCGATGCTGGCGATCTGCCGCGACTGTTCGGCGACGGTGGAGGCCTTTGAGGCCCCTACCCGCTGCCGCACGTGCGGATCGCCCAGAATCAGGGCGCATGACGAACTGGGCGCGCTCAGCATCGCGCATGTCGACTGCGACGCCTTCTATGCCTCGATCGAGAAGCGCGATGACCCGAGCCTGGTCGACAAGCCGCTGATCATCGGCGGCGGCGTGCGCGGCGTCGTCTCCACCTGCTGCTACATCGCCCGGCAATACGGTGTGCGTTCCGCCATGCCGATGTTCAGGGCCAAGGAGCTCTGCCCACACGCGGTGATCATCCCGCCCAACATGGCGAAGTACGTGGCGGTCAGCCGCGAGATCCGCACCCTGATGGACCAGCTGACGCCGCTGGTCGAACCACTGTCGATCGACGAGGCTTTCCTCGATCTCTCCGGCACCGAGGCGCTGCACAAGGCCAAGCCCGCCGTGGTGCTCGCCCGCTTCGCCAAACGCGTCGAAGCGGAGATCGGCGTCACCATCTCGGTGGGGCTCAGCCACAACAAGTTCCTCGCCAAGGTTGCCTCCGACCTCGACAAGCCGCGCGGCTTTGCGGTGATCGGCAAAGCCGAGACCGTGGCGTTCCTCGCGCCGCAGCCGGTGACGCTGATCTATGGCGTCGGCAAGGTGTTTGCCGAGACGCTGCGCAAGGATGGTTTTGAGACCATCGGGCAGTTGCAGGCGACGCCGCCCGAACAGTTGATGCGCCGCTACGGCGATTCCGGCGCCCGGCTCTCCCGGCTGGCGCGCGGCGAGGACGCGCGGACCATCTCTACCGACGACCAGATGAAGACTGTCTCCGCCGAGACCACCTTCAACACCGACCTCAGGACATTCGAGGACCTCTCCACCGAGCTGCTGGCGCTTTGCGAGCGGCTCTCGGAGCGGCTCAAAGCCAAGTCGATCCTCGGCGACACGGTTACGCTCAAGCTCAAGTCGGCAGGTTTTCGCTTGCGCACCCGGGCCCGGCAATTGATGATCCCGACACAGCTTGCCAACGTGCTCTACGAGACCGGCATGCAGCTTCTCGCTCGCGAGATCGACGGGACGGCATTCCGGCTGATCGGGATTGGCGTCAGCGGCATCTCGGAGGCTGACGGCATCGATCCAGTCGACCTGATCGAGCCGGGAATCGCCCGACGCGCCGCGGCCGAGCGGGCCATTGATCGTGTACGCGATCGCTTCGGCCGGGACGCGGTGATCCGCGGCAAGCTATACGACCGGGTGAAGGCTCGCGCCGCCCGCAACGCAGACAAAGACGAAGAGAACCAGGATGACCAGCCCCCTCGATAAGCTCCGCGAATATGGCTACGAGCTGCCGCAGCCGAAAGCGCCGGTCGCCACCTATGTGCCGATCACCCGGACGGGCAATATCATCTACGTGTCGGGTCAGATCTCCTCGGGCGCTGATGGCGTGGTGACGGGCCTGCTCGGCGACACTATGAACGTCGTCCAGGGCGGCAACGCCGCCGAACTTGCGGCGGTCAATTTCCTCAGCCAGATCGTTCACTCGGCAGGCGTCGACCTCAGCAAGGTCAAGCGTGTGCTGAAGCTCACCGTGTTCGTCGCTTCCACCCCCGAATTCGCCGAACACCACCTCGTCGCCAATGGCGCCTCCAACCTCATCGTCGGCGTACTGGGCGACAAGGGCAAGCATGCCCGCTCCGCCGTCGGCATGGCCGCCCTGCCGCTTGGCGCCGCAGTGGAAGTCGAAGGCATCATCGAAGTCGAGGGATGAGGTACGGGCGACGCGAAAGTGTCATGCGGGGCTGCTAGCGGCGGCGCTGCTTCCACCCCATATGACGGCTAGAGCATGTGCGCCAAACCTAACTTCGATCGTCCCATTGCCCACCGCGGTCTGCACGACCGCGGTCGCGGCATTATCGAGAACACCGCGAGCGCCTTCGCGGCGGCGATCGAGGGCGGCTACGCGATCGAGTGCGATGTCCAGCTGAGCCGCGACGGCATCCCAATGATCTTTCATGACGACGATCTTGACCGCCTGACCGGCGTTGCCGGTCCGGTCGGCGCGCGGACCATGGCCGAGCTCTCGACCTACACCCTGCTCGACAGCGCCGCCGGCGATACCCCGCAGCGGTTCGACGCGTTCCTTGCCCAGATCAATGGCCGGGTGCTGCTGCAGATCGAACTGAAGCAGCAGCCCAACCAGGCCGCTACCGAAGTGCTGGCGCAGACGGTGATGGATGCACTTAAGGGCTATCGTGGGCCGGTGACACTGGAGTCGTTCGATCCCAAGCTCATCATCGAGGTGAAAAAGCGCGGCGCCACCATGCCGGTCGGCATCGTCACCTATGCCTATGACGAACCGGAATGGGACCAGCACCTCAGCGACGCAACCAAGTTCATGCTGCGCCATCTGCTGCACTGGCCGGTCAGCCGCTTCGATTTCATCTCCTGCCGCGACAAGTCGCTCGAACTGCCAGCAGTGAAGCTGTTCCGTTCGTTCGGCATGCCGGTCACCGCCTGGACCGTCAAATCGCCAGCCGCGGCGCTCGCCGTGCTCGGCAAGGCCGACCAGATTGTATTCGAGGGGTTCGATCCACCAAGTGCCTGACGAAACGCTCAGCGCCGACGTGCTCAGCTCCATCGCAGAGATCCCCGCGGCGGTGTGGAACGCCTTGGCGCCTGCGCATGACGGGGTGGTCGACAACCCGTTCCTCGATCACCGGTTCCTCCTGGCCCTCGAGCAATCCGGCTCGGCTTCCAATCGCACCGGCTGGCAGCCGCAGCACCTGTTGCTGAGCGACAGCGCCGGCACGCCGGTCGGCGCCATGCCGCTCTATCTCAAGTCGCACTCGCAGGGCGAATACGTCTTCGACCATGGCTGGGCCGATGCGTTCCAGCGCGCCGGCGGCGAGTATTACCCGAAGCTGCAATGCGCGGTGCCGTTTACCCCGGTCACCGGCCCGCGTTTCCTCGCCAGGGACGACGCCAGCCGGACCGCAGTGATCCGCACCGCAGAGACGCTCGCCACCCGCAACAACATCTCCTCGGTGCACGCCACTTTCGTCAGCGAGGCCGAGGCCGACCTCGCCCGTGCCTCCGGCTGGCTGGTGCGCCACGACACCCAGTACCACTGGCACAATGACGGTTTCTCGAGCTTTGAGGATTTCCTCGGCACGCTGTCATCGCGTCACCGCAAGGTTACCCGTCGAGAGCGCCGCGATGCGCTGGAGGCCGATGGGCTGACGGTCAAGTGGCTCACCGGCTCCGACCTCACCGAGACAGTCTGGGATCAGTTCTTTGAGTTCTACCAGGATACTGGCAGCCGCAAATGGGGCCGCCCTTACCTCAACCGCCGCTTCTTTTCCCTGCTCTCAGAGGCGATGGCCGACCGCGTCCTGCTGATGTTCGCCTATGACGGCGATGAGCCGATCGCCGGCACCTTCTCGATGATCGGGCACGACCGGCTCTACGGCCGCTACTGGGGCGCCACGCGCAATGTGCCGTTCCTGCATTTCGAGCTCTGCTACTACCAGGCCATCGACTACGCCATCGCGCACAAGCTGCCGGTGGTCGAGGCCGGCGCGCAGGGCGAACACAAGCTGGCGCGCGGCTATGCGCCTGCAACTACCCGCTCGGTGCACTGGATCGGCCACCCCGGCCTTCGTGATGCCGTCGCCCGGTTCGTGGCGCAGGAACGCGCCTCGGTGGCGCGCGAACAGGAACAGCTCGAACGCTATACGCCATTCAGACATGGGGACCCGCATTAGGTGTGAGTTGCGCCCGGCCCGGCACTGTGGTTCGAAGGCACCACACTGGACGGGCTCGGGTCTGACGCGGTATTTTCCTGCCTCAGCCAGACCATACTCTCGATAGATATGACGGCCGCCTCCTCCCGAGGCCCTGGAGACCGAATGAGCAAGCGCATCGCCATAGCCGCGATTGGGACGATGGGGGACGTACAACCCTTCGTCGCGCTTGCACTGGCGCTGAAAAAGCGCGGTCACTCGGTGGTGCTGTGCGCCACCAGCGACTTCGAGGGGTTCGTGACCGGTCATGGCGTCGAGTTCGCGACGCTGGGCAGCGACATCCAGGCCTTCATGCGGCAGAGCCAGTTCGACAACGTCATGTCGAAGAACTCGCTGCTCTACGCGCCAAAACTGCTGCGCGACGGCCAGAAGATCATGAAGGAAGCCTGCCGGCACCTCTGGGCCACCGCCCAGGATGTCGACGCCATCATCTTCCACCAGACCACCAATTTCGCCGTCGACGTCGCCGAAGCGCTGGATATTCCGGCGATCATGACCGCGTTCCAGCCGATCAACCCGACCGGCGAGTTCCCGTATTTCGGCTATGACGGCCCACCGCCCGAGCCATTGTTCAACCGCATCAGCCTCGATCCGCTGTTCAACCGGCTGAGCTACGTGGTGCAGGCGGCGCACCAGAGCTACTACGATTTCCCGCGCGACCGGATGCGCGCCAAGCTGCTCGGCCTCCGCAGCCGCAAGCGCTCGGGCTTCTCCAAGAACGCCCGTGGCGAGCCGATCCCGGCGCTGCACGCCTATTCTCCGGTGATCTCCCCGCGCCCCGGCGACTGGCCGGAGACCACCACCGTCACTGGCTTCTGGCGGCTCGACGACATCACCGGCTGGGAGCCGGATGCCTCGTTCCGCAAATTCCTCGATGCCGGCGAAGCGCCGATCTATCTGGGCTTCGGCTCGATGCCGTGGGGCGCGGCGCGCAACACCGAGATCATCACCAAGGCTCTGAGGGAATGGGGCGGCCGGGCCGTGGTCGGCAAGGGCTGGGGCGGCATCAAGGCCGAGGACCTGCCCGATACGGTCTACACCATCGACAAGGCGCCCCACACCAAGCTGTTCCCGCTGATGAAAGCGCTGGTGCACCATGGCGGCGCCGGCACCACCTATGCCGGCCTTTATGCCGGCCGGCCGACCTTCGTGGTGCCGCATTTCTTCGACCAGCCCTACTGGGGCCGCCGGGTCTACGAGCTGGGCTGCGGCCCTGCCCCGGTTCGCCTCAGGAAACTCACCCCGGGGATCCTCGCTTCGGCGCTCGAGGAACTGGCCACCGACGCCACGTTCGAGATTGCAGCGACCGAACTGCGCGATCGCCTCGTGCTCGAGGACGGCACCGGGCTCGCCGCGGACATCGTCGAAGAAACGATCGAGACCTATCCCGGGAACCTCTACGACAGCGACGATGTGATGGAGACCGCCTCGTGACCGCCTACGACCCGAGCAACATCTTCAATAAGATCATCAAGGGCGAGATCCCGTCCCACAAGGTCTACGAAGATGCGGACGTGCTGGTCATGATGGACGTCTTCCCGCAGTCCAAGGGCCATGTGCTGATCATCCCCAAGGCGGCGTCGCGTAACCTGCTCGATGCCGATCCGGCTGTCCTCGCCCGCACTATGCCGCAAGTGCAGCGCGTTGCGAGAGCGGCGCAGAAGGCACTGAACCCCGACGGCATCCGCATCATGCAGTTCAACGAAGCGCCGGCCGGGCAGTCGGTGTTCCACCTGCACTTCCATGTCATCCCGGTCTACGAGGGGGTCGAGATCGGCCGCCACGGCCAGGGCAAGGCGGATGACGCCGAGCTCGCCGCGCAGGCCAAGGCCATCGCAGCCGCCCTCGCCTGACGTGACGCCGGCTCCGCAGCTCAGCCTCGGTCTGCTGCTCACCGCCGCTGCCGGCATGATTGACGTCGTCGGCTTCATTGAGCTGGGCGGCTTTTACACCTCGTTCATGAGCGGCAACACCACGCAGCTCGGCGCCGGCCTCGCCGAGTTCGGCCCTGCGCTGGCACTGCCTGCCGGGCTCATCGTGATGTTCGTGGTCGGCAGCTTCTTTGGCAGCCTGATCTCGGGGATCGGCCAGCGGCGGGGCCGCATCGGCGTGTTGGCGCTCGTCATTGCCGGCCTGCTGGCGACCCTGGTGCTGCACGCCAACGGGTTCTCCGCCGCCCAGGCCATGCTGGCGCTCGCCACTGCCGCCGGCGCGCAGAACGCTGCACTTCCGCAAACCGGGGCGGCCAGGCTGGGTGCCACCTTCGTCACCGGCACTCTATTCGCGGTGGGGCAGGACCTGGCGCGCGCCGTCCGCCGCGAAGCCCCGCCGCTGCGCTGGCTGCAGCACCTGCTGGTCTGGCTGGCGCTGCTGCTCGGCGCGTCCATCGGGGCCTTTGCCTATGGACAGTGGCAGGTTGGGGCGCTGATCGTGCCCGGGGCGATCTACCTCGCCTTCCTATGCGCCTATGTGGTGCGGGCGCCGCGCTAGTCGCCCGGCTTTTCGACTCCCGGCGAAGCTGCTAGAAATCCCAATAGTGATGTGCAGCACATCAGTTCGTCGACATTCTGCGCTAGACTTCCTCGTCCAGGCGTTAGCACCGATGATGACCGCCGCTCAATTGCGGGCCGCCCGCGCCCTGCTCGGCATCGACCAGAAGACCCTGGCCGATATGGCCGGAGTATCGCTGCCCACTATCCAGCGCATGGAAGCAAGCGACGGCACCGTGCGCGGCATCGTCGAAACCCTCACCAGAGTGATCGAGGCCCTGAACGAGGCCGGCGTCGATTTGATCGGCGACAACGCCCGCAGCGATACGGGTGGCCGCGGCGTGCGCCTCCGACGACCGACGCCGAAGACCGACTGAACTCCAGACATCATTTGGGCGATCACGGCCCTTGCCACCGATGATTGCCGCGCTTGTTCGCGAAAGGCGAATGATCCGATGGCCAGTTCTGCCCCCGCCTCACGTGCCGCGTCGCCCGCCCTCACCGAGCTTTTCACCCCCAAGCTGATCACCGTGCTGCGCGAGGGCTATGGGCTCGCCGACCTCAGGGCTGATATCCTCGCCGGGCTCACCGTCGCCATCGTCGCACTGCCCCTGTCCATGGCCATCGCCATCGCCTCGGGGACGACGCCCGAGCGCGGACTGTTCACCGCTGCCGTCGGAGGCTTCCTGATCTCGGCGCTGGGCGGCAGCCGCTTTCAGATCGGCGGACCGGCGGCGGCCTTCACGGTGCTGGTCGCCTCCACCATCAGTCGCCACGGGCTCGACGGACTGCTGCTCGCGACGATCATGTCCGGAATGTTCCTGCTGTTGATGGGAGTGTTCCGCCTCGGCAGCTACATCAAGTTCATCCCCTACCCGGTGACAGTCGGCTTCATCTCCGGAATCGCGGTGATCCTGTTCGTGGGCCAGATCCACGATCTGCTCGGCCTGACGCTGCCGGGCGCCGATCCGGCGGATATCCTTCCCAAACTTGCAACACTGGCGGCGGCCATCGGGACCACCAACCCGACCGCCCTCGGCATCGCCGCGCTCGCCGTCGGCGTCATCATAGGGCTGCGGCGCTGGCGCCCGCACTGGCCGGGCATCCTCATCGCCGTGATTGCGGCCTCGCTTGCCGGCGCGCTGCTGCAGCTGCCGGTTGAAACCATCGGCACGCGTTTCGGTGGTATTCCGAGCACTCTGCCTAGCCCCGCGCTGCCGCCGTTCTCGCTCGACAAGGTCCAGGCGGTTCTTCCCGATGCCGTCGCCTTCGCCCTGCTTGGCGCCATCGAGTCGCTGCTCTCCGCCATGGTCGCCGATGGCATGACCGGCCGGCGGCATCGTTCCAATATGGAACTGGTGGCGCAGGGTATCGCCAATGTCGGCTCGGCCCTGTTCGGCGGCATCTGCGCCACCGGCACGGTAGCTCGCACCGCGACCAATGTGCGCTCCGGCGCTCGCAGCCCGCTGGCCGGCATGTTCCACTCGGTGTTCATCGTGCTGTTCATGCTGGTGGCCGCCCCGCTTGCGAGCTTCATCCCGCTCGCGGCCCTCGCCGGGGTGCTGGTGGTCGTTGCCTGGAACATGGCCGAAAAAACCGCCTTCGCGACCCTGCTCCGCACCTCGCCGGGCGACGCGGTAGTGCTGCTGGCGACGTTCGGGCTCACGGTATTCCGTGGCCTCACCGAGGGCATCGTCATCGGCTTCGCGCTGGGAGCACTGCTGTTCATTCACCGGATGGCTCAGCATGCCGGAGTCGAAGTGCACGCCCCGCCGGTTCCCGAGGATCAGGCCGACGCCGCCGGCGCCACGCGCCTACCCTACGACCCCGCCATCGCCACGGACCCCGATGTCGCCGTCTACCGCATTACCGGTGCCTTCTTCTTCGGCGCGGCGGCGACCGTGGGCTCGGTGCTCGAACGCATCGCCGACCAGCACCGTGCCTTCGTCGTCGATTTCTCAGCCGTGCCGTTCATCGACTCGACCGCCGCCAACACCATGGGGGGCATCGCGCGCAAGGCGGCGCGTCATCACGTCGTGCTGCTGATCTCCGGCGCGACCCCCGCGGTACGGAAATCCCTCACTACGCATGGTGTCAGCGGGCCCACGGTGCTCTACGAGCGCACCGTGGAGGCCGCGATCGGCGCCGCGCATGCGGAAATCGCGCGCCGCAGCGCTCCCGAGGTCATCGCACCGGCGTAGCGCACGCTCTAGCTCAGGAACTCGGTCCGAGCCCGCTCGATCACCAGCGAACGGATCGCGACGTTGCGCGGCTGGCCGAGGACGAACAGGATCGACTCGACCACATCCTTGTCGCTCAAGGCGTCCTCGACACCGCGCAGCTGATCCCAGTTCTCCTCGAGCGGCGAGGTGTCCTCGATATGGCCGGGATAGACCGAGGTGACGCGCACGCTGGTGCCTGCCATCTCCTCGGTCAGCGCCTGGACGAAGCCGTTCTGGGCGTGCTTGGCGGCGACGAACGGCACCGATGAGCCGCGCATCCGCGCATAGGGCAGCCCGCTCATCGACACGACGGTATGGATGTCGGCCTCGGGCCGCTTCAGCAGCAGCGGCAGCAGGCGCCGCGTCAGCGCCATCGTGCCCGTCACCGTCGAGTCGACGACGGCGGCGATCTGCGCATCGGTCATCGCCTGGTAGGCGCCGCCCACCCATTGCGAGCCGGAATTGACGAGGATGTCGAGTTCGGGATGCACCGTGGCGATCTTGCTCGCCGCGCCGGTCAGCGACAACGGGTCCGCCAGGTCGCAGACGAAGGCATCCGGCCGCTTGCCCGTCCGCTGCTCGATCGCATCGGCGACGGCGCCGATGCCGGCAGCGTTACGCCCCAGCAGCAACGGGATCATCCCCCGGTCTGCGGCGACGATGGCCAGCGCGGCCCCGAGGCCACGCGCCGCGCCAGTTATTGCAATGGTCTTGCCCTCAAGTGCCACTCATTCCTCCCTCGATCGTCACCTAAAGAAAAAGGCCGGGATCGCTCCCGGCCTTGCATAGACCCTGCATGGGATCTCAGCTTTTCTCTTCTGCCGGCTTGTCGGCAGCGGCCTTGGCCTTCTTGGCCTTGGGCGCAGCGATGGCCTTGGGCCGGGCCGGCCGCGGCGGAACCGCGATCAGCTCGAGCTTGGCCTCGGTGCCGACGCCAACAACGGCCACGGTGACCGAACCGCCGTTCTGCAGCTCGCCGAACAGTACCTGGTCGGCCAGCGGCTTCTTGACATGCTCCTGGATCACGCGGCCCAGCGGGCGGGCGCCCATGCGCTCGTCATAGCCGCGGATCGCCAGCCACTCGGCCGCTTCCGGGGTCAGCTCGATAGTCACGCCACGCTCGGCCAGCTGGCCTTCGAGCTGCAGCACGAACTTCTCGACCACCCGACGGACGACTGCCGGCGGCAGCGGGCCGAACGAGATGATGGCATCGAGGCGGTTGCGGAATTCCGGCGTGAACATCCGGTTCACCGCTTCCTCGTCGTCACCCTGCTCGCGCTTGCGACCAAAGCCGATCGGCGACTTCTGCAGCTCCATGGCGCCGACGTTCGACGTCATGATCAGGATCACGTTGCGGAAGTCGACCGACTTGCCGTTGTGGTCCGTCAGCTTGCCATGGTCCATCACCTGCAACAGGATGTTGAACAGGTCCGGATGGGCCTTCTCGATCTCGTCGAGCAGCACCACGCTATGCGGATGCTGGTCCACGCCATCGGTGAGGAGGCCCCCCTGGTCGAAACCGACATAGCCCGGAGGGGCGCCGATCAGCCGCGACACGGTGTGCCGCTCCATGTACTCGGACATGTCGAAGCGCAGCAGCTCCACGCCCAGCGTATCCGCCAGTTGCTTGGCCACCTCGGTCTTGCCGACACCGGTTGGGCCGGTGAACAGGTAGGAGCCGATCGGCTTTTCCGGTTCGCGCAGGCCCGCACGGGCCAGCTTAATCGCCGAAGAGAGCGCGGTGAGCGCCTGATCCTGGCCGAACACCACGGTCTTGAGATTGCTCTCGAGGTTGGCGAGGAGCTCCGAATCCGACTTCGACACCGACTTGGGCGGAATGCGGGCCATCGTGGCGATGGTCTGCTCGATATCGGCGACGTCGATGGTCTGCTTGCGGTTCTCCGGGGTCAGCAGCATCTGGCTGGCGCCGGTCTCGTCGATCACATCGATCGCCTTGTCGGGGAGCTTCCTATCATTGATGTAGCGTGCGCTCAGTTCGACGGCGGCCTTCAGCGCCTCGTCGGTGTACTTCAGCTTGTGGTAGTCCTCGAAATACGGCCGCAGGCCCTTCACGATCTCGATCGCATCCGGGATGGTCGGCTCGGCGACGTCGATCTTCTGGAAGCGGCGGACCAGCGCCCGGTCCTTCTCGAAGAACTGCCGGTATTCCTTGTAGGTGGTCGAGCCGATGCAGCGGATATTGCCCGAAGCCAGAGCCGGCTTCAGCAGGTTCGAGGCATCGAGCGCGCCGCCCGAAGTTGCGCCGGCGCCGATCACGGTGTGGATCTCGTCGATGAACAGGATCGCGTCCGGGTGCTTCTCGAGCTCCTTCATCACGGCCTTCAGCCGCTCTTCGAAGTCGCCGCGATAGCGGGTGCCGGCCAACAGCGACCCCATGTCGAGCGCATAGATTACCGCTTCGCGCAGCACTTCGGGCACGTCGCCCTCGATGATCTTGCGAGCCAGGCCCTCGGCAATGGCGGTCTTGCCCACGCCGGCGTCACCGACATAGAGCGGGTTGTTCTTGGAGCGGCGGCAGAGGATCTGGATGGTCCGGCGCAGCTCGCTGTCGCGGCCGATCAGCGGATCGATCTTGCCGGCCCGGGCCTTCTCGTTGAGGTTGACGCAGAAATCGGCAAGCGCCGAGCTCTGGCCGTTGCCGGCACGTTCGCCTTCCTCGCCCTGCCCGTTCCCGGCCGGAGTCTCGGCGCCACGCACCCGACGCTCCTCGCTCGGCCCCGACTTGGTGATGCCGTGCGAGATGAAGTTGACTGCGTCGAGCCGCGTCATGTCCTGCTGCTCGAGGAAGTAGGCGGCATGGCTCTCGCGCTCGGCGAAGATGGCGACGAGCACGTTGGCGCCCGTAACCTCTTCCTTGCCGGACGACTGCACATGGATCACGGCGCGCTGGATGACGCGCTGGAACGCCGCGGTCGGCCGCGCATCCTGCCCATTGGGCACCACGAGGCTGTCGAGCTCCTCGTTGATGAAATCCTCGAGGTCCGACTTCAGCGCTTCGATATCGACATCGCAGCCGGTCAGCACCGCGATGGTGTCGCGGTCGTCGGTCAGCGCCAGCAGCAGGTGCTCGAGCGTGGCGAACTCATGCGCCCGCTCGCGCGCCAGGTTCATCGCCTGATGGAGGGCCTTCTCAAGTCCGCGGGAGAAAGAGGGCATATGTCGGTTCCTATTGCTTTTCCATCACGCACTGAAGTGGGTGCTGGTTCTTGCGGGCCGCGTCCATCACCCTGGTGACCTTGGTTTCGGCCACCTCGAAGGGGTACACACCGCATTCGCCGACGCCCTGGTTGTGGACGTGAAGCATGATGCGCATGGCCTCTTCGCGGGTCTTGTTGAACACATCCTGCAGCACCAGGACGACGAACTCCATCGGAGTGTAATCGTCGTTGAGCAGCAGCACCCGATAGAGGCTGGGCCGTTTGCTCTTGGTCTTCGGCTTCGTGATGGTCGCCGTATCGTTCTTGCTTCCCCCATCGCCCTTGCCGCTCTTGCGGTCATCGTCTGCCCCGCGCGGTGGCACCTTGGATGCACCAGTGGTCGGGAGCGTCAGTTCGATGGCTGCACGCATGGCTCGGGTCTGGGGGAGATCGGTTCGAAGCAGCATGGTGAGGCCATTATGTAGGCAAAACTCCCTGCCTGTTAAGTGCCGAACTACCTAAACTTTGGAGCAGGTCGCCGTGTTCGGTGGCTCTTAACCAAGTGCCCGAAATCCATCGCATTTTACGGAATGGTAAGACCGGCTCCCTAAGGTGGTGGGTAACAGGGAACGTGGCTGGTCTCATTTGGGGAGGGTCGGCCACAGGTTCTCGAGGCGTTGAGTACGGGCGGCGTTTGCGCCCGAGAGTAGTTGGAGTACCGGGTGCTTTCGCAGAAGCATTTTTCCCATTCGCGCGCGCTGTTCGGGCGTATCGTCGCGGCATTCGCGCTGACCTTGGCACTGCTGGTGCCGATGATCTCGGCAGCTGAAGCGGCGACTGTGCCACGCAAGTTCGCGGGCATCGTGGTCGACGCCAAGTCCGGCAAGATCCTCTACGAAAGCTCGGCCAACGCCGCGCGCTATCCCGCCTCCGTCACCAAGGTGATGACCCTCTACGTCCTGTTCCAGGAACTGGAGGCCGGTAACATTACGTTGAAGACCAAGTTCACGGTGTCCAAATACGCCGCGCAGGCGGTGCCGACCAAGCTTGGGCTCAAGGCCGGTTCGACCATCACCGTCGAGAACGCCATCAAGGCGATCGTCACCATCTCCGCCAACGACATCGCCCGCGTCATCGCCGAGAACATCTCCGGCTCCGAGAGCGCGTTCGCCAAGCGCATGACCTCGACCGCCAAGGCGCTGGGCATGTCGAACACCACTTACCGCAACGCTTCGGGCCTGCCTGACAAGGGCCAGGTCACCACCGTTGCCGACCAGGCCATCCTTGGCATCGCCGTCTACCAGCACTTCCCCAACTACTACGAGTATTTCCAGACCCGGAGCTTCTCGTACGGCAAGCGCACCTACGGCAACCACAACCGCCTGCTCGGTTCGAACGGCGTTGACGGCATCAAAACCGGCTACACCAATGCGTCCGGCTTCAACCTTCTGACCGCGGCCCGCGCCGACGGCCACCACATCGTGGTTGCCGGCTTCGGTTTCGACTCGAGCGGCGCTCGCGACGCCAAGGTGCGCGAGCTGGTCAAGAAGTACCTGCCCAAGAGCCGCAGCGGTGGCTATCTCGACGTCGCCATGATCCCGCAGCCGGGCCGCAAGGGTGCGACCGTGATGGTTGCCTCCACCGATCCGGTGCCGGTGATGCCGGCCCCCTACCCGTCCTTCCGCATCGGCGGTGGCACGGTCAGCGTCACCGCCAAGCTGCAGCCGATCGAAGCGGCGCAGCAATCCGACGACATCGTGGTCGCCTCGATCGGCGAAGCCGCCCCGCTGCCGGAGGCGCGGCCGGCAGACCTCGGCTTCGATGAAGCCGTGCAGGCCGCCAATACGCTCGCCAGCCGGCCGACCATTGCCAGCATCGCGCCGCAGCAGGAGCGTCCGCTCGATGTGATCGGCGCGTGGCTCAGCGACACCTTCTCGCTCGGCGCGGCTCCCGCCCCGCTCGGCCAGACCGCGCCGTCCGCTCCGCTGCTGCCACCGGTCGGCATCGGCGAAGAAGGCCAGCCGATCGACCTGATGACCTCAGGCGGCATTGGCGACACCGCGCCCGATATCATCGAAGACCAGCCCGCTCCGGCACCGCTCGCGGTTGCTGAGGTGGCCGAGGTTCCGCAGGAAGTCAGCGGTGGCTGGATCGTCCAGATCGGCGCTGCGCCGACCGAGGGCGGTGCCAATTCCCTGATCAGCGACGCTTCGTCCAAGCTCGGTAACCTTGGCGCAGCCCGCTCCTATGTCGAACGGTTCGAGAAGAACGGACAAGTGTTCTTCCGCGCCCGCTTCGGCGGTTTCAACGACCGCGATGCCGCGGCCGGTGTGTGCAATGAGCTGAAGAAAGCCAAGATGAGCTGCCTCGCGATGCAGTCCTAAGACGCGAAAAGCAGCCGCCCCAGGGAAGCGAATTTGTGGCCTGTGTTGGAGTAGCCCAAATGAGCGATACGTCTAGCCTCACCGAACTCGCCCGATTTGTAGGGCAGTCGGCCCTTGCGTCCGAAGATGCCGTTGTCCGCAGGCAGGCGGTCAATGCCATGGTGACGCGGTTCAACCCCGGCCTGAAGCGCCGCGGCGTCGGCGATCTGCTCGGCGTGGTGATGGCGCTGAGCGCCCGCACCCGCCGCATGCTGATGCCGCATGTCGAGATCGAACTCGATGTGTTCGCGCCGGCCGGCGGCCGCGCCGTGACGGTGACCCTGCCCCGCCGATCCTGAGTTTACTCGCCGGCCATGTGCTCGAAATTGGCCGGCGCGCCGGCCGTCGCCGCCAGCGCCTTCTCGCCTTCGATGCGGGCTTTCGCACGCTCGCTTACCGGCAGTCTCAGCGCCTCAACCAGTGCCCGGTATTCCTGCCGGGCACTGAGATGCGACATCGACGGCAGCCCGCCCAGCATTTCCGCATCCAGCGGATCGAACACCGTCATGCCGGTCGGGAACAGCGAGCGGAAGATCACCCGTTCGGCGATGCCCTCGGCCACGCGGCAGCCGAGCCGCACCGCGATCTTCTCGATCGCCCCCTGGACGATCTTGGTCGAGCGCGACGGCAGCATCGAGATGCGGTTGCGCACGATCACCCAGTCGATGGTGCGCCCGTCGATCGACAGCCGCTCGGTGCGCGCCCGCTGCACCAGCCGCGCATAATGGCTCATCTCGCGCGGGTCGCCGGTCACCGGGTCCACATGCGCCATCACGTCGAGGTCGATGATCGAGTCGTTGAGCGGGGTGATCAGCGTATCGGCCAGCGAGTGCGCCAGCCGGGTCAGATGGGTATCGAAGCCGGGCGTATCGACGATCAGGAAATCCGCCTCACCTTCGACCTCGATGATCGCCTGCCGGAACAGGTCGAACTCGACGCGCTGGTTCTCCTTGACCGAATCCGACTTCGACAGCGGCAGATGGAAATGCGTGGCGTGCGGCAGCTTCAGATCGTGCGCCTGGGCCCAGTTGCGGCGGTTGCGTACATAGTGGGTCAGTGTCTGCTGGCGGCTGTCGACGTCGATCGAGGCGACGCGGAAGCCCTGATACATCAGGAAAACGGCAAGATGGAACGCCGTGGTCGACTTGCCGGAGCCGCCCTTCTCATTGCCGACGACAATGACGTGCGTGCCTGTCCTGCCCATCAGTCTCCCCTGCCGCTCCAGTAGCCCGAAGCGACGCGATTTCGGGATTCGGTATGTGTTCGCCCGAGCGGACTATTGATGAGACACCCACCCCGTTCAAGGGGGTGTTTCAGCACCGGGCGATGACAGGCACGCAACGTCACCCTAAAGCCGCGCTTCCAGCGCTGCCCGGTCGGCGAGGAACATCACCTGTCCGCGCCGGTTGCTCTCATAGATGAAGTCGCGCAGCGACGGGCTTTCGGCGGTGAAGCGCGAGATGTCGCCGAGGATGGCAACGCGAAAACCGTATTGTTGGAACTTCTGCAGCACCGCGCCGGCGAGCCCGCTGCTCAGCCAGAAGAAATCGTCCACCAGGTGTTCCACCGGGATGGCAATCAGGTCGATGCCCAGCCCATAGGTCGAGCCGATCACATCGTTGCTGTCCACCTCTGCGGCAATCACCGGCCCTTCGTAGAAGCCAACATTGACGCCCTTGATCGCTGTGCTCTGCATCAGATCAGTCCTAGTTTCGCCAGCTCTTCAGCGAGTTCGAGCGAGCCTTCCTCCTCGAAACCGCCTTTGCCGATATCGGCGGGTGCATCCCTGGGGTCAAGGTAGCGCCAGCCCTGGAACGGCGACTTCGGCCGCGGGATGGTGCGAACCATGTCCGGCGCCATGATGATGTCGCAGCACTTGAGCCCCTGCTCATCGACCGCTTCAGCGAGTCGCAGGATCGGCTGGCGGCAGCGCACGACGCCCGAGATCACCCAGTAGATCGAGCCCTGCCCCTCCATCTCGTCCTTGCGCTTGGGCATGGTGCGGGTGCGGTGGACGTGCACGTCCTCGCCGTAATCGGCGCCCCACCAGTGGGCCCGCTCGCTGCGATAGGACTCGAGCTCCTCCAGCGTCGCAACACCGACGCAGAGCTTGATCATGTGCATCATGCGGTGCCGGCCGCATCCCGCCTGGCGAGGATGATGTCGATTTCGTCGTGCTCGACCACCCACGGCTCTTTCACCGCCTCGGCGAACCATTCCTGGAAGGCCGGCAGGGCGTAGATCGCCTCGACATATTCCTGCGCCAGGTCGCTCACCGGCAGCTCGTAGGTGCGGATGCGCGTCGCCACCGGCGCAAACATGGCGTCGGCGGCGTTGAACGAGCCGAACAGGTAGGGGCCGCCGGAACGCGACAGCAGGTCACCCCAGATCCGCTCGATGCGCTTCAGGTCATCGGCCACGACGTCGAAATCGACCTTGCCCGGATGCGAGGCCCGGAGGTTCATCGGCGCCGCGTCGCGCAGGGCGTTGAAGCCGCCATGCATCTCGGCCGCGGCTGAGCGCGCGTAGGCCCGCTCGACGCGGTTGGACGGCCAGATACCCTTGGCCGGATACTTGTCGTTGAGGTACTCGATGATCGCCGTGGTCTCGGGCAGCACCACGTCGCCATCGACCAGCACCGGCACTTTGCCGCTGGGCGATTTCTTGCGCAGGTTCTGCTGCCAGCCCTCGCCGTTGAGCAGCACCAGTTCCTCATCGAACGAGATGCCGAAGTGGCGGAGCACCAGCCAGGCGCGCAGCGACCAGCTCGAGTAATTGCGGTTGGCAAAGATCAGTTTCATCGGTCGGCCTCAAAAGCGGAAGGGCGCCGAGTGGCCCGGCGCCCTTCCAAAATTCTGTACTATCGAAGGACCTTCAGGTCCAGTTGCACCCCGTCCTAGGCGCCGGCAACGATAGTGAACACGAGTGACATGGCCAGCAAACAGACGAGTGTCCAGGACACTGTCGGTAAGGCTGAACGCCACCATTCGGTCTTTGATTGGCCTCGCATCAAAGCTCCTTTTTGCCGTTCACGGGCTGCCGCAACCACACTTGGTGACGAAATTGCGACAGTAATGATTCGTTAACTCGGCAAGGGCGTGGTTGGGAAGTGGCGGGAAAGCCACAGTGGATAGGTCGAGTATCCCTGTGGAAAGCGCTTCAGAACAGCCCGAACCACAGCCCGGCCAAACCCAAAAACGCGAAGAATCCAATCACATCGGTGACGGTGGTGACGAACACCGAGGAGGCGATTGCCGGGTCGACCTTCAGCCTGTTGAGGGTCAGCGGGATCAAAATTCCAGCGCTGCCGGCGGCGATCATGTTGATGATCATGGCTAAGCCGATGACCATCCCGAGACTCAGATTGGCGTAGCGGAGCCAGGTGATGGCGCCGATCAGCACCGCGAAGATGCAGCCATTGAGGAAGCCGCCGGTCACCTCACGGACGATGAGGCGGCGCACCCTGCCCCGGTCGAGGTCACGGGTGGCGAGCGCCCGCACCGTCACGGTCATGGTCTGCGTGCCGGCATTGCCGCCCATCGAGGCGACGATGGGCATCAGCGCCGCCAGCGCCACCATCTGCTCGATGGTGGCGTTGAACAGGCTGATCACGAACGAGGCCAGCATGGCGGTGAAGAGGTTCACCACCAGCCAGGGCGCGCGGCTCCGCACCGTCGACAGCACGTTGTCCGACAGCTCTTCGTCGCCGACGCCGCCGAGCAGCTTGATGTCTTCGGTTGCCTCTTCATGGATGACGTCGACGATGTCGTCGACGGTCAGCACCCCAACCAGCCGCTTGTTCTCATCGACCACGCCGACTTCCACGAGGTCATAGCGCTCGAAGTCGCGCGCCGCCTCTTCCTGGTCCTCGGTCGCTTCCACGGTGAGAACATCGTGGTTCATCAGGTTCTCGATGCGCACCTGCCGCTTCGAACGCAGGAACTTGTCGAGTGGGATGGTGCCCAGCACCCGGTAACCGGGGTCGACGACGTAGAGCTGGTAGAACTCGTCCGGCAGCTCCTTTTCCACCCTGAGGTAGTCGATGGTCTGGCCGACGGTCCAGAATGGCGGGATGGCGATAAAATCGGTCTGCATCCGCCGGCCGGCGGAATCCTCAGGGAAATCGAGGCTGCGCTTGAGGCTCAGCCGTTCGAAGGCCGGCAGTTGCGCGAGGATTTCCTCGCGGTCGCCGGCGTCCATATCCTCGAGGATGTAGACGGCGTCGTCGTTGTCGAGCGTCGCGACGCCGCGCGCCACGTCCTCGGCCGGCAGCTCTTCGATCAGGTCGGTACGGACGTTGTCGTCGACCTCGGTGAGCGCCAGATAGTCGAACTTGTCGCCCAGCATCTGGACCAGCGCGACGCGCTCATCCTGCTCCAGCGCCTCCAGCACGTCGCCCGCGTCCGACGCGTGCAGCGGCTCCATCATCTCGGCGACGTCGTGCTCTTCGCCCGCCGAGAGGTGGGCGCGCAGCCGCTCGATCCAATCCTGATTCAGGTGATCGTCCGGACCGCGAAGCGCGTTCGGATCGGGCCGGGCTTCCCCGATTTCCGCGATGTCGGATTCATTGGTCATGGAGACCCCGGGAGACAGGCGCTTCGGGTTCAAGGCTGGTGTAGCCAATCGGTTGCAGATGCGCCAGACTTGCAAGGCTAGTCGAGCGCTGTTTTTTGCTTCGCCCAGAGGGAGATGGCCGTGGCCGGAACGAGGGAGAGCGAGATGGATCGGATGCTGCGCCTGTGCTCTGCGCTCGGCCTGCCCGATGTGGCGGAGTCCACCAGCTACGGCGCTCCTTCAATCAAGGTCAAAGGCAAGAACTTCGCCTCGGTGCGCGGCCCGCAGGAAATGGTGCTGCACTGCCCGCTCGAGCAGAAGGAACTGCTGATGGAAATGGCGCCCGACGTCTACTGGCAGACCGACCACTTCAAGGGCTGGCCGGGCCTGTTGGTGCGGCTCGACGTGATCGGCGACGAGGAACTGTCGCTGCGGCTCGAGGATGCCTGGAGGTTCCGGGCACCTAAGCGGCTGGCCGACGCCTACGCGGCGGCGAAGCGTTAGGCCGACATAGCCTCGCGTCTCTCAGTCGTCGCCTCCCTCCCCCGGGGCGCTACCGCGTCCCTAGGAGGGGAGGGATTGAGGGAGGGGGTGGTGAAGTCAGCACCGTGGCCACCTCACCACCCCCACCCCCAGCCCCTCCCTCAAAGGGGGAGGGGAGCAGCCCGGCTCCCGAGGTCCTAGGGCGTCAAATCCTTCGGCGGCGTGATGCCGTTGATCAGCGAGGCGGTCGTCACCGTGTTGGCGAGCAGGCAGACGATGGTCATCGGCCCTACCCCGCCCGGCACCGGCGTAATGGCGCCCGCAACCTCGGCCGCCGCCGGGTAATCGACGTCCCCGAGCAGACGCGTCCTGCCTTCGCCACGCTCAGGCGCCGGGATCCGATTGATGCCCACATCGATCACCGTCGCGCCCGGCTTGATCCAGTCTCCCTTGATCATCTGCGGGCGGCCGACCGCGGCAACCACGATGTCTGCCTGCCGAACCACATCGGCGAGGTCCTTGGTTTTGGAATGCGCCACCGTCACCGTGCAGTTCTCACGCAACAGCAGCTGGGCCATCGGCTTGCCCACGAGATTTGAGCGGCCGACGATCACCGCGTTCAGCCCCTCGAGCGAACCGAGCGTATCGCGCAGCAGCATCAGGCAGCCGAGTGGCGTACAGCTCACCGGCCCCGGCAGTCCGATCTGCAGCTTGCCGACGCTGGCCGGCGTGAAGCAGTCGACGTCCTTGTCGGGCGAGATGGTGGCAATCACCTTGTTGGGATCGATCTGCCTGGGCAGCGGTAGCTGCACCAGGATGCCGTGAATGGCCGGATCGGCGTTGAGGTTCTGCACCAGTGCCAGCACTTCGGCTTCCGAGGCATCCTCAGGCAGTTCGTACTTTTCCGAGTGCATGCCGACCTCGACGGTCTGCTTGGCCTTCTGGCTCACATAAATTTCGCTGCCCGGATCATGTCCGACGATCACCACGGCAAGGCCGGGTGTCACGCCGTGCTCGCGCTTCAGGCGCTCGACATGGCCGGCAATCCGGGTGCGCAGCCCCTCGGCATAGGATTTTCCGTCGATGATCTTGGCGGTCATGGGAGCTCCTTGGGTGGAGCCGCCGATATGGAACAACTCGCCCCGCCGCGCAACCTCAGTAAGGCGCGCGGATGGCGATCCCCTCGGCCTCTAGCGCCGCACGCACGGCACGGGCAATCGCCACCGCCTCGTTGGTATCGCCGTGGATGCAGAGCGAGGTCGCCGCGGTGCGGATCACCGAGCCATCGATCGCCACCAGTTCCCCCGCCCGCGCCAGCCGGACGGCGCGTTCGGCAATCGCCCCCGCATCGTGCAGCACCGCGCCGGGCTCCGACCGCGGCACGAGCAGCCCGTTGGGCTGGTAGGCGCGATCGGCATAGGCCTCGCGCACCACCGGATAGCCCAGTGCCTCTGCCACCTCGACCTGGGCGCTGTCGTCGATCGCCAGCACCGACAGGCTCGGCACCAGGCCGGTCACCGAGGCAAAGCACAAAGCCGCTACCGCCGGCTCCTCGGCCGCCATGTTGGCCAGGGCGCCGTGCAGCTTCAGGTAACGCACCGGCACGCCCTCCTCCTCGGCGTACTCGACCAAGGCGCGCACCTGCCCCCGCACCTGCTCGTCGAGCTCTTCGGGCGGCAGGAACAAGCGGCGACGACCAAAGTGCTCGCGATCGGCAAAGCCCGGATGCGCGCCGACCGCGACACCCCGCGCGTTGGCCGCGCGCAGCGCCAGCCGCATTGTCGTCTCGTCCCCCGCATGCCCGCCGCAGGCGATCGAGGCCGACGAGATGATGTCGAACAAGGCGGCGTCCCCCGGCATGCCCTCGCCGAGATCGGCATTGAGATCGAGCTCGTTCACGGCTTCAGTCCTTCTGCATGCTGCACGGTCACCGGTACGAACCGCACCTGGTTGCCCGGCCGCAGCTGGGCAAACCGGTCGAGATCGGCCGTCACCACCGTCGCGATCCGCGGATAGCCGCCGGTCGGCTGGTGATCGCGCATCAGCACGATCGGGGTGCCATCACCGAGGATCTGGATATCGCCCGGCACCACCGCATCCGACACCAGTGACAGGATTTTGGCGTCGGCGAACACCTGGCTGGGATCGCCAAGCCGCACGCCCATGCGATCGAGCTGTGACGACACCGCGAACCCATCAGTAACGAAACGCTGACGGATGGCGTTGTCGAAGCGGTCGGCATGGATGCCCCAGACGATGCGGATCGGGCCGTCGGCGACTTCGGCTGGAGTTGGATGCTGGCCCCGTCCGCGGGGCAGCGTGGCGCCGAGCGGCAGGAGGTCGCCAGCCCGCAGAGCCCGCCCACCAAAGCCACCGATCCCGGCGATCGAACTGGTCGCCCGGCTACCCATCACCAGGGGCACTTCGATTTCGCGGTCGAGCCGCAGATAGCCGTAGTTCCCGGCCGGACCGGGCCGGATATCCACGACTGACCCAGCGCCCAGCAGCGCCCTCGCCGGCCATGACTTCGCTTCGCCATCGATGCTGAGTTCGAACGCCCCGCCATCGACCGCAACGGAAACCGAACCCTCGGCGACGAAGCTCAGCCCCGCCGTGGTGAACTCGATCGCGGTGGTCCCCGCCGCGCCAAGCCAGCCGCCCGCCCGCGCGAACGCCGCGCCATCCATCGGACCGGAAGCGCTGATGCCGTGCCGCAACAGCCCTGGCCGCCCGGCATCCTGCAGCGTCGCCAGGGGCCCGGCGCGCGTAATGCGGATGGCGCTCATGATGCCACGAACTTTACGCTGTCGCCGGCGCGCACCGTGGTCGGGGGCTCGGCGGCCGGGTCGAAGTTGCGAAACTCCGTGTGGCCGATCACGTGCCAGCCGGTCGGAATGGCGGTCGAGGTGATCGCGGTCTGCCCGGCGGCGAACAACACCGTACCGGCCTGTACCTGCCGCCGCACCACGCCCCGTCGCGGCACCACCAGCGCCTCGGGATGCATGCCGCAATAGATGAAGCCGGGCGCAAAGCCAGTCGCCAGTACGCGCAGTGGCGCGGCGTTGTGAGCGGCGATGAAGTCCGCCACCGAGAGCCGCACCAACCCCGCTACCTCGGAGAGATCCTCGCCGTCGAAATGCACGGCAACGCGGTGCTCGGCGTCCGCGGCAGCCGGCTGCCCGGGTGCCGAGACCAGCAGGCGCACCTCACCGGCCAGCGCGTCGAAGCTGATCGCCGATGGTTCATAGCGGAGCAGCACCGAAACGAGGTTCGGCACGACCTCCGCCACGCCGCGCACGCCCGCTGCCTCAGCCCGGGCAGCAAAGCCGATGGCAGCCCGATTGGCGTCGTCGGAAAGCGTCTCGGCGAAGCGGATCAGCAGCCCACGGTCGCCCAGGGGCAGCAGGGTTGGCGAGAGGGTGTCGGTCATGGGGCGGCGTCAGGCGCCGCCGCCGGGACAGCAGGCCATCAGCAGCTCCCACCACCGTGGCTTCGGCGGTCCTGCGAGCGGCCCATACGACAACATGGCCATCTGGTACGGACTGAGAGGCGGCAAGTCGACAAGGCCGCGTGGCTCGGAACAGGGGAGACAGGGCGGGGCCGGCGGGGCGACATCCCCGCTCCCCCCGGCTCCCAGCGAGATGAAATCCAGCGGCACCCGGCTGGGGCCGCAGTTCTCGGCATGCGCCACGGAATCGAGCAGCAGCGAGAAACAGCCGAGGAAGTGCCCGAGCCCGTCCTCTGCTGCCGACGGCACGGAGACGGCCCGGGCCGAGCCTGCAGATATCAGCAACGCCACGGCGCAAGCTGCGCCCAGACGCCAGTACTGGTCCAGTTTCATCGGCGCTCTCCCGCCCACTGGGCACCTGCCGCGCCCTGCCAATAGCTAGCAAGGCGCGCCGCGCATGGCTATCGGTATGAGAAACAGAGTCTCCAGCTTTCGCGGGCGTCTCACAGCAATCGCGCAAGACGAAAGGTCCAGCTCCCCATGTCTATTCCCGACGCCGGTGTTATCGTCGAAGGCCATGCCATCGTCTCGGTCGATGGCATGATCGCCGCTGCCGACGGCAGCATGCCGCCGGCCCTCCGCAACGAAGCAGACTGGCGCATCTTCCAGGCGGCGCTCGACGCAGCGGCGCTGGTCGTCCTCGGTCGGCTCGGCCACGAGCGGCATCCGAACCCGGGCCGCAAGCGCCTGGTGCTGACGCGCTCGGTCGCAACGCTCGAACAGGACCCGGCCGATCTCCTGACGCACTTCTGGAACCCGGACGGCATGGAGATCGGCGATGTCCTCAGGCAACTCGGCATCGGCTCGGGCACCATCGCCATCACCGGCGGCACCGGCACGTTCGACCTGTTCCTGCCGCTGTTCGATCGCTTCGTGCTCTCGGAAGTTCGCGAGCTGACGCTGCCCGACGGCATACCCTGCTTCAGCAAGGGCCACCCAAGGCTGGTGCTGCCGGGCGCCGGTCTCGAGGCCCGCGATATGGAACTGATCGATCGCGGCGTGGTCCAGACCCAGTGGGTCCGGCCCTGATCAGCTCGGATCCTCGATCCGGAAGCCGACCTTCATCACCACCTGATACTGCGCGACCTTGCCTTCGAAGATCGAGCCGCGCACCTCTGCGACCTCGAACCATTCGAGGTTGCGCGTGGTGCGATGCGCCCGGGCAATGGCGCTTTCGATCGCATCGGTAATCGAGGTCGTCGACGAGCCGACCAGATCGATCTTCTTGTAGGTGTGGTTTGGCATGTCAGTCCCCTTCATGTGTCGAACGGGCGGATGAGCCTGGGCCGCCGGCACGCCGGCAGACCAGCCACGGCGCGCCTCTCCGACCAAACTGTCAAGAGATGGCAACTGCCTGCGCTGCGATGAAACGCACGACCGCTCGGCTGCGTTCACCCCAGACCAAGGCAGCCGGAAAGGTGATTTTCGTGGATGGGCAGGTTCGGCATCTGAGGACAATGGTCGGCAAGGTCGACACGTTCTTTCGCGAGGCGGGACCGCCCGACGCGCCGGTTCTCCTGCTGCCCCATGGCTACCCTTGCTCATCCTATGAATTCCGCAACCTGATGCCCCGGCTGGCCGATCGCTGGCGGCTGATTGCACCGGACTTTCCCGGCGCCGGCTACAGCAGCGACCCGGATGGCTTCGACTACAGTTTTGACGGCTATGCCGACTTCCTCGACGACTTCGTCACCGCGCTCGGCATCGACCGCTTCGTCCTCTACCTGCATGATTTCGGCTCGCCGATCGGGGCGCGCCTCGCCATCAAAGCGCCCGAACGCATCGTGGCGATGATCCTGCAGAATGCCGACGTGCCCTACGACGACGCGCTGGGCCCGAAGTACGCCGAGATCGAGCGCACCTGGGAATTGCCGCCCGCGGAAATGCGAGCCGAGCTGGCCAAGGCAATCAGCAAAGAGACGTTCAGGGAGGAGTTCCAGAACGGCACGCCGACCGAGATTGCCAACCGCTTGCCTCCCGACCTGTGGGAATTGCATTGGTCATTGCTGACCCCAGGGCGCCAGCAGATCGCCATCGATCTCATCGCCGGCCTCAAACAGAACCGCGCCTGGTTCCCGCAACATCGGGATTACCTCAGGACGCATCGCCCGCCGGCGCTGATCGTCTGGGGGCCATATGACGAATATATGCCCGAGGTATCGGCGCGGGCCTATCTGCGCGATCTGCCCGATGCCGAGCTGCACCTGCTCGACGGCGGCCACTGGCTGCTGGAAACCCATCTCGACGAGGTCTCGAAGATCATGCGTGACTTCCTCGATCGGGTCGCACCGCCGGAGGGCGCATAGCTCCAGATCGCTCGAACATCTTGACGATGCGGCCCGCCATCCGTCACTTGCTCGGGCCCACCTCCCAACGTAGTTCCACATGTCACCCCGCCGGATTGATCTCGCCGCCAACCTTGCCGCGCTGGCGGCAGGAGCCCTGCTCTCGCTCATGGTCCACCTCAACGGCGAACTGGCCCGCCAGGGCGGTGCGCTGTTCTCGTCATGGATGGCGCATGGCACCGGAACGGTGGCGGCCCTGCTGGTGATCCCGCTGTGGTGGAAGGCGATCCAGTCTAGCGATGCGCCGCGCCAGGCCATTCCGCTCTGGGCCTATCTCGGCGGTTTTGCCGGCGCAGTAACGGTGATCATGACCTCGACGGCGGTGAACTCGTCGCTGGCGCTGAGCGGCACGCTGGCGCTGGGCCTAGCCGGCCAGATCGTCTTCAGCCTCGCCGCCGACCGCTGGGGCCTGTTCGGTATCGCCAAGCGGCGCCTGCGGTTGGGGGACGCCGTTGCCCTGGCGCTGATTGTCGCCGGCAGCGCCCTCGTGATCTGGGGCAGCCTATGATCGAAGCCGTAGTTCTTGCCTTTGTCGCCGGCGGACTGGTCGGCGTCAGCCGCCAGCTGAACGGCCGGTTGGCGGTGTCGACCTCGGCGCTGTTCGCCTCGTTCTGCAACCACCTGGTCGGCTTTGGCCTGCTGACCGTCATTGGCCTCGCGATCGGTGGCCTGCTCAGCGACGGCGCGTTCTCGGGGCCGTGGCACATCTATTTCGGCGGGCCGGTCGGTGTGGTGTTCGTGGCGCTGAGCAGCTGGATCATCGGCCAGATCGGCGCCACCCGCTCGACCATGCTGATCATCGCCGGCCAGGTGCTCGGCGGTGTGGCGCTGGATTGGGTGCTGACCGGCAAGCCGGTCTCGATCGCGGCGCTCTGCGGCATCATCCTGATCGTCGCCGGCGTGATCGTCGCGCAGCGCCAGCGTTCCGCCGACTGATGTGTCGCAACGTCTGGCCTGCAACCAGAATCCCGAACGACTGAGGTCGGCGACCGGAAGGCCGCCAACCCATTTACGTGCGATGCTCGCGATAACCCGCTTGTCGGCGGGGGATCGTCAAGCCGGGCTGGCCGAGACGTCGCCCGCGCCGAGGTCGATGCCGGCTTCGACATTCGCCGCGGCGACCTGTACCCGAGAGGCCAGGGCGGGATCGGTGATCTCGTTGGCAATGATGTTGATGGCGTCCGCGACGCGGGCCCGGACGTCGGCCGGCAGGCTGGAGGCAACCGAGCCCAGCTCAACCACAAGTTGCGCCAGAAGTGCGTCCTTCTGATCGGCCGGCAGCCCTGCCGCCCTGATGTCGGCGATGTAAGCCTCGACCGCAGCGATGCACGCCTGCTCGCTGCCGCCGGTATGGCAGCTGGCCTTGATGTCGGCGATCGATACGCTGGTCACGACGCTCTGGGCCCCCACGGGGGCTATCGCGCCGAAGGTCACCATGCTAGCGACGGCAAGCGTTCCAAGTATGTTGCGCATGACAAATATCTCCGCAGGATGGCACAAGGTACTGCATGGTACCCGTCGAGGTCAATCTTGCTGACACTGAGCGACTCTCGTGGCGAGAAGCCGGAGCAGGCAGAATTAGCAAGCTTAACCACGTCTCGTTGCTTGAATCACCTGAGGTTTCGCCTTGTAACGCCGATGTCTCGAGGGCATGGCGATGACCGGTCGGCGAGCTCGTCACTCCCCTGGGCTAGTGCTGCTTTCGCTCACCTCACTGCTACTTGCCGCCGGGTCGGCCTACGCGCTGTTCGCCGAATCGAGCCCCTATCTGTTCGCCGGCAACGGGCTTGCGCAGCGGATCGAGGTGCTCGCCGACGGTCAGTTCCATCCCGGGCTGTCGCGCCCGGCGCATGATCTCGTGCTCGACGACTGCGTGGCAGTCGCGAGCTCGCTCTATGGCCTCGCCATGCCCACCGAGCGACGCAACGCGGCGCTCAGAACCTGCAGCAGCGCTGCCACCGGCTTTGCCGAGTCATCGCCAACCTACGCCTATGCCTATTATGTCGAGGCACTGCTGGCCGCCGAACATACCGACTCCGGCGCCCTCAACGCCGCCCTCAGCACCTCGCGAGCGCTGGCGCCGACCGAGCAATGGCTGGCCGAGCTCCGCGTCAAGTTGGCCGAGGATCACCTGGCGCAGCTGCAGCCCGCCGCCATTGCCGGCCACGAGGCCGATCTGGCGCTGCTGGTCGTCAGCCAGCGCGGCATCCGGGTGATTGCCCGCCGCTACGCCGCGCTGGCAGGATTCCGTGAGCGCATCACGGCGATCGTCGAAACGCTGCCGCCCGAGCAGCAGAGGCGCTTCGTCGCGGCCCTGCGCAACGAGATCGCCGCCCGCAGAGCGAGCACCCCTGCCACCCCCTGAGAACTGGAGCCCGGACGTGACTGCCCTGCCCGACCAAGCCATGGAGCGCACGCGCCGGCACGCGGTGCCGACCAACCGCGGCAATGCCAACGGCCGGCTGGGCGGGATGCTGCTGCTGCTGGTTGGCCTGTCGCCGCTGCCGCTCGGGAGCAACCGGCCGGCATTCTGGGCCGCCTGGGGTGTCGCGCTCGGCGTGATCGGGCTGGTGTATTTCCTCTCGCAGCGCGCCCGGGACAGCGCGCTGAGCATCGGCCCCCGGCACCTGCCGGAACTGACGATCCTGTTCATCGTGCTGCTGCTGTTCGTCGCGGTGCAGGTATTGCCGTTGGGCGGCCTCGGCTACAGCCCGATCCAGACTTTTCCCCGCGGGCTTCAGCTCAGCGCATCCAGCATCAGCCTCGATCCAGCAACCACCAGCCTGACGCTGCTGCAGTTCGCCTCCTACGGGCTGCTGGCCCTGTTGTTCCTGCAGGTGGGCTACCGCAACTCCCGCGCCGACCGGGTGCTCAACGCCATCTTCGCGATCATCGTCGCCTATGGCCTGCTCGGCATCGTGCTGCAGGGGCAGTTGGGCGCCCTGCTCGGCATCCCGGGCTCGGGGGGCATCGCCACCGGCCCCTTCGTCAATCGCAACAGCTACGCCACCTATCTCGCCTTCGGCCTCGCCATCGGCGTGGCGCTGGCCATCGGCCAGCTCGAGCGGGGCGAGAGCCGGCGTAAGCGCCATCGCCGCGTCGCGACCCTGGCGCTGATCGGCGTGGGGCTGTTCGTCATCGGCGCGGCGCTCGTCGCCACCCAATCGCGCATGGGCTTTGTCGCCGGACTGGTCGGCGCCCTTTCGGTGACGCTGCTGGCGCTGGCCGGCCGCCGCCTCGGCACCGGCATCTGGTTGGGCATCCTCGCCGCGCTGCTGCTTGGGACTGTCGGCATGCTGGCCCTGAATGGCAGTGGCCTGCTCGAACGCCTCGGCTCGCTCGAAACCGCCGGCGACGTCCGGGCCGATCTGTATCGGCAGGTCTGGCAGATGATCCTGTCGAGCCCGCTCGTCGGCTATGGCGGCGGCACTTTCGAGGGCGCCTTCCCGCTGTTCCACCAGCTTCCGGTCAGCCCCGACGTGGTGTGGAACAAGGCGCATTCCACCTACTTCGCGCTCTGGGCAGAGTTCGGATTCATCTTCGGCAGCCTGCCGCTGATCATCGTGCTGGCGGTGGCCATCCGGCTTCTCGCCGCACGCCCCAGCGGCCCACGCCTCGCGGCGATCGGGGTGATTGTGGTGGCAGCTGTTCACTCGAGCGTCGATTTCAGCCTCGAGATCGAGGCCGTGGCGTTCGTCTTCGTGGCCATCGTCTTTCTCGCCATCGGCGCCGGCATCGGCGCGGCGGAACAGCGGAGGCACCATGCGTAAGTACCTGCAGCACCTGCTCGCCCGGCTGCCGCTGTCGCGCCCCCGGCAGGCGACAGCGGAGTTCGAGGCTCGCAGCGCGGCGGAGGAGCCGGGCACCATTTACGCCATCGGCGACATCCATGGCTGCCTCGATCTGTTGCGCCAGCTGGAGGCGCTGCTGTTCGAGGACGCGGCCCGGCGACCGGGTCCCAAATGGCTGGTCATGCTGGGCGACTATGTCGACCGCGGCCCGCAATCGGCCGGCGTGCTCGATCACCTCCTGGCGCCACTGCCGGACGGCTTCCAGCGGATCTCGATTGCCGGCAACCACGAGGTTGCCATGCTGAAATTCCTCGAGCAGCCCTCGCGCAACTCGTCCTGGCTGGGCTTCGGCGGCATCGAGACGCTGCAATCTTACGGGATTTCCGAAACGGCGGTGGCCGGCGCCTCCCGCTCGGCCCTGCGCGACCTGATCCACAGCCACATTCCTGCCGAACACGGCGACTTTTTGAGGCAGCTGCCGCTGCTTTTTTCGACGCCCAACTATCTTTTCGTGCACGCGGGCCTGCGTCTGGGCACCCCTTTAGAGCAACAGCATCCCGATGACTTGCTGTGGATTCGTAACGAGCCTGCAACGAGTTACGCTGAGTTTCAAAAGCTGGTGCTGCATGGCCATACGCCGACCCCCGACGTAGTCTTCGGCGATCACCGCATTTCGGTCGATACTGGGGCTTATCTTACCGGCAGATTGTCAGCAGTTCGCCTGAGCCGAGAGAATCAGCCACAGTCCTTTTCGGTGCAGGCGCGCATTCCAGGTGCACGTTAAGCGCATACCGGCGGCCTCAATAGTTCACTATCCGCCATAGTCCACCGGCCGGACCCACAGGGGTGGCAGCAATTGGTGCTTGAATATTTATGAACGACCAAGGTTTCGATCTCCGCAGCATCCTGGGGTTGCTGCGCCGGCAGGCTCGGTTGATTGCGATTACCGTCCTCGCCGTGCTGGTAGTTGCTACGGCTGCCGTGTTCACCATGAAGCCGATCTATACTGCGAGCACGCTGGTACTGGTCGACCCCTCGCGGAAAGACCTGCTCGATCCCAATGCCCAGATGGGCGGCGGCTCGGGTGAAAGCGCCCGGGTCGACAGCGAGGTGGAGCTGGCGAAGTCCGAAGCGACGCTGCTGCAGACCATCGAAGACGAAAACCTCATCGACGACCCCGAATTTGGCGTACGGCTGGGGTTCCGCGATACGGTGCTGAGCTTCTTCCGCATCGCCGAGGCGACATTGCCCACCGGCGACGAGGCGCTGCAGAGCGTCATGGCGAAGCTGCGCGAAAGCGTCACCGTGCAGCGCCGCGGCCTCACCTTCATGCTGGCCATCCAGGCCCGTTCCCCCAATCCGGCAACGGCGGCGCGTATCGCCAACGCGGTCGCTGCCGCCTACATCAAGGTGCAGCTCGCCGCCAAGATCGGCTCCACCCTCGCCTCGCGCGACATCATCCAGGGCCGTATCGCCGGCGCCAGCGCCGCCGTCTCGCAATCGGAAGGCGCCTTCGACAAATTCATCGAGGATAATATCGACACCATCACGGCGGAGACGGGTCGCACCGATCTGGCTGCGTTGCGCGCGCAACTGAAGGAAGTCGGCGGCAACCGGGCCCGCGACGCGGCGGTGGCGGAACTGGTGCAGCGTAGCCTCGAACAGCGCGACTGGGCTGCGGTATCGGCCAATCTCGGCTCACAGGCGATCACGGCCCTCGCCGAGCAGCGCCAGCAGCTGGTCAACAGCCTCGCCGACACCGTCGACGACTCGCAGCAATCGATCGACCTGCGGGCCGAGGTCGCCAAGCTCGACGCCGAGCTCGAGAACTCGACGACGGCCGAGCTCACCACCATGCGCCAGCGCGTCGCCACCTATCAGTCGCAGGCCTCCGATATCCGCAACCAGCTGCGCACGAGCATCCTCTCCACCGACCTGCCGCCCGACGTGCTGACCAATATCTACGAGCTGCAGCAGAACGCCGAGATTGCCCGCACCCAGTACCAGACGCTGCTGTCGCGCCTGCGCGAGCTCGAGGCCCAGGCTTATCTGCAGGTAGCCGACAGTCGCGTGGTGTCGCAGACCCTGCCACCCTCCGAGCCCTCGTTTCCCAACCCGCGGCAGATCCTGACGCTGGCCGGCCTCGCCGCCCTCGGCCTCGGCATCGGCCTCGCCTTCCTGAGGGAGAACTTTGTCGGCGGCTTCACCAGCGAAGCGCAGTTGCACTCGTTCCTCCGCGGCCCGGTGATTTCGGCGGTGCCGCGCCAGAAGGAGGCGCGGGCCGGCGCCGGCGACGGCGGGATCGGCGAATACATGGTGTCGAGCCCGCTCTCGATTTTCGCGGAATCTGTGCGCCGCATCCGCGTCGGCATAGATCAGTCGCTGCAACGCAGTGAGGCGAACCGGCCGGCCGGTGGCATCGTCATAATGGTATCGTCGGCGTCGCCGAGCGAAGGCAAATCCACGCTGGCTCTCTCAATTACCCGAGCTTATGCGCTGGCCGGCCACAAGACCCTGTTGATCGACTGCGACCTCAGAAAACCCAGTATTCATCGTCAACTCGGCCTCGAGCCGTCCACTGGCCTGCTCGAATATCTCAATCACGCGGTGAAGGAAGATGCGCTGCCGTCAATCATGACTGTCGATGATGAAAGCGGCGCCCAAGTTGTGCTCGGCGCCCGGCGAAGTGACATTGCCACAGATTCGCTGCTTTCTAGTACCACGTTCGCTCGACTCATTAGTGCGGCGCGTTCCACGTTCGATATTGTTGTTCTTGATACACCGCCCGTCGGACCAGTGGTTGATGGGTTGTATCTTGTGAAGCACGCTGATTCTATTGTGTTTGTAGTTCGCTGGGCCAGCACTTCGCAGCACGATGTTCGTCATGCGGTGACGCTGCTCCAGGGCGCCAAGAAGCCGGAGACAGAAATTCTAGCCGTGCTCAACCAGCAGGAGATTTCCAAGTCCGCCTATTCGGGCAAGTACGCCGGATACTACACCGCCTCATGAATTCAGCGGCCACGCTCTCATGCGGTCGATTTCTTTCTTAATCGTCACCACCGGCAGCAAAGACAAGCTCATCCTGCATGACCAGCTCAGCCTCGAGCAGAAACGGCAACAACTTGCGCATGATGATCGTATTTTGAGACCTTCTTTGAACAAGAGCAGCGTTAATTTTCATTGAGAAGCACTGAACTGCCCAACTGAGGGGATACTGATGAATGACGCAGGATGCGGCAAAATCTGCGGAAATTCAGGGAGAGGGCCTGGGAGGCCTATGGCCTCCGCATTGGCTACTGAGCCGGCTGGGTCGCACACGCGTGCAGATCTTCGGCGCCCTGTTGTTCGGCGTCCTCGTGCCGGTGGCCTTCCGCTGGGGCACCGACATTGACGGCTGGCTGCTGCCAGAGCAGATCTCCACTATCGTCGCCACCACCTTCGCCATCACCCTGGGCCTGATCGGGCTGCGCCAACTGGCACGGCTGCCCGGCGTCGAGGAGAGCATCTATTGCGTGCCGGCCCTGCTGGTGAGTTTCCTTTTGGCGCTGGCGGCCCTCTTGATGCTGCGCCTCGAGTACAATCGGTACCTGTTTCCCACCAGCTTCGCGCTGACCGTCGTCTGGGTGTTTGTCGCCCACGCCCTCAACCGCCGCTACCGCACGGTGCGCCTCGCTATCGTGCCGGGTGGCGAGGTCGAAACGCTCGCTTCGATCCGCGAGGTGGAGTGGCTGCCGCTCGACACCCCCACCCTACCACCGGGCCGCCTCAACGGCCTGATCGTCGATTTGCGGCAGGATCTCGATCCACGTTGGGAACGCTTCATCGCCGATTGCGCCCTCGCCGGCATCCGCATCTTCCACGTCAAGCAGATCCGCGAGTCGCTGACCGGCCGGCTGGAGATCACCCAGCTCTCCGAGAATACACTCGGCTCGCTCAACCCCGACGCGCTCTATCTCAAGATCAAGCAGGGGCTGGACTGGATTTTCGCGCTCCTGGCGCTGGTGCTGCTGTTCCCCGCCCTGCTGCTGGTCGGCCTCGCCATCTGGCTGGAGTCGCCAGGCCCGGCGATTTTCCGGCAGACCAGAGTTGGCTTCCGCGGGTTGCCCTTCCACGTCTACAAGTTCCGCACCATGCGCACTGACAGCGAGGTTTCCGGCGATCGCCGCCAGCAGGCGATCACCCTGCTCGATGACGAGCGCATCACCCGCCTCGGTCGCTTCTTGCGTCGCACCCGCATCGATGAACTGCCGCAGCTCATCAACATCCTGCGCGGCGAGATGAGCTGGATCGGCCCCCGCCCCGAGGCCCTGCCGCTGGCGCAATGGTACGAAAAGGAGCTCTCCTTCTACCGCTACCGCCACATCGTCCGCCCCGGCATCAGCGGCTGGGCCCAGATCAACCAGGGCCACGTGACCGCAGTCGACCAGATCCGCGACAAGCTCCACTACGATTTCTACTACATCAAGAACTTCTCGCCGTGGCTCGACGTGCTGATCGCGCTGAGGACGGTGGGGATCGTGATATCGGGGTTTGGATCGAGGTGAGAGTGAATAGGGACGCTACTCGCCGCCCAGATGTCCCATCGGTCTTGCCTTGAGTGACGCGGCGACAATGCCGGCTGGCATGAATACCAGTCTCCGCGCGCGGCTCTTGCGGGGAGGCATCGGATCGGCAGCGATCCGTGTTTCTTACATCGCACTGCAGTTTGCGGTCGGCGTGATGCTGGCGCGCCTCTTAGGCCCCGACGCTCTTGGACTCTACGCGTACACGATTGCCGTTGCACAGCTCCTCGCTATCGCAGCACAGTTCGGACTCCCCGCATTTCTCGTTCGGCAGATCGCAGTCTACCAAGCGGAGGCCGCCACGCCGGAGATCAAGGGGCTGCTCATCAGTTCAATGCAGTTGACGCTGGCGCTCTCGATAATCGTCCCACTCACAGCGGTGGGAGCCGTTCTGCTGCTTGCCGGTCTCAGCGAAGGGCATCGTTGGATACTTGTCATTGGTCTTTCCCTCGTGCCGATGTTTGCATTGGCATCGGTGAGTGCGGCTGCCCTGCAGGGGTTGGGTCATCCGGTCCTTTCTCAAGTGCCGGAGCAGTTCATCCGTCCGGTCCTGCTGCTCTTGGGGCTGGTAGCCGTGCTGCTGTCTCAGCCCGGTCTGTCGGCCGAAACCGCGCTCTTGATCCAACTCGGAGCATCGCTGCTTGCCCTCTTTGGCGGCGTCTTCGCCTTGGTGGTGAGGGTCGGCCCGGCCATCCGAGCTGCCGCGGCAGTGATGCACCGCGCGCGATGGCTCCGCCAAAGCCTGCCGTTTCTCCTCCTTGCGGGCTCACAGGTGCTGAACAATCAGATCGGCATTCTCGTGCTTGGTGTGCTCGCGCCTCAATCCCAGGTTGGCTACTTCAGGGTTGCTTCGCAGATATCGGATGGTTTGAGCGTTGCGCTCATCGCAATTTCGATCGTTATTGCCCCGCAGATCGCTGGCCTCCACGCACGTCAGGACCTGCCCCGCTTGCAGCGCGTCGTTGTGCTAAGCCATCGCGTGGCGACGTTGATTGTTTTGCCTAGTGCAATCGCCCTGGCTGTCTTTGGGGCGGATTTGTTGGCGCTCGTTTTTGGTGAGGACTATCGACCCGCGGCCGGCGCAATGTCCATTTTGGTACTTGGCAAGGCTGCCTATGCGACGGTTGGCTTTGCCGGCCTCGCTCTCAGTATGGTCGGACGTGCAGGAACCGCAGCGGCTATCACCCTCGGCACAGTCGGCCTCAGCGGCACACTCGCCCTGGCTCTTATCCCGACATACGGCGTAGAGGGCGCAGCGATCGCTGCGGTCGCTGGACAACTGGTCGTCAACATCGCGAGTCTAGTCCGGATTCGCTCTGCGTTCGGACGCGACTTCTCTGCGTTTGCACGGCTCCCGCAGGCCGGGAGGGCAGAGCGTGGCTAGCCGCAGGATCATGGTCGTACTGTTCGGCGACATCAGGTTTGACGGTCGTGTCAAGCGCATGATCGAGGTCGCACGCCAACTGGGAGAAGTGTGCCTTGTTAGCACCAGCCTTGGCGGCAAAGACGACTACCAAGGCATGGATCATGTCGTGGTCGCACTGCAGCCGAAGTGGAGCACAGCGCACCGCCATCTGGCGTTTTGGCACACTGTGATCCGGCAAGCGCATCGGTGGAAACCGAACGTCGTTTTTGCCGAGGACTACTTCACCACCATGCCGGGCTGGCTTGCCGCAAAAGCCGCGAAGGCTCATCTGGTCTATGACGCCCACGAAATTATCATCCCTTATCCTGGGCAAGGGATGTCGTTACGCGACAGAGTTTGGTACGCTTTCGAACGCTTTGTCGTACAGCGCGCAAGTCTAGTGGTCGCCGCCAATCCAGAGCGGGCTGCATTGATGGCGGAACACTACCGGCTGCGCCACCCTCCCACTTACATGCGCAACATTCCTACCCGTCGGGTCATGACCGATGAAGCGCGCGATCGCGTTTTGAGCTTGTACCCGGCTTTGGCCCGTCGTTCCAAATGCGACAGGATTGTCATTTATCAGGGAGACATGTCCCTTGAGCGTGGTCTGGCGCGGTTTGTCGCTGCACTAGATTACCTGCCGGATTGCTATCGACTTGTCGTCGTTGGAGGAGGGCCTGACGCTCGCCAGCTAACGCAACTGGCAAGCAAGCATGCAACTTCAGGGCGCTTTGCCGCCCTTGGTCGCATCCCCAACGACGATCTTATCGCGGTTGCGGCCCTCGCAGATGTAGGGATCGTGACCTACTCCTATGATGGCTTGAACAATATCTATTGCGCACCCAACAAGGTATTCGAGTATGCCCAAGCAGGCATACCCATTGTTTCTACAGATCAACCGCCCATCCGAGCGATCATCAGAGACTTTCCCTTTGGTCGCCTGTTGGAGGAAGGAGCTACAGTTCAACGCGTCGCGCAGGAAATCGAGACCGTTGCTCAGGGCACCGCTGCTCTGAAGGCGCTACACGCCCCCTTTCTCGCGGCGTACGCGCCCGAGCTTGAACACCTTCGGGTAATTGACGCCATCGGGGAGCGCATCGGACCGATCAATGCTTAATATTGACCCCGAGAAGTTCGTCGTCCTGCTGCTGACCTCGGCCATTACTACCTGGCTGGCGCTCACCGTGACATCAAACCAAGCGCAGCGCGTCATGCTGTTACTGGTGCTGGCCGGATTCTTTCTATATAGCGGCCTCGCAACCACCGACGTTTGGGTCGGCGCCCAATATATCGTGTATTATGGCATTTTTTCATTCAGCATCGTCTTTGGATTCTGGGTGGGTCTAGGGTTATTCTCGTCGATCGGAAGCGCCATAAGTGAGTTTGCTGCACCGCGGGTTGAATCACTTACAAGCGGTCGCTTTCCGTCATATTTCATACTGTTCTTTATCGCTCTTCATCTGCTGAATCTCGTTGCCCCCGAGTTCCGCCTCCACCTGCTGGTCGATCCGCCAGTTCCAAACCTTCGTCTCTGGTTTAGCGGCAGGCTGGAGGGCTCCCAAAGCGGCGGCAATTCACTCCTACACTACATTACGACACTGTCAGTTCCGTTCTTCTACCTGTCGCTGTTCTATTTCAGACGAAATGCCGTCAAACTTATTCTTATCGTTGGTGCCATAACCTATATTAAGTACGTTGACCAAGCATACATTGGGAGGAGCGAATTATTCTTCAACGCAGTCTTTATCTTCCTCGTCCTTTGGACAGAACACCGAACCATTAGGTGGCTTTTGGTCGTGGCGGCCGTATGCTCAGCGCCCGTCATCGTCACAGGGTTTTATGCGTACTCGCTGCTTAGGCTCGGAGTGGACCTGGCGAGCATCGACCTAACTGATGCTGTGGCAAGGGTCCTCGATTCCGAGTTCACATTTCTGATTCGCGCCGGCATACCGCTAATAGATAGCGCGCAACATGCGGACTTAGGCCGGTATTTCGCATGGATACTAACGCTGCCGATACCCAGTTTACTAAAGGGCGGCGCCGACGTTGCTCGCGTCAATTATGAAATGTCCGCAATCGTTCTGGGGAGAGGCGTATCTGATCCGGGGTTCTACGTTTTGTTGCCTGGATTGTTAGCTGAATCTATTTATCTATTCGGAAACACGTTCTTCTTTGCGCATGCAATCTTCGTGGGCACCGCGGCAGCATTCTTTTGCCGACTGTGCGAGCGAAGTTCAAATATGAACACCATGTTCATATACGTTGTAATGCTGTTCTTCTATAGCTTGAACCGCGGGGGCATCTCTTCTCTCCTTCCCTCGGTGGTGAACGAGTTCCTCCTCTTCTACCTCTTCCTCGGCATTTCGATTTATCGCACCAAGGCCTCCCTTTGGCGTGTGCTGCCGTCCCAGTACCCCTGAAAGGAGCCGTGAATTGCCCGCAACCGTGCTCACCTTCGTTTCCACTTATCTGCCCGGCTTCAAAGGTGGCGGACCGATCCGCTCCATCTCAAATTTGGTTGAGGCGCTGGGAGATGAGTTTCGGTTTCTCGTCGTCACTGCCGATCGGGACGAAGGCGATGACGAACCGTACGAAACCGCCAGAGGGCCTCAGGGATGGAGGCAAGTCGGCAAAGCCGAAGTCCTGTATTTGCCCCCATCGGGACGGGGACTCCATGACATCCGGAATGTCCTCCGGACCACGCCTCACGACGTGTTGTACCTGAACAGCTTCTTCAGCCCCGATTTTACCATCAAGCCACTGCTGGCTCGGAAGTTGCTGGGCGATGGTGACAAGCCCTGCGTGGTTGCCCCCCGGGGGGAGCTCTCACCAGCAAGACTCGCCCTTAAGCGTTGGAAAAAGCGTCCGTACATTGCCACTGCGAGAGCGATGGGACTCTACAGGGGCGTTACATGGGAGGCTTCAAGCGAGTACGACGCTAAGGAAATCCGCTCCACCATGGGAATGCGTTCAGGCGAAATTCGCATCGCGATGGACATACCCAATCTTCCTGTCGTCGCACCTGTGAACGATGCCGGCCACCTGCCACGTCAACCCGGAGACCCCCTGCGCATCTGCTTTGTATCGAGAATTAGCGCAGAGAAGAACGTAGATTTTGCGATCAAGACACTTAGATCGATACCAATCCCCGTCCGATTTCAGATCTACGGTCCGGTACAAGACCTTCAGCTTTATCAGCAATGCCTGCGGTTGGTAGCCGAGCTCCCGGACCGGGTGGACGTTACCTTCATGGGAGGCGTATCCCATAAAGACGTGCCACGTGTGTTTGCTGCCAGCGACCTTTTTCTTTTCCCGACGCGCGGGGAGAACTACGGTCACGTCATCGCAGAATCCCTTGCGGCGGGCACACCAGTCCTGATCTCCGATCGCACTCCATGGCGTAACCTGGCGCCCGCCGGAGTTGGCTGGGACCTGCCGCTTGAAGCGGGCGCTTTCGCGTTCCAGGAGAAGATCTTAGAGGCGGACGCTCTGTCCAGAACAGGAGGGAGCCAATGGCGCAAGCTTGTGCAAGCCTACGCCATTGACACCGCAGGGTACCGTAACCGGGTGGAAGCAGCCCGAATGTTGTTGTCGTTCTGAGGCGCCCAGGAGTTTCCAGCATGAATGAATCTCCATCGGATCACATCCCTTTGAGAATCACTTTGGTAACAGCGACCTTCAACTCGGGTGCAACTCTGCCTGCAACACTGCAGTCGCTTGCGGCCCAGACCTACAAGAACGTGGAGCACTTGGTGATCGACGGTGGCAGCAGCGACAACACGATGGAGCTCGCGCGATCCGACCACTTTGCCAACCGGGTCGTGCTGACCGAACCCGACGATGGACTCTACGACGCACTGAACAAGGGAGTTGCCAAGGCTAGTGGCGATGTCATCGGAATACTCCACTCTGATGACGTGCTGGCTTCTGCTGATGTGCTGGAGAGCATCGCGCGAGAGTTCCGTGATCCGACGGTTTTGGCAGTTTACGGCAACCTCATTTATGAGACGCGCGAGGCGCCGCATAAGATCATTCGGTACTGGCACAGTGGCGAGTTTACACTCCCAAAGTTACGGCGGGGATGGATGCCTCCCCATCCGACTTTGTACCTCCGGCGGTCGGTCTATGAACGTTTCGGAGGCTTCGACTGTAGTTATCGGATCGCCGCTGACTACGATTTTGTCCTTCGCATTCTGCCGCGCATCGCGGACGAGGTGAGATATCTCGACAAGCTTTTCGTGAGGATGAAGGTAGGGGGGACGAGCAACCGGTCCATCCAGAACATAATTGCAAAGTCTGCGGAAGATTTGCGTGCACTGCGCAGCAATGAGATTGGCGGCTGGGGCTCCCTTGTGCTGAAGAACACCTCAAAGGTCGGCCAGTTCTGGCATCGACGCAAGGAACACCCTGTAGTCAACTGAAGTAACAACGACTTGTGTCCCCCAATGAGCGAGCACGAGATCCTGCGATTGTCGGTCGATCGTTAATGCGGCGCAGGATTGATCTTGTCAGGTGCGGAAGAAGGATACGATTTATGACGAAATTTGCGCTGGTCTGCGGTGCAGGCGGATTTATCGGTAACCACCTGGTGCGGAGACTAAAGACCGAGGGGTTCTGGGTCCGCGGCGTTGATCTGAAGTTCCCGGAATTCGGCGAGACAGAAGCGGACGATTTCGTAGTCGGAGACCTTCGAGAACAACGCGTGGTGGATGCAGTCATCGATCGGCGTTACGACGAGGTCTACCAGCTTGCGGCCGACATGGGTGGCGCCGGATACATTTTTACCGGCGAGCATGATGCGGACATCATGCACAACTCGGCCACCATCAACCTTGGCGTTGTCGACCGCGCTCACAAGCGCAACATACGGCGCATCTTCTATTCGTCGTCGGCCTGCATGTACCCGGCATACAATCAGGAAGATCCGGACAATCCGAACTGCAAGGAGTCGTCGGCCTATCCAGCCGCTCCCGACAGCGAGTATGGGTGGGAGAAATTGTTCTCCGAACGACTGTTTCTCGCCTATAACCGAAACCACGGCATGTCCAACCGGGTGGCGCGTTACCACAATATCTTCGGTCCGGAGGGCACGTGGACGGGTGGCAAGGAGAAAGCACCGGCGGCGGTTTGCCGCAAGGTCGCCATGGCCGCAAACAACGGTGAGATTGAAATCTGGGGCGATGGCAACCAGACCCGTTCATTTCTCTACATCGACGAGTGCATCGAGGGCACGATCCGGCTGACAAGGTCCGAGTTCGAGGGACCGGTCAACGTCGGTTCCGATGAGATGGTCACCATCAATCAGCTCGTTGAGATCGTTTCCGACATCGCTGGCAAGACGCTCCACAAGAACCACGTCCCGGGCCCGTTGGGAGTTCGCGGCCGCAATTCCCATAATCAACTGATCGAAGAGAAGTTGGGATGGCGTCCAACGCAGAGCCTGCGCAAGGGTCTGGAGGCGACTTACGCGTGGATTGAAACACAGGTGCGCCGCAACGCCGCCTAGGCCACCACTAGCGCCTGATCCGAGACCAGCGGTACTTGAGATGCGGGTCGAGGGCCCCATGATGAGCAGCACCCGCCCAGCATTGGAACTCGCCTGATGGTTACGCGAATTCTTCTCGTCTTCGGCACGCGCCCGGAAGCCATCAAGATGCTTCCGCTGATCAAGGTGCTTGCGGCTGAGCCGGCGCTCGAAGTTCGGGTCTGCGTCACGGCGCAGCACCGACAGATGCTGGACCAGGCGCTGGAGCTATTCGGGGTGCGGCCCGACTACGATCTCGACCTCATGACGGCGGCGCAGGGGCTCGAGCAGATCACCACGGCAGTGCTCACCGGGCTTTCCACCATCCTCGACGCCTGGCGGCCGGACCGCGTTCTTGTGCATGGCGACACTGCAACGGCCATGGCCGCTTCCCTGGCTGCGTTCTACAAAAAAATCCCGGTCGGACACGTCGAGGCCGGGTTGCGGTCGGGCGACCCGCTGCAGCCATGGCCCGAGGAAGTCAACCGGCGGCTGATCGACGTCATTGCCGACCAATTCTATACCCCCACGGCCGAGACGCGCGACAACCTGCTGCGGGAAGGAGCTCGGCGCGACGCGGTCTACCTCACTGGCAACACTGGCATCGATGCACTGCTGATGATGGCAGATCGGGTGGAGGGCGAGCCCGGCCTCACCGAGAGCCTGGCGGACCGTTTCTCCTATCTCGATCCCGACCTGCCACTGCTGTTGGTGACCGGTCACCGACGCGAGAATTTCGGGCAGCCGCTGCTCGACATCTGCGCGGCGATTGCCGAGCTGGCCCGCACCCATCGGTTGCAGGTGGTCTACCCGATCCACCCCAACCCGAATGTGCTGGGTCCGGTGCGCCAGGTCCTCGCGGGGGTGCCGCATGTCCACCTGGTCGAGCCGCTCGACTACCTGCCATTCGTCTACCTGATGAAGCGCAGTCACGCGATCCTCACCGACAGCGGCGGCATCCAGGAGGAAGCTCCTGCATTAGGCAAGCCGGTGTTCGTGACACGCAATGTAACGGAACGCCCCGAAGCGGTTGCGGCTGGTACGGTTGAACTGGTCGGGACGGATCAGGGAACGATCGTAGAGCGCGTGGGCCGGGTGTTCGGCCCAGCCGGCGAGCACGAGCGCATGGCGCGACGCATCACCCCCTATGGCGATGGCCGAGCTTCGCGCCGCATCGCCGACATACTGGTTGGACGCAAGATGAAGGAATTTGAGCCATGACCGCCACATCGACCGCTCGTACTTGTGTCGTCGTTGGCCTGGGCTATATCGGCCTGCCAACTGCTGTAGTGATTGCCCAAAGCGGGATGCGGGTCGTCGGCGTCGACGTCAACGCAACGCTGGTGGCTAGCATCAATGCCGGTCTTTGCCCGATCGTCGAACCCGGCCTGCCCCAAGCCCTCGCGGCCCTCGTCGCCAATGGCAGCATTGTCGCCACGACTACCCCGCAGAGCGGCGATGTCTACATCATCGCCGTGCCGACGCCGTTCGCCGGCGGCTACAAGCCCGACCTCACCTATGTGAACGCCGCAGTGCACGCCATCGCTCCGGTGCTCAAACAGGGTCAATTGGTAATCCTTGAATCTACAGTGCCTGTGGGCACCACCGAGCTGGTGGCGCGCTGGATCGAAACGTTACGGCCCGACCTCACCTGCTCGCGCCAGGGTAGCGACAGCGGCGATATCCTCGTGGCGCACTGCCCTGAGCGCGTGTTGCCCGGACAGATCCTCCGCGAGCTGACCGAGAATGACCGGGTGATCGGAGGGCTAAGCGAGCGTGCCGGCGAAGCCTGCCGCGCGTTCTACAGCTCGTTCGTCACCGGCAACTGCGTCGTCTCCGACGCCCGCACCGCCGAGCTCTGCAAGCTCACCGAGAACTCGTTCCGCGATGTGAACATCGCCTTCGCCAACGAACTGGCCGAAATCTGCGCCCAGTTGCAGATCGATGTGTGGGAGTTGATCTCGCTGGCGAACCTGCATCCGCGCGTCAACATCCTGAAGCCGGGTCCGGGTGTAGGTGGCCACTGTATCGCAGTCGATCCATGGTTCATCGTTTCCGAGGTGGGAGAGAAAGCGCGGTTGATCCGCGAGGCGCGCTGGATCAACAGCGAACGACCGCGCCAGATCGTCAGGAAAGTGCTGGAGAGCGTGGCCGCCGGCGGCATCCGCTCGATCGGCTGCTTCGGGCTGAGCTACAAGGCGGATGTCGACGATTTCCGCGAAAGCCCTGCGGTGGAGATCGTCAGCCTGCTCGCCAAGGAGTTGCAACTCATCGGCTCCGACGTCGAATTGCGGGTGGTCGAGCCGCACATCACGGATCTGCCGGACGAACTCTCGCACTCCGGCGTGGTAGCCTTGGTCGACGCGGACGCAGGGCTAGCGAGCGACATGATCCTCATGTTGGTGGATCACCGTGAGTTCCGCGCCATCCCGCGGTCGGTTGTCGCCGACAAGGTGGTCATCGACACCCGCGGGCTTTGGGCGAAGGCCAACCAGCGCAGGCCAGCCGACATCGTGACGCAGGCACGCGCTGTCGCCGGGTGACTCTTCCGGCTTTACGACCGGACTACCTACAACCGCACGACCTGCAACGCCACGATCCAGAACACCAGCCCCATCAGCACCAGCAGCGGCACCCCCCAGCGGGAGGGGATACGGTCGAGTTGGTCGGCGAGCCTCTCCCAGAGGCGCTTCATTGGCGCAGCAGGTAGGGCTTGTGGTTGTAGAAGACGGTGCCGGGAGCGACTTCGACGCGGCCGGGCGAGCCTTTGGCGTCGAACTTTACCGCCTCGAGATAGGCGAGGTAGCAGGCGCTCTGGCACTTGCCCTTGAACAGCAGCGTCTTGCCTTCCATCAGCATGGCCCGGGCATAGCCCTCCCACACCCAGACTTCGCCGCCAGGGCCAGTAAAGGTGCAGACGCGGCGCTCGGCACACGATTGCGGGTAATAGCCCTTATGGGCCAACAGGTCGGCGCGTGACATCCGTTCGGCAGCCGGCGTATCCGGCAGCTGGCGAACGGCGACGCCCGCAGCAAGTGCGGGTGCGGCCAATAAAGATGCGAGAAGTACGGCAGAAAACTGCGTCCGAAAGCTAACCATTTCCAAGCCCCAATCTTGGTTATGGTCCGCCGCAGGTGATAGATTAACAGATACTTAACCGCCTACCAAGACGGGCAATTATCACAAATGCTTTGGCGGGTAGGGAGGGATTCGAACCCCCGGAACGCTTTCACGTTCGCCGGTTTTCAAGACCGGAGCAATCAACCGCTCTGCCACCTACCCGACGGCCACGCCTTTAGCGGCAGCCGCGCCTTACGGCAAGAGCAGCGTCGAGCCGGTGGTGGCGCGCGTCTCGAGAGCGATGTGGGCTTTGGCCGCTTCGGCAAGAGGAAAGGTCTGGTCGATGGCGATCTTCACCTTGCCCAGCGAGATCACATTGAACAGCGCCTCGGCCCCAAGCCGCAGATCGTCGGCGGTCCTGAGATATCCCCCGGTGGTGGGGCGGGTGAGGAACAGCGAGCCCTTCTCCGCGAGGATGGTCAGCTTGGGAATGGACACCGGACCCGAGGCATTGCCAAAGCTCACCATCAGGCCGCGCGGCTTGATGCAATCGAGCGACGGCTCGAAGGTCGCGGCGCCGACGCCGTCGTAGACGACGTCCACCCCTTTGCCGCCCGTGAATTGCCTCACCCGCTCGACAAAGTTGTCGGTTCGGTAGTTGATTGTGAGGTCGGCGCCATTCGCCTGGGCAATGGCGCACTTGTCGTCCGATCCGGCCGTGGCGATCACCGTCGCGCCGATCGCCTTGGCCCATTGCGTCAGGATCTGGCCGGTGCCGCCGGCGGCGGCGTGGATAAGGATGGTCTCGCCTGCCTTGAGCGGATGGGTCCAGTGCAGCAGGTAGAAGGCGGTCAGGCCCTTGAGAATCGCCGCTGCAGCCACCTCGTAGCTGATGGCATCGGGGATGCGCACCACCCGGTCCGCCGGCAGCAGGCGCTCGTCGGCATAGGCGCCGACAGAGCCCTGGTAAGCGATACGATCGCCAACCCGCCACTGGGTGACATCAGGCCCGACCGCGATCACCTCGCCGGCGCCTTCGTTGCCCGCGATGAACGGCAGCGCCACCTTGTAGAGCCCGGTGCGCTGGTAGGTATCGATGAAGTTGAGCCCGATGGCGTGGCTTCTGATCTTGATCTGACCCGCGCCCGGTGCCGGAACCTCGACCTGCTCCAGTGTCAGCTTTTCCGGGCCGCCAAGTTCGCGGACGACGATTGCACGGCTCATCGGTTACCTCATGTAGTTCACCAGCGACAGCTGGCTGAGCAGCGCGGTGGTCTGATAGCTCGCTTCGAGGCGCGTCTTCAGCGCCAGGATTTCCATGGCGATCGTCTCGGTGGGCGCCGCCTCAATCTGCTCTAGCATGTTTCCAAGCTGGGCGGAGTGCGCGGTATGCCGCTCGGCAATGGCGCCAGTGGTGCTCTGGGCGAGGCCAAGCTCGACGGTGATCGCGGCGAGTGAGCCGGGCTGGTTGTCCTTGGTATCGGCGAGGCGGGCGGCATTGCGCGACATCATCGAGGAGTAGCGCTTTTCCGAGGTCGGATCGCTGTCGGGGAAATCCTGCACGGCGACGGCAGCGAGGGTCTGGATCAGGTTGATGAAGCCGCTCTCGTTGGCCTGGACGCCGTAGCCGACGGTGGTGCCTTCGCCCACTCGCGCCGTGACGGTGCTGCGCGGATCAGCGCTGTCCTCGCCGGTGTACCAGAGCATGGTGTTGGCCGAGGTGCCGGCGATGAGGCCGGTGGCGCTGTCGAAGGGCGGGCCGTCGACGCGCATCACCTGCTCGCCCTGGCCGTTGAAGAAGTTCTCGGCGGCGGCATAGGCGGAGGCCGAGACCAGGGTGGTCTCGGCGAGCTGTTTGACCGAGCCGGTGAGCGCGGTCTCGAAGCTGGCGGCAGTCGCATCGGCATCGGCGCCGATCTGGAACTCGCCGTCGCCCGGCGTGCCTGACGTAGCGACGAGGACGATCTGCTCCTCGGTGCCGTCAGGCATGGTGAAGCTGACCTGCACCTTGTCGCCGGCATTGGGCAACGGCGTGCCGAACTTTACCGTCAGCGCCGGTGGCGGACCGCCGCCCGGGGCCGTGACCGCGATATTGGCCGAGGTGGTGGTGATGCCGGAGAGCTTCATGCCGAAGACGGTGGTCTCTTCGGCCAGCGTCACCGTGTCGGTGACCCGACTGATATCGAGGCGGCCAAGATGGTCGGCCCCGAGATCGGCGAGCTTGCGCTCCCCGGCCACCTGCTTGAAGCCGGCACGGGCGCCGACGCCGTTCATCACATCGGATGAGGTCGCCACCGGCTGGCTGTCGGTGCGGTTGCCGCCGAACATGTAGCGGCCGGCGACATCGGTATTGAGCAGCGTCAGCACTTCGTCGAAGCGCGAGCCGGCCAGCGTCGGCGTGGTCTGGAAATTGATGCCGGAGGTGCCGCCGCCGCCCGAGATCGCCGCGGCGCGGGCGTCGGACTCGATGGTATCGAGCCGGCTCATCACCGTATCGAGCACTTCGAGCCTGAGGTTCACCGTCGAGATCGACTGCTGGTAACCCTCCATCCGCGCCATGCGCTGGCGCAGCGCCAGGTCGAAATAGCGGTCCGAGCCCATCTCGGCCAGGGTCGAGGCCTTCTCGCCACTGGCCAGCTGCGTCTGCAACTGGTCGTAGCGGGCCTTCATGGCGGTGATGTTCTTGATGCCGTTGGCGAGCGGGAACATCGTCTTGCCGACTGAGGTCATGGGCTTGTTCCTTCTAGAGCTGCATCAGGGAGTCCATCAGTTCCTGCACCACGCTCATCACCCGCGCATTGGCGGCGAAAGCGTTCTGCAGTTCCATCAGGCGCGCCATTTCTTCGTCGACGTCGACGCCGTATTCGCTGTCGAGCCGCTGCGTCAGGGCAGCCAGCGTCTGCTGCTGCGTCTCGTTGTTCGAGATCGCCGCTTCGGCAACGTTGCCCTGGTAGTTGAGGGTCTGCGAAATCAGGTCGGCGACGGTACCGCCGAGGCGTGAGCTGGCGTCGCTCAGCCCACCCCCCTGCCCGCCGGAAAAGCGCATGTCGTCGAGGTTGGCGATCACCTGGTTGAGCCGGTCCTGATCACCTAACGGCGTCGTGCCGGTGTATTGCACCAAGAGCTTGTTATCGGCGACGATCGAGGCGTTGACGCTGATGCGGCTGGCGAAGCCGAGCTTCTGGCCGACGCCGTCGAGGCTGTTGGTGAAGTCGGCATTGTTGGTATCGACAAACAGCGAGAAGCCGAGCGTACCGTTCTGCAACCCCGAGGAGGTGGTGCGGGTCGAGAGCGACAGCATGTCGGTGGTGCCGGCGACGCCGTCGTCCATGATCCTGAGTGTGCTGCCCGACGGGTTGGAGACAGACAGCCCCCCACCCAGCTTGTTCTGCAGCTGCGAGGCGACCCCAGCGGCTCCGCCGGAGAAATCGAGCCCGATCACCCTGGCGCCGTTGGCATCGACATAGTCGAGCGGGAGCTTGGTGGTGTCGTCGACGCGCAGCACGCGGACGGTCTTTTCGGCGCCGCCCTGCGTGTACTTGAAGGTGAACTCGTTGCCGTTGCGGACGTTGGCGAGGTCGACCTCGTAGCCGTTGGACGGGCCCGAGGTGACCTGCGTGCCTTGCTTGACGTTGGTCGACATGGCCTGCGCCACCGAGGCGGCGATCTCGTCGAGCTGATCCTGCGCCTGCACCAGTTGCTGGTCGCGCAGCTGGATGAGGCCGGCGAGTTCGCCCGATTGCAGGACGTTCTGCTTGACCAGGTCGATCTCCAGCCCGGCCGGAGTCATGATCGAGAGCTTGCCGACGCCGCTCACCGCATCGTTCGGGCTGAAGCGCGAGGCGGCCGACAGCGCACCGGCGCTTTCGTAGCTGAATACGGATGCCTTGACGTCGAGGATGCCGACGCCGGAGCGGGTCATCAGCGAAACGGTGCCGTCGCCGCGATAATTGACGCGCAGATCCATCTGCTGCGACAGGTCCTCGACCAGCCGGTCGCGCTGGTCCATCAGGGTGGCGCGCGAGGTGGCATCGATGCCCTGGTCGGCGAGCCTGAGGTTCACCTTTTCCAGCGATTGCAGCTGGTTGTTGATCGAGTCGACGCTGTTGGAGAGCTTGGCCTCGATCTCCTGGCGCAGCGACTGAATGTCGGAGCTCAGCCGGTTGAGCGTCGAAGCCACGGTCTGGGCCTTCTGCACCAGATCGGCTCGGTTCGCATAGCTGTCGGGGCTGGTCGCCACGGCGGCGAGAGAACTCTCGAAGGCATTGTAGGCGCTGTCGATCGAGCCGACAGTGCCGGGCTTGCCGAACAGGGTCTGCACCCGGTCGAGGAAGCTCGCCTGCACGCTGGTGAAGCCGGATTCGGCAGTGCTGCGTGTGTAGTGCGCCTGCAGGGATTGGTTGAAGGTGCGGCTGAGCTGGCCCTCGCGGGCATAGGTCGAGTTGACGCCCAACGAGTCGATGACGCTGACCGAACGCCGGTGATAGCCGGGGGTGCCGGCATTGGCGACGTTGTTGGACAGCGTATCGAGCGCGTTCTGCCCGACACGCATGCCCGAAAGCGCATTGCTGAGGGTAACCGAGAGCCCCATACCACCCTGCTCCAGTTGAGAAAGCTCCGGCGCAGGGCGGACCCGCGCCGGAGGGGTTCAGTTCCGCCTCAGCGGATCATGTTCAGCGATTCCTGCAGCATCTGGTCGGCCGCGGAGACGATGCGGGTACCGGCGGCGTAGGCCTGCTGCGTGACGATCAGCTTGGTGAACTCTTCGGAGATGTCGGTGTTGGAGGCCTCGACGGCCGAGCCGATCACCCCGTCGGTGTCGAGCAGCGGCTCGCCCGATTCCGAGGTCGCGGCGAACACGCCGCCGTCCATTCTCTTCAGCGCATTGACGGCGCTGAAGTTGGCGGTGACCACCTGGGCCACCTCAAGCTGCTGGCCGTTGGTGTAGGAGACCACTACGCGGCCATTGTCGTTGACCGCGACCGAGACGAACTCGCCGGCGGCATAGCCGTTCTGGTTGAGCGTCGTCACTTCGGCATTGCCGTTCGGATCGGCGAACTGGGTAAGGCCCGAGGCACCGTGCTGCAGGGTGATGTCGCCGATGGCGACGCCGTTGACCTGGAGACCCTGCAACTCAGTGGACTCGACGGGCGGGTTGGGCGAGCCGTCCGGCCCGAAAGTGTAGTCGCCACCGAACCGAGACCAGGCGGTGCCGGTGCCGGTAGCTTGCGAGTTGGTGAGAATGAACAGGTTCCATTTCTCGGAACCGCCGTTAGCCGTCGAGTTCACCTTGGCCCAGCGCATCTGCACGTTGGCCGGCGCACCGTTGCCGGCATAGACCGTCACCGCACCGCCGGAGATCGACTGCGAAACGAAGGCATCGGCCTTGTCGGCGCTGACGCTGTTGACCCGCTGCTGAAGGGCCAGAGCCGACGAAACGGTCGGGTTGTAGGTGCCGTCGGCAAGGCCGAAGCCCAGCGACGAGGTGCCGGTGGTGTTGTCGGCAACCTGCACCACGTCGGTGGCGTCGGCGCCGGTCACGGTGATGGCGCCACTCGAGCTGAGAGCCACGGTGGGCCGATCGCCGGCCGGCAGCGCGCCGTTGATGGCCGTCTGGATGGCCGTCAGCAGGCTACCGACGGTGCCCGAGGCGGTCACGTCGACGTTGGTGCCGCTGGTGCCGCCGCCTTCGTTGAAGGTAATGGTGACCGGTGTGCCATTGACGGTGAGGGTCAGAGTGTTGCCGGCGCTGGCAATGGTGTTGGCGGCAGCGCCGGATGTGGTAGTCGCACCCGAGGTGGTCGCCGCCGTATCGGGCGTGATGTTGAGGAAGTCCTGCGCCCGCAGCAACTCGCTGCCCGGAGTCTTCGAGGCCTGGTAAGCCGCGGTCTTGGGCAGTTGCGGCAGGTTCAGCTCGTAGTTGACCGAGGTGGTCTGCTGCGCCGGCAGGAACGCGCTCGACACCTGCAGCACCTGCGGCACCGAACTCGAGATGTTCTGCGTCGCCGGGTCGATCGGCAGGCCCTTGAGGTAGTAGCCCGAGCCGTTGACAAGGTAGCCGTTCTTGTCGAGTTCGAAGTCGCCGCGGCGGGTGTAGTAGTTGGCGCCGGCGAACAGCGTATCGCCGTCCGACATGCCGATCGGCGGCTCGACGACGAAGAAGCCATTGCCGTTAATGGCCATGTTGGTTTCGGTCGAGGTGCCCTTGATGTCGCCCTGGATGTTGTTGGTCGAGCGCGAGTAGGCGAGCACCGAGCCGGCCGTCTGCCGCTTCTGGGCGGCATCGGGGATCATGTCGACGAAATCGGTGTCGATGCGCTTGAAGCCGGTGGTCTGGCTGTTGGCGATGTTGCCCGAGATGTTCTCGAGCGCGAAGGATTGGGCGCGTAGCCCGGTGACTGCGGTCGAAAGAGCGCCGTAGATGCCCATAGTTTGCTCCATACCCCCATTTGGCGTGCGGACACGCGGGTTCGGACAATGCAATGCAAGGGCGATGCCAGTTCAGCTGCGCATTGAAATTGCTGGGTTTTTCGCTGCGCTGGTAACGGGTGTGGCGACAAAGGGGCAAAAGAGTCCGGGTCGGGCGGCAGGAATTGCCGGGGTGGCATGGCCGGGCGGAGCCCCCTGCCCTTGTCGCGTCCCCGCGCATCGTCTAAATCGATCACGCCGAACCGGACCCGCCCCTATGCTGTTCAATTCCGCCGAGGATTTCCTGAGCGCGCCGCGTCACGCCGTGACGGTGTTCGGCATGGCCGGGGTCGGCAAGACCTGGCTGGCGGCGCTGCTGCGCAAGCACCAGTGGTTCCACTATTCGGCCGACTACCGCATCGGCACGCGCTACATGGGCGAGTTCATCGTCGACAACTTCAAGGCCGAGGCCATGAAGGTGCCGTTCCTGCGCGAGCTGTTGCGGACGGACTCGATCAAGATCGACAGCAACATCACCTTCGCCAACCTCGACCCGCTCTCGACCTATCTCGGGCGCCCCGGGGATGCGCGCCGCGGCGGCCTGCCGCTTGCCGAGTATCAGCGCCGGCAGGAGCAGCACCGGGTGGCCGAGATCGCGGCGCTGGCGGACGTGCCGTATTTCATCGAGCGCGCCGACCAGCTCTATGGCTACTCGAACTTCATCGCCGATACTGGCGGTTCGCTGATCGAGGTGGTGGACCCTGCCAATGCCGAGGACCCGGTGATCAAGGCGCTGACCTCGAGCACGCTGCTGCTCTACATCCGCGGCACCGAAGACGACGCCCACAAGCTGATCGAACGCTTCAAGCACAGCCCCAAGCCGATGTATTATCAGCCGCACTTCCTCATCGAGAAGTGGAACGAGTTCAAAACCCTGAACAAGGTCAAGGACGACGCCGGCGTCGACCCGGACGCCTTTGGCGCCTGGGGTTTTGAGGCGCTGCTCAAGGATCGGCTGCCGCGCTACCAGCAACTCGCCGATAATTTCGGTTACACCATCGAAGCCAGCGACCTCGCCACTGTGCGCGACGGCGACGAATTCCTCGACCTCGTGGCAGGGGCGGTCCGTCAGCGAATGCGATAGCGCCCTCACCGGCGCCGCTTCCGCTCACCTGATCGCTATCCTATCTAGAGGCACATCATGCCAATTCGCATTCCTGACCACCTGCCGGCGGCCAAAACCCTTCAATCGGAGGGTGTCATGGTCATGGACTCCTCCCGCGCTGCCCGCCAGGACATCCGCCCGCTGCAGATCGGCCTGCTCAACCTGATGCCCAACAAGGAGCGGACCGAGACGCAGTTCGCCCGGCTGATCGGCGCCACGCCGCTGCAGGTCGACCTGACGCTGGTGCGGGTCAGCGACCACAAATCCAAGAACACTTCCGAAGAGTACCTCAAGAGCTTCTATTCCACCTGGGAAGAGGTGCGGGAGAAGAAGTTCGACGGCTTCATCGTGACCGGTGCGCCGGTGGCGAACATGCCGTTCGAGGAGGTCAAGTACTGGTCCGAGATGCTCGAGATCATGGACTGGACAGAGACTAACGTGCACCACACGATGTTCATCTGCTGGGGGGCGCAGGCGGCGCTGCATCACTTCCATGGAGCGAAGCGCTACCGCATGCCGTCAAAGGCCTTCGGGGTGTTCCGCCACAAGCTGGTCGGCCCGCAGACGCCATGGCTGCATGGCTTTTCGGATAGCCCGATGATCCCGGTGAGCCGCTATAACGACATCGACCGAACAAGCCTCGGGGCGAACCTCGAAGTGCTGATCGACAACGACGACATCGGCGTCTGCATGCTCGAGGACAAGGTGCGCCCTGCCCTCTACATGCTGAACCACCTCGAGTACGACAACCGCTCGCTGGCGGACGAGTATGAGCGCGACGTCAAAGCCGGGCTGGACACGGCGCCGCCGGTGAACCTGTTCCCCAATGGCGACACCACGGTGGAGCCGGAGAACCGGTGGCGCAGCCATGCCCACCTGTTGTTCCAGAACTGGATCAACGAGATCTACCAGACCACGCCGTACGAGCTCGAGAAGATCGGTTTGAGCGAGTAACTCGTTGTGAGGGACTGAGAGAGACGGCCCCCTCCCATCCTCCCCCATGAAGGGGGAGGTGCCGCATTGAGATTGCGGCAGCGATGGGTGTCAAACGCTCGACTCTTCACCTCCCCATTCATGGGGGAGGCCGGGAGGGGGCCGTCTGCTTCAGTCAGTGCATCCCCTCCGCCGACTGCTTCAGACCTTCCAGCATCATGGTCCAGTTCTTTTCGAACTCGACCCGGGTCTTGGCGTCGACCTCGGTGTCCTGGCCCTCGTTGAACTGGCTGAGCGTCACCTTGGTGCGCGCGCCTGATGGGGCGAGCTCATACCTGACCACGTGGTAGCTGGGCGGACGTTTGCCGGAGCCGTCCTTGTCGCTCCAGTGGGTGAAGCTCAACTCCTTGGCTTCCGCGAGGGTCTGGATCTCACCGCGATCGGTGAAGCTCCTGCCCTGCCATTCGCCCTTGAAGGTGATGGGATGGCCGATCTTCCAATCGGTCTCGATCCTGGTGCCGGGGAACATGGCGCCGCCCTTCATCGCCTTCCATACGGTGGCGCTGGGGGCAGCAATGAAAGTGTCGATTTCAACGACAGGTTTGTGCATTTGCACCTCCTCTGATTGGAGGTCAAACGCCCGACCTGAGGGACAGTTGCGCAATGCCGGCCGGAACCTGGTTGAACAGCGCCGCCTTCCACGCTGCATCGTTCCAGAGATCGCTGTAGGTCCAGCTCGCCGCGGCCGCGAGCACCAGCAGCAGCAACGACAGCAGCCGGAGCTGGAACGGCAGCCGAACCACGGCAAGCCACGACAGGAAGGCAACGATCAGCGCGATCGGCGGCACGATGGCAGTCATGGTGGTGTTGAGGATGGTGCGGGCGAACACCAGGTAGAGCGGCAGGGCGATCACCGCCAGCGCGCTGAAGACGTGGCGCCGCTCCGGGAGTTCGGGCCAGAAGCAGTAGAGCAGCGGCACGATCAGCACCGGCGCAAACACCGCCAGCGCCTCGAGCCCGCCCGCCAGCGCCTCAACGTCGAAGTGCAGGTTGGTGTAAGTGCTGACATAGGGCAGCAGGGCGGCCGCGACATCCATTCGCGCCTGCACGATGAAGCCGACAATGCCGATGGCGACGATCAGCGTCGGCAGGATCGCCACCAGCAGCATGGCCACGAAGGCACGCGGGTCGGTGCGCGCATCGCGATCCGCCAAGGCCGTGGCGATGGCCAGCGGGACGATCAGCAGCGCCGCGATCGGGCTCGCCAGCAGCAGCAAGGGTAACAGCAGCCCGAGCCCGATGGCCGATTGCACGTCGCCGACATCCTCGAGCGAACGGATCGCCGGGATCAGCGCGGCGAAGGCGATGTAGAGCGGGATGGCGCGCGAGGATGCCGTCACCGTGTAGAGGCCGCCGGCATGCAGCATCAGCGCGACGAGCGCGATGAACGCGCCGATGCGGAACCAGCCATTGGCGCGCAACCGGTCGTACAGCGCGCCGAAGGCGAAGCCCGAGACGGCGACGACGGTCAGCGACAGCGCCCATTGCTGCAGCTGGGTGCCCGGCAGCAGGCCGACGACGCGCAGCACCACCTGCGACAGCCAGCCGCCGGTTCGCCACGCCTCGCCTGCCTGCAGCTGTTCGATGTCGCGGCGGACATAGCCGCCATCGATGACGTGCAGCGCCAGCACCAGCAGCACAATCACGGCCGCCAGTGACCAAAGGATCGTCGCCGGGCGCCAGAATGGCCGCCGCTGATGGGCCGCAACCGGGGCGGTGGCGAGATCGAGGATGCTCATTTCGGCGCCTCGCTCTTGACCTGTGCGAGCGTCTTCTGGGTGACGCTCGAGGTGCCGTGCTCGGTCTTTTCCCAGTAGTGCGGGTTGAAGATCAGCTGCCAGAACGCCTTGTAGGCGGCGATCGAGTGCAGCACCCAGTAGACCGGGAGCAGGATGCCGACCGGCACCAGGTCATAGTACTTGCGCTTCAGCGCCGCGATCACCCCGAAATAGACGAGGAACAGGTTGCCGATCACCAGGTTGAACAGCGCCATGGTGCCGAACGGCTCGGGGAACAACCAGCCGAAATCCCAGCTATTGGTGAACCACACCAGGAAGGTGATCACCCACAGGATCGGCGCCAGCAGCATGGTGAAGGGCGGCGCGCCGATGAAGAAGTGGAAGGAAAAGAAGCCCTTGGCGCCGATGGACTTCCAGAGCTGGATCGGGTGCCGCATGTGCACCAGCCAGGTCTGCATGTAACCCTTGATCCAGCGCGAGCGCTGCTTGATCCAGCTGGGCAGCACGCCGTTGGCTTCCTCGTAGGTGGTCGAGTTGATGACGCCGACGGTGTAGCCCTCCTGCGCCAGCCGCACGCCGAGATCGGCATCCTCGGTGACGTTGTAGGGGTCCCACGCGCCGACCTTGCGCAGCGCCGAAAGCTTGAAGTGGTTGGAGGTGCCGCCGAGCGGGATCGGCACCTTCAGCCAATCGAGCCCCGGCAGCAGGAAATCGAACCACTGGCTGTACTCGAGCGTGAACATCCGCGTCAGCCAGTTTTCGGAGCGGTTGAAGTAGTTGAGGCGCCCCTGGACGCAGGCGAGCTGCGGGTCGCCATTGCGGAAGGCCAGCACGGCCTTCTTCAATTGGTCCGGCTCAGGCTGATCCTCGGCATCGTAGATGGTGACGAACTCGCCGCGGCTGAACTGCAGCGCGTAGTTGCAGGCCTTGGGCTTGGTCTTGGGCTGGCTTGGCGGCACCCGGACGATCTCGAAGGTGCCGGGCAGCCGCAGGGCCTTCGCTGCCTCGATGGTTTCGGTATCGTCCTCCTCGAGGACCAGCTTCACCTCGAGCTTGGAGGCTGGATAATCCAGCCCTTTCAGCGCCTTGGTCAGCAGCGGCAAGACCTTGGCCTCTTTGTACATCGGCACCAGCACGGTGTAGACGGGCAGCTCGCTGTCCTTGAGCGCGGCGATCGCCTCGGGCGAGATCTCCATGTCGGCCTTGCGCGACGAGCCGATGAAGGTCAGCACGAATTTGAAGACGAAGGTCAGGGTGTAGATGGTGGTGAAGAACGCCATCAGCGTCACCGCCGTCGCCATTGGCGCCAGCACGAGACCTGCCAGCAACACCGCCAGCACCGCCCACAACACCAGCTTCTGCGGCTTGGTCACCGTGTATTTGGCCGAGTGCTCGGGCTTCCACGAATAGAGCGCCTCGCGGGCGAAGAAGCTGTCCCAATCGCGGAACAGCTGCTGGGTCTGCCACAGGATATCGAATGGCGAGGTGATGACGAAATCGTAGCTGTCGGGGCCGAACCGCTCGTCGCCCCACAGGAAATGTTCGGTGGTAATCTCGGTGGCGGCGAGGATCAGCCGGCCATCGATCCGGCGCCAGGGCACGATGTTGCGCTCGGCGTAATCGGCGCGGTCCTCGACGCTGGTCAGGGTCTGGTCGATCGGTTCGCGCTGCAGATCGACGAAGGGCAGGCCGTACACTTCGGCGACCGCCTTGTAATAGTCGATCGGCCGTACGAACCCGAGCGCGATGATGGTTGCCGCAAGGCTCGAGCCCCACTCCGCCGTTTGCCGCATGGCGATCGCCAGATCGGTGAGCCGCAGCGTCTTTTTGGCAAGCAACAGCTTGGCGACATCGAGATGCAGCCGTTCGCCGGCCGTACGTTCGCGCGGAACCCCGACGAGTTCGTCTGCATCAGCCTCAAAATTACGAGCAACCGCGTAAGCCATGGTTCAGCTAAGGCGGGGAACCGTGAAGAATCCCCAAATCTGGCAATCACGATTCCTCCCAACGGGCCAACGCGCTAGCCTTGCAATCGCCATGGGACCGCCTACCTTCCCGACAATCTTGGTTTGTCGCGCTTTCGAACCGGAAAAGTCTGCAACTTTTCCTGAAAGCGCTTAGGGAACCCGATGCCGCAAGCGCCGACGACCATCACCGACGAGATCGGCATCGCGCTAGGCAACCTCGCCGATGCGGCGGTGGCGCCGTTCACGCCCACCTTGCGACTGGGGGTGACCGGGCTCAGCCGCGCCGGCAAGACCATCTTCATCACCGCGCTGATCCACAACCTCCTCACCGGCGGGCGCCTGCCCGGCTTTGCGGCGCTGACCGAGGGCCGCTTCATTGGAACTCGGCTGGCCGAACATCCCGATGCCGGCATCCCGCGCTTTGCCTATGAGCAGCACCTCGCCGCGCTGACCGGCAAGGAGCCGCACTGGCCGGAATCGACGCGGAAGATCAGCCAGTTGCGGTTGACGCTGAAGTTCCAGTCGAAGCGCTGGGTGTCGGGGATGTTCGGGCCGACAGTGCTTAACCTCGATATCGTCGACTATCCCGGCGAGTGGCTGCTCGACCTGCCGCTGTTGTCACTGAGCTTCGCCGAGTGGAGCGCACAGGCCCTGAAGCGTGCTGCGCTGCCGCACTCGAAAACCGAAGCCGCGGCGTTCATGAGCGAGATCCAGCAGACGGACAGCTCGAAGGAAGCGACGGACGTGGATGCCGAACGGCTGGCGGCGGCGTTCACCGACTATTTGCGGCGCAGCCGCGAGGATGGGCGGGCCCTCAGCACCCTGCCCCCGGGCCGGTTCCTGCTGCCCGGCGACCTCGAGGGCAGCCCGGCGCTGACCTTCGCACCGCTGCCGCCACCGGTCGGCCCGGTGCGGTCGTCTAGCCTCTACGCCATGCTGGAGCGGCGTTACGAGGCCTATAAGGCGATCGTGGTGCGGCCGTTCTTCCGCGATCACTTCGCGCGGCTCGATCGGCAGGTGGTGCTGGTCGATACGCTCAGGGCGCTGAACGCCGGCCCGGCAGCAGTGGCCGATCTCGAGACAGCGCTGACCGACATCCTGTCCTGCTTCCGGCAGGGCGATAACAACCCGATCACTCGCCTGGTGGCGCGGCGCATCGACCGCATCCTGTTCGCGGCCACCAAGGCCGACCATATCCACTCCTCGAGCCATGACCGGCTGGAGGCGGTGATGAACCGGCTGGTCGCCGATGCGGCGCGCAAGGCCCGGTTCGCCGGGGCCGAGACCCGCTCGATGGCCATCGCGGCGATCCGGGCAACGCGCGAGAGCGTCATCGAAGACGGCGGCGAGAAGCACGAGGTGATCGTCGGTACGCCGCAGGCGGGCGAGGTGCTGGACGGCAAGACCTATGACGGCAAGACGGAAATCGCGCTATTCCCCGGTGACTTGCCCGAGCATCCTGATGCGCTGTTCGAGGATGGTCGTCCAGTTGCACTGAATTTCCTGCGCTTTCAGCCGCCGCAGCGGCTGGAAAAGAACGCCGAAGGCAATGTGGTGCTGCCGCATATCCGTTTCGACCGGGCGCTCGACTACCTGATCGGAGACTGGCTGCGATGAAACCACCCTTCGCCCGCCCCGTCTCGTCCAGCGGCGACCCCGCCGAGGAACCGCGCCGCCCGCGCGTGTTCGAACCGGCGCAGGCCGTCGCCCTGCCCGAGAGCATCGAGCCGATCACCGATATCGAGGCGCCACTGGATGATGCGGCGCGACCGCCGCGGCTGCTCGGCTGGGTCGGGCGCGTCGCCTGGATCGCCGGCGGTATCCTCGTCTCTCTGGCGCTGGGGCTTGCCGCCGAACGCCTGATCGCCGACCTGTTCGCGTCGCAGCCCTGGCTCGGCTGGGTCGGGCTCGGAGTGCTTGCCGTGCTGGTGATCGCACTGCTGGTGATCATCGTGCGCGAGGTGGCTTCGCTGCTGCGGCTCCGCGCCCTCGACCGGCTGCGGCACGCCGCGATCGCGGCGCTCAGCAGCGACCGCAACAAGGATGGTGCGGCGATCACCCGCGAGCTGCTCGAGATTTACGCGCGCCGACCGGACCTGGCGCGGCCACGCGACGAACTGGAGAGCAATGCACGCCACGTCTTCGATGGCGCCGAGCATGTGCGGCTGGGCGAACGGCTGCTGATGGCGCCGCTCGATACGCGAGCCCGGGCGCTGACGGCGGCTTCGGCGCGGCGTGTGGCGCTGGTGACGGCGGTCTCGCCGCGGGCACTGATCGACATCGCCTTCGTCATCTTCGAGAGCGTGCGGCTGGGTGGCGACATCGCCCGGCTCTATGGCGCGCGGCCCGGCTTCATCGGCACCTGGCGGCTGATCGGCGCCATCCTCGCACACCTCGCGGTCACCGGCGGGCTGGTGCTGACCGACGGGGTGGTCGAGCAGCTGGTCGGCCAGGGGCTGGCGGCAAAACTCTCGGCGCGGCTCGGCGAAGGCGTGGTCAACGGGCTGATGACGGTACGGGTCGGCATCGCCGCGATGCGCGTCGTCCGCCCGCTGCCGTTCGAGGTGGTAAAGCAGCCGATGGTCAAGGATTTCATCCCGGAGCTGGCCAACGTGCTGAACGCGGAGAGGAAGTAGGACTGGGTTCTTCGCTCGTCCCACATTGTCGGATTTCTTCAATCTCGTTCCGGGTCCCGTCGCTAGAACTGTGGACATCAACCAGGGCCTCGTGCCAACAACGGAGAGAAGCAATGTCGATCCTCAGCACCAGCACCAAGACCGTCGCCACCCTCGCCTTCGCGCTGCTGGCCAGCGTTTCCCTCGCGGCCGAGACGGTCGTCGACCTGCCGAGCGGCGTGAAGGGCACACTCTCCACCCCCGATAGCGGCGCAACCGGTCAGGCCGTGGTGATGCTGCACGGCTTCGGCAGCTCGCGCGATGAAGTGGGCGGGCTGTTCGCCCAGCAGGCGGCGGCGCTGGCCGCCGAAGGCATCGCTTCGCTGCGCATCGACTTCCGCGGCTATGGCGAGAGCACCGGCGACATGGCGGACACCACTCTCGAAGGGCTGGTGGCAGATGCCGCCGAAGCCCGCAGCTATCTCGGCAGCGTAAAGGGCGTCGATGCGGCGCGGGTCGGCGTCATCGGCTACAGCTTCGGCGCTGCGGTGGCCATGCTCGAACCCGACGACTTCAAGTCGGTCGTGGTGTGGGGCCAGATGGGCGACCTGCAGAAGGAGTTCCACGAGTTCCTCGGCCAGGATTTCTACGACAAGGCCAAGGCCGAGGGCTCGGCCAGTGTCGATCTCGGCTGGCGGGTGGTGACACTGAAGCAGAGCTTCTTTGACAGCCTGGCCCAGAACGATCTCGCCGCCCGGTTCTCGGGCTATGCCGGCCCGTTCCTGACCATTGCCGGCGAAGCCGACCCGGCCATCGGCTACTTCGAGCAGTACCTGGGTCTCGCCAAGGGCAAGACCGAGTCGCTCAACATCCCGGGCGCCGACCACATGCTGGGTGTGTTCAGCGAGCAGCCCGAGATCGGTAAAGAGGTGATCGACAAGACCACCGCCTGGCTGAAGGACACGCTGTAACAACCCTTCCGATCGAAGCCAGGGGCCGGGTTCACACCCGGCCCCTTTCCGCGTGGTGAACAATGCGTTCGCCAGTCACATGCATGTGCCGTCTTGCGCGCTTCTGACCATAGGCACATATCCACCCCCAGTCACATCTAGTAACCAGGGGGCACCAATGTACCGGGTCGCCGTATTCGTCGGGAGCACGCGCCCGACCTCTTCCAACCTCAAGCTCGCCAAGGCGCTGGAAAAGCTGGCCGCCGGCAAGCTCGAGTTCCAGTACATCAAGATCGACAACCTGCCGTTCTACGACGACGCGCTGTGGAACGATCCGCCGGCCGACGTGATGCGGCTGAAGCGCGAGATCGCCGCGGCGGATGCGGTGCTGTTCGTGACGCCCGAATACAACCGCTCGATCCCGGGTATCCTCAAGAACGCCATCGACTGGCCGTCGCGGCCGTTCGGCGAGAGCGTCTGGACGGACAAGCCGGGCGCCATTGCCGGCGCCACTGGCGGGGTCAGCGGCACCGCTGCGGCACAGGCGCACCTGCGCTCCATCCTGCCGGTGGTGGGCGTGGCCCTGATGGGCCGGCCGGAGATCTATTTCCAGTCGCGGCCGGGCGCGATCGACGACGACAACAACATCACCGACGAGCGGCTCAGGACCAACCTCAACATCTGGGTCGAGCGCTTCACCGACTGGATCGGCATGTTCGCGAGGCCGCAGCAGGCGGTGGAAGAGATCGAGCGCAAAACCGCCTAGAGCGCTTCACCGTTTCAATGAAGCGGCGTCGCGCTTTCGAACCCCGGATCAAATCCGAGGAGGAACAGTCTGCAACTTTTCCTGAAAGTGCTCCTGATCACCTTCACACAAGAGTCGCATCAGCGGGCTACCCGTTCCCGTATCCGGCACGTCGCCGGCGATATGGAGATGCGCGATGCCCAACTATCTCTTGGCCTACCATGGCGGTGGCGAACCCGAGAGCGAAGAGGCGCAGGCGGCAGTAATGCTGGCCTGGAATGAGTGGCTCGAAGCGACCGGCGAAGCAATGCTGGATCTGGGCAGCCCGGTCGGCGCGACAATGACTGTCGGCTCGGATGGCGCGGTGGGCCCTGCCCCGGCCGATCCGGTCAGCGGCTACTCGATCATCGAGGCCGACGACATGGACGCCGCGCTCGAGATCGCCAAGGGCTGCCCGGTGCTCGCCGATGGCGGCAGCGTGGAAGTCTCCGAGCTCGTCGACATGGAGTTCGACGACGAGGACGATGATGACGACGAGGATGAAGACGAAGACGACTGAAACCCGCTGGTGATCGCGGCGCGCCCCCAAGCGGCGCCGCGACCACCACATGCCACCGTTTCGTTGAAACGGTTACATGTTCGAAGTCTTTGGCTTCCAGCGCTTTCGAACCGGAAAAGTCTGCAACTTTTCCTGAAAGCGCTGGAGGAGTCTCACTCGGCGCGAAGCGGGTGCAGCCGCGCCTTGCCGCCGAGGATCAGGAAGGCCGTGACACCGAGCGCGCCGTAAACCACGACAAGCGCCGGGATGTCGGTCCAGTTGGGCTTCAGCACCATCAGCGCGACGATGGCAATGATGCTGGCATAGTCGACCATGGCGATGCGGATCATCCGGCTGCCGAACACGGCGGCCTCGGCGATCTTGCCGTCGGCAATGAGCCGGGCCGCCTCTTCGCCCATCGGACGCAGGAAGAAGTGGCCGACAACGAAGCTGGCGAGCGCACCGACGAGGCCGAGGATGACCCAGGCCTCACCCCAAAGGTTACCGAGCAGCACGGTGACGAGGCCGAACAGCAGCGTCAGGCCCGAGGCCGGCAGGAACCACAGCATGGCAAGGCTGCCCAGGCTCCCGGTGACCCGCATCAGGCTCTCGTCGTCACCCTGGCGCATGGCCAGGATGGCCTGCAGCAGCATGACCGCGCCGCCGCCGAACCAGGCCATGGCCGCGAGCACATGCAGAAACTTGAAGATTGTATAGACGTCCATCGATCCCTCGCGTGCCCCCCGCGAAGGCGCGCTGGGTAGGTCGGCGTCGGTGAACCGGGGATGAATGGGCGTTGGGGGCCTGTCACATGCACGATGCCATCTCCCGCTTGGCGGCAGGGAGAAAGCGGGGATGCTGGAGGACACCGTGGCTCCGCATCCCTCTCTGGCGAAAACTAAGGACTTAGCTCCGCTAAGCCCAAGTTTTCGCTTTCTCCCCCGCAAGGGGGGAGATGAGCTGTGGCACTATCCAGCCCGACCTCAACCGATTCCCTCGGCCCCGCGATGAACCTCAAACTTGCAGCTCTGGGCGCGGCGATCCTGTGGGGGTTCACCTACATCATCACCACCACCATGCTGCCGCATAACCCGATCTTCATCGGCTCGGTGCGGGCGCTGGGTGGCGGGCTGCTGTTGCTGACATTCGCGAGGCAGATGGTGCCGCGGGGTTATTGGCCGAAGCTGATCGTGCTCGGGACGCTGAATTTCGGGGCGTTCTTCGCCCTGCTGTTCGTTTCAGCGATCCGGCTGCCGGGCGGCGTTGCCGGCACCTTCCAGACGCTGGGGCCGCTGATCACCATTCTGCTCGCCTGGGCGCTGCTGAGCCAGCCGCCGACGCTGATGAAGATCGTCTCGATCCTGATTGGTGCAGTGGGCGTGACGCTGGTGATCCTCCGTGCCGATGCCGGGATCGACATGATCGGCGTCGCAGCGGCGCTCTGCAGTGTCGTCGCCGGCTCGCTCGGCGGCATCCTGATCAACCGCTGGGGCCGGCCGGCGGAAATGTCGCTGGTGAGCTTCACGGCCTGGCAGCTGCTGATCGGCGGCGCAGAGCTGGCGGTGCTGGCGCTGATCATCGGGGATGTGCCCGCTGCGATCAGCTGGACCAATGCGCTGGGGCTGGCGATTCTTGCGGTGGTGTTGACCGCCCTGCCCTTCATGCTGTGGTTCCGCGCCATCGTGGCGCTGGGCGCCGCCTCGGTGATCCCGTTTGTGCTGGTGACGCCGGTGGTCGCTTTTATCCTCGATGCGGTGATCCGCAACGTCGTGCCGGGCCCTTTGCAACTGGTCGGCGTGGTGCTGGTGATGACCGGGTTGATCGTCAACCAGTGGGCCGGCGCGCGGTCCGCCAAATCTGCTGCCAGCAAACCTGCCTGATCACCAGGCGAGGCGCTTGGCCTCTTCCTCGCGCTCGGCAAAGCGCTCGCGGGCTTCCTCGACGCGGTGCCGGTTGGCGTGTGCCCAATTGCCGATGACCCGCAGCGGCTCCTGCAGCTCCTGGCCCATCTCGGTCAGCGCATAGTCGACACGCGGCGGAATGCTGGGCGTCACCTTGCGGGAGACGAAGCCATCCTTTTCGAGATCACGCAGCGTTGCGGTCAGCATCTTCTGCGAGACGCCGTCGATGTGCCGCTTTATCTCGGAGAACCGCCGCGGCCCGGCGCTCAGCACCTGCACCACGAGGATGGTCCACTTGCCGCTGATCTGCGCCAGCACCTCGTGCACCGGCAGCATGGCCCGGGAGCATTCGGCAAAGGTCTCGGGCTCGTTCACATCGTGCCGGGGAGCCCAGCTCGGGGTGCCGGAAGCGGGAGCCGGCTGTGGTTCCGTGTTGGTGACCAGGTCGTCCATGGGTAACTCCGTCTCGAAACGGTGCCGTCTTGTGCACCTCTGAGGTAGTCACCAACATAGCGCCAGTTACTGACGGTGACTAGGTCTCTGTTGGTGGCCACCCATGCACTCCTGACAAGGCAGACACCCAAATGAGCAGCAAGCCACGCATCGGCATCATCCTCTCCACCACCCGCGAAACCCGCTTTGCCGACCGCCCGGCGCAATGGGTGCTCGACATCGCCAAGGCCCGCGGCGACACCGACTATGAGATCGTCGACCTCAGGGATTTTCCGATTCCGTTCTTCGATGCCGTCGGCTCGCCGCGCTTCGTGCCGCAGACCAACGAGGTGGCCCTGCGCTGGGCGAGGAAGGTGTCAGAACTCGACGGCTACATCTTCGTCACTGCCGAATACAACCGCTCGATCTCGGGCGTCTTAAAGAACGCCCTCGATCACATCTACGACGAGCCGGCCCGCAAGCCGGCCGCGTTTGTCGGCTACGGCGCAGTGGGCGCGGCGCGCGCCGTCGAGCAGTTGCGGCTGATGGCGGTGGAACTGAGCATGGTGCCGATGAAGGCGGGCGTTCATATCAACATGGAGCCTTTGCTCGGCATGCTGCGCGGCGGCAAGGATTTTGCCGACTACGACTACCTGGCGCCGACGGTGACCGCGATGCTGGATGAACTGGCCTGGTACACCAAAACGTTGAAGGCGGGCCGCGAGGCCGAGGCGCTCGAACAAGCCGCCTGAACCGTCCCTCGGCCGGCGGTGCGCGCTGCCGCCGGCCAATGATTCTGCAGCGCTCGGGGAACCTGCGGGCGGTTTGGAGCTTTCACCCCTCCGCGAGAACCATGCGCTGCGGACGCCACTGGTTCTCGGCGGAATGGGAGCTGAAGCTGGCCCGTATGCTGACCTCACTCGCGCTGTTCGGAACAGTTGCGCTTGCCGCTCTTGTCCTCACTGCCTCCGGGCTGAAATACAGCACCGATATGATCGGGCAGATGGCGGCTGCCACGCCGGTCAAGACAACCAACCTGAGGCCCGGCTACGTCGCTCGTCCGACCGTTGCCCGGGCCAACGACCTGAACGTCGCGCGATCGGTGCCGGTGGTTACTCCTGAGGTCAGCACGCCGGTGAGGACACCGCCGCCGGGCTTCACCCACAGCGTTGCCGTCGAAGCGCTCAAGGTCCGGGCCGGACCGAAGCAGATCGAGCCGCAGGTGTTCACGCTCAAGGGCGGCAGCTGGGTCAACATCAGCGACACTGTCGAGGGTTGGGTGCGGATCACCGACCAGGCCGGCCACAGCGGCTGGGTCTATGGAAGTTTGCTGCGTCCCGCGACGCAGCCTGAGCTGCGTCAACAGACGCAGCAGGAGTAACGGGCCGTATCAGAGCCCGGACGATGCTCCCTGACGCGCCGCACGGGAGCATGCGCAGCGGGCGTCCAGCTTGACCTCCGGACGCCCGCTGTTTGCATCAGGAACGGCGGGTCAGGCCGCCTCGGAGTCCTTGGCAGCGCTCGGCGCCAGGGTCACACGCATGCCATCCAGTTCCTCGCTGAGCAGGATCTGACAGCTCAGCCGCGAGTTCGGCTTCTTGTCGAGCGTCGAATAGAGGAGATCCTCTTCGTCGTCGCTCGGGTCGGGGAGCTTTTCGAACCAGCCGTCCTCGACATAGACGTGGCAGGTGGCGCAGGAACAAGCCCCACCGCACTCGGCCTTGATGTTGAGGCCCCAGTCGCGGATCACTTCCATCGTGCGCCAGCCATCGAGCCCTTCGAGCTCGTGTTCGACGCCGGATTGGTCAGTGACGAGGATTTTCATCGGCTGGTGCGTCCCAAGTTTCGTGGCGCCGGTGTTTGAGGCATGTGGCGAACAGCGTCAAGTTTTGTCGGCCGTGGCCCGGCCAAGGACATCGATACGCTGGCAAGTTCCGGTCGCCGGAATGATCTCCAGCTTGTCTCCGGCCACGAAGCCATCTGCTTCACGCCCAATCTCGAACTCGTGCCGGCAATCGAAAGATCGTCCCTGTTTGTCGATGCGGGTGAAGCTCAGCTCTCCCAACGCCACGTAGATCGGTCCACCCCTGGCGGAACGCTCCTCGATACGGACCGACAGTATGGTCGCAGTGGTACGGTCGAACGTGCTGACGCGCCACGCATACAGTCCGGCGAACAGGCCACCAGCCACGATGTTGAGGCTGACCACCGCCAACCAAACCGCTGGCGACAGCTGCTTTGCTGTTACCCAAGTGCCCAACGCCATGCCCCCCAACGCGCCAACATTAGCTGGTGACAGGGCATGGCGCACACAAGGCGGTGGTCAGACGACGCCGAGCTTCTTCTGCAGCTTGGTCGAACTGGTGGTGTACTGGAACACCACGCGTTCGCCCGGCGACACCACGGCCTTGGCGGCCTGCGCCATCAGGGCGGCTTCGTGGAAGCCCGAGAGGATGAGCTTGAGCTTGCCGGGGTAGTGGTTGATGTCGCCGATGGCGAAGATGCCGGGGACCGAGCTCTCGAACTTCGCGGTATCGACGGTGATCAGGTTGTCGTTGAGCTCGAGGCCCCAGTCGGCAACCGGGCCGAGCTTCATGGTGAGGCCGAAGAACGGCAGGAGGCGCGTCGCCGGCAGCGGCGTATCACCCGAATCCATGGCGATGTGGACGTGGTCGATCTGGCCGTCCTTGCCATCGAGCTTACCGATCTGGCCCATGAGGAAGTTGATCTTCCCCTCCATGACCAGCTCTTTCATCTTGTTGACCGAAGCCGGCGCCGCCTTGAAGGCGTCGCGACGGTGCACCAGCGTCAGCGAGCGCACGATCGGCTGCAGGTTCAGCGTCCAGTCGAGCGCCGAGTCACCGCCCCCGACGATCACCACGTCCTGGTCGCGGAAATCGTCCATCTTGCGGACAGCGTAGAACACCGACTTGTTCTCGTACTGCTCGATGCCTTCGACCGGCGGGCGCTTGGGCTGGAACGAGCCACCACCGGCGGCAACCACCACCACCTTGCACAGGAACACTTCGTCGGCATCGGTCTCGAGGCGGAACGTGCCGTCCTCGAGCTTTTCCAGCTTGGTGACCATGCGGCTGAAATGGAACTCGGGCCCGAAGGGCGCGATCTGCTGCATCAGGTTGTCGGTGAGGCCCTGCCCCGTGACCATCGGGAATCCCGGAATGTCGTAGATCGGCTTTTCCGGATAGAGCTCGGCGCACTGCCCGCCCGGGCGGTCGAGAATATCGATGAGGTGGCATTTGACATCGAGCAGACCCAGCTCGAATACGGCAAAAAGGCCCACAGGACCGGCGCCGATGATGACCACATCCGTGACGATTTCGTTCGACATTCGCTTCTCGTTTGGCTGAAGGCCGCTCCGGCCTTCCAGTTCTCAGGATGGTGCGCAGCCTGTCACGCTAGGCGCGGCGAAACGACTGCCCCCGCCGATAGCGGGGGCGGCCGTGAAACTTCGATCAGGCGTTCTCGAGCGCGCGGCGCAGGAACGGACGGGTGCCCACCGGCACCTCGGTCAAGCCGACCGGCTGGTAGAACAGATCGACCGTTGCGAGCTTACCCTCTTCGAGCGCCTTCCTGGTCGGCTCGTGCTTGACCACAAAGGCGTTCATGCCGCAGCGGCGCATGTGCGAGATCTGGTCGTGCAGCACATCGCCCACGGCGCGCAGTTCGCCCTTGTAGCCGTAACGCTCGGCGATCAGCCTCGCGGAAGAGTAACCGCGACCATCGCCGAAGGCGGGGAAGTTGATGGCGATGGAGCTGAAGCGATCGAGATCGCCCTGCACCAGTTCGACATTGTCGCCCGGCGAAACCAGCAGCCCGACCGGATGCGGGTTGGCCAGCACGGCTTCGCGGTGCTCGAGGAACACCGGCAGCGGGATGTGCGTGTAGCGCACGCTGGCCGCGTCATCGCCTTCCGCCCAGGCGCGGAACGGGTCGGCGATGAAAGCGCCGTCTTTGAAAAGGTCCAATTCCTGAGCGGCCATGGGTTTGGCGATGGCTCCGTTGAAATCGAAATGGATGCCGCACTCTTTCTTGTTCAGTCCGCGCCAGCGGCCGGCACGCGGATCTTCGCCTTCGGCCACCACGCTCGTGCACGGCGCACAACCGATCGACTTGTAGCCCTTATTGTAGAGCGGGTGCTCGGGCAACCCATACTTGAGCTTGTAGGTCGTGATATCGGCATCGGAGAAATAGGCCAGCGGGTTGACCTTGATGCGGTCGTCGCTGGTCAGCTCGAAATGCGGCAGCACGCCACGCTCGGCCGTCTGGAAGCGCTTGCGGCCGGTAACCCAGCCGCCAAAACCGGAAACCGTGGCATCGAGCGGCTCGGTCTTCCTGATATGGCAGCACGAATCCGGATCGGTCTCCCACAGGTCGCCCTTGGGATCGAAGCGCTCGATATCCTTTGCATCCGGATGGAGCGCGATGACGTTGGTGAGGCCGAGCTGCCGCTTCAGCGTTTCGACATAGTCGAGCGTCTCGGGGAAGTGTTTGCCGGTCTCGAGGAAATAGACCGGCAGGTCCTTGTTCACCTCGGAGACCATGTGCAGCAGCACCGAGGAATCGGCGCCGAACGATGAAACGATGGCGACATCGTCGACTAGCAGCTCCTCGACCGCCTGGCGCAGCACGGCCACGCCATCCATCTCATCGAACATGCCGTTGAGCGACATGATGCCGAGTTCGCGCAGCTTGTCCGGCTTGTGGGCGCGAACGCCCGGGGCTGTGGCAAGATCAAGCATTGCCGCGCTCCTCGGCGTCGGGCCAAAGGGGTCTCAACTCAGGCATTGCCGTACAGCGCCTCCTTGAACGGCGCGTCGCCCAGCCGCCGGTAGGCAGCGATGAACGACTCGTCGGCGCTCTCGCGCTTCGAAATATACAGGTCGACCAGCCGCTCGATGGCAGCAGGCACGTCTTCGACCACGAAGCCGTGGCCGAGGATGTTGCCGATCGCGGCATTCTCCGTGGCGTCGCCGCCGACGGTAATCTGGTAGAGCTCGGTGCCCTTCTTCTCGACCCCCAGAATGCCGATATGGCCGACATGGTGGTGGCCGCACGCATTGATGCAGCCCGAGATCTTGATCTTCAGGTCGCCGATCTCGGCCTGGCGCTCGGGCGAGGCGAACTTGCGGCTGAGCTCCTGCGCCAGCGGGATCGAGCGGGCATTAGCCAGCGCGCAGAAGTCGAGACCCGGGCAGCAGATGATGTCGGTGATCTGCCCGGCATTGCCTTCGGCCAGCTCGTGCTCGACCAGCTTAGCGTAAACGGCCGGCAGGTCGGTGACTCGGACATGCGGCAGCACCAGGTTCTGCTCATGGCTGACGCGCAGTTCGTCGAACGAGTAACGCTCGGCAAGGTCAGCGACGACCTCCATCTGCTTGTCGGTGGCGTCGCCCGGCGCGCCGCCGGTCGGCTTCAGCGAGATGGTGACCGACACATAGCCCGGCTGCCGGTGCGCGTTGAGGTTACGCTCGAGCCAGCGACCATAGGGCGGGTTGAGGATCTTTTCCTTCGCCACATCCACTGTGGTCTCGTTGACCAGCTCGTAATCGGGCTGGGCGAAGTATTTGGTGATCCGGTCGAGCTCCTGCTGCGGCAGGGTCAGCACGCCGCCCTTCACATGGGCGAACTCCTCCTCGACCTGCTCGCGAATGGTGTCGATGCCGGTCTCGTGCACCAGGATCTTGATGCGCGCCTTGTACTTGTTGTCGCGGCGACCGTAGCGGTTGTAGACGCGCAGGATGCTCTCGAGATAGGCGAGCAGGTGTTCGTGCGGCACGAAGGGGCTGATCTGCTTGCCGATCATCGGGGTGCGGCCAAGACCGCCGCCGACCCACACTTCCCAACCGATTTCGCCCAGCGCGTTGGTCGCCGCCTGCAGCCCGATATCGTGGAAGCGGATGGCAGCGCGATCGTTGGTCGAGCCGGTCATGGCGATCTTGAACTTGCGCGGCAGATACGAGAACTCCGGATGGAGGCTCGACCATTGGCGCAGGATCTCGGCGACCGGACGCGGATCGATGATTTCGTCGGCAGTGGCGCCGGCAAACTGGTCGGTGGTGATGTTGCGGATGCAGTTGCCCGAGGTCTGGATGGCGTGCATCTCGACCGAGGCCAGGTCGGCGAGGATCTTCGGGATGTCGCGCAGCTTCGGCCAGTTGAACTGGATATTCTGTCGCGTGGTGAAATGGCCGTAGCCGCGGTCGTAGTCGCGGGCGATCCGCGCCAGCATGCGCAGCTGCTTCGAGCTCATCGTGCCGTAGGGCACGGCGATGCGGAGCATGTAAGCGTGCAATTGCAGGTAGAGCCCGTTCATCAACCTGAGCGGCCGGAACTGGTCCTCGTTGAGCTCACCGGTAAGACGGCGGGCCACCTGGTCGGAAAACTGCGCCGTGCGTTCCTTCACGAACGCGGCGTCGAACTCGTCATATCGATACATGGCCATCCTCGTCGAGATGCTGGCGCTCGAAGCGCGGGGCGGTCGGGCCCTCCGCGCGGATGCGTTCGCGGATACGGTCGGGGTGGATCACCCCGTCGCGCAGCGTCACGGTCTCGACCTCGAGACTGACGACGCGCAGCGTCTTCTTGGTTGCGGCCAGCGCGGCTTCCTTGGCCTCCGCCTCTTCCTTGAGGAAGACGCGAGCCTCCTGCAGCTCTTCAACCCATTTGCCGGCGCGATCGAGATAGACCGTCGCCCCGCTCATCAGCTCATTGCCGGTGAGGATTTCCATGCTCACTTACGCCACCTTGAATTCGGAGCTGGCGAGTTCGATTGCCTCGCTCCAGTCGCCATGAGCGATCGCTTCGCCCACGAAAATGATTGCCGGCCCGTCCTCGAGCTCGATCGTGCCCGAGGCGAGTGTGCCAAGCGTGCCGCGATAGAGCACGCGGTCCTTGCGCCCTGCCCTGACCACCACGCCGACCGGGATGGTCGCCGCGGCGCCTTCGGCGATCAGCCGCTGGGCTGTCGGCCCGGCGACGGACTTTCCCATGTAGAGCGCCAAGGTCAGCCCGGTCGAGGCCAGCGCCGCCCAGTGCTTCAGTTCCTCGGACTCGGCGCCATGCGCCGTGGCGAGTACGAAGCCGGTCGAAATCTTGCGCAGCGTCACCGGGGTCGCCGTATCGGCGGCTGCCGCCAGCGCCGAAGTGACGCCGGGCACGATGTGGTAGGCGATGCCCGCGGCCTTCAGCGCATCGATCTCTTCGCCGGCGCGGCCGAACACCATCGGGTCGCCGCCCTTGAGGCGGGCCACGCGCTTGCCGGCTTTGCCCAGCCGCACGATCAGCGCGTTGATCTCGGCCTGGGTGAAGGAGTGATGGCCCTTCTGCTTGCCCACGAGGATGCGTTCGGCATCGCGCCGCCCCATCTCGACGGCAGCCGCGGGGACCAGGTGATCGTGAACGATCACGTCGGCTTCCTGCAGCAGGCGCTGGGCGCGCAGGGTCAGCAGATCCTCGGCGCCGGGACCGGCGCCGATCAGCCAGACGACGCCCGGGCTGTCGCCCTCGGCGCCATGCTGGACCAGGAGGCTTTCGGCCTTCGCGTCACCTTGCCCGCGCAGCAGCGCCACTTCTACCTCGGGAGAGGTGACCAGCTCTTCGTAGTAACGGCGGGCGCGCGTGCCCGGCAGCAGCGCCGCAACCTTGTCGCGCATCGAACCGGCCAGCTTGGCCAGGGCGCCAAGGTTCGGCGACAGCGCCGCTTCGATCCGCGCCCGGATCAGCCGGGCCAGCACGGGTGCATCGCCTTCGGTGGCGACCGCAATGGTCACCGGCGCCCGGTCGATGATCGACGGGGTGTAGAAATCGCACTCTTCGGGGACATCGACGACGTTCAGCGGAATACGCCGGGCCCGCGCCGCACGCTTGGCGGCATCGCCGTCCGGGCCGTGGTCGGCAACGAAAACCAGTGCCGCATCAACGAGATCGGCATCCTCGAACGGACGCGCCAGCACGGTGACCGGCAGTTGGGAGAAATCGGCTTCGATGTTGCGGGAGATAATGACGACCAAAGCAGTCGTCTTAGTAACCAATCGGGCTTTGTTGAGGGCTTCTTCTCCACCGCCGATGATGACGATGCGCTGACCCTGGACTTTGTAGCTGACGGGGAATGTGTTCAGTTCACCCATTCACGGCCTTTCCGAAGCCGGATACATACTGACTTCGAGACTTTGGAACAAGCTATTGAAATTCAATAGCTTTAATGTTTCCCGTAGCAGGTATGGATTAGAATTGCGTTGAGGCGGGACGAGAGCAGCCGCGAAATGAATCCATGCACCGCCCTGATGGTGGAATGGTGACACTGGCCAGGCGTCAAACGGCGCTCCGGATATCGGTCTGACCGAAGTCATCGCCGATGTAGAGCAAGGGGCAATCCAACTGCTTTGCCAGTGCATACGAGAAGCAGTCGCCGAAGTTCAGACCCACCGGATGAACTCCCTTGCCCCACTGCAGGTAACCCTCGCGAGCGATGAGCACGGTTTCCTCCGTGACATCCATCACGATCGGGCGCACTTCCTCGAGCAAAGCGGTCATCTCGGCTCCAAGCTGCTTGCCATGCGATACGATCGTGGCTTCGATCAGCGTGCCTGCGGAAACGTAGACGTCAGGCTCGTATTGCAGCACCTTGAGGCAGGGCATCTTCATCGGCTCATCCCGCAGGATCGCCATCAGTGCCGACGTGTCGACGACAATCACTTAGGGGCGCCGAACTCGTCGTAGATATCGTCGGCGGAAGAGACGGCCGCCTGGGCCTTCAGCTTCTCTTTCGCCGATCTCACGATCTCGTCGATCGTCTCCATCCGGAACCGCGGTGTCGTTCTGCGTGAACTGGCTGGCACGATGCGCGCCACAACTTCGCCGCGACGGGTCAGGAGCACGGTCTCACCCGCCTCGGCACGTTTGACGAGGTCTGTCAGTTGCCCCTTCGCAGCGCTTACAGAAACATCCATGATGAGCTATCCTGGACCAACTAGATGGACCATCTATTTAGACCATCACATGGTCCAACTCAAGATCAGCCCTGCCGCTCCGGCACGTGGACGACCAGCCCGTCGAGGGCGTCCTTGACCTTGATCTGGCAGCTGAGGCGGCTGGTCGGCTTAACCGCATAGGCGAAATCCAGCATGTCCTCTTCCATCATCGAGGGGCCGCCAACCGTCTCGGTCCAGGCGTCATCGACATAAACGTGGCAGGTGGCGCAGGTGCAGGCGCCGCCGCATTCGGCAACGATGCCGGGGACGCCGTTCATGATGGCGGTTTCCATCACGGTCGAACCGACTTCGCCCTCGGTCTCGTGCCGCGTGCCGTCGGATTCGATATAGGTGATGTGGGGCATGTAACTTCGCTCGACAGGGTCAGCCGCATATAGCGGTGCAGCCCCCGCCTCGCAAGCGCGCCAAACGGCGCACGCTCATGCGACGCGCTCACTCTTCGGCGCTGAGCAGTTCGGTGATGAAGGCCTGGCAGTCGGCGACGGCCGCGGCAATGTCCTGGATATGCTCGGGATTGACCGGCTCGCCGGCCCGCAGCGCATCTTCGGCGCGCCTGGCGAGATCGCGGACACCCCAGGCGCCAATGCCGGCGGCAGCGCTTTTCAGCGTATGCAGGTGCTCAAGCAGCAGCGGGATCGAGGTGCTTTTCTCGATGCGCGTGAGATAGACGCCCGACATCTGGGCATAGAGCCGGAGCACTTCATCGCGCAGCCCCGGATCGCCGAGCGACTGCTGATCGAGGTGATCCATGTCGATGGGAGCATGGGAAAGGTCCCGGGAGGCTGACCCTGCCCCGGCTTCGACTGCAATATTCCTAACCATCCCCGCAACCCTTCCTACCGCCCGGACCTGGGCTATGGCAGGAAGCTAGCGAGACCGGGTGAAGGGCAGCCAAAACGAATGGGTACAATCTTACCTATGCCCTTAACCGGCCGCATTCCGACCCGAAATTAACCTTCCATTAAGAATGCGCTCGGTTTGCCTCAAATTGTATGTATGTTTGAGGTCCACCTAGCGTGCGGCGGCGTGGGGCATAGGGCAGATTGCGGGGCATTTGAATCGCATTTTACCCAATTTGGACGACTAACCGGAACCCCCGGGGTGGTCCAATGCAGGCTCTGATCGACCGCCAAGTGCCGATGCGAGAGTTGTAAAGAGTTATGGCCAAAAAGACCGCAACACCCCAGAACGATCCTGCAACTCTGGCATTCTCGGCAGTCGAGGACGCGCTCAAGGACTCGGTTTTCGCCAACCTTGACCAGCCCGCAGCAGCGGAAGAGCCGCCGGCCGAAAAGGCCGCGCCCAAGCTGCCGCCGCGCGATAACTCGCCGCGCTCGGAACGTCAGCGCACCGCCGACAAGTTCGCGGCGCAGACCGGTTCGGTCGCCAATGACGACCGCTTCCCCTCTTCCAAAATTCTCTACGGCCTGCAGTCGAAATCGTCCGGCGCGCCGACCATGGTGGCCGGGCTGGTGGCGCTCGGCTGGGTGGTGGCGATCGCGCTGGTGGCGATGATCCGCAACGGCGCCGACATGGGCAATGCCTCCTTCTGGGGTTCGAACGATTTCATCGGCCTGTTGGCGCTCGCCATCGTGCCGGTGATCGGCATCTTCGCCATCGCGACGCTGATCCGCCGGGCGCAGGACCTGCGCAACGCCGCCGCCGCGGTGACGCAGGCGGCGATCCGCCTCGCCGAGCCGGAGACCACCGCATCGGAGAAGGTCGCCTCGGTCGGTCAGGCCGTGCGCCGCGAAGTGAACGCGCTGGGCGATGGCCTCGAGCGCGCCCTGTCGCGCGCCGGCGAGCTCGAAGTGATGATCCACAACGAGGTCACGGCGCTCGAGCGTACCTATTCCGACAATGAATCCCGTATGCGCGCGCTGATCCAGGAACTGGCCAGCCAGCGCGAAGCTGTCATCACCAATACCGAACGCGTGCGCGAAGCGATCACCGAAAGCCATACCGGCCTCGTGTTCGACCTCGACATGATCTCGCAGCGCATCGCCGGCACCATCGTCGAATCTGGTGGCAACCTGACCAAGGCGCTCGAAACTGCCGGTAACTCGCTGAACGGCGCGTTCGGCGAGCGCACCGAGAGCTTTGTGTCGCTGATCGACCAGCGCACCAGCCACCTGCTGGTCGCCCTCGACGACAGCGCCTCGCGCCTCAACATCACGCTCGAAGACCGCGCCGGCACTATCTCGGGCGCCTTCGAAAACCGCACGCAGGAACTGAGCGCGGTGATCGACGGCCGCATGCAGTCGCTGACCGAAGCGCTCGACAGCCGTGCCGTGACCCTCTCGGACGCCATCGACAACCGCACCTCGTCGCTGGCCAAGCTCCTGAGCCAGGGCGGCATTACCCTGCTCGACCAGTTGCGCGACCGCGGCCATGAAGTGTCGAGCGCCCTCGATATGATCGGCACCCGCATCGCGTCCGATATCACCGGCCGCGCCCGGGAAGCCGAGCAGCTGCTGTCGGGCCTGTCGCATCAGCTCGACGAGCAGGTGCAGATCCAGGTCAACTCGATGGAGTCGCGCCTGCAGTCGGCGATGATCGAGCTTTCCGGCGCCCTCGACGACACCACCGAACGGGCTCGCGTCACCCTGACCGGCGCCGGTTCGCAGAACCTCGCGCAGTTCGACGCCCGCCTCGACGAGATCGCGGTGGTCATCGACAACCGCCTCGCCAGCCTCGATGGCGTCATCGGCGACAAGGGCGACAAGCTGATCGCGGCGCTCGACAAGAACAATGCGAGCTTTGCCGCACGCGCCAACGTGCTGGAGATGGCGCTCGATGAGAAGTCCGAGCACTTCAACGAGATCGTCTCGCAGCGCACCCGTGAAATGACCGAAACGCTCGGCCAGCGCACCAAGCAGATCACCGAAGCAATCGCCAACCGGTCGCAGGAAATCTCGGACTCGCTCGAAGGCCATACGCAGATCATCGCCGATGCGCTGGACAGCCGCACCCAGCTCCTCGGCGAGACGCTGAGCAGCCGCCATGGCGAGCTGAGCGCGGCGCTCGACGAGCACGTCAAGGCGTTCGACGTGACCATTGCCGGGCATGCCCGCGCCATGGACACCAACATCATCACCCACGCCCAGGCGATCGACCTGGCGCTCGGTTCGCGCGTCGAGCAGTTCGACAACGTGCTGACCGGCCGCGCCAAGGAGCTCGACCAGGCCGTGGCCAGCCGCACGCAGGCGCTCGACCAGTCGGTCGCCACCCGCACCCAGGCCATCGACCTGGCGCTGCAGCAGCATGCGCAGCAGATCGGCGACAGCCTCGACCAGCGGACCTCGACACTCGACGCCGCCATGCTGCAGCACGCTCAGCAGCTCGGTGACAGCCTCGACCAGCGGACTGCCGCGCTCGACACAACTTTGCTGCAGCACGCGACCCAGATCGGCGACAGTCTCGACCGCCGCAGCCAGGCCATCGACAGGACGCTGCAGCAGCACGCCAGCCAGATCGGCGACAGCCTCGACCAGCGCACCCAGGCGCTGGCGTCGACGGTGTCGACCCGTTCGGCGGAGCTTGCCGAGGCGCTCAACACCCGCACCCAGCAGCTGGCCGAAACGCTCGGCAGCCACACCGTCGGCATCGCCGCGGCGATCGGCGAGCGCACCAGCGAGCTGGCCCGCACGATCGACGCGCAGGGCACCACGGCCCGCGACCGGATCGATGCGAGCCTGCGCAACGTCACCGAGGTGATGTCGGAACGCGCCGGCGCCGTCTCGACGCTGATCGAAACCAAGGTCTCGGAAGTCAGCGAAGGCCTTGGCCGCGGCATCGACAGCGCGATCCTCCGCATGGCCGACGCCGAAGCCGGCGTGAATGCCCGCATCGAAGGTGCGGCCAGCACGGTGGGCGAGAGCGCCCGCAAGGCCGCCGACATCATCGAGACCGGCGTCAACTCGGCCCGCAAGGCCATCACCGACATGGTGGACCAGCGCCTGGGCACCCTGCCCGAGGCGATCACCGCCCGCGCCGACATCACGGCCGAGCGGCTGGCTTCGCTCAATACCGCGATCAACACCGCCCTGGTGCAATCGATGACCGACCTCGAGGCCGGCGCCGATCGTATCGAGGAGACCATCTCCCGCCGCATCGTTTCGGCGACGCAAGGCATCGCCGACGATGTCACCACGACCGCCGACCGCATGGACGTAGCGGTGGGCCGCGCCCTCGCCCAGTTCCAGCAGGCGTCGAGCAATATCGACGAGCTGATCTCGATCAAGGCGGTGGCCGCTGCCGACGCCATCGGCGGCAAGGTCGCCGAGATCAACCGCGTGGTGTCGGAAAAGACCGACGCCTTCTCGGCGCTGGTCTCCGACAGCTCGGCGCAGCTCGAGATGAGCCTGCAGAACCACGGCAACGTGCTGGCACAGGCGCTGATCACCAACGCCTCGCAGGCCGAAGACCTGATGAACCAGTCGACCTCGCGCATCCTCACCGATGTGACGACGGCGCTGGGCAAGCTCAACGACTCCAACATGCTGCTGCAGAAGGTGCTCGACGCCTCGACGGCGAACCTCGCCAACCTCGAGAACTCGGTGGCCCAGCAGACCGCCACCTACTCAACCACGGTGCGCGAGGCGATCGGCTCGACCGAAGAAGCCGGGCGCCTCGTCACCGAGCATGTGGGCGCGCTGCAGGCCTCGATCGCCTCGATGGTCAACGAGTTCGGCTCGATGCTCGGCAACCTCGACGCCGAGGCCAAGAGCCTCGACAGCGCGGCGCACAACCTCTCGGCTTCGGGCACCCTGACCCTTGCCAACCTCGACGAGCGTCGCTCGGCCATGGACGAGCTGGCGCAGGCCTTCACCGCCCGCGCCGACGAGATCGACACCCGCATGCGCGGCTTTGCCCACTCGATCTCCGACACCGTCGAAGAGACCGAGCAGCGCCTGGTCGCCGCCCGCGAGTCGATGGAGCAGCTCCTGGCCTCGACCACGTCCGGCGTCGCCGAGACGCTGGAAGCGACCTCGGGCACCATCAACGCAGCTCTCGCCGACACCACCGGCCAGCTGCACAGCGTGCTGACCAGCACCGCCGAGACCGTGCAGGCCGCCCTGGGCGAAACCACCGGCCAGCTCGAATCCGTGCTCACCAGCACGGCCGAGAAGGTGCAGAACGCCTTGGGCAACACCACCAGCCAGCTCGAGTCGGTGATGAACAGCACTGCCGAGAAGGTGCATAACGCGCTGGGTGAGACCACCAGCCAGCTCGAATCGGTAATGAGCAGCACGGCCGAGCGGGTGCAGACCGCCCTGGGCGAGACCACCGGTCAGCTGGAGCAGGCCCTCACCGGCACCACCGACAAGGTGCAGAGCGCGCTCGCCAGCGCCACGTCCGAGATGCAGTCGGTGCTCAGCAAGAGCACCAACCTGCTCGAGGAAGCGCTGGACGGCACTTCGCACCGCGTCGCGACCCAGCTCGGCTCGTTCACCGACACCGCGGCGAACGAGAGCCAGCGTGCCGCCGATGCCCTGCGCCAGACCCAGGCAACGATGATCCTCGAGATGCAGCAGGCCCTCGAGGCCGCGACACAGCGCTTCAACGAGACGGCGACCGCGATGCGCGCCACCGCCAAGGAAGTAGGCTCGGAACTCGAGAACACCCGCTCCGAACTGGCGCGTGGCGTGATGGAACTGCCCGAAGAGACCAAGTCCAGCGCTGCCGCGATGCGTCGTGTCGTGGCCGAGCAGATCGAGGCCCTGGCCGAGCTCAACGCCATCGTCCGCGCCCAGCCGGCAACTCACGACCTCAACGAGCGTCGTCCGTCGCCGAGCCGTCCGGCACGCGACGAAGCCCCGTCGCGGCCCGAGCCGCGTCCGGAACCGGTCCGTCCGGAGCCGGTGCGCGCCGCCGAACCGCCGAAGACCGAGCCGACCCGCGCGCAACAGCGCTACACGGCGATGCCGGAGGTTTCGGCCCCGGTGGTCACCGCGCCGCGCCCGCAGCCGGTTGCCGAGGCCAAGCCCGCTGCGGCTGCCCCCAAGACCGAAGAAGGTGGCGGTTGGCTGCGTGACGTGCTGCGCAATGCATCGGGTCCGTCGGCTGCCGCGGCCGCCCCGGCCCCGGCCCCCGCTGCTCCGGCTCCGGCTCCGGCCCCCGCCGCTGCACCGCAGAACCTCTCGACCCTCACCGAGGAGATCGCCAAGGCGATGGAGCCCTCGGCGCTGGCCGACGCATGGCAGCGCTACCAGGCCGGCGAGCAGAATGTGTTCTCGCGCCGGATCTACACGCTGGGCGGCCAGGCGACCTATGACGAAGTGCGCAAGCGCATCCAGCGTGACAGCGATTTCGCCAAGACGTCAGCCACTTACATGGCCGAGTTCGAGCAGTTGCTGAAGCGTGCCGCCACCGGGTCAAACCCGGCCGGCGAAACCCGCGAGTACCTGCTCAGCGATCGCGGCCGCGTCTACACCATGCTGGCCCATGCCAGCGGCCGCCTCGGCTGACGCGCACGATACCTCCCCTGGGGCCCGCGGGACACCGCGGGCCCTTTTCTTTTCAGTCATATCCAGACGTCGTTCTGTGCCGTGCGTTCGCCCGGCGCCGACCCGGTGTTGGTGACGCCGCGCGGCTCGATCAGCATCATCTTCACTTCGCCAGCCGCATAGGGCTTGTGCTCGACGCCTTGCTTGACCACAAACATCTCGCCCGGCTTCACCGTCACCGCGCCATCGCGGAAATCGATGCGCAGCTCGCCCTCGAGCACGATGAAGGCCTCGTCGGTATCGGGGTGGTCATGCCAGACGAAGTCGCCCTCGATGCGCACCAGCTTGAACTGGTAGTCGTTCAGTTCGGCCACCACCTTGGGCTGCCACTGCTCGGCGAAAAGCTCGTATTTCTGGGCGAAGTTGATCGGCTGATAGGGTTTGGGCGCAGCGTTCATCTATCTCTCCTGGAGTTACCCAGGAGAGATAGAGCGCGGCGCCGGCTTTGCTAGCCCAGCCGGGCTTCGGCCGGGCGCTTGGGGCCTTGCATGGTGATCGACAGCCAGATCAGCACCGCACCGACAAAGGCGAAGGCGGCGGCGACAAAGTAGGCCTGGGCGCCCATCAGGCCGGTGAGCCAGCCGAAGGCGATCAGCGCGATGACGCTCATGGCCTGCTGCAGCATCTGGAAAAAGCCCTGCGCCTCGGCGGCGATCTCGTCGCTGGTCCAGTTGGCGATGAAGTTGACGCAGCCCATGAAGCCCAGGGCAAAGGTGAAGGCGTGCAGCAGCTGCAGTGGGATCAGGAACTCGAGACCGGGCTGGAAGCCCATGCAGATCCAGCGGAACACCGCCGTGGCAGCCGAGAGCAGGATCAGGCTGCGGGCCGAGAAGCGGCGAGCGATCCGGCCGAACAGGAACATGATCGCCGCCTCGGCGAAAGCCGCCAGCGCCAGCAGCGGCGCGATCATGTCGGCCGACAGCCCCTGCTCCATCCACAGCAGGGCCTGGAAGGCGTTGAGCACGATGTGGGTAGCGTAGACCATCGAGAAGCCGACCAGCGGCAACAGGAAGAACGGCTTCATCACCGCGCCGAGATGAGTGGCGCCGGTCACCGGCGGCTTCAATTCGCCCTCGCCGGCGCGGAAGCGCGGCAGCCCGAAGGCGACGAGGCCACGAAGGATCGAGAGCCCGACGAACATCGGCAGGAAGATGCCGCCGCCGAACTGGCTGATGACCCAGCCGACGGCGAACAGCGTCACCATATAGCCGACAGTGCCCCAGGCGCGGATCGAGCCGTATTGCGTGCCGCGCCGTCGCGTCATCCGCATTGTGGCGGCATCGACGACCGGGCCGATGACGTTGATGGGGAGGAGCGCCAGCGTCCAGATGATCAGGATGCCCCAGAAATCGTGGACATAAAACAGGCCGATCGGGATCAGTGCGCCGAGCCCGCAGCCGAGCACGATCACCTGCCGCCAATCTGACGCCTTGTCGGCGACGCGGCCGACGACGATGTTGAGCAGCAGCGTCACCAGCACCGGTACGGCGTTGATGATGCCGATCTGCTCGGAGCTCAGCCCCTTGTCGGCAAACCAGATGCCGCCATAAACGTTGAACGCTGCCCCTGCCATGTAGATCGAAAAGTAGAACGCCGTGGCGCGCAGCTCCGGCGTAATGAACGGCTCTTTGGCCGATTTGGCAGGCATATCAAACCTCAGGGGGCCGGATCGGCTACGGTCAGCTGGTCCGACGTGATCGGGTGCGCGGATGGGGGCTGCAGCTTCAGCGAGAGCACCACGCAAAGCGCTCCGAGAACGGCATAGGCCGCGACGAACAACCACGCCATTGGACCAAAGGCGGCCACGAACCAACCCATGGCGAGGATGATCACCACCGACATGGCCTGCTGCAGCACATAGGAGAAACCCTGCGCCTCGGCGGCAATGTCGTCGCTGGTCCAGTTGGCGATGAAGTAGATGCCGCCGAGGTACCCCATGGCGAAGGTGATGGAGTGCAAAAGCTGCAGCCCGAACAGCACCCAGACTGGCGGTGAGAACGCCATGGCGGTCCAGCGCAATGCGGCGACCAGACAGGCGAAGATGATGATATGGCGGGCCGAAACCCTGAGCTTCAGGCGGCTCCAGACGAACATCATCACCGCTTCGGCAGCGGCCATGGTGGCGGTGAGCGGCCCGATCAGCCCGGGTGAAATGCCCTGCTCGGTCCACAGGATCGCGGCGAAGGCAGTCATCGCGCTATGGGTCGAGTAGAGGATGCTGAGGCCAAGCAGCCCCATCACGAACCACGGCTTCAACACATCGCGCAGATGGCGGGCGCCCTTCCTCAAGGCGGCGCGATCCTCGCCGGAACGGAACTGCGGCAGCTGGAACGCCAGCACGGCGCGCAGCAGCGCGAAGGCGACGAAGACCGGAACGAATGCGCCGTCGCCGAGCCAGGCGATCAGCGGGCCGCTGACGAGCGTCGCGACCATGAAGCCGACGGTGCCCCAGGCGCGCACGGCGCTGAAGTCGGTGCCCCGCCGCTGCGTCATCCGCAGCGTCGCGGCATCGACGACGGGCACCAGCGCGAAGGCCGGCATCACCGAGAAGATCCAGATACCGAGAATGCCCCAGAAGCCGGAGACGAAGAACAACCCGATCGGCACCAGCCCTGCGATCAGCGACAGCACGATGATGACGCCGCGCCAATCCGGCATGCGATCGGCGATGCGCCCCACCAGCTGGTTGACCAGCAGCATGGCGACCAGCGGCGCCGCGTTGATAATGCCGATCTCCTCGGCGCTGATGCCATGGTTGATCAGCCAGATGCCCAGATAGACGGACGCTACCCCGGTGCTGCCGAAGACGGTGAAATGATAGATCGCAGCGCGCAGCTCTGGCGAGATGCGCGGGGCGATGGTGGTCGACGACATCCGGGTGTGCTCCCGGCGGGAGAATCCGCCGCACCGGCGGACAGTGCAGAGCGGGCGCGGAAAGATCAACGGGCTCGGCGTTATCAGGCGTTACGTGACGGAGATCATGCGGCCTTCGCCGCTGTATCGCGGACCGGCACCAGCGCCTCGAGGAATAGGTCGGCGCAATGGGCCCAGGTGAAGCCGAGGGCGTGGGTGCGCGCCGCTTCGCGGCTGAGCGTGAGGGCGCGGATGACGGCGAAGCCGAGATCCTCGTCGAGGGCGCCACAGGCTGGGTCGGTGAGGATGTCGCGCGGGCCGGTGACCGGGTACGCGGCGACCGGGACGCCGGACGCCAACGCCTCGATCATGACGTTGCCGAAGGTGTCGGTGCGGCTGGGGAACACGAAGACGTCGGCCGAACGATAGAGCCGGGACAACTCCTCGCCGGTCCTCAGGCCGAGGAATACGGCTTCGGGATAGCGCGCCGCGAGCTCGGCGCGGGCCGGGCCGTCGCCGACGATGATCTTGGTGCCGGGGACATCGAGCTTGAGGAACGCCTCGACGTTCTTTTCCACCGCAACGCGGCCGACATAGAGCAGGTGCGGGCCGGGCAGATCGGAAAACTCACTCTTGGGGCCTGGCGAGAAGCGCGAGTGGTCGACGCCGCGGGTCCAGAGCCGGACGTGGCCGAACTGGCGCGCGGCGAGCTCTTCCTGCATCGAGGCGGTCGGCACCAGCGTTGCGGCGGCCGGGCCATGGAACCAGCGCAGGAAACCATAGGTCCACTCGGTCGGGATCGGCATGCGGGCCGCGACATATTCAGGGAAGCGGGTGTGGTAGCTGGTGGTGAAGGCCAGCCCCTGCTCGAGGCAGACGAAGCGGGCGAGCAGGCCCAACGGGCCTTCGGTGGCGATGTGGATGTGGTCCGGTGCCTCGCGGGCAATGACTTGCCCAATGGTCATCGGGGTTACCAGCGACAACCGGATCTCCGGATAGGTCGGCATCGGGAACGTCCAGAACCCCTCGGGGGTGAGGTAGCTGACCTCGTGGCCCCGCCCCATCAACTCCCGGCCGACCGCTTCGAGGCAGCGCACCACCCCATTGGTCTGCGGCAACCAGGCATCGGTGACGATCAGTACCTTGCGCATCGGACCCACCCATCGGCAAGCGATGCGTGGGGTTTACGGGAGTCGGGTGACAGGGCTGCGAATGGGGTGTGACGGTGGGATGACGGACAAGTGCCAACTGTCACAGACGGCCCCCTCCCAGCCTCCCCCATGAAGGGGGAGGTGAAGAGTCGAGGCTCTGGCCTCGATCGTACCAAGCGAACCGGCGAGGCACCTCCCCCTTCATGGGGGAGGATGGGAGGGGGCCGTCTCTATCGGTTGATCACTGCCCGGGCACCGCCGGCGCACGCCTGAGCCGCAGCCGGCGTGGCTTGCGCGGCAGCGGGGTCTCGGTCCAGCGGACCAGCTCCAGCACGCCTTCATGCGTCTCGGCGACGGCGGTGCAGCTCTCCACCCAGTCGCCGGTGTTGACGTAGTGGATGCCCAGCCGCTCGTGCATGTCGGCGTAGTGGATGTGGCCGCAGATGACGCCGTCGGCGCCGCTTTCGCGGGCCTCGAGCGTCAGCGCTTCCTCGAAACGACCGATGACGCTGACGGCGTTCTTCACCTTGTGCTTTGCCCAGGCCGAGAGCGACCAGTAGGTCAGGCCCATGCGGCGGCGCACCCAGTTGACGGCGATGTTGAGCCGGAGCGCAGCGCGATAGGCCCAGTCGCCGACATGCGCCAGCCACTTGGCGTGGGCGACGACGACGTCGAACTGGTCGCCGTGCATGACCACGTAGGTCTTGCCCTGCGCCGTGGTGTGCACGGTACGATCGACGAACTCGACCTCGCCGAAATAGGTGCCGAGATACTCGCGCAGGAATTCGTCATGATTGCCGGGCAGCACCACGATGCGCGTGCCGGCCAGCGCCTTGTCGAGAAAGATCTCGACCAGCTGGTGATACTCCGCCGGCCAGTGCCAGGCCTTGGCGAGCCGCCAGCCATCGACGATGTCGCCGACGAGGTAGATCGTCTCGGCTTCGTGCCAGCGCAGGAAGTCGATCAACTGGGTGATGCGAGTGGGACGCATGCCGAGATGCACATCGGAGATGAACAGCGCACGTACCCGCCGCACCTCCCTGCCCTCTTCGCTCATGCCAAAACCTCTCGCCTGCAGATTATCCCGCCGATCGATCGGCGAGATAATCGGGGTATTTGATTGTCACGCTATCGAACCGGAAAAGTCTGCAACTTTTCCTGATAGCGCTCCGCGATCCGAAGTTTAGCCCATTTGAGCTATGGGACGGGAGCGCTTTCGACGCCCGCCCCGGCTCAGGTGGGGAAAACTCCGGCCCTCATAGATGAAGCAGCACCGCCGCGACAACCCCGCGACGCCGTTACGGCGCCGGGGTCAGCCGGGTGATCACTTGGGCATGCTGCGGGAAACGGGCCAGAAGCTCGGCGCGGGTGACGAGGATCATGTCCTCCATCTCCCAGCCCGGCGCTACCACCTCGCTGACCAGCCCGTACTCGCCTGCCGGCAGCTCAGCCGCTTTCCAGACGCCGCCGGCGACAGCCAGGCTCGGCACCTGTCCGGCGGCCAGGTCCGGCCCCAGCACCACCGCTTCGTAGCGGCCATCGGGGTGGATCATGTGATAGGTCAGCGGCGCGCCGAAATGGTGGAACTGGATGCCATCCGAGTGCTTGGTGTGGAAGTGGTCCACCGGGGAATCGTCGGTCAGCATGTAGTAGATGCTGGTCATGGTGCCGCGCCGGCCGCGCGCCGTTTCGAGCTTCTCACGATGCGTCGGGCGGAAGGTCTCGCGGAAATAACCGCCCTCGAAATGGCCGCCGAGCCCAAGCGACGCGATGACCTCAGCCTTACTGAGCTTGGACATTGTCGGCTCCGAGGCGCGATTTCAGCGCCACGATGCGCGCAAAACTTTCTTCGACGCGCGCCTTGAACACCGGATCGGCCTCGGCCTCGGCGAGGAGAATGGCGCGGACCTCGTCGCCCAGCGTGGCGCGCTGGTAGGCGGTATTGGAGAACAGCAGCACGTCGACGCCGGCCCGCACCGCGTTGACCACGGTCTCCTTGAGACTGAAGTGGTCGCGGATGGCGCCCATCTCGAGATCGTCGGTGATCACCACGCCCTTGAAGCCGAGCTCGCCGCGCAGCTTGTCCTCGATCCAGGGCTTGGAGAGGCTCGACGGCATGCCGGAGGGATCGACATTGGTGTCGATCAGGTGACCGATCATCACCATGTCCTCGTAGCCGCCTGAGATCAGCTCGCGATAGGGCTCGAGTTCGCTGTCCTTCCAGGTCTTGGTGATGTCGACAAAGCCCTCGTGGCTGTCTGCCGTGGATGAGCCGTGGCCAGGGAAGTGCTTCAGCGAGGTCAGCAGGCCGGCCGCGTGGTGGGCGGCGATCACCTCGGCGGCGTACTCAGCCACCACTTTGCCGTCCTTGCCGAAGGCGCGGCCGTACTTGGCGATCACCTGGTTGTTCGGGTTGACCGACAGGTCGACCACCGGCGCGAAATTGACGTTGAAGCCCCAGGCGGCGACGCCTTGCGCCAACCCATCATAGATGGCGCGGGCCTCGGCCGGCGTGTTCTTGGCCGCGACCGAGGCGGCGTCCGGAATTTCCTTGAAGCCGGCGGCACTATCGAGCCGCTCGACCAGCCCGCCTTCCTGGTCGAGGGTGATGAATGGCGGCAACCCGGCTGGAGCTGCTTCGCGGAACGCCGTATTCATCGCTTCCACCGCCTTGCGGCTCGCGACATTGGTCTTCAGATACATGACCCCGCCGATATCGCCTGCTGCGATCTCGGCCCTCAGCGCCGCCACCCCCTTGTCGTCGACGCCGTTGCCAACAAACCCGACGACGATCATCTGCCCCGCCATCTGCTCGAGCGACTGGGCCAAGGCAGGTGAGGCAGCAAGGGGAAGAAGCGTCGCGAGAAGCATCGTGGCGAGGCGCATGAATGAGGGTCTCGGAGAAATCGGGAACTGGCTTCTGGCAAGAGAATGCGGCGAAACCCCGATGGAGCTGAGCATGGGGCCACCCCCACCCTCATTCCCTCCCCACAAGGGGGAGGGAGGCGATAACCGCACGATCTCGGTTCGAGCGTCTCCCTCCCCCTTGTGGGGAGGGATCAAGGGTGGGGGGTGGCCCCACGCTCCAGCCTCAGCGGTTTTGACGGTTCTCGATCAGGTCCGTCACCACGCCCGGATCGGCGAGCGTCGTGGTATCGCCGAGCGCGCCGTAGTCGTTCTCGGCGATTTTGCGCAGGATGCGGCGCATAATCTTGCCCGAGCGGGTCTTGGGCAGGCCGGGCGCGAACTGCATCAGGTCGGGCGAAGCGATGGCGCCGATTTCCTTGCGCACCCAGTTCCGGAGCTCGGTCTTCAGCGCGTCGTCGCCCTTCTCGCCGGCCATCAGCGTCACATAGCAATAGATGCCCTGCCCCTTGATGTCGTGCGGGTAGCCGACCACGGCCGCCTCGGCGACCTTGGGATGCGCCACCAGCGCGCTCTCCACCTCGGCGGTGCCGATGCGGTGGCCGGAGACGTTGAGCACGTCATCGACGCGGCCGGTGATCCAGTAGTAGCCGTCCTCGTCGCGGCGGCAGCCGTCGCCGGTGAAGTAGTAGCCCTTGTAGGTCTCGAAATAGGTCGAAACGAAGCGCGCGTGGTCGCCATAAACGGTGCGCATCTGCCCCGGCCAGCTGTCGGCAATGCAGAGCACACCTTCCGCCTTGGTCTGCTCCTGGAGCTTGCCCTCAGGCGACAGCACGATCGGCTTGATGCCGAAGAACGGTTTGGTGGCCGAACCGGGCTTGGCGGCAATGGCGCCGGGCAGCGCCGAAATCAGGATGCCGCCGGTTTCGGTCTGCCACCAGGTGTCGACAATCTCGCAGCGCTCCTTGCCGACATGCTTGTGGTACCAGAGCCAGGCTTCCGGGTTGATCGGCTCCCCCCCCCCGAGCAGCCGCAGCGACGGCATGGCATATTTGTCGGGGATCTCGGCGCCGGCGCCCATCAGCGCGCGGATGGCGGTGGGCGCGGTGTAGAAGATGTTGACCTTGTGCTTTTCCACCACCTGCCAGCAGCGGCCGGCATCGGGATAGCTCGGAATGCCCTCGAACATCAGCGTGGTCGCACCGTTGGCGAGCGGCCCATAGACGATGTAGCTGTGGCCGGTGACCCAGCCGACGTCGGCGGTGCACCAGTAGATTTCGCCCGGCTGGTAGTCGAAGACGCGCTCGTGGGTCAGCGAGGCCCAGACGATGTAGCCGCCGGTGGTATGCAGCACGCCCTTGGGCTTACCGGTGGAGCCGGAAGTGTAGAGGATAAACAGCGGGTCCTCGGCGTTCATCGGCTCGGGCGCGCAATCGGCCGAAACCTTGGCGGCCTCGTCGGCGTACCAGACGTCGCGGCCCGCTTGCATCGCCACCGCGTTGCCGGTGTTCTTGACCACGATGACGCGCTCGACACCCGGGGTCTTCAGCAGCGCCTCGTCGACGTTCTTCTTCAGCGGAATGGTCTTGCCGCCGCGGCGGCCTTCATCGGCCGTCAGCACGATCCTCGAATCGCAGTCGTTGATGCGGCCGGCGATCGAGTCAGGCGAGAAGCCGCCGAAGATCACCGAGTGCACCGCGCCGATGCGGGCGCAGGCCAGCATCGCCACCGCGGTGTCGATGATCATCGGCATGTAGATGGTGACGCGGTCGCCCTTCTTGACGCCATTGGCCTTCAGCACATTGGCGAAGCGGCCGAGCCGCTCGTGCAACTGGCGGTAAGTGACCTTGTCGTCGGTGCCGGGGATATCGCCTTCCCAGATGATGGCGGTCTCATCGGCGCGGGTCGCGAGGTGGCGATCGACGCAGTTAGCGGAGATGTTCAACACCCCGTCCTCGAACCATTTGATCGAGATGTCGGGGTAGGTGTAGCTGGTGTTCTTGATCCTGGTCGGGGCCTTGATCCAGTCGATGCGCTGGGACTGCTCTTTCCAGAAGCCATCCGGATCGCTCAGCGAGCGGGCGTACATCTCCTCGTACTGCGCCGCCGTGGTCCGTGTCCGGGCAACCGCCGCCGCGCTGGGGGCGAACACCAAACTCTCGCTCATCGATAGTCCTCCGATTTTGCGAACCGTTCTAACCAAGCCCTGAAGGTCGGGCAAGCAGACCACTTGCCGCCTTTCGGCCTAGTGGAAAGCGCTGAAACCGTTCGGAAACCCTCGCCGTAAACGCTTTCTCGGCGGTTTCAGGTGACAATGCCGGCAATACCATTTGGAGGCTTCGATGCCCGAACTCGGCTATCACGCCGCGCGACCGGATGAACTCGACATGATCCATGCCGAGCTGATGGCGGTGATCGACGAGTCGCCGCACTATTCGGAACGCTTCAAAGAGCACGAGAAGAGCCGCCTGACCAAGGGGTTCCTGCGGGCGCTGCAGCGCGTCGACCCCTTCCACGTCATCATCCTGACGCAGGACGGCGTGCCCGGCGGCGGTCTCGTTTCCGGGCCGGAGACCGGCTCGATCTTCCGCTACTGGAGCTGGATCTTTCCGTCGCACCGGCAGAGCCGGCTCGGTATTTACGGTATGCGGGTGTTCGACGAACACTGGGACAACGGCAAGTTCCACAAGGCCTTCACCTGGGTACGGCCGGAGAACGAAGTCGCCCTCGCCCTGCTCCGCCGTTACGGCTACGAGCAGGCGGCGCTGCTGCGCCAGCAGATATTCGGGCAGGATTACGTGGTGATGGAGAAGTTCTACACCAAGGTCACCGAGGACTATGACTCGGGGATGAGCATGGGCCGCATCGCCAGGTTCAAGGCGCGGGTGGATATGCTGCTGGGGCGGTGAGGGCGCGGCCAAACGCCCACAAACGCTAGACGTCCTTCACCCGCCGGGCCGCCAGGAGCTCCTGGAGCCGCGGGCCTATCGAAACGTCGATCCCGGCCATCCGCTTCGCCGTCAGCCACATCGCCGCCGACCAGAAGGTCTGGGCCGCCAGCGCTGCCACCGCAGCACCCATCAGCCCATGCGCCGGCACCAGCAGGATATTAGCCCCAACCAGCACACCCATGCCGAGCCCGATGGCCGGCAGCGTCGCGTAGGGCCGGTCGTGGATCGACAGCACCAGCGCCGCGGGGCCGAACAGTGAACGCACGCAGAGGGCGAGACAGAGCACGGCGAGCGGCACGACGCCGACCTGGAACTCCGGCCCGAACAGCATCAGCAGCAACGGCCCGGTCAGCACCACGATGGCGAACAGTGCCACCGAAATGGCGCAGGCGACGAGGTTGGCCTCACCGATCTGCTTCATGAAGCCCGCCCGGTCGGCTGCGGCGTTGCGCTCGAACATCTCGGGCAGTGTCACCGCGTATACGGCCGAGACGCCGAATGCCACCAACGAGAACACCCGGGTGCAGACGCCGAACACCGCGAGGCTTTCGCGATCGAGGAAGTGGGACAGGAGCAAGAGGTCGATGTCGAAGAAGAAGTCGGTGGCGAGCGCGATGACCACCCATGGCAGCGCGAAGCGCCACCAGCGCTTCTGCTCGGCTGCAGTAGCGGCCATAGCTTCAGGCACCTGCCGGACAGCGCGCAGCACCCAGGCGAACTGGGCGGCGGCAATCACGGCAAAACCGATGGCGAGGAGCCAGATCAACTCGGCGAACTTCGCTTCCGCATTGCCCGCCATCGCGGCGAGCGCGAAGCAGAGGACGATGAGCAGCGGGCGAAAGATGGTGTCGGCGAAGAAGCCGGCGAATGGACGCTTCAGCCCGACCAGCAACGCGCTGTTGCAGTAGACCACGGCGGTGGCGAGCGCCATCAGGCAAGCCGGCAGCCAGTGGGCGATGAGCACCCTGCCCGGCTCGCCGAACAGCCCGGCCAGGGGATAGCCCAGGAACAGCAGCACCAGCGAGGTCACCGCGACGTGGCCGTAAGCGCGCAGCATGAAGCCACGCAGCAGCCGGCCCTCACCCTTCGAGCGATACTCGGCGGCGAAGTAGGTGCCGATGGTCTCGAAGCCGAGCGGCATCACCACAGCGACGATGTTCACCGTGGCGATGATCAGGAGGTATTCGCCGAGGATATCGGCGCCCCAGAAGCGGGCGATGGCCGCCTGGGCCAGGAAGATCACGCCGGCGCCGAACAGCCGGGCACCGAAGATCACGCTCGATTGTGAAACGAGGCGCTGCCGGAGGCTCATTCGGCGCTCCGCCGCTGGTCCGGCTTGGCGCGATCAGGCCGCAGCCGATCGACATAGCGGCCGAGCGCGTGTGCAATCTCCCGGCCGGCGAAGGCGCCTTCGCCGACGAGGCGCGGCCACCAGTGCGCGGCATAGTTGGCGACGGGCGGCACCGGCGTGATAACGCCGCGCTCGCCGACCATGCCCTTCTTGAACTGGTGCAGCCCCTGGAAGCCATCGGTGCCGCCGAGGTCGTACCAACGGGCGGCGGTATGGTCGCGCAGCCAGCGGATGATGTGCCAGTGGAGAAAATAGCCGGCGCGCAGTTCGAGCGCCGCGGCGCTGGTGGCGCCATAGAGGTAGACCGCCCGATCGCCGGCCTTGAAGATGATCGCCCCGGCGACGATCTCACCGGCCCGCCTGACGAAGAACAGCTCGGGCCTCAAGGTCGGGTTGTCCATCGCCAGCAGCGCCGGCACGGTGCCGTAAGCCGAATGGTCGGGAAACTTCTTGCGGTCGACCATCTGCTCGTAGAGCGCGTCGAACTCGGCCCGCCGTTCAGCTCCGGTGTGCTCGAAGCTCAGCCCGGCTTTCTCGGCCTTGTTGAGGTGATAGCGCCATTTCTGGTGAAAGCTTTGACGCTGCTCGGCGTCGCTCAGCCTGAGGTTGACGATGTAGCGATCCGGGAACAGCAGCCTGGCGCCCTGACGAAAACCGCGGGCAAGCAGCTGTTCGTATTCGGCGTTGGCGGCGCCTAGCGCCGCACGCGGCAGCACCGAGAGCATCATCCGGCGACCGACCGCATATTCCTCGGACAGCGCTGCGACCATGCGGGCGTAGATGGCGTTGGCGTCGGCCGTGTCGGTATGGCGCAGCATCGGCGCCCATTTGGCCAGGGCGATCGAGCCGAGCCCGAGTGGCAGCGGCTGCACCATAATCAGGCAGCCGCCGACCACCTCGCCGGCCAGCGTGAACAGCTGCGGCTCGAGTGCGACGCCCGGCCAGCGGGCCCGCGCGAAGGTCGCAAGCTGCTCCTGGCAGACGCCTTCGAAATCGGCGATCGCATCGTCCCAGGCTTCCGGTTCGACCAGGTTCATGGCGAAGCTGGAAGCGACCGGTCGTGACGGGACGGCAAACTGCGCAACGGGACTGAGCGAAAGGGCGGCAAGCGACATGGACGAAATCCGGCAGAGAACCTGCCGGACGCTATCGTCTCTCGCGTGAGGAAATCCCTACGGCCCGCCTCGCAATGCGAGGAAACTCGGGCCGTGGTTACGTGGGAGTTAGTGCACCACCGGAACGGGAGGCGCGCCCTTGATCAGCGGGATCATCGGCAGCGTGTGGCCGAGCAGCTGGTCAGCGCCCTCGTACAGCATCTTCACCGCCACATAGAGGATGATCACGAGGCCAAGCCAGGCGATCCAGCGGTACTTGTGCAAGAGGCCCGCAACCAGGGTCGCCGCGACGCCCATCAGCAGCACCGAGAGGCCGAGGCCGAAGATCAGCGCCACTTCGTGGTGCTGCGCCGCGCCGGCCACCGCCAGCACGTTATCGAGCGACATCGAGACGTCGGCGATGATGATCTGCCAGACCGCCGCCTTCAGCGACTTCTTCTTCTTGCCCGAGACGGTACCGTCGGCGTTGAGGTCTGCATCCGCCAGCGCCTCGGTGGCGTTGTGTTCGTCCTCGTGCGAGACCGACAGCTCGCGATACATTTTCCAGCATACCCAGAGCAGGAGCAGACCGCCCGCGATGAGCAGGCCGCCGCCGAGCGCCAGCAGCTGGGTAGTGATCAGCGCAAAACAGATGCGCAGGATCGTCGCAGCGATGATGCCGATAAGGATGGCTTTACGACGGAGATCGGCCGGCAGCCCGGCTGCCGCGAGCCCGATGACGACCGCGTTGTCGCCAGCGAGCACCAGATCGATCATGATAACCTGAAAGAATGCCGCAAAAGCCGAAGCATCAAGGCCGAAGGGCATTCCGGGTTATCTCCGTGAGCAAGGGTGGTGGGGCTATGTAAGCGGCGCGGCGAGCCTTGTGAAGAGCGCCATTAGATCAATTCACGCCCGTGGCGCTTTGTAGGCCGGCAATCGCCGGCTCCCCACCAGCCGAACGCGGCGCTTGAGTACCGATTCGACAACGTGGATCGCGGCTTCAACGTCGAACGGCGAAGGCCGCATCGGTCCAGGGCCCAGAACGAGGTCAATGCCTGTTCCGGCCGCCATTTCAAAGCTTTAGGAGGACTTGGTGGGTGCGCACGGACTCGAACCGTGGACCCGCTGATTAAGAGTCAGCTGCTCTACCATCTGAGCTACGCACCCTGTCCGAGCGGCTGACTATCAGGGGTCCCCCACCTTGTCCAGCATCTATTCGCGCTGCTGTGGACTTTCCTGCTTTTGCCAGATTGGTAAGTTAACGCCCGCAGCGAAACAGCCCACGAAGAGCCGATGAACGACCTGCCCACCGACGCGACCGAAGCCATCTCTCTGCCGCTCAGGTGGCTTGCGGACAATTCCGTGGCCCTCCTAAGCGCGCTCATCGTGCTGATCGCCGGCTGGTACCTGGCGCGCACGCTGTCGCGCATGGTGCGCAACCTGTTGCCGCGCGCCTATGGCGTCGACAAGAATTTTGCCCCGCTGCTGGCGCAGGTCACCCGCTACGGCATCATCATCTTCTCGATCGTTACGGCGCTGAGTTTCCTCGGCGTCTCGAGCACCTCGATCTACGCGGTGATCGGCGCCGCCGGCCTTGCCATCGCATTGGCGCTGCAAGGCACCCTCGCCAATATCGCGGCGGGAATCATGCTGGTGTGGCTGCGGCCCATCGCCATCGGCGAATACATCGTCGGCGATGGGGTGGCCGGCGTGGTGGTGGAGATCGGCCTGTTCGGCACGCGGCTCCGCTCGACCAGCGGGCTCTACATCTTCACGCCGAATCAAAAGCTCTGGTCCTCGGCGATCACCAATCACAGCCGCGAGCCGCGCCGGCGAATCGACGTGAACATCACCGTGCCGGATTCGATCAATGTCGCGGCGGCGCGCCGGACGATGTTGAAGATCGCCACCTCGGATAAGCGCGTGCAGGTCGATCCGCCGCCGACGGTGCATGTCGAGAGTTTTGTCGGCGACAAGATCATGCTGCAGCTGCGCGCCTGGGTGCCGACGCCCGAATACCTGCCGACGCTGCGCGACCTGACCGAAAAGGCCAAGCTCGCGATCAACAAGATGCTCACCGCCGACGACGAGCAGGCGCAGGTGGAACTGGCCGCCGACCCGCATACACAGAGCGCTGGTGAGCGGACGCCGGATCTGACGTAAGGGAGCTGGTGCTACGTCAGTCCACGCACCGGGTCATCCCCGCGAAAGCGGGTGACGTTGGGTATGCGAACCGAGCCTCTGCAGCTCGGTGTCATCCCCGCGAAAGCGGGGAACTCCGTTTGCGAACGTGCAAAGGCCAAGAAAACAGAGGTTCCCGCTTTCGCGGGAATGACCCGGTGGGTGGGGCACAACCGTAACTTAGCGCGAATGCGCTTTCGCGGGATGACCCCCGTTTGTGGTGCCGCTGGACGTCAGGCCTCACGCGTGCCCGTCGAGCCCCTTGAACGCGTCCTTGCCCCAGATGGCTTCGACCTGGCCATTCTTGCCGCAGCCGACGCGGTAGCGGGCGTAGTGCTGGGCGCGGGTTAAGCCGTTCTGCAGCATCTCGCTGCCCTTCCAGAAATCCTGGTGATAGGCCTCGGCCGGCCAGAAGGTCGGGGCCATCGCGACGATGGTCGCCACGGGCTTGCCGAGCGCTGCGGCAGTCGCTTCCTTGCCGGCCTCGGCGACCTTCAGCTCGGCATCGGTGCCGGCGTAGATCGCCGTGGTGTAGCTCTCGCCGTAATCGCAGAACTGGCCACGCGTCTCGATCGGATCGATCAGGTGGAAGAAGGTGTCGACGAGCTTGTCGTAGCTGGTGACACTGGGGTCATAGACGATCTTCACTGCCTCGCGATGCCCGGTGGTTTCGGTGACCACCTGCTCGTAGCTCGGGTTGTCGACGTGCCCGCCGATATAGCCCGAGGTGGTGGAGATGACGCCCGGCGCATGGTCGAAATCGCTCTCGATCGACCAGAAGCAACCGCCGGCGAAGATGGCGGTCGCCGTCTCGGCGCCCTGCGCGCCGGTCATCCCCAGCGCACCCACGATTGCCACCGCGAGCGCCAGCTTGTTCTTGATCATGAAAGTTCACCCCGAAGGTTCTGATTGCCTCGATGATTGTCCCGCGCCCGCGTCACGCACAACACAAACTAACGTGCGGCTTGGCGATGTAACCATTGAGATACGTGGTGCGAATGGATGGAGTTGCAGCGCGCTCCGGGCAGGACGGAGCCGGATTGCGCTTCTTCGAATCGCACTCCAGCTCCACGTCCCTGTTTGGTCGCGAGATCGAACCGGAAAAGTCTGCAACTTTTCCTGATCTCGCTCTAAGTTCGCCGCACCATGCGCCCCATCCTTACCCCCCTTGCCCAGTCCCTGCCCTCCACCGTGCCGTTCACCGGTCCCGAAGCACTGGAGCGGCGGACCGGTGTGCCGTTCCGGGCACGGGTCGGCGCCAACGAGAGCGGCTTTGGGCCCTCACCGAAGGTGATCGAGGCGATCGCGGCGGCAGCAGGTGGGGTATGGATGTATGGCGATCCGGAGGTGCATGAGCTGAAGGCAGCGCTCGCCGCGCATCTCGACATCCCCGCGGCCAATGTCGCAGTTGGCGAAGGCATTGACGGGCTGCACGGGTTGATCGCCCGGCTGATTACCGAGCCCGGAAATGTCGCAGTCACATCGCTCGGCGCCTATCCGACCTTCAACTATCACGTGACCGGGTTCGGTGGCCGGATCGTCGCGGTGCCTTATGCCGGTCACCACGAGGACCTGGGCGCTCTCGCCAGGGCGGCGCGGCGCGAGCGGGCCAAGGTAATCTATCTCTCCAACCCAGATAATCCGATGGGCACCTGGTGGAGCGCTGCGGAGATCGAACGCTTCGTCGCCGAGGTCCCGGAAGAGACACTGATCCTGCTCGACGAGGCCTATTGCGAGACCGCGCCGGCGGGCACCCTGCCTGCCCTCGACATCGCCCGCCCCAACCTGATCCGCACCCGCACCTTCTCCAAGGCCTATGGGCTTGCCGGCATGCGGGTCGGCTACGCCATCGGCGAAGCAAGCTTCATCAAAGCCTTCGACAAGGTGCGCAACCACTTCGGTGTTACCCGGCTGAGCCAGGTGGCAGCGATGGCGGCACTGGCGGACCAAGCATGGCTGACCAGCGTGGTGGCGAAAGTCGCCAGCGGACGAGAGCGCATCTACGGCATCGCGGCTGAGAACGGCCTCAGCGCTGTGCCCTCCGCCACCAACTTCGTCGCCGTCGATTGCGGCCGCGACGGCGACTATGCCATGCGGGTGCTGAAGGCACTGGAGGCGCGCGGCGTGTTCGTTCGCAAGCCGATGGCGCCGGGGCTCGACCGCCACATCCGCATCAGCGCTGGACGGCCGGAGGAGCTCGATGTCGTGGCGGCGGAACTGCCCCACGCACTCGGCCACGCCGGCTGATTACACTTATTTAGTTCTGGTTCCGAACACTTCCTTAGCGAAACTGCGTTCTATTGGCGGCTCGATAATGGGGCCATCTCATGGGCAGAACGCTCCCTGAGGTTGATCGGCGAAACGACCTGCACGGGCAGGAACACTGGCAGGGCGGCATCGCCGCCGGTCTGCTTCTCGCCCTTGTGCTGCTCACGGCATGGTCCTCGCCCACGCTCGCCCAGGAGCAAGGCGTCGCCGTCCACCTGATCGATATGGCGCAGGACTCGGAGCTGTCCGCAACCGCGGCAAGCCTTGCCGACGGGTGGTACGACGCCTCGGTGAACAGCCGGGTGTCGGGCTACGAGCTTGCCGACGGCACCCCGGTGTCGTTCGGCGACTGGTATCACAGCGACTGGCCGGATACCCGCGTCGACCTGTTGACCCAGTTCGGTGATGATTTCGGCCTGCTCTGGGGCTTCAGCACCGGCGAGCGGGGCGAGAAATACACGGTCGATCCCAGCCTTCGCATCGGCTTCGTCGCCCAGGCTCATCCGGCCGCCAACTCAGTGCTCTCGCTTACCGTGCGCGCGGTCGCCTGGGGTGACCTCAACGAGCAGCCCTGCGAGGGCGACTACGGCGAGATCGGCGGCGTCCAGACCGTCAACTGCCGGCTCGCCGCAACGGTCCTCGCCCCGGAGGAGACGCTGCAGTACCTCGCCCATGCCGAACCGAACCGGCTCCACATTTCGCTCAGCTACAGCGCCAGTTTCTAGCGTCCAGGAGTGCACGCCATGACTTCCCGTCTCAAGTCTCTCGTCATCGCAGCCATCGCCGGCCTTGCCCTGTTGGGCGGGGTTTCCACCTCCAGCGCCCAGACCACCTCACCGGTGCTCAGGAGCTGGATGAGCCCCGACATCGCCGACGCGTGGACCAAGGGCTACAAAGGCCAGAGGACCACCATCACCATCGTCGACGATTTCAGCAGCGGATCGAAGTTCACCGGCAACCTCGGAACCGGGTCGCTGCTCTACCGGCACGGCGAATGGACCCGACTCGAAGCCAGCATGATCGCGCCGCTCGCGACCATCAAATCGCAGAGCTTTTATTCCGGCACCACGGTCCCGCTGGCGAGCGGCCTCAACGTGCTCAACCTCAGCTACGGCATGTATGCCAAGGGCACCTACAGCCTCGGCCAGCTGGGATGGAGTGCGCAGGAATCCTCGATCATCAGTTATGCCAAGTACGGCAGGGCGGTAACGGTCAAAGCCGCGGGCAATGATGGCATCGCCATCGGGTCAACCAACGCAGCCGGCAACAAGGACTTCCTCAACCTTGCGCTGGTCGGCGCACCGTCGGCTATCTATGTCGGGGCGCTCACCAGCAACGGCACGGTGGCAAAGCCCGCCAGCCTCGCCTCCTACTCGAACAAGGCCGGCACCAACACAGCGGTGCAGAGCCACTTCCTGGTGGTCGGGGTCGAGAGCAGCAAGACCGGCCTCGCCGGCACGTCGTTCGCCGCGCCGATCATTTCGGGCTACGCCTCGATCCTGGGCAGCAAGTTCACCACGGCGACACCGACCCAGATCACCAACCAGCTGCTGAATACGGCGCGCAAGGATACGCTGCTCAACTACAACGCGACGACCTTCGGGATGGGCGAAGCCAGCCTCAGCCGTGCGCTGGCGCCGCTGACGATCAGGTAGGGCCGGTCCGCGCACCGAGCCTCTTATTGTCGTCGCCTCGGTGCGAGCCGGGGCGACACGGCTTTTGGGAGGATCTAGCCGAGCTCCTTCCGCGCTCCCAACAGGATGCTCGTCTCGGTATTGGCGATGCCGTCGATCTGGCGAACCTTGCGCAGCAGTTCGTCGAACTCGCGCAATGTCGGCGTCTCGATCTCGGCCACCACGTCCCAGCGGCCATTGGTGGTGTAGAGCCCGCGGATCTCGGGGAAACCGGCGAGGCGGCGGATGATCTGCTCGGAGTTCTTGCCGTCGACCTCGACCATGGTGATGGCGCGCACGGCGTCCACCCGCCCCTGCGCCTGCACCACCACAGTGTAGCCGGCGATTGCGCCGGAATGCTCCAGCCGCGCCATCCTTGCCGTCACCGTAGCGCGTGAGACATTGAGCTGCGCCGCGAGCTTGGCGACCGGCATCCGCCCGTCGGTGCGCAGCAGCGCGATCAGGCGGTAGTCGAGGTCATCGAGACCAGGTGTACTATTCGTCATCCTTGGCCACCATTTTGCGCATTGGACTGCACATTCTTATCACTTCTTCGGCTTTTCGTCAGCAGCACTCCGACCTCACATAGTGGGAAGATCGCAATCGAGGAAACCGAGATGCTCCACGACGCCCGCGCCCGCCGCCCCTCTGCCGGCAACCGTATCGACTTGGTCGGCGTGCCGACCGATGCCGGTGCGTCCTGCAGCGGCGCCGCTCTCGGACCGGACGACCTGCGTGCGGCTGGCCTGGCAGAGCGCCTCGCGAGCCTCGGCTATGCCGTAGCCGACCTCGGCGATATCAATGTCGATCGCCGGCTTACGGCCGCTGCGGAAATTGAGGCGCTGGCCGCGGGCGCCAGCGAGGCCGGCTACCGCAGCCTCGAGAACGGGGCGCGGCCGGTGTTTCTCGGTGGTGATCACTCGATCTCGATGGGTTCGGTCGCAGGTGTCGCCCGGCATTGCCGCGATGCGGGCCGGCCATTGTTCGTCTTGTGGTTCGACGCCCATGGCGACTTCAACACCTGGGCCACCACCGAGACCGGCAACATCCACGGCATGTCGCTGGCCCGCCTCTGCGGCGAGCCGGGCTTTGCCAATGACGATGCCTGGTTTGCGCGTGTCGATCCCGCCAATGTCATGATCCTCGGCGCCCGCGCGCTCGACTGCGAGGAAGCACAACTGATCGATGCGCGCGGCGTCGAGGTGGTGGACATGGACGCCATCCGGATCGCCGGGGTCGCCACGCCGCTGCGTCGTTTCCTCGATCGTGTGGAGGCCGCCAACGGCCACCTGCATCTGTCGCTCGATGTCGATGCCATGGATCCCAGCCTGGCCCCCGGTGTCGGCACCACCGTGCCCGGCGGGCTGACGCTCGCGGAGGGTCAGTTGGTGATGGACATGCTGCACCGCAGCGGCCGCGTCGGCTCGCTCGACCTGGTCGAGCTCAACCCCATTCTCGATCGCCACGGCAGCAGCGCCGACCTGATGGTCGACCTCGCCGCCCGCCTGTTCGGTGAAGCGGCGCCCACGCCGCGGGCGGCAGAGCTTCGTGACTTAGCGACAACCTGACACTCAACCGAAGCCTGACTGCTTCCCAAAGTAAGAGGCCCAAATGACCCAGTTCATCGGCACCAGCGACATCCGCAGCCTCCTCCGGCATACCGGCCTCGAGCCCTTCCTTGTCGGTCTCGCCGGTTACATCGAGGCCGATTTCCGCCGCTGGGAGAGTTTTGAGAAAGCGGCTCGCCTCGCCAGCCACAGCCGCGACGGCGTGATCGAACTGATGCCGGCCTCCGATGGCGAACTCTACGCCATGAAATTCGTCAACGGTCATCCCGGCAACACGGCGGGCGGCAAGCTGACGGTCACAGCTTTCGGGGTGCTCGCCGATGTGTCGACGGGTTACCCGGTACTGGTGTCGGAAATGACGATACTGACCGCGCTCCGCACCGCTGCGACCTCCGCCGTCGCGGCGCGCGCCCTGGCTCGACCCGACAGCCGGGTGCTGGCCCTGATCGGCGCTGGGGCCCAGTCAGAATTCCAGGCCCTCGCCTTCAAGGCGTTGCTGGGGGTCGAGGAGGTGCGGGTGTTCGACCTCGACACCGAAGCGATGGACAAGTTCTGCCTCAACCTCGCAACCAGCGGCCTCCGCATCATCCGCGCCGGTTCGGTCGCTGAGGCCGTCGACGGCGCAGACATCGTCACGACCTGCACTGCCGACAAAACACGGGCCCGGGTCCTGACGCCTGATCATGTGGTGCCCGGCATGCATCTCAATGCCATTGGCGGCGACTGTCCCGGCAAGACCGAGCTGCATCCAGACATCGTCGCCGGTGCCTCGGTCTTCACCGAGTACACGCCGCAGACCCGGGTCGAGGGCGAGATCCAGCAGATGCCGGCAGATTTCGCGGTCACCGAACTGTGGCAGGTGCTGACGGGCAAGGCGGCCGGCCGCAGGTCGGCCGGCGAGGTTACGCTGTTCGACTCGGTCGGCTTCGCCATCGAGGATTTCTCGACGCTCCGCTACGCCCGCGACCTGAGCCGGGCCGAGATCCGCGACATCGACCTTATCCCCGAGCTCGACGACCCCAAGGACCTGTTCGGGCTGCTCGCGGCTCAGAGCCCGAAATGGGCAACGATCGCCGCCTCGACCGCGGCGGGATCGACGCGCCAATCCCAGTCTCCAAGGCCACTCGCGACGCCCTCCGGCTCGCCGAACACATAGCCAAGCTGGCCCTCGCGCTCGTTGATCAGCACATCGGTGCGCATGAACCATGCCCTTGAGCTGACCATCAATATCCTGGTTTCGGGACGACTGAACACGGTGCTGTGCATAGCGGCCCCACCTAGCCCGGCAATCATCTTGGCTTCGCTGAACAAGGCAATCTGGGCTTCAACCGGCAGCGTCTCCGGATGGACGATGCGAAAGCCATAGCGCTCGAACAGCGCCTCGATCTCGACCTCATTTACGAGACGACGCCGACGTATCCGCGAACGGGATATGAAGATGCGTTCGGCGCGCTCGACCCCGGAGGCGCTTCCAAGCGCGACCAGCCGCGAGAGCGCCTCGCGCGCCAGCGGGTTGATGAACTGCTCAAGGTAGACAAGCCGGTCGGGCAGGTACGCCCGGTGACAGAACAGCGGCTCGCGATAGTAGCGAACGCGCGACGGGGCGACGCCCAACCCCTCGAATAACGCGCTGACTGTCGCCGATCTCGGAATGGAGGTCGCGATCTCGATGCCGGCGGGAGCCCGTTCGAGCAGCATAAGCCGGGTCAAAGCCTCGAGCAGGTTGTGGCCATAGTTGTCGGTGAAGTAGCAATCCACCACGAAGACTTCATCTGCCTCAGCAGGAGACCGAAACACTCTGGGTGGGCGCGATCTCAGCCCACTGAGCGCCTTCGGATCGATGATAACGCCCTGGCTCTGCGGCAACACGACAGCCGTTCGACGGTCGACGAACAGATGCCCGGGTACAAGCACAACATCGTCGGCAATCGTGATGCCGGGCTCCCCGCCACTCGCATGGGTCGGCAAGCTGTCGAACTTTTCAGGGATCACATCCCCGTAGATCACGGGGCGGGTGACTGGGACAGTAATGGTTGCCGGCTGCGCAGGCAGTGGCGTGGGACGCCGCCACGGTGGCGGGCGAAAACGCAAGCGCGGCGGTCGAGCGAAGCCCAGCAGACCGAAAAGCCACCAGCGCGCCAAGCGACCTGCCTGTCGCACCCGCCCGAGCGCGCTGCGCCGAAAGTCTCGCCACTTCATGCCTGCCCCCGCAAAGCTGAGCCTTGGAGATGCACGCGAATGACTGATCTGGCAAGTCACCGCACGATGATGCGTCCTTGCGGCAACTAGCTTCCGGTCAGCCTGATTTCCGCCAGCAGCCCACGGTGGTTGGAGCCCATGGCGTCATCCAGCGCGTTCACTTCGCTGATGACCAATGGCGCGCGGGTGAAAACATTGTCGATCGGGACGCCCAGCGGACCGAGCCGAACCGGCCAGGTGGCGGGGTAGGACGGCCCGGGCGCGAGGTTTCGCCGCTGCACCAGCCCGTCGATACTGGCGGACCAGGCCGCAGCATTGAAATCGCCGGCCAGCACCAATGGACCATCGAGCCGACCGATGACGGCGCCGAGTTTGGCAAACTCCTCGGCGGCAAAGTCGTCGAAATAGGGCTTCACCAGGTGTGCCGCGACGATGTTGAGCTTCTGCCCGTCGATCGTCGTGCTGGCGGTTACCAGGCGATTCTGCCACGCCCCACTCATCGACTGCACGGTGATGTCGGCGAGCGGCGTGCGCGAGAGGAGCACCACGCCGCCGCAGCGCGAGCCATCATCGCAGCCGGCGTAGTACGGATAGACCTGACGCAGGATGCCGACATGGCTGGCGATCGGTGCCGCCTCCATCAGGACGGCCACATCAGCGCCCGAGCCGGCGATGAACCGGGCGATGTTCTCGCCGTTCTGGTTGCCCGACAGCAGGTTGAAGCTCAGCAGCTTGAGCAGCGGCTTGCCCGGGGTAGCGGCAAGCGCAATGCGCGCCTCCTGCTGATGGTAGATGATCGCCGCGCCCTGCCCGACGCTGATCGCGAAGACGAACACGAACACCCAGGCGCGGCGCCAGGCGCCAGCGACGAACAGCAGCACCACCAGGCCGAGCAGCGCTGCAGCGATGTGGAAGCGCAACGACTGCAGCAGGGCCTGCCCGGGAATGCCCAGGTCGACGCTCACTGCGAACAGCACGCCAGCAACCACCAGGGCCAAGGCGGTGAGCCCGCCCTTCAGTTCTCGCAGCATGAATGCTCCAGCCATTCGACTCGGGCGCAGCCTAGAGCGCTTCACCGTTGCAGTGAAACGCCGAAACGTCGGCGGTCATGGATTGCGCGCGCCTCCGAGCTGGGAAGCTGCATCGCGTCAAATCGGCTTAGTCATCTGCACGCAATTGTGGGCGAAGGTCGCGAGCTCCACCTCGTCCCACACCTCAGCTGTCCAACCGAGCTTCTCGTAGAAGCCGACGGCGTCGCGAGCAGCATTGAGCCACAGCCGCTTCATGCCGCGCGCCCTGGCGTAGTCGATGAGCAAGGTTTCCAGTACCGAGCCGTGGCCCTGCCGCTGCAACGGTGGCACGATGGCGACCAGCCGGACGATACCGCCTTCGCCGCGCGGATCGAGCCGGGTGGTGCCGATCGGCACACCGTCATGCATGAGCACGAACTTGCTGTGCGTCGGCTCCGTATCGTGCGGGTGCGCCCGGTCATAGACGAGGCCCGGGTGACGCTCCGCAGTGAACAGCACTTCGAGCCGGATCCGATGCATCGCCTCCCAATCCTCGGGTGAAGCCAGCTCGCGCAATTCGTAGGTCATTGGTCGCTCCCCTAGCCCATCAGAAGGGGCAGCCCGACGGCGGCGCCTGGCGCACCATCAGAAGGAGCCGCCCGGAGGGGCGGCTCGGAAAGTGTCGACTGCAGCTCGGATCAGCTCGCGGCGGCAGCCTCGGTGGCCCCCTGCGCCGCGGCGCCGCGTTCGAGCAGCAGGCGGTTATAGGCGTTGATGTAGGCGCGGGCCGAAGCCACGAGGGTGTCGGGCTCGGCGGCGTTGCCGGAGACGATGCGGCCGTTCATTTCGAGGCGCACGTGGGCGCTCGCCTGCGCGTCGGTGCCGCCGGTCACGCCATCGATGGCGTAGAGCACCAGGTGCGGGTCCTTGCCGACCGCCTGCTTGATGGCGTTGAAGATCGCATCCACTGAGCCAGTACCGTCGAACGAGGCCTTCACCTCGACGCCGTCAATGGTGATGACGAGGTCGCAATGGTGCACGCCGCCGGTCTTGGAGATCACCTCCATGTCGACCAGCTTGATCCGATCACCGACCGAGCCGGCCTCGTCATCGACCAGCGCCACGATGTCGGCGTCATAGACGTGCTTCTTGCGGTCAGCGAGATCCTTGAAGCGGACAAATGCCTCCTGGAAGGCATTATCGCCAAGGTCGTAGCCCAATTCCTTCAACTTGTCCTTGAAGGCGGCGCGACCCGAGTGCTTGCCCATCACCAGGGTGGTTTCCTTGATGCCGACCGAGGCCGGCGTCATGATCTCGTAGGTCTGGGCGTTCTTCAGCATACCGTCCTGGTGGATGCCGCTTTCATGCGCGAAGGCGTTCTTGCCGACGATCGCCTTGTTGTACTGCACCGGGAAGTTGGCGGCCGCCGAGACCACCTTGCTGGCGCGGCTCAAATGGGTCGAGTCGATCTCGGTGTCATAGGGCATGGCGTCGCCGCGGGTACGCAGCGCCATCACCACTTCTTCGAGCGCGGCGTTGCCGGCGCGCTCGCCCAAACCGTTGATGGTGCATTCGATCTGGCGGGCGCCGCCGCGCACCGCGGCCAGCGAGTTGGCGACGGCGAGGCCGAGATCGTTGTGACAATGGGCGGAGAAGATCACTTTATCGGCGCCAGGGACGCGCTCGATGATCGAGCGGAACATCGCCTCGTGCTCAGCCGGAATGGCGTAGCCAACCGTGTCGGGCAGATTGATGGTGGTGGCGCCGGCCTTGATGGCGAGCTCGACGCAGCGCGCCAGGTAGTCGATCGGCGTACGGGTGGCGTCCATCGCGCTCCACTCGACATTGTCGATGAGGTTGCGGGCCTGCGCCACGGTGGCCGAGATGATCTCCAGCACCTGCTCTTCGGTCTTCTTCATCTGGTGGGCCAGATGGATCGGCGAGGTGGAAACGAAGGTGTGGATGCGGCCCTGCCTGGCGTGGCGTACCGCCTCGCCGGCGCGGGCGATGTCACCCGGGATGGCGCGGGCGAGGCCGGCGACCACCGAGWTCTWCACCTGCTTGGCAACGGCCACCACAGCTTCGAAATCACCATTACTGGCAATGGGGAAACCGGCTTCGATGATGTCGACGCCCATTTCGTCGAGAGCCTCGGCGACCTGGAGCTTTTCCTCCAAGGTCATCGTCGCGCCGGGGCTCTGCTCGCCGTCGCGCAACGTCGTATCGAAGATGAAGACGCGGTCTTTGTTGCTCGCTGCCGCTGCCTGGGTGCTCATTGCTGTTTTCCTATCAAACGGCCGGGGTTCGAAAACCGTCGCGACCGGACAAATCGTTGTTCGGTTAACCTGCGCGCTCCCCTGACCACCCGCTCGCTAGACGAGCTGTCGGTTATCAGGGGCTGATAAGAAGGAGAAGCAGGGCGGCCGGAAGCAGCAGCAGAGCGGCCGCAATCATCAGCCGGCTCTCACGAGCCTTCTGCTGGGCGGCGGCTATGGCAATGGCGCGGTTGCGCTGCATTCATCAGACCAAAACTTGCTACGGCGCAAATACTGCGCGAATTCCGCCGCTTGCGCAAGCCTTTGCGCAGCGGCGGCTAACGGAAGGTGAAGCGGCCCTAGCCGCGCGCGGGTCGCTCGCGGCGAAACTGCACCTCGATCAGCAGCCCTTCCGGACCTTCGACGAAGAACTGCCCGATCTCCGAATCGGGGATGCCGGTGATCCGGTACGGCCACCCTGCCGCCTCGATCCGCGCTTTGGTCGGCTCGAACCCGTAGACCCCGAAGGCCACGTGATTGACCATGCCGCGCGGGAAATCGCTCTGTCTCGCCACAATGTTCAGATGGATGGCGGGATGGCCATCGACATAGATCCAGTGGCCGGGAAAATCGAATGGCGGACGAAAGCCATCCTCGGCACCAAGCACCTCGGCGAAGAACCGCACCATCCGCGCGCCGTCCGACACGTCGATATTGATATGGTCGAGCCGCGGCATCAGTTGAACGCCAGGACGGCGAACACCACGATCGCCAGTAGCGACACCACGGCGATAATCCGGCCGAGCCGCACCCGCGCTGTCGCCGCCGCATCGCCGGCGCGCATCTTGCGCGCCGAGACCGCCGAGAGGACGACGCCTGCGGCGAGCAGCAGCACGAAGGCCATCTTGGCCCAGAACCAGTGGCTGACGCCGTCGAGGCTGCCGTAGCGGACCCAGATCATCAACGGCCCACTGAGCAGCAGCACGATGATGCCGTAATGCCCGAAGCGGGTGAGCAGCCGGTTGGTCTGGGGCGCCGCCCCGCCCTGCCCCATCATCCCCAGCAGCGGCAGGAACGCCGCCGCTACCAGCATGAGACCGACAAGATGGGCGATGAGCAGAAGCGAAAAGGCGACGTCCAAGCTGACCTCAGTTGCAGGGGGACTTCAGTTGAAGGCGAACACGGCGGAGAAGACCACGACGAGGAAGGAGACCCCGGTCAGCTGGCCGAACATCTTGGCGCGCTTGGCCGCTTCGGCATCGCCCGCGATGGCCTTCTTGCGGTTCACCTCGTTGAGGCTGATGAACACGATCATCCCGAGGATGCCTAGCATCTTGACCCAGAACCAGGCGTTGGGAACGACCCAGTTCCACTTGAGCCACAGTGTCAGGATGCCGGTGATCAGCAGCGTCGCAAAGGCGTATTTACCGACCTTGGCGAATCCTTCGATGATCGAGAACAGCAGGCCGCGCTGCTCCGGCGTGGCGGTCGGCAGCTTGGCGCCGACGATCGGCATCAGCACCAGATTGGCGCCGCCGGCGATGAACGCGATGATGTGGATGAAGAAAATCAGAAGCGTGACAACGTACACGGCTTAGCCCTCCAAATGCCCGCGGGGAGGCTAGCTGAGTTGGGTGCGTCGCACTAGCGTCGGCACGTGACGCGGATGAATTGTGAAGGCGTGGCGTGGTCCGGGGTCTATGCCATTATGCCGGCTGTCACCAGCGCATAGACGCGGTCGAAGCCGGCATCGACATCGGGCGCGCTCCACTCGGCGCCGTGCGCCGGGTCGTGGAAGCGGGCGGTGGCGTCGAACATCGCCTGCGCTGTGGCCCGCGGGTCGACCGGCCGGAAGTCGCCGCTGGCGATGCCGTCCCCAATGATGATCTCCAGCTGGCCGACGAGAGTGTCGACATGCCGGGCCACCACCTCGCGCGCCTCGGCGAAGATGGTGCGCGATACCGAGAACAGCTCCGGATCGCCCTTTACCTTCTCGCGCTTCAGCTTGAGCAGCGTGCTGAACCACAGGCGCAGCCGCTTCGCTGGCGCTTCCCCGGAGGTCGCGATCGCCGCCAGGGGATCCGACGTGCGCTTCAACCAGCCCTCGACCACCGCGTCGCGCAGCGCAATCTTGCTGTCGAAATGCCGGTAAACGCTGCCGTGACTGACCCCGAGCAACCGCGCCACATCGACCACCGTGGTCTTATGCGGACCAAAGCGGCGAAACACCTGTTCCGCCGCCTCGAGAATTCGTTCGCGGGTCAAGACCTCGTTCATCAGGCTCCAGTTCGCTCACTGTCGAGCATTGCCATCTGCGCCGGCAGGTAGCGCTCGCCGCGCGCGGCATTCGGTGGCACCGCTCCTTCGATGGCGGACAGATCGGCCTGCGTCAACACCACATCGAGCGCGCCCAGCGCCTCGGTCAACCGATCCCGGCGCCGTGCGCCGATAACCGGGACGATGTCCCTGCCCTGCGCCAGCACCCAGGCGATCGCCAGTTGTGCGACGCTGATGCCCTTGCCGGCTGCGATATCGCGCAGCTTGTCGACCAGTTGCAGGTTGTGATCAACATTCTCGGCGCTGAACCGCGGGCTGTGACCGCGGAAATCCCCGGCGACGAGACCGTCCTTGCTCCAGTGACCGCTGATCAGGCCACGCGACAGCACGCCATAGGCGGTGACGCCGATGCCCAGTTCGCGCGTCACCGGCAGGATCGCCCGCTCGATACTGCGCGAGATCAGCGAATACTCGATCTGCAGGTCAACCACCGGATGCACCGCATTGGCGCGGCGGATGGTCTCGGGCCCGACCTCGGAGAGACCGAGGTGGCGAACATAGCCGGCGTCGATCATGTCCTTGATGGCGCCGACCGTTTCCTCGATCGGCACGTTCGGATCGAGCCGCGCCGGCCGGTAAATGTCGATGTGATCGACGCCGAGGCGCTCGAGCGTGTAGGCGAGCGCGGTCTTGACGGCTGCCGGCCGCCCGTCGAAGCCGAACCACTGCCCGTTTGGCCCGCGCTGCGCGCCGAACTTGACGCTGAGCACGGCGTTGTCGCGCCGCCCCCGCAAGGCTTCGCCGAGCAGCATCTCGTTGTGCCCCATGCCGTAGAAATCGCCGGTGTCGATCAGGGTGACGCCGGCCTCGAGCGCGGCATGCACGGTGGCAATACTCTCGCTGCGATCGGACGGCCCGTAGGCGCCCGACATCCCCATGGCGCCCAGGCCGAGGGCGGAAACGACGGGGCCCGATGTTCCAAGCGTGCGATGATCCATGACCAGTCTCCTTGTGGTGAGACTGCTCATGTGGATGACGACTGACAGAATTGCAAGTCTGTCAGTTGATATTTGAAAGCACTAGTCCCCCAGGTTGAGCGTCCCTTCGCCGACGATCACCGCGTGGCCGCCGATGCCGCCATGGGTGAGCCTGTCGCCATCCTTGCGCAGCTGCAGTGTGATGAGGCTGGGACGGCCCATCTCGTATCCCTGCCGCAGGCGGAACTCGTGCTGGCCGTTATCGGTGTGACGGGCGAGAAGGCCAATGAGCGCGGCGGCAGCCGAGCCGGTCGCGGGGTCTTCGACCTGGCCCATGCCGGGCGAGAACATGCGCGCGGCGAAGTCGTTGCCATGCTCTTCCGGCGTCTGGGTGAAGACGTAGATCGAGCCATGCCCCTCAGGATAGTTCACGTCCCAGCCGCGTCGCTCGAGGCGAATGCGCTTCAGGGCCGCCGCGTCGCGGACCGGCAGCAGGTAATAGGGCACGCCGGCCGAGAACAGCGCCGGCTGGTAAGGTCCGCAGCCAATGTCGTCGGCATGGAGCCCTAGCGTGGCGGCTATCGCTTCGACGGAAGGCACCTTGCCGACCTCTTCGGGCAACCGAGGCAGCGCGAAGCGGGCGAGCCCGACATCCTTTTCGACGCGCTCGATCACGCAGGTGATGACGCCGACCTGCTCCTCGAGCCGCACGGCAGTGCTTCGATTCTGTAATCCTAGCACCACGGCGGCGCCCACTGTCGGGTGACCAGCGAAGGGGAGCTCCACGGTCGGCGTGAAGATACGCACGGCCGCCGTGTGGCGCTCCGACTGCGCCTTCTGGATGAACACCGTCTCGGACAGATTGAACTCGGCGGCGATCGCCTGCATCCGATCGTCGAGCAGCCCGTCGGCCTTGAGCACGACGGCCAGGGGATTGCCCTGCAGCCGCTCGGTGGTGAAAACATCAAGCAGCACGTAGTTGAGTTTCATGATCGGGCTCCGCAACCGGGCAGCAGTTGCGGCAGCCCGATCCGCGGTGTCAAGCCGCCTCCCCGCGACGCCTCCAACTAAATCTTGGCGAGTGCGAAAGCCGCCTTGTCGAGCCCGAGTTCTTCGACCACGGCGTCCACGCCAACCTGGTGATCGTCGCGTTCGTGGAGGCCCGAAATGGTGACGCAGCCGATGGGGCCGAAGCCTTTCATCCGGATCGGGAAGGCGCCCCCGGCGAGGACAAAGTCAGCACCGTCGAGCGCCCGATTCGGCGCGAACAGCCGATCCTCGCGGTTCTGCTCCAGCGCTACGCGATAGCTCGACTTGAGCAGGCGCTGCACGGTGTTGATCTTGCGGCGCACCCAGTTCGGATTGTCGGCCGTGGTCCCGGGCATGGCGGCGTAGAACATCTGCCGGTCCCAGGTGCGGACGTCGACCACCAGCCCGAGCTTCTCGCGCAGGGCGCGCTCACGCACCCTTGCGCCGATCGAGAACGCTACGTTCTCGTTGAACTCGGTGAACTCGAGCCCCCGCTCCTGCTCGATGATTTTGGCGATGTCGTCTGCCGTAGCCATATCGTCCGCTCCCTGTGGTTGCGGGCGATATAGCCAACCGCATGGCACCGCGGCAAGCGCACCTCTTGTCGCCTTTGACCGCAGCCAGGCGGCGGCGTAATGATCTCTGAAATACCCGAAGACAGTTGTCGCAAAGGGGCGCGATGGACGGGCGGAGCAAACAGGCCGGATCTCGCGACGCTCTTGCCTCGGCAGGGCCCATGCTGGTCAGCATTTCAGTCATCACAGCATCGATAGCGATATGGGTCGCCAGCGCGGCCGTCGTTGCAGCGGGCGTAGGCCGGGAGCTTGCGGCTTATTCGTCGGGAACGCCCAGCAGCACTTATGGGCTGAAGATTCTGCGCCTCGATGCGGAGAATACGCTTCCGGTCTGGTACTCGTCGACGCAGTTGATCGCTTGTGCCCTGATGCTCTTCCTGCAGGCGCAGCAGGCCAGCGCTGAACGATCCAAGCAACGGGTCGGCTGGCTGTTGCTGGCCTTCGGCTTTGTCTACCTGTCGATGGACGAGACGGCGAGCATTCACGAGATCCTCATCGAAAAGGTGAAGCTCGTGTTTCACACCAGCGGAGTGTTCACCTTTGGGTGGGTCCTCGTGGCGATCCCCGCTGTGATCGTGGTCCTGCTTCTGCTCTGGCGGTTCATCCTGCGCCTGCCGCGGCGCACCCAACTGCTGTTTCTCGGGTCGGGTGCAATCTATGTCTTCGGGGCCGTTGGGCTGGAGATGCTTGGGGCTCCGATCTTTGAGGCGCAGGGTGTCGATGCCCCCTCTTACATCGCCTTCGTGGTGACCGAGGAAACCTTCGAAATCGTTGGCATCTCGCTATTCCTCACGGCGCTGCTGCTGCACGTGCATCGCGAACAGCAGAGCTGGCTCCTGCGAGTGCGCTAAGCGTCGCCGTGCTTCAGGCGCAGAGCACTTGACGATCGGGGGCGTGACCGGAGGCAGCGATCGAAGCGACGTCTTTCGCGCGGATTGGCACCACGACAAGGACAGAGTCCGCATCGTCAAGTGCCGAATTCGGGGCCACCAGTCCGAGCTTCTCGCGGGGGACGCTCACGCACCCTTACGCCGATCGAGAACGCCGCGTTCTCGGTGAACTCGAGCCCGGTTCTTGCTCGATGATTCTGCGATGTCGTCTGTCGTAGCCATACGGTCGCTGTGGTTGCGGCGGCATGGCCAACGGCATCCCGGCAAGCCGGCCGGTCAGTCGGCGGTCGGTTCCTCGTGCGACAGCATGAGTGGCACTGGATCGATGCCGAGATGCCCTGCGATCGCGGTCACCACGAAGCCATGATCGTGCCTGCCGGGGACGCCCGACACGGTGATCGTTCCGACGACGCTTACCCCCTCGATGCGGATCGGGAACGAGCCGCCATGCGCCGCAATCTCGGTAGGGTCGACATTGTCATCGGGTGCGAAGCCGCGATTGTCGCGCTGCTGGCGCAGCGTCAGCGCGTAGGAAGCGCGGTTGAAGCGCCGAACGCAGTTACTCTTGCGCCGGACCCACTCGAAATTGTCCGGGCCGGTGACGGCCATCGCGTAGTAGTAGAGCGGCCGGTTCCAGAAGCGGATGTCGATCACCAGGGCCGCCTTTGCCGCCACCGCGAGCTCACGAATATCCTCGCCCAACTGCAGCGCCGTGGTCTCGTCGAACCGGCTGAACACCAGCTGCCGCTCCTGCTCGGCCACCAGCGCGATATCACTGTCGAAACTCATCATCCCCTCCAGGCGTTTCGTCCACCTGCTAGCACGACACGGTGCGCCGCTCCCTCCGCCAGCGCGGCGATTTCTTCCGGCAAATTGCGGTGGACCGCATCAGGTCGTCGCCGCGCTCCAGGCGTCATAGAGCGGTTGGCGGTCGGGCGGCTGGCCAGGGAAATTGACCTGCGCCTCATCGATCACCGCCCATGGCAGGCGGCTGGCGGTCCAGATATTGCCGATGGGGACGGCCCAGCTCGGGTCGTCGAGCGTGCCGGGCTTGACCACGAAGAGCGCCGGCGAGGCGAGCGGCTCGTTCCAGAGCTTGGTGCCGCAGCGGGCGCAGGCCAGCATGCGCACGGTCCTGCCGCTGTCGGCCGGCTTGTCGTAGGCAACGAGTTCGCCCCGCAGATGCTGCAGCCGGTCGCGGGCGATCGGCATCGACATCGAGTGCGTGGCGCCGCTCAGGCGCTGGCAGTCGCGGCAGTGGCAGTTGTAGACGGCAAGCGGCGCGCCGGTGATGCGGTAGCGCACCGCGCCGCAGATGCAGCCTCCCTCGACCGGGAATGCCGGCGACGCGATCTCAGTCATTGGTCTCTCCCTGAATTCCTCGTTCAGAACCGGTTCAACCGGCCTCGGTCATTGAGCGCCCCAACGCCGGACGAGCCGGCTATCAAACCAAGGAATCGAACATGATCCCCGAACTGTTGCTGCTGTCCGACCACCTGCGTGCCCGTACGCCCAACCAGCAGATCGAAGACCGCCTGCTGGCCGATATCGGGCTGACGCGCGCAGAGCTCAGGAAGCAGAAGACCTGGTTCGGCCGCAAGCCCCGCTAAGGGCCAAACGGTTCATCAGGCATTCATCGATCCACGGGCATAAGCCCACTCCGCCGATCCCGGCACCACCCAAACTGACGAGATGACCAAATGGCTTTCAGCCTGACGTCCATGTTCCGTCGTGCAGAACGCAAGCGGGTCTTCACCGACCTGATGAAGTTCGACGACCATCTGCTGCGTGATATCGGCCTCACTCGTGGCGACCTCGCCGCGATGCGCGCCGGCCGCCACCACAGCACGCCTTCCCGCGGCCATGAGTGACCTCGCGGTAGGCGATATCCCAAGCTGAAGGGCCCCGAGATGATCGGGGCCCTTTTTGATTCGGGGCTCACCGGATCCGATCCCGCGCCGACCGCCAGACCTGATAGAACCGCCGCATGGCATGGCCAGCAAGAGGCGGCAATGAGCGAAACCAAACCCCACCACGACAACACCGAGACGGCGCGGCGATTCACGCTGCGACAGGCCAAGCCGATCAGCCTCCCCCGCACTTATGGCGAGTACCTCGCCGACCAGATCGCGGCGCTTGTCGGATCGTGGCGCTTCATCATCGTGCAATCGGCGGTGCTGGTGCTGTGGATCGTGTTCAACGTCGTCGCCTGGGTGCAGCACTGGGACCCTTACCCCTTCATCCTGCTCAACCTGGTGCTGAGCTTCCAGGCCGCCTTCACCGCCCCGATCCTGATGATGGCGCAGAACCGCCAGTCCGACATCGACCGTCAGAAGGCGCAGCTCGATTACGATGTGAACCTGCGCGCCGAACTCGACATCGAGGCCCTGCACGAAAAGATCGACCTGCTCCGCCAGGAAGACATCACCCGGCTGGTTGGCCTGCTTGAAATGCTCACCCGCGAGCGAATCGAGAAGGGCGACAGCAAAACGTAGGCGTCACTGGCGGAAGTTCATGGCGCGTGGCATGCAGGTGTGCAGCCAACCGGGGATCCGCCGTGCCCGCGCTCACCACCCTTCTCGCCTTCGCCGGCGTCGCCTTCGCTATGGTGATCGCCCCCGGCCCCAACATGGCCTACCTGGTCTCCCGCTCGATTGCGCAGGGTCGTGCCGCCGGGCTGATCTCGCTGCTCGGGGTTGCCACCGGCTTTATCGTCTACATGCTGGCGGCGGCGCTCGGCCTCACCGCGCTGCTGTTCGCGGTGCCCTTCGCCTATGACGCGATCCGCATCGCCGGAGCGCTCTACCTCGGCTGGCTGGCCTGGAATGCGCTGCGCCCCGGCGGCCATTCGCCGTTCGAACTCAGGACGCTGGCGCCGGATTCGCCGAAGCGACTCTATGCGATGGGCCTGTTCACCAGCCTGTTGAACCCCAAGGTCGCGGCGCTCTATCTGTCGCTGCTGCCGCAGTTCATCGACAAGTCGGCCGGCAATGTGCTCGGCCAGACCTTGGTGCTTGGCGCCACGCAGATTGCCGTGAGCATGACGGTCAATGCCATCCTCATCATCACGGCGGGGACGGTGGCACTGTTCCTCACCGGACGACCGTTGTGGGCCCGGCTGCAGCGCTGGCTGATGGGCACGGTGCTCGGCTTCCTCGCCATTAGGATGGCCACGGACACCAGCCGGTAGATCCAATAGGGCCGCATCGCGCTAACGCGGTGGGCCAACCGTTTCGCCTACCCACCGGATGTCATCCCAGCGAAAGCTGGGACCCATTTCTCCGCTGGCACGGGCTGTGAGTTGGGTCCCAGCTTTCGCTGGGATGACATCGAGTCGTTGGAGCAACCTGTGCTCCCCGACGGTGATGACCAGAAACGACAAAGGGGCCCGGAGGCCCCTCTGCGCATACATCCTGCGAAGGATCTTTGGATTAGTTCTTGGCCTTGTCGACCAGCGCGCCGGCCTTGGTCACGGCGGCGCGCCAGCGCGCATCAGATCAAGCGTGGAGCAAGGCCCCGCTTAGTTCTTGGCCTTGTCCACGAGGGCGCCGGCCTTGATCCACGGCATCATGCCGCGGAGCTTCTCGCCGACTTCCTCGATCTGGTGCTCGTCGGCGAGGCGACGGGTCGCCTTGAAGCGCGAGGCGCCGCCCTTGTATTCCTGCATCCACTCGGAGGTGAACTTGCCGGACTGAATGTCCTTGAGCACCCGCTTCATCTCGGCCTTGGTCTCCGAGGTGATGATGCGCGGGCCCGAGACATACTCGCCCCACTCTGCAGTGTTCGAGATCGAGTAGTTCATGTTGGCGATGCCGCCCTGGTAGATCAGGTCGACGATCAGCTTCACTTCGTGCAGGCACTCGAAATAGGCCATTTCCGGAGCGTAGCCGGCTTCCACCAGCGTCTCGAAGCCGGCGCGGATGAGCTCGACCAGGCCACCGCAGAGCACCACCTGCTCACCGAACAGATCGGTCTCGCATTCCTCGCGGAAGTTGGTTTCGATGACGCCCGAGCGGCCGCCGCCGACGCCCGAGGCGTAAGCCAGGGCGATGTCGTGGGCATTGCCCGAGGCGTCCTGGTGGACGGCGATCAGGCACGGCACGCCGCCGCCCTTCTGGTATTCGCCACGCACGGTGTGGCCCGGGCCCTTCGGCGCGATCATGATCACGTCGACGGTCGCCTTGGGCTCGATCAGGTTGAAGTGCACATTGAGGCCGTGCGCGAAGGCGATGGCGGCGCCGTCACGAATATTGGGCTCGATGTCCTTCTTGTAGATGTCGGCCTGCAGTTCGTCGGGGGTCAGCATCATCAGGACGTCGGCCCACTTGGCGGCATCGGCGACGGACATCACCTTGAGGCCTTCGCCCTCGGCCTTCTTGGCCGACGGCGAGCCCGGACGCAGCGCCACCACGATGTCCTTCACCCCGGAATCGCGGAGGTTCAGCGTGTGCGCATGGCCCTGCGAGCCGTAGCCGACGATCGCGACCTTCTTCCCTTTGATGATGTTGAGATCGGCATCCCGATCATAATAGACGCGCATGGAAGTCTCCTCTTGGTGCGTTGGGCCGGTGCGGCCGATTTGAACTCAGGCGGCCGGGTGGACCGCGTAGATGGCAAGAAACTGTTCCGTCGCCCGGGCCGCGTCGCGCGCGATCTCGGCTTCGGCAGGAGTGAAGGTTTCGCCGAGCAGCAGGCGGATCTGCGCGTCGCGCACGACAAGGCCGAAGAAGCTGCGATAGGCTTCCTCGGAGCTGTCGAAGCGCAACAGCCGCGCCTCCCTGCCCGCTTCCAGCACCGGCTTCAGGCGCTTGCGGATAGCGAGCGGACCGTTCTCGAGGACGATGGCCCCGAGCCCATGCTTTTCGGCGCCGGCATGGCCGATGGCGAGACGGTTGAGCGTCACCGAGACATCGCCGACGATGGTGCCCAGCAGGTCTCGAGCGAACTGCTCGATGCTCTGGCGCAGTGAGGCGGAATCAAGCCGCCAGCGATCGACCTGCGGCGCCTTCACCTTGGCGGCCTGCCACTGCACCGTCGCGGTGAGCAGCCCGTCGCGGTCGCCGAACCACTTGTAGAGCGTTTCCTTGGAGCACGAGGCGCGGCGCGCCACCGAGGTCATGGTCAGCCGATCGCCCTGCTCGACGAGCAGATCCAGCGCCGCCGTCAGCACCTGCTGCTGGCGCGGCGTGAACACCTCTTCGCTATTGGCAACGGCAGACGCCACGACGACACCCAAGGCCCCGCGAGGTGACGATCCGCACCCCGCGAACCGGACACCTCGACATCAATGGCGCGACCGTACCGTACGTTACGGTTCGGCGCAAGGGGGATGTCGGGATGCAATATGCTGGACGTCTGCCCGCCGGGTCGCGAGCGGGGCATTGGTCGCAAGGCTGGGTTGTCCGATCCGGGAGGAGATGCTGGTATGGCAGTTACCGATGGAGGACAAACAAACATGAAAACGTCGCTGCCCACCCGCGCTTTCGGCAAGACCGGCATGGAGATCACCCGCCTTGGCGTCGGCGCCTGGGCGATGGGCGGCAATATGTGGGGCCCGCAGGATGACGCTGATTCCGACGCTGCCATCCGCCACGCCATCGACCTGGGCATCAACTGGATCGATACTGCTGCGGCCTACGGCGTCGGCCATTCCGAGGAGGTGATCGGCCAGACGCTGAAAGCGCTGCCGGCCGATCGGCGGCCGTTCGTCTTCACCAAAGGCGGGGTGATCCGCGACGCCAACGGGCAGAACCCGCGCCGCCTCGCCAACAAGGCGAGCCTCCGCAACGAACTCGAGAACTCGCTCAAACGCCTGCAGGTCGAGGCCATCGATCTCTACCAGGTGCACTGGCCGGCCGACGACGTGCCGCTCGAGGACTATTGGGGGACGATGCTCGAGCTGAAGTCCGAGGGCAAGGTTCGGCATATCGGGCTCTCGAACCACAATGCCGAGCAACTGGCGCGAGCCGAAGCGATGGGGCATGTGGAAACGCTGCAGCCGCCGTTCTCGATGATCAAGCGGGAGACCGCGGAGGCGATCCTGCCGTGGTGCGCGGCGCATGGCACCGGCGTCATCTGCTACAGCCCGATGCAGGCGGGCCTGCTCACCGGCAGCTTCACCCGGGAGCGCGCCGCGACCCTGGCCGACAACGACTGGCGGAAGACCAACCCGGAGTTCACCGGCGAGCGGCTCGACCGCAATCTTGCCCTCGCGGCGGCATTGAAGCCGGTTGCCGACAAGCACGGCACTTCGATCTCAACCATCGCCCTCACCTGGGTGCTAGCCTGGCCTGGGCTGAGCGCCGCGATTGTCGGCGCCCGATCACCGGCCCAGGTCGATGGCTGGATCGATGCAGCGACCATCGAACTCGACGCCGCCGACCTCGACAGCATCGCCGCCACCATTGGCGCCACTGGCGCCGGGCAGGGTCCTGTCAGGCCGTAAGGACACATCGGAGGGGGCCGATGATCACGAAGCGCGACTACAGCATCACCGGGCCCGAGGCGCAGCGCGCCATCGAGCGCGGCCTCGCGGCAGCCGAGTGGTATCACACTGAGGTGCCACGCGCCGTCATGAAAGAACTCATGCAACGCTCCGATGGCCCGGCGATACGCGACAACCTGATCTGGCTTGGCCTGCTGCTGGTCACCGGCATTGGCGGCATCGCGTCCTGGGGCACCTGGTGGTGCGTGCCGTGCTTCTTGGTTTATGGCGTGCTCTATGGTTCGGCCAGCGACAGCCGCTGGCATGAATGCGGGCACGGCACGGCGTTCAAGACAGCGTGGATGAACAAGGTGATCTACCAGATCGCCTGCTTCATGCTGATCCGTAACCCGACGACCTGGAAATGGAGCCACGCTCGCCACCACGCCGACACCATCATCGTCGGCCGCGACGTCGAGATCGCGGTGATGCGACCGCCGGTGCTGGCCCGGGTGATCCTGAGTTTCGTCGGCATTGTCGACGTCTGGTACGCGCTGGGCGACATGGTACGGAACGCTGCCGGCAATGTCAGCGACGCCGAGAAGAGCTTCATTCCCAAGGGCGAGTGGCCCAAGGTGGTTCGGGTGGCGCGGATCTGGGTGGTGATCTACGCCGCGACCGGCATCACCGCGATCGCCATGCAGTCGATCCTGCCGTTCATGCTGGTCGGGCTACCCCGCCTCTACGGCTGCTGGCACATGGTGATGGTGGGGCTGTTGCAGCATGGCGCGCTGGCCGAAGACGTCACCGACCATCGGCTGAACACCAGGACCGTGCTGATGAACCCGATCAGCCGCTTCCTCTATTCGGACATGAACTATCACGTCGAACACCACATGTTCCCGGTCGTGCCCTACCACGCGCTCGAGAGGCTGCACGAAGCCATCAAGCACGACCTGCCCCCGCCTACCCCGTCAATCCTTGCGGGTTATCGGGAGATGATCCCGATCTGGCTGCGTCAGCTCAAGGGCGAAGATGTCTTCCTGCGCAAGGACCTCCCACCGTCCGCCAAGCCTTATCGCGAGGACCTGCAGGTCGAGGCGCCGATGAGCGGAACCGGCGCGGCAGAGTAGGTATCGGCAGGCCACCAGGCGTCGGCGCGGCGACGCCTCTGGCTTTGTCAGCGAAATTGCAGGAACGTTCCGCTATCAGGCCGCCGCCCTGATCTTGCGTCCACACCTGACGGGGTTGGCGGGCGGCTCAGCGAAAGCTCGAGGCGCCCGCCATCTACCTTGTCCGCAAGTATACCGCGGCAAGAAAATGCCCCGGTCACCTTGGCGATCCGGGGCATTGATCAGGGGCTTCGCGTTCTTGAGGGCGCTTTTACCGTGCCCTTTGAACGTGGCTCGCGCTGCTTGGTTCCAGTGCCGGTTCAGGCCGGCCGTTTGAACTTCCGCACCCGGAAGGCCAGCATGATCAGCAACACGCCCGCAAAGATTGCATAGCCGGCGATGGTCCAGATCAGCGACAGCGCCCCTGCCCCCGGTTGGAACAGCAGCAGCAGGCCGAACAGGATGCTGAGCGCGCCGAACAGGCCGAGCACCCACTCGCCCTCGATCTCCTTGCGGGCCTGGATGGCGCCCCAGATGGTCAGCACACCAATGATGATCGCCCAGATGCCGATGAAGATGACGAGGATGAACGCGGTCATGCCGGGCCAGAAGAAGGCAGCAAGACCGGCGAGGACGCTGACGACGCCGCTGATCGCCATCCACCAGCGCGGCCCCATGGCGGGGGAGTTGGCGCGGCCGGAGATCGCGGCCCACAGGGCGAAGACGCCGTCGATGAGGGTGTAGGCGCCCCATAGCAGGGTCAGCGAGATGAGCGTGATGGCGGGCCAGAAGATGGCCAGCACGCCGAAGGCGATGGCGGCGATGCCGCGCAGCAGCAGCAGCCACCAGTTGTCGCCAAGCATGGCGCGGAGTCCGGCGGGAAAATCGGAAGGCGTAGAAGTCTCTGTCTCGGCCATCATGCTTCTCCACTGTTTCGCGGGAAAGCTCCGGAACTTCCGAGAGCCCCATTGCGACAATACCAGAGTCTGCGGTCGCCGAAAAAGCCAAACGCCGCCTGAAATGGCTCGAATATCTAACGGGTTAGTTAGCCCTCAGGCGGCTGATCGGCCGCACTCGGACCCGAGGTTGCCGCGGCGCAATCCTGGCGCAATGCATGCTGCATATGGCAGATCGTGGCGCGGGGATTCCTGAATGCGATTGCTACTTGTCGAAGACGAGCCGGAAATGGCCGCGGCGCTGAGCGCCGTGCTGGCGCGCTACGATATGGTCGTCGACCATGCGCGCACCAAGCTCATCGCCGAAGAGGCAATCCTCAGCCACACGCATGACGCGGTGCTGCTCGACCGCAAGTTGCCGGACGGCGACGGCATCGACCTGGTGCCGCTGCTGCGCAAGCGCCACGCCGGGGTGCCGGTGATCATCATTTCGGCCCGTGGCTCGATTGCCGACAAGATCGAGGGGCTCGACACCGGCGCCGACGACTATCTGCCAAAACCCTTTGCGGTAGAGGAACTGCTGGCACGGCTGCGCGCCGTGCTGCGGCGGCCGATGCAGGTGGCGCCGGAATCGGTGCAACTGGGCGCGCTGTCGTTCGATCTCGACAGCCGCGAGGCGCGGATCGGCGAGAGCACCATCGAGCTGCCGCGGCGCGAACTGCTGGTGCTCGAATGCCTGCTGCGACGCGCCGGCCGCACGGTGCTGCGCACCTCGCTTGAAGACGCGGTCTATGGCTATGGCGACGAGATCCAGTCGAACTCGCTCGATGCCCATATCTCGCGGCTCAGGCGCAAGCTCGCGGACGCCAAGGCGGGGGTCGAAATCCATGGCATTCGCGGCGTCGGTTACCTGATCAAGGCGGTGGCATGAAGTTCTGGCGCCCCCACTCGCTGCGTCGACGCCTAGCCTGGCGTCTGGTGCTGCTGCAAACCGTGACGCTGTCGCTGGCTTCCGCCATCCTCACCATCCTCATCCTGCAGCTCAATCCAGGCGAGCAGATCGTCGACAGCTCGCTTGCCGAGGCAGTCGCCGCCGCTATGCGACGCGGACCCCATGGCGAACTGGTGCTCGGCCCTAATGCCGAGCTCGAGCGCTATCGCGCCGAGTCTCCCACGGTTTGGATGATCGTCACGGACGACCAGGGGCACGCCTTCGAGGATGGTCCGGTGCCGGCCGCCTATAGCGAGATGGCGTCGAGCCTCAACCGGCTGTGGTTTGTCGACATTCGCGACTCGGGTGGTGAAGAAGATCTGGCGGCGGCATTCCACAGCGGCGATACACCGATCGGCAAGCTCTACGTGCTGGCCGGTGGTGGCGCCTTTGTCAGCACCATCTTTGCGGCGATCCTGGTCGGCAACATCTTCATCCTGCCGTTGCTGCTGATGCTGATCATCGCGACGGTGATCGCCATCCCGTTGATCGTTCGCAAGGTGATGCGCGGGCTGGACGCTGCCGAGGAGCAGGCCCGCAGCATCAATTTCGACAAGCACGGCACACGCCTGCCGCTCGACAAGGTACCCTACGAGGTCCGCGGCCTGGTGACGGCGGTGAATGAGGCCCTGACTCGCCTCGACGAAGGCTATGAGCGGCATCGCCGCTTCCTCGCCGACGCGGCGCATGAGCTGAAGACGCCGATCGCAATCCTGCAGACCCGAGTGGAGAATCTCGACACCGGCCCGGAGCGGACCCGGTTGCTCACCGACACGGCGAGACTGGCGGCCATGGCCGAACAGTTGCTCGACCTGCAGCGGCTGGCCCAATCGCAGATCGACTTCCAGCCGATCGACCTGTTGCCGCTGGCCGAGCGCGTGGTCGCCGATCATGCGCCGCTTGCCATCTCCGCCGGGTACGACATCTCGCTCAGGGCGCCCGACCCTTCCGCCTGGGTGCTGGGCGATCGCGGCGCCATCGAGCGGTTACTGGCGAATTTGACGCAGAATGCGGTGGTGCATGGCGGCAATAACGGCACCATAGAGATCGAGATCGCCGGCAACGGCACTTTCGAGGTGCATGACAGCGGACCGGGTATTGCGCCGGAGCATCGCGAGAAGATCTTCGAGCCGTTCTACCGCATCCGCCCACTCGACCGCGGTGCCGGGCTCGGGCTGAACCTGGTGCGCGAAGTGGTGCGCCAGCATGGCGGCAATATCTCGGTGCTGCCGAGCCATCTCGGCGGGGTCTGCTTCCGCGTCGAACTGCCCGTGGCAACCACGCCATAGCGATTTCGGCGCCGCGCAATGCTCGCGCAATCCCAACAGTGAAAATGGCGAACGCGGTCAGTGAATGACCGCGAGGTCACCGAATGACCTCTGCAGTCCGGTTGCAAGGTGCATGCCGGCCATCCTCACTTGCCCGGCGGCCACCTCCCTGGTTGCGGGGCCCGTTGTTCGCGGAGTTCCCATGTTCTGGAAGTTTTCTACCCCTGGCTTCGTTGCCGTCCTGCTGCTCGGCGTCCTGCCGGCGACCGCGGCCGACGCGCAGGACAGCCGCTGGAGCGAGCCCTACGCGCCGGCCTCAGCCTCTGAATGGACCGGTTTCTACGCCGGTATCCATGGCGGCCTCGCGCCCAAGGCATCCGACTTCAACATCTTCAAGGACTCGAGCCTGCTGGGCGGCGTGCAGGCCGGCTACACCATGCAGCTTGGCCCGGCGGTGATCGGCGCCGAGCTCGAAGGCACCTATGCCCGCGGCATCGTCTATGGCGTCGGCAGCGGCGAGCTGGAGCAGAACTGGAGCGGCGCCGCCAAGGTTCGCGGTGGTCTCGCCCTTGGCGGCACGCTGGTCTACGGCACCGCCGGCTATGGGGTGGCGCGGCTCGATGCCGGCAACAACGTCATCTCCGACGACAAGTGGGTCGGTGGCATGCTGTGGGGCGCCGGGCTCGAGCAGAGCTTTGGCAACGGCCTGTCGGCGCGGGTCGAATACACGCAGACGCGCTTCAACGACGTCGACTCGACCCTTACCGGCAACATCCACCGCAGCGACGACCTGACCAATCACGCGGTCAAGGCGGGGCTCAACTTCCGCTTCTGACGAGATCGCATCGGGATCGACGGATCTGTCACTCGTTCCGTCGGTCCCCAGGGCGGCCCGCGGCCACCCGGGCCGCCCATTCCCCATCCCCTAGAGCGGTTCGCCGTTCCATTGAACGGCGAACCGCTCCAGGTCCCTGCTTTTGTCGCGCTTTCGAACCGGAAAAGTCTGCAACTTTTCCTGAAAGCCCTCCGAGGAACCAAAATGGCTCTCGCCAGAACCCTGACTGCCGTCATGATGGCGGCCTCATTTGCCCTGCCCGCGATTTCCCCCGCCCTGGCGCAGTCGCCGGCCGGCAACCGCATTCACGTCGCCCAGAGCGAGGACCAGCGCTGGGCCGACTGCAGCCAGTTCCTCGACCGCCGCGAACGCGAGCGGTGCGAGAAGGACCGCTGGGGCCGCCCCAGCAAAAAGAACAATGACGATGATATCGGCGCGGCGATCGGCGCGGGCATTATCGGCCTGACCATTGGCGCCATCATCGCCGGCTCGGCCGAGAAGGAACGCAGCAGGCGCGATCGCTATGACGCCGAGTACGAGCGCTGGCTCGATTACTGCAGCCGCAAGTACCGCAGCTTCGATCCGGAAACCGGTACTTATCGGGCCAGCAACGGACGTCGCTACGTTTGCCGGTGACCGACGTCCAGCCGGTCCGGAGCGATCCGGGCCGGCTACATTGAACTGGCCAGATGCTCGGCATTGCGGAAGGCCAGCGCCATGATGGTCAGCACCGGGTTGAAGCCGCCATTGGTCGGGTGCAGGCCGCCGTCCGAGACGAACAGATTGTCGTGTCCCCAGACACGACCAAAGGGATCGGTTACCGAGTTGGATGGATCGGTTCCCATACGGCAAGTGCCGGCCTGATGCTGGCCACCCGATAGTCCGGGATTGGGTGCGAAGCCCCAGGTAGCAAGCGCCCCGGAAGCGTGAAGCCAGCCGAGCGCCTTGCCGTGCATGTAATGGGCCGTCCGGATGGTTTCAGCGTGCACCGCGCCTGACAGCATCGCCACCGGCAGCCCCCATTTGTCCCGTACCCCGGGAGCAACCCGCACCCGTGCCTCGGCATTGGGGATCTCGTGCACCGGCCCCGCGACGCGCAACACGCGGTGAAACTGGTCGCGCATGAAATCCTTGGCGCCCTGCCCCCAGCGCCGCTGCCCTGGCGGCAGCACGTTCTTCCAGAAGATGATCGGCGGCTGGACGAAATCGTCGGCCAGCATGCCGCCGCCAACGATGCCGGGGTTGCCGTGATTGTAGGCGGTGGTGGCGATGCTCACGCCCGGCCCGCGCGAGGCATGCACCGTCTCGTCGAACTGACCGTAGGCGACGGCATAGACGTGCCCCTGCAGGTTCCGGCCGACGAGGTCGTGCTCGTTGCCCAGACCATCCGGTTCGCGCGCCGAGGGCGAGTTGAGCAGCAGGCGCGCCGTCTCGATCGCGCCGCCGGCCAGCACTACTGCCTTGCCTCGCACGGAATGCTCCGCGCCGGTGCTGTCGGCGAAGCGAACACCGGTGACGACCCCGGCGCTGTCGGTGTCCACCCGGAGGACCATGGCGCCGGTGACCAGATGGCAGCGGCCGGTGGCGAGCGCTCTCCTGATCATGGTGTTCTGGGTGCCGTTCTTGGCGTCGCTCGGACACGGGAAGCCGACGCAGCTGCCGCAGCCCATGCAGCCGTCGCGGCCGTGACGCGGCTGGCTGTTGATGGCAAGCGGCGGGCGGGTCGTGGTGATGCCGAGGGCGGCGGCGCCGCGCCTCAGCACCGAGCGGGCCGGACTGTCCGGTAGCGGCGGCATCGGATAGTCGCGCGTGCGCAGACCTTCGTGACTATGGGCGGCGCCCTCGCCGGAGACGCCGATCTCCCACTCAGCGCGTTCGTACCAGGGCGCGAGATCATCGTAACCGATCGGCCAATCGATGAGGGATGAGCCCTCCGGAACCCCGTAGAGGCTCGCCATGCGGAAGTCGGCCCGATGGAAGCGCCAGGCCTGGGCGCCATAGACCAGCGTGCCGCTGCCCACGGCGGCGGCAAGGTTCTGATAGCCGTTCTCGTGCGGGCGGAGCACCCGCTCGACACCGTCCGGCCCCGCCAGCACCCGCGGGTTGCCGTCGAGGTCCGGACCGGTGTTGTGGCCGTAGAGCGCCAGACGGTGATTGCGCAGGTGGTCACGATGGCCGCTGTCGGAATAATCGCGCACGAGCCCACGCTCGAGCAGCAGCACGTGCTTGCCGGCCTCGGCCAGCACACCGGCGGCCACGCCACCACCGGCGCCAGCTCCCACGATGATCACATCATAGTCGAGCGTGCCGGAGAACGGCTGCGGCGCCTGCCCGTCGCGTCTGGCGGGACCGGTCGGTCCCTCCGGCAGCCGGTGCTCGTAGCCAACCATGTCCCAAGAGGCAGCATTCGGATTGCCGCCATTGCCGGGATCGGCATAGACGCCCTCGGCTACCAGTTCGCAGAGTTCGCGGAACCAGCCGGCATCATCGAGGCCGGCGAGCGTCGCATCCCGCTCGGCCTCGGGGAGAGCAGCGAAATCGGCAGGCAGCCGCGCGAGGCCGGCGGCGATGGCGGCGCCCAATTTCGGCTGGGCGGGAAGGATGCCATCGAGGTAGTCGAGCGCGCCGAAGGCAACGGCCCCGCCATCCCGGTCGGCCGGCATGATGCGGTCGACCACCGCCGCGAGCAGCGTGCGATCCATGTCCCCTCCTCCGCCGGTCCCCTCGGCCTTAGCTAGTCGGTGAACCGCACCGCACCAATGTGATCGAGGTTGCGGTTGCGTTGCGCGTAATCGATCCCGTAACCGACGACGAACTTGTCGGGGATCTCGAAGCCGATCCAGCGCGCCTTGACGCTGGTCTCGCGCCGCGACGGCTTGTCGAGCAGCGCGCAGACTTCGATGCGCTTGGGGTGGCGGGTCGCGAGGATTTCCAGCACGTGCTTGAGCGTGTAGCCGGTGTCGACGATGTCCTCGACCACCAGCACGTCACGGCCTTCGATCTCGCCGCGCAGATCCTTGAGAATGCGCACCTCGCGGCTGGACTCGGTGGAGTTGCCGTAGCTCGAAACTTCGAGGAAATCGACTTCCACCGGCAGGTCGAGCTCACGCACCAGGTCGGCAATGAAGATGAACGAGCCGCGCAGCAGCCCCACCACCACCAGCTTGTCGGTGCCGGCATAGTGGTTCGAGATTTCCTTGGCGAGCGCCTCCACCCGAGCCGCGATCGCCTTGGCCGAGATCATCTCGTCGATCACGTAGTTCCTGGTCGTCATGCCTACTTCAGTGCCCCTTGGGTGAGTCCGCGCACAAAATACTTGCCGCCGATCAGATACACCAGCAGCGGCGGCACGATCGCCATCATCACCGTGGCCGCCGAGCCGCCGGCGCGCACCCCCATGATCGCCACGGTGATCGGCTGCTGCGCGCCGGAAGTAAACACCATGCCGTAGAGGTACTCGTTCCAGATCTGGGTGAACTGCCAGATCACCGTCACCGCAGCGATCGGCCCCGAGAGCGGCAGCATGACGCGCACGAAGATGCGCCAGAACCCGGCGCCATCGACCTGCGCCGCCTTGACGATCTCGTTGGGAACGCTGGCGTAGAAGTTGCGGAAGAACAGGGTGGCGAACGAGATGCCCATCACCGTGTGGATGAGTAAGAGGCCCAGCACATTGTTCTGCAGGCCGAGCTTCCCGATGATCCAGGCCCAGGGCAGCAGCGCGATCTGGCTGGGCAGGAAGATGCCGAGAAGGATCATCACGAAGATGAACTCCGAGCCGGGGAACTTCCACTTGCTCAGCACATAGCCGTTGAGCGCCCCGATAATGGCGGTGGCGATGGTCGCCGGCACGGTGATGATCAGCGAGTTGAGGAAGTTCGGCCCCAGCCCCCGGCACATGCCGCTGACGCAGGCATCGTTCCAAGCGCGCAGGTAGTTGTCGAATGAGAAGCTCTCCGGAATGGCGATGATGCCGTTGCGGAACACCTCCTCGCCGTCGCGGAACGAGTTGGAGAGGACCAGCAGCGCCGGCAGCGCATAGATCAGCCCGAACAGCGCCAGCACTGCGTAGATCAGGATGCGCGACAGCGCCCATCGGCGGCGGGCGCTGGCCCCGTCGCGGTCGGCGTAGGCCAGCGCCAGCGTGGTCACGGCAGGGTCTCGTCGAGCCAGGCGACCTGCCGCCGCTCCTGCCAGGTGCCGCCACCCTCGTGATTGTTGAAGGTGTAGCTCTCGATGGTCTTGGGACCGGCCCAGGCGTTGAAGGCGCCATAGACGGTCGAGGGCGGGCAGACGTCGTCCATCAACGCCACCGAGAACAGCGCCGCCGCCTTGGAGCGCGCCGAGAAATGCACGCCATCGAAATAGTTGATGGTGCTGTAGGCGGCAGCCGCCTTCTCGCGATGGGTGGCGAGGAAGCGGACGATTTCGCCATAGGGGTCACGGGTGGTGAGGCCGACGGCGCGCGGGAAATCGCAGAGGAACGGCACGTCCGGCATCGCGGCCCTCACCCGCGGCTCGAGCCCGGCAACGGCGATCGAGATGCCGCCACCCTGGCTGCCGCCAACCACCGCGAGCTTGTTCGGATCGGTTTCGGCGCGGCCGAGCGCCGCCTCAACGGCGCGCACGCCGTCGGTGTAGACGCGGCGATAATAGTAATCCCGCGGGTCGTTGATGCCGCGGGTCATGAAGCCGGGGTGCGCCGGGAACGAGCCGGCCGGGTCCGGGGTATCGCCGCGCGACCAGGAACTTCCCTGCCCGCGCGTATCCATCACCAGCACGGCGCGACCGGTGGCCGGCCACAGCAGATGCTCCTGCGGCAGGCCGCGACCGCCGCCATAGCCGATGAACTTCACCACGGTGCCGCGCGGCGCGACGCCGGCCGGCCTGATGTACCAGCCGCGCACCTTGTCACCGCCGAAGCCGGAAAAGGTGACATCGGCGACGTCGAACAGTTTCAGCCCGGTATCGACCGGCTCGAATACAGCCTCCAGCGGTTTGGCGCGCGAGTGCTCGAGGGTCTCCGCCCAGAAGCTGTCGAAATCGGCGGGAGCGACGGCGCTCGAACGGTAGCTGTCGAGCTGGGACTGCGGCAGGTCGAAAAAGGGCATGATCTCTATCTGGTCCGGTTGGCGCGCAATGTTTGACTGGAATGGTAGGCGGTGGAAAGCTCTACGAAGGGCGAGGACGCGAACTGCCGCGTACCACCAGCCGCGGCGAGACGACGAAATGATCGCCCTGCTGCCTTCCGTCGATCCGCTCGATCAACAGGCGCGCCGCCTGTAGCCCGAGCACCTGGCCGGACTGGTCGACGCTGGTGAGGCTGTTCTGCGCCAGATCGCAATAGATGGTGTTGTCGTAGCCGACGATGGCGAGGTCGCCGGGTACCGAGAGGCCCAGGTCCTTGGCGACGCTCAGCGCATGCAGCGCTACCATGTCGGTCCAGCAGAACAGTGCCTCTGGCCGATGCCGGGATTCGAGCAGGTGCCGCACAACCGTCTGTACCTCGCGCGCCGTCTGGTCGGCCGGCACGATGTTGATGTGCTGGGCCAGCCCACGTTCCTTCATCGCCTCGCGATAGCCGCGCTCACGCTGCACCGTGACCACGACATTCTTGGTGGGGACGGCCAGCGTCACCATGGTGATGCGGCGATAGCCGTTGGCCGCGAGGTGGCGCACCACCTGAGCGGCGCCGGCAACGTCGTCGTTGTTGGCCGTATCGAGCGTCGCCAGTTGCGGCACGTGATAGCCGACCACCGCCGTCGGGATGCGGCTCGACACCGCCTCCGCTGTTTCCGGCGGCATGCGAGGCCCGATCATGATCAGCCCATCCATCTGCCGATCGATCATCGAGTCGATCAGCGACATCTCGATGGTCTCGGCGGAGCGGCTGACGCCGATCATGGTCTGATACTGGGTGCGGTCGAGCGCCTCGTTCACCCCGGCAAGGATATCGGCGAAGAAGGGGTTGCGCATATCGGGCAAGAGGATGCCCAGCGTGTAGGTGCGCCCGCGCATGGCGCGCGCGCCGGCATGCGGCCGGTAGTTCAGCTTCTCCATCGAAGCCTGCACCCGGGCACGCAGCGCATCGCTCACGCCATAGGCGTCGCGCAGCACCTTCGACACAGCCGCCACCGACACGCCGGCGTCGGCCGCAACCGTCTTGATCGTCACGCGGCTGGTTTTGCTTGCTGGCGCCACAGTTCCCCCCGAACCGGCCCCTCTTCTAGGACATTTCACCGTTTCATTGAAACGGCGAAATCCCCAAGTCCTTGATTTGACGCGCCATCGAACCGGAAAAGTCTGCAACTTTTCCTGAAGGCGCTCTGCAACCCGCTTTCCACAACACAACGTGAGCGATTTTGGCGGTTCTTGAGGGCATTTGGCGGCTACTGCGTCGATTTGGCGGTTCTTGCGCGAATCCTGCTTGAACTGATCGTGTAGAACGGTATACGTAGAACGTCACACGTTGATCGGCAGCCAGCGGCGCCGGATGGACCGCAACAGGTCCCTTGGGAGGATGCAAAATTGAACGAGACGATGCTCATCCGGGCAGGTGAAGCCGTATCCAGCCAAGGCGCCTGGGTCGCCGAAATGATCCACCCCAGCGTCGATCAGGGCGTCGGCACGCAGTCGTCGTTCCTGCGCAAGACTTTCAACCTCTCCTCCCGCGGCGGGGCCGGGACGCTGAGGATCAGCGCTCTCGGCCTCTACCGGGCGTTCATCAACGGCAAGCGCGTCGGCGGCGACCTGCTGACGCCGGGCTGGACCAGCTACTGGGACCGCCTCAGCTTCCAGACTTACGATGTCAGCGCCCTGCTCAAGGACGGCGACAACACCATCGACATCTGGCTGGGCGATGGCTGGTACCGCTCGCGGATGATGTGGCCGCGCAACCAGCTGTTCAACACCTGGGGCGACAAGATCGGCGCCATTGCCGAGCTGCGCGGCGCCAATGGCGAGCTCATCGTCGGCACCGACAGCACCTGGCAGAGCGGCCTCGCGCCGGTGATGAAATCCGGCATCTACTATGGCGAGAATTACGACGCCCGGGCCGAGAATGCGCCGGCAAGTGGTGGCGCCAACGTGCTCAGCGGGTTCGACAAATCGACGCTGCTACCGGCCGAGACGGCCGGTGTGCACGAACTGCCGGCCCTGCCGGTGGTCAAATCCTTCGCCGATGCTCAGGGGCGCACGGTCTACGATTTCGGCCAGAACGCCGGCGGCTACGTCGCCTTCACCGTCGAGGGCGAAGCCGGCGCCAAAATCACCATCGAGCATGCCGAACTCACCAACCATCTCGGCGAGTTCGACCGCGAAAGCATGCGCTCGGCCGAAGCCCGCGTCGAATACGTGCTGAAGGGCGGCGCGCCGGAGAGCTATCGCCCGACCTTCAGTTTCTTCGGCTTCCGCTTCGCCCGCGTCGCCATCGAGGGCAAGGCGACGATCAGCAAGATCGAGATGATCCCGATCAGCTCGGCGGTCACCCGCACGGCGAACTTCAGCTCGGCCAACCCGCTGGTCAACCGGCTGGTCGAGAATACCGTCTGGTCGCAGCGCTCGAACTTCATCGAGGTGCCGACCGATTGCCCGCAGCGCGACGAGCGGCTGGGCTGGACCGGCGATGCGCAGGTGTTCGCGCCCACCGCCTGCTACCTGCACGAGAGCCACGGCATGCTAGTGAAGTATGTCCGCGATCTGATCGCCGACCAGCGGCCGGATGGCGCCATCCCGCATGTGGTGCCGGATCCGACGCGCAACCATGAGGACGTGGTGCCGGGCTTTTACGGCTCGACCGGCTGGGGCGATGCGATCGCCGTCATCCCGTGGACGCTCTACAACCACTATGGCGACCGCGCGATCCTCGAGGAAGCGCTGCCGGCGATGGTCAAGTGGAACGATTTCGTCTGGTCGATCAGCGATGGCCCGATCGTTCGCCCGCCGGCCGGCTGGGGCGGGCGCGGCTTCACCTTCGGTGACTGGCTGCAGCCGCAGGGCGATTTCGCCAAGCCCTACCCGACTATCGGCGACGACGCCGCGGCGACGATCTACCTCTACATCTCCTCGCACCTCGCTGCCAAAACCGCCGAAGTGGTTGGCGACCAGGCGCAGGCCAAGCGCCTCAACGACCGCGCTGCCGAAGTAAAGAAGGCTTTCCAGCGGGAGTTCATGACCGCCGCCGGCCGTATCGGCTACAACGACCAGACCTCCTATGCGCTAGGGTTTTTGTGGGACCTGATCCCGCCCGAGCACTACGAAGCGGCCAAGGGCTACTTCAAGGAGACGGTGGCGCGCGCCCATGGCCGCATCGGCACCGGCTTCATCGGCACCCCGGCGCTGCTGCCGGCGCTGGTCAAGATCGGCGAGTCCGAGCTCGCCGGCTCGGTGTTCCTCCAGGAAGGCCTGCCCGGCTGGCTGTTCCAGGTGAAGATGGGCGCCACGACGATCTGGGAGCGCTGGAACGCGCTCAACGAGGACGGCGTGGCGTTCGATCCGCAGATGAACAGCTACAACCACTATGCCTATGGCGCAGTGTGCCAGTGGCTGCTCGAAGGCGTCGCGGGTTTCCGCCCCGATCCGGCGCTGCCGGCGTTCAAGCACATCTTCTTCGAGCCGACGATCATCCCGGCGCTGTCGCCGGTCGCCGCCAACCATGACTCGGCCGCCGGCCGGATCGAGGCCGGCTGGAAGGTCGATGGCGGCAAGGTGACCTACAATCTCACGGTGCCCGAGGGCGCGAGCGGCACGCTCGTCCTCGCCGCCGACTACACCGACGCCAGTGTCGACGGCATCGCCGTCAGCGAGCGCGGCACGGACGGAAAAGCGCGCAGCCTGCTGGCGCCCGGAAAGCACAAGGTGACGTTCCGGATCAGCAAGCCCTGACGGCAGAGGAGCCGAAAGGACTGGAAGAACTGCAACCGGCCGCCGGAGGACCCATGGCGGCCACAAGGGAGGAACTATCAATGCTGATGCGCAATCTGACGCGTGCGGCGCTGGCAACCACCGGCATCGTCGTGATCATGGCGGGCGCCGCAAGCGCGCAGGACAAGGTCAAAGTGACCTTCCTGTTCGACAACGCGCCGTCGACGGTCGCCATGGCCGAGGCCCTGGCCGCCGCCTTCGAGGCCAAGAACCCCAATATCGACATCGAGACTGAAAGCCGCCCGGGCGGCGCCGATGGCGACAACCTGATCAAGACCCGCCTCGCCACCGGCGAGATGAGCGACGTGTTTCTCTACAATGCCGGCTCGCTGTTCCAGGCGATCAACCCGGTGCAGAACCTCGTCGATGTCACCGATGAGCCGTTCCAGGCCAATGTCATCGACAGCTTCAAGGCCACCGTCACCGGCACCGATGGCCGCGTCTATGGCGCGCCGATCGGCACCGCGATGGGCGGCGGCATGCTCTACAACATCCCGATCTACAAGGAGCTGGGCCTGAGCGTACCGAAGTCATGGGCGGAGTTCATGGCCAATAACGAGAAGATCAAGGCGGCCGGCAAGACCGCGGTGATCCAGACGTTCGGCGAGACCTGGACGTCGCAGCTGTTCGTCCTCGGCGACTTCTACAACGTGCAGGCAGCGGTTCCGACTTTCGCCGCCGACTATACCGCCGGCAAGGCCAAGTACGCCACGACGCCCGCCGCCATGAAGGGTTTTGAGCGCCAGGAAGAGGTGTTCAAGGCCGGCTACCTCAACGAGGACTTCGCCGCCGCCACCTTCCCTGACGGCGTCACCAAGATCGCCACCGGCGAAGGCGCGCATTACCCGATGCTGTCGTTCGCCGTCTCCAACATCAAGGAACTGGCGCCCGAGCACATCAACGATGTCGGCTTCTTCGCCATTCCCGGCGATGACGCAGCCAGCAATGGCCTCACCACCTGGATGCCGGCCGGTCTCTATATCCCCAAGACCTCGAAGCACCCGGACGAGGCCAAGGCGTTCGTCGCCTTCGTCGCCTCGATCGAGGGCTGCGATGTCCAGACCCAGTCCGCCGGCGCGACCGGTCCCTACCTGGTGAAGGACTGCACCCTGCCGGCCGACGTGCCGCCGGTGGTCTCCGACCTGCTGCCCTACTTCCAGGAAGGCGGCCACAGCGCCCCTGCCCTCGAGTACCTGTCGCCGATCAAGGGCCCGGCGCTCGAGCAGATCACCGTGGAAGTCGGTTCGGGCATCCGTTCGGCCGCTGACGGCGCCGCGCTCTACGACGAAGACGTCAAGAAGCAGGCCCAGCAGCTCGGCCTGCCCGGCTGGTAATCGCGCCAGTCGCGTGTGAAACTTGGCGTCCGGCCTCACCGGCCGGACGCCAACACCTTGGACTTGGAGGAGGACAGGTATGGCAGTTGCGGTCGCTGAGGGCTCGGTGCCCATTGCAAACCCGCGCCGCAAGTCGCGCACGGCGGGGCTCTATCCGAGCTGGTTCTACCTTCCGGCGGCCATCATCTTCGCCGTGCTGTTCATGCTGCCCACCTTTGCGTCGCTGTTCTTCAGCCTGACCCGGTGGACGCTGCAGAAGGCCGACTTTATCGGGCTCGAAAATTTCGCCCAGTTCTTCCGCGAGCCCTTCCTGTTCCAGGGCCTCGTCAACACGCTGATCTATGGCGTCGTCACCTCGGGGCTGAAAGTGGTGCTCGGCATGCTGCTGGCGCTGCTGCTCACCTCCGACATTTTCGGCCGCGGGTACCTCCGCGCCGTGGTGTTCTTCCCGGTGCTGGTCTCGACCGTCGGCGTCGGCATCACCTTCACCGCCATGATGCACCCGACCCAGGGGCTGATCAACGAGACGCTGGCTTCGATCGGCATCAAGGGGCCGGGCTGGCTCACCGATCCGCGCTTTGCACTCTACTCGGTCGCACTGGTCGATGTGTGGAAGGGCGTCGGGCTCGCCACGGTGATCTACATCGCCGGCATCGTCTCGATCCCGCTCGAATATTATGAAGCCGCCAAGATCGACGGCGCCACGCCGTGGCAGCGGTTCTGGACTGTGACCCTGCCGCTGGTGCATCCGGCCACTGCGACAGTGATCATCCTCAGCTTCATCGGGGGCCTGCGCTCCTTCGACATGATCTGGGCGATGACCAAGGGCGGTCCCGGCTTCACCTCCGACGTTATCGCGTCGGTGATCTATAAGCAGTACCAGGCCGGCTTCTATGGCCTCTCCACCGCCGGCAATGTCGTGCTGTTCATCATGGTCGCACTGATCATCGTGCCGCTCTCCATGCTGCTCAATCGCCAGGAGACCGACCGGTGAGACACGCCCAGCGTTACATTCTCGGCGGCATCGCGATCGCTGCGTCGATCGTGGTTTTCCTCGTGCCGTTCGCCTTCATCATCCTGACCGCGGTCAAGGACCGGCGGCAGGCGGCGACCCGCTCGTTCGACTGGCCGACCAGCTGGCACTTCTGGGATAACCTGATGGAGGTGCTGAGGACGCAGGACTACATGCTGGTCACGGCGTTCATCAACTCGATCATCCTCACCGTGGTGAGCGTCACGCTGCTGGTGGTGTTCGGCGCCATGGTCGGCTTCGTGCTGCAACGCCGGCCGTCGCGCTGGACGCCGATCGTCAATTTCCTGGTGCTGGCCGGGCTGATCATCCCGCCGGCGGTGGTGCCGACGATCTGGGTGCTGCAGTCGGTCGGCATGTTCAAGACCATGCACGGAATGATCCTGATCGAAGTCGCCTATGGGTTGAGCTTTACGATCCTGCTCTTCCGCGCCTTCGTTGCGACCATCCCGCGCGAGCTCGACGAGGCGGCGATCATCGACGGCGCCGGACCGCTGCGGCTGTTCTTCCAGGTCGTGCTGCCGCTGCTCAAACCGGTGGTGGTGACGGTGATCGTGGTGCAGTCGGTCGCCATCTTCAACGATTTCACCAACCCGCTCTACTACCTGCCGGGCAAGCAGAACGTCACGGTGCAGCTGACGCTGTTCAACTTCCAGGGGCAGTTCAACACCTCGCTGCACCTGCTCTTCATGAACATCCTGCTGATCACCATCCCGCCGCTGATCGTCTACCTGTTCTTCAACCGCCAGATCGTGGCGGGGATGACGGCGGGCGCGGTGAAGGGGTAGTTGCAGACTGAAGCAGACGGCCCCCTCCCAACCTCCCCCATGAAGGGGGAGGTGAAGAGTCGAGGCTGTGTCTTCGATCGTCCTAAGCACACCGGCGGGGCACCTCCCCCTTCATGGGGGAGGGCCGTCTCTGTCAGTCGGGCTGATGTGTGCACCCGCGACACGTCGCCCGAAAATCCTCCGCCTCATCCTATTCGCCGATAGGCGTGGCCGGTGAATGATGTATTGGTACCATACTAGTCATTTGCATCCTCGCCATGTCCACACCGCTCAGCCCACACGCCCGCAACGTCGCCCTCGTGGTCGCCGCCACGCTGTTCATGCAGTTCCTGGACGGGGTGATCATCGTCACTGCCCTGCCCCGCATGGCGCAGGATTTCAACGTCGGGACGCTCGAGATGAGCCTCGGCGTCACCATCTACATGCTGGCGGTGGCGGTCTGTATTCCCGCTGCAGCCTGGCTCTCCGACCGGTTCGGAGCACGGCGCGTCTTCGTCGTGGCGATCGCGCTGTTTACGCTCACCTCGATCGCATGCGGCATGGCAGAGGATCTGGGCCAGTTCGCCATTGCCCGGGCGCTGCAGGGCGCCAGCAGCTCGGTGCTGTTCCCGGTGGGACGCATCATCGTGCTGAGGACCGCGCAGAAATCCGAGATCGTCTCGGCCATCGGGCTCACCATCTGGCCGGCGCTGTTTGCCCCGGTGCTCGGTCCAGCGCTCGGCGGCTTCATCACCGAGTACATTTCCTGGCACTGGAATTTCTGGATCAACATCCCGCTCGGCATCATCGGCATAGCGCTGGTGCTGGCGATCGTGCCGAAAGACACCGAGTTCGCAGAGCGGCCGTTCGACGGTATCGGCTTCGTCCTGACCGGTATTACGCTGGGCTGCCTGCTCTACGGCTTTGACGCGCTGGTGCAGGGCGGGCTGCCGGTGTGGCTGTCGGCACTGCTGATCGCCATTGGCCTGGCCGTCGGCACGGGCGCGGTGTTCTGGCTGCTGCGCGCCGACCATCCGCTGATCGATTTGCGGACGCTCGGCATCCGCACCTTCGCCGCTACCGACGCCAAGGCCGGCGCGATCTTGAGGACCGCGATCAACGCCACGCCGTTCCTGCTGCCACTGATGTTCCAGGTCGCCTATGGCATGGATGCCCTGAGCGCCGGCGGGCTGGTGGTGATCTATTTCTTCGGCAATCTCGCCATCAAGGCGGTGACCACCCCGACGCTGCGCCGCTTCGGCTTCCGCAGCATCCTGACGGTCAATGGCGTACTGGCCGGCGTCTCGGTCGCGGCCTGTGGCCTGCTCGGGCCACAGACGCCGTATCTGCTGACGGCTGCCGTGCTGTTCATCGCCGGCGCCACCCGCTCGATGCAGTTCACGGCGCTGGCGACGCTGGCCTTCGCCGACGTGGATGCCAAACAGCGCAGCTCCGCCACCACCATCTCGAGTATGTCGCAACAGCTCTCGATGGTGTTCGGCGTCGCCGTCGCCGCCGGCTGCCTCAACCTCAGCCAGATGTGGCGCGGCGCGCCGACGCTCGGGGTGATCGACTTCCAGATTGCCTATCTGGTGATGGGCCTCGTCATCATCGTCTGTGCGCTGCAGCTGCTGACGCTCGAGCGAAACGCCGGCGCCGAAGTATCGGGCCACCAGCGGCCGCAGGCAGCCTGAGCTTTCCCTCCCCCTGCCCGCAGGCCGCAAGCAGACCGATTGACTGCCCTCGTTGCTCTGCTAGCAATTGTCTCGGGGGAGACGATGCGGCACGTCCTCTCGTCATTGGGGGGACAAGATGACTTCTGTATTTCGTACAGCCGCATCGGCGGCATGTCTTATGTTGCTGGCCGGCTGCAGCGGTGACGCCTGGATCACCGGCGGCGAGTTGATCCGCCCGGGTGAGCCCACCGGGACGATCACCGTGGTCAACGGCACTAGCCGGGTGATCGACGTCATCCTGATTTCCGAGTGCGGCGCCTCGACCTACGGGCTCGACCGGCTGCCCGACACCGTCGCCCTCGGGTCCGGGCAGAGCTACAGCTTCACTGTTTCGGCGGGCTGCTGGGATGTCGATGCTGGCTCGGTTGGCTATGGCGAAGCCCGCCAGCGCCTCAGTGTGGCCGCCAACGGCATCACCGAGTACACCGTTACCGACTAGCACGATCCCGTTATTTGCCTTCGAGGCCGGGCTCCGGTCCGGCTGACACGGCCGCGTGGGCGCGCTGTCCGATCACTTCATCGGCACTTGCCGATGGATGCCGACCGGTGCATGGTGCGGCCGACTTCAACCCAGTGCAGCAAACCTCCCATATGTCCCAGCTTTTCTCGCCGTTCACACTGCGTGGCCTGACCATGCGCAATCGCACGGTCATCGCACCGATGTGCCAGTATTCGGCCCAGCACGGTCTCGCCAATGACTGGCACTTCGTGCATCTGGGGCGCTTTGCGCTCGGCGGCTTCGGCCTCGTCATCCTCGAGGCGACCGGTGTCACGCCCGAGGCACGCATCTCGTATGGCGACCTCGGGTTGTGGAACGACGAGCAGATCGCGCCGCTCAAGCACATCGTCGAGTTTCTGAAAGCCGAAGGCGCGGCGACCGGTATCCAGCTCGGCCATGCCGGCCGCAAGGCGGCGACGCCGATCGCATGGCGCCGCGGCTTTGATGAAACCGAAGCCGACAAGCGCGACTACGCCTACGAGACCTGGGTGCCCGAAGCCCCCAGCGCCGAACGCCATTCCGACAATCCCAATTTCCAGATGCCGGTGGCGCTCGACAAGGCGGGGATCCAGCGGGTCGTGCAGAGCTTTGCCGATGCCGGCCGCCGGGCTGACCAGGCCGGCTTCGATACGGTCGAGATCCACGGCGCGCATGGCTACCTGATCAGCCAGTTCCTGTCGCCGCTCGCTAACCACCGCACCGACGAATATGGCGGCAGCCGCGAGAACCGCATGCGTTTCGCCCTTGAGGTAACCGAGGCGGTCCGCGCCGCCTGGCCCGAGGACAAGCCGCTGATCGTGCGGCTGTCGGTGACCGATGGCAGCCCCGGTGGCTGGGGCATCGAGGACTCGATCGTCTTGTCGCGCGAGATGCAGGCGCTGGGCGTCGATATGATCCACTGCTCGTCAGGCGGCTTCGACGGCTATTCGCTGAAGGCGGCGCCGCTCTATCAGGTGGAACTATCCAAGGCGATCCGCGCCGCCGGTGTCCCGACGATCGCAGTCGGGCTCATCGATGACGCGAATGATGCCGAGCGCATCCTCAACGAGGGCGAGGCGGATCTCGTGGCTTTTGCGCGTACCGCGCTCGAAGACCCCAACTGGCCGGTGCATGCGCGCCACACGCTGGAAGGCGGCGGCGATGCCTACCAGCTGTGGCCCAAGCAGGCCCGCAGCCGCATCCGCGACCGCGATCGCGCGCTGGGTATTCGGCAGTCATAATACGACTCTTGCCAAACGCTCCCGACCCGACCTAAGGTCTCGGCGCCGGGGGCGTCCAGGCGGAATACCACAGTGAACGAGTCTGAGGCCCTCTCCGGGCTGGTCGGCAAGATCTACGACGCAGCCATCGATCCGGGCTTCTGGCCTGATGCCTTGCGGGAAACAGCGCGGTTTGTCGGCGGCTGTTCCGCCGCCATCTACAGCAAGGACCCCACCAGTCGTTCAGGCGGCGTGCTCTATGACGACGGTGGCCTGTCGCTGGCCTATCGCACGGCCTACTTCGAGCGCTACGTGCAGCTCGACCCCGCCACGACGCGACACTTCTTCACCGAGATCGGCGAGCTGGTCTCCACCATCGACATCATGCCGCACGCCGAGTTCCAGCAGTCGCGCTTCTATCGCGAGTGGGTGCAGCCGCAGCAGCTGGTGGATTTCGTCAGCACCGTTCTCGACCGCTCCGGGACCTCGGCCTCGATGTTCGGGGTGTTCCGCCATGAGCGCGACGGCATCGTCGATGAGGCGACGCGCCACCGCATGCAGCTCGTGGTGCCGCATATCCGCCGCGCGGCGCTGATCGGCCGGGCGATGGAACAGCACTCGGCGCGCGCCGAGGTGCTGGCGAGCTCGCTCGACACCATTCGGGCCGGCATGTTCCTGGTTGGCGCCAACGGCGCGCTGGTTCATGCCAATGCAGCCGGCCACGGCCTGCTCGCACCGGGCGGGCCGTTGCGCGTCGCTGCCGGCCGGCTGGTCACCACCGATGCAGCGCTGGAACAGTGCCTGCGCGACGCGGCGTCGTTCGACGAGGGAGGCGACGCACTGCTCGGCGAGCGCGGCATCGCCCTGCCGCTCACCGGCCCTGGCGGGGAGGCACTGGTCGCCCATGTGCTGCCGCTGAGCTCGGGCTTTCGCCGCCAGGTTCGCACCAGCACCGCTGCCGTGGCAGCGCTGTTCGTGCAGCGCGCCGAACTGCACATCGAAACGGCGCCCGAAGCGCTGATCCGCGCCTATGGACTGACGCCGGCCGAGTTGCGGGTGCTGCTTGCCATCGTCGAGATCGGCGGCGCGCCGGAGGTCGCCGAGGCGCTTGGTGTCAGCGAGACGACGGTGAAGTTCCACCTGCGCCGGCTGTACGAAAAGACCGGCAGCCGACGGCACGCGGACCTCGTGAAGCTGCTCGCCGGCTTCACCAGCCTCGCCAGCACATGACGGCCCATCCGTTCGGAGGGCGAACGCGTCGCCGGGATCGGCAATATCGGCGGCACGGGGGGCTCCTCACAGGGAGCCGAGTTATGACGAGATCAATGATCCTGCTGTCGGTGGTGTGCCTCTGCCTCGTCCCAGGCTTCGCCTTGGCGGCGACACGGGTCACCGAGACGCAGGTCCGGAACGTCTGCGGCAAGGACCTGCAATCTGGTGGCGGCGCGATCGGCTGTTCGAAGAAATGCGGCAACACGGTCTGCGACTACGGCTGCTACAAGGACAAGTGCAACGTGATCGTGTTCAGGGCCGCTCCGGCCGCCGGAACGCATGTGCCGATTGAGCGCGGATCCCTGCTTTCAGGCTCCGGCGAGTCACCTTCCCCACCGCCGCCGCCAAGCATCGAGTAGCAGCCCCCACCCGCGTTGCTACTTCGATACGGCCGGTGAGCCCCACGCTCATCGGCCGTTCATTTTCCCACGCTAATGATCCGATTTCCGTCGCAATCCCCGTGCCTCCTTGCATGCCGACTGCGCCGCACCCATCTTCGGATCACCACGGGAGTTAGACGCCGAATGACCAGCAAAGCCGCCCTCTTCGCCTTGCTCGCCATGTGGGGCGTCGGCTCCACCAGCTGCCTTCCGGCTTTCGCCGAGGATACCCCCACCGAATCCGCCACCGACGCCAAGACCAGCAAAGCCGGTCTCGTCGACCGGGTCTGGACCAAGGCCGATGGCGATCTGCCCGGCGTGATGAAGATCTTCCTCTCCGATGGCACGCTGGTGCAGGATTCCTGCTGGGAAACCCACCGGCTCTCCGCTTGGGAGCTCACCTCGGAGACCGCTCTCAAGTGGAACGAGGACGGCATGGATATCAATGCCGACATCGTCTCCCTGACCGACGCCGAGCTGGTGCTGAGCCTCAAGCTCGGCAGCGACGCGGTCGAGGAGAAGTATGTGACGGCGACAGTGCCGTATGTCTGCCCGGATATGCCGAAGAGCTGATCGACAAGGTCGACTGATAGAGACGGCCCCCTCCCATCCTCCCCCATAAAGGGGGAGGTGAAGAGTCGAGGCTCTGTCTTCGATGGTGCCAAATACACTGCGGGAGCACCTCCCCCTTTATGGAGGAGGATGGGAGGGGGCCGTCCGCTTCAGTCGTCTCCCCCAAGAGAAAGGGCGCGGAAGTTTCCTCCCGCGCCCACCATCCTGCATGGGATAGCTGTTATTCCGCCGGTGCGCCGACGACGGGGGTGACCGTGGTGCGGATGGTCAGCTGGGTCAGGATGAAGGCGAGGATGGCGCAGATGGCGAAGCCGACAACCATCGGGATGGCGGTGCCATCGTGGAAGGCTCCGACAATCCCCATCACCACGGCACCGAGCACCATCTGCAGCGTGCCCATCAGGGCCGATGCGGTGCCAGCAAACTCGCCATGCTCTTCCATCGCCAGGACGCCAGTGGTCGGCAGCACCAGGCCGAGGAAGCCGAAGGCAATGAACATCAGGCCCGAAAGCACCCACATGCTGTCGATGCCGGCGACGAAGATGCCGGCCAGCAGCGCCATCGACAGCGCAAAGCCGGTTACCGCCGTGCGCACTACCCGCTGCAGGCCGAAGCGCTTCACCATGAAGCCGGTCGACTGCGACACCGCAAAGAACGAGATCGCGTTGACCGAGAAGGCGAGGCTGTATTCGGTCGGCGTCAGCCCGTAGTGCTCGATGAACACGAAGCTGGAGTTGCCGATGAAGGCCATGAAGGCCGACATGCCGAAGGCGCCGATGAAGGTCAGCCCGAGGAAGTTCCAGTCCTTCAGCAGCATGCCGTAGCCGCGGATGGCGCTGCCGATGGTCGACTCGGTGCGCTGGTGCTTGGGACGCGTTTCCTTGAGGGCGACGATCGAAAGGATCAGGCCGAACACGCCGACCGCACCCATCACCCAGAACAGCAGCCGCCAGTCGCCGAAGGCGATGACCACACTGCCCGCCAGCGGCGCAAGAATCGGCGAGATCGAGAACACCAGCATGATGAGGCTGAACAGCTGTGCGGCCTCGGCGCCGGTATACTCGTCACGCACGATGGCGCGCGGCAGCGACATTGCCGCGCAACCACCGATACCCTGGATGAACCGCGAAACGATCAGCCACTCGACCGAAGGCGCCACGGCGCAGCCGATGGAACCGGCGATGAAGACCAGCGTGCCGATATAGAGCGGCGGCTTGCGGCCGATCATGTCGCTGATCGGACCATAGATCAGCTGTCCCACAGCGAAAGCGGCCATGAAGGACATCAGGCTGAGCTGCACCGACGCGTCGGTGACGCCCAGTTGCCCGCCGATTTCCGGCAAGGCAGGCAGATACATGTCGATGGCGACGGGGCCGATCACCGACAACAGGCCAAGCACGATGGCCATACGGATGAGTTTTGCGTTCATAGCAGTAAATCCCAACACTGCTTGTGTGACTGAGAGCGGGCAGGCGATCCGGCAACGAGCGTCGGACAGAGTTCGGCCGCGCGCGGATCACCCCCGCGCGTCGTTTGCCTCCCTCGCCGGTGTACCCGGTTCAGCTGCCGCTTGAATGACACCTGAGTCCACAAAATTGGACACTAGTGTCAAAGTGACTTTTGGACACTCTTGTCCAATTCGTCAAGTGCTATTATCATCCCTCGCATGGAGATCAGCCACGACCTCGTTCGCAGCCCTGCCATGCAGCGGGGGAACTACAACAAGCGATGCGCCATCATCAGCGCCGCCACGGCGGTGTTCGTGCGCGATGGCTATGTCGGCGCCAGCATCGACGCGATCGCCGAAGAGGCGAACGTCTCGCGGCAGACGATCTACAACCAGATCGGCGACAAGGAGCGGCTGTTCGTCGAAGTGGTGCGTGGCATCAACGAGCAAGGCAGCGCGCGGCTGGTCGAGACGCTCGCCACCTTCCCCGATGCCCCGCAGGATATCGGCCGCGAACTGGTGGAGTTCGCCATCCGGCTGACGCGCAATTGCCTTTGCGACGAGGGTTCGCGGGCGCTGCGCAAGCTGATCGAGAACGAAGGCAGCCGCTACCCCGAGCTGTTCGAGACCTGGAAGGACTATGGCCCGGGCAAGAACTGGCCGGCCATTTCGGCCCGTTTCGCGCGCCTGGCGCGCGACGGCGATATCGAGCTCGATGACCCTGACCTGGCGGCTCGGCAGTTCATGGCGCTGATCCGCGCCGACCTGCCGAACGAGCCGGGCGAGACGGTCAGCAACGCCGAGCTTGAGCAGGCCGCCCGCAATGGCGTGCGAACATTCTTGCGCGCCTACGGCAAGCGCGACGCCGCCCTGGCGCTGTAGGGAGCTTTGCCCTCCCGGTGCAAATGCTCAAGCGCCGGAGCGGGCTGACCCCCAGCGGACATTGTAGCCGCGCCGCCACACTCCCCGTCCTGATCGCACGCGCCCCGGTTGCCCGGCGCGCAGGCTCGGCCTATGGTCCGCTTCCTAAATCGCTGCCCCCAGGGAGTTCAGAATGAAAGCGACGCTGTCCCACCAGAAAGGAGCCTATTTCAGCAAGGACACAACGCTTCATGCCTTCTCACTCCCCGCGCGCGAGGAAAAACCCGCAGCGCCCTAACCGCTTTCGCAGCCTCTTCGCCAACCCGACCGATCCCGCTGCCCGGCAGCGCAATCGTTCGCGAGCGCAAAAGTTCGTTTCCTACTATCGGCCGCACCTGCCGCTGCTCGTGGCGGACCTCTGCTGCGCCATCCTCGTTGCCGGCACCGCTATCGCGCTGCCGCTCAGCGCCAACTTTGTGACGACGCGCCTGCTCGCCCTGCCCGAAGCGCCCGAGGCGTTCTGGCAGATCCTCTTCATCGGCGCGTTGATGCTTGCCATCCTCGCGGTCGAAGTGGCGGCGACCTTCTTCGTCGACTACCAGGGCCACGTGATGGGCGCCCGCATCGAGGCGGCGGTGCGCCAGGAGCTGTTCGAGCACTGCCAGAAACTGTCCTTCGGTTTCTACGACCGGCAACGCACCGGCCAATTGATGAGCCGGATCAGCAACGACACGCTGTGGCTGGGCGAACTGTTCCACCATGGCCCGGAAGACCTGGCCATCGCGGTGTTCAAGTTCGGCGGCGCCATGCTGGTGCTGTTCTTCATCGATCCGGTGCTGGCCGCCCTGATTCTCGCCCTCACCCCGTTCGCGGTGGCCTATGCGCTGCATTTCAACCGGCGGATGAACCGGGCGCTGGAACGGAGCAAACAGCAGATCGCGGCGGTGAACGAGCGGGTCGAGGACGCACTGGCCGGTATCCGGGTCGTGCAGTCCTTCACCAACGAGGGGCTGGAGACCGATCGCTTCGCCGAGCAGAACCGCCGCTTCGTGGTCAGCCGCGCCGATGGCTATCGCTCGGAGGCCTGGTTCTCGGCGGGGACCGAAAGCTTTGCCCAGCTGGTCACCATCATGGTGGTGGTGGTCGGGGCGCTGCGCATCCTCTCGGGTGAACTGACGGTCGCCGAAATGCTGACCTTCCTGCTCTGCGTCGCGGTGCTGGTCGATCCGGTCAAGCGGCTCGCCAACTTCGCTCGGCTGCTGCAGGAGGGCTATACCGGGTTCGTGCGCGCCATGGAGATCCTCGAGGTCGAGCCCGATATCACTGACCGGCCCGGTGCGGCGCCGATGCCGGTGCCGCGCGGGGCGATCCGCTTCGACGACGTGACCTTCCGCTACGAGTCGAGCGGGCCGCAGGTGCTCAGCAAGCTGTCGCTCGACATCGCGCCGGGTGAGTTCGTAGCGCTGGTCGGCCCGTCTGGAGTGGGCAAGAGCACGCTCTGTGCGCTGATCCCGCGCTTCTACGATGTCGATGCGGGCGCCATCCGGATCGATGGGCGCGACATCCGCGATGTGCAACTGGCCTCGCTCCGCCGGCATGTCGCGGTGGTGCAGCAGGATGTCTACCTGTTCGCCGGCTCGGTGGCCGAAAACCTCCGCTACGGCCGGCCCGACGCCACCGACGCCGAGATCGAGGCTGCCGCCCGCGCCGCCAATGCACATGAGTTCATCATGGCGCTGCCCAATGGCTACGACACCGATGTCGGGCAGCGCGGCGTCAAGCTCTCGGGCGGGCAGAAGCAGCGCCTCACCATCGCCCGTGCCTTCCTCAAGGACCCGGCGATCCTGATCTTCGACGAGGCGACGAGCGCGCTCGACAACGAGAGCGAGCGGGCGGTGCAGCAGGCGCTGCTGACCCTCGCCAAGGGACGGACCACCATCGTCATCGCGCACCGGCTCTCCACCGTGCGCCATGCCGACCGCATCCTGGTGCTCACCCGCGACGGGGTCGCCGAAGAAGGGACGCACGAGGCGCTGGTGGCGCGGGATGGCGTCTATGCAGCGCTGCACAGCGTGCAGGCTAGTATTTAGCCCCCGCGATGCAGGCCATCGCCTCCCTCCCCCTTGAGGGGAGGGATCGAGGGAGGGGTGGTGCAGTCGGCACCGAGGTCCCCCTCGCCACCCCCACCCCCAACCCCTCCCCTCCTAGCGGACGCGGTAGCGCCGCGAGGGGGAGGGGAGCTAGAGAACCAAATACCCCCGGTACGCCACCAACCGTCCGAACAGGGGCAGGCCGATATCGACTTCGAAGCGGTGGCGGCCGCCCTCGTCGACCCGCTCCTCGGCGGTGATGCGGGGCAGCAGCAGGCCGGGGAGCGGCACGTTCCAGATCCGGCCGGAGACGCGCTGCATGTCGAGCCCGTCGCCGCGCGGCACCAGGCGCATGCGGATGGCGACGGCACCGAACCGCTCCTCGATCAGCCCGTCGGGCGCCGCGCTCATCACCGAGCGCATCGGCCGGTCGGCGAAGAAGCGCGTCCAATGCTCCCTGCCCTCGCGACTCTCGATCACCACCCGCACCGGCAGCCGGCCCTCGTCGAGCGGCAGGCCGAGGCGTTTGGCGAGGAAGCGGGCGACCGGGTTGGTGGCTGGGGCCACCACTGCCTCGCCTTCGGCGATCACCGCCGGCCGGCCGCGATGCAGCCGCCGCGTTACCTCAGGCAAGCGGTCGAACCCCTCGCCCATCACCCGCCGGTAGAGCGGCTTCTCGCCCCGGAACGCCACCTGCTTGGTCTCGATGGCGAGGCCTTCGAGCCAGGGCTTGATCTGCTCGAGGCTGACGACGCCAGCGGCCGAGCGGGCGCCACCGCGCAGCCGGCCGCCAAAGGTCAGCTGCTCGATGATCGCCGCCGTCGGCAGCACCGGCACATAGGGGCCGTCGCCATTGGCGGCCCTCAGCCACCAGCGCACCACGCGTGGGTCGCCGCGTGCATCCTGCCCCGCCGCCTCGACCAGCATGCCGCCGTCGGCGGTGCCGAAACGATCGAGCCAAAGTGCGATCTGCGTTCCGAGGCCGGCGAATACGCCCGCCGATTTGACCAGCCCCCAGCGCACCGGCAGCGCGGCGACGCCGATCAGCCAGTTGAGCACCGGCAGCTCCATTCCGGCATCGAACCCAGCCCGGACGCGTGGCGCAAAACGCGCGGGCAGCAGGTCGAGATCGGGAACGTCGGCCAACATGGCGCGGCGGGGCGGCAGCCCTTCGATGGTGACCGAGCGGCCGCCGCTCCAGCCGCGGCCCCGCTCCCAGCCGGCCTCGCGGAACACCCGGACCGGCTGACCAACCCAGCTCAGGATACCCTCGATGACCGAGCGGCCCTTGGGCGTCCTGTTGCCGGGAACGATTGCAACATCCACGCTGTCGACGGCCAGCCAGGCGCTGGTGACCTGGTCAAGCACGGCGTGGGTCAGCCCGGGTGTCGAGCTGGCGCCCGAGATTACCGAGATGGCGACGGCGCGGGCCGCACTGTCGAACCTGGCGATGCCGGCAACGAACGCCCTCGAGTCGGCGATGTCGACATAATGGCAGCGCGCGCCGATCGCCGCCTCAATCAGCTGGGTGCCGCTGAGCTGGAACGGGCCGGAGCAATCGACGACGACGTCGCAGTCGATCTCCTTCAGCCGTTCGACGCCGATGCGGTCGCGATCGATCAAGACGAAGCCGTATTCGCCCTGCTCGTCGATTGTCCGCAACTCGCGCTGCAGCGCCACTGCCCGGCGTTCGGTGCGCCCACCGAGGCTGACGCGAAAGCCCTTGCGGCGCGCCAAGAGGCGCGCCAGGCGCGAGCCGAACACGCCGGCGCCTCCGACGATGAGGATATGCGGGCGGCTCATGCCGCAACCTCGCGTAACGATTCCGTTTCCAGTTGCACCGCCTTGAGCGGGTTGAGCAACTGCCCCGACACCATGGTGGCGAGCAGCCAGGGCAGCGGCGGCAGCCTGGCTACCGCCGACACCAGCACGTCGCGCGCCAGCGGCAGCAGCACGCCATCGGATTGATAGAACGGGGTGAGCGTAAGCGACAGCAATTGGTAGAGCCGTACGTGCCAGCGGCGCAACCGCGCATAGTCGCTGAGGGCCTCACCGACCGAGGCGGCCCCGGCAAGCGCTCCGGCCAGCGCCGCGGCATCGAGCAGCGCCATATTGGCACCCTGCCCGAGCTGCGGGCTGGTGGCGTGGGCGCTGTCGCCGATGAAGACGATGCCGTCGCCGGCCGGAACCGCGAGCGTATGGTGGGCATAGCGCGCCAGCGTCATCTCGTCGAAGCCGCGGATCGCCTCGAGATGCGGCGCCGTTTCCGGCCAGTGCCCCAGCACTTCGTCGCGCCAGCCATCGATGCCGGCGGCCTGCAGCGCCTCGAAGGTTTCGGGCTTGAGACTCCAGAAAAACGCCGCGAGCTCCGGTCCGTCGCGGCGCTGGCGGCCGACCGGCAGCACGCCGATCATCACACTGGCCTTGCGATAGCGCTGCATCAGCGCATCGCGGCGGAACCCTTGATCGACCCAGGGCACCGTGCCCCAGATGGCGCCGAAGCTCAGCGGCCGCGAGGTGCTCGGCAGCTTCGCCTCACGCTTCAGCGGCGAGGCCGAACCCAGCGCGTCGACCACCAGATCGAACGGCCCTTCACGCCCCTGCAGGGCGCGCAACCACTGCTTGCCACCGGCGCGCTCCAGCGCCTCGATGGCGAAGCCGGTGCGGATCGGCAGACGCTCGGCCACCACGGCGTCATGCAGCACATTGAACAGCGCCGCGCGGTGGACGGCGATGGCGTGCACATCGGGGCCGAGGGGGCGATAGCCCACGTCGAGCACCACCCGGCCACTCTGCGCGTCGGTGCCGATCAGCCGCTCGACTCGCGAGCCGAGCGCGGCGATCTCGGGATAAAGGCCAAGTGCCGCCAGCACGGCGAGGCCGGTGGGCTGCAGCATCAGGCCCGAACCGAGCGGGCGTGGCGTCTCGAAGCGCTCGAACAGCCGGACGCGATGGCCGGCGCGACTCAGCAGCAGCGCCGCAGCCAGTCCGCCCGGGCCAGCGCCCGCGATCGCAATATCAAATGATTTCAGCAGTCTCGCGTCCCCAGGGTACCCGAGGACGGACTAGATCACCACCTGCGTGCCGATTTCAACCACACGGCCGGTAGGAATATGGAAGTATTCCGTTGCGTCGGTGGCGTTACGGGCGAGACCGATGAAGATCCGGTCGAGGAAGAGCGGCGCGCCACCCTTCAGCGACGGCTTCAACGAGCGGCGCGACAGGAAGAAGGACGTCGACATGATGTCGAACTTCCAGCCGAGCTTGCGAGCCAGCGCCAGTGCTTTGGGGATGTTCGGCGTCTCGATGTAACCGAAGGTCACCACCACGCGGTAGAACAGGTCGTTATAGGCATCGATCCTGATCTTTTCCTCGTCGGCGACACGCGGCCGATCCGAGGTGACGACGGTCAGGATCACGTTGTGCTCGTGCAGCACTTTATAGTGCTTGAGGCTGTGCAGCAGTGCGGTCGGCGCGCCCTCGATGTCGGAGGTGAGGAACACCGCGGTGCCAGGGACGATGGTCGGCTTCTTCTTGGCGAGGTTCTCGACCAGGAACTCGAGTGGCACCTCGTCACGCCGGGTCTTTTCGGCCAGCCGGCGGCGGCCCCAGATCCAGATCGTCATCATCGAGGCGATCAGCGTCGCGACCACGGCCGGCACCCAGCCGCCCTGCGAGAACTTGGCGGCGTTGGCGATGAAGAAACTGGTGTCGATCACCAGCAGCGGGGCAATCACCACCACCGCGACGATGAGGCTCCATTTCCACAGCCGCCACATGACGATGAACAGCAGCACCGCCGTCACCAGCATCTCGCCGGTCACCGCGATGCCGTAGGCGGCCGCCAGCGCCGTCGACGAGCGGAAACCGACGACCAGCAGCACGACGCAGATCAAGAGCAGGAAGTTGACCTGCGGCATGAAGATCTGCCCGGCCACCTCCTCGGAGGTGTGGCGCACTTCGAGGCGCGGCAGGAGGTTCAAGTGCATGGCCTGGCGAACCAGCGAATAGGCGCCAGTGATGACCGACTGGCTGGCGATGACGGTGGCGAGCGTTGCCAGGCCCACCATCGGCAAACGGGCCCAGTCGGCCTGCATTTCGAAGAACGGGTTGACCACCTCGTGCGGGTGGCTGAGGACGAAGGCGCCCTGCCCGAAATAGTTGAGCAGCAGGGCCGGGAACACCAGCAGCAGCCAGGCGAGGATAATCGGCCGGCGGCCGAAATGCCCGAGGTCGACATACAAAGCCTCGGCGCCCGTCACCGACAGGAACACCGCCCCCAGCACCACGATCGAGATGCCGGCATGGGTGTAGAGGAAGGTGATGCCATGCGCCGGGTTCAGCGCCATCAGCACCTGCGGCGCATCGGCGATATGCAGCAGACCGGTGCCGCCAAGGACAACGAACCAAATGGCCATCACCGGCCCGAACACCGTCGATACCCGCGCCGTGCCGAAACGCTGCACCATGAACAGCCCGATGATGATCACCACCGTCATCGGCACCACCCAGGGGGTAAGCCGCGGCTCCACCACCTCGAGGCCTTCGACTGCCGAGAGCACCGAGATGGCCGGCGTAATGATCGCATCACCGAGGAACAGCGCACCGCCGACGATGCCGAGCCCGAGGATCCAGGCCGGCCGCTTGGCGAAGGCGTTGCTGGCGAGGGTCATCAGCGACAGGGTGCCGCCTTCGCCCTTGTTGTCGGCGCGCAGCACGAAGATCACGTACTTGACCGTGACCACCATGGTCAGCGACCAGACGATCAGCGACAGCAGCCCGAGCACCTCGGGCTCATTCGGAGAGCCACCGGCCGCGTGCAGTGTGTCGCGGAAGGCATAGAGGGGGCTGGTGCCGATATCGCCGAAGACGACGCCCAGGGCGCCGAGAATGATAAGGGGTAGCTTGCCTGTGGCGTGGCCGGTTTGTTCGGTCGCCGTGGCGCCGGCCGTCACGCCGGACGAAGTGGTCTGGGTCATATGCCCTTCGCTCACCCTGTTATCGGGTGGGCGGCTGTCTACACCCGACCACCGGCGCACTCAACGGTCAAATTCCGCCGAGGCTCGCATTTGCTGATGGACAGTTATGCGGATTTGCGTGGGCACGACAACGGAAAAGGGGCGGCGCCATGGGAAGCACCGCCCCCGACCGGGGTGCGAAAGGAGGAGAACCCCGGAAGACTGACGCGCTTCCCGCTCAGGTTAGTGAGCTGGAGGCGTTCATCGAAACGATGAACGCCCACGCAGTCGTAGAGCTTAGGCGGCCTTGGCCGCGGCAGCCGCGTCAGCCTGGCGGGCATTGCGGGTAGCGTTGGTCCACCAGATCAGGTTGTCGAGCATCTCGGGCACGAAGAAGTCGAAATTGGCCTTGGTGTCGTCCCAGCTCTTCTGGCCCATCATGATGGGGATGAAGTCCGAGCCACCGATGTGGACGGCGTGACGGACCGGGACGGCCAGCAGCTCAACCATGATGTTGCGCAGGTGCTCGATGGCACGGGCGCCGCCCACCGAACCGTAGCCGACGAAGGCCACGGCCTTCTTCATGAAGGGCTTATAGGCCCAGTCGATAGCGTTCTTCAGCGCACCGGTGATCGAGCGGTTATACTCGGCGGTGACGACGATGTAGCCGTCGAACTCATTGAGCTTGGCCTGCCACTTGGCGGCGATCTCGTTCGGGGTCGGCATCCAGAAGTCGGACGCGGCCGCATCGAACAGCGGAAGCGGGTAATCCTTCAGGTCGACGATCTCGACATCGACATCACCGCGGGCGGCGACGTGGCCGGCAATCCAGCTGGCCGGCTTGTCACCGAAGCGGGTCGGGCGGATCGAGCTGATGATCACGGCAATCTTGGGTTTGGACATTTGCTGCACTCCAGTATCAAAATGTGACTAGCGGCAAATAAGTGCCCAAGGTGGTGCCGCACAAGCAGGCACCTCGATGAAGCGAAGGCACACAATCCAGCCCCGGTTACATCCCTGTTCGTTGGGTTACAGCGTTGTGAGTGAAGCAGTTCCGGCGGTTTCGCGACCCGGGGTCGGGCGTGCGTCGGCCAACGCTGCCCATTCGCACCGGGCGCGAAATGCAGCGTTCGCGATTATCGAACAACCGATAACGGAAGCGTGTCAGCGCAGGCCGAACGAATAGGTCCAGGCCAGCGCCTTGAGCCCGGACTCATCCAGCTCGGGGTGCTTGGGCTGCAGCTGCTCGATGGCGCGCTCGGTGAGACTTTTCTTCGAGCGCTTCTCCAGCCCGTCGACGGGCTGCTGCAGCTCCTCGAGCAGGCCGAGGATACGCTGCTTCAACTCAGTGCCTTCGGCTTCACCGAAGCGTTGCACCAGATGCGGGGTCTTGGCCCGCGGGAACGGCGAGTTGCCGAAACCGGTATAGAGCACCAGGGCTTCGTTGATCGGGTCGCTCATCGCCTGCTCGTATGCAACTGCTCTCAAAGCCATATGGCAACCCGCCCAATCCGTGAAAGGCTCCAACTTGGTCCATCCACCGTTGAAGCGAAATAAGCGGCAATGGCGGTAGTTAAGTCGGATTTGACGGCCGACCGCAGGTTGCCCGTTAACATATGCGCGAAAGCGCCCAGTTGGGCTGCGGCGTTCACCACGCCTGGTTGTCGCGGTTGCGCCTTGCACGTAGCCAGATCAGTGTCCGCCCATTGTTTTGGGGGATTTGAGATGAAGCTAGTCGCCACGGCCGTGCTCGCCATGACGTTGTTCGCGACCACTGCAGCGGCCGGGCCGCCGCTGCGGCTCTGGGTGAAGAACGCTTCGACGGTGACCATCGACAAACTCTATGTCGAGATCATGGGCACCGACTGGGGCGCCGAGCGGCTGCGCGGCAAAACCATCGAACCAAAAGGCAAGATGCAGTTCATGCTCGAGGACGGCGTCGACAAATGCGTGGTCGATCTGAAACTGCTGTCGACCGCCGGCAAGGAATACTCCTACCGGGCCCGCCTCTGCGAGGACCACACCTTCACTTTCCGCGGCCGGCCCTAAAGCGCGTCGCGATCCTTCAGATTCGCTCTTTGCGCCTTAGCTCTTTGTTTTCACGCATGTCTTTGTCCCGAAACCGGCACCCACTTTCGGGAGACATGCTGTGGCCGTCAGGCGCAGGCGATCTTGTAGTGCCGCACCGTCTCGGCCATGCCATAGATCAGCGCGTCCGCAGTGATCGCATGGCCGATCGAGACCTCGGCGAGGTCGGGGATCGCGTGCTTCAGCGGCGGCAGGTTGACGAGGTTGAGGTCGTGTCCGGCATTGACCAGCAACCCACCCTGCCCCGGCCGTGCATTGTGCCCGGCGGCGCGCGCCGCATCCGCGGTCTCGCGCAGCGCGTCGAGATGTACCGCTTGCACCTCCGGCTTCAGCGACCCGCCGTATGGGCCGGTATAGAGCTCGACCCGATCCGCCCCGACATTGGCCGCCGCCGCCGGCGCTGCGGGGTCGGCATTGATGAACAGCGACACCCGGATGCCGGCCTTCTTCATCCTCGAGATCGCCGGGGTCAGCACGGCGCGATTGGCCTCGATGTTCCAGCCGTGATCCGAGGTCGATTGCAGGGGATCGTCGGGCACGAAGGTCACCTGGTCCGGCGCGGCGCGCTCGACCAGGGTGAGGAAATCCTCGGTCGGGTAGCCTTCGATGTTGAACTCGCGGCCCGGATAATCCTGGCGTAGCAGGGTCACCAGCTCGAACACATCGGTGCGCCGGATGTGCCGCTCGTCGGGCCGCGGATGCACGGTGATGCCGTCGGCACCGGCATCGAGCGCGATGCGGGCAATACCGGTAACGCTCGGCCAGGGCACGGAGCGCCGGTTGCGCAGCATGGCGACGGCATTGAGATTGACGCTGAGATGAGTCATCGCGGGACCTCGGCAGAACTGGGCGGAGGCTTACCGCATCGGATGCCACCGGGCCAATCGAACGTTTTGATGAGCCCGATCAGCGGCGGAGATGGCCTCGCGCGGCGCGGGCCGGCATCACGCCACCGGCACCAGCCGGCGTTTGCGCTCATCGAGCACCACGATGGTGAGGCCGGCGGCCACCACCAGCACGATGCCGCTGATGGCGAGGAGGTTCGGGAACTGACCGAACACCACGAGACCCGACAGCACCGCCCAGAAGGTGAAGAAGTAGTAGAACGGCGCGACGACGCCGGTCGGCCCGACGCGGTAGGCCATGAAGATGAAGAAGTGGCCGAAGATCAGGAACAGCCCGGCGCCGGCGAGCAGCAGCAGGTGATGCGTCTGAGGCACCACCCATTGTTCGGTGGCGAGATGCATCGCCCCTGCCCCGAGCAGCACGACGATGATGGCCGAAATGGCGACGATCATTCCCGGCACCTCGGCTGCGATCCGCCGCCCGGCGAGATCGCGCACCGCACAGAGCACCGCATTGGCCAGCGCCAGCACCGCATAGATCGAGATCCCCTGCATGGTCGGCTGCGCCACCATGATGGCGCCGATGAAGCCGACCCCGATCAGCGCCATCCGCACCCCGCCGATCCGTTCGCGGAACAGGATCGAGGCGCCGAGCAGCACCAGCAGCGGAGTTATCTGCCCGAGCGCCGAGGCATCGGCGATCGGCATGTTGGCGAGCGCCACGACGTAACAGAGGATCGCCACGGTCTCGGCGAGATTGCGCGCCAGCACGCGCCGCTCGAACACCAGCGGCAGTTGCCGGCCGTAGCCCAGCGCCAGCATCAGCGGCAGGCCCCAGATGAGGCCGGCGCAACCGCGCAGCATCAGCACCTGGTAGGGCGGCAGGCCCTCGGTCGCGAGCTTCATCAGCGTGTCGTTGATCACATACGAACAGGTCGCGATGACCATGAACAAGGGCCCGCGGAACGGGTGCGATGCGAACGACACTGGTGACTTCCCCTCGAAGAAAAGCCGGGATCGCTCCCGGCCCTGCCCTTCTACATGCTTTCCGGCCCGTGCGAAATCGCCGATGCCTTGCGCTGCCGCCGCTCGCTGATCTCGGTGATATGCGCATCCCCCCAGGCGCCCAGCGGCTCCAGCGCCTTATTGAGCGAAGCGCCCAGTTCGGTCGCCGAATACACTACCTTGGGTGGAATCTCGTGGAACACCTCGCGGTGCACGATGCCGTCGGCCTCGAGCTCGCGCAGATGCTGGATCAGCATCTTCTCGGTGATGCCGGGAACGGCGCGCTTCAGCTCGCCGAAGCGGCAGGGTTTTTCGGCGATGGCCCAGAGCAGTAGCGCCTTCCACTTGCCGCTGATCACATCGATCGCCGGGGCGAGCCCGCAGACATAGGGAACCTGCTGCATCTCTCAGCTCCTACTGACTTTTTGGTAAGTACCTGACTTTATTGTAGGTTCTTGCGGGAAAGAAAGCCAGACCTACCTTCTGCGGCACCAAGCAACGGAGCAGCAGATGACCCGCAAGATCACCTTCCTCGGCCTCGGCGCGATGGGCAGTGCGCTCGCCCGCGCCGCCCTCGCCGCCAACCTCGACATCACGGTATGGAACCGCACGCCGACGCGTGCCGAGCCGCTGGTGGCGCAGGGAGCCACCGCCGCCACGGACAGCGGCGGCGCAATCGCCGCGGCCGACCTCGTCGTCATCTGCCTGCTCGACTATCCCTCGGTGCGCGCCGTGCTCGACGCCGCGGGCGCGACGCTGCGTGGCAAGACCATTCTCAACCTGACCAACGGCACACCCGAGCAGGCGCGCGGGCTGGCCGCATGGGCCGAAGCGGAAGGCGCCGACTACCTCGATGGTGGCATCATGGCCATTCCGCCGATGATCGGCCGACCGGAGACGCTGATCCTCACCAGCGGCTCAGCGGCCGCCCGGGCGACAGCGCACGACGTGCTCGCGAGCTTCGGCTCCAGCCGCTATCTCGGTGGCGACCCCGGCCACGCAGCGCTCTACGACCTGGCGTTGCTCACCGCGATGTACGGCATGTTCGGCGGCTACCTGCAGGGCACTGCGCTGCTCAAAGCCGACGGGATCGCGGCAGCGGGTTTTGTCGAGCTGGTGCAAGCCTGGCTCACGGCCATGCAAGCGAGCCTGCCGGAGATGGCACGACAGATCGATGCCGCCGATTACGGCCGCAACGTCGCCTCCAACCTCGCCATGCAGGACGCAGCCTATGTCAACCTGATCGATGCCAGCCGGGCGCGAAAACTCTCGACCGACCTGGTCGAGCCGATGCAGCGGCTGCTGCAGAAGGCGGTGGCCACCGGCCGGGGCGGTCACGACATGGGCAGCATGGCCGAACTGATCCCGCTCGACTGAGCGGGGGCGGTCGCGGCGGGGGCCAGAAACAGCCACCGGCCGTGAAGCGGTGGCCTTCTCCCCTTGTGGGAGAAGGTGCCCGAAGGGCGGATGAGGGGTATCGCAACCGAAGGTTGCGCGATCGGAGCGAAGCGACGAGCGACAGAGTGCGCGGAGAGAAACCCCTCATCCGGCCTTCGGCCACCTTCTCCCACAAGGGGAGAAGGCCAACTACTTCAGGGCCGGAGGCTCATCACATTGATTGCCCTGCCCTTGCGACGGACGTCACATGCCTTCCGGCCCACGCGAGATCGCGGCGAGCCCGGTGCGCACCACTTCGATCAGCCCCAGCGGCACCATCAGTGCGATAAAGCTGTCGATCTTCGATGGCTTGCCGGTCACCTCGAAGACGAAGCTCTCGGTGGTGGCATCGACAATCTGGGCGCGGAACGCATCGGCGAGGCGCAGCGCCTCGGCGCGCGGCTCGCCCGAGCCGCCGACCTTGATCAGCGCCAGCTCGCGCTCCAAGGATTTCCCCTCGCTGGTGAGGTCATGCACCCGGTGCACCGGGATCAGCCGCTCGAGCTGCAGCTTGATCTGGGTCAGCACCTTGGGCGTCGCAACCGTAACCACGGTGATACGGCTTAGACCCTTCTCGTGCTCAGTCTCTGAGACCGTGAGACTGTCGATATTATAGCCGCGGGCGGCGAACAGCCCGACGATCCGGGCGAGAATGCCCGGTTCGTTATCGACCAGCACGCTCAGCGTGTGCCGCTCAGGAACCTGGGTTTCTGCGGCGAGGAAGTATGCCGAACCGCTCGGCTGCAAATGTGCGTTCATGGTTCTAACTCCTCAAACCAGCTGCCGGCCTTTTTCGTCGATCACCGCGCCGATATCGTCCTCGAAATCGGGCAGGATCATCTCGTTGTGCGGCTTGCCCGACGGGATCATCGGCAGGCAGTTCTCGTGCTTTTCGACCAGGCAGTCGAACAGCACCGGGCCGTCGTAATCGAGCATCTCCTGGATGGCCGCATCGAGCAGCGCCGGATCGGAACAGCGGATGCCCTTGCCGCCATAGGCTTCGGCCAGCTTGACGAAATCGGGCAGGCTCTCGCTGTAGGAGTGCGCATAGCGCCCGCCATGCAGCAGGTCCTGCCACTGCCGGACCATGCCCATGCGCTCATTGTTGAGGATGAACACCTTGATCGGCAGACGGTACTGTACCGCCGTCGAGAGCTCCTGCATGGTCATCTGCACGCTCGCCTCGCCGGCGATGTCGATGACCAGCGCATCAGGATGCGCCACCTGCACGCCGACGGCGGCGGGGAGGCCATAACCCATGGTGCCGAGGCCACCCGAGGTCATCCAGCGGTTCGGCATTTCGAACGGGAAATGCTGCGCCGCCCACATCTGGTGCTGGCCGACTTCGGTAGTGATGTAGACATCCCGTCCTTTGGTCGCCTCGTAGAGGCGCTGGATGGCGTGCTGCGGCTTGATCGTCGTAGTCGAGTTCTTGAAGCCCAGCGAGTGCTTGCTGCGCCAGCCTTCGATCTGCTGCCACCACGGCGCGATCGCCTCGGTGCGCGGCTGGTTGGTCTTGGTGCGCCAGATGCGGACCATCTCTTCCATCACCAGCCCGCTATCGCCGACGATGGCGAGATCGGTGCGGACGTTCTTGCCGATCGAGCTGGGGTCGATATCGACGTGGATACGGGTCGAGCCGGGCGAGAACGCATCGATGCGGCCGGTGATACGGTCGTCGAACCGCGCCCCGATATTGATCATCAGATCGCAGTCATGCATCGCCATGTTGGCTTCGTAGGTGCCGTGCATGCCGAGCATCCCCATCCACTGCGGGTTGGAGCCCGGGAAAGCGCCCAGCCCCATCAGCGTCGAGGTCACCGGAAAGCCGGTCAGTTCGGCCAGCTCGCGCAGCTTCTCGGAAGCTTCCGGCCCCGAGTTGATGATGCCGCCGCCGGTATAGAAGATCGGCCGCTCGGCCTTCAGCATCATATCGACGGCCGCCTCGATGGCCTTGCTGTCGCCCGCCGTGGCTGGGTGGTAGCTCTTGTGGCGGCTCGGCCCGATCTCGTCGATGCCGAGATAGGTGCCGAGGGCGAACTGCACGTCCTTGGGGATATCAACCAGCACCGGACCGGGGCGGCCCGAATTGGCGATGTGGAACGCCTCGTGCATGACCCGCGGCAGGTCGTTGACGTTCTTCACCAGGTAATTGTGCTTGGTGCACGAGCGGGTGATGCCGACCGTGTCGCATTCCTGGAAGGCGTCCGAGCCGATCAGCGTCGTCGGCACCTGTGCCGTGATGCAGACCAAGGGGATCGAGTCCATCAGCGCGTCGGTTAGCCCGGTGACCGCGTTGGTCGCGCCCGGACCCGAGGTCACCAGCACGACGCCGACTTTGCCGGTCGAGCGCGCATAGCCCTCGGCCATGTGGGTCGCGCCCTGCTCGTGGCGGACGAGGATGTGCTGCACCTTGTCCTGCTGGAACATCGCATCATAGATCGGCAACGCCGCCCCGCCGGGATAGCCGAAGATGTGCTCCACCCCGTTATCGACCAGGGCCTGGATCACCATCTCCGCGCCTGTCATCTGCTCGGCCATTTTCTCATAACTCCCCCGGGCTCTGCCGGTCTTCTATTCGCTACGCCGTCTCCGGCGGAAATTCGGCAACAAAAAAGGCCCCGTTAGGGACCTTCGAACGAGCGCACCGACCCTCGCAGGGATTTACCCCACGTGCTCGATGCGCCCCACTACTACGATAAGCTTCTGCACGGATCGTGCTCCAAGATTAGGTGGGGAGTTATGGGGGTGGCGGGGTGGCGGTGTCAAGGGGGCTAGTTTGCCTCCGAGGCGGACGGGGCTGCCCGCGGATGCGTTGGCGTGATCAGCCCACGGGCCGTTCGACGGCGCGCTCGATCAGCGTAGTGAAGGCTCGAGTGGCCGCGTCGAGATCGACACGCCCGCCCTGCTGCTCACGGGCCATCGCCTCGGCGGCGCCGAGCAGCCCGATGCAGCACAAGCGAAGCTCATCGCCGGGGAGGTCCGTGAACGGCTGCAGTTCGCCTTGCATCACCTCGACATACTCGTCGCGCATCGCCAGCTGCTGCGCGGCCATCTCTTCGCTGCCCTGCAGAGCGGCCGAGAGGGCCGGCCCTTCTACTCCGGCGTCGACAAGGCAACCGAAATACGCCGAGCTCATCAGCGCCGCCAGGGCGGAGAGCGAGCGGGGAGCGGCGGCCAGTGCCTCGCGCAAAGCGTCGACATAGGCGCGCTCGAGCCGCTCGTAGAGGGCCAGCAGAAGGCCGGGCCGCGTGCCGAAATGCTCGTAGGTCACCGGCCTGCTGACATCGGCCCGCAGCGCCAACGAGACCAGCGTCAGCGCATCGGCACCCTCCTCTCGAACGATCCTCAGGGCGACGTCGAGCAGTTGCTGGCGACGATCCTCCTTGCTCAGGCGTGCCATCCCCACTTGCCTCTCGAGTTAACCTACATTATGTAACTTACGTATTGTAGTTTTCTGGCGACGGAGCGTCAAGAATGAGCGATGTGAGTGTCATTGGCGTGGGCGATATGGGCAGCGCGATTGCACGGACCCTGCTTGCAGCGGGCCTGGCTGTGACGGTGTGGAACCGCAGTGACGCCAAGGTGAGGCCGCTGGTCGAGCGGGGAGCAACGGCCGCCGTTTCTGCTCGTGCGGCCATCGAGGCGAGCCCGGCTGCGCTGCTCTGCGTGAGCGACTACCCTGCAACGATGGCGCTGCTCGAGGGCACGACGCGTGCCCTCCACGGCAGGCTGATCGTCCAGTTCGCTTCGGGAACACCGGCGCAGGCCCGAGCTTTGGAGACCAAGATTCGCCAGGCGGGAGGGCGGTATCTCGACGGCGCTATCGGCGCCTGGCCACGGCAGGTCGGCTCACCCGATGCTTCATTCACCCTCGCCGGCAACGCCGACGATTTTGCAGCGGCGCGTCCGCTGCTCGACCTGATGGGCGGCCAGCTAGCGCATGTCGGGCCAGATGTCGGCCACGCCAAAGCCTACGCCAACGCGGGATTGGCCTACTTCGCTGGGCATTGGATCGGCTTTGCCCAGGGTGCCGCGGTACTAGAGACCGAAGGTCTCGATCCGGCGATGCTTGGCGACACGCTGGCGAGCATGGGGCCGATCCTCGCGACCGATATGCAACGCATGGGGCGTGCCATAGCCGCAGAAGCGTTTGACGAGGCAGAGAGCACGGTAAAGACCATAGCCGGAGACCTGCGCTGGCTCGCTGAACTCGCCGACGCTACCGGCGCGGAGGCCGAGTTTGCGCGACTTGCTGCCGCTCTGTTCGCGCGCGCTCGGGATCTTGGGTTAGGCGACAAGCAGCACAGTGCGATCATCAAGGTGCTGCGGGGACCCCTTGCCGCGCCCGTTCCGCCCTCTTAATCCGACAACCCGCGCGCCTCGATCGGCCAGATCGCTTCCAACCTCTCTCCACGCACCACGTGGATGAAGTCGTGGAGGTTGGCCGTAGGGTCGCAATGCGGCACGGTGCATTCGAGCCGAGCGCCAGCAGGGGGTGGGGCGATGCCGTCGTAGGTCTTCACCCGGCCGAACTCGTCGCCGGCCCAGGCGATGGTGCCGATCTCGACGCCATCGCGATAGACGCGCGGTGGCGGGCCATCGACGGCGAAGCTCTTTGAACCGCCATCGACGATCGCCTCGCCATTGGCGCTGTGGCCGATGACGCTGACGACTACCAACATGGCGAAATCGAATACCGGCTCGCCAGTGCCGTGGAAATCCACCGGGCGGTAGCCTTCGTCCATCAGCACGTAGGAGCCGGCCTGGACTTCGGTGAGGATGCCATCCTCGAAATCCAGGAGGTGGCTGCCGGTGCCGCCGCCACTGACGATCGCCGGCGCCAGCCCGGCGGCGCGAAGGCCGACGAGGATGGGGGTGAGCCGCGCGTTGGCGAGGTCATTGGCAGCTCGGCGCTCCTGGTGATCGAAGACGTGCTGCACCTTTCCGGCATAAGCCTGCACTCCGGCATAGACGAGGCCAGCCTCGGCGCTGATGGCACGGCCTAGGCTTACCGCGTCTTCGGTGGTGGTCACCCCGGTGCGGCCGAGCCCGGTGTCGCAATCGATCAGCACGGCGACATGCGTGCCGGCAGCGCGGGCGGAAGCCCCGAACGCCGCAACCAGCTCCAGTCGGTCGACCACCACGATCAGCTCAAGCCCACGTGCCGCGGCAGCGGTCAACCGGTCGATCTTCAACCGGCTCGACACCGGCGCAGTCAGCATCAGTTTCGTCAGCCCCGCCTCGAACAGCGCCAGCAATTCCCCAGGCTTGGCACAGGCAATGCCCAGCGCGCCGGCCGCCATCTGGCGCACGGCGATCGCTGCGCATTTGTGCGATTTGGCGTGCGGACGCAGCCCCATGCCAGAGAGCCTGGCCAGTTGGGCGAGGCGATCGAGGCTCGCTTCGAAGCGGTCGGCATCGAGCAGCAGGGCCGGCGTTTCGAGCTCTGCCCGGCTGCCCGGCTGCCCGATCAGCGCCTCGTTGAGACCGGCGACCCCGCGTTTCATCGCACCACTCCGGCGCGACGGGCGGCGCGGAGGCTTTGCGTGGCGCCAAGGTCGAGCCTGAGATCGTCGCCGATTACGACGCCGTAGTCGCGCGCCGCGCCATCGATGCTGACCTTCTCGGCCACCACATCGGCAAGCACCCGCTCGGGTTCGCGTTCGAGCGCGTCGCCATAGCCTCCGCCCCCTGCCCCGACGAGGCGGAACACATCGCCGGCGGCAGCGGCGAAGCCACGCATCGGCATGGTGGGGAGCAGTTTTTCGCTGCCATCGGCGCCGATATGGACGTGCGCCGACGGGCCGCCGGTGCCGCCGCCTTCGAGCCCGTAGGGCGGGTGGTCGCGACGATCGCCGCGCAGGTTGAAACCGGTGGGCTGCAGGAACCTGAACTCGCGGGTGAAGGCGAGGCCGCCGCGATGGCGCCCTGCCCCACCGGAATCGGTGACGAAGCCGTAGCGCAGCACCTCGACCGGCATCTCGGCCTCGATCATCTCGATCGGTTGGTTGGAGAGGTTGGCCGCCGGGTTGGAAATCCCCTCGATGCCGTCACGATCGGCACGCGCCCCCCAGGTGCCCACCAGCATCTCGTTGAGCACATATTGTCGGCCTTGGTACGTGCCGCCCGCCGCCATCAGGAACGGCCCGCCTTCCGAGCCGGCAATGGCGCGTTCGGGCACCACCTGGGCCAGTGCGTGCATGATGGTGTCGAACACCCGATAGCCGACGACGCCCCGCGCCCCACAGGCGGCCGGGTAGACCGGGTTGAGCAGGCACCCCTCGGGCGCCCGGACGGTGATCGGCTTCAGGTAGCCATCGCAATTGGGGATATCGCGGCGCGACAGACAGCGGATGGCAGTGAAGGCGGCGGACTCGGGGAGCGAAATCGGGCAGTTGATGCTCGCTGCCACCTGGCCCGAGGTGCCCTCGAAGTCGATGTCGATGCTGTCGTCCATGACGGTCACGGTGGCCCGGATGCGGATCGGTTCGGGCGCCTCGCCGATGCCGTCGAGGTAATCCTCGCCGACATAGACGCCGTTGGGCAGCTCGCGGATGGTGTCGCGCATCATCCGTTCGGCATGCGCATGAAGCGCCTCGGTATAGAGCGCCAGCTCGGCGGCGCCATAGCGCTCGACCAGTTGCAGCAGGCCGCGCTCGGCGGTGGTGCAGGCAGCGATCTGCGCCCGCAAATCGCCCAGCACCTCCACCGGCTGGCGGGTGTTGGACTGGATCAGCTCGAACAGCGTCGCATTGGGCTCGCCCGCGGCGTAGAGCTTCAGCAGCGGCAGACGCAGCCCCTCCTGCTGGATCTCGGTGGCATAGATTGCAACGCTCCCGGGCACGATGCCGCCGAGATCGGTATGGTGGGCGACGGTCGCCGCATAGCCGGCGAGCGCCGTCCCCTGAAAGATCGGCTTGATCACGTAGATATCGGGGAGGTGCTGGCCACCGGCGCTGTAGGGGTCGTTGGTGATCAGCACGTCGCCTGGGCTCAGGTCGGCGCCGAACTTTTCTTCGATGAAGCGCATGACGCGCGGGAACGAGCAGAGCTGGATCGGCAGCGTGAGGCCTTGGGCGATCACCCGCCCCTGGGGGTCGCAGAGCGCCGTCGAGTAATCCATGATGTCGCGCACTACGGGGGAATAGGCGCTGCGCATGACGATCAGCGCCATTTCGTCGGCGATCGAAGCCAGGCCGTTGCGGATGACCTCGAGGGTGATGGGATCGACGCGGCTCATGGCTGGCTGACCTCGATTTCGATGTTGCCGGCCGCATCGAGCCGAGCGGACGCATTTGGCGGGATCACGCAGGTGCAGTCGTAATCCTCGATGATGAAGGGCCCGGGCCGCAGGCTCAAGCCCAGCGCCTCGCGGCCGATCACCGGGGTCATCACTGGCGTCGTGCCGAAGGCCACCAACCGGTCGCGCCGCTCGAAATCCGGGGCCGGCGCGTAGCGCACGATCTCCGAAGCGACGGGTACACGCACGGTAAGGCGAAGGTTCACCAGTTGCACCGGATCGGCGCTGGAGCGGTGGCCATAGGTGCGCTCGTGCTCGGTGTGGAAGCCCTCGACCAGGTCAGCGACCTCGCCGGTTCGGTCGGCAATGTTCAACTCATAGGCCTGGCCGAAATAGCGGAGATCGGCGCTGTAGCGGAACTCGGCGCTGGCGGCATCGTAACCATCGGCAGCGAGCGCCGCTCGGGCCCGGATACTCAACTCGGCCTTCAGGTCGGCCAGCATCGCGGGGCTGATCGCCACGGTGTCGGCCAGCAGCGGCTGCACGAACTCCTGCTCCACATCGGAGCGCAGCAGCCCCGAACCACTGAACACGCCGGCGGCCACCGGCACGATAATGTGGCGGATGCCGAGCGCCGCGGCGATATCGGCAGCGACCACCGGGCCATTGCCGCCGAAGGCGACGAGGCTGAAATCGCGCGGGTCGCGACCGCGATAGGTGGAAACGGCTTTCACCGCCCGGGTCATGGTCGAAACCGCAAGGGTCAGCACGCCCCGCGCAGTGGTCAGCAGATCCTGGCCAAGTGGCTCGGCGATCTGGGTGCGGAGCGCGTTGCGCGCCCCCTCGGCATCGACGGCGATGCTGCCACCGGCGAGCGTCGTGTCGTTGATATAGCCGAGCGTCACGAACACGTCGGTCAGGGTGGCGCGCGTACCGCCGCGGCCATAGGCGACCGGACCCGGCATGGCGCCGGCGCTTTCCGGCCCGACGGTGACGCGCCCTTGCCGGTCCAGCGCCACAAGGCTGCCGCCGCCGGCGCCGATCTCCGACACGTCGATGAACGGCATCTTGATCGGATAACCGCCGCCCTTCACCAGCTTGCTGGAGAGGTTGATGCCGGCGCCCACTTCGTACTCGTCGGTGCGAGCCGCTTCGCCGTTCTCGATCAGCGCTGCCTTGGCGGTGGTGCCGCCCATGTCGAACGAGATGATGTTGGCCCCCCGCCCCTCGCCGCGCACCAGCCGGGCGCAGGCGATGACGCCGGCGGCCGGGCCCGATTCGACCAGCGAGGCGGCGCGCTTCACCGATGCGGCGAGCCGCATGATGCCGCCGCCCGAATGCATCATCTCGATCGGCGCGGTGACACCGATGGCGGCGAGCCGGCCGGCCAGCGCATCGGCATAGGAACGGATCACCGGACCGACATAGGCGTTCACCACCGCGGTCGAAGTGCGCTCATACTCGCGGATCTCGGGCAGGATTTCCGAGCCGCGAGTGATGTAGACGCTGTCGCCGAGTTCCTCACGCAGGATCGCCTCGGTGCGGATCTCGTGCTCCGGGTTGGCATAGGCGTGCAGGTAGCTGATCGCCACCGACTCGATGCCCGCGGCGCGGAAGCGCTGGGCGGCGTTACGGACCTCGGCCTCATCAAGCGGCACGCGAACCGTGCCGTCGGGCCTCATCCGCTCGCTGATCTCGAGCCGGCGCTGGCGCGGCACCAGCGGCGGCGGCTTGTCATATTGCAGGTCGTAGAGCACCGGGATGCGCAAGCGCCGCAGCTCCAGCACGTCGCGAAACCCGCGGGTGGTAACAAGCCCGGTGCGGGCGCCCTTGAATTCGAGAATGGTGTTGGTGGCAACGGTGGTGGCGTGGACGATCGCGGAGATCTCGGCCGGCACGATGCCGAGCTCGCCGATCAGTGTCGCGAGCCCATCAGCAATGCCGCGACTGTAATCATCCGGCGTCGACGGGACCTTGCGGATCGACACCGTGCCGGCGGCGTCGACCAAGGCGATGTCGGTGAAGGTGCCGCCGATATCGATGCCAACGCGATAGGCCAAGGCTGATCTCCGTCTCGTACAGTGGACGAAGTCTAGTCAGGTGCGAGCGATCAGTTCCAATTGATAGTTGGCGCCAGACTGATAGGCTTTGCCTATCATGCGTCTGACCCTCGCCCAGATTGAAACCTTCTACTGGATCAGCCGGCTGGGCAGCTTTCACGCCGCGGCGCGGCAGCTCAACGTCACGCAGCCATCGGTCTCCGGTCGCATCCGCGAGCTCGAACTGGAACTGGGGACGGCGCTGTTCGACCGTTCGGGCGGGCGGGCCCGACTGACTGAAGCGGGCCGAGCCATCCAGAACCAGGCCGAACAGATGCTGACGCTGGCGCGCGAGATCCATGACGAGGCCGGGTCGGGAAAGCTCCGCGGGCTGCTGCGCCTCGGCGTGGTGGAGACGGTGGCGCATCTGGCGCTGCCTGGGCTGATCGGTGCGCTGAAGCTGCGGCGGCCGCAACTGCGGGTCGAACTGGCAGTCGACGTGGGCGCCGCTTTGATCCGGCAGCTCGAAGAGCGCCAACTCGACGTGGTGATCAGCAACGACAGCACCAACGTGGAAGGCGCCATATCGCAGGCGCTGGGGCAGATCGACCTGGCGTGGGTGGGCCCGGTAGGTCATCGGCTGGCCGACCAGGTGCTGCATCCGGCGGACCTCATAGACGAGGCGATCTTCACGCAGCCGGCGCAATCGACCATCGGACGGACCATCCGTGCCTGGTTCGATACCGGCCGGGAGGCACCTAAATCGCTGAGCGTCTGCAACTCGCTATCGGTGATCTCTGAACTGGTGGCGGCAGGCCTCGGCTTCGCAGTGATCACCCCGGCACTGCTCAGCCCAGAACTCGCCGCGAGGGTAGTGCGTTACGCTGCGGAGCCACCTATCGAGGCGCGAACGCTGTCGGTGGCGGCGCTTCGCGAGACCTGGTCGGAGGATGTCGAGTTCATCGCCGAGTTCGTGGCGGAGGCGTTTCAACAGGGGCGGAGCCTGCGATAGCCAAACGCTTCGGATGGTAAGCACGCATCAGCTGCTATCCGACGAATGGCAGGGCTCCACTCGCCACAAAATCCGTGCTTAACATACTACCATACCGCGCCCGCGGACTGAGCTGTCACATCCCGTAGGAACATCCCATGCCTCACAAACTCCAGGTGCTCACTCCAGAGCAGGCGCAGCACTTTGTCGAAAAGGGCTATGTGCTCGTCAAAGGCTGCCTCGATCCGGAGCTGGCCAGGAAATGGACGGCTGAGGCGTACACGCGGCTGGGTTATGACCCGGTCGACCGCTCGACCTGGAAGAAGGACATCGTCTGGATGGACCGCAACAACATTGCGGCGATCAAGGATATCTCGCCCAGGGCCTGGGGGGCGCTTTGCGACGTGACCGGCGGCGAAGACCGCATCGATCACAAGGTGATGGAGATCGAGTCGCAGCATTTCACCACCATCGATTCCACCGAGTGGTCGGATGCCTTCATCGTCAACTTCCGCCGCGGCGCCGACAAGCCGTGGATGAAGCCCTCGCCGGAAGCCGGCGGCTGGCACAAGGATGGCAGCTTCTTCCGCCACTTCCTCGATAGCCGCGAACAGGGCCTGTTGACCGTCGTCTACTGGTCCAACGTCGGCCACAAGGGCGGCGGCACCTTCATTGCGCCCGACTCGATCAAGCACGTGGCGCGCTACCTAGCCGACCATCCGGAGGGGGTCGATCCGTCGTTCGACTTCGGCCACCTGATCGACAAGTGCGAGGAGTTCGTCGAAGTCACCGGCGAGGTCGGCGACTTCATCATCCTCCACCCCTACATGCTGCACGCTTCGTCGAACAACCATTCGCCCAATGTGCGCTTCATGACCAACCCGCCGGTGGTGCTGAAGGACCCGATGAACTTCAACCGCGACGACCCGGCCGAGTTCTCGCTGATCGAACGTGCGACGCTGCACGGCCTCGGGCTCGACCGCTACGACTTCCGCCCCACCGGGCCGCGCGACGAGCAGTGGAAGGTGATCGGCTAAGCGCCTCGCCAGCGGCGCTTCCATTTCGCGCATGCAATAATGGCGGCTTCGAATCTCGGAGTCGCCGCTGATGCATGTCGGACGTTCCTACCGGTTGCTGGATTTCGCGGTCTGGTCGCGGCGCGGTGCGCTTTATGTCCTGATCGTCAGCCTCGTGGCGGTGGCGGCCTACAGCCTGCCGCCGCTGGCCGGGTTCTCCATCCCCTGGCCGATCGTCGCGGTGCTCGGCACCAGCGTGGCGCTGGTCGCCGGGTTCAAGAACGGCCAGGTGCTGCAGCGCAGCTCCGATGCGTTGCAGGCCTTCGCCCAGATCGCCGCGATCAGCCGGCTGCTGGCGACGCTGAGCTGCGATTTCCTCGACAAGGAGGCGGCGCGCCGGGTGATCCTCCGCCACCTCGCCTGGTTGACGGCGCTGCGCTACTCGCTGCGCCGGCCAATGCCATGGGAGACGGTGAGCCAGGGCGCCAACCGCGCGTTCCGGCGGCGCTACTACCAGATCCAGGAAGATCTCACGACGCTGCCACAGGCGCTGGCGCCGTTGCTCGGCGCGGAGGCGGATGCCATCGCGGCCCGGCCGCAGCCGGCGCTGGCGCTGCTGCAGCTGCAGGGCGAAGAAATCAACGCGTTGCTGAAGCAGAGCGCTATCCCGACGCAGGTCTATTCCGAGCTGATGAAGCTCCTGCGTGATTGTCACGACCAGCAGGCGCGCTGCGATCGGATCAAGAACACGCCCTACCCCCGCCAATATGCCGTGGTCAGCGCCATCTTCGTCGTCATCTTCGCAACGCTCCTGCCATTCGGCGTGGTGCCGACCTTCGCAGCCATGGGCGGCTCCGGCGGCGTGCTCGGTACGGTGATGCTGTGGCTGAGCGTGCCGTTCAGCGTGCTGATCGGCTGGATGTACTTTGCGCTCGACCTCGTCGGCGAGAGCACCTCGAACCCGTTCGAGGGCAATGCCAACGACGTGCCGATCTCACAGATCAGCCGCGACCTCGAGATCGAACTGAGGGCCCGGCTCGGCGACACAGAGCTGCCAGCGGCGCTGCCGCCGGTGCACGGGATCGCGACCTAGCTTTCCGAACTTGGCGACCAGGGGCCGCGGGCGCGCCGGCGGGCGTCCATGTCTGCGACAAACGCCTGCGCCCGGCTGAGCGGGACGGCCTTGGCGCGGGGCGCCCACGTGCTGGTCTCGCGCGGGTCGTCGCCGTACGCGTTGGCGCCATAGCCGTCGGGCCCGAAGCACATCAGCACCAGCAGCCAGATGCCGCCGATGAACGGCACCAGGCTGATCCAGTACCACCAGCCGGAGCGCCCGCTGTCATGCAGCCGCCGCACCGTCACAGTGATGTTCGGCACGACGTGGATGAAGACGCAGAACAGCGTCAGCGGCCCCAGGCCACTGACGCCCGGCCGAAAGTACCCGAGAACGGCAATGTCGACATAGAGCGCGCCGAACAGCAGGAGCAGCGAGACCAGCGTATACACCCAGTATTGGGTCCGCGAAGAGCGCCCCGTGAACTCGAAGTACCGCAGCATCGTGTCGAAATAGCCGAACATCTGGAAATTGCCCCTGCCCTCGCAAAGCAAAGCTAGAGCAAGACGATCAACATCCGATTTTGGCGAAGCATCGCAATTTAGCGACCTTGGTCGCCATGAGATCGCCTCGTCTTCCCGTCTCCGCTCAGAGGAGAGGGGCCGCTCTAGCCCCGGAGGCCCGGTGCTTCCTGGCCGGTGCGCGCCACATATTCGGTGTAGCCACCGCCATAGGCGTGGACGCCCTCGGGCGTCAGCTCCAGGACGCGGTTGCTGAGCGCGGCGAGGAAGTGGCGGTCGTGCGAGACGAACAGCATCGTCCCCTCATACTGCGACAATGCCTCGATCAGCATTTCCTTTGTCGCGATATCCAGGTGGTTGGTCGGCTCGTCGAGCACCAGGAAGTTCGGGGAGTCGAACAGGAGCTTGGCCATCACCAGGCGGGCTTTCTCGCCGCCTGACAGCACCCGGCACCTCTTCTCGATCTCATCGCCGGAAAAGCCGAAGCAACCGGCCAGCGCCCGCAGCGCCGCCTGCCCAGCCTGCGGAAAACTGTCCTCGAGCGACTGGAACACCGTGCGGTCGCCATCGAGCAGGTCCATGGCGTGCTGCGCGAAATAGCCGAGCTTGACGCTGGGCCCGACATTGATCGAGCCGTTATCCGGCTCGGTGCTGCCCGCCACCAGCTTCAGCAGCGTCGATTTGCCGGCGCCGTTGACGCCCATGATGCACCAGCGCTCCTTGCGCCGGACATGGAAATCCAGCCCCTCGTAGATCGAGCGGCTGCCATAGGCTTTGTCGACGCCCTTCAGCAGCACCACGTCCTCGCCGGAGCGCGCCGGCGGACGGAACTCGAAGTTTACGGTCTGGCGGCGCTTGGGCGGCTCCACCTTGTCGATCTTGTCGAGCTTCTTGACCCGGCTCTGCACCTGCGCGGCGTGGCTGGCGCGCGCCTTGAAGCGCTCGATGAAGGCGATCTCCTTGGCCAGCATCGCCTGCTGGCGCTCGAACTGCGCCTGCATCTGCTTGTCCGAAAGGGCGCGCTGCTGCTGGTAATACTCGTAGTCGCCGGAATATGCGGTGAGCGAACCGCCGTCGATTTCGACGACCTTGTTGACGATGCGGTTCATGAAGGCGCGGTCGTGCGAGGTCATCAGCACCCCGCCCTCGTAGCGCTTCAGGAAATCCTCGAGCCAGATCAGGCTTTCGATATCAAGGTGGTTGGATGGCTCGTCGAGCAGCAGGGCATCGGGCCGCATCAACAGGATCTTGCCGAGCGCCACGCGCATCTTCCAGCCGCCTGACAGCGCACCGACGTCGCCGTCCATCATCTCCTGGCTGAAGCCAAGCCCGTGCAGCACTTCGCGCGCCCGCGCATCGAGGCTGTAGCCATCCAACTCCTGGAACTGGCCCTGCACCTCGCCATAGCGGGTGATGATCTCGTCCATCTCGTCGGCGCGATCCGGGTCGGCCATCGCCGCCTCGAGCTCGCTCATCTCGGCAATCAGCGCGCCGGCGGGCCCCGCGCCCTCCATTACTTCGGCAACCGCCGGACGACCGGCCATGTCGCCGACATCCTGGCTGAAATAGCCGATGGTGACGCCGCGATCGACCGCTACCTGCCCCTCGTCCGGCTGCTCTTCGCCGGTGATCATCCGGAACAGGGTGGTCTTGCCGGCGCCGTTCGGGCCGACCAGCCCGACCTTCTCGCCACGCTGCAGCGCAGCGGAGGCTTCGATGAAGACGATCTGCTTGCCGTTCTGCTTGGAAATGTTCTCGAGGCGGATCATGCGGTTACGAGGCCCTGCTGAAGTGTCGGGCCTCTGCTGGGTGATCGCGGCCGCGGGTTGTTGCGTGGCGTAAAGCATCAGCCGGCCCGCGACGCAAGCGCGGCGGCGTCACAGGTGCCCTGCGTCACCGGCGCAACAGGGCTTTACATTATTTGCTCTATGGCGTAATTACGTTGTCATGCAAATACAAGATCCACTCACCGCTACCTTCGCCGCCCTTGCCGACCCCACGCGTCGCGCCATGCTGGCGCGGCTGACCCAGGGGCCAGCCACGGTCAACGAGCTGGCCGAACCCTTCGCGCTCACCCTCCCCACCGTGTCGCGGCATCTCAAGGTGCTCGAGCAGGCGGGGCTGATCAGCAAGCAGCGCTCGGCGCAATCGCGGCCCTGCACGCTGGAGATCGCGCCGCTGGTCGAAGCCGACGCCTGGATGGCGCAATACCGCGAGTTCTTCACCACCCGCTTCGACCGGCTCGACACGCAGCTCGAGGCCATGATGGCCGCCCGCGCCGATGCCGCAAAAGCCTCCAAGGGAGACCAGTGACATGCCTGCCAGCTATGCCCTCGATCGTGGAATCGCTCTGCAACGCACCTTCGCCGCGCCGGCCAGCGTGGTGTTCGAAGCCTGGACCGACCCGGCCTATCTCGACTGGTACTTCAACCCCGACCAGCACACCGATCAGCCAGCGACGGTCGACCTCAGGGTCGGCGGCCAATGGCGCCAGGAGATGGTGGAGACCCCCGAAAAGCGGTACTTCACCGGCGGCGTCTATCGCGAGATCGTGCCGGGCAAGAAGCTGGCGTTCTACTGGGGCGCCGTCGGCGGCTGGCCTGAACTCGACCTCGACAATCTCGACGAGAGCCCGCTGGTCACCATCCAGCTGACCCCCTATGGGGCGCAGACCCTGATGGATTTCCACGTGCAGTTCCCGGACCAGTACACCCCTGAAAGGGTCGACTGGTGGATGAATTGCGGCATGGTCGCCGGCTGGAACATGACCATCGACCGGCTCGTCGCGGTGTACGAGGCGGCGCGTCGCGCCGGGTAGTCTGGGTCTTGGCAAGCCGCTGCCGCCGGTGGCTGCCGCCCCCCACCACTGTCCCTCCCCTCGAGGGGGAGGGAGACCAAAACACCGGCACCTCAGCAGGCGTCTCCCTCCCCCTTGCGGGGAGGGGACAGGGGTGGGGGACAGCCCGCACCTGCGCTGGAGCTTCTGCCCCTCGTTGTACCTCAGTCGAAGAAGTTCTCGTCGCCCTCTTCGAGGTACTTCCTGGCTTCCTTGGCGATCAGGTTGACGCCGAGGCCTGGGCGATCCGGCACGTCGATCAGCCCGCCCTTCACCGGCATGCCCTCAAAGCCCTCGGTGATGTCGTACCAGAACGGTTCGAAGCGGGCCGGGTACTCGAAGGCGATCAGGTTGTCCGGCATGGTGGCGCAGACCTGGATCAGCGCGGCGAGCCCGAGGATGCCGTTGGCGGTGCCGTGTGGCGCGATGGCAATGCCGTGCAGGTCCGCGTGCTCGGCGACCCACTTGATCTCGGCGAGGCCGCCGACGTCGCAGGGATCGGGGCCAATGACGTTCACCGCGTGGCTCTCGATCAGCTGCTTATAGTGCTGGCGCAGATAGATCTGCTCGCCGGTGTGGATCGGCGTCGTGGTGTGGTGCGTCACGTCCTTGTAGACGTCAGGGTTGACGTAGGGCGAGTAGTCGCCGGTCACGGTATCTTCGATCCACAGCAGGTGCAGGTGCTCGACCGCCTTGGCGAGGCGCAGCGCATCGAGCGGCATGAAGCCCGGGCCGGCATCGACCGCGGTATTGTAGCCCTTGCCCAGCGTCTCGCAGGCCGAGGTGATGCAGGCGACGAGGTGGTCGAAGCCTTCCTTGGTCATCGTGCCCTTGTGCGGGTACGGGAACGGCGCATCCTCCTGCACTTCGCCGTAGAAGAAATCCGGGAAGTCGCGCACCATCGACGAGTGGTAGGCGCTCGGCAGCTTGAACAGGGTGAACTCGCCCTTCAGCGACTTGCCGTACTCGGCCCAGCGCTTGTAGCCCTCGGGTGTGTGCTCGGCGCCGCCAGGCACCTCGGCCTGGTACAGCGTGCGATAGGTGCGGACCTGGTCGCGCACCTTGCCGCCGAGCAGGCGGTAGGCCGGAGCGTTGGCCGCCTTGCCGGCAATGTCCCACAGCGCATGCTCGATGGCCGAGACCGCCGAGCCGAACGGCTTGAAGCCACCGCGCACCCGGATGCGGCGCATGACGCGCTCGACGTCGCGCGGGTCCTGCCCGACGATCCAATCCTTCAGCTGCAGCACCTGCGGCTTGACGTAGGGTTTGGGGGTCTCGATCTGGCTCCAGCCGGTGATGCCCTCATCGGTGGTGATGCGGATCACCGGGCTCGAGGCAATGATCGCGCATTTCAGGTCTGTAATCTTCAACGGGAAGCTCCTCAAAATCCCTACCATACCAGTATGGCAGCTATGCCGCATTCCCGCGCGGATTTGAATGCTCCTAATGGGGCATTTTCGAAATTGTCGGTGCGGGAGGTCGCTTCGGCGCTTCACGCCGTTCTATTCACCGGCCGTCATCCCGGCGAACGCCGGGACCCACTGCTCGATGGTTGGGCATACGCGAACCGCCCCGGTCCGTCACCGCAAGGTCGGAAAGCTCCGCGCGGGGCGAACGTCCTGCGCACTGGGTCCCGACTTTCCTCGGGATGACGGCCGGTGTTGGGGGCAACGCTTTGGTGGCTTACTGAACCAGGAAAGCTTGCGGAACCAACGCATCAGTCTGCCCGCCTTTCCGCGCCTCGCCATTAGCTGAACCTTAACCGCGGCATAGCAGATTGGCGGCTGAACGACGCGCCGGTGAAAGGCGCCGAAAAGACTAGGTTTCCGCGCGGTTTCGGGCGGAGTTCGAGAAGCAGACAGGAGTCGCTTCGAACATAGAAGGCAGCTGGATCGGACCGCGCCGATCGCTCGCCTCAGGTTCGCAGGACCCTTGTCCCTGATTTAGTAGCGCGGGTCCTGTTTTATGCGTCTCATCATCGGCATTGTCGTAATCTTTGCCAGCGTCATCGGCGGCTATGTCGCCATGGGCGGGCATCTCGAAGTGCTGATCCAGCCCTTCGAGGCGCTGATCATCCTGGGTGCGGCGTTCGGCGCCTACATCATCGGCAATACCGGGCCGGTGCTGAAGCAGACGGCCAGCATCTTCGGCATCCTGTTCCGCGGTCCGCGCTACGACAAGGCCGCCTATGTCGAGCTGCTCGGACTGCAGTTCACGCTGTTCAAGCTGGTACAGGCCAAGGGCGTGCTGGCGCTCGAGCCGCATATCGAGGATCCCGCCAACTCATCGCTGTTCCAGCGCTTCCCGACCTTCGCCGGCAACCACGACGCCGTCGAGTTCATGTGCGATTACCTGCGCATGGTCACCCTCGGCAGCAACGTCGCCCACGAGATGGAGTCGTTGATGGATGAGGAACTGGAGACGCATCACCAGGAGCGCGAGCGCCTGGTGTCCGCGGTGCAGGCGCTGGCCGACGGCACGCCGGCGCTCGGCATCGTCGCGGCGGTGCTCGGCGTGATCAAGACCATGGGGTCGATCAGCGAGCCGCCGGAAGTGCTCGGCCACATGATCGGCGGCGCGCTGGTCGGAACCTTTCTCGGCGTGTTCGTCGCCTATGGCTTCTTCGGACCGATGGCGCAGTCGCTGCGCAACATCTTCGAGGCGGAGTCGAAGTACTTCCTGTCGATGAAGGTTGGCCTCTTGGCGCAGATGTCGGGCTATGCCCCGGCCATCGCCGTCGAGTTCGCGCGCAAGGCGCTGATGTCGGAAGTGCGGCCGACCTTCGCCGAGATCGACGAAGCCACTGCCAACCTGCCGGCATCGTGAAGGTCTGAGCCATGGCGCGCAACGACCAGACCATCATCATCAAGCGGGTCAAGCGGGCCGCCCATGCCCATCATGGCGGCGCCTGGAAGATCGCCTACGCCGACTTCGTGACGGCCATGATGGCGTTCTTCCTGCTGCTGTGGCTGATCAGCATGACGACGCCGGAGCAGAAGAAGGGCCTCGCCGACTATTTCGCGCCGCCCAATGTCAGCGAGAACACCAGCGGCGCCGGCGGCGTCATGGGTGGCCTCGCCTTTGCCGAGGATGGCGCCAAGATCGCCGTCGAATCCAACAAGGACGCGCTGACCGCGCCGGAGAGCAGCGAAGCCGGCCCGAAGATGGAATCGCGTGGCGGCGTGGCCGAGATCGGCGGCAGCGACTACGACGCGATCCGCGCTTCGACGGTGACGCTCGAATCCCGCTACAATGCCGACTATCACGCGGCAGCCGCCAGCATCCGCCAGGCCTGGCAGGCCCTGCCCGACATCACCAAGATCGCCGATAACCTCTTGGTGCGCGAGACCGAGAACGGGCTCGACATCGAGATCATGGACCAGGAAGGCCGGCCGATGTTCCCCGAGGGGTCGAAATACCCCTACGAGTCGACTCGCAAGGCCATCGCCTCACTCGCCCCGATCCTGCAGAAGCTGTCGAACCAGATCACCATCTCGGGCCATACCGCCGCCGGCGCGGTCTACGACAACCCACGCTATGGCGCCTGGGATCTCTCGAGCGACCGCGCCAACGCGGTTCGCGCTATCCTCGGCGAGTTCGGCCTGTCCGACGATCGCATTCGGGCAGTGAACGGCAGCGCCACGTCGGAGCCGCTGTTTCCCAACGATCCGTACCTTGCCGGCAACGGCCGGGTGCAGATCACGGTGCGCTACGAGGCGCCGCCGGTTCCAGCCGGCTTGAAGCCGTAAGCTCTGGGAAAGTCGACCAACAAAAAAGGCCCCGTGAGGGGCCTTTTCCGTCGTTGCGCCGCCAGGACAAGTCCCTCAGCGCCACGGGGCGTTCTTAGAGCGCCTTGAGGTTCGTCGCCGAAACCTTGCCGTCACGGCCCTTTTCGAGCTCGTAGCTCACCTTCTGGCCTTCGGCGAGGCCGGACAGGCCCGAACGCTCGACGGCAGAGATGTGGACGAAAGCGTCCTTCGAACCATCGTCCGGCTGAATGAAGCCGAAGCCCTTGGTGGTGTTGAAGAACTTAACGGTGCCTTCGATCATGATGGCCCCCTTTCAATTGTCGTGCGCAGGATCTTCCCGCTTTGCACGCGTTCCTCGTTCGGCGACATGCCGACCGGGTCTAAACGTTCACAATATCAAGAGGTAGCCAATTAGACCGCAAGCGGCCCGAGCTGGTAGCGCCAGATGGAAGCGAAACGTGCCCGGTTATATCTGCCACCATTGCGCCTTAATCAAGGCCGACCGCGACGATTACCGGTATGGCGCCAGATCGACCTCGTCGACCACGCGCTCAAAGCTCTCGAGTTCGCTGCGCACGCGGTAGAGCAACGGGCCGCTTTCGTGCGGCAGCAGCGCCACCACCTGGCAGACCGCCGCCGACCGCGCGATGTCGCGCGAGCCGCGCGCCATGGTCAATCGTTGCCCGACATGGAAGCGGTGCACCGCATTCGGTGTGATGGGCTGCGCCGGCTGACGATGGAACTCGGCGGCCGGCCTGTCGGAATGACGATCGACCCCCGACGCACCGGCGCGCGGTTTGGCCTTGCCGGCACCAAGCCGACGCGTCACCGGCACGGCGATGCTCTTGAAGGTATTCACTGTGGTCCTGGGGTACGAGTCCGGCGCCACGAACGCGACGCCGGTATCACTCCGGCCTGAGCCTCGAGCCGACCCTAGCACAATCGGCCCCGCGGCGACAGGCGCTTGTCCCGGGACGCCTCAGCCAATACCGTCGACCAATGGATCAGCTCTGCGCCCTGATCGCCGCCATCAGCTTCGGCCTCTGCTCGCCGGACACCGCCACGCCGTATTTCATCGAGGTGTCGGCAGAGGCGTTGCCGCCCAAGAGTGGTTCTCCCAACGCGATGGGCGCGACCGCCGCCGACCTCGATGGCGACGGCGATGCCGACCTCGCCATTGCCATCGAGTACGGCGGCAACCGCGTGCTGCTCAATGACGACACCGGGCGGTTCAGCGAGGCTCCACTCGGAGGCCCCGGCGGCGACCACGAGGACGTCGCCATCGCCGACTATGACGGGGATGGCGACCCCGACCTGGTGTTTATCGGCGAGGACGATCAGGTGGTGGGTTATCACCTCAACGACGGCGCCGCCGGCTTCACCGATGTATCGGACCGACTGCCCGACCGCGCCACTTCCAACACAGTGGTCGCCGTGGATGTCGACGGCGACGCCGATGCCGATCTCGTCACCGCCAACGCCGGTCCGGATTTCGTCTGGATCAACGATGGCGCCGGTAGGTTCGTTGACGAGAGCGCAGCCCGCCTGCCCCAGTACGGCGACATCAGCCAGGATATTGCGGTCGGCGACGTTGATGGCGACGGAGACGCCGACCTGGTTTTCGGCAACGAGGAGCAGAACCGGCTCTACCTGAACGACGGCGCCGGCCATTTCGCCGATGCGCCGCTGCCGTTGCGAGCGACGCCCGAGGAGACGCGGGACGCCGATCTGAGCGATGTGGATGGCGACGGCGACCTCGACCTCTATTTCGCCAATGTCCGCATCTTCAACGCCGACCGCGACCAGCAGGATCGGCTGCTGCTCAATGACGGCCGCGGCCGCTTCACCGACGTGACCGCCACGCATCTCGAGCCCGATGACGAACTTACCACGGCGGTCGCCTTCATCGACTACGACCGCGATGGGGACGTGGACCTGATCCGCGGCCGAATGGGTGACCTCATGGCAAAGCGCTCGGACTTTCCGCCGCTAGCTTTCGCCAACGATGGTGCCGGCCATTTCACCGCCGCGCCGGATGTCGTACCGCCTATTGCCGGCGCCAATGCATTCGATATCGAGCTTGCCGATTTCAACGGCGATGGCCGGCCCGATTTGTTCGTCGCCAGCCGGGGCGGAGCGGACCGGCTGCTGATCGGGCTCAAATGACCGGACGCAAATGAAAATGGCCCGACGGTTTCCCGTCGGGCCATTGTTCAAATCGCTTGCCGTGTCAGCCGTTCGGCGAGCACGGAGCGAGATAGCGGCGACCGTTGCGGTCTTCCCAGACGCACTTGGACGGGTCATCGCGATAGCGGCCGATGAGCTCGCCGGCCACGGCACCACTGATGCCGCCAACCGTTGCACCAACCAGCGCACCGCCGACAGTACCGGTCGTCACGCCACCGATCACGGCCCCGGCAATCGCGCCGGTACTGGCCGTCTTCTCGGTGGTGGAGCACGCCGTGAGCGTCATCGCCCCGGCCAGAACGACGGCGATGGATAGAAGTTTACGCATGAATACCCTCCGGGAGGTTTTGTTAAGACGCGAGCCCTGCACGACAATGCACCGGCTCCGGATAGGTTCCGCATGAACTTGAGGCAAATCGTTGGCTGAGGTAAGGGTCCCACGCGATTGGGATTACCATTATGAATGAGCCGACAACGGTGCCGGTATCCGGCATCGATGCTTCAACGCCGTCCAATGGCTGGGCAACAGAGCTTCGTGCAAGCTTTGCGCTGGCCTGGCCGTTGATCGTCGCGCAGCTGGCGCAGAACCTGCTGTTCACCACCGACGTGGTGCTGATGGGCTGGCTCGGCCCGAAATATCTTGCGGCCGGCACGCTGGCCGGCGCCTTCCTCATGCCGTTCCAGTTGACCGGCATCGGCATCGTCGGCGCCGTCGCGCCGCTGGTGGCACAGGCGCGTGGCCGCGGTGATACCAAGGCAGTGCGCCGCATCGTCCGCCAGGGCTTCTGGGTGGCGATCCTTGTTGCCACGCTGCTGGTGCCGATCGTCCTTAACATTCGCCCGATCTACCTCGCCATCGGCCAGGACCCGGAGGTCACGACGCTGGCCGAGAGCTACATGTTTGCCGGCTTCTGGATGCTCTACCCGGCGCTCGGCATCATGGTGGTGCGCTCGTTCCTCTCGGCCTTTGCCGCGACCCGGGTGATCCTCGTCGTCACGGTCATCGGCGTGCTGGTCAACGGCTTGCTCGCCTACACGCTGATCTTCGGCCATTTCGGCTTCCCGCGCCTCGAGTTGCGCGGCGCCGCCATCGCCACCGGCCTCGTCAACGTGGTGATGTTCCTTGCCCTGCTCGGCTATGTGGTGACGCACCGGAAGCTGAAGCGCTTCCATATTCTGGTGCGGTTCTTCAAGCCGGACTGGCCGCGCTTCCGTGAAATCCTCAAGGTCGGGCTGCCGATCGGGCTGACCGTCGCAGCCGAAGTCGGGCTGTTCTCGGTTGCCGCTATCCTGATGGGCCGGCTCGGCACCAACGAGACCGCCGCCCACGCCGTGGCGCTGCAACTGGCCTCGACCGCGTTCATGGTGCCGCTCGGCCTTGGCATGGCCGCCACGGTGCGCGTCGGCCTCGCTTACGGCCGCGGCGACAGCGAGGGCGTGCGCCTTGCCGGCTGGACGGCTATCGTCATGGGCACGGGGTTCATGGCGCTGACCGCGGCGCTCTTCCTCGCCGTGCCGCATGCGCTGGTCACCATCTTCCTCGACAGCTCCGACCCCGCCAATGCGAGCGCGCTGATGCTCGCCGCCACCTATCTCGGCATTGCCGGCATCTTCCAGCTGGTCGATGGCGCGCAGGTGGTCGCGGCCCATTCGCTGCGTGGCCTCTCCGACACCCGCACCCCGATGCTGCTGGCCATATTCGGCTACTGGTTCGTCGGCCTGCCGACCGCCTACGTGCTCGGCTTTGTCTTCGACATGCGCGGTGTCGGCGTCTGGCTGGGCCTTGCCACCGGCCTGGCGTTCGTGGCGACATTGCTGGTCAGCCGCTTCGCCTTGCGCGGGCGGCTGGGCCTGATGAAGAAGCTCGTCGTACCTGCTTAGGATCCTCGCCCAATGCCCCCGCTAAAAGCCGCCGAACAGCGCGTCGCCGACGCCCTTGCCAGCCACGCCCTGCCGGCACAGGTGATCGTGCTCGAGCAACTGGCTACCACCGCCCAGATGGCGGCGGATGCGCTCGGCGTCGAGGTCGGACGGATCGTCAAGTCGCTGCTGTTCAAGGGCAAGGACAGCGGCAAGCCGTACCTGCTGCTGGTCTCGGGCAGCAACCGGGTGCACGAGAAGCGCGCCGGACAGCGCATCGGCGAGGTGCTGGAGCGGCCGGATGCGGATTTCGTCAAGCTCCACACCGGCTTCTCGATCGGCGGCGTCTCGCCCTACGGGCACCCTCTGCCGCTGACCACCTATCTCGATGACGCGCTCTACAATTACGGCACGGTCTGGGCGGCGGCCGGCGACCCGCGCTCGGTGTTCGAGATCACCGCTGCCGACCTCGAGCGCACCACCGGCGCGACGCGCATCGACGTTACCTGACACAACGTTTGCTGAGGCGGTCTAAGAAGTAATCCAGTTCCAGTCGGCCATGCGGTTGCGGAACCAGGTGCGCTGGCGCTTGGCGTATTGCCGGGTGGCGATGACGGCGCGCTCGATGGCCTGATTCTCTTCGAGCTCCCCCGCCAGCATCGCCGTGATTTCCGGCACGCCGATCGCCTTCATCGCCGGCAGGCTGGGATCGAGTGTCAGCGCCAGCAGCGCCTCGACCTCCTCCACTGCACCGCCTGAGAACATGGTCTCGAAGCGGCGGGCGATGCGCTGGCGCAGCACTTCGCGGTCGGGGTTGAGCACCAGGCGCTCGAGCGCGAACCCCTCGAGCAGCCCCTGCTGTGCTTCGTCCTGATAGCTGGCGAGCGAGCGGCCGGTGGCATTCAGCACGGCGAGCGCCCGGATCACCCGCTGCGGGTCCGGCGCCCTGAGGCGGCTCGCAACGAGGGGATCGCGCGCCGCAATCAGCCGGCCGCGGCCCTCCCGGTCCAGCCCCTCGACCTCGGCCTCGGCAGCCGCCAGTGCGGCCGCCGGCACCTCCGGGACGTCGGCAAAGCCGGTGGTGAGCACATCGAAGTAGAGGCCCGTCCCACCGACGAAGATCAGCGGCCGATCGGCCTCTGTTTCGATCACCACGGCCGCCGCGCGGGCCCATTCGCCGGTCGAAAAGCGCACGGATGGATGCACCGTGCCGTAGAGCCGGTGCGGCACGCCGGCCATTTCGATTTCGGATGGACGGGCGGTCAGCAGCTGCAGCACGTCATAGACCTGCAACGCGTCGGTGTTGACGATCACCCCGCCCTGCTGGCGCGCCAGGTCGAGCGCCAGCGCCGACTTGCCGCTGGCAGTCGGACCCGCTATCAACACCGCTCGCCTTTCCGGGCCCTTGCCCATCCTTTTCAGGCCTTTCTCACGCACATGATGGTTCTCTGCCTCATCGCCAATCCGGCTGACCCTGCAATTGACTCGGCGCTGGTCGCGGCGATCCAGCACGAGACCAGGGGTGAGATCAACTGGCTGCACCAGCGCATCGCCTGTGACATCGAGGCGCCCAAGGCTGCCGATCCGGTCGCTGCAGCGCGCGCCGTCATCGGCAATCGGCCAGTCGACGTAGCGCTGGTCCCGGCGGAAGGTCGCCGCAAGCAGGTGCTGGTCGCCGACATGGATTCCACCATGATCGAGCAGGAATGTATCGACGAGCTCGCCGACGCCGTTGGCATCAAGGCCGAGGTGGCCGCAATCACCGAGCGCGCCATGAATGGCGAGCTGGATTTCGAGCAGGCGCTGCGTACCCGGGTGGCGCTGATCAAGGGGTTGGAACGCACCGCCATCGAGGAGATTCGGCGTGAGCGTATTACCCTCGCACCGGGCGGCCGCGCCCTGATCCACACCATGAAGGCCTATGGCGCCTATACTTCGCTGGTTTCGGGCGGCTTCACCTTCTTTGCCGACTATTTCGGCAAGCGCATCGGCTTTGACGAGGCGATCGCCAACGTGCTCGAGTTCGATGGCGAGCGGCTGACCGGTACGGTCAAGAGCCCGATCGTCGACAAGTCGACCAAGCTGCATCGCCTGGAGGCGCTGGCCGCCGAGCGCAACCTGCCGATGAGCGCGACGATGGCGGTGGGCGATGGCGCCAATGATCTCGACATGATCAAGGCCGCCGGCTTCGGCGTGGCGCTCCATGCCAAGCCGCATGTCGCGGCCGAGGCGGGCATCCGCATCGACCATGGCGACCTCACGGCCCTACTCTACCTGCAGGGCTATACCGATGAGGACATAGTCAGGTGAGGCTGGAGACGGAGCGACTCGTTCTCAGGTCCTGGGAAAGCCGCGATCACGCTTCGCTGGCGGCAGTCCTCGGCGATGCTGAAGTCCGCCGCTTTTATCCCACGGTGGCGACGCCGGAGCAGACCAGGGCGCAGCTGGAGTTCTCGATCGAGAAGCAGGCCGCCATGGGCTTTCATTTCGGCGCGGCCGAGCTCAGGTCGACTGGCCAGTTCGTCGGCCTCGTCGGCCTTGGCTACATTCCCGAGGAAACGCGCGCCGCCATTCGTGGCCAGCCGGCGGTCGAGATCGGCTGGCAGTTCGACAAGGCATTCTGGGGTCAGGGCCTTGCCCCGGAGGGCGCCCGAGCCTGGCTCACCTATGGCTTCGAGACGCTCCAGCTGCCGGAGGTCGTCGCCTTCACCTTTGTTGGCAACCTGCCCAGCCAGCGCGTCATGAAGAAGATCGGCATGGTGCGCGATGCGGACGCCGACTTCGAGCACCCGAGGCTTGCGCCAGGTCACCCACTGCGTTCGCACGTGGTGTACCGGATCACCAATCCGGCGCTCGACGCGTGAGGATCGAGACGGACCGTCTGCTGCTGAGACCGTGGCAGGGGGCAGATCACGAAGCATGGGCTGCCATCAACGCCGATCTCGAAGTCCGCCGCTACTACTGGCCGTCGATCCAGAGCCGCAGCGAGTCCGATGCGGTCATCGTGGCCTGTGAGCAAGCGCTGGATGAGCAAGGGTTCGGCTTCGTGGCGGTTGAGCGGCAGGCCGACCATGCGCTGATCGGCGGCATCGGCTTCTCCTGGACCGACGAGGAGATTCCCGGCGGCCGCCAGATCGAGATCGGCTGGATCTTCGGGCAGCAATATTGGGGCCAGGGCTACGCGTTCGAAGCGGCGACCGCCTGCCTTGCCTGGGCTCCCGGCCGGCTGCCCTTGCAGGTGATCGGCTACACCTCCGAGATCAACACCCCGTCGCGACGGCTGATGGAAAAGCTCGGGATGCGGCGGGACCCAGCCGAGGATTTCAACGACATCACCGTGCCGGAGGGCAACCCGCTCCGGCCGCACGTGCTGTACCGGCTGGAACTCTAGCCCAACCGGACGGCGATGAACCGGCTGGTGCCGGTGGGGTCGATCACCTTGAACAGCACCGCCGGACGGCCAGCCTCCTTGGCCTGCCCCACCAGTTCGCTCAGTTCATCGATGGTGCCGATCTCCTTCTGGTTCACCTCGGTGACCAAGAGGCCCGGGATGAAACCCTTCTGATCGGCGTCGCTGCCGCTCTTCACGCTGGTGACGACGATACCGTCCTCCTCCGGCGCAATGCCGAACTCCGCACGCTTGCCCTCGTCGAGCAGCGCCACGTCGAAGCCGACGAGGTCGGGCAACCCCAGCGGCGGCGTCTCCTCCTCGGTGGCGGTCGGCTCCGGCGCCGGCGCAGCCTCCGGCGTCGGCGTTGCCGGTGTATTGTTCTTGGCGATCAACTGCTCGCCGAGTTCAAGGCGGCCCAAAGTGATGCTGAGCGTCTGCTCGGCGCCGTCGCGCAGGATCTTCACCGGCACGGCCTTGCCGACTTCCGTCTCGGCGACGACACGCGGCAGGTCCCGCATGCGGGCAATCGGCTTGCTGTCGAACTCGAGGATGATGTCGCCCTCGACCACCTGCCCCTCGGACGGGCCGCCTTTGGTGACGTCGATCACCAGCGCCCCGGCAGTACTCTTGAGGCCAAGGCTGCTGGCGATGTCCTCGCTGACTTCCTGGATACCGACGCCGAGCCAGCCGCGGCGGGTTTCGCCGAACTCGGCGAGCTGGTCGATCACCGGCCGCGCCAGGTTCACCGGCACGGCAAAGCCGATCCCCAATGACGAGCCGCCGCGGGCAATGATGGCGGTGTTGATGCCGACCACCTTACCGTCCATGTCGAACAACGGACCACCGGAGTTGCCCTGGTTGATCGCTGCGTCGGTCTGGATGAACTGGTCATAGGGGCCGGACTGGATGTCGCGGTTACGGGCGGAGACGATGCCCAGCGTTACCGAGCCGCCAAGGCCAAATGGGTTGCCGATCGCCATCACCCAGTCGCCGACCACCGCGCCGTCGCTGTCGCCGAACTCGACGAACGGCAGCGCATGGCCGGCATCGACCTTCAGCACCGCGAGGTCGGTCTTGTCGTCCTTGCCGACAATGGTCGCCGGCAGGCGGGTGCCGTCGGTCAGGTAGACCTCGATTTCCTCGGCGCCCTCGATGACGTGGTTGTTGGTGACGACGATGCCGTCGGCGGAGATGATGAAGCCGGAGCCAAGGCTGCGCGCCTCCTGCATCTGCTCCTCGCCCAGCCCATTGTTCGGGTTGTGCTCGTCGAACAGTTCCTCGAGCGGCGAGCCATCAGGCAGATCGGGGAACGGCACGCCGCCACCGCCCGGCACACGCCGTGAGGTGCCGATGTTCACCACCGCGGGAGAGAGTTGCTCGGCGAGCGCTGCGACCGATTCCGGGCCCCTCGCCGCCACCGGCGCCGCCTGCGCCGCCAGGGCCAGCACTCCCGCGACGGCCAGAGACCGCAAAACCCGACCGGCAGCACGCATTCACTTCTCCTGCAACGACTCAGCCGCGGCTGCGCATGTCGCAGTCAGCCCCGAAGCAGCCACAAGAGAACAAGTCCGACCCCGGCGCAAGCCAGCGCAGCCGCACGAATGGTTGAAGCTGGCGTCGATTGGATCGACGCCAGCAGCTTCTTCATCTGTTCGGGGAACGCGGCATAGACGAGCCCTTCCAGGACCAGCACGAGGGCCAGTGCCGAGAAGAGCTCGAGCATTTACTGCGCCGGCGCGGCCGGTGCAGGTTCGGCCGAAGCCGGCGTTGCCGGAGTGGTCTCCGCCGGTGCAGCTTCCGTCGGTGCAGCCTCGGCAGGGGCGGTGACCGCGTCGGCGGCAGGCTGGCTGAGGACCGGCGAGTCCACGGGCGGCTCTTCGACCAGCGGCGTCGCCGGGATCGGCGTCGTCGCGGCTTCGGGCGGCGGCGTCACGTTGTCGGGGTTCTGGTTCTGGAAGAACCGGAAGAACTCCGAGTCCGGCGACAGCACCATGGTGGTGCCGTTCGGCCCGAGCGCCGCGCGATACGACTGCATCGAACGGTAGAAGTCGAAGAAGTCGGTGTCGCGGTTATAAGCATCGGCGAAGATCTGCGAGCGCTCGGCATCGCCCTCGCCTCGCAGGATTTCCGCGTCACGGCGGGCTGCCGAGAGAACCTCGACGGCCTGACGATCGGCGATGGCTCGGGCGGTCTGCGCCGCTTCCTGACCACGGGCGCGAAGCAATGCCGCTTCGGCCAGACGCTCGGCCTTCATACGGTTGAAGGTTTCGGCCGAAACGCTCGGATCGAGGTCAGTGCGGATGATGCGCACATCAACCACCTCGATGCCCAGTTGGGCCATATCGGGGCGGATCAGGTCGCGCGCCTCGCGCATCATCTCCGGACGCTGTTCGGACAGCGCCTCGGTGAAGGCGCGACGACCGTAGACCTGGCGGAGCGCCGCGTCGAAACGGGTCGACACACGATCCTCCACCACGCGCAGTTCGCCCTGCGCGCGGGAGCGGAACAGCCGCGGGTCGGCGATGCGGTAGGTGAGGTAGGCGTCGACGATGTAGAACTTACCGTCCGACACCTGCACCGTCATGTTGGCGGCGTCGTAGCGCAGCAGCCGGTCTTCGATGATCTGCACCGTGTCGACGAAGTTGGTCGGGATCTTGAAATAGAGACCCGGATCCGTCTTCACGTCGGTGATCTGGCCGAAGCGCATGACGATGGCCTGTTCGCGCTCGTTGACCACGAAGATCGACGACACGAAGATGTACAGCAGAGCGACGACGGCAATGCCGAGAATAACAAGTCTGTTCATGGCTTACCTCGGCGTCGCGTCGGCGGGGACGGGCGTGGTGTTGAGTGTCGAGTTCGGCCGGATCTCCGGCAGCGGCAGGTAGGGCACAACGCCCGATCCGGCGCTCTTGTCGACGAGCACCTTCTCCGAACCGCCCAGCACCTGCTCCATGGTTTCGAGGAACAGACGCTTGCGCGTCACTTCGGGGGCCTTGGCGTACTCGGCGTAGATGGAGAGGAAGCGAGCCGCCTCACCTTCTGCTTCCTGCACGACACGGTTCTTGTAGGCGGCCGCATCTTCGCGGACCTGTGCGGCCTGACCTCGAGCGTCACCCAGAAGCGTGTTGGCGTATTGCCGCGCTTCTTCCTGGAAACGGTCTTCGTCCTGTTCGGCACGCTGCACTTCGTTGAAGGCGTCGGCCACTTCAGTCGGCGGGGCCGCCTGCTCGATGGCGATCTGCGACACCGTCACGCCCATGCTGTAGCTCTGGACGATCGACTGTACGATACCGCGCACGTCGTTTTGGATGCCGGCGCGATCGTCGCGGAACACGTCCTGCGCCGGACGGCGGCCGACGATTTCGCGCATCGCGCTTTCGCCGATCGAGCGCACCATGTCGTCGGGATCGCGGACGTTGAACAGGTAGGCTACCGGGTCGGTCACCGACCACAGCACCGAGAACTTCACGTCGACGATGTTCTGGTCGCCCGAGAGCATCAGCCCTTCGTCAGACTGCGTGCGCGTCGAGCCGACAGATCCGATCTCGGTGCGGTTTTCCGTACGCGGCGCCCGCTCGACGGTCTCGATCGGCCACAGCGCGAAATGCAGGCCGGCCGGAACGCTTTCCAGCGGCTGGCCGAAGCGGAGCTTTACCGCCCATTCCTGTTCCTGGACGGTGAACACCGAGTTGGCCACCCAGAACGCGCCGAGCGCCAGGACGACGCCGATGATAGTCCAGCGCCCACCGGGGATCCCACCCTGAAAACGGTCGCGACCGCGGGACAGAAGTTCTTCGAGGTTGGGCGTACCACCGCCCCGGCGGCCACCGCCGCCACCACCGCTACCCCCACCACCCGGCGTCTGACCCCAGGGGCCGCCGTTGTTGGAGTTGCGGCCTCCCCCGCCCGTATTGTTGTCCCAGGGCATACGCCACCTTTCAGCCGGATTATCGATTGCCGCCCTATATAGGCAAGCGCTCCCCTGCGATCAACGTGCAGCGGGTTCACGCCGACGATAGACTTTTACCGTGAAGTCGGCGCTATCGCGTTCGGTGCGCAACAGTTCAGGCTCGGCTTCTACTTCCCATTGCTTGGGATCGATCAATGGAAAGCGAGCATCGCCAGAGGGTGAGGCCACCACATGTGTGACGTAAAGTCGCTCCGCCAACGGCATGGCCTCACGATAGATTTCGCCACCGCCACCGATCATGACTTCGTCAACGCCGTTGGCAGCAGCGATCTGCCGTGCGTGGTCGAGGGCCTCGGCAAGACTGTGGAACACCAGTACACCGTCCGGCAGGTAGCCCTGTTGTCGCGTCACCACGATGTTGGTGCGGCCGGGCAGCGGTTTGCCGATGCTCTCGAAGGTCTTGCGGCCCATGATCAAGGGCTTGCCCATCGTGGTGCGCTTGAAATGGGCGAAATCGGTCGGCAAACGCCAGGGGATCGCGCCATCCGAGCCGATGATGCCGTTCTCGCCGATCGCTGCGATCATCGCCACCGGGACGCTCATGGCGCACCGAGCCGCGCCAGCGCATCACCATCGACGCGAACCTTGGTCCACTCGTCCTGCATGACGCCACCCTGCGATTTGTAGAACTGGATCGATGGCTCGTTCCAGTCGAGCACCCACCACTCGAACCGGCCGAGCCCCTCGCGCACGCAGCGCTGCGCCAGATTGACCAGCAAGGCCTTGCCGACGCCCAGCCCGCGCGCCTCGGGGTCGACGAACAGATCCTCCAGCCAGATGCCGTGGCGTCCCTGGAAGGTCGAGTAGGTGTAGAACCAGAGCGTGAAGCCGACGGGTTTGCCCGCCCACTCGGCGATCTCGCAGAACACCTTGGGGTCGGCGCCGAACAGGTCGCGCAGGATGTCGGCCTCGGTGGCCCTGGCCTCATGCGACAGCTTTTCGTATTCGGCCAGCGCCGCGATGAAGCGGATGATCAGCGCGGCATCATCGGGCGCCGCGCTGCGGATCACGAGGCTCATCGGGCGGTGTCCAGACGCTTGAGATGGGCGAACCACTTGCGCTCGAGAGCGGCCTCGACGTCGATCTGGTTATGCCGGCAGAACAGCAGCACCTGGGCCAGGAGATCGGCCGCCTCGTCCTCCAGCGCCGTTCGGATGGCGGCTGCCGAGCGCTCGCCGACACGGCCACGGCCGGTACTGCGCAGATGCTCGGCGACCAGTTCCCCGGCCTCTTCCTGCAGCTTCAGCGCATACCAATCGGCATCGCGGCGGATGTCGCAGCGCTCGGCATAGACGGCGGAAACCTGCTCCACCCGCTCGGTCAGTTCGGTGATCGTCGCCATCAGCCGACGTTGGGTTCGGGGTTCTGCCGGTTGAGGATCAACACCTCGAGCTCCCGGTTGTAAGGCGGCCACCAGTCCTTGGCCTCCATCTCGAAGGTCGTCGGGCCGGTCTTCTTGACCTCGCCATCCCAGCAGAACGACACGAGGTTCTGCGGCAGCACCTTGTCGATGGTCAGGTGGAACTTGCCGACCGGACCCGCCCAGTTGGCGCCGGTCGACCAGATGTAGCTGACCCAGCTCTCGGTGAACGGCGCGCCATAGGGTTCGTCGGGGTTCGGCAGGGTCTTTTTGACGGTGTTGATGAAGCTGTCGTCGGTGCAGTACTTGCGCTTGTACTCGACCGCTGGATCATAGCCCTCGTAAGGCGGCGACAGGAAGGTCACGGCCACGGTGCCGCCGACGCTCGGCTTATACTGGTGCTCGACCGTCACGGTCTCGCCGGCCGGGAAATGCGCTTCCCAGCTATAGGTCGAGCGCAGCGTCCATACCGGCCAGTATTCGGTATGCATGCCCTGCCCCTGGTCGAACTCCATCGGGATCACCAGGGCGCGGTGCAGCAACTCTTGCTTGGTCGCCTCGTCGAGGGCATTGATCGCCTTCACCGTCGCATCGCCATAGGGCGTCAGCGGCAGGCCGAGGTCGGTGAGGTACTGCGTGTAGTCGATATTAGTGGCGAACACATACTGGTGCAGCTCGGCCGAAACCGGCTCGCCGTTCACCAGCGTCTCGAAGCCGAAGATGTTCTCGGGGTCCTCGGTGGGGATCGCCACCATGAAATCCCCGTCGCCGGTGATGTCGGGCATCGGGAAGGCCACCAGCGCGTCGGTATCCTCAGCCCCCTCGTTGCGGAACTCGTACTTCACCCGGACCTGCTCGGGCGAGACGTAGAGGTCCTCGCTCAGCATCTTCACATCGTCGGTCTGGACGAACACTAATCCGCCGGCGCCCAGCGTCGACATGGTGTCGTTGGCAAGCGTCGGCGCCGCGGCAAGGGCGGCGAGCATGCAGGCGATCGACAGGATCCTCATACGGCGATCTCGGCCTTGATGGAGGGGTGTGCATCATAGCCGGTGATCATGAAATCCTCGAACTCGAAATCGAAGATATCGCGCTTGTCGGGGTTGATGGTCAGCCGCGGCAGCGGCCGCGGATCGCGGCTGAGCTGCAGCCGGGCCTGGTCGAAATGGTTGTGGTAGAGGTGGAGATCGCCGAACGAATGGACGAACTCGCCGGGCTTCAGCCCGGTCACCTGCGCCATCATTTCAGTCAGCAATGCGTAGGACGCGATGTTGAACGGCACGCCCAGAAAAAGGTCGGCAGAGCGCTGATAGAGTTGGCAACTGAGCTTGCCGTCGGCGACGTAGAACTGGAACAGGCAGTGGCACGGCGGCAGCGCCATGTCGTCGACCTCAGCCGGGTTCCAGGCGGTGACGATATGGCGGCGCGAGTCGGGTTTGGTGGTGATCGACTTCACGACATTGGCGATTTGATCGATGGTGCCGCCGTCGCCATCCGGCCAGCTGCGCCACTGCGAGCCATAGACCGGCCCGAGATCGCCGTTCGCATCGGCCCATTCGTCCCAGATTTTGACGCCGCGCTCCTGCAGCCAGCGCACATTGGTCTCGCCGCGTAGGAACCAGAGCAGTTCGTAGACAATCGACTTGATGTGCAGCTTCTTGGTGGTCAGCAGCGGAAAACCCTTGCCGAGGTCGAAGCGCGTCTGCCGGCCGAACACCGAGCGAGTGCCGGTGCCGGTGCGATCGGGCCGATCGGTGCCGTTGTCGAGGACGTCGCGGAGAAGGTCTAGGTATTGGCGCATCCGTTCAGCTTACTGCGATTCGGAGGCGCTCCGACCGGCTTCCACAGGGCCGTTTGCATCACGCGCCCGTCGCGCCTATATAGGGCTTGCCGGCAACGGCTATGGCGATAAACGGCTAGCGTAATAAACCTATTGGACCCGGGGGCAGTGCCCGGCGTCTCCACCAGAACTCCCCGTCGTGGCGGGCTCATGGGGACGAAACAGGATCGACAAGGGCGTAAAGGTTAGACTTTTGCTCGGCATGGTACCACCGATATCGGGCCATCCTAATAGTTGCCAACGACAACTATGCTAAGGTTGCTATCGCTGCTTAATGCGGCGCCGGCACCTGAACTAGAAGTCCTCCGGGCCTAGCAGTCCGACAGGCGGGGTTCGCAGGCACCTGGCAACAGAAGCCTGCACTTCCCTCACTCCTCCGACATCCACATGAGCGTCCCGACGTCGCGGACCGCCGTTTCGGTTTTGCCTTGAATTGTGCGCCTCGCAGCGGTGATATGGACCCTTACGGGGATTCCCCCGCACGCAAGGACGATATGGCTGAAGACCTGATCCGCTACGATATTCTGGCCCAGGAAGCGCTGCGCGGCGTTGTGCGCAAGGTGCTGTCCGAAGTGGCGCGGACTGGCCTGCCCGGCGACCATCACTTTTTCATCTCCTTCGTCACCAAGGCGCCCGGAGTTCGGATGAGCCAGCGGCTGCTCGAGCAGTACGACAAGGAAATGACCATCGTGCTGCAGAACCAGTTCGGTGCGCTCAGGGTCAGCGAGACCGGCTTCGAGGTCGAACTCTCGTTCGACGGGCGGCCGGAACTGCTGGCGATCCCGTTCTCCGCCATCAAGGGTTTCTTCGATCCTTCGGTACAGTTCGGCCTGCAGTTCGATGTCGAGCGGGTGGCCGGTGAGGACGCCGAAATCGAGCCCGAGACGGCCGACGAACCGCATGCGGCGGCACCGGCGAAACCTGCCGCTGCTCCCGAAGCGCAGGGCGAAAAGGTCGTGAGCCTCGACAGCTTCCGCAAGAAGTAACGGCGCGGTGGAGAAGCGCTCGCTGACCATTGCCGGGCACCGCACCAGCATCGCCGTCGAAAGAGAATTCTGGGCCGGGCTCGAAGCGATGGCGCTGGCGGGCGGCAAATCAATTGCCGCAGTGATCGCCGAGATCGATCAGGAGCGCGAAGCGCCAAACCTCTCGTCGGCGGTGCGGCTCGCGGTGCTCGCCTGGTACCGCGACCGCGGTTAGTTCCCCAGCCCGATATCCATCGGTCGGTTGAACTCTTCGAGCGCCTTGCGCAGGTCTTCCTCGTCCTTTGCCTTTTTGGCCGCTTCCTCGTCGGCAGCCTTTTTGGCGGCAGCCTCCTCTGCCGCTTGTTGGGCCGCAGCCGCTTCGGCGGCCTTCCTCGTGGCGGCCTCGTCGGCAGCCCGGATAGCGGCAGCTTCGGCGGCGAGCCGAGCCTTCTCGGCTTCTTCGGCCTGGCGGCGCGCCTCGTCCTCTTCGCGCAGCTTTTCGAGCCGCGCCACTTCGGCCTCGTAAGCCTTGACCATGATGGCGTCGACCAGGCCCGAGACGTCGAAGGTCCGCTCGGGCGCCAGCAACGTGCCGCCGAGCCTCGCGGCGACTCGGGCCGAGCCGGTGGCAACCAGCGCTGCCGGCGTCACTGTCGTCGGCGCGATGGTGTAATCCCCGCCGAGCCCGAGATCGCTGAGGTGGAGCGAGCCGCTGCCGAACACCTGGCCACCCTCCCCTTCGATCGACAGGTTAGGGCTGCGCAGCACGCCGCCCGCGATATTGAAGCTGCCAGTCACCTGCGGGGCGAGGAATGGTCCATCATCGAGGCGATCCCCGATCAGCGCGCTCAGTTCTTCCGGCTGCATCTCGAGCACCTTTTCAGCGTTGGCCACCTGGCTCAGCGCCTGCGGATCGAGCCGCTCGATCTTCAGCCCGCTCACCGTGTAGGTCCCCTCACCGGTCAGCGCGCCGATGACGCCGGCGACGGAGCCGCCAGTGCCGTCGAACCGGCCAGAGGCATCGAGTGTGCCGCCGAGGGCGTCGGCGACCAGCGGCGGCGCGATGTCGTCGAGCGAGACCCCGATCAGCGAGATCCGTCCGGTGACCTGTTTGTCGGTCAGCGGCCCCGAGCAGCAGACCGCGAGCTCGAGGCCGACCGAGCCGGTGCCGAGCTTGCCGGTGAGCCCGCGAAACCGCGTGGTAGTGGCATCCCAATCGAGATCGAACGCGAGGTCCGTGACCAGCGGCTTGCCGGCTATCGCCAGCGCCGGAGCGGTGATGGAAACGCGCCCGGTGGTGGCGCGCGCGCCGTCGCCCGTGGCAAGCGGCCCATCCGGCCAGAGGCCGTTGCCGGAGAGCTGCGAGGCCGGCCCGGTGAGGGTTTGCAGCAGCCCGCCGATGTCCAGCCGTCCCGCGGCAATACTGCCGCTGACCGCCCGGGTGGCGCCACGGCTCGCCAGCTTCAGGTTGCCGGTGAAGCTCTCCGCGCCGGAGGTGCCGGTGATGTCGGAAAGCTGAACGTCGGAGAAGCCGGTGAAATCGACCCGCGCGGAAGCCGCTATCGCCGGCAGCGAGACGCCGCCCGCCCCCAGCCAGTCGGCAAAGGCGGTGGGATCACCAAGCGTCGCCTTGATAGTGCCTTTGCCGCTATAGGCCGCCGGATCGGTGACCACGAGATTGCCGGAAAAGCCAAGCGAGTCGCCGCCGCCTTCGACCAGCACGGTGGTTTCAAGGCTGTTGGCGATGTTGCCATCGATAACACCCACCAGGTGCACCGGCTCGCCCACGCCGAACAGGCTGACCTCTCCGAGACCCAGTTGCGCGGTCATGGCGGTCGAGTCGGCTGACTTCATATCGAGCCGAAGCTTGACCGGTCCTGATAGCGCACGCAGGAAACCGGCCTGCAATTCGGCGTCGGCGGCGACTTCGGCAGTGCCCAGGCGGCCGGAGATCGCAAGGCTTTGTGCTCCGTCACCGCTTGGCGCATCGAGGCGCAGTGCCAGGTCGGCGGGTAGCGACGGGGTGAGAAAACTCTCGATGGCCGGCGATGCGCCGATCGCCTTGTAGAAGCTCGCCAGCGCCGGGGCATCGGCGGAGGTCACCGTGAGCGTGCCTGAGCCGGAGAGTTCCGGTTTGGTGATCGAGCCGAAGGCGGTGAGCGAGGCCTTGAACCTGGCGCCCCCGAGATCGCCGGCGGAAATGTCGTCCACCACCAGCACGCCACCGTCCCACGAACCGCGAGCCGAGAGCGCCCGGCCGTTGAGTCCGCCCAGCGTCATGCTGTCGGCGACCAGCTCGAACTCGCCCTTTGGGAAGCTCGCCGGGAATGCCGCATCGGCACTGAGATCGGGCAGCAAGGCGAGCAGCGCGGCACTGCGCGCCGCGTCGAGCTGCCCCATATCGGCGGTGATGTGGAGGTCCGGCGTGGCGCCCAGCCCGAGCTGCGCCGAAAAGGACCGCGCCTCGCCGTCGAGTTCGACCCGCCCGTCACTGACCGACAGCGTCTCGCCGACCAGGTCGACCCTGGCTTCGATCGATCCCGGCATGCCGAACAGCGGGTTGCCGTCAGCCGGCTTCCGCCACAGCGTAGTCAGCGCGTCGAGCCGCTGCGACTGCAGCGACAACGTGCCGGAGAACTCCGGGCGGCCGGTCTCGGTGGTGACGTCGCCACTCAGCGATACGCGCGTGTCGCCCGGCAGGATTCCCGTCAGCCCGCGGACCGTCCAGCCGCCCGCATGGGCGGTCGCATCCAGCCGGACGTTGCGGAGAGAGAACGCCCGGAGGTTCACTTCGGACACATCGAGGCCGATGGTGCCCGGGATGCCGGGGGCAGCGGGGAGCGGCAGTTCGCGCAGCAGCCGGACCAGCTCATAGGGCTCGACCGCCTGCTCCGCCGTCGCGTCGCGCGGCGGCAGCGCCAGCAGGCCACCCGAAATCACCGCGTTGAAGGCCATGCCGCGCCCCAGCGTCACGTCGGCGGCGCCAAGCAGGCGCGTCGCGGCGCGGTTCTCGTCGGGGATCACCACATAGTCGGAGAGCAGCACCTTGCTGGGGCTGGCTTCGATCTTGCTGGTCATTACCAGGTCGCCCTGCCCTGCATCCTCGGCCCCCGCCTTGGCCGGCCTCGGCGGCGGCTGCCGGTAGGTCATGGTGCCGGTGAAGCCCGGCGTCAGCCCCGGGGTCAGGAAGCCCTCGGCAGCAAGAGTGAAGCGCTCGTCCGCCGGCCTCAGGGTCATGGCGAGCGACCCGCCGCCCTCGGCGTCGAGCTGACCGGTGGTGACGCGCAGCGCATAGACGGCGCCATCGACATTGCCGGTGCCCTGGAACGAGAACGGGCCGCGCAGCGCCTCGAGCTTCAGGTCGCCGGCGACGTTCGAGGCGATGTAGGTCTCGCCGGCCCGCGCGTCGTGCAGCTTGACGGTACCGCCGCTGACCACGGCGTTGGCGACGGAAATATTGCTGCTCACTGCCTTGGCGAGCGCGATGCCCGCATCCACCGAGCCATCGGCCGCAACGTCGATCGACACGGTTGGCCCATCGAGCTGCAGCTCAGTGACGTTGTAGCGATCGCGCAGGAAATCAATCAGCGAGAAATCCGCCTCGACCCGCTCGACCGTCAGGTTCGGCGCCTCAGGCGGCCCGGCGCTGACATTGGAGAAGGTCAGCTTCGGCTGCGGCAGCAGCGAAAACGACACATCGCCTTCGATGCGCACGGGCGTCCCCAGCACCTCCCCGGCGATGGCGGCGAGACGGTCGCGATACTGCCCCCAGGGAATGAAGCTGGGCACGACAAAGGCTGCGGCGAGCAGCAGGATCGCAATGACGCCGACGACGATGTAAAGCCGATTGAGCACGGGGGCCGGTGAATCCTTGCAAAAGTGCAGCAGAGTTTAGGCAATGGCTGCTGCCGCGTCACGCGCCGAACAGCAGGTCTCTGTCATTATCGCTGCGCTGAAGGCATCCGGTCAGGCCCGGGCGAAAGGTGAGTCCCCTTAGGGGTCTACATCCATTTCTTCTTGCGCATGAATAGGTAGATGGCGACCCCGAGCACGCAGAGGAAGCCGGTCACGATCCAGAACGCATAGGGGCTGTCGTGGAACGGGATGCCTTCGACGTTCATGCCGAGGATGCCGCTGATCACGGTAAGCGGCATCAGCACCACCGTCGCCGCTGCCAACAGCAGCATGGTCTGGTTCATCTGCTCGGCGCGGGTATCGAGCAACTGCTCGTGCACCAGCACGGCGCGCTCGGAAAGCGTCTGCATTTCGTCGCCGAGCCGGGCCGTGCGGGCCGCCGCCTCGCGCAGGCGGACCCGGTCGCGGGCAGTGAAGAAGCTGAGGTCTTCGATTTCGAGCGTCGTCAGCACGTCGCGCTGCGGCCAGATCAGGCGGCGCATGTTGATCAGCGTGCGGCGCAGATGCGCCAGCCGCGAGCGGGTGTCGCCGGCACGGTTCATCATCAGCATCTCCTCGATGCTGTCGAGGCTGTCGCCCATCCGCTCGATCAGCGGCTCGATCCGGTCGGCGGCGCGGAGCGCCAGACGGGCGACGAGGTCGGCAGGCGACACCGGCGCGTGGTGCGTCTGCTGCCATTGGGTGATGCCGAGGAACTCGACGATGTTGAGCTCGGAGGCGATGATGACCCGCCCCTTCTCGATCCACAGCGTCAGCAGCTGCCGGCCGACATCCTCAGGATCGGCGCCGGGCCGGGCAACGCGCAACACCACCAGCGCCCGATCATCGAGCACGGTGCAGCGGCTGCGGGTCGACGGCACGGTGATGAGGTCGGCGTTGAAATCGCCGAGCTCGCGCTTCAGCCAGACCTTGAACTCCGGCGCCCGCGAGTTGCCCGAGATCAGCGCAAAGCCCTTAGCCGGGGTGGCGAACGTCGCCTCCTCGGCCTCTTCGAGCTTGCGCACCCCGCCGCGGCCATCAAACTGGACGATAGTCATCCAGTCCTTGATCGGCTGGCGCTGGTTGCTGGCCGGCATTGTTTCGCCCATGGAGGCTCCGTTAGCTCAGGCGTGACAGAGCCTCGGTGAGGCGGGCACGGCGATCCTCCGCCTCGGCGCGGCGGCTGCGCTGTTCTTCGATCACCTCTTCGGCGGCCTTGGCAAGGAACTGCTCATTGCCCAGTTTCTTGTCGATCTTGTCGATCTCGACCGTCTCCTTGGCGATGTCCTTCTTCAGCCTACCGCGCTCAGCATCCAGATCGATGACACCGGCGAGCGGCAGCACGAAAGTGGCTTCGCCGAGGACCAACTGGGCGGAATCGCGCGGCACATCCGAGGTGTAGTCGACGCTCTCGAGCCGGGCGAGCCGGGTCAGTGCCGAGAGATTGGCCTCGACGCGGATGCCGGTCGTCTCCCCGGCCCCAACCACCAGCAGCTTCACCTTGGCGCCGGCCGGGACGTTCATTTCCTGGCGGACCGAGCGGATGCCGGAGATCAGCGACACCAGCCAATCGAGCTCGGCCTGCGCCTCGGGATCCTCGAGGCCGGCCAGTTCCGGCCATTCCGAAATGATCAGCAGCTTTTCGCGCGCCGGGCCGCTCTTGCCGGTCTCGGCCCACAGCTCCTCGGTGACGAAGGGCATGAATGGGTGCAGGAGCTTCAGGATCTGGTCGAGCGCGAAGGCCGCCGTCGCCTGGGTCTCGGCCTTGGCAGCCTCGTCCTCGCCGGTGAACACCGGCTTGGCCAGCTCGATGTACCAATCGCAGAAGGTGCCCCAGACGAAATCATAGGCCGCATTGGCGGCTTCGTTGAAGCGGTAGTCGTCGAGCGCGGCGGTGACGCTGGCCACGGCGCGGGCAGTCGAACCGACAATCCAGCGGTTGATGGCGAGGGCGTTCTTTTTCGGATCGAACCCTTCGACCCGGACGCAGCCGTTCATCTCGAGGAAGCGCGCGGCGTTCCAGAGCTTGGTGACGAAGTTGCGGTAACCCTCGACGCGGGAAATGGCGAGGCGCATGTCGCGGCCCTGCGCTGCCATGGCGGCCAGCGTAAAGCGGGTGGCGTCGGCGCCGTATTCGTCGACGAGGCTCAGGGGGTCGATGACGTTCCCCTTGGTCTTGCTCATCTTCTGGCCCTTCTCGTCGCGGACCAGCGCATGCATGTAAACGGTGTGGAACGGCTCGGTGCCGGTGAACTCCAGCCCCATCATCATCATGCGGGCGACCCAGAAGAAGATGATGTCGAAACCGGTGACCAGCACGCTGGTCGGGTAGTACTTCTTGAGCTCAGGCGTCTGGTTCGGCCAGCCCATGGTCGAGAACGGCCACAGCGCCGACGAGAACCAGGTATCGAGCACATCTTCGTCGCGATGCAGCGGCACCTTGCTGTCCGAGAGCTCGGCGAACGGATCGCGGTGCTTGCGCATGTTCCAGGTGTCGGCGTTCAGCCGGTCGCGCTGTGTGGTGTCGAAGCCGGTGACGGCCTTGGCATAGTCAGGCGCGGTGGCGCCGCCCTGATAGACCTCGATCTTGCGCGCGCCGTAGTAGGCCTGGGCGAGCTTGACCGCCTCGGCCTCGTTGTCGGCGACAAAGCACTTGAGGCCGGCATCGCGGTTGTTGAAATCCGGATCGGTGCTGAGCCGCGGGCCATACCAGGCCGGGATCTGATGGCCCCACCAGAGCTGGCGCGAAATGCACCAGGGTTTGATGTTCTCCATCCAGGCGTAATAGGTGTTTTCGTAGGCCTTGGGGACGAACTTGGTCCGCCCCTCCTTGACCGAAGCAAGCGCCGGCTCGGCCAGGATGTCGGCCTTGACGAACCACTGGTCGGTGAGGAACGGCTCGATGACGATCAGCTTCGACTTTTCGTCGTAGGGGACCATGATCTTCTTGTCGTCGACCCAGACGAGCACGCCCGAAGCCTCGAGCTCGGCAATGATCTTGGCGCGCGCGTCGAACCGGTCAAGCCCGCGATATGCCGCCGGCACGGTGTTGTTCAGCGTGGCCGTGGTGGTGAAGATGTTGATCGGCTTCAGGCCGTGGCGCTGGCCGACTTCGAAGTCGTTGAAATCATGCGCCGGGGTGATCTTCACCGCGCCCGAGCCGAGCTCGGGGTCGGCATACTCGTCGCCGATGATCGGGATGCGGCGGCCGACGAGCGGCAGGATGACGTGCTTGCCGATCAGGTGCTTGTAGCGCTCGTCCTCGGGATGCACGGCGACCGCCACGTCGCCGAGCATGGTCTCGGGACGGGTCGTGGCGACAGTGATGGTCTCCTCGCTCCCCTCGATCGGGTAGCGCAGGTGCCACATCTTGCCGTTGGTCTCGATGTTCTCGACTTCGAGATCGGAGATGGCGGTTTCGAGGCCGGGATGCCAGTTCACCAGGCGCTTGGCGCGATAGATCAGGCCCTTCTCGTAGAGCGTGACGAACACCTTGCGAACGGCCTCGGAAAGCCCCTCGTCCATGGTGAAGCGCTCGCGCGACCAGTCAGCGGAGGCGCCGAGGCGGCGCAGCTGGTTGAGGATGGTGCCGCCGGACTCGGCCTTCCACTCCCAGACGCGCTCGAGGAACTTCTCGCGGCCCATCTCGCGACGACCGGGCTGCTGGCGTTCGGCCAGCTGACGCTCGACGATCATCTGGGTGGCGATACCGGCGTGGTCGGTGCCCGGCTGCCACAGCACGTCCTTGCCGCGCATGCGCTCGAAGCGGATCAGGATATCCTGGATGGTGTTGTTGAGCGCGTGCCCGATATGCAGCGAGCCGGTGACATTGGGTGGCGGAATGACGATCGAGAAGCTCTCGGCGCCAGGCTTGGCCCCTGCCCCAGCCTTGAAGGTGCCGGCCTTGTCCCACTGCTCGTAGATGCGGGTCTCGACGGCGGCGGGGTCGTAAGTCTTCTCAAGCATCGGTGGTTTCCAACGGCAAACGGCCCGCGCGCACCAAAGCGCCGGCGGGCCCCAGAACTCAGTGGCTAGGTCTAAAGCAAAGGCGTGAGGGGGAAGTCAACACAAACGCATGTGGTGACGCTGTTCTGCCATGCAAGGGACGACTGAGAGAGACGGCCCCTCCCGGCCTCCCCCCTGAAGGGGGAGTTGAAGAGTCGGGGTTGTGGCTTGATCGAGCCCCGCTCACCGGCGGAGCACGCCCCCCTTCAAGGGGGAGGATGGGAGGGGCCGTCTGCTTCAGGTGCCGTCTATTTGCCGCCGCGCGAAACCCGGGCGATTTCCTTTTCGACCATCCGCTCGACCACCGAAGGCAGGTTCTCGTCCAGCCATTCCTTCAGCATCGGGCGCAGCATCTCGCGCATCATGTCTTCGATGGTGACGCCGCTGGTAACGGTCGACAACCCGGAGAGGCGGGCAAAGGTGCTCTTTACCGCCGATTGGGTGGTCGGCTCGAGCAACTCCTCGGCGAGATCAGCAGAAAGCGACGGATCCGGCATCGGCGCGGCGGCGGCAACCGAGGCGGCCGGCCGTGGCGCCGGGCGCTCGTAGACGGCAGCGGCGGCGCGTGGCGGCGGGGCGAACACCGGAGCCGGAGCGGGCTCTTCTTCCTGCTCGAAGGAGATGTCGTCGGGGTCGATCAGCGTCGCGTCCAGTTCCGGCGCCGGGGCGCTGCCGCCCAACAGTTCGGAGAAGCTGAGACCCGGCTTGGCGCCGTCCTCGGCTGCGGTGTCGCGCAGAATCTGCTCGGATGAAAGCGCCAACGGCTCGGGTTCGGGCTCGACGGGACGCGGGGCCGGCTGCGGTACGAAGCTGCGGGCCGGCGCAGGCGCCGGCATTACCGGCTTCTTGGGCGCCGCCCCGGCATCGTCATCGGCGATGATCTGCCGGATCGAGGACAGGATTTCGTCCATCGAGGGCTCTTTGGGCGCCGGCTTGTTCATAACTGCCTCACATTACCCGCCAGATACGCGGCCGCACTTTGGGCGGATTCGGCGACATGACCGAATCAACAGCATCCAATTTAGTGCAAGCAATGGCGCTTTGTGAATCGGCGGCACACCAGCCGTAGCGTCTTCCCCCAGGGATTTCCGGGGGAAGACAGTCGCGTAGCGCTTGACCCGGAGCGTCAGGCGAGCGCCGCCCGATTGCGGACGATGGTATAGACGAAGATACCCATGCCGATGATCGTGGCAATCGACGCTACCTGGGCCAGCCATTCGCCCTGCCCCGAGGTCGCCATGGCGACGCCGATGCCGATGGTCAGGGCGCCGAGCAACGCCACCCAGAAATGGACCAGCGCCAGCCGTGTCTGCGCGGCAGCCGGCACCAGTTTGTAGTAGACGCCATAGATCACCATAGTGACGAAGCCGATGAGGTTGTTGTGGGCATGGCCCGGCGACAGCGTGTGATCCTGCGTGATGGCCATCTGGATGCCCCACGCCATCCCCAACAGCGCCAGAACGGCGCCGACGGCGATGAACCAGAACGGTAGTGCTTTCATAGTTCCCCCAAATTGCGACCGCCCCTCGCGGTCGCATCAAAAAGGCCGCGATGCGGACTGCGCATCGCGGCCTGATTCTGAGGGTATGCCTCGGCCACATCCCGGTCCATGCGGACCAAGGGCGGCCGCGACTATCAGTCGTCGCTGAGGGCGCGGAGCTCGGCCCAGACATCCTCGACATTGGCGATATAGCCGTCGGCCGAGTGCATCGCGACCTTGAGGCCCAGCACTTCCGGCGACAGCTTGCCGGAGGCGGCGAGCAGCGAGAAGGCAGCGATCATCTTGGTCGAGCGCGCGGTGATCAGCGATTCACGGGCGGTGGTCAGTTCGGCCTGGGCGTTGAGCACGTCGAGCGTGGTCTTCTGGCCGACATCGCGCTCCTGGATGGTGCCATCGACGACCAGCTGGCTGGAGCCGACCGCGGCCTGCGCCGAGTCGATCTGCGAGGTGGAGTTCTGCAACGTCGACCAGGCGGAGATCACCGACTCCTTGATCTCGTCGCGGGCCGACAGCGCGTCGACCTCGCTCTGGATCTGCTGGATATTGGCCTTGCGCAGGCTCGCCGACAGCGCGCCGCCCGAATAGATCGGGATCGACAGCGACAGCTTGGCGGAACCGCCCAGCGCGCTGCTGGTCCCGCCGAGCTTGCTGGAATAGCTGGTGGTCGCATCGATCGCGCCGATCAGGCTGAGGGTCGGGCCGAACGAGGCACTGGCCGCATCCGATCCGGCCTGCGCCACGCGGATCGCCGCGCGGGCCGACAGCAGCGCCGGATGACGCTCCTGCGCCGAGGCGATGGCACCGTCGATCGAAGTGGGCAGCGACTTGCCGAAGTTGAAGTCGGAGCTGAGGTTCTTCGGCTTGTGGCCGACCCAGCGCTCGTAGCTCGCCTGGCTGGTCTGCAGCGAGGCGATGGCCGAGCGGTAGAGCGCCACCGCGGCAACCTGGCGGGTCTTGGCCTGCGACACGTCGATCTTGGTGCCTTCACCGAGGCGCAGGCGATCTTCCGAGGAGCTCACCTGGGCATCGAAGAACGCCATGTTGTCGGACCGCAGCTGCACCAGCTGGGTATCGCGGATCACCGCGTAATAGGCCTGCACCACCGCCAGCAGCACGTTCTGCTCGGCGTTGCGCAGCGCGTACTTCGCCACCTCGGTGCCGGCGCGGGCCTGCTCGATCTCGGCGTCGGTCTTGTAGTTGTCAAACAGCGTCTGGCTGTAATTGAGGCCGGTGGAGAAACTGGCCGCGGTGTTGAACTCCCCACCCTGCGGCTGCTCCCAGGAGCCGCCGATGCTGCTGGACAGGCCGAGCGAAGGCAGCTTGCCGGATTTCGCCAGCGCGATGTTCTCGGCAGTCGCCTTCACGTTCAGCAGCGCCGACATGATGTTGGGATTGTTCTGATACGCGCTCTCGAGCGCCGCCCTCAGACTCTCCGCATGCACCGTCGCCGGCAGCATGCTCAGTGAAACGGCAAGGGCGCCCGCCCGCATTGCCCCCAGGAAACGCATAGTCAAAACCTCCGACAGCCTTCCGACGTTACGTCGGGCACATGGGACGCACAACCTCGCAACTCAAGTGTTGCGAGGTTTTAACCTTGGAAATGTTTGGTCCCGTGATTAGCCGGCAACACTGCCGAACCGCGGGTCAGTTAGAAAACGACCGGTTCAGAACACGAAGGCCTCTACCCGCGGCACTTCAGCCAGCGGCGGCAGCGAGGTATTGAACTCGCTCCGGCCGGCAACCTCGCCGCCGGATTTGACGAAGATATGCGCGACTGCCGGGCCGCCATTGGCGATCAGCGCCACCAGACGCCCGCCCTCGCGCAAGAGGTGGAACAGCGGCGTCGGCTCTGCGGCGACCGCCCCCTCGACGACGATGACGTCGAAATGATCACGCGGCAGCCCTGCTCCATCGAAACTGCCGACGGCAATCTCGGCATTGGCCACATTGGCGGCCTCGAGGTTGACCGTGGCCTTGCCGGCGAGCGCCGCATCCATCTCGAGCCCGGTGACCGAGGCGCCCAGCAGCGCCAATACGGCCGTCGAGTAGCCGGTGCCGGCTCCGACATCGAGCACCCGATCGGTTGCGGCGATCTCGGCGAGTTGCAGCAGCTTGGCGAAAGGCGCAGGCGCCCCAAGATAACGGCCGCCGCCCAGGGCATGCGACACATCGGCATAGGCCAGCGCCTCACGATCGGCCGGCAGGAAGGCCTCACGCCGGACCGTACCCATGGCAGTGAGGATCCGATGGTCCATCACGCCGCTGGTGCGCAGCTGGTTATCGACCATCTTGAGGCGGGCATTCGTAAAATCGGCCATATCGGCTCCCTCGGGCTGGAGGCGTCAGGCAGGTGCATACGCCCCGCAGATGAATGCTTCAAGGATGCCGATCGGCAGCGCACAAGGTGCTCTGCCGGGGAATGTGGCAAACGCCCAGGCGAGCAGACGCGCGTTGGCGCTGGAATGGGGATGTCTGAGAGAAGGTTGGAGGCCACATCCGGAATCGAACCGGAATACACGGATTTGCAATCCGCTGCGTAACCACTCCGCCATGTGGCCTCACCGAGGCGGTTCATATGGCAGAGCAATTCTTGATGCAAGCTGAACGGGATCAATGATGACGGCATTTCTGAAGGAAGCGCCCGCATCGCTTGTGTCCGCCTTGGTTTTCCGGCCTTGTTCTCAGTAACAGGACCGCGCCTTGCCCTCGACACCCATGCCCAGTGCCCCGACGAGACCGCACATCGACCGCGCGCAGAAGCGCCGGGAGCTGCTCGCCGTCACCGAAACGGTGGTGCTGCTCGAGGCGCCGGCCGGCATGGGCAAATCCATCCTCTTAGCGCAACTGGCGGAGGAGTTGGGGACCAGCGTGCACCGCTCAGCCGCCGCACCAGTTGAAGCCAGCCTCCCGGTTACCGTGTGGGACATCCCGCCTGGCAGTTCGCCCGATCCCCTGCCCGAGGCCTTCGTCTCCGGCGACCGGCGGATCATCATCGCCAAGCGGCCGGAAACGGTGCTGCCGTCGCTCGATCGCGCCGCTGTCTACGGCCACGTCCGGCGCCTTGGTGTACCGGAACTGCTGATCGGCCGAGACGAGCTGCGGCAGGCGATGCCGGCGCGGCTTGCCGAGCGCGCCTTCCAGCAGTCGCGCGGCTGGCCGATCCTGCTTGGCCGGTCGAGCCCGGGGGAAGAGGAGCTGGCGCGCTTCCTCGCCAGCGAGCTGCTGGCGCCGATGAGTGCGGTCGAGCTTGCGGCTCTCGCGGCCTGGCTCGACGGCAGCCCCACCCCGATGGTGAGCTCGGCGTTGCTGGCGCTGCTCGATCCGGTTCGCCCGGCGCTGCGACATGCGCTTGCCGCGGAACTCGCCTCGCGGCGCGAGCATCCCGAACGGGCGGCCGAACTTGCGGCGGCCTATGCCGGACAGGGCTGGATGACGGATGCCATCACGACGTGGCAAGCGATCGGCCGCTTCGACGAGGCCTCCGCCGTCCACGCTGCCGGCGGTGGCCGGTTCTACCTCTACCGGCACGGGGCCGCGGCGTTTGATCGCGTGCTCGCCGGCTTTCCGTCCGACTATGCGCTCGGCAACGACACGCTGGTCATGAGCCTCGCGATGCAGGCGCTCAAGCATGGCGAGGTGGCTCGTGCCCGCCGGCTGCTGGCCGATCGCTTCGGCAGCGGCATCAACGACTTCCACAGCGTCTTCACGCACCGCGAGAAGTACAGCACCGACCTGCTCGCCTTCCGCGTCGTCATGCTGATCTACGAGGATTACCAGCTGACCGACGAGCTGTTTGAGCAGGTCTTCGACACCTTGGGCGACCTGCCGCTCGACGATCACATCGTGCGCGGCAGCTTCTACAACTCAGTGTTGGAATTCTACATCCGCGGCCGGCGCCTCGCGGCTGCCGAGGATGTCGCGCAGCGCGCCCTCTACCACTACGAGCAGGCCAAGGTGCCCATGCTCGCCTTTTACATCAGCCTGCACCAGGCGCTGGTGCGCCTGTTGATGGGCGATGCCAACAATGCCCGCCGGCACGCCGAGCAAGCGGCGCGCTACCTGCACGCTATCGCGTTCGACAGTCCGGGCGACGAGCGCCTCCTGGCGCTGCTCAACGCCTGCATCGCCTACGAAGGCGGTAAGCCCGAGCCGCTGGCCCGCTTCCTCAGCACGGAACTCGACGATTTCGTCCACGGCGAGATCTGGCCCAGCCTCATCGAGTTCGCGCTGCACTATGGCAGTCAGGCGCTGAGCGAGCACTTTTCCACTCTCGCGGCACGGAATTTCCTTGATCGCTGGCGGGTCTACCAGATCTCCAACCGGCAGTTCGGCCTGATGATCGAGCTGCGCGAGGCGGCGATCCTGCAGAATGCCAACCGCTGGCAGGAGGCGGCGGAGAAGATCGCGGCCCTCGCCACCCGCATCACGCGATCATGGGTTGCGGCCGCCGGCGAGGAACTCGAGCGCCTCAAGGACCGCGACGAGATCGTCCAGGCGATGATCTGGCTCCGGCACATCGTCTATGAGCAGCCGACCCGCCCGCATCTCGAGCGGCAGCTCGGTTACATTATCGGCAACCTGAACCTCACCGGACGCCAGCGGCTTTGTGCCGAAGTCTGGCTGGCCTTCGTCCACAAGCGACGGCGCAACCTGTCGCGGGCGCGGGCGCTGCTGCAGAAGGTGTTCGAGGAGGCGGCGCGGCTCGGCGCCATTGCCCCGTTGGCCGAGGAGCGGGTGTTCCTCAGCGAACTGGTGGAGCAGCAGCGTATCGGGGAATATCTCGAAATCTCCGCTCCGGTCCGCCAGGTGCTGCGGCGGCTGCGCGATGGCGGCCTGCCCAACTCGGCGCTGGGGGCACAGAACGGGCTCAGCCGGCGCGAGACCAAGGTGCTGATGATGATCTCCGAGGGATCATCCAACAAGTTCATCGCCAACGCGCTCGGGCTCAGCGAGGCGACCGTCAAATTTCACCTGTCCAACGCCTACCGTAAGCTCGGCTGCAAGCGTCGCCGCGAGGCGATCAGCGCGGCGCGTGCGCTTGGACTGGTCGGCTAGAACCTAGCCGATTTAGTCAAAAACCTAGCCTTCTTTGCGCCTTGAGCGGGGTGCCCGCATGTTGCGAAGCTTCCCCTATCGGGCTCGTGCGACCGCGAGGTGACAGCGAGCCCCGAGGGGCGCCGGCGCGGCCGGGCCGTCTCCGGTGCGTGGGGCTCAAGCGCCGGGTGGACAAAAAACGGGACAGGGAACAGCACAGTCATGACCAATCACAGGCTTCTTGCAGCAACTGCACTTTCGACCCTCATGCTGGGCGCAGCGCCCGCCATGGCGGTCACCGTGACGATGAACACCGTGCAGATCTTCGGCACCATCGATCCGGCGAAAATCTCCGACTACACCGACTACATGGCGGCCGTGAACCTGTATGACGGGCTGGTCACGGTCGACGCCGCCGGCAACATCATCCCCGAGCTCGCCGAAAGCTGGACGGTGTCGGACGATGCCAAGGAAGTCACCTACAAGCTGCGCGACGACGCCAAGTTCGCCGATGGCTCGCCGGTCGAAGCCAGCGATGTGGTCTATACGGTCGAGCGCCTGCTGCGCATCAACCAGGGCCCGGCCAACCTGTTCGCCGGCGTGCTGGCGCCCGGCTCGGTGACCGCCGTCGACGCCAAGACGGTGAAGTTCACTCTGTCCAAGACCTTCGCGCCGTTCCTCACCACCGTGCCGGCCATCTTCATCCTCAACGAGGAGGTGGTGAAGGCGAACGAGGGGTCGGACGACGGCCAGACCTATCTCGCGACCAATGTCGCAGGCGCCGGCGCCTACAGCCTCAAGAGCTGGGATCGCGGCAGCCAGATGACGATCACCCGCAATGCCGACTACTACAAGGGTTTCGGCGCGGGTCCGATCGACGAGGTGCATTGGATCATCACCAATGACGAGGCCACCGTGCGCTCGCTCGCGGCTTCTGGCGAGCTGACCATGTCGAGCCAGTTCCAGTCGCCCGACACCTACACCGCGCTCGAGGCGATGGGCCGGTTCGTCATCGCCAAGGAAGAGACCTCGACGGCCTTCTACCTCAAGCTCAACAGCAAGGCCGCGCCGACCGATGACGTGCACATCCGCAAGGCCATCGCGCTCGCCACCGACTATGCCACCATCCGCGAAGTGATCTCGCCCGGCGGCGTGCTGTCGACGCCGCTGCCCAAGGCCTTCGCCGCCTTCCATGCCGACGATATCCCCGAGCCGGTTTACGATCTCGAGGCGGCCAAGGCGGAAGTCGCGCAGTCAAAGTATGCCGGCGCGCCGATCCCGATCACCCTCGCCTATGTGGCGGGCACCAAGTTCGAGGAAGAGATCAGCCTGCTGATGCAGTCGAACCTCGAGCAGCTCGGGTTCGTGGTGACGCAGCAGGCGGACCCCTGGAACCGCATCACCGAAATCGCCGGCAAGGTCGAGACCACGCCGAACGTCAACCAGATCTTCTTCGGCCCGACCTATCCGTCGCCGGACTCGATGTTCTTCACCCAGTACCACTCAGAAGCGGCCGGCACCTGGGCCTCGATGGAGTGGGTGCAGAATCCCGAGATCGACGCGATGATCGACGAGGCCCGCGGCACCGGCGATACCGCCAAGCAGGCCGAGATCTACAAGGCCGTGCAGCACAAGCTGGTCGACCTGCAGTCCGACGTGTTCCTCAACACCCAGACGGTGCAGCATGCCATGGACAAGTGCCTCACCGGCTTCAAGGCCGTGCCGATGATGTCATTCGACTACGACTTCACCCGCTACAGCTGGACCTGCTGATCGTAGCCGTCCCCGGCTTCGGCCGGGGACGCCCCTCCCGCACCACCCCTTCTCGGCTTACCAGGGCGGCTGCCTCTTGGAATTCCTGCTTTTCCTGTTCCGGCGCATTTTGTGGTCGATCCTCGTCCTCGTGGGCCTGTCGATCGTCATCTTCGCCATTGCCCGCGTGGTCCCGGGTGATCCGGCGCGCATGGCGCTCGGCCCCACCGCCACGGCGCAGCAGGTGGCGGACCTGCAGGAAAAGCTCGGGCTCAACAAGCCGATCGTCGAACAGTACGGCATGTTCATCGCCGGGCTCAGCCGCGGTGACCTCGGCCGCTCGCTGCTGACCGAGCGCCCGGTCAACGACGATATCCGCGATACGTTTGCGGCGACCTTCGAGCTGGTGCTGGCGACGATCACCCTCGCCTTCGTGCTGGGCGTGCCGCTGGGGGTGGCGGCGGCGCGCTGGAAGGACAAATGGCCTGATACGCTGGTTCGGGTGCTGGCGATCTTTTCGGCCGTTACCCCGAGCTTCTTTGCGGCGCTGCTGCTGCAGATCCTTGCCGGCTACGTGCTGCACATCCTGCCGACCACCGGGCGGCTGCCACACAATATGGAATTCGTCGCCGGAATCACCGGGCTCCTGACCGTCGACTCGCTGCTGGCCGGTCGCCTTGATGTGTTCGGTGAGGCGCTGCGCCACCTGCTGCTGCCGGCCACGGCGCTGGCGCTTGCCACCATGGGGCAGATCGCCCGCATCACCCGCTCGTCGATGATCGATGTGGCGAGCCAGGACTATATCGAGGCGAGCCGCGCCTTCGGCGTGCCCGAGCCGATCCGGGTGTTCAAATACATGCTGCGCCCGAGCTTCGTGCCGCCGCTGACCATCCTGGGGCTCGAGTTCGCCTCGCTGATCGGCAACGCCTTTGTCGTCGAGCTGGTCTTCGCCTGGCCCGGCATGGCTGCCTATGGCATCCGCACGATCCTGCAGAAGGATCTCAACGCGGTGATGGGCGTGGTGATGGTCTCGGGGGTGTTCTTCGTCCTGGTCAATCTGCTGATCGATGTGCTGGTCGGGTTCGTCGACCCCCGCGTCCGCATTCGTGGGAGCCGCTGATGGCCCAGGAATCGCACCCTGAAACCGTTCCCACCGCTCCGCCCCGCCGGCTCTCCAACGCCTACCAGAACTGGTATCGCTTCTCGCGCAACCCGACCGCGGTGATCGGCGCGGCGATCGTCATCCTCGCCATTCTCGCGGCGCTCCTCGCGCCGTGGATCACCCCCTATCCCGAGCATGTCGGGGCGGTGGTGAATTTCAGGGCCCGTCACCTGCCGCCCTCGGCGGAGTACTGGTTCGGCACCGACAATGTCGGGCGCGACATCTTCACCCGGGTGATCTTCGGGCTCAGGATCTCGCTGCTCTTGGCGCTGGTGGTGCTCGGCATCGCCATCCCGGTAGGCACGACGCTTGGCCTGCTCGCCGGTTATTTCGGCGGCTGGGTCGAAGTGGTCATCATGCGCCTGACCGACATCGCCCTCGCCATCCCGCCGCTGGTGATGGCGCTGGCCGTGGCCGCGGTGCTGTCGCCCGACCTGATCAACTCGATGCTGGCGATCGCCGCGCTATGGTGGACCTGGCATACGCGGCTGATCTACTCGATCACCCGACAGTTGCGCACCCAGGAGTTCGTCGAGGCGGCAGAGACGCTGGGCGCCAGCAAGTTCCACATCCTGTTCCGCGAGATCCTGCCCAACTGCGTTTCGGCGCTGGCGGTAAAAACCTCGCTCGACGCTGGCTTCGTGATCCTCGTAGGCGCCTCGCTGAGCTTTCTCGGCCTCGGGATCCAGCCCCCTACCCCGGACCTCGGCACCATGGTCGCCTCGGGTTCGGCGTTCCTGCCCGATTATTGGTGGGAATCGGTGCTGCCGGGCTTCGCCATCCTGATCGTCGCGCTCGGCTTCAACCTGCTCGGCGATGGCCTCCGCGACCTGTTCGACGTGCAGGAGGTGCGCTGATGGCCGACGCCCTGCTCTCCGTCCGCAACCTCAGCGTGCAGTTCACCACCTATGGCCAGACCAACCCGGTGCTGAAGGGGGTATCGCTCGACGTGCCGGCCCGCTCGCAGATTGCCCTCGTCGGCGAGAGCGGTTCGGGCAAGACCGTGACGATGCGGGCCATCATGGGGCTGTTGCGCAGCCCGCCGGCCAAGGTTACCAGCGGCGAGATTTTCTACGATGGCCGTGACCTGCTGACGATGCCGGACCGCGAGCGGTTGAAGCTGCGCGGCACCGCCATGTCGATGGTGTTCCAGGACCCGATGAGTTCGCTCAACCCGGTCTTCACCATCGCCGACCAGATGGGCACCATCCTCAAATACGCCGATCGCCGCCTCGGCCGCAGCCGCAGCGGCCGGGAGCGCATGGCGCGGGTGCATGAAGTGCTGGGCCAGGTGCGGATGCGCGACCCTGAGCGGGTGGCGCGCTCCTACCCGATCATGCTGTCGGGCGGCATGCGGCAGCGCGTGCTGATCGCCATGGCGCTGCTCAGCGAGCCCAAGCTGCTGATCGCCGACGAGCCCGGCACTGCCCTCGACGTCACCACCCAGGCGCAGATCCTGAAGCTGCTCAAGGATCTCGTCGAAGAGCGCGGCCTCGCCCTGCTGATGATCACCCATAATCTGGGCGTGGTGCGCGAGACCTCGAACTACGTCTACGTGATGAACAAGGGCGTGGTGGTCGAGCACCGGCCGACCGCCGAGCTCTTTGAAGCGCCGCGCGACGATTACACCAAGGCGCTGATCTCAGCCGTACCGCGGCTGACCGGCGGCACCAGCTTCGGCAATGCGGGAGCGGCCGCATGAGCGCCATGCTGGAAATCGTCGGGCTGACCAAGCTGTTCCCAGTCCGCAACGGCTTCGGACGAAAGACGGGTGACGTGCGCGCCGTGGACGAGGTGTCGTTCTCGATCGAAAAGGGCAAGGTTTATGGCCTTGCCGGCGAGAGCGGCTCAGGCAAATCGACCATTGCGCGGATGATCATGGGACTGGCCAAGCCGACCGGCGGTGACATCCGGCTCGATGGCCACAGCATTATCGGCGAGACCGGCACCCGAGCCTATGGCCGCAAGGTGCAGATGGTATTCCAGAACCCTGGCTCGTCGCTCAACCCGCGCCGCACCGTGGGCCAGTCGATCGCTGTGCCGCTCGCCGCACACGGCACGCCTGGCCAGGAGCACAAGCGGCGGATCGCCGAGTTGCTCGAGATGGTGCAGCTGCCGGCGGATTTCGCGCTGCGCTATCCGCATGAGCTGTCGGGCGGCCAGAAGCAGCGCGTCGCCATCGCCCGAGCACTGGCGGTGGCGCCGCAACTGCTGATCCTCGACGAGCCAACCTCGGCGCTCGATGTCTCGGTGCAGGCGCGGGTCATGGACCTGCTGGTCGATCTCGGCCGGCACCTCGGGCTCACTTACCTGTTCATCTCGCACGACCTCAGCCTGATGCGGAATTTTGCCGACACGGTCGGGGTGCTCTATCTCGGCAAGATCGTCGAGACCGGCGCCACTGCGTCGGTGTTCGAAGCGCCGCAGCACGCTTACACCCGCCTGCTCCTTGCCTCCGTGCCGGTGATCTCGGCCGAGGAGGAGGCGATGCGGCCCAAAATTCCACTGATCGACGGGGAAATCCCGACGGCGGAACAACTTATCGCGCTCCGCGCAGCAGTCTCCCAAAGGATAGAAAAATGATCAGAATTGGCATCGACGTGGGCGGCACCAATACCGACGCCGTGGTCATGGATGGCCCGACCGTCATTGCCGGGGTCAAGGCCGCCACCACCGCCGACGTGATGACCGGCGTAGTCAACGCACTGAAGGCGGTGCTCGCAGCCTCGAAGCTGGACGCCTCGGCCATCGACGTGGTGATGATCGGCACCACCCACTTCACCAACGCGGTGGTGCAGCGGCGCGACCTGGCAAAGACCGCCGCGGTGCGCCTCGGTCTCCCCGCTACTGCCTCCCTGCCCCCGATGGTCGATTGGCCCGAGGACCTGAAGCTGGCGATCGGCGGCACCGGCTACCTCGCCCATGGCGGCAACGAGTTCGATGGCCGGGTGATCTCGCCGCTCGACGAGCAGGAACTGCTCGGCATTGCCGAGAACATCAAGGCCAAGGGCATCAACACCATCGCCATCACCTCGGTGTTCTCGCCGGTGACCGGCGAGTTCGAGAAGCAGGCCGGCGAGATCTTCGCCAAGGCATTGCCGGGCGTCCACATCACGCTGTCGAGCGATATCGGCCGGATCGGCCTGCTCGAGCGCGAGAATGCGGCGATCATGAACGCCTGCCTGCGCGATCTGTCCAAGCACGTGATCGAAGCCTTCCGCAAGGCGATCACCGAGACCGGGATCAGAGGCCGCTTCTACCTGACGCAGAACGACGGCACGCTGATGGATGCGGCGTTCGCCGAGAAATTCCCGGTGCTGACCTTCGCCTCGGGCCCGACCAACTCGATGCGCGGCGCGGCCTTCCTCTCCGGGGTCGCGGACGCCATCGTCGTCGATATCGGCGGCACCACCTCCGATGTCGGCTCGCTGCACAAGGGTTTCCCGCGCCAAGCCACCGTGGCCGTGGAAGTCGGCGGCGTGCGAACCAACTTCCGGATGCCGGACGTGTTCTCGATCGGCCTCGGGGGTGGTTCGCACGTTGTCGAGACCGGCGGCGCCATCAAGGTCGGCCCAACCTCCGTCGGCTACCGGATCGTCACCGAAGCGCTGATCTTCGGCGGCTCGACGCTGACCACCTCCGACGTCATCGTTGCCTCCGGCCGCGCCGAGCTCGGCGACAGAGCCAAGGTCGCGCACCTGACGCCCGAGTTCGTCGCGCGCACCCAGGCCAGGATCATGTCGATGCTGGAGGATTGCGTCGAGCGCTCGCGCCTCTCGCCCGAGCCGCTGCCGGTGATCGTGGTAGGGGGCGGCTCGATCCTCGTCGATGGCCCGATCGGTGGCCTCGAGGTGGTGAAGCCCAACCACTTTGCCGTGGCCAATGCCGTTGGCGCCGCCATCGCCCAGGTTTCGGGCGAGGTCGACCGCGTCTATGCGCTGGCCGAGATCGGCCGCGACCAGGCGCTGGCCGACGCCAAGGAGCGCGCCACCGAAGCCGCAGTCGCCGCCGGGGCGCTGCGCTCATCGATCGAGATCGTCGATGTCGAGGACGTGCCGCTGGCTTACCTGCCCGGCAACGCCACCCGCGTCCGGGTCAAGGCCGTCGGTGAACTGCATGTCGGATAAGGGTTATCTGCTCAAGGAGAGCGACCTGCTGCCGCTGTCGATCGGCGCGGCGCTGCTCGGCACCGGCGGCGGCGGCAACCCCTATGTCGGGATGCTCAGGGCACGCGAGCTGATCCGCAAGGGCGCCGAAATCCGCGTGCTGCCGCTCGATGCGCTGCCTGACGACGCCTGGGTCGGCGAAGTCGGCGGTATCGGCGCGCCCGTAGTGGGGGTCGAAAAGATCGAGGAAGGCGGCGAGTGCTATCGCGCCATGCGCGCCGTGGAAGAGACGGCCGGCGTGAAGCTCTCAGCCACCATCTCGGCCGAGATTGGCGGTTCCAACGCGCTCGAACCGGTGATCGCGGCGGCCTATGCGGGCCTGCCGGTGATCGACGGCGACGGCATGGGGCGGGCCTTCCCCGAAGTGCAGATGACCACCTTCTTCATCTATGGCGCCAAGGCCGCTCCGGCTGCCATCGCCGACGAGAAGGGCAATGTCGTCGTCTTCAAGGAGGTGATCGACATGTTCTGGCTCGAGACCTTCGCCCGCGGCGTCTCGGTCAACATGGGGGCGGCCGCCGGCCTCGCCATCGCTCCGATGTCCATGGAGTTCGTCCGCCGCACCGCCGTACCCGGCACCGTGACCCAGGCGCTCCAGATCGGCCATACCGTGCTCGAGGCTCGCCAGAAGCGGCAGAATGTCGTCGAACGCGTCGTCGCCTCGACTGGCGGCAAGCTGTTCTTCACCGGCAAGGTCACCGATGTACGGCGTGAACTGGTAGGCGGCTTCGCCCGCGGCCATGCGCATATCAGCGGCGTCGGCGATTGGGCGGGCTCGGAGGCGCGCATCGCCATCCAGAACGAGAACCTCGTGCTCTGGGTCGATGACGTACCGGTGATCATGGTGCCCGACCTGATCATCAACCTCGAGCTCGATACGGGCGAACCCATCACCACCGAAGTGCTGCGCTACGGTCAGCGCATCGCGGTGATCGGGCTGCCGGTGCATGACCTGATGAAGACACCCAAAGCGCTGGAAATCGTCGGCCCCAAGGCTTTTGGTTACCCCGAACTCACCTTCAACCCGCTCCAGCCCCAGCCCGTTCTGGCCTGAGGCGAAAGGAACCGCAGCATGAAGTTTCTTCGCACCATCCATGCCGAGGACATGGAAGACATCGCCACCGGCGGCGCCATTCTCGGGACCGGCGGCGGCGGCGACCCCTATGTCGGCAAACTGATGGCCCAGCAGGCGATCAAGCAGTATGGCCCGGTCAATCTCGTCGACATCGACGAGCTGCCCGACGACGCGCTGGTGGTGCCGGTCTGCATGATGGGCGCCCCCACGGTGATGACCGAAAAGCTGCCGCAGGGTGAGGAGCTGATCAACGCCTTCCGCGCGCTCGAGCAGTTGCTCGGCCGGAAGATCGACGCCGTGCTTTGCGGCGAGGCCGGTGGCGTCAATTCCACCACTCCGTTCGTCGTGGCGGCGATGGCCGGCTTGCCGCTGGTCGATGGCGACGGCATGGGCCGCGCCTATCCCGAGTTGCAGATGGTGACCTTCACCATGCACGGCGTTTCCGCCACGCCCATGGTGCTCTGCGACGACAAGGGTAACTCGCTGGTGCTGGAGACGGTCAGCAACGCCTGGACCGAGCGGCTCGCCCGCGCCGCCACGGTGGAGATGGGCGGCTCGGCGCTGCTGGCCTTCTACTCGATGTCGGGCGCCGTGGCGAAGAAGGCGATCGTGCGCGGCACGCTGACGCTCTGCTCCGAGCTCGGCCGCACGCTGCGTGAGGCCAAGGCCGGCCACGTCGATCCGGTCAACGCCATCGTCGACAAGCTCGAGGCCGATGTGATCTTCCATGGTCGCATCAAGGACATCGAGCGCCGTACCGTCGGTGGCTTCGCCCGCGGCACCGCCCGCTTCGAAGGGGTCGAGGAGTGGAAGGGCCACAGCTTCCGGCTGGATTTCCAGAACGAGTTCCTGATGGCCGAGCGGGATGGCGAGATCATCGTTACGACGCCCGACCTGATCACCGTGCTCGATGCCGAATCGGGGCTGCCGGTCACTGCCGATGCGCTGCGCTACGGCCTGCGGCTCAAGGCGCTGGCCATGCCATCCAACCCGCAATGGCTGACACCGGCCGGCATCGAACTCGTCGGTCCGCGCTACTTCGGCTACGACACCGACTACCGCGAGTATTTTGGGCGCTGACGGGGGAGCCTAAAACCGGGCCCCGCGTGCGGGGCCCGGCCAATCACCAGCGCGATCAGAAGTGGAAGTTGACGCCGACGCGGACGGCCGAGCCGTCGATGTCGAACTCATCTCCGTTGTTGTAGCCCTCGACCTCGACGGTGCCGAAGTTGGTGTAGAGGTACTCGGCCTTCAGCGAGACAGTGTCGGTCACCATGTATTCGGCGCCCACGCCGGCGACCCAGCCACCGATGCTCTGAGCCTGATCGTCAACATCGAGGTTGGCCACAGCGAGACCGGCCGTGCCATAGAGCAGCAGATCACCGACGGCGAAACCGAGGCGGCCACGGAGGGTGGCGAGCCCGTTGATCCCGTCGTCCGCGTCCCAGTGGTCGGTATCGCTGCCTTCGAGGATGCCGGCAGCCGATAAATCGGCCTCAACGCCGAGCACGACGGAATCGAACTGCACGTTGTAGCCGGCCTGGACGCCACCCAGCCAACCGTTGAGGGTGGCAAGGTCGCTGTCGTTGCCGTCATGCGCGGCATCGAAATCAGCGTAGCCAGCATGGGCGCCGATGTAGAAGCCAGTCCAGTCGCGGCTGGCGCTGACGATGGCTTGGTCCGGCGAGGGAACGTAGAGATCGGCAGCGCTGGCGGTGCCGGTGAGCAGCCCGGCAAATGCCAGGGCGGCGAAGATACGCGTAGTCATATAGACTCCAGTAAACTGAAGCCCCCCACCGCCGCTCCTCTATGGCGGAGGGGAATTTGTCAAGACCACCAAGGCGGTAGAGCGCTCTGCTATGGCAAAGAATCAACACTCGATCGCCGGCCTGATCTTGGCTGGGGGCCGCGGCGAGCGCCTCGGTGGAGTGATCAAGTCCGAACTGGTGCTTGGCGGCGTGCGCCTGCTCGAGCGTGTGGCGGAGCGGCTTAAGGCCTGCTCGCCGCTGCTGACGGGGCATGGGCGAATCGATCCAATAGCGCTGCACCTGCCGTCCGGGATGATCGCGGTGCCCGACCTCGATGGCGATTATGCCGGGCCCCTGGCAGGCCTCGCCGGCGCTATCGCCTACCTCAATGCCCTGGCCACGCCGCCGGAGCTGCTGGTCAGCGTCGCGGTGGACACGCCGTTCCTGCCGGCCGACTTCGTCACGCGCCTTCTCGAGGGGCTCGGCGAGGCACCCGCCGCTGTCGCGGCCTATGATGGACAGCCCTACCCCACCAACGCGATCTGGCGCGTGGCGCGATTCCGCGACCTGCCGGAGCGGGTACGGGCCGGAACCGCACCACGCAGTCTAAGATCGCTGTGTTCCGCGGCTCAGGGGCTCACTATCGAGTGGCCGAAAAGCGCTGCTGGCGATCCCTTCGCCAACGTCAACACCCCGGAAGATCTGGCCAATCTGCAGCTGCGAGTGGCCACGGCCGGGTCGCTTCGCGATTGAGTTTCCGAGATCGGAAATTCGGGCTTGGCAAAGGAAATCAAAACCGCTACACGGGCGCTGCTTCACACGAGGCACGTGTTCCGCGGTAGCTCAGTTGGTAGAGCATTCGACTGTTAATCGAATGGTCCTTGGTTCGAGTCCAAGCCGCGGAGCCAATCTTTTCCCCTCAGATCTGAGATGATCAGCGCAGGCCCCAAGCCGGCGCTTCTGGCGTTGCTCACCAGGCCAGCGACTTGCCGTCCAGCGCGGCCAGCAGCTTTTCGTCGTGGCCGTAGATATCCGAGCTGAAGTGGACGCCATCGGCTTCGACCCAGGCGGTCAGGTAGGTAATGTGCACCGGCAGCGGCGTCTTGAGGTTCACCACGGTGTTCTTGAGCGATGCGACGACGGAATCGATGCGCTGGTTGGACCAGCCGTCGACACCACCCGCCGCCAGCACCTGATCGGCCAGCTCGAGCGGCCGCGACAGGCGGATGCAGCCGTGGCTGAAGGCGCGCTCGGCGCGGCCGAACAGGCTGCGTGACGGGGTATCGTGCAGGTACACGTCATGGGCATTGGGGAACATGAACTTCACTCGGCCCAGGGCGTTGTTGGTGCCCGGCTTCTGGCGCAGCTGGAACGGGAAGCGGCTCGGCGTCACCTGCGCCCAATCGACCTGCCGGACGTCGTAGATATCCTTGCCGCGCACCGCCTCGAAACCGGCGGCGGCGACGGCCGCCGGGTTGCTCTTGAGCTTGGGCAGTTCCTCCTTGGCGGCGAGGCCGGCCGGCACGTTCCAGTACGGGTTGAACTCGAGGTAGCGGATGGCGTCGCTGAACACTGGCGTGCGGCTGTAGGGCTTGCCCACCACCACCGCCATGTTCTCCTTGATCTCGCCATCGGCGATGCGGCGCAACTCGAAGCCGGCGATGTTGACGATGATGTATTGCCGGCCGAGATCGTCCGGCATCCAGCGCCAGCGCTCCATGGCGAAATCGATCGATTCGATGCGATCCTCGATCGGCACATTCATGGCGACCAGTGAGGCCGGGCCGACGACGCCATCGACATCAAGGCCGTGGCGCGCCTGGAAGTGCTTCACTGCTTCGACCAGCACTTCGTCATAGAACTCGGGCTCGCCCGGCGCGGTGGCGGCAGCGCCGTCGGTGACGGCGAGACGGGCGCGCAGCGCCGGGATGCGCGGATCGGTCATCCCCGGCTTCAGGGTATCGCCAAGTGGCACGGTGCCCCAGCCGCCGAGTACGGCCAGCGCGTGGTAGTCGTCGAGCGCCTTGCGCAAGGCTTGATACTCGGCGTTCTGCGGCTCCCAGGCGTGCAGCACCGTTTCGACATCGGCCACCTTGGCGACGCCCGCCAGTGCAGCGGCTTCGTCGATGGTGCGTGGGGTGAGGAAGAAGTTGGGGTCGATCTTGTTGGGCAGGAAGCGGCCGACCTTGAGGTCCGAGGCATATTCGAGGAAGGCGGCCGAGAAGTAGAGCTCGATGATGGCGAGGCTGCGCTTATCGGTCTCGCCGGCGGCGACCAGGAGGCTCGCGAGCTGCTGGCCTGGGTAGTCGTCCGGGTTGAGCCCGTCATCGGTAGCGTTGGTCAACCGCGAGACCATGACGCCGGCCCGGGCGCTGTTGAGCCAAAGCAGGTCGCCGCTCTGCTCTTCGTAATAGGTACGCAACACGTCGCGCCGCTGCTTGATCGGCAGCGGCAGGCGGGGCTCGTTGGCCAGCAGGTCGATGATGTTGATGCGGACCACCGCCAGGTCGCGCGGCGACAGGTCGACGCGATCCTGCGCTACCGCCGGCATGACAAAGAGCAGCGCCAGCAGCGCGACGACAAGGTTGCGGATCAGGTCAGGGCATGGGCGGCGCATAGAGAATCCCGCCTTGGGTCCAGAGGGCATTGACGCCACGACTGAGCTGCATCGGCGTTTCCTCGCCGAGGTTGCGCTCGAAGACCTCGCCGTAGTTGCCGACGCCCGCCAGCACCTTGACCAGCCAGTCGTCGGCAAGGCCCAGCGCCTTCACTGCCGGAGCCCCCATGGCTTTTGCAGTGTCGGCCCCGGCGCCCCCCATCGATGCCGCATCCAACTCCTGCTCCTCGGCATCGATCAGCGCGAACAGGGTCCAGCGGATAAGGCTGGTCCATTGCGGATCGCTGTCCCGCACCACCGGGCCGAGCGGCTCCTTGGAGATGACGTCCTTCAAAATGACGTGCTCGTCGGGGGTCGGCAGTGCGGCGCGCTCGGCAGCCAGCGCCGAGCGATCGGCGGTATAGGCATCGCACCTGGCCTCGGCATAGGCGGCGCGCGCCGCATCACGCGCCTCAAAGCTCAGGAATGAGACCTTGAGACCAGCCTTTTCGAAATAGGCCGCCGCGTTGGCCTCAGTGGTGGTGCCGCTGACCACGCAGATGCTGGCGCCGTCGAGCTCCAGCGGACTGATCGCGCCGAAGATGGCGGGGATCATGAAGCCCTGCCCATCGAAATAGCTGGTGCCGGGGAAATCGAGCCCGAGGTCCAGGTCGCGCGACATGGTCCAGGTGCTGTTGCGCGACAACAGGTCGATCTTGCCGTCGCTGAGCGCGGCAAAGCGCGCCTCGGCCGAGAGCGGCAGGTATTCGACTTTCCCGGCATCGCCGAGCACCGCCGCCGCAACGGCGCGGCAGAAATCGACGTCAAAGCCCTGCCAGGCACCAGTTGCGTCCTGCTTGGAAAAGCCGCCGAGCCCCTCGCTGACGCCACAGATCAGCTTGTCGCGGGCGCGGACGTCATCGAGCGTGCCGGCAAAGCCGACCGAGCTCGATGCAAGAAAAGCCAGCAGTGCTGCTGCCAGTTGTCCTCGGTGCATTGGCCACCCCTCATGGCTGGATGCGAACCTGACAAGTCTTGTCCGCAACGGCGGCGACGCACAAGCCCTAGGCCATTGCCGCCGTTACGTGATCGTTGCCTCCCCCTCGCGGCCGCCTGCTCAGGCGCCGCGCGGCGGCAGGTTGGTCCGGGCGCGCGGCACCGTCCCGGTCAGGCCCAGCTGGTCGAGCGCCCGCTCGATCTCGGCGTGGGTGTAGGGCTTTTCGAAGTAGCGCGCGCCCAGCGGCAGGTCCGGTGTTTCCCCGGGGCGCGGACGCGACACCACGATGATCTCGATGGTCGGCCACCGGTTGCGGACCGTTTCCGCCAGTTGGGCGCCGTCGATGGTACCGGGCACGTCGTATTCTATGAATGTCACGACGATGCCAGAACGCCCCTCAAGATGCGCCACCGCCTCGTCGGAGCTGAAGGCGACCAGGGCTTCAAACCCCGCCGCCTCGAACAATTGCACTGCCCCAAGCATGATCATGGGTTCGTCCTCGACGATGAGGACCAGTGGCCGGCTGCTTCCGGTTGATGTCAATTATAGAGACCCGCATTTTTGTCACCCATTTCGCGTGGCGTTCCCGGCGCCACGCATTCGAGCCGAAGAGGCACCTCCTCGACTCCGAGCCGAAGAGGGCCCTCTTCGACTCGGCCCACGCGAATCCTTTCGCTCAACGACGGCAAAAGCGCGACCAGTGGCGCGCACTCCCGTTCCACGCGCGAGGTGCGCATAAAGACCTAACGAATCCTCGCCGAATTCGTGCGACGATTAGATAAAGCTCCGAACAAAAGCGGCGACAGGCCCGATTTGCTTGGATTTTCGGGTACTGGCGCAAGGCGGCCAAGGTGGCTGGCGCGCAAATCGGCATCGTTGTCATCCCGTCGTCATCCGGGACGGAATGGGCAAAAACTGCCCAAAAAGTAGTCACGCGACCGTGAGCATCGGAGCGAGGCACGGTTTCGCCGCAATGCGACCATGCTTCGAGCACGGATGAAATGCGCGGCCAACTGCCGCAACTCCGCAGGCTGCGTACGGTTTGGCGCGCTGGTTTCCCAAACACTGCAGGATGATGACGGTCGTACGTCATGCGTCAACCGCATGGCTCGTATGAGTCCGGGTTGCTTCTCAGCTTGGGGGCCAGCGAACAGGCTTTCACCCATCGGATGGCGAACAACGGCCATCCACCGGCAAGGATGCCAATACTAAGCGCCAACAACGATCACTCCAGCGGTGGAGAGTACGTGTGATGTCACTTAGCGTAACGGGGCCAGCGAGCTTGTAGCTCGTCGTTCTGTACTCAGTCGCCACTCAACAAACTTGCCCGTCGGGCGAGAACAATATTGCTCAACCTTCTGAAAGAGGACCGTCGTGGCCAAAATCAGCGTCTTTGGTATCGGGTATGTCGGAGTCGTCTCCGCCGCGTGTCTGGCGGATGATGGCCACGAGGTGGTGGCGGTCGATCTCGATCCCGCCAAGGTGAGCGCCGTCAATGCCGGCCTGTCCCCGATCGTCGAGAACGGGCTCGATGAAATCATCGCCCGGGCCGTGGCCTCGGGTCGGCTGCGCGCCACCACCGACGGCCAGCAGGCGGTGCTCGATAACGACGCCAGCTTCGTCTGCGTCGGCACCCCGAGCGACGACACCGGTGCGGTCGGGCTCAAATACGTGAAGGGCGTCTGCGCCGACATCGGCCAGGCGATCAAGCACAAGCAGAGCTTCCACTCGGTGATCATCCGGTCGACCATCGTTCCGGGCACCATGGACGAGACCTGTATCCCGGTGCTCGAAGAGGCCAGCGGCATGATCGCCGGCCAGGATTTCGGCGTCGGCTACTATCCCGAGTTCCTGCGCGAGAGCACGGCGATCGCCGACTACTACGATCCGGGCCTCATCGTCTTCGGCGCGCTTGAAGACCGCACCGCGCAGATCCTCAAGGACATCAACGCCCAGATGCCCGTGCCCTCGCATGTGGTGACGCTGAAGACCGCCGAGGCGGTGAAATACGCCTCCAACTCGTGGCGCGCCGTGAAGGTGACCTTCGCCAACGAGATCGGCAACATCGCCAAGGCCTCGGGTGTCGATGGCCAGCAGGTGATGAAACTCATCTGCGCCGACACCAAGGTGAACATCTCGCCCTACTTCATGAAGCCCGGCTTCGCCTTTGGCGGCTCGTGCCTGCCCAAGGACGTCCGCGCCCTGCAGCACCTCGCGGCGAGGACGGGCGTCCCCTCCCCGCTGCTCGACTCCGTGCTTATCGCCAACGCAGCGCAGATCGACCGGGCCGAGAAGATGGTGGCCAATTCCGGCGCCAAGACTGTCGGCCTCGTCGGCATCGCCTTTAAGCCGGGTACCGACGACCTGCGCGAAAGCCCGTTGGCAGAGCTCGCGAGCCGGCTGATTTCGAAGGGCCTCGAGCTGCGCGTCTATGATCCGTACGTCTCGCAGGCTGTTGCCGGCGGCGTCAGCGCCATGGGCCGCGGCAATGACGTGGTGCCGGACCTGCCGTCGCGGCTGGTCGGCAAGATCGAGGACCTGATCGCCGGTTCCGACGTGATCCTCGTGGGCAACCGTTACGAGGAGACCATCGCGCCGCTCAACTCGGTGAGCGAATACCGCTCGCTGGTCGACCTGACGCGCATCAACGCGTCGCTGCGCTCCAACGGCACCTATGAAGGCATCTGCTGGTAAGCCATGAACCTTCTCGCGCACGCCATCTACATCCTCTCGGTCGCGGCAATCGCCAGCACCGTGCCGGCCTCCGCCTTCTCGGGCGGCGCCGGGGTCTTCCTCACCCTGGGGGTCATCGGGCTCTGGCGCTACAGCTGGGCGCTGGTCAACTTCGTGCGTGCGCACCTCTATATCCGCGTCTTCTACCCTCGGCGGCGCGCTGCCGCCGAGGCGCTCTACGCCACGCGCCGCCCGGCGCACGCCTTCTTCCTCGCCACCAGCTACAAGATCGAAGCGGCGATCACCTCGCGGGTCTATCGCTCGATCTTCGAGGCCGCTCGCCGCTCGCCGGGCGGTTCGACGGTGGTCGCCTCGGTGGTCGATCTCGCCGATGAGCGGTTGATCCGCGCCGTCGCCGCCCAGGTGCTTGAGGGCACGAACACCGTCGAGGTCGTGATCGACCGCATCGATGGCACCGGCAAGCGTGATGCGCTCGCCACCTCGCTCCGCTCTATCGCCCGCCGCTATCCCAGTGCCGACGACGTAGTGCTGCTGATCGACGGCGACACCCAGATCCCCGAGGACATCGTCGAGCGCGCCGCGCCCTTCTTCGCCAATGGCAAGGTCGGCGCCCTGACCACGCATGAACGCGCCGAGATCGACGATGCGCCGTTGTTCCGCGACTGGTTCAAGCTGCGCTTCACCCAGCGCCAGATGATGATGTCGGCGGTGGCGGTTGGCGGGCGCGTGCTGACGCTGACCGGCCGGATGTCGGTGTTCCGCGCCGACCTCGCCACCAACCCGGAATTCATCGCCTCGGTCGAGCAGGACTATATCGACCACTGGCGGCTGGGCCGGGTGAAGTTCCTTACCGGGGACGACAAGTCGACCTGGTTCTGGCTGCTCAAGAATGGCTACGAGATGGCCTACCTGCCGGATGTCGCCTGCGTCTCGATGGAGACCCAGCCCAAGCCCGGCTTTGTCGAGAGCGCCATCACGCTGATGCGCCGCTGGTTCGGCAATATGCTGCGCACCAATGGTCGCGCTCTGGCGCTGTCGCCGGCCAAGATCGGCCCGTTTGCCTGGTGGTCGATCCTCGACCAGCGCGTCTCGATGTGGACGACGCTGACGGCGCCGGTGGGCATCGTGCTGTTCTCGGTGTTCGTCGATCCGTTGATTGCGGTCGCCTACATCGCCTGGGTGATGGCGACCCGCTACGCCTATTGCTGGCTGCTCGCCAGCTTCGGCGGACCGTTCCCGATCACCTATCCGTTCCTGCTCTATTTCGGCCAGCTGTTCGGCGCCGCGATCAAGACCTCGGTCATGTTCCGCCTCGACCGCCAGCGCTGGACCCGCCAGTCGGCGACCAGCGTCAGCAACAGCGGCGGCTCCGAAGGGCGGGTCCGCTCCATCAGCTCCAGCTACATGCACGTGCTCGCCCTGGGCCTGCTCGTCGCCGGAGTGATCTTCGTCACGGGGCTCCTCAGCCCCTTCCCGATCCATGCCAACTGAGGGCTCAGTAGCAATGACCGAAGCGCATGCAGAACTCGACAAACCAAAAGCCAGCAGAAGCGCCTCGCCTGCCCCGTTCGCGGCGGAACCCGCCGTGCACGGCGAACACCCGGTCATCCGGCTGCCGTTCAACGTCATCATCAACGGCCGTTCGTTCCAGGGCCATGCGCTCAGCATCGTCGGGGCGGAAGCTACCGGGCTGATCGACCCGCAACTGCATGGTCGCGTGCAGTTGGTGACGCTGGTGTTCAACTTCCCCGGCTACGCCATCAGCCTGCCGGTGGACGCAGCGATCGGCGCCGGCGCGCCGGAAGCGGGCACGGTGACGCTCCGCTTCCTCGAGCCGACCGGCCCACACCTGCCGCAGCTGCGCTACATCCTCAACTCGGTGGTCGGCGGCGAGCTGATCGGCGTCGACGGGCTGATCCGCACCGCGGATAAGCCCGAGAAGGTGAAGTCAGAACTGCCCAAGGCGCAGCGCTCCGCTACGCAGGGCATCATGACCGGCATCCGCTGGGGCGCCTTTGCCGGCCTCGGCCTGCTGCTCGTCGGCTTCGTCGGGGTCAAGCTCTACGAGCGGCTGTTCGTCCTGCCGGTCACCGGGCTCTCCACCATCACACTGGATGGCATGGATTTGAGGGCGATCAGCCCGGGCCAGCTCGATTTCGTCAATCCGGCGGCGACCAAGGGCGAGATCGCCTTCGCCATCCGCACCACGTCGGGCGAAGTGCTCGCCGTCTCCATGCCATGCGACTGCGTGGTCGCTCCTGGTGCAGCCGAAGGCGGCGCCACGGTGCTGGCCGGCGACACGGTGATGACCGTCGCGCCCAAGGATGCGCCGGTGGTGATCTCCTCCAAGGTCGACGGCAACGGGCTCAGGGCACTCGCCTCGGGCGCCCATGCCGAAGTGCATATGCCTAGCGGCGCCGTGACCACCGCGTCGCTCGATGCCAAGCAACTGCCGGGACTGCTGCGGAGCGCCACGGACGGCACCGCTATTCCGGTCACGCTCGTACCGGCCGCCCAGCTCGACCAGAGCACGGTGGGCTCGCCTGTCGACGTGCTGATCAAATCCGACCCGCTGGCGGCGGTGGGGCGGTTCTTCTCCTTCAACGGACCGGCGAACGAGGGCCACTAAGATGAACGCCATCCATCCAGTCGTGCTTTGCGGAGGCGTGGGTACGCGGCTTTGGCCGTTGTCCCGCAGCCAGCAGCCGAAACAGTTCCAGCCGATCGACCATGAGGGCTCGATCACCTTCTTCCAGACCACCGTGCAGCGGCACCGGGGCGAACTGTTCCACGATCCCGTGGTGTCGGTTGCCGGCGGGCACCTGGGCACGGTTCGTCGCCAGCTTCGCGATGTACAGCGCAACGCGCGGGTCATCGCCGAGCCAGTGGCGCGCAATACCGGGCCGGCCGTGCTGTCGGCGGCGCTGCTGATCGCCCGTACCGACCCCGATGCGGTCATGCTGATCTGCCCCTCGGACCACGTGATCGAAGGCGATCTCAACGCCCGCATCCGGGAGTCGCACAAGGCGGCGGCGGATGGCCTGATCGTCACCTTCGGCATCAAGCCGCGCTACAACGAGACCGGCTACGGCTACATCATTGATGGCGGCGAGTTCTCCAACTATCGCGGCGTGCATCGCGCCGAGAAGTTCATCGAGAAGCCGAACGCCCAGACGGCGCAGTCGCTGATCGAGACCGGGCTCGCCTACTGGGCCTCCGGCATCTCGCTGATGCGGGCCGACACGGTGATCGAGGAATATCGCCGCTTCGACCCGGTGACCTTCGGTGCAGTCAGCGCCTCGCTTGCCAACGCGGTCAGCGAAGACGGCGCCCTGGTGCTCGAGGAAGCGAGCTTCGGTTCGGCCGAGAGCCTGCCGACCGAGCGGGCGGTGTTCGAGAAGTCGAAGACCGTGGCACTGGCGCCCGCCGATGTCGAATGGGACGACGTCGGCGCCTGGGCGGCGTTCCATACCATCGGCAAGAAATCCGAGGACAACAACGTCGTCAGCGGCGACGTGATGATGGTCAATTCGCGCGGCAGCTATGTGCGCGGTTCGGATCGCCTGGTCGCCGTGGTCGGCGTCGACAACCTCGTCGTCGTCGATACGCATGACGCCCTGCTGGTGACCACCCGCGAGCAGTCGCAGGACGTCAAGAAAGTGGTCGAGCAACTCAAGGCGCAGAGCCGCCGCGAGGCCGAGGATCACTCGTTCGGCGCCACCGACTGGGGCAAGCAGGGCAAGCTCGCCTCGGGTGCCGGGTACATGCTGCGGCACCTCACGGTGAACCCCGGCGCGACGCTGCCGGTGGAAAGCGGCTCGGAGTTCCGGCGGCTGATGGTCGTCGCCTCGGGTGGCGGCATGCTGCACATGGGCAGCCGCCGCCGCGAGATCCGCGCCGGCGCCACCTTCGAGATCGGCCCGGAACAGACCGCCGAAGTGATCAATGACGGTACAGGCCCGATGCAGGTCATCGAGGTCGCCTGCCATGTGGACGGTCCCCTGACGCACCTCACCCCGCTGCTGGAACTGGCAGCGGTGGCCGACGGGAGCCGCGAACATGCGTAAGGCGTGGGTCTGCGCAGGTTTTGCCGCCGCGGCATGCTCTCTCCCTTGGGCCGCCACGGGAGCCGACTACGCGCGGACCCTCGCCTATGAAAAGACCGTCGCCGCCCTCGCGGCGATGGTCGAGGCCGGCCGGCCGGCCACCGACCTCCAGTCGGCGGCCGCGCCTCTCGGCTTCAGCTATACCGCCGCGGAGCCGAAGCCGATGAAGGGGCTGGCGCTCGGTGGAGCGCAGGTCAGTGTCGTCTCGATCGACCTGGTGCTGAGCCAGCTGGCGCTGCAGGCCGGAGCCAACTACCACGTGGCCCTGCGCCAGGCGCAGGCGAAGCCGGAAGTGCTGCTGGTCGAAACCGGCGTCACCAGCCTCGCGCAGCTCTATGACGCGGTGACCGCGGCAAAGCTCACCGGAGTGCTCGACAAGACCGACAGGGGCTATGTCGCACATCTGCCGATCGCGGTGTGGAACGGCGCGACGCTGTCACTGCAGCCCGGCGAGACGCTGCTGCTCGACCGCTCTACCGGCGCGTTCCTGCTTGCGGCCGGAAACCTCTTCGGCGATGCCGCCGCGATCGCCGGGATTGGCGAGGCCAACCCCCGCCTCAAGGATTTCAACCCGTTCGTCGTGGTTGCCCTGTCGGGCAGCGCCAGGCTGGAGCGGATGAGCTTTGCCGATCTCGGCTATGGGTTGTTCCCGCCGCTCACCGGCGTCACCATCCTCGAGGGTGGCTTTTACGCCAAGCCCAAGCCCTCGCTGATCCGCGACAGCCGTTTCGACAATGTCGGCTCGCTGGCGCTGGTCGATGCCGATGCGGCGGTGGTCGACGGCAATGTGTTCGGCGCGTCCTCCGGCCCTGCCCTGTTGCTGAGCGGCGGTACCGATATCGCGGCGCGCGGCAACGTCGTGCTCGCCGGATCGGCCGCCCACGGCATCAAGGTCACCGGCGGCGCCAAGGCGGTCGAGCTCTCCGGCAACATCGTCATCGACGCCGGGCTCAACGGCATCTTTGCCGACGCGGGCGCCGCGAACCTCAGGATCGACGGCAACCTCATCGCGGGCAGCAAGCGCTCCGGCGTCTCGGTCGCCTCGGCCGATTGCATCGACGTCACCGACAACCTGTTGCTGCAGAACGCCCAGTCCGGCCTCGCGGTGCGCGACAGCGCCGGCCTCAAGGTGAGCGCCAACCGGCTGATCGACAACGGCAATGCCGGGATCAGCGTGACGCATCAACCCGATTACGGGGTGATCGAGATCGCCTCGAACGAGCTCGATGGCAACCGGGTCGGCATCAAGGGCTCGACCACGGCGCGGCTCCAGTTCGCCATGAACGATTTCACCGGCCAGGCGCCGCGCCTGCTCGACGGCGAACTGGTGCAGTTCACCGATCGCTTCTTCAACCTCAGCGCCACCGACGCGACGCCGACGATCATCGACGGCCTGCAGCTCAAGGCCGGCGCCAAGCTCACACCCACCGGCGCCCTGCGCCCCACTAGCTGTACCTTCGAGGGGGATGCCTGATGGTCTTTTCGTCCGAGACGTTCCTGTTCCTGTTCCTGCCGATCTTTCTCGCCGCGTACTACCTGACGCCGCCGAAGTGGCGGAACCTGACGCTGCTGATCGAATCCTACCTGTTCTACGGCTGGTGGCGCTTCGACTTCCTGATGCTGCTCTGCGCCAATACGCTGTGGGCCTATGTGTTCTCGATCCTCGTCGAGAAGTATCAGGGGACGCCGAAGGCCAAGCTGTTCGTCGCCATCGGCGTCACCGGGCACCTGCTCGTCCTCGGGGTGTTCAAGTACCTCAACTTCTTCGTCGACAGCTTCGCCTCGCTCTGGGGGACGACGCCCGATGCGCTCGGTATCCACTGGCAGCTGCTCCTGCCGATCGGCATCTCGTTCTACGTCTTTCACTCGATCAGCTACCTGGTCGACGTCTATCGCGGCGATGCCAAGGTTTCGCGCAATATCATCGACTTTGCGGCCTTCCTCGCGCTGTTCCCGCAGCTCGTGGCCGGCCCGATCCTGCGCTACAAGGATCTGGCGCCGCAGTTCGAACACCGCGAACACAGCTGGGAGCTGTTCAACGCCGGCTGGCAGCGCTTCCTGATCGGCCTTTCGATGAAGGTGCTGATCGCCGACCCGGTGGCGCCGCTCGCCGACGCCATGTTCTCCGCCCCAAACCCGACAGTGGTCGAATCCTGGCTGGGCGCGCTGGCCTACTCGATGCAGCTCTACTTCGATTTCGCCGGCTATTCGGCGATGGCGATCGGGCTGGCGCTGATGATCGGCTTCCGTTTCGCCGAGAACTTCAACATGCCCTATATCAGCCGCTCGATCACCGAGTTCTGGCGGCGCTGGCACATCTCGCTCAGCACCTGGCTCCGCACCTACCTCTACATCTCGCTGGGCGGCAACCGTAAGGGCACGGTCCGCACCTACATCAACCTGTTCCTGGTGATGCTCTTGGGCGGGCTGTGGCACGGCGCTGCCTTCACCTTCATCCTGTGGGGCGTCTGGCACGGCGGCATTCTCGTCGTCGAGCGGCTCACCGGCTACGACAAGACGGCGCAGAACTACTGGTGGAGCCTGCCGCTCTGCTTCGTCGCCGTGGTGCTCGGCTGGGTGATGTTCCGCGCCCCCGATGTCGGCCAGGCGTTCCAGATGTATGCCGGCATGTTCGGCTTCAACGGCATCGGCATCCGCCCGGAAGTGGCCTGGATGGTGAGCCGAGAGGCGATGACCATGCTCGCCATCGCGATCGCCATCACCATTGCCGAACCGAAAATGCGGCACCTGTGGGAGCCGCAGATCACCGTCAATGCCGACGGCACGGCGACTGCGGCCGCTACCAGCCTGGTCAAGGCCGGAGCCCTCAGTGCGCTCGCCATCTTCTGCCTGATGCGCCTCGCCGAGCAGACTTACTCGCCCTTCCTCTACTTCCAGTTCTGAGGCCGGAAATGACCGTCGAATCCAACTTCACCGTGAAGACTTTCGCCTCGGCCGCTCCCGCCTTTGCGCTGCCGGTGCTGTTCCTCGGCTATGCGGTGGTCGCCAATTACGAGTTCGTCACCGGGCTCGGACGCGACATCGCCGAGATGCCCAAAACCGCCTCGGCCTACCTGAGCGGCGAGGCCGCCGCGCAGATCGATACCTATTACAAGAAGATCATGCCGCACCGGCTGCCCTCGATCGATGCGATGGGCGCGGCCCGCTACCTCGCCTTCCGCGAGGGACGTCCCGGCGTGGTGGTCGGCGAAGACGGCTGGCTGTTCTCCAAGGAGGAGTTCGAGGCGACGCTGAAGCGCACACCGGATCTGCGCGAGGCGGCCGCCGGAGTGACGGAAGTTCGCGACCAGTTGGCCGCCAAGGGCATCGAGCTCGTCGTCGTGCCGCTGCCGGCCAAGGCCGATATCTACCGCGAGCACGTCAGCTATCCGGCGATCCCCACCGATCTCGAGCGGCTCTACGAAGACTTCCGCACCGTGCTCGACAATGCCGGGATCAAGAACATCGAAACCCGCGCGCCATTGCTCGAGGCCAAGGCCAAAGGCCAGCTGTTCCTCACCACCGACACCCACTGGACGCCGCTCGGCGCCGAGGTGGTGGCGGACGCCGTGGGGGCGGCGCTCGGCAAGCGCGACACCACCTACAGCATTGCCGACACCGCTCCGGTGGAGCGTGAAGGCGATCTCTCGAAATTCATCGTTACCGGCGGGTTGGCACCTCTCGTCGGTCTGGGTCCGGAGACTGTCGTGCCGCGCGAGGCGTCTGCGCCCCCTGCAGCCTCGAGCACCGACATCTTCGGGCCCTCCTCTATTCCCTTCGTCCTGACCGGCACCAGCTACAGCGCCAATCCGCAGTGGAGCTTTGGCGAAAGCCTCAAGGTTTCGCTGGCCTCGGACGTGCTGAACCTCGCCGAAGAGGGCAAGGGTCCGGTGGCGCCGATGCGCGCCTTCCTCGACAGCGCAACGTTGCGCGACACGCCGCCCGAAGTGGTGATCTGGGAGTTCCCGATCCGCTACCTCGGCCAGACCCAGCTATGGAACGCCGAGCCGGCGAAGGCGGCAACCGAATGATCCGCGTGCTGACGCTAGCAGCGGCAAGCCTGGTCCTTGCGGCGGCGAGCTTCGTCGTCGCGGCCCCGGCCAGCGCCGCCACCTGCATGGTGCGGGTGCCGGAGTCGCTGTCGAGCAGCTCGGAGCGTGCCCGGCCGATGGTGCCGGGGCCCTGCAAGCCCGGCCAGGGGACCAAGCGCGTCGCCAAGCCGGTTGATCCGCTGAAGCAGATCCGTAACCGGATGATTGCCGGCAAGGACGTCAGCTACAAGGACATGCAGACCTTGGCGGATTCCGGCGACGACCTGGCGCAGTTGCACCTCGCCAAGCGCATCGAGGCCGACAACGATCCGGCGACGCTCGACGCCGCGGCCCGCTACTACCGGCGAGCCGCCGAGAACGGCCGCACTTCAGCCGTCCGCCCGCTGATCCGGCTGCTCAATGCCGACGTCTTCCTCGACCAGCCCAAGAATCTCGCCTCGTCGCAGGAGCTGCTCGAGAAGCTGGCCGCCGACGGCGACGCCGCGGCGCGGGACGGGCTGATCGCCATGTATCGCGCCGGCAAGCCGTTCGGGCTCGATCCGGCGCGTGCCGACGAGCTGCTGGTCGCCTCGGCCAAGGGGGGCGACGCCAAGGCGGCGCTCGACCTCGCCTTCGCCCTGCTCTCGGGCACGTCGGACGCGGCCAGGATCGAGGAGGCCAAGGACTATCTCAAGGTCGCTGCCGCCTCCGACACGCTCAACATCCGGACGATGGCGGAGAACCTGCTCCGCACGCTCGAACCACAACTCACCGCCTCCACGGAGACGTCGCAATGAACAAGACCCTGCTGCTCGGAGCGGCCCTCGCTGCCGCGCTTTCGGCCAGTCCGGCGCTGGCCGCCAACTCGGCCTTTGGCTGCAAACACCTGGAAGACAACCCAACCCTGCCATCGGTCGAAGGGCGTGACGGGTTCTTCTTCCGCATCTTCGCGGACCTGCGCATGCAGCACCCGTTCACCGAGGATACGGTGGCGCAGATGGGCAAACTCGCCGAGGCGCTGAAGGCGCGCGGCACGACCATGCTTTATGTGCCGATCCCCACCAAGAGCGTGACGCTACCGACCTTCCTGCCGGACGAAGCCAAGCTGTTTGGCTTCAACGAAGATGTGGCGGTCGCCGTCTACGAGGACCAGGTGGCGCGGCTCAACGCCAAGGGGGTGATCGCGGTCGACCTGCTGTCGGCGCTGCGCACCACCAATGGCGGTGATCCGCCGTTCTTCCGCTCTGACTTCCACTGGACGTCGCGCGGCGCCGAAACCGCGGCGCAGACAATCGGCGGGATGATCAAGCAGCTGCCGGCCTATGCCGACGTCACGCCGGTTACCTACGAGACCAAGGCGACGGGCGCCGAGCTTGCCGTGTCGGGCATGCGCCGCACGCTGCAGGCCTATTGCGTGCTCAGCCTGCCGCCGGTGATCAGCACATCCTACGAGACCGTGGAAGTCGCCAGCGCCGATGCCAGCCTCGATATCTTTGGCGATAGCGGCGGCGAGACGGAAGGCGCCACCAATGACGAGATCGCGCTGGTCGGCACCAGCTTCTCGGACGCTTTGGTGCCTAATTTCTCCGGCTTTCTCGCTCAGTATGCCAGCCTGCCGGTGGCCAATATGGCGATCACCGGCGGCAACCAGTTCGGCGCCATCACCTCGTATCTCACCTCGCGCGAGTTCCAGGCCGACCGGCCGAAGTTCCTCGTGTGGGAAAACCCGATCTACAACAACTTGGCGCAGTTCGGCACCGGCTCGTTGACCGAGCTGATCGCGGCGGCGCGCGACGACTGCCAGCCGGTCGGCAATGCCCCGGTCATCGACAAGGCCAAGGGCCTCTACCAGGCCGACCTGACCGGCACGCCGATCGCCCCGAACCAGGTGCTGCTGGCCGATGCCGGCGACAATGGCAGCCGCGACGTGGTGCTCAATTTCGAGAGCACCGACGGGCGCACCTTCACGCGCGAAGTGCATCGCGGCGACCGCTTCCGCGGCACCGGCCGCTTCTTCATCCCGCTCGAGTCGCTCGACAGCCTGGAGCTGTCGAAGGTCTCGATCCAGTTCGATCGCCTCTCCGAGGAGAAGGCGTCGATTTCCCTCTGCAACACCTAAGGAGAGCCAACATGCTGCGCTCAACCCCCAAACTCATCGCCCTGACCACCCTGATGCTGCTCAGCGCCACGCCTTTCGCGCTGGCTCAGGATGACGGGCTCTACGATGCGCCGGTCGATCCGAACTCCGCCTTCGTGCGCGTGCTGGTGCCCGGCGCCGCCGTGGCGGTGGTGAACGGCACCACGATCGACGACATCACCGACGGGCTCTCGGCCTATGTGAACGTGCAGCCGGGCAATATCCCGGTCTCGGCCGGCGATGTGTCGGGCTCGGTGACCACCTCGCCGGGCGCCTACTACACCTACGCCTGGAGTGTCGAAGGCGAGCCGCTGGTGCTGCAGGACGATCCGGCCTCGGACCCCAGCAAGGCCACCGTCTATTTCTACAACCTCTCCGACCTTGCCAGCGTCGACCTGTTCGTGCCTGCCGCCAAGACCAAGGCGATCGAGGCCATTGCCGGCGACACCGGCAAGTCGGTGGCGCTGAAGGCCCCGCTGACCCTCGATTTCGAGGTGCAGGCCGAAGGCAAGCCGGTGGCCACGGTGGCCGCGCTCGACCTCAAGCGTCGCGGCGGCGTGTCGATCATCTTCAGCGGCTCGAACGGCGCCTATACTGCCGCCGCTGTCGAGAACGCCTTCTTCCGCGCACAGTAACTGTCCGAGAGCGGTTCACCGTTCAATTGAATCGGTGAACCGCTCCAAGTCTTTGATTTCGTCGCGCTTTCGACCGGAAGAGTCTGCAATCCCCGCCTTCGCGAGGACAGGCGTTTTCCTGTAAGCGCTCCAACCGGAGGCTCCGATGCCCTCATTCGTCCCCCGCCTCGCCACCGCCCTGCTGCTCGGCTCAGGTCTCGTATCCGCCGCTGTGGCGGCGCCTGTCGAGGTCACCTTCCTGCCGCCGGAAATTCCGGCACAGGAGGTCTGTGTTGCCAAGAAGGCCGACCCCGACGTGGTGGCGCGCTGGCAGGCGTGGGACGGGGCATCGGTGCCTGAAGGCGACCCCGAGCTGGTGCTGCGCGACGCGCGGCGCCTCAGGGATCTCAACCCGACCGGCAATTTCGAGCTGGTCGACAAGATGCTGGCGATCGTCGGCAAGATGCCGGCGCCCAAGGTGCCGGACACGGCGATCGACCGGATCAACCTCTATCTCAAGGCCGGCAAGGTGCCGCAATTGCGCGAGACCGGCGTCATCGACGGCCTCGAGGCCAATGCGGGCGGCCTCGCTCCCAAGGCGCTCAACCTGCTGTCGACGCTCTATCTCGACGGGCTGGTGGTGAAGAAGGACAAGGAGAAGGGGCTCGGCTACCTGACCCGCGCCGCAATGGGCGGCAATGCCGACGCCCTGCTCCGCCTCGCCTCGATGAATATCGGCGGCGAGCAGGTGCCGGGCTGGGAACTCGATCCCAAGCTGGCGGTGACGATGGCGTTCGGCGCCCTGGTAGGCAAGCTCGACCCCGAGATCTGCGACCGTATCGGCCGCATCGCCCGCGAATATTCCAAGGGCCTGGTGGTCAAGCAGGACCACAACATTGCCGAGCAGTGGCTGCGACTGGCGGCCGACCTCGGCGATGCCGGCGCGGCCTGGAAGGTGGCGCAGCTGCATCTCGAGAGCGAACTGATCGTCAAAAACAATGACAACCTACTGAAGTACCTCAACCTCGCCTCCGACCGCGGTGTGGCGGCGGCACAGGTGGAACTGGGCAAGCTCTATGAAGCGGGCGCGCTGGTGCCTGAGGACAAGAACAAGGCCGAGGCGCTCTATGCCGAAGCCTCGGACATCGGGAGCCGTAACGCGCTGTTCCGGCTGGCGACCCTGCTCGAAAGCGAGCAGATGATCCCAGACAAGAAGCAGGCTTACCAGGCGCGGCTCAATCAACTCGTAGAGATGTCGCAGCCGCCGGGCTGGGCATTTTCCAAGCTGGCGAAGTTGGTGTTGACGGACAAGGGCCGCTGGGCCGGCGAGGCCGAGGCCAAGGCGCTGCTCGAAAAGGGCGTAGCGCTGGAGGATGCCGATTCGGCGCAGGAACTGGCCTTCATCCTGTTGCGGCACCGGGACGAGCCGGGCGTGTTCGAACGGGCGACCGAGTTGCTCAGCTTCGCGGTGACCAATGCCGGCAAGATCGACCCGATGACCGACCTGCGGCAGGCCTACCTTTGCCGCGCGCCGAAGGGCGCCGACATGCGCCTTGCCGGCTTCTGGCAGCGCACCGAGGACGCCGCGGGCAACTCGACCGAGTTCATGGATTCCGACGATATCGACGCACTCGACCCTGAGGCCGACCCGCTGGCGCTGGCCAAGCTCCAGACCCATGCGCTCTACGGCCGACCGAACTCGGTGGCCTACTACGTCGACTACCTGAACCGGAATGGCGCCAGCCCGGAAATGCTGGCGTTCTGGCAGTCGCGCATCGATCCGGTGCCGGCGACCATCGATGCGCTGGCACGGCAGCGGCTGATCGTATCGCCGACGCCCGAAGTGATCGAGGAGTCCATCGCGGCGCTGAAGCAGGCGCGCGCCGACGGCCTGCCGCGGGCGGCAGTCGACCTCGGTTCGGTGCTGCTCGACTACTTTCCGAACGACGCGGAAAAGCGGAGCGAAGCCATCGGCTACCTGACCGAAGCGGCCCAGCAGGGCTCGGGCGAGGCGATCCTGCGGCTCTTGCCGATCATGCAGGCCGAGGGCTTCTCGGATGCGGAACTCCTGGCGCAGTATCAACAGGCGATCGAGCAGCGCGGCGACGCCGACGCGCTGATCTTTGCGGCCTCGAACACCAAGGACGAGGCGCAGCGGCACGATTATCTCTATCGCGCCGCCAGCGTGGTCGACTGCACCTTCGAGAACACCATCAAGCTGGCAGGCGCGTTCGTTGCCACCGAAGACGATAGCGAGACCGAGCACTGGCTGCAGGTCAGCCTGCGGCTTGCCGGCGAGGATGGCTGGCGCCACACCGCGATTGCCGATCGCTACATGGCGATGGGCGGTGAGGAGCGGGCCAAGACGGCTATCGAGCTGTTCGACCAGGCGGTGGCGCTCGGCGACGATACGGCGGTGAGCCGGCTGGTGAAGATCTATGCCGACCCTGACAGCGAGGACTATGCCCCGACCAAAGCGGTGGCGATGTTCAAGCGGATGATTGATAGCGCCCAGGTGGCCGATCTCGGCAAGATCCGCGACAAGGTGCTGAAAGCGCCGCCGGCGATCCAGACCGCGGTGATGGAGGAGGTCGACTGGTCGGCCCGCTATGCGGCGGCCGCCGCCTCTGGCGACGCGGTGGCGATGCGCGAGCTGGCCCTCTATCTTCGTTCGACCGGCACCACAGTGGCCGAGGCGAGGGATGCCAGTTCGTGGCTGAAACGTGCGGCAGAAGGCGGCGACGCCATCGCCATGGTCGAACTCGCCAAGGCCTACGCCATGGGCATCGGCATCGAACCCTCGATCCAGGAGGCCACCGTGTTGCTGAAGGATGCGGCCGGGCTCGGCAATCCCGAGGCGCAGCGGTTGCTGGCGTCGATGGCAGTGGAGAACTGAGATGCGGGTTGCACTCCCCCTGATCGCGGCGATGACGCTGGTGCTCGGGACTTCGGCTGGCCGGGCGGAGGACAAACCGTTCGCTTGCCCTGCGGTCCCTGCCCCAGTGGTCGCGCTCAATTTCGGCAGCCGCTACACCGACGACAGCAAGACCCGCTCGGATATCGATGAGGTGTCCAATGCCGAGGTCGATCGCGCCCTGCAACCGGTGGAGAAGTTCATCGGCGAGCTGATGAAGATGGCCAACACCGCACTGATGGACGGTGACACCGCCCGCGGCGAATGTGTGCTCGACTGGCTCGACCAATGGGCGGCGGCAGGCGCGCTCACTGAGCTCGAGACGCTGAACGTCAAGCTCGCCATTCCGGCCCGCTATGCCGGGCTGGCGATAGCACTGCTGCAGGCGGAGACCGCGGGCCCCCTCGATCCGGCCAAGCGCACACGCGTCGTCGGCTGGCTCACCGATGTGGCCACTGCGATGGAGCAGTTCTTCGACAATGACGCCCCGAAGAATGCCAAGCGGGCGAACCTGCGGGCCTGGGCCGGGCTCGCGGCTGCGGCGATCGGGCGGCTGAATGGCGACACGGCGATGCTCGATTGGGCCAAGGGCAGCTTCGAGCTCGTGACCTGCCAGGCCTCGCCGGATGGCAGCCTGCCGCTGGAGATGAACCGGGCCGACAAGGCGCTGAACTACCAGCTCCACGCCACCGCGCCGCTGATCGTCACGGCGGACCTGCTGAAGGCAACCGGCTACGATGGCTATGCCGCGTGCGACGGCAAGCTCAGCACCATTGCCGCGTTCAGCCTCAAAGCGATCGAGGATCCGTCGATCGTTCAGAAGATCAACGGCAAGGAGCAGACGTTCCAGACTGGCAAGCAGGCGCTGGAGCCATTCATGCTGGCCTGGGTGGAGCCGCTGCTCCGCCACGCTCCAGATCCGGCGGCCGACGCGTTCGTCGCGCCGCTGCGCCCGCTGGCGCATGCCAAGCTCGGCGGCAACCTCACCCGGCTAGGCGATTGGGTTGCACGTTTGCCGGCATCAACTAGTTAACCCTTCCGCCCGAATGACGGCGCCGCCTGCCCAATATGTGGCGGGCGGCGCTTTTCATCGTGGGTTCAGGTAGGTACCGTTAGAGCGCGGTAGAAAACTGCGCTTAGAGCTCTGTTGCTTGGCCCACAGCGCGCTTTCCGAATGAAAGCGAAATTGTATTTTGTCCAAGAAGCGTTCCTTAAAAGATTCTGCAGTAGGCCCGCGCCCGAACAGTCGGGGGCTCGTCCGACTTCGCCGCTCCCTTTCAGAAAGTGTGGCCGTGGTCTCTGCAACTGGTGTTGATGCACCCGCCGATCTGGGTGCGCGTTTTTCATCCGTCCTCGCCAAACTCGATGGCCGTAAGGTCAGCGCAGATGTGTTGTTCGAGACGTTAAGACTCGAAACGCTGGACTGGGGCATCGACAACAATGTCGAGACCTCCGCCGTCGCGCTCGAGGAGAAGCCGGTCACGGCAGGCGACGAGCGCTAAGTCATTGCATCGCGATAACTTCGCGCAGCGCAGCCGTGCCGCGGGCCGCCGCACGGCCCAAAATGCGTCATTAATTTGGCAACGCCCATTGCCGGACGCAAGTTATTGCAGGTTCACATTGTTCGAAACCGCACATTCGCCATCCCTGGCGCTCGATTCCCGCTGATCTGACAACAACATATCGACACTTCGCACTGTTTCGCACAATTGTCGGTTGTTTGTCGAAAATGCAACAACACTCTGCATTTGCCGGCTTGTTAAGGACTCCAGGGACGAGTCCACCTACACTCTTCGCTGCATGGGGCGTCTTTTCGCTCTATTATTGGAGGGTTGACTATGCGGACGAGATTTTAACTCTCGGTGCGACCTGCGTTTTTGCCACTGGCGCGGTTGCGGCCGATCTCCCAATCATCGAACCGATCTATTCCACCCCGCTCTACGACTGGAATGGGTTCTATGCCGGTATCAACGCAGGTTATGGCGGCGGGGTATTCAAGCATCCGTTCCAGATCATCGGGCCCGAGCCCGTTGAAGAGGAACCGGCACCGGCACTTGTGCCGCCCGGCCCCGGCGAGATCATCTTTGCCACCGGCTCGGCCGACGTCACGGCCGGCGGCTTCATCGCCGGCGTGCAGGCCGGCTACAACTGGCAGTGGAGCGAGAGCGTCCTGCTCGGCATCGAGGGCGACATTCAAGGCTCGTCGATCGATGGCCGCGTCTCGCTCAGCATCACCGACGAAACCGGCGAGTTCCTGCCGCCCGGTGAATCCGCCGACTTCGACCTCGGCACCCGCCTCGACTGGTTCGCGACGCTCCGACCTCGCATCGGCTGGGTGAACGATCGCTTCGTGGTCTATGCTACCGGCGGCCTCGCCTGGGGTCAGACGACATCGTCGATCAACGGCACCATCGTGGGGCAGACGGTCATCGACGAGTCGATCACCAATGACCGCTTCGGCTGGACCATCGGCGCCGGCATCGAGTATGCGCTGACCGACAACATCACCTTCAAGACCGAGTATCTCTACACCGACCTCGGCAGCGAACAGATCGTCGATGCCGATTTCGGCGACGGCTTCAACTTTTCTGCCGACAGCGATGTGGCGTTCCACGTCGTTCGCGCTGGGCTCAATTTCCAATTCTGAGACGCGGGCCAACTGCCCCTCGGTTATCCGGCCGAGGGGGCTCTTTGCCGCCCGTCTCTCAGTCCTGCCGCTCTCAGTCCTGCCGCTGCTTACGCACAAGCGAGTCGAGAAAGGCCTTGAGGGGCGCTTTCCAGCTCGCTTCACGGCCTGCGGTAAGCGCCAGCGCATGGCCGTCGCCGCGCACGGCCGGCAGCAGGCGATACTCCGCATCCCCACCTGCTGCGACAAAGGCATCAACCATGCGGCGCGACAGTTCGGGCGCGAAGTAGGTGTCGTTCTCCGCGTAGAGCCAGAGCGTCGGGATCCGGGCCGTCCGGCCGTAGGCAGCGGCTGCGGCCACCAGCTTGTCCGGCGCGCAATTGTTGTACGCTTTGTTGCGGTCGCGGCCGCCGCGCCCCCCGGAAAAGTCTACCACCGCAGCAACCCCGGCTGGATTGCGGCTCGCCAGCGCCAGCGCAGCCCAGCCGCCGGCCGAGTTTCCGACGATCACAATACCACCGGGCTCGATGAACTTCTGCGCCTGCATGAAGTCTACCGCACTCTCTATACTACTGGCGGCAGCAAGTCCGGCGCGCTGGAAGTCCGGATGACCGCAAGCCCCCTGCCCCTCGAGGTAGCGCCCGCCAGTAATGCCGTGCCCGGGCCGCTGCGGCAGCAGCACAGCATAGCCACGCGCCACCAGCCAAGCCGCGAGCGCCGGGAATGACGGCATCGCCACCCTGGCCCGGCGCGCCCGGTCTTCGTCTGACCCATGGTTGATCACCGCCAGCGGAAACGGGCCGTCGCCCGGGGGCCTGTAGAGGTAGGCGTGCATAAGCACGTCCTTGAGGGGGGATGGCACCAGCCAGAGTTGCTCGCGCTGCGGTCCTCCCTCGGGCCCGGCTGGACCGGCGCGAGGCTCTCCCGCGGCCTGGGCAGCTGCCGGCGCTGCAGCTGACAGAAGCAGGCCAGAGACCGCGATTGTGAGGATCACGACTATCCCCCGATAGATGCTTGGCATTCGCCCCTCGCCTGTCACCACCCAGACGATGACGCGGCCCCTTCGCGGCATTTTCATGTCGGCGGGAGTCCTCGTTAAGACGTCGACTCCAAACCTGGAGTCGTTCCCGCCACGGAACGGGCCAAATCCACATTAACGACCATGATATACATTACTTTAGTCGCCATTGTCTTGACCATGGTCGCCATCGTCTTGCCATCAGCGCAGTTGTTGCAGCGCGGCAACACGATGAAGACTCCACGTAGACTCTTGGTAGGAGTCGATAGACTCTTCTTGCTGTAGTTCTTGAGTCCACATAAGCATTCGATCATCGCATGGTAGTCGGCCACCGGCGTCTTGAAGACGTTCATGGCCGACGACATCAGAAGGACGGGGGACTGCATGTCGAATCGGGCTCATCGCAAAGCGGTACAGGCAAGCCGCGACGCAAAGCGTTCGAATCCAATAGTAACTCGCGGTCCGCGCACGCAGCCGTCTTGGCTGTTGGCAAGTACCGCGCTGTTTGCGGGAGCGATGAGCGCCGGAATGATCGGGGCAACCCCGGCATTCGCGGAGGAGCTGGGGGCTGCCTGCAATATCAACCCGGCGAACTACTACACCTGTGCCGGGCCGGATGACACCAACCTACCGCTGGTCACGCCGCTGGTGCTGGAGCCGAACGGTACGTTCCAGGTGGACCTGGGGCCGAACGTTGACGGCAATCCGTTCGAGCTGACTTCGAATCATGCGGCGCCGGCCCTCACCATCGAGGCCGACGGCTACTCAACCGAGAACAACGGTATACGCCTCTATCCCAATTCCTTCATCAACAATGCCGGGGGCACCGGCGTTGCCATTCTGAACCCCGGCTCGCCGGGCGACCCGGTGGTGTTCCAGATTGATGACGACTGGGGCAACGATGATTTTGACGCGGCCAGCATCACCGGCACGACCGGTATCTTTGTCGAGAACGACGGTGGCTTCGGCCCCGGCCATATCGTCATCCAGAACAATGGGCATGTCGAAGGCACCGACGGGGCGGCCATCGAGGCCACTGGCGGCACCGAGGACGGCCTGATCTTCGAGTTGCAGAACCACAGCTATGAGTCCTCGATCGGCGCTGTTGATGGCGTGTACGTTCATGACGACATCATCTGGACCGAGATCAGCAACGGCAACGGCCTGATCGCCGGGTTGAGCAGAGACGGCGTCCACATCAACAACGTGGACAACGACACCGGCCGCAACGCGGTGCAGGTCAACAACAACAGTGAGGGCGTCATCGCTGGCTACGGCAATGGTATCTACGTCAACGACGTGGCGTCGGTCGACGAGGGTAACGCCAACGTCCAGATCAACAATGATGCGCACTTCGATTGGATGGGGACCGACGAGGATCCGACGGACGATGAATATCGGCCTGGTGGACTGATCGTCGGCGTCAACGAGGACGGTGTACACGTCTCGGACATCGGCGGCGAGTTGCACGTCAACAACGCCGGCACGCTGGGCGATACGTTCGACCTCAGCGTCCTCGATCCTCAGGTTTCCAACAACGAGGATGGCCTGCTGGACACCGGCTACCTGTTCGGTGATGTCGCAGCGGGCATGGGCATCTGGGGTCAACAGCGTGGCGTCAACGTCTACGACGTCGGCAGGACCGTGAACATCAATAACGGCAGCTACACCGATGACCTCGGTCATCTGATCGAGGACGGAGGCCTGATTGTCGGTGTCAACGACGATGCCGTCCACATCAGTGGCGTTGAAGGCGTATTCGAGGAGGAAGGCAGCGACAGCTGGTACCAGGCCGTCAATCTCCACAATCGTGACGGGCTGATGTGGGGTGGCGACGACGGCGCCTACATCCGCAACGCCGACGGCAACGTGAATGCCAATAACGATGGCGGCACGATCTTCGGTATCGAGGACGGTCTGCAAGTCGACGATACCTGGCGCGGCAACGTGTTTGTGAGCAATGCCGGCGGCCGGATCCAGGGCTTCTACGGCGACGGCATCAAGATGGAGGAAGTCGACTCGTTCGATGGCTATGGCGGCCATGTGGGGATCGCCAACGGTGATTTCGACGGGAACCCGGACCCTTTGAGCGAGGACGGCTACAATTCAAACTGGGGTATGGATGGCGGTCTGATCTGGGGTGCCGATCGGGGCATCGACATCACCGATGCCGACCAGGTGTGGATCGGCAACGGCGTTGGCGGCATAATCGTCGGCGACGGTTACTGGCAGGAGCCGGTCATCAACCTGGCCACGTCCAACGAAGACGACGGCGGCGCGGATATCATCAACCTCGGCTTGATGACCAGCGACAACATTCCCTACTTCGAGCGCGACTGGACCGCGCCCGATGCGATCGACGTGCCGGCTTTGCCGCTCGATACGGACGCAGTTGCGAGCCTGCTGCAGGACTATGACGATATTGGCAGCTTCGTCTGGAGCGGCGGACAGGTCGGTCTGGTCGACAATCTCGACAGCTACGCCGACGCCGCGTCAGACATGCTGATGTGGACCCGCGGTGGAGCCACCTATGTCGAGAACCACGGCGTCATGGTCGGCCGCGTCAATATGGACGGGCACAATGGCGACGATTGGCCTGACGTGCGGGGCAACACCGTCAAGAACTTCGGTACCTGGCTGGTCACGGATAACGGCGAGTGGGGCACCGAAATGCACGGCAGCTCCAACGATGAGATTCACAACGCTGGCCTGATCCAGACGGCGTTCGGTTGGGACACCTACGAGACGGCCAACTTCGGTGGCGTGAACACCTTCACCAATGGCGGCTACTACGACGACGGCTTCCAGGCCGAGGTCGGGCTGCTCAGCATGATCGACGACGGCACGGGTGACTTCACCTGGATCGATCACAATTTCCGCGGCGGCGAGGACGGCAGCCTCACCAGCTTCGTTGGTCTCGATGTGAACTTCGGGCCGCAGATGGGCCCGATCAACGACGATCCGTCGACCTGGCGCGCCGACTATCTCGAAATCGAAGACGAGATCCAGGGCTCGACCGGCCTGATCATCAACAAGGTCGGGACCGCACCGACCGACCTGCTCGGCGACAAGATCTACGTTGCCTACGCACCGGTCGACGCCAATGACGAGAGCATGCAGTGCTACGAAGTGGCCTGCGTCGAAGGCGACACGATGTACATCGACGCCGCGTCGGAGGGGTACATCAATGTCGACGGCGTCGGCGCCATCCAGGATGGGTTCTACGCTTGGTACCTGCACGAAGAAGGCTTTGCTCCCGATCCGGACTTCGTGCTGGAAAGCGGCTGGGCGCCGCAAGCGGCACAGTTGCCGACCCTGATCACCGCCGCCCAGAATATCTGGCACGATACGGCGGGCGTGGTCGCCGACCACATCTACGGCAACCACTTCCCGCTGGCGGGCAGTGGCGGCGCGGGCGCGGATCTTCCGGTCGGCGAACTGCCGATCGCGCCGGATGCTACTCCAGGCGCGGCGGTTTGGGCCAAGGCTACAGGAAACTGGACAGACCAGAACACCGAAGTCACGGAGATCATCCCGCCCGGTGGTCCGGTCACCATCGATACCAGCTTCGTGCAGAACACCTTCTCCATCCTCGGCGGCGTCGACTTCCAGCCCATGGGCGGGGGTGAGGACGGCCTGCGCGCCGGCGTGTTCGGCGGCTATGTCGGCTCGAACCTCGACTTCGACAGCTATGGGGCGGCCGCCGAATACACCGGTGGCGTGATTGGCGCCTACGCAGCCTTCACCAGTGGCGGCTTCTATGCCGACGCCGAGGTCAAGGCCGACCTGCTCAACGTGACCTACACGGCGCCGATCAGCCCGGGCTTCGAAGTCTCGGGAGCCTCGACCAGCATCGGTATCCTCGCCAACACGGGCTATCGCATGGAGCTAGCTGACAGCGCCTTCTTCGAGCCGATCGCGTCTGTGGCGTTCGTCTCGACCCAGCTCGACGGTTTTGACGCCGGTGGCGCCTCGGTCGAGTTCAGCGACGGCACGAGCCTGCAGGGTGGTATTGGTGCCCGTGTCGGCGTGACGCTTGGCACCCCGGGCGACACCACCACGGAACTGGCAGTGCTGGGCAAGATCTGGAACGAATTCGAGGATGCGAACCAGATCACCATCACGGACGGGATCGGCAACAGTACGACGTTCAGCGACGGCATCAGCGGCGTGTTCGGCGAGCTCACTGGTACTGCAACCGTGTACAGCGCCGACCGGAGCTTCTCGGCCTTCGGTTCGGCAGGTGTGAAGTTCAACGAAGACTTCACCTCGGTGGATGCCAAGGCCGGACTGCGTAAGGGCTTCTAAGCCAACAGCTCAGACAAAGCAGGCGGCCGGTTCGAAAGGACCGGCCGCCTGCTTTTTCGACCGGGTAGGCAGGCTCAGGACAAGCCGCAACGCTGAGCGCTGTCGTTCGAGTTGGTGGAGCGGGAACCGCGGATCCTGTCGCGTTCCCGGGGTAACCTGTCGATCGGGCCGGAGGAGAGAGCGTGCCCGCCAGCACCGACGTTGCGACCCTACACGGCTTCCCGGCGGGTTACATCGGCCAGGACATGCGCCGCCGTGCCGAAGGCGTCGAGGTGCCATCGCCGCCGCGCCTCGTGCTCGGGCCCGTCAATAGCGCGTAACGGCGCCTGAAAATCCGAAGAGAAGTGCCACGTATTGCCGCCAGGATTGAGTTCCAGCACGTAGAGCCGGTCGGTGGCGGCATCGCGGATGATGTCGCAACCTTGCAGCGGCGCCTCAGGGATTGCCCGATACGCAGCCCGCGCCAATGCCGCAACGTCGGCGCGATAGAGGAAGGTCTTGGTTTTGCCCTGCAGCACGTTCAGCGCAACGGGCGCCGCTTCGATCGTCTCGTCATCGCTCGAAAGGTCGACCCGGTTGTCGCCCGCCTCCGACATCTGACAATAAAGCGGTTCCCCGAACAGGGTGAGCACCCGGTAGTGCGGCATGCGTGGACCGGAGTTGATGAACTGCTGAACCACCATCGGCGCACGCCGTCCGGGGTGATCCTCGGGATAGTTCTCCGGCTTGATATAACGCACCCGGACAGTCCGCATCAGCTGGATACCTCTTCCCTGCGACGAGGTGGCGATGTCGGTCGGCTTCAGCACCACGAACTCCCCCCACATCGCTGGATCGAGCTTGGTGTCCGGCCCCAGCACGGTGCTCATCGGCACACGAACCCTGCCGGCCGCAAGTCTCCTCAGTTGCTCAAACTTGTGAATCGGGCGCCCGTGGTAGACCTTGCCCCGCGCGGGAGCGAACTTGCCAAGTGGCCCGGCAGAGAACACCAGGCTGGGTAGCGACGCCGCCAGTTTCAGCAGCTCGGGATCGGGACGGTCGGCCGCGACGATGACGACTCCCGTCGTCGGATCGATGCGGCGCACCATTTGCGCAATCTCGTACCAGTCATCGAGAGCCTGCCAGCCTGGCTGGTGCACGATCACCAGATGGCGCTGCAGCGCCGGCTGCAACGATCTCGCTGCCTCGACGGCCGATGCCGCGGCAGGGGCCACTGGTTTGTTCTTCGATCGTGCCATTTTCGCGCGCCACCAGTTGTCGCCGCACGATAGGCCAAAATTCGCAACGAATAAAGTCGACGATTGCAGTATATCTCAAGGACTTAGCCGATCATTCGGTCGTCGCTGACTTGTGTTTTTCACCGTCTTTCTGTACATCCTGCCTATTGCACGGTTGGCAACGAGGAGCAGCAGATGGGATTGCGCAATTTTCTGTATATCTTCGTCGTCGCAATGAGTTTTTCTGCTCCGGCCGCGGCGCAGGAACCGGTTCTCGGCGGTGAGGCTGAGGCCGAGGCCGCCGCGCCGACCGAAGTGTGGGGCGGTCGCTGTGTGTCCGAAGCCCGTCAATCGAGCGCCGAGTGCACGATGACCATACGAGCCGTGGTGCGGAACACCCAACGGGTGATCGGCACGGCTACGCTACGCTTGCCGGCCGATGGAGCCGCGCCAAGTCTGCATGTCTCCTTGCCGCTGGGCGTGGTGTATCTTGAGGCGGGGATCGGCTTCAATGTTGATGGAGCCGCGACGCAGCAGCTCGAACTGCAGACCTGCGACCGCAACGCCTGCTACGCCACCGGCCCCGTTTCGCCGGAGACGCTCGCCGCGATGCAAAACGGGCAGCAGCTGAACATCGTGTTCCAGACCACAAGCAAGCAGGCGGTGACCCTGGAACTGTCGCTGGTCGGGTTCACGGCGATCTATCAGAAGCTGAAGTGATGCGCTCCGCCGACGCAAGCGCGTGACTTGAAGGCGAGGGACCGGTTGCCGATGCCGCGGGTACCGAGAGTCGAACCACAGTTCGAGGACGATCCAGACGGCGAGGCGGTTCCCCGCCAGCGTTCGAGCCGTGAACGCCGGCCGCGGCGCAGACATCCATGGCTCGCATGGCTCCTCTCAGTCGTGTTTTCCTTGGTGCTGGTCGGCGGGGCGGGTGTTGGCTACCTGCTCTGGAGGCAATCGCTCCCAATCGCTACGGCAGTGGACGCCGTTTCGGCTGCGGCGCCTGACCCAGCGCCGACCGCACCCGTCGCCGCAAACCCAAAGGTCGAGCGGATCGAGGACTGGTTCGTGATCTGCCCGGCGGACGCCGCCACAGCCTGCTACATGGAGCAGCAGCATTCCGCCAGGGAGGCCAAGGGCATCGTGTTCGCGTGGACCGTGTGGCGGGATGCAGGAGGGGTCGTCCACGCCGCGTGGCGCACGCCCGCCGATGTCGCAACCAATCGCGGCCTGACCCTCGACATCGGGGACGGCAAGCTTCGGACCGTGCCATTCGCCCGATGCGACGCCGGCAAGTGCGTCGTTCAAGCGATCCTCGCGCCGGACTACCTGAGCAAGCTCGCTACTGCGGCGGAAATCTTCGCCGTCGTCGTCCCCACAGCAACCGGCAAGCCGGTGAGGTTTGTGTTGAGTTCCAATGGCTTCACAGAAGCGCTGGCGCGGCTTGGTGCGACCAGGTAGTCGGCCCAGGACCACCTGCGCCTTGGCTCAGCCGCCGGCCTTGATGGCGGCCCGTGGTGGTTGAGGAAACCGCATTCGGCAAGGCCTGCTCGCCTCGCGTCCGGGTCCTTACCACCATCAGCCTGGCGGACTGAGCAGCGCCGTCACCGTGTCGGGAATGATCTCGGCCGCGGTGGCCTCGGTCAGGCGACCGGCCCGAACCTCGGCCGCCCCGGCGTGCAGGATCGTGTGGAAGCAAGCGGTCAGCCACTCGCTCGGCTGATCGACGCGAAAACTTCCCTCTGCCTGGCCCCTGGCGATCAACGCCGCGACGCGCGCCATCGGCTGATGATGATGGCTGCGGATGCGCTCGGATGACAGCGCCACCTCCGCTGCTCCCAGCAACGCGTGCGATTCCGCTACGATCCGCCACGAGCTGCGGACGAGCCGCTCCATCGCCCGCCGCGCGTCGCCGCTGAGATCGACGGCCGACAACTCTGCCTCGGCCTTGGCCATGGTGCGCTCGAACACCGCGTCGATCAGTTCCTCCCGCGAGGAAAAATGTCCGTAGAGCGTCACCCGGCCGACTCCGGCCGCCTGAGCGATCTCGGCCATGCTGGCGGACGGGTTGAGCGCGAGACAGGCCAACGTCGCATCCATGATCGCGTCTCGGTTGCGCAGCGCGTCAGAGCGCCTCGCACGTTCACCGTCGGTAGTCGGCATCGTCAGCCCTTTACTAAATCAAACACTGGTGTATACGTTCCGTCGTTAACTCAAACATATATGTTCATGTTAGGAACGTCCATGAACCATCACCTAGCCACCGAAGCCCACCATCCCAGCGCACCAGAAGACGCCCCCGCGTCAGGTCGCTGGTTTGCCCTGGCTTTGCTCTGCCTCGCCCAGTTCATGCTGATTCTCGATGTCACCGTCATCAATGTCGCACTGCCCGATCTCAGCCGCGACATCGGCTTTCCTCCAACTTCCGCTGCCTGGACCATCGCCGCTTATGCCATCCCGTTCGCCGGCCTGATGCTGTTGGGCGGTCGATCCGCGGACCTCCTCGGCTCGCGACGTGTCTTTATGGCTGGCCTGATCGTTTTCACCGTTGCCTCGTTCGCCGCGGGCTTCGCCACCGACGCGACCATGCTGCTCGCCGCCCGCGCGGCGCAGGGTGTCGGCGCCGCTTTCCTGTCCCCCTCCGCACTCTCGACTGTGACCCGCCTGTTCACCGGCCGCTCGCGCCATCGCGCCCTGGCGATCTGGGGCGCCATCGGCGGCTCCGGCGCTGCGGTTGGCGTGCTGCTCGGCGGCCTGCTCACCGCCGGTCCGGGCTGGCGCTGGATCTTTTTCGTCAACGTGCCAATCGGCATCCTCGTTGCCATGGCGGTACCGCTGGTCGTGCCGGCCGGCCGCGGACTTGGTGACGGCAAGTTCGACGTGATCGGCGCGATCCTGGCGACGCTCGGCACCGCCAGCCTGGTCATCGGCATCACCCAAATCGGCTCGCTCGGCAATGGGATGCTGTTTATCGGCGCGGCGATCGTCATCCTCGGGGTCTTCGCAGCGGTCGAGAGCTTCGCAGCCAAGCCCCTGGTCGATCTCCGGCTATTGACCCGCCCGCCGATCCAGGCCGGAGCACTGCTGATGCTGGTGGCGACCGGCCTCCTCGTCGGCGCCTTCTTCCTGCTTTCCTTCGCGTTGCAAAAGCCGCTTCGGCTGGACCGCCCTTGATACCGGCCTCGGCTTCCTGCCTGTCGCCGTGGCAACCATCGTCGGCGCCCACCTTGCCGGTCGTGCTGTTGGCCACCTCGGCGCCCGGGTCGTCGCTGTTGCCGGGCTCGTCATCGCCGCCGCGTCGCTGGCATTCGCGACGACCGCGCTTGGCTCGCCCATGCTGTTGATCGCCTCGGTGGCGACGACTGCACTCGGACTAGGCACCGTATTCGTCAGCGCGACAACGACAGCGATGGCGCATGCCGGGCCACATGAAACCGGCGTCGTCTCCGGTCTCGTCAACACGTTCCACGAGCTGGGGGGAGCAATGGGCGCGGCCATCCTCGCGGCGATCGCGGCGGCAAGCCTTGCCGCGCCGTCGATTGCCAACGGCTTCATCGACGCGCTGACGCTCTCGGCCATTGTCGCCGGCGCGACGGCCGTGCTGGCGATCATCGTGGTGCCCGGCGGCAAGCCGGCCGCCGACGCCCCGCGTTTCGTTCACTAGGCTGTCAGTCGCTACAGTTGCCCCTCGGCCCTGCGGCCGAGGGGGTTGTTCAAGCCCTCACCGTCGGTGATCAGCTTCCCGCTGCCGTCACGTAGCAACCGCCGCCGTCGGCCTTGATGGCGGCGCAGATGGCGTTGGCGCGTTCGAGCGAAGGGGTCGGTACCTGGACGCGGTAGACGTTGCCGGCGGTCTCGACCTCGGGTTTGGCTTCGCCGAACAGCGTGCTCCAGCGGCCCTCGACATAGGCGCGCGACCGCTCGGCCTCGGCTGCGTCCGACTGGCTCGACAGATGCACGATCGCCGCGCCACTGCTGCCCGGCGCCTCCTGTGGCTGTTCAAGGGCCACCGTGATGCTCAGCGGATCGCCGCTCAGGATACCGAACTCGGTCAGTTCGGCCGTGCTGAACACGTACATATCGTCGGGTGGCGTGCGCAGCATGTGCGAGATGACCTGCTGGTGGACGCCGAATTCCTCGAGCGCATCGAGCACATCGCCGAGCGTCGTCTGCGCCAGCACCAGGTCGGCAACCTCGGCCGAGATCTGGTGCACGCCGAGTTCACCCTCGGCCTGCCGGTCGATGCCGGCAAAGAAGATATAGGCACAGGCCGAGTAGCAGCCCATGTCGCGCGGCACGAATGTGGTCAGCCCGCGCTTGCGGATCTCATGGGCCATCTTCAGCGCTGAATCGACCGAGCCGCCGGGGCTGTTGAGCGCCACGATGCGAACGTTGGGGCGGGCGGCGAGGGCGCGGTCGAACTCGGCCGACGTCTGGTCGGTGATATCGGCGTTGAGGACGATCAGGTCCGGCTGATCCACGGGCAGGACGAAGGCGCCGCGGGGTGGCGCACCGCCGGTGCCTTCGGCCTTCTTCAGCTCGTCGGGCGGCGGCAGGTTGCCGAGCGGGGTGAAGTGCGAGGCGATGTAGACGGAGGTGACCGCGCCCTCGTGAGCGTAGTCCTTGCCCCAGGCGAGCGAGTAGCCGACTGCTTCGCCGGCGGCGCTGACGAACATGGTGTAGAACGAATAGTCGCCGATCTGCCCGGAGACGACGAAGCGCCCTGCCCCGAAGCTGCGATAGGTGACGGTGCGCTCCGGATCGGGGCTGGTCATCACGTCGAACAGCGCCTCGAACGACTGGTCGGCGAGCGAAACATGCATGGTTTCGAGCGAAAACTCGCCATCCTCGCTGACATACGAGGTGCCGGCATCGGTCGGGTTGCGGATCGATAGCAGGCGCAGCGGGATCATCATGGCGACATGCGCCGGAGTGTCGCTGACCAGTTCGATGCCGAGCCTGCTATCGACCTTTCCGGCTTGATCGCGCAGCGCGCGGCGTTCGAAATCGGTGAGAACGCCGGTCGTGGCCCTGCCCTGGTTCTTCTGGAACGCGGCGATGGCGTCGAAGGTGCCGCGGCCGAACTGACCATCGACCAGGTATTGGTAGTACCCGAGCAGGATCAGGTCGGTCTGGGTGGCGGAGCGTTCCTCGTCGCTCAGGCGTTCGAACCAGAGCTTCGAATCATCGAAAGAAGCGTGCGCGGCAGCGGTCGATGCCCACAGGAGCAGCAGCCACAACAGGAGCCGGAACGCGTTGCGCATGAGATACTAGCCAATCAACCTGACCGGCATTGTCGCATCGATCGGAGGGCGGCGCCAGCCGATGGCGAGGTGTTCACAGGAAGTGTGGTGGCCGTGTCTCAGTCGTCTCCCTCCCCCTCGGGGCGACCTCTTGTCGTCCCCCTTGTGGGGAGGGATCAAGGGTGGGGGTGGCAAGACGCGCGGAGCGTGTGAAGACCCCCACCCAGCTGCGCAACGGACTTGGCAATGCCAAGTCCTGCTTCGCTCCCCCCCCATGGGACGACAAGAGGTCGCCCCGAGGGGGAGGGAGATCCCGTGCGTGCGGCGTTAGATCGAGTAGCCGGTATCCCACTCGAAGACGCGGGCGTAGAGGTCGTCGGCCATCTGTACCGGATCCTGCAGCGCACCGTGGAGCACGATGTCGGGCTTTTCCGGCGCCTCGTAGGGGCTTGAAATGCCGGTGAAGTTCTTGATCTCGCCGCGGCGCGCCTTGGCGTAGAGGCCCTTGGGATCGCGGGCTTCGCACACCTCGAGCGGGGTGTTGACGAACACCTCGGTGAACTTCACATCACCCGCCACTTCGCGCGCCAGCCGGCGCTCGTTGCGGAACGGCGAGATGAACGAGACGATGACGATCAGCCCGGCATCAGCCATCAGCCGCGCCACTTCGGCGACACGCCGGATGTTCTCGACGCGGGCCTCGTCGGTGAAGCCGAGATCCTTGTTGAGGCCGTGGCGGACGTTGTCGCCGTCAAGGATATAGGCGTGGCGGCCTTCGGAGGTGAGGCGCTTCTCGATCAGGTTGGCGACCGTCGATTTGCCGGAGCCCGACAGCCCGGTGAACCAGACGATCTGCGGCGTCTGGCCCTTCATCTCGGCGCGGACCCGGCGGTTCACGTCGAACGACTGGTAGCTCAGGTTCTTGGCGCGCTGCAGGCCGTACTCGATCACCCCGGCGCCCAGCGTGGCGTTGCTGATGCGGTCGATCAGGATGAAACTGCCCGAGAGCGGGTTATCGCTATAGCTATCGAAGGCGATCGGCTTGTCGGTGGCGATGGTGACAGTGCCGACTTCGTTCAATTCCAGAGTCGTTGCAGCCGATTGCTCGAGCGTGTTGACGTTGGTTCTGAACTTCAGCGCGGTGATCGAGGCCGGCACCTGCTGGGCGCCGAGCTTCAAGAGATAGGAACGGCCGGGGATGGCCTGCTCGTCGCTCATCCAGACCATGCGGGCCTGGAACTGGTTGGAGTAGTCCGGCGTCTCGCCGGGGTGCACCAGCACGTCGCCGCGCGAGATATCGACCTCGCGATCGAGCACCAGGGTCACCGCCTCGCCGGCGATGGCGTGCTGCTGGTCGCCGTCCATGGTGACGATGCGGCTGATCCTCGCGGGCTTGCGGGAGGCGGCGACCAGGATGTCGTCGCCGACTTTCACTTCGCCCGAGGCCAGAGTGCCGGAGAAGCCGCGGAAATCGAGGTTCGGGCGGTTCACCCACTGCACCGGGAAGCGGAACGGCTGCTCGACGCGGTCGGTCGCGACCTCGATGCTCTCGAGATACGGCACCAGTTGCGGGCCATTGTACCAGGGCGTCTGCGGGCTGGGGTCAAGGATGTTGTCACCCTTCAGCGCCGAGAGCGGGATGGCGACGAGGGTCTCGAAGCCAAGATCCTTGGCGAAGGCGCGGTACTCGGCCTCGATGGCGTTGAACACGTCGGCATCGTAGCCGACGAGGTCGATCTTGTTGACCGCCAGCACCACGTGCTTCACGCCGATCAGGCTCAGGATGAAGCTGTGGCGGCGGGTCTGGGTCAGCACACCCTTGCGGGCATCGATCAGGACGATGCCCAGATCGGCGTTCGAGGCACCGGTCGCCATGTTGCGCGTGTACTGCTCGTGGCCGGGAGTATCGGCGACGATGAACTTGCGCTTGTCGGTCGAAAAGAACCGGTAGGCGACGTCGATGGTGATGCCCTGCTCGCGCTCGGCGGTGAGCCCATCGACCAGCAGCGAGAAATCGATGCCTTCATCGCCGGTGGTGCGGTTGCGGCTTTCCTTGCGGAGGCTGGCCAGCTGATCGTCGAGGATCAGCTGGCTGTCGTAGAGCAGCCGGCCAATCAGCGTCGACTTGCCGTCGTCGACCGAGCCGCAGGTGAGGAAGCGCAGCAGGCTCTTGTCGGTCTGTTCGGCGAGCCAAAGTTCGAGGGCGGTTTCAGCAGACGAGGCGGTCATGGGTACGCTCGACATCAGAAGTACCCTTCCTGCTTCTTCTTCTCCATCGAGCCGACACTGTCGGAGTCGATGAGGCGCCCTTCGCGCTCCGAGGTGCGGGAGGCCTGCATTTCCATGATGATCGACGGCAGGTCGGCCGCGTCGGAGCGGATGCCGCCGCTCAGCGGATAGCAGCCGAGAGTACGGAAGCGGATCATCTCTTCGCGCGCTGTCTCGCCGGGATTGAAGCGGAAGCGGTCGTCATCGACCATGATGAGGGTGCCGGAGCGCTCCACCACCGGGCGGCGGCGGGCGAAGTAGAGGTCGGGGATCTCGATGCCCTCGGCGTAGATGTAGGTCCACACATCGAGTTCGGTCCAGTTCGAGATCGGGAACACCCGCATGCTCTCACCGGGCGCCAGCCGCGTGTTGAAGATGCGCCACAGCTCGGGCCGCTGGTTCTTCGGATCCCAGGCGTGCTGGGCGTTGCGATGCGAGAAGATGCGCTCCTTGGCGCGCGACTTCTCCTCGTCGCGGCGGGCGCCGCCGATGGCCGCGTCATACTGGCCGGCATTGAGGGCCTGGCGCAGCGCCTGGGTTTTCATGATGTCGGTATGCACGGCCGAGCCGTGATCGAACGGGTTGATGCCCGCTGCCAGCCCATCCGGATTGGTGTGCACGATCAGATCGAGATCGTGCTGACGCGCCATGCGGTCGCGGAACTCGATCATCTCGCGGAACTTCCACCTGGTATCGATGTGGAGGACCGGAAACGGGATGCGGCTGGGGAAGAAGGCCTTGCGCGCCAGGTGCAGCAGCACCGACGAGTCCTTGCCGATGGAATACATCATCACCGGACGCTCGAAGCTTGCCGCGACTTCGCGGAAGATTTCGATGCTTTCGGACTCGAGGGACTTCAGGTGGCTGAGGCCACGCGGGCCGACGGAACTCATTGGCGCTGGGGAACCATGTTGCAACGGCAGTCAAATACGCGCTCAAAACAAGGGCGGCAAGCGCCACTAGACTACCAAAAAAGTCAACTATTCCGCCTGTTTGCGCGTATCAGGCGTTGTAAAGGTGGAGCTTGTCGCATGATCGTCATGACAAGAACGGCTGCGTCGGGGATACCGAGCAAAGGAAAATCTATTCCATGACTGGAACGGCCCTGGTCTGGCTGCGGAACGACCTGCGGATCGCCGACAACCCTGCCTTGGTTGCGGCGCTGAAGCACGGCAAGGCGCACGCCATCCACTTCGAGGCGACAGATGGCAGGCTGCGGCGGCGCGGCGCCGCGAGCCGCTGGTGGCTGCATCACAGCCTCAACCGGCTGGCGGAGGAGTTGGCGCAGCTTGGCGTGCCGCTCGAGACCGTCGAGGGTGAGGCCGAGGCTGAGCTGTTCAAGGCGATCGCCGCGCATGGTGCCGACGCGGTGTACTGGAACCGGCGCTATGGACCGGCGGAGCGCGAAATCGATGCCGGCATCAAGGCGCGGCTGAAGCGCGAGGGCATAGCGACCGAGAGCTTTGCTGCCAACCTGCTGGTCGAGCCGTTCGAAATGGCAACCGGCGCCGGCAAGCCCTATTCGGTGTACACGCCGTTCTGGAACACGCTGAAGAAGCGCGAGATCGACAAGCCGCTGCCGAGGCCAAGGCACGGCGAAGCGATCAGACCCAGGCAGGTCGATGCCGATTACCGCGAAGCGGACTGGGGCCGGAAGCTCGCCGGGCACTGGCAGATCGGCGAGGCGGCAGCACGCGAGCGGCTCGATCGGTTTCTCGATGAACTGGTGCTCGACTATCCCGGGGATCGCGACATCCCCAGGAAGGCAGCAACCTCCGGACTGTCGCCGCACCTGGCGTTCGGCGAGATCAGTCCACGACAGGTGTGGCACGCGGCGCTGGCGATGGCGCATCACGTACCGGCCAAGGCCTCGGCAATCGACAAATTCCTGTCGGAGCTGGGCTGGCGGGACTTCAACTACAACCAGCTCTACCACCGCGACGACATCGCGACCGTGCCGATGGTCGAGAAGCATAGAGGGCTCAAATGGCGGCATGCCGATGCGGCGCTCGAAGCCTGGCGGCATGGGCGGACGGGTATCCCAATCATCGACGCAGGGATGCGCGAGTTGTGGGAGACCGGGGTGATGCATAACCGGGTGCGGATGCTCACCGCGTCGCTCCTCGCCAAGAACCTGCTGATCGATTGGCGAAAGGGCGAGCAGTGGTTCTGGGACACGCTGGTCGACGCCGATCCGGCGAACAACCCCGGCAACTGGCAATGGGTGGCCGGCAGCGGGCTCGACGCTTCGCCCTGGTTCCGGATCTTCAACCCGGTGACACAGGGCGAGCGGTTCGATCCGGCCGGCGACTACGTGCGGCGCTGGGTACCGGAAGTGGCAGGGTTGCCGGACAAGCTGGTGCACCAGCCCTGGGAGGCGCCGGATGCCGTGGCGCTCGATTACCCCGCGCCGATCGTCGACCTCAAAGTTTCGCGCGAGCGGGCGCTGGAGGCGTTCAAGGCGCTGTAGGCCTGCTGTGACGCGCCTTTGCCTGGAGGACAAAGGGTCTAGAGGCAGACTGAACTCAGATGTGGCAAGGTCCGAAATTCCGACAATCCCGATGACCGCGCGAAATCCTGCCCTTTCTCGTGCGGGCCGGAAAATCCCATACCATTCCGCAGCTTAAGCCTTGGCAGTGAAGGGGCTGCCGCCTAGGTTCAGGCCAACCTCCACAGCCCACCCTCCGGCCCCATGACCAACCACCGCGACGTTATCTCCGCCATCGGCAACACGCCCCTGATCCGGCTCAACCGCGTGTCCGACGCGACGGGCTCGGAGATCTGGGGCAAGGCGGAGTTCCTGAACCCGGGGCAATCGGTGAAGGATCGTGCCGCGCTGTTCATCATCCGCGACGCCGAGAAGCGCGGGCTGCTGCGGCCCGGTGGGACGATCGTCGAGGGCACTGCCGGAAATACCGGCATCGGGCTTTCCATGGTGGCCAATGCGCTGGGCTACAAATCGGTGATCGTGATCCCCGAGACGCAGAGCCAGGAAAAGAAGGACGCGCTGACGCTGCTCGGCGCCGAACTGATCCAGGTGCCCGCCAAACCCTACAAGAACCCAAACAACTACGTGAAGCTGAGCGGCCGGCTGGCCGAGAAGCTGGCCAAGGAACTGCCGGGCGGCGCGATCTGGGCCAACCAGTTCGACAATACCGCGAACCGGCAGGCCCATATCGAGACCACCGGCCCGGAGATCTGGGAGCAGACCGGCGGCAAGATCGATGGGTTCGTCTCGGCAGTCGGCTCGGGCGGCACGCTCGGCGGCATTTCGATGGCGCTGAAGGCCAGGAACCCGAACATCCAGATCGGCCTCGCCGACCCCGAGGGCGCGGCGCTCTACAGCTACTACACCACCGGCGAGCTCAAGAGCTCGGGCAACTCGATCACCGAGGGCATCGGCCAGGGCCGCATCACCGCGAACCTCAAAGATATCGTGGTCGATCGCGCCTACCAGATCCCCGACAGCGAGGCCCTGCCCTATGTGTTCGACCTGCTCGAACACGAAGGGCTCTGCCTCGGCGGTTCGTCCGGCATCAACATCGCCGGCGCGGTGCGGCTGGCGCGCGACCTCGGGCCGGGCAAAACCATCGTCACCATCCTTGCCGACTACGGCAATCGCTATCAGAGCAAGCTGTTCAACCCCGAGTTCCTGCGCTCGAAGAACCTGCCGGTGCCGCATTGGCTTGAGCAGAGGACGCCCATAGACTGGCAGTCAGTCGTTGAGGCGGAGCCTGTTGCGTGACTGAGTTCATCTTTCGAGAGGACAGCTATGTCCGCTCGCTGCCGACGCTGGTCACAGCGATCACGCCCGAGGGCGGGATCGTGCTGGACCGGACGATCTTTTATGCGACATCGGGCGGCCAGCCTGGCGACACCGGCCGGCTGGAGCGGGCCGATGGCTCGTTCGTCAGCCTCGGCGGCACCATCCACCCCGATGGCGACAAGACGGTGATCGTGCACCTGCCGGTCGAGGGGCAGCCGCCGCTGGCGGTGGGCGATGAGGTGATCGCGCACCTCGATTGGGAGCGCCGACACAAGCTGATGCGCATGCATACGGCGCTGCACCTCGTGACGGTGGTGCTGCCCTACCCGATCACCGGTGCTGCGGTGGGAGAGGACAAGGGGCGGGTGGATTTCAACCTGCCCGATGTCCCCGACACTGCCGAGGTCGAACGGAAGCTCAATGATCTGGTCGAGGCGGCGCTGCCGGTCTCGGCCGAGTGGATCACCGACGCCGAGCTCGAGGCCAATCCCGGGCTGATCAAATCGATGAACGTCAAGCCGCCGATGGGCCAGGGCCGGGTGCGGCTGGTGCGGATCGGTGATGTCGACCTGCAGCCCTGCGGCGGCACGCATGTCAAAAACACCAGCGAGATCGGCCCGCTGCGGCTCGGCAAGATCGAGAAGAAGGGCGCGATCAACCGCCGGGTGTCGGTGGTTTTCGGGTAGCTTGAGGCCCGTGGTGGCGGCGGGCCTCCCTGCCCCTTGAGGGGTGCAGAAACTACTCGATCGGCGGGGCCCAGATCAGGCCACCGTTGATCCACAGCGCGTTCTGGCCGCGGACCACGGCGGCGCCGGTGGCAGGGCCGAAGTTTCGCTCGAAGATCTCGCCGTAATTGCCGACAGCCTTGATGACATTGGCGATGAACATCGAGTCGAGCCCGATGCTCGGGCCGAAGGTGCCTTCAAGGCCGAGCAGGCGGCGGATGCGGTGGGTCTTGGCGGCGGCGAGCGAGCCGATATTGAGCGAGGTGACGCCGGCTTCCTCGGCATCAATGAGCGCGAACAGGGTCCACTCGACGATATCGAACCACTGGTCATCGCCGGAGCGGATCACCGGGCCGAAGGCGTCCTTGGAGATGCGCTCGGGCAGGATGCGATGGGTGGCCGGCTCGGGCAGGCTGCGACGCATGGCGTTGAGGAAACTGGCGGAAGCGGAGACGGCATTGCAGCGGCCTTCGCGGTAGGCGACGGTCAGGTCCTCGCGGTCTTCGTAGAGCACCTCGGTATAGGTCGCCTGGGTGCCGAAGAAGAACTCACGCAGGTTGGCAAGCCCCTCGGGCGCATCGACGATGCAGACACGGACATCGTCGAGCTCATAGGCCGAGACGACGCCGAGCGACTGCGGCACCATGATCGCCTGCCCGTCATAGAATGAGGTGGCGACATAGCTGGCGCCGTAGCCGGTATCCCGTCGCATGGTCCAGGGGGCGTTGCGGGCGATGAGATCGATGCTGCCGGTCTGCAGTTGAGCGAAGCGGCTGTCGCCCGAGAGCGGCACGAACTCCATCTTGCTGGCGTCGTTGAACACGGCGACCGCGATAGCGCGGCAGAAATCGACATCGAAGCCGGTCCAGCGCCCATCGGCGCCGGGCTGAGCAAAGCCGGGCAACGGGTCGGCGGTGGCGCAGATCAGATGGCCGCGGTCACGGATCGCCTGCAGTGTCGGGCCGGCCATGGCGGGCGCCGCCGGCTGTGCCGAGGCCCAGGACGGGGTCAGTATCGCGATAACGAGGATGACGCGGACGAGGCCACGCCAAACGGCCTGAACCGTCATGGTCTAAACGCTGCTCCAACTCGCCCTCGGCGCGCAATATCCCGATCGCGGGTGACCGGGTCAAGGCGGCTGTGCGACGCGGGACGAACGGGGCGGGAGCTCCCCTCCCCCTTGAGGGGAGGGGTGGGGGGGTCCATCGGTGATCACCGCACCACCCCACCCTCAATCCCTCCCCTCAAAAGGGGGAGGGAGGCGGAAACTGCGGGGCCTCGGGTCCCAACTGACTCAGTGCAATATCTGGCTGAGGAACAGCTTGGTGCGTTCGTGCTGCGGGTTGGAGAAGAACGCTTCGGGTTCGTTCTGCTCGATGATCTGGCCCTGATCCATGAAGATGACGCGGTTGGCGACCTGGCGGGCGAAACCCATTTCATGGGTGACGCAGAGCATGGTCATGCCTTCCTCGGCGAGACTGATCATCACCTCAAGCACTTCCTTGACCATTTCCGGATCGAGCGCCGAGGTCGGCTCGTCGAACAGCATGATCCTGGGGTTCATGCAGAGCGAGCGGGCGATGGCGACGCGTTGCTGCTGGCCGCCCGAGAGCTGGCCGGGGTACTTGGCCGCCTGCTCGGGGATGCGCACCCGCTCGAGGTACATCATCGCCGTTTCCTCGGCCTGTGCCTTGGGCACGCCGCGCACCCAGATCGGCGCCAGCGTCAGGTTCTGCAGGATCGTCAGGTGCGGGAACAGGTTGAAGTGCTGGAACACCATGCCGACTTCGCGCCGCACTTCATCGACGCGCTTCAGGTCGGAGGTCAGCTCGACGCCGTTGACGATGACCTGGCCCTTCTGGTGCTCCTCGAGGCGGTTGATGCAGCGGATCAGTGTCGACTTGCCGGAGCCCGACGGCCCGGCAATGACGATGCGCTCGCCCTTCATCACCTTGAGGTTGATGTCGCGCAGCACGTGGAAATCACCGAACCACTTGTTCATGCCGATGATCTCGACCGCCACCTCGGTCTTGGAAACCTGCATGTTGGTGGTGTCGATATCGCGATCGACGACGACTGGAGATACGTCTGACATCAGCTACCTCTTGTGGCCGGTATTGAGCCGGCGCTCCCAGTATCGGGAGTATCGGGAGATTGAGAAACAGAGCACCCAGAACACGGCTGCGGCAAAGATATAGCCGGTGACCGACTGCGTTGGCGATGCCCATTCGATGGCGTCGTTCTTGGTCTTCACCGCTTCGAGCAGATCCTTCATGCCGACGATGTAGACCAGCGAGGTATCCTTCAGCAGCGAGATGAAGTTGCCGACGATGCCGGGGATCACGTGCTTCAATGCCTGCGGCAGGATGATGAAGCCCATGCGCTGCCAATAGCCGAGCCCGAGGGCGGCGGCCGCCTCGTACTGGCCGCGGCCGATGGCCTGCATGCCGCCGCGCACCACTTCGGCCATGTAGGCCGAGGCGAACAGCGTCACACCGACCAGGGCGCGCACCAGTTTGTCCACGGTCGTTCCCTGCGGCATGAACAGCGGCAGCATGATCGAGGCCATGAACAGGATGGTGATCAGCGGCACGGCGCGGATCAGCTCGATGAAGGCGATGCAGAGGGTCTTGATGATCGGGAGCTTGGATTGCCGGCCGAGCGCCAGGAGGATCCCCATCGGCAGCGACAGGCTGATGCCGACCACCGAGATGATCAGCGTGACCAGCAGCCCACCCCACTGCTCGGTCGGCACGTAGCGCAGGCCGAACATGCCACCCGACAGCATGACCACCGAGGCGATCGGGAACACCACGAAGAACAGGATGGCGTTGACGATCTTGAACGGGGCCGACGGCCAGAGCAGCGGCAGGCCGATCAGCGCGAGCATGGCGAACACGATGTTCGGGCGCCAGTACTCGGCCATCGGGTAGAAGCCGTAGATGAAGAACTCGATCTCGCTGGCGATATAGGCCCAGCAGGCACCGACATTCTCGACCCGGCACTGCTCGACCGTGCCGCCCGGAGGGACGGCGCGGCCGATCAGGAAGCCGTAGAGCTGCGGGACGAGCCACAACAGCAGCACTACCGCGACGACGGTGAGGATGGTGTCCGAGACGCTGGCAAACAGGTTCTTGCGCAGCCAGGCGACGAGGCCAGTCTGGCTGCGGGGCGCCGGCTGGGCTTTCTCGATCTCGGAGCGGACGAAGGCGATATCGGTCATCTGCCGCTCCTAGCGTTCAACCAGCGCCACACGGGCGTTGTACCAGTTCATGATCGCCGAGGTGCCCAGCGACAGGATGAGGTAGACCAGCATGGTGAGCGCGATCACCTCGATGGCGCGGCCAGTCTGGTTGAGCGTCGTGCCGGTGAACACGTTGACCAGCTCGGGGTAGCCGATGGCGGCGCCGAGCGACGAGTTCTTGGTCAGGTTCAGGTACTGGCTGGTCAGCGGCGGGATGATGACGCGCATCGCCTGCGGGACGATGACCAGCCGCAGCCGGTCGCCATCCTGTAGCCCCAGCGCCTCTGCCGCCTCGGTCTGGCCGTGGCTGACCGACTGGATGCCGCCGCGCACCAACTCGGCAATGAACGCCGCGGTGTAGATCGAGAGGCCGAAGACCAGCGCCACGAGCTCGGGGGGCAACTCCAGGCCGCCCTTGAAATTGAAGCGGTTGAGCACCGGCGGATCGAAGGTGACGGAAGCGCCGCTCACCACCCAGACGAGGCCGACGATAACCAGCGTGAGGGCGAGGCCACCGAGGAACACCGGGAAGCGCTTGCCGGTGCGCTCGAGGCGCGCCTTGGCCCATTGCCGCAGCACCAGCCACAGCACCAGGGCAACGGCGAGCCCGACCCAGACCCAGACGAACTGCTCGTCGGGGATGGGCTTGGGCACGAACAGGCCGCGCTGATTGATGAAGGTATCGAGCGGCAGCGCCAGCGAGTCGCGCACCGCCGGCATGGTCTTCAGCACCGCGAAATACCAGAAGAACAGCTGCAGCAGCAGCGGGATGTTGCGGATGGTCTCGACGTAGACCGTCGCCAGCCGGGACACCAGGTAGTTCGAACTCAGCCGTGCGATGCCGATAGTGAAGCCGATGAGCGTGGCAAAGAAGATGCCGATGACGGCGACGAGAACGGTGTTGGTGAGGCCGACGAGGAACGCCTGCCAGTAGAGCGAAGTGCGATCGAACGGGAACAGCGTGAAGCTGATGTCGAACCCGGCCGTCTTCCACAGGAAGTCGAAGCCCGAGGTCTTGTTCTGCGCCTTGAGGTTGATCGCCGTGTTGTTGACGATCCAGACGAGGAACACCACCACCAGTACCGCGACGACGACCTGGTAGATGACGCCCCGCACGACGGGATCGTTGAATGAGAAGCCCCGCGGCGGTGATTGCGCCGTGTCGATGGATGCCATGAGCTATGCATCTCCCTGCCCAGGAGAAGAAAAATACCGGCGCATGCGGGTTCCGCCTGCCGCCCGCCGGAAACGATCAGCCCGGCGCTGGAGCTCAGCGCCGGGCTGCAGAAGGTTTAGCGGATCGGCGGCGAGTACTGGATGCCGCCGTCTTTCCACAGGGCGTTCAGGCCGCGGGCAAGGCCGATCGGCGTGTTCGGGCCGACATGCTTGTCGTAGACCTCGCCGTAGTTACCGACCAGCTTGATGATCTGGTAGGCCCAGTCCTTGGTCAGGCCGATCGGGGTGCCGAAGTCGCCTTCAACGCCGAGCAGGCGCTTGATCGCCGGGTTGTCGGAAGCCAGCATTTCGTCGACGTTGGCCGAGCTGACGCCCAGCTCTTCGGCTTCGAGCAGCGCGTAGTAGGTCCAGCGGGCAATGTTGAACCAGCCATCGTCGCCCTGACGCACCACGGGGCCGAGCGGCTCCTTGGAGATGATCTCCGGCAGAATGATGTGGTCAGCCGGGTTGGCGAACTTCGAACGCTCGGCGGCGAGCGCGGAGGAGTCAGTGGTGTAGACGTCGCAGCGGCCGTCTTCGTAGGCCTTCACCACTTCGTCCTGGTCGACGAACACCACGGTGTTGAACTCGAGGTTGTTGGCGGCGAAGTAGTCGGCCGCGTTCAGCTCGGTGGTGGTGCCCGACTCGATGCAGACGGCGGCGCCGCTGAGATCGAGCGCCGAAGCGATGTTGTCGGCCTTGCGGACCATGAAGCCCTGGCCGTCATAGAACATGGTGCCGATGAACTTGATGCCCAGCTGGGTATCGCGGCTCATGGTCCAGGTGGTGGTACGCGACAGCACGTCGATTTCACCGGCGGAGAGCGCGGTGAAGCGCTCCTGCGAGGTGAGCGGCGTGTAGCGGACGGAGTCCGCATTGTTGAAGATCGCCGCCGCCAGAGCGCGGCAGTAATCGACTTCGAGACCAGACCAGTTGTTGTTCGCGTCGGGGGCAGAGAACCCCGGCACGCCGCCGGTCACGCCGCATTGGACATAGCCCTTGGCCTTGACCGCGTCGAGCGTCGCCGAGGTTGTCGTCTGCGCGAACGCGGCGGATGCGGAAAGGCCGAGGCCTGCCGCAAGCGCGACGGAAAGAAGCGATTTGATCATTGTTATTACCTTGTTTCCTGACCCTGTTCGTCGGGCAACTTGGCCCCAGCCTGTTGCCCGGCGGCACCTCCGCCTTGGAGGGCGGATGTGATGCTGGTAAGCATCGAAGCGGCAATTGACGGTTGCGTCAAGCGCTATGGCCGAAATGGGGCAGCAAACCTGACTGTTTTTTGCCCATATTTCTCTGGTGACTGCGTTTTGGGCAGAGTTTGAAATGACTGATAACAACGGGAAAAGCGGCATACCCGCATCCCTCGCAACCGTTCTCACGCATGGCGGGCGGGCATCGGACGAGCACCTCGGCTTCGTCAACATCCCGGTGTTCCGTGGCTCGACGATCCTGTTCAAGTCGCTGGACGAACTGGAAGATTACAAGGCGCCCTACCGCTACGGGCGGAACGACAACCCGACGACGCGGGCGCTGTGCGATCTCATCAGCGAACTCGAAGGGGCGGCCGGCACCATCATTGCGCCATCGGGCCTGTCGGCAGTTTCGACGGCGCTGCTCGCTGCCGTTTCGGCGGGCGACGAGCTGCTGCTGACCGACTCGGCCTACGAGCCGACGCGGACCTTCGCCAGCGAAGGGCTGAGCCGGTTCGGAGTGACGACTCGCTACTATGATCCGCGCATCGGCGGGGGTATCGCCGGGCTCTTCACCGATAAGACCAAGGCAGTCTTCGTCGAGAGCCCCGGGTCGCTGACCTTCGAGATGCAGGACCTGCCGGCGATTGCTGCCGCGGCGCACGCCCGTGGCATCACCGTGATCGTCGACAATTCATGGGGCACGCCACTGTTCCACCGGCCGCTCGAAATGGGCGCCGACATGGTGATGCACGCCGCGACCAAGATGTTCGTCGGGCACTCGGACGCCATGGTGGGGACGGTTTCCGCCAACGAGAAGCTATGGGGTCGGCTGAAACGCATCCACCGCATCCTCGGGGTGGCGGTATCGCCCGACGATTCGTACCTGACGCTGCGCGGCCTCAGGACGCTGGCGGTGCGGATGAAGCACCACAACGAGGCGGCGCTGGCCTTCGCCGCGTGGCTCGAGGGGCAGCCTGAGGTGGAGGAGGTCTACCACCCTGCCCTCCCGAGCCATCCGGATCATGCGCTGTTCAAGCGCGATTTTTCGGGCGCGGGAAGCTTGTTCGCGTTCCGGCTGAAGAAGCGCTCGCGCGACGCGCTGGCGGCGATGGTCAACGGCTTTACGCTGTTCGGCATGGGCTATTCATGGGGCGGATACGAGAGCCTTTGCATCCCGTTCGATCCCTCGAACATTCGCACGGCGGTGAAATGGGACGCACCGGGGCAGATGTTCCGCGTGCATGTAGGGCTCGAGAGCCTCGACGACCTCATGGCGGATATGGCCGCGGCGCTGACCCGCTACCGGGCTATCGCCTGACCAGCAGCGTACGGAGCGCGGCGAACGGCCGACGCTCCGTGCCTTCGGCGGTGCTGGCGAACAGCCAGCCGCGCGATACGAACAGCTGGCGCACCGCATAGGCACCGAGCAGGCCGAGCAATGCGCCGGCGGTGATGTCGGTGGGGTAGTGCTCGCCGACGACGACCCGCGACACGGCAATGGCGGCAGCAAACAGCATGGCCGGCCAGAACGCCCGCGGCCACAGGAACGTCACGACGGCGGCAAAGGCGAAGGCAGTGGTGGAGTGACCCGAGGGGAAGCTCTGGTAGTTGTAGGCGCTCCAGTTGAAACTCTGGAAGCTCAGCGGCGCATCAGTTGTCCAGGTCTCGGGGCGGCCGCGGCCGATGGCGCGCTTGAGCAGCGTCGCGACGAGACCGGGCATGCCAACGCCGAGGAAGATGAAGCCGGCGAGCGCGGCCACTTCCCGCAGCGCGAGGCGGAGGTTATCGCGCGTCAGCAGCGAAAGCAGCCACGCCACGAGCCAGGCGATGCAGGTGGGAATCAGGATCCAGTCGGATTTCCCCCATTCGGTGATCCAGAAGAACACCGCCCGCACATTGTTGGGCAGTCCCTGCCCCCAGGCCGACAGCGGCCGATCGAGCAGATGCAGCACCGCGATCAGCACGAAAAAGCCGAGGACGAACCAGGGCGCGCGACGACGGGTGAGGCCAAATGGCCAGGGTTTGCTCAGCTCGATCATGGCGCACTTGTCGGCGCAGAGGCCCGTTCACGTCAACCGGGTGCCAAATGGCTTGCCCTGCTTGCGCTTTGCAGCAACTCCCGATAACGGAAGGGCGATAGTTCGGGGTATAGCTCAGTCTGGTAGAGCACCGGTTTTGGGAACCGGGGGTCGAGTGTTCGAATCACTCTGCCCCGACCATCGCTAAGGCTGCAGGCGCTGGAGCTTGCGGGCCTCTGTCCGAGCCGAGGCTCGTCCAACCTCCAGGCGTCTGCAATGCGCCAACAGCGGACCTTGGCTATCCGTTGTGAAGGCGATTTGGGGCCGATTGCAGAGCGGCAGCTTTCATTGGATTGAACGATGGAACAGCTTCGGCTCAGCCGAGAGGGCGTTGGCAGCCGGCAAGTCATCCGCCTCTTTGCTGGAGGTTGACCGGCGGCGCAGCGATCTGTTCACGGTGGCCTTGAATAACCCCCATGTTGTCCAGAACCCAGGTCGACAGCGCAGTCAGCGGTTGCGCCAACGATTGTCCTAGCGGGGTCAGGCTGTATTCCACCTGAGGCGGGGTACTCGGGTGCACCTTTCGCGAGACCAATCCATCACCCTCGAGTGCTCTCAGCGTGCGCGTCAGCATCTGCTGAGAGATGCCGCCGATCATGCGCTTGAGTTCGTTGAACCGTCTAGGCTGCTGAACCAGCATGGTGATCGTCATGATGGTCCATTTGTCGCCGAGACGCCCGAGCATTTGGTTCACTTCCCGGCATGCGGGGAAGGTGCCGGGCAGATGAGGGGGGGTAGGTACAAGCATCTGACTAGGCCATAAATTTCTGCGTTCTTGTGTACGAACCACGATAGCACACATAGGTGGTCAGGAAAACATACCACCCCCGGAGCGTCCTGATGACTGACCAAAAGACTATCGCAATATTCGGAGCCGGCACCGGATTGGGCGCGTCGGTTGCAGCCCGATTTGGTCGGGAAGGCTACAAGATTGCCCTGATTGCCCGCGGCGCAGCCGGTCTCGATCTGCTCAAGGGAAAGCTGGCGGAGCAGGGGATTGAAGCCCACAGCTTTCCCGCCGACTTGAGCGATCTTGCCGCTATCCCGTCTCTGGTACACGCAATCGAAACGCGACTCGGCCCGATTGAGGTTGCTCTCTTCTCGCCCATTTCGAGCACTGCCTATTTCGTTCCGGCGGTCGATCTAAAGGCCAGCTATCTGCAGTCAATCTCGCCCTTGCTGACGTGGGCACCAATCGAGTTGGCTCATGCGCTGATGCCCGGCATGCGTTCGCGCGGCGATGGAGCTTTCATCGTGGCCGACGGGCTGTCGGCCGTTTTTCCAGTGGCTGGAATGAGCGGACCTGGCCCCGCCATGGCGGCTACCCGAAATTACATCATGACGTTGCATGAGGAAGTTCGGCCCAATGGCGTTCTTGCTGGGATGCTGCACGTGGGCGCCATGATCGACAATTCTGCGGGGATGGCGGCCGCCTTGGCAGCTGGCATGGTTCTGGATTCTTTTCCCGTCGTCGATCCTGAAGTGCTTGCAGACGAAGTTTGGAACTTGGCGACCAAACGAGATCGCAGCGAGGCAATCCTCCCACAGCTGCCGAGATAGTGCAGGCACGTTCCCGAGGCGCGCGGGCCCCTTTCGTTGAGGCCTGCGCCAGCGTGTGGCGAGCTGGCGGGGCACCGCGGCTGCCTTCGCCGCTCGGCGTCAAACGCCTTAAGAAAAAGGCGGACTTTGGCGATGTTCTGGTCTATGCCGACGCTCGTTGCCGGTCCGCCGGCCTTCGCAAACCGGTCCGTATAGATGAAGCGCCAGCCCACGACGTCGAGCCTGTTACGCCGACTCAATCGTTCGGCCGTGGTAGATTTGATCCGCACCGAAGGAGTGGCATCACCTTCGAGCCTCGCCGAGCGACTGAACATCAGTATCCCGACGGTGATGCGGGTGATCGACGATCTGATTGCCGAGGATTTGGTGGCGTATGACGGGTTTGACGAGGCCAATGCGCGGGGCCGGCCGCGTGCGCGCATCAAGTTTCGCGGTGCGGCGCATGCGATCATCGGCATCGAGGCCGGCAAGGGCGAGTTTTACGGCGCCGTGGCCAATCTCGAAGGCGTCGTGCAGACAGAAATGCACGAGACGGCCGACGATGATGGCGAGCGCAACTTCGAAAAACTGGTGGGCCTGATCCGCCGGCTGATGGCGGCCCCCCGCCCGCGCGGCCAGACCATTCGCGGCATTGGCATTGGCCTGCCGTCGATCGTCAGGCAGCCGGAGGGGGAAGTGGTGTTGACGCTCGGGCTCGGCTGGCGTGACATGCCTTTGCGGGCGCGGCTCAGCGAGCATTTTCAGATGCCCATCGTCGTCGAGAACGGGCGCAATCTCGCCGCCGTGGGCGAATGGGGATTCGGGGCCGGGCGTGGCGCTGACAGCGTAGTGAGCCTCTCGATCGGGCCGGGTGCCGGCGCGGGCGTCGTGATCGACGGCAAGCTCTATGGCGGGCACTCGCATGCGGCAGGCGAACTCGGCTGGTATCTCGATGATCCCCTGCTCACTGGGCGGCCGTTCGAACATCTGGGCGACAAGCAATCGCTGCGCTTTTTCGGCATCCCCGAACAGGCGACCAGGATGCTCGAAGAGGCCAACACGCAGTATGCGGCGGGGAAGCTCACCTTGGCTGCCGTCATCGACCGGCAGGCGGGCAAGATCGCGCCAGTCGTGACCGAACTGCTCGACTACGCGACCATGGCGGTGGGCAGTGTTTCTGCCTTCATGAACCCCGAAATCATCGTACTGGCGGGCCGGGTCGTCGGCGGCGGTGATCTGGTGCTCGATGTGCTGCGGCATCGCCTCAAGGGCAACGTGTACGACCCGCCGCGCCTCGTGATAGGCGCGCTGGGGCACCGCGACATCGTGCTTGGTGCTGTGCGCCTGGTGCTGGATGCGACCACGCTCAACCCTGCCGACGGCCTCGTGATGGCCGACTAAGATCAATCGATCGCGATTGACAGCGACCAAATCTGAGAATTAAGTTTCTAACTGAAAGAAAAAATACGCCATGCGTCGTGCAGGAGCGTATCTTTCGTGGGAGGACTTCAATGACGAAGATACTCAGTCCGCTTGGGCGGACGATGCAGCGTCGTGACTTCTTGAAAGTTGCGGGTGCTGGGCTCGCGGTTACGGCCCTGCCGGCGGCAGTGCGGGCGCAGGAGCCCGTCAAGGTCGTGCTGTGGTCCTGGGTGCCGGATCTCCAGCTTCAGGTCGACTTGTTCAACGCCGCGCATCCGGGCATTCAGGTCGAACTCGTGAATGCCGGCCAGGGCGACCCGGAGTACCAGGCGGTGCGTGCTGGCCTGCAGGGGGGCAGCGGCCTGCCCGATGTCGTGCAGATCGAATTCCAGCACCTCGAGAGCTTCCGTCAGCTGGACGCGTTCGCCGACATTGGCCAGTGGGCAAACCCGTATAAGGACGAGTTCCCGGAAGGCACCTGGAGCCAGCTCGGCAACGGCGGTGCGATCAACGCCATGCCGCAGGATACTGGTCCGATGGCGATGCTCTATCGCAAGGATATCTTCGACAAGCATGGGATCACGCCGCCCGTCAACTGGGCAGAGTTCGCCGACGCCGCCAAGAAGCTGCATGCGGCGGATCCCAACGTCTACCTGACGGACGCGCTGTTCAGCTCAGGCGACTGGGTCAATGCTCTGCTGTGGCCTATGGGCTGGAAGCCGGTCAGCCGCGATGGCGACAAGCTCGTGATCAACATCAACGACAAGATTTCCAAGGACTTCGCTGCCTATTGGCAGGACCTTATTTCCGCCGGTGTCGTCGAGACCAAGCCGGGCTTTAACAACGAGTGGTACACCGGCCTCGACTCGGGCCGCTATGCCACTTGGCTCACTGCGGGCTGGGGTCCGGTGTTCCTGACCTCGTTCGCCAAGACCAGCGCTGGCCAGTGGCGTGCCGCCGATCTGCCGCAGTGGGACGCGAGCAAGTTCGCAACCGGCGCCTGGGGTGGTTCAACGCTGGCGGTGCTGAAAGCGACCCAGCACCTGCCCGAGGCCGCCGAAGTCGCGATCTGGCTGTGCCGAGATCCCGAAGCCACCAAGCTCTACACCACCAAGCAGTTCTTCTTCCCCACCACCAAAGCTCTGCTGTCGAGCCCGGAATGGGCAGGTAACAAGATGGATTTCTACGGCGGCCAGGCCGTGAACGAGGTGTTCGCCAAATCGTCGGCTGCCGTGACACCGTTTGAGTGGAGCCCGTTCCAGAGCTTCTTGTACCAGTCGATGTCCGATGAGTTCGGCGCCTCGATCAGCGGTAATGGCACGCTGGCCGATGCGTTCGATCGCATCCAGGACGCCGTGGTCGCCTATGCGAAGGAACAAGGCTTTACCGTAGCCTAAGTTCTCCCGGGCAACGGCCGGGCGCGCCTAATCGGCGCGCCCGATCTCTTCATCTTGCCGGACGGGGGACCATGGCAATGTCGAATACGCCAGCCGCTACGACGCGCCCAGCGCGATCGGGCGGCTTAACGTCACGAAAGCTCGCGCCCTATCTGTTCCTGGCGCCCTTCGTGCTGCTGTTTCTCGCCTTCATCGTCGCCCCGCTGGTTTATGCGTTCTACATGAGCCTGTTCCGCGACACGCTGGTGGGCGGACGGCAATTTTCGGGCGCAGCCAGCTACATCAAGGTCGCGGGCGACGCCAAATTCTGGGGCGGTGTGTGGAACCTCGTTCTGTTCGGCATCGTACAAGTGCCGATCATGCTGGGCCTGGCGCTGCTGTTCGCCATCGTGCTCGATCGCGGACAAGTCTATGCCAAAGGAATCTTCCGGCTAGGCTTCTTCCTCCCATATGCCGTGCCTAGCGTGATCGCGACGATCATCTGGGGTTATCTCTACGGTCCCTCCTTCGGACCGTTCACGCAGTTGGCCAAGGCGCTCAGCCTGCCGCCCCCGGACTTCCTGTCGCCGGGCGCGATGATCTTCTCATTGGCCAATATCGTGACGTGGGAATATGTCGGCTACAATATGGTGATCTACTACGCCGCGCTGAAGGCGATCCCATCGGACCTCGCCGAGGCCTCCCGGATCGATGGTGCCTCGCCCTGGCAATTTGCGCGGCTGATCCAGCTGCCGCTGCTGTGGCCGGCGATCCTGCTCACCATCATCTTTTCGATCAACGGCACGCTACAGCTGTTCAATGAGCCGTTCTTGATGCGCGCACTCGCCAGAGACACCATCAATTCGAGCTACACGCCGAACCTCTATGCCTATTCGCTGGCGACTCAGAACCAGCAATATGGCTACGCGGCAGCCGTCTCGTTCGTGCTGGGCATTGTGATCGCCGGTGCCTCCTACATTTTTACCCTGATCACCAACCGCCGTCGGCGGGAGCAATGATGACTGCGATCACCGACATTGCCACTTTCGAAGCTGCAAGGCGCCGGCCGGGCGAACGGCGGCGCTCGCGGATCATCCTCACACTGCTGTTGTCACTATTCCTCGTCTACAGCTTCGCGCCGCTGGTCTATCTGGTCCTATCGGCAACAAAGACGAATGGCGACCTGTTCTCCACGTTCGGCTTCGGGTTCGGCACCGAGTTCAGTCTCTGGCAAAATCTGAGCGATCTGCTGGCGCGCGACAACGGCCTCTTCATGCGTTGGATGTTTAACAGCCTGCTCTATTCGACCGCCGCCGGGTTCGGTGCCGCGATCCTTTCCGCCGCCGCAGGCTATGCGTTCGCCAAGTTCAAGTTTCGGGGGCGAGATCTGACCTTTGGGCTCGTGCTGGGCGCGGTGTTTGTTCCGCAGACCGCCCTTGTGGTCCCGATCTTCCTGCTGCTGGCGCTTTCGGGTCTCAGCAACAATCCGCTGGGCGTGATCCTGCCCTCGATGATCTCGCCGATCGGCGTCTACCTGATGCGAGTCTATATTGAGCAGGGCGTCGACGACGAGCTGCTCGACGCAGCGCGTGTCGATGGTGCCGGCGAGTTCCTGATCTTCCGCGCCATTGTGCTGCGGCTGGTGGCGCCGGGCATGGTGACCGTGGCGCTGCTGTCATTCGTCGGGACGTGGAACAACTACTTCCTGCCGCTCATCGTGCTGCGCTCGCAGGAGTATCAGCCGATCACGGTGGGCCTTGCGACCTGGTATCAACTCGCGCAGCAGGGCGGTGGTGGCGGACAGGTGCTGTTCTCGATCGTCATCACCGGCGCGCTGGTCAGCATCATCCCTGTCATCGTGGTGTTCCTGCTGCTGCAGCGGTTCTGGCAGGGCGGCCTGACGGCCGGCGCTATCAAATAGACGATCGCCTGGAGTTTTCCGACTATGACGACTGCCTCGAAATCCGCGCCGCTCTCTGTCTGGCGGCCGATCGCGACCGACACTTTCCTCGTCGGTGCCCCACATTACCCGGAGCACGTCGATGAGAGCTATTGGCAGCGCGACGCCGACCGCATGGCAGCCGCGGGCTTCAACGCGGTGCGACTTGCGGAATTCGCCTGGCACATTCTAGAGCCGCATGAGGGGACGTTCGACTTCGATTTGTTCGACCGGGCCATCGATGTGCTAGGCAAGGCCGGCATCAAGACCATCATGTGCACGCCGACGGCGACGCCTCCGCGCTGGCTGACGGCGCGTTATCCCGAAGTGTTGCGCGTCGATGTCAATGGCCGCGCCATGAGCCATGGCTCGCGTCAGCACGCCAATCTTGCGAGCGGAGTGTTCCGCGAGCATTCGAAGCGCATCACGAAAGCGATGGCCGAGCATTATCGCGGCAATTCGCAGATCATCGGCTGGCAGACGGACAATGAACTTAATACCTCTGGATCGCTGTCCTACGGTCCGGTGACGCTGGCCGAGTTCCAGGCCTTCCTCAAGGACAAGTACAAGACCATCGCCGCGCTCAACGATGCGTGGGGCGGGCATTTCTGGGCTACCGCCTACGACGATTTCGATCAGGTGGTGCTGCCCCTCGACTACGCACCTGCGCCGGTCGGGCCGACCCATGTGGTCGACTATCACCGCTTCCTCGCCTTCGTCACGGCACGGTTCCAGCACGATCAGGTGCTGATCCTGCGCTCCACTAATCCGGACTGGTTCGTTTTCCACAATCTGGGCCGCATCGACGACATCGACTTCCGTGGCGAGTTCTCGACCGATCTCGATTTCCTCGGCTTCGACATCTACCCTTATCTTGATGACGAGAAGCAGCGTGTCGGCGGCGTCGGGGAAGCGCAGGCGCTTCAACTCGATATTTGCCGCGGCTTCACCGGCAATTTCATTGTGCCCGAGCAGCAGTCTGGCTTCGGCGCACAGCCGAACTTTTCGACGTTGACGCCCGAACCCGGCGAGATGCGCCGCATGGCCTACACCTCGGTGGCGCGCGGCGCCGACGGCGTGATGTTCTTCCGCTGGCGGCCGGCACATTTCGGCGCCGAGATCTACTGGATGGGGATCATCGATCACGACGACATCCCGCGCCGCCGCTATGACGAGGCCAAGCAGTTTGCGGGTGAGGTTGCGGCGCTCAAGGACAAGATCCTTGGCACCCACGTGCGCATGGATTTGGGCATCGCCGGATCAGATTTCGACAATCAGGAGATGCACCGCTCCTACCCCATCGGCCTGCCGAGCCCGCAGGACGATGCGACGCTTCTGCATCGCTATTGCTACCGGCACAACATCGCCTGCGGCTTCATCCATCCAGAGGACGACCTATCGAAGCTAAAGGCTCTCTATGTGCCGCATTGGCTGAAATGGACCGATGCGTGGACGGCGCGCATCGAGGCCTTCGCCAAGGCCGGTGGAACGGTGATCCTCAGCGCTCGCACCGGATCGCGCGACGTCAACAACCACGTCATCCGCGAGACCTCGCCGGGCAAGACGCTCTCATCGCTGGCCGGTATCACGGTCGAAGAGTTCGGACGTTTGACGCCGGTCGGCGGCGATGGCCTTTTCGCGCATGGCGGTCGCTTCGGCGCCAACTCGGTCCGCGAGAAGCTGCCGGCGACTTCGGCGAGCCGCCAACATGAGCTCAAGATCGGGAATGCACAGGTGACGGCGGCGCATCTTTACGAGCTGCTTAACGTCGCCCCCGGCACCAGGGTAATCGGCCGCTGGGCGAACCGCTTCATCGAGGGCGTGGCCGCAATGACCTCCCGTACGGTCGGCAAGGGCCAAGTGATCTACCTAGGCACGTACCTCAGCGATGCTCTGGTCGAGGTGCTGGCCGATCAAGTGCTGGCGCCTGCCGGTATCGTGCCGCTCATCGCCGACATGCCGGACGGCGTCGAAGCGACCATCCGCGAGAGCAAGGACCGCCGCCTGCTTTTCATCCTCAATACGATGGGTGAACTGGTAAGCATCGGCAATGTGCCTGCGGGCAAGAACTTGCTCGGCGACGGCAAAGTACGCGGCGGTAAGCTGTCACTACCGGCCTATGGATGCAGCATCATCGAACTCGACTAGGATGCTTGGGCGACACTGACCGAAGCAGGGCGACACGACGGTGTTGGATCGGAGTGGCCTCGTACGGGACAGAGTTGCTGAGTTCTCGACGGCCGCTTTGGGCCATAAGCAGTCGTCGAGACGTTGTGTCACCGTCAGCGGCGCTGCGTTGCCCAACCAGCAACGCCTAACGCGGTTCGATCGAATCGAGGAACGCGGTGATGAAGTCCGCGCCCGCACTCGGTTCGCTGCCGACACGCACCGCGTTAGCGAAGCCGATGGCCGACGAGACCGGGTTGTGGCGGCCGCTGCCGGCGCGGAGGTTCATCACCAGTGTGGGGCAGAGGAACAGGCCCAGACGGATAACCTCACGCCAGTCTGCCGGCAGCAGGTTCTGATCCCGCAAATCCTGCAATAGCGGGCGCCAGGCGCGTTTGGCCTTGACCTGGAGCAGGTCCTCGCGGACCGGGGTCAGGGCCCAGTCGGTGTCGATGGTGAGGGTGCCGTCGCGATAGGTCGCGGTTGCCGTGTACCGTTCGGCGGCTTGCTCGGGGTCATAGAGCCAGAGCGGATGGGCGATGATGTTGTGGAAGGTCGTCTTCACCTCGGCGAGGAGGGTCGGCACGTGTTCGCCGGCAAACGCCGGATCGAAGAATGACAGGCTGGGCCCGCCCTGCCCCTCCGAGTACCAGACATTGGCATTGTGCGCGTCGCCATGCGCCACGACGCCGCCGGCATCCGCCAGGCGAAGAGGGTTCAGGCGGTGGCGCGCCAGCTCGAACAGTTCGCCGATCGAGTGGCGATAGGCAACGCCGTTGACGATGACCCTGGCGCCGGCAAATTCGGCCCAGCTCAGCGTGGCGCCCGGAAATGCGAAGCTCTGGCCGACATAGAAGCTCTTGAGGCGACCGCCGGGATAGGCGCCGGTGACCGGATCGATGAGGCGCTCGAAGAACAGACGGTGCACCGGTTCGCTTTGCGACTGCGCCGGCGTGATCGGGTGCAGCGTCTGCCGGTAGATGTCGGTGACGCGATCGCTCAGCGTCGCTTCGGCTGCAACCGCCGCGGCACGATGCTCGGCAAGGTCGTCGAGGTCGAGGGCCCGCAGGACATCGGAGAAGCGCGGATCGGTGCGCCGGCGATAGACGAGGATCTGCTCGCCCGGGAGCGTCGAGGTGTAGACCGCCTGATCCACTGGTAGCCCGGCGCGCGCCAGGATATCGGCGCGATAGTACTCGCCACTCATCTGCTCTTCGCCCTCTTCCTGGTGGAACTTGAAGAAGAAGGCGCCGTCGGCGGTGTCGAAGAAACCGTTGAGCGAGTTGAGGCTGTACTGGTCGCGATTGATGGCGACGTTCTGCGCTTCGATCTTGAACAGATCGGCGAGCAGCGCCGCGAGCAGCGGTTCCGCCCGGCCATCACGGTGCTTGGCGGCGGCGCGGATATCCGCCGTCCGGCTGGAAAACTGGGTCATGGTCGGGTCTGCCGGGCTAGCGGATGGAAATGATGGTCTTGAGGCCTTTGGCATTGCCCGCCAGCAAACGCTCGAAGGCGGCCGGCACCTGGTCGAGCCCGATCTCCTCGTCGATCAGGGAGAGCAGTTGCTCGCCCAGCACGTCAGCCAGGGCGATGGCCTCGGGCAGTTCGTCCTTGAAGGCGTGACAGCCGACGAGCTGGATCTCGCGCTCGACCAGGTGATTGGGGTCGAGATCGAGCTTGCCGTGGCTGATGCCGACAAGGCCAAGCACGGAGTTCGGCCCGATGACATCGAGCAGTTGCCGCAAGGCGGCGATGCTGCCAGTGGCATCGATGGCAAAACGCAGCGGTCGGCCCTGGTTGGCGGCGGCGATGGCGTCCGGCGTGAGATCGACAACCTGACCGCCGGTGACCTTTGCGACCATCCGGGCCCGATCGGCATTGCGATCCGCCAGGAAGAGCGGGCCGCTATGGCTATGCGAGAGGGCGAGCGCGCAGAGGCCGCCAATGGTGCCGCAGCCGACCACCAGCACGGCAGCACCGTCGGCCGGTGCGACCTTGTTGATGGCGTGCAGGGCCACCGCGAGTGGCTCGCTCATTGCCGCAACGCGTGGGTCCATGGTCTCTGGTCGCGGCTGCACCAGCCGCGCCGGCAGGATGACCTGTTCGGCGAAGCCGCCATCGCAGACCTCGCCGACGAAGCCGAGGCGTTCACAGGCGTTGCGATGGCCGTCGCGGCACTGCGGGCACTCGCCGCACCAGAAGCGGGAATCGGCCACCACGGCTTGCCCAACCGACAGGCCGGCCACCCCCTGCCCGACCGCGACGACCCGGCCGCAGAACTCGTGACCGGCGACGCTTGGCCGGCGCGAGATCCACTGCCCGGTCGAGAAGTTGTGGAGGTCCGAGCCGCAGATGCCGGCGGCCTCGACGGCGATGAGCACCGAACCGGGGCCAGGCGCCCCGGGGGCAGCGACCTGTTCGAACCTCAGGTCCTTGACGTCATGGAGGCGCACCGCATGCATAGGATCGGCTACCGCACAAACTGCTGGCGAAGCTCGGAGACGGCGAGCGCGTGTGACGAAAAACCCTCGTAGATGGCGAGCTCGTGGGCGTGCCTGGCGAGCAGCGGGAAACCTGCGGCCGTGACGTAACCGATCGAGCTGCGCTTGACGAAATCGGTAACCGAGAGCGGACCGTAGGTGCGGGCCCAGCGGCTGGTCGGCAGCACGGCATTGGGCCCGAGGCCGAAATTGCCGATGCTGCAGGGGGTGTGCTGGCCGAGCAGGATTTCCGACGCCTCGGTGATCTTGCCGAGGTGATCGTAGGGCTCGGTCGAGAGGATCTCGAGGTGCTCGGGAGCATAGGCGTTGATGAAGTCGTAGCTCTCCTCCACCGACGAAGTGAGGATGATGCCGCCGGTCTTGCCGCCGGTCAGCACGGTGCGTGAGAAGGCGACGCGCTGCTCGGTCATTTTCGCCCAGATACCCGGCAGCGCGGCCATGGCCTCCTCGGCGACGCGCCGGCTGTGGGTGACGAGGTAGGCCGACGAGTCCGGGCCGTGCTCGGCTTCGATGAGCAGGTCGAGCGCAGCGAGGCCGCCATTGATGGTGTCGTCGGCAAAGATCACCGCCTCGGAGGGACCGGCAGGGAGGCCCGTATCGATGACGCCGGAGAGCAGGCGCTTGGCGGCCACCACCCAGGGGCTGCCCGGACCGACGATCTTGAGGGCCGGCTTGACCGTCTTCGTTCCATAAGCAATCGCGGCAACCGCCTGGGCGCCGCCGGCCTTGTAGACCGTCTCGACGCCGGCGAGGCGCGCCGCCACCAGGGTTGCTGCGTCGACGCTGCCATCGGGCGCCGGCGGGGTGACGATGGCAAGATTGGGCACACCGGCGACGACGGCCGGCACGGAGGTCATCATGGTCACCGACGGGAACGAGCCCTTGCCGCGCGGCACATAGAGGGCGACCGACTGAATGGGGGTGAAGCGATCGCCGGCATAGGCGCCCGGCCGGATCTCCTTCATCCACATGGTCTCGGGCTTCTGCTCCTCGTGGAAGCTGCGGATGTTCTCGATGCCGAACTGGATGGCGTCGATAACCTTGCTGTCGACCGCCTTGAAGGCGGCGTCGAACTCAGCCGGCGTGACCTGCAGCGTCGCTTCGGTGACGTTCTCAGCCTTGTCGAGATCCCGCGCAAACCGGGCAAGCGCGGCATCGCCTTCGGTCCGCACCGCCTCGATGATCGGCTTCACCTTCTCGATGACGCCGGAGAGATCGGCCTCGGAACGCTTCAGCAGCGCTGCCCGCTGCTCGGTCGAGAGCTTCGCGTAGTCGTAGAAGGACACGTCAGACATAGTTCGTCTCACTTTGCGTACGGACGGCGGACCGTCATTTCGATTTGAGGAAGATGTCGAGGCCGACCAGGCGGTCGAGCAGCGCGATCACCAGGGTCGCGCAGACGATGAAGACCACCGAGATGGCCGCGAGGTCCGGGGTGATGATCGAGCGGATCGAATTGTAGATCTGCACCGGCAGCGTCACCGTCCGGGCGTCGGTCAGGAGCAGGCTGACCAGGAACTCGTTGAGCGCCAGGATGAACATTAGCAGCGAGCCGCTGATGATGCCGGGCATGACGCCCGGGATGGTCACATTGAAGAAGGTGGAGATCGGCCCTGCCCCGCAATTGGCCGCCGCCAGTTCGAGGTCGGGGTCGAGGCTCGCCGAGCTCGCCATCACCGCCCAGATCATGAACGGCAGGTTGATGACGCAGCAGGCGAGGCCAACCGGCCAGATCTGCCCGAGAATCCGCATCTCGCCGAACAGCAGCATCAGCCCGATGCCGGAACCGATCAGCGGGATGGTGAAGGGCAGCAGCAAGTAGATCTGCAGCGTCCGCTCGAACTTGATCGCATACTTGCTGAGCGCGATGCCCGCGAGGGTGCCGACCGGGATGGAAATCAGGGTGCAGATCAGCGCCACGGCCAGCGACCGGACGAAAGCGCTGCGCAGGTCATCGGCCAGCGCGATCTTGGCGTACCACTGCAGCGAGAACCCCTGGGGCGGGAACTGGATGATGTTGCCCGAGGTGAAGGAGGCGCCGAGGACCACGATCGTCGGGGCCGAGAGGACGATGAGGACCAGGGCCACCATCGTCCAGATGACGATGGACTTGCCCAGGGGTTGCTGGGTCATTTGCGATCCCTCCCCATGGCGAGGGTGCCGGCCCCGAAGATCGAAAAGACGATGCCAACGACCAGCGAACCGATGCCGACGAGGATGATGGTGAGCGCGGCGCCCATCCCCTGGTCGGAGGTGCGGAAGAACTGGTCGTAGATGGCATTGGCGATGAAATCCTGCGAGCCGCCGCCAAGGATGGCCGGCATGGCGAAATCGGTCAACGACAGCGTCAGGACCACGAGGCCGGCGCCGATCAGGCCGGGCTTGGCCATCGGCAGCACGACGTGGACGAAGCTCCGCCACCAGTTGGCGCCGAGGCTGCTGGCAGCGGACTCGATCTCCTCGGGGATGGCGGTGAGGGCCGGCGCCAGCATCAGCACGGCGAACGGGATCATGTACTGTACCAGCCCGAAGAGGACGGCTGGGTAGTTGTAGAGCAGCCGCATGGGGGGAACGCCGACCAGCCCCAGCACCTCGTTCACCACCCCCTGGTTGCCGAGGATGATGAGCCAGCCATAAGCGCGCACCACCTGGCCGATGAAAAAGGGCAGGAACAGCGCGATCAGCAGGAACTTGCGCAGCAAGGCCGAGGGCGTGCGCACCATCAGGTAGCTGTAGGGAAACGCGAAGACGAGGCAGAGCACGGTGACGATCACCGAGCCGAGCAGGCTCCGCCACAGGATCGACCAGTAGAGGCCGCTATTAAAGATCTGCTCGTAGTTGGCCGAGCGGTAGTCGGCCGAAGGCATGAAGGTACTGGTATCGAGGACACGAGCGCTCTGGTCGGCGATCTGCACCATGCCGATCACCAGGAGCAGCACCAGCAGCACCGCCGGCAGCACCATTACGTAGGGCAGCGCACCAGCCAGTCGTCTCGGCCAGACGGCGGCCACGGCGGCCTCGATACCGTCCATGATCCGCCACTGTAGCGGATAGGCCTTTCGATACGTTCGCATAGTGCTCCCTTGGGGTAGTGCGGGACGGCACAGAGCGCCGTCCCGAGTTCGAAGCGAGATCAGCCCTGCATGATCTTCTTGAATTCGCCGAACCAGGTGCTCTCGTTCTCGACCTGGACCTGCGAGGAGATGCGGATCAGGTGCTCGAAATCCTCCGGCTTGGTCGGATAGGACGGATCGCCGACGAGATCGGCCGGCGGGGTGAGACCGGGGACGACGCCCGGCAGCCCGAGGCCATCGAGCCACACCTGCTGGGCGTCCTTGGTGATGGCGAAGTTGATGTACTGCTTGGCCCAGTAGAGCTCGTTCTCGGGCAGGCCCTTGGGGATCCAGAGACCATCCGTGTCGAACTTGGCGCCCTCCTCGGGGACCGTCCAGGCGATGTTGACGCCGTTCTTTTTGGCTTCGCGGGCATTGGTCGAGATGGTGACCGCGAGGTCGATCTCGCCGTTCTGGAACCAGGTGGTGAAATCCGGATCCTCGCCGAGCAGCGGCGCCTGCTGCTTGACCTTGGCGATGAAATCCCAGGCCGGCTGCATGTTGGCGGGGATATCCTCGAGCTTGCCGCCGCCGGCGACCTGGGCCGGGAAGTGGAAGCCGATACCGTCGTTGTAGAGCGCGATGCGGCCCTTGAACTTGGGATCGAGCAGCACCTGCAGCGAGGTCGGGGCGCCATCCGGGAAGGCCTCGGGACGGTAGGCCAGCACGTAGACATAGCCGTAGGTGTTGACGATCGGATAGCCCTCGAGCCCGACAGGCTTGGCGAGGTCCGTGGTGCCGGCGAGGTTCGAAAGATCGGACAGATCCTCGGTCACGCCACGCAGTGCAGACTTGGTGGCATTGGTGGTGGTGTCCCAGTTGATGTGGATCGGGGGCACCCGGTTCTGCGCCACCGCCGCCCACACCTTGGGCTGGATCTCGTTGTCTTCGGTCAGGTCGTGCCGGACGGCGATGCCGGTGGCAGCGGTGAAGGGGTCGGAAACGCCCGCCTTGAGGCTATCGACCCACGAGCCACCCCAGGCCCGCACGATGATTTCGGCGGGCTTGGCCGGTTCCTGGGCAAATACCCGTGTCGCGAAGCCGGAGGCTGCGATGCCGCTCAGCGCGGCGGCGCCGCCGAGGAATTTGCGGCGGGACAGGGCAAGGATGGATTTGTGATCAGTCATGGTTTCTCTCTCCTATTGTCTCTACCAGCCGGCTCAGTTGGGGAAGGTCAGCACATCGCGTGCGTTCCAGCCCATCGCCACGTTGTCCCCGATGGCGAATTGTTTGTGAGCCGCTGGATCATGATCGAACACGCGCAGTAGCGTGCCCGGGGCTAGGTCTATCTCGTAGACGAGGCGTTCACCCTCGAAGATGGCGTCGCGGACGACACCGCGGCTGGTGGTCTGGCAGCCGGAAAGCTCGGCTTCGGACGATGCCAGCCGGACCTGTTCGGCGCGCAGCGCACCGGTGACCGAAGCGCCAACCGAGGGTGCAGGGCCTTGTGCCGCCCAGGTGCCGGTGACCTCGCTGCCACCGACATCGAAGCTGACGGCATCACCTGAGGTCGCCGTGACCTTGCCCGAGATGAAATTCGTAACGCCGATAAAGCCGGCGACAAAGGCATTGGCCGGCGTGCGGTAGGTCGCTGACGGTGGCGCCTTCTGCTGGATAACGCCCTTGTCCATCACGATCACCTCGTCCGAAACGACGAGGGCCTCGCGCTGGTCATGGGTGACATTGATGGTAGTGACGCCGAGCTCGCGCTGGATGCGGCGGAACTCGAGCTGCATCTCCTCGCGGAGCTTGCGATCGAGCGCCGCCAGCGGTTCGTCGAGTAGCAGCAGGTCGGGCTCGAACACCAGGGCGCGGGCAATGGCCACGCGCTGCTGCTGCCCGCCCGAAAGCTGGTGGATGCGCCGATCGGCATAGCCGCCGAGGTGGACGAGATCGAGATAGCGCTGCACCCGCTCCGGGATGGTGGTCGCATCGAAGCGCCGCATCTTGAGCGGGAACGCGACGTTCTCAGCCGCGGTCATGTGGGGAAACAGCGCCAGCTTCTGGAACACCATGCCGATCGACCGCTTGTGCGGCGGCGTGGCGCTGACCGGCTTGCCGTTGATGAAGATCTCGCCCGCGCTGGGCTTCTGAAAGCCGGCGATCATCCGCAACAGCGTGGTCTTGCCGGACCCCGAAGGCCCGAGAATGGTCAGGAAGCGCCCGTCCTCGAGATCGAAGGAGGCGTCCTTGACGGCATGGAAATCGGCAAAGCTCATGTCGACATTGCGCACCGATACCGCGACGCGGGTCGCCTGGGCGGCACGACCTTCAATGCCGGCTTCAATCGTCATAACTTCCCCTCGAACAGGCCAGTCGCAGCCACCTCATGCCAATAATGTCTATACATATCGACCTGTGTGTCAACACGACTTGTGCAGTTTTCCTTTCTGCACAAAGATTGTGCAAATGGCGCGTCAGATGGAGGCAAGGTAGCCTCCGTCGATCGCCAGGCACTGCCCCGTCACATAGGCCGATGCGGTGCTGGCGAGGAAGACGACAGGGCCGCCGACATCCTCGGCCAGCCCGAAGCGGCCCTGCGGGATCTTTCCCAGCATGCCGGTGGCCCAGGCCTCATCGGCATAGAAACCTTCCGTCATCTCGGTGCGGAAATAGCCCGGCGCGACCGCGTTGACGCGGATGCCGTGCCGAGCCCATTCCGCCGACAGGGCGCGGGTCATGCCGAGCAACCCGGATTTCGACGAGCCGTAGGGGACGGCGGTGGGCACCCCCACATAGGAGGTCAGCGAACAGAGGTTGATGATCGAGCCACCGCGATCGCGGGAGGCCATACCGCGCGCCGCCGCCTGGGCGCAGAAGAAGCTGCCCTTGAGGTTGGTGTCGACGATGCTGTCCCACAGGGCTTCATCGACATCGAGCGACGGCGCGACGCTTTCGAACCCGGCATTGTTGACGAGGATGTCGATCGGCCAGCTCGCGTCCAATTCACCGATCGCCGCAGCAATGCCGGCGACATCGGTGACGTCGAGCTCGAGCGCCCGGCCAGGCTCACCGGCTGCAGCCACCTGGCTCAGCGTCGCGTCGAGGCTGGCACGGGCACGCGCCGTGACGCAGACCTCGGCGCCGGCCGCCGCGAGGGCAATGGCAATCCCCTGCCCCAGGCCGCGACTGCCGCCGGTCACCAGGGCGCGCCTTCCCGTGAGGTCGAAGGCAGATTTGCTAGACATGCAGCCTCCTCCCAGAGATGCAGTTGACGAGTATCAGCACTTTCAGTCACTCATGTCTATACATAATGTCGGTAGGATCGCGACCCGATGCGCGGTCACGACGATGGGGTGAAGGTGGCGACGAGGGCGTGGCGATCCCCCGGATAGGTCAGCCGCACCTGAGTGACGGCAGCGCCGCCGCTCCAGGTCCGCCGCTCGATCACGAGGCATGCCGTCCCCTGCTCGATCCCCAGTTGCTCGGCGGTCGTGGCGTCCGCTGCTGCCGCATGAATGCGGTGTTCTGCCGAGCTCCACGGCACCTGGCTCAGCAGCCACTGTCCCGGCGGGACCTTGGTGAAATCCGCCTGGTCGGCGCCCTCGACACTGCTCAGATTGATCAGCCGCTGTTCGAGGCAGAACGGCTTACCGCCTGCCAGGTGGACGCAGGTGATATCGAGGATCGCCGTACCGATGGGCACATCGAGCAGCAGCCGATCGGCGCCTTGGGCTTTCCGCTTCGTCACCCGCGGAACATTGAAGGCATAGGGAAGCTTGAGCGATTCCACTTCCTTGCGGATGTCGCTGATCTCGAGCACCGCGGATTGGGTGTGCGGCTGGCTGACGAAGCTGCCGCTCTTTTTCACCCGCTCGATCAGCCCGGCCCGCGCCAGCTGGGTCAGGACCTTGTTCACGGTCATCCGCGAGCAGCCATACTCGCGAGCGAGATCCACCTCGAACGGGATGCGGTGGCCGATGGGCCATTCCCCCGAAACGATCTTGCCTTCAATGTCATTGAGGATGCGCTGGTGGAGCGTGCCGGCTTCGGTGTCACGCTCGGCAGTCACTAGTGTGCTCACGCTCATCCAATCCCGTGCTTCAAACCAAAGCTAACCGATGTTCCGCCGATGGGGTCAAGCCCCAAGCAGGCGGCGCATGGTCGACTCGAACCGCCGCCGAATGGCGTCCGACTTAACATGTTTGCCATCGACCACTTGCTTCTTGCCGCCGACCCAGACATCCGCCACCGAGACCCCGGAGGCGAACACAAACGCGTCGAGCTGATCAGCCGGCGGCAGGTAAGGCGCACCGGCGGCCGAGAATGACACCAGGTCGGCGGGGTTGCCGACTGCAATCCCCGACTGCACCCCGAGCGCCTGCGCTCCACCCTCTGCCGCCAGATTGAGGAGCTCAGCGGCGGTCGACTGTCCGGCCCTCGCGATGACGTTGCGGCTCTGCTGCGCCAGGCGCTGGCTGTATTCCAGCTGCCGCAGCTCACCGGCGAGCGAGATCTGGACGTTGGAATCCGAGCCCACGCCCAGGCGGCCGCCCTGCGCGACGAATGCGGCGCCGGCAAATATGCCGTCGCCAAGGTTGGCTTCGGTAATCGGGCAGAGACCCGCCACTGCCTTTTTCGCGGCGATGCCCGCTACCTCATCGGCAGTGAGATGGGTGGCATGGATCAGGCACCAGCGCTGATCGACCGGCGCGCCGGCAAGCAGCAGCTCAACGGGGCGGGCGCCGGTGGCGGCAACGCAGTTTTCGACCTCCAGCAGCTGCTCCGCGATGTGGATGTGCACGGGCCGCCCTTCGGCGAGCGGCAGGATCTCCCGGATCTCGTCGATGGTCGCGGCCCTCAGGCTGTGCGGGGCGATGCCCACCACCGCGCCCTCCAGCGCGCGGACCGCGCGCCGCGAAGCGGTCACCAGTTCGGCAAAGCGAGCCGTGTCGTTGATGAAGCGCCGCTGCCCCTCGATCGGCGGTTTCGGCCCGAAGCCTGAGTGCGCGTAGAACACCGGTAGTAGGGTCAGGCCGATGCCCGCCTCGGCACTGGCGGCCGCGATGCGTTCCGCGATCTCCGCGATGTTGCCATAGGGGCGGCCATCGACGTCGTGATGCAGGTAGTGAAACTCGCCGACCCGCGAGAAGCCCGCCTCGAGCATTTCGACATAGAGCTGGGCCGCCACCGCCTCGACGTCGTCGGGCGTCATCGTCAGGGCGAAGCGATACATCTGGGTCCGCCAGCTCCAGAAGCTGTCCTCACCAGGCCCACGCCTCTCGGTCAGCCCCGCCATGGCGCGCTGGAAAGCGTGGCTGTGGAGGTTGGGGACCGCCGGCGCCAGCAGCGCATGGCGCTCGTCTGCGACAGCCGGCGCACTCCCCTCTGCCACCGAGGTGATCAGCCCGTTCTCGATCCCGATGCTGACATCGCGGGCGAGACCGGTGGGAAGCAAGGCGGCGGCGGCGAACAGCTTGGTCATCGAGCGATCCTGACGGGACAAACGGAAAAACTCTCTTGTCATCGACCCTATTATGTCTATACATCTTTTAGGACGATTGAAAGCGGACATGCAATGCCGACACCAATCCCCAGCCTCGACGCCGACGTGAAACTATGGCGGAACGCCCGCCTCGTGACGATGGCCACCCCCTCGGTCGAGCCGATTGAAAACGGTGTCGTCGTCACCTCCGGCGAACGCATCGTTTTCGCCGGCGCCGCGTCGGAGGCGCCTGATATCGACGGCGCGCAGCAGATCGACCTCGGCGGCCGGCTGGTCACCCCGGCGCTGATTGATTGCCACACCCACATCGTGCATGGCGGCAACCGCGCCCGTGAGTTCGAAATGCGGCTCGAAGGCGCCAGCTATGTCGAGATTGCCAAAGCGGGGGGCGGCATCGTCTCGACCGTTCGGGCCACCCGAGCGCTGTCGGTCGAGGAACTTGTCGAGCAGGCCCTGCCGCGCCTCGACACGCTGATGGCCGAAGGCCTCGCGACCATCGAGATCAAGTCGGGCTACGGCCTCAGCATCGAGGCGGAGCTGAACATGCTGCGCGCCGCCCGCGAGCTCGGCAACCGGCGCGCGGTGCGCGTCGTCACCTCGTATCTGGGCGCCCACGCGACGCCCGAGGAGTACCGGGGACGCAACGGAGCCTATCTCGACGAGGTGGTGCTGCCCGGCCTCAAAGCGGCGCATGCCGACGGGCTGGTCGACGCCGTCGACGGCTTTTGCGAGGGCATCGCCTTTTCGCCCGAGGAGATCGCCCGGGTTTTCGACCTGGCGCGGGAGCTCGGGCTGCCGGTGAAGCTCCATGCTGAGCAGCTGAGCCATCTCGGCGGCACGCTGCTCGCCATCCGTTACGGTGCGCTCTCGGCCGATCATCTCGAATACATCGACGATACGGACGCCGCGGCAATGGCCGCCGCAGGCACCGTGGCCGTGCTGTTGCCGGGGGCCTTCTACGCCATCCGGGAGACGCACAAGCCCGATATCGCCGCGCTGCGCCGGCATGGCGTCGCCACCGCTGTCGCGACCGACTGCAATCCCGGCACCTCGCCCCTCACCTCGCTGCTGCTGGGCATGAACATGGCCGCCACCCTGTTCGGGCTGACGGTCACCGAATGCATGGCCGGAACGACGCGCATAGCGGCGCAGGCGCTGGGGCTGCTCGAGCAGACCGGCACGCTCGAGGCCGGCAAGTCCGCAGACTTCGCGGTCTGGAACTGCGCCTCGGTGGCCGAACTCACCTACCGCATCGGCTTCAACCCGCTGCATCGCCGCATCTTCAAGGGCAAGGCAACATGACTATCACGCTCACACCGGGGAGCGTCTCGCTCGAGACGCTGTCCGAGATCTTCTGGAACGGCACTCCTGCGGTGCTCGATCCGGGATTCGACGCCGCGGTCGACCGCGCCGCGGCCCGCATTGCCCAGATCGCTGCCGGCAACGCCCCGGTTTATGGCGTCAATACCGGCTTCGGCAAACTGGCCTCGATCAAGATCGAGGCAGCCGATCTCGCCACGCTGCAACGCAACCTGATCCTGTCGCACTGTTGTGGCGTCGGTGCGCCGCTGGCGGAGAACATCGTGCGGCTGGTCATGTCGCTGAAGCTGGTGTCGCTGGGGCGCGGTGCATCCGGCGTGCGGATCGAGCTCATCCGGCTGATCGAAGCCATGCTGGCGCGCGGCGTCATCCCGCTGATCCCGGAAAAGGGGTCGGTCGGCGCCTCTGGCGACCTGGCGCCGCTGGCGCATATGACGGCGGTGATGATCGGCGAGGGCGAGGCGTTCTATCGCGGCGAACGCGTTGGTGGCCGCGAGGCGCTTGAGCGGGCCGGGCTTACCCCGGTGGTGCTCGCCGCCAAGGAGGGCCTGGCGCTGATCAACGGCACGCAGACCTCGACGGCGCTGGCACTTGCCGGGTTGTTCCGCGCGCATCGCGCCGCCCAGGCGGCGTTGATCACCGGCGCCATGTCGACCGACGCCGCGATGGGCTCTTCCGCGCCCTTCCATCCCGATATCCATACCCTCAGGGGGCACCAGGGCCAGATCGATGCGGCAGCGGCGCTCCGCACGCTGCTCGCCGGCTCAGCCATTCGCGAGAGCCATGTCGAAGGTGACGAACGGGTCCAGGATCCCTACTGCATTCGCTGCCAGCCGCAGGTCGATGGCGCCTGCCTCGACCTGCTTCGCAACGCCGGGCAGACTCTTGAGATCGAGGCCAACGCCGTCACCGACAACCCCCTGGTGTTGTCCGATGGCAGCGTGGTGTCGGGCGGCAATTTCCACGCCGAGCCGGTGGCCTTCGCGGCCGATCAGATCGCCATCGCGGTGTGCGAGATCGGCGCCATTGCGCAGCGGCGCATCGCCTTGCTGGTCGATCCGGCCCTCTCCTACGGGCTGCCGGCGTTCCTCGCCAAGAAGCCAGGGCTCAATTCCGGCCTGATGATTGCCGAGGTCACCTCGGCGGCGCTGATGAGCGAGAACAAACAGATGGCCCATCCGGCCTCGGTCGACTCCACCCCCACCTCGGCCAACCAGGAAGACCATGTCTCGATGGCCTGCCACGGGGCGCGCCGGTTGCTGCAGATGACCGAGAACCTGTTCGGCATTATCGGCATCGAGGCGCTGACGGCGACGCAGGGTGTCGATTGCCGGGCGCCGCTGCAGACGGGCACCGAACTGATCAAGGCTCGCTCGGCGCTTCGCGCTGTCGTCCCCGAACTCGAGGAAGACCGCTACATGGCGCCCGACATCGCCGCCGCCGTGACGCTGGTCGCCAATGGTGGCCTCGCCAGCGCCATCGGACCTGGCATCCTGCCGGGGCTGGCGCACTGATGGAGATCTTCGAGCTCCACCGGGGCACCTCGCCCGTCATCCTGGCATTCCCGCATACCGGGACCTGCGTGCCGCCCGAGATCCAGGATCGGCTGAACGACAACGGCAAAATCCTCGCGGACACGGATTGGCACATCCACCAACTCTATCGCGGCCTGCTGCCGGGCGCCTCGACCATCCGCGCCACCCACCACCGTTATGTCATCGATGTGGGTCGCGATCCCACCGGCGTCAGCCTTTATCCGGGCCAGAACACCACTGGCCTCGTCCCCGAAACCGACTTCGACGGGGTACCGATCTGGGCCGAAGGCGGCTTCGCCGACGCTGCCGAGATTGAGCGGCGGCTGGCGGTGTTCCACGCCCCTTACCACGCGGCGCTGACGGCCGAAGTCGAGCGGGTCCGCGCGGCGCACGGCGTCGCCATCCTGTTCGATTGCCACTCGATCCGCTCCAACATCCCGTTCCTGTTTCAGGGCACGCTGCCGGATTTCAACGTCGGCACGGCTGACGGAAAGTCCTGTGCACCCGCCGTCGAAGCCGCCGTCTACGACGTCGCGCGGGCGGCCGAGGGCTACAGCTCGGTGCTCAACGGCCGCTTCAAGGGCGGCTGGACGACACGCCACTACAGCAACCCGGCCGGCGGCGTGCAGACGATCCAACTCGAACTGGCGCAGGCCACGCACCTCGTTGCAGAAGCGCCGCCCTTCGAACTCGACCCCAGCAAGTCGGAACGCCTGCGCGCCCAGCTGGGCGAAATGCTGCAGCGCCTTGAGGCGCTTGCCCCCTCTCTCGCGGAAGCAAAGCCATGACCGATCCCCGCCACAACATTCGAGAAGTCCGTGCCCCTCGCGGCACCCAGTTGCGGGCCAGGAGCTGGCTCACCGAGGCGCCGCTCCGCATGCTGATGAACAACCTCGACCCCGATGTCGCCGAGAACCCCAACGAACTGGTGGTCTATGGCGGCATCGGCCGGGCGGCTCGCACCTGGCAGGATTTCGATCGCATCGTCGCAGCTCTCGAAAAGCTCGAGGCCGACCAGACCCTGCTGGTCCAGTCGGGGAAGCCCGTTGGGGTGTTCCGCACCCACGCGGATGCGCCGCGCGTGCTGATCGCCAACTCTAACCTCGTGCCGCACTGGGCGACCTGGGATCACTTCAACGAGCTCGATAAGAAGGGCCTGGCCATGTACGGCCAGATGACCGCCGGCTCGTGGATCTATATCGGCACCCAGGGCATCGTGCAGGGCACCTACGAGACGTTCGTCGAAGCCGGCCGCCAGCACTATGACGGCAACCTCAGGGGCAAGTGGATCCTCACCGCGGGCCTTGGCGGGATGGGCGGAGCCCAGCCGCTCGCCGCCGTCATGGCCGGCGCCTCCTGCCTCGCCGTCGAGTGCAACCCGGACTCGATCGATTTCCGCCTCCGCACCCGCTACCTGGACGAGAAGGCGACAACGCTGGACGAGGCGCTCGAGATGATCGCGCGCTGGACCAAAGCCGGCGAGGCGAAATCGGTGGGCCTGCTCGGGAACGCCGCCGAAATCCTGCCGGAGATGGTGCGCCGCGGCATTCGCCCCGACCTCGTCACCGACCAGACGTCGGCGCATGACCCGATCAACGGCTACCTGCCCAAGGGCTGGAGCATGGCCGAATGGCGCGAGAAGCGCGAGAGCGCCCCCAAGGTGGTCGAGAAGGCAGCGCGCGCCTCGATGCGCGAACATGTCGAGGCGATGCTGGCCTTCTGGGACCGGGGCATTCCGACGCTCGACTACGGCAACAATATCCGCCAGGTCGCCAAGGACGAAGGACTTGAGAACGCCTTTGCCTTCCCGGGCTTCGTGCCGGCCTATATCCGCCCGCTGTTCTGCCGCGGCATCGGCCCGTTCCGCTGGGCGGCGCTCTCGGGCGACCCCGAAGACATCTACAAGACCGACGCCAAGGTGCGCGAGCTGACGCCGGGCAATACGCACCTCCACAACTGGCTGGACATGGCGCGGGAGCGCATCGCGTTCCAGGGCCTGCCGGCGCGCATCTGCTGGGTCGGCCTCGGCGACCGTCACCGCCTGGGCCTCGCCTTCAACGAGATGGTCCGCAGCGGCGAACTGAAGGCGCCCGTGGTCATCGGCCGCGACCACCTCGATTCGGGTTCCGTGGCCTCGCCGAACCGCGAGACCGAGGCGATGCAGGATGGCTCCGACGCGGTTTCGGACTGGCCGCTGCTGAACGCGCTGCTCAACACCGCGTCGGGCGCAACCTGGGTCTCGCTCCACCATGGCGGCGGCGTCGGCATGGGTTTTTCACAGCATGCCGGCATGGTGATCTGTGCCGACGGCACCGACGATGCGGCCCGCCGGCTGGAACGCGTACTGTGGAACGATCCGGCGACCGGCGTGATGCGGCACGCCGATGCCGGCTACGAAATCGCCCTCGATGTCGCACGCAAGAAGGGGCTCGACCTCCCCGGTATCCTTGGCTGAGGACGCCATGCGGCTCACCCGGTTCGAGGACCTGCCCGTCACGCCCTGGCGAAACGGCGGTGGCGTTACCCGCGAGGTTGCCGCGCGCCACGACGCCGGCGCCGGGTCCGACTTCCTGTGGCGCCTCAGCATCGCCACGGTCAATGCCGACGGCCCGTTCTCGACATTCGTCGGGATCGACCGGACGATCGCCGTCCTGAGCGGACGCGGCATCGCGCTGCGACTGCCCGATCGTACGGTCTCTGTAACCGACCACAGCGAACCGTTCTCCTTCGCCGGCGAAGTGCCCGTGCACGCTAGTGTCCTCGAAGGCGAAACGACCGACCTCAATGCGATGACACGGCGCGGGTGGTTCACGCATAGGATGCGTCGGTTGCATCAGGATGGGACCTTCTCCATCGCAGGGGTGGCCGCCGAAACGGTGCTGGTGTTTGGCGGCAGGACGGTTGTCGAAGGGCTGGGCGGGCCGCTTGCAGCCGACCCGTTCGACGCACTCGTGGGCATCGCGCCTGGACAGCGCATCACCGTCCGCCCGGAGCCCGGAGCCCCGACTTACCTGATCGAGTTCTTCCGATCTCGAGGGGAACAGAAGGACTCGAAAGAGCGCCCAGAAACCCCTATGAGTTAGTCCAATTCGGACAACAGGACTCGAAGTAACGATGACGGCACGAATCTACCGGCCTGCGCCCAATGCCATGCAGTCCGGCCGGGGCAAGTCCAAGGAATGGATCCTGGTGCATGAGCCGGCCGCCCCGCGCGAAATCGAGCCCCTGATGGGCTACACCTCGAGCACCGATACGCGGGCGCAGATTCGCCTCACCTTCGACACCCTCGAAGAAGCTGAGGCCTATGCGCACAAGAACGGCATTGCCTACCAGGTGCTGCCCGACCACAAGCCGACGGTGAAGCGCACCACCTACTCGGACAATTTCCGCTCCGATCGCAAAACGCCCTGGACCCATTAAGGGCCCGCGGCGATGAGGGCATTCCTCCGCCGCACCCTGTTGCTGCTGTCGTTGCTGGCCGGGCTCGCTCCCGCCGCAACGCCGGCGGCCCCTGCCCTGTGGCGGGTCAGCGATGCCGACAGCTCCGTCTGGCTGTTCGGCTCCATCCACATTCTCGACAAGGACCGGGACTGGCGGACGCCACGCTTCGACGCAGCGCTCGCCGAGGCCGAGCACGTCTATTTCGAGATGGTGCTGGACGTGGACGCCTACGCCACGTTCACCCGACTATCGATGCTCTATGGCATGAACCGGGACGGGCGGCAGCTCAGCGACTACCTGACCGGCGAACAGCAGGACACGCTGCAGGCCTTCCTCGATGAGCACGGCTTGCTGCGCGACCTGATCGAGCCGATGCGGCCATGGATGGCGGACCTGACGCTGATGAGCATGAGCCTTTCGGCAGGCGGTGGTGGCGAAAGCGCGATGACGCAGCAGGCCGGCGTCGAGCTGGTGCTGCTCGACGAAATTGCCGAGGACCGGCGGCGCGAGCTGGAAACAGCGGAAACGCAGTTCCGGCTGTTCGCAGGACTGCCCGATGCCGAACAGGTCACCTCGCTGATGCGCACCATTGCGGCGAGCGACAGCCCCGACCAGGGCCTGGGCGCCTTGGCCGACCTGTGGCACGCCGGCGACGTCGAAGCGCTGGCGCGCACGATGAATGCGGCGCTCGGGCCGGTCGACTCGCCGACCTATCGGCGCATGCTGGGCGATCGTAACCGCCGCTGGACCACCGAGATCGCTGAGATGCTGGCGAACAACGAGGACGCCATGATCGTGGTCGGCGCGGGACACCTCGCCGGCCCGGTCGGCGTGCCAACACTGCTCGGCGAAGCAGGATTCAAGGTCGAGCGGATGGATCGTTCGGTGGCGCCCGCCAGCGCGACCGGCCGGCCGAACAGGCGCCGGTAGCACGATGGACCAGATGCTGGTGTTGATCGCCGTCGGCGCGGCTTTGGCCGGGTTTGCGCAGGGCGTTTCCGGCTTTGCCTTCGCGCTGGTGGCGCTGTCGGTGTGGGCATGGGGCGTCGATCCCCGGCTGGCGGTGGTGCTGTCGGTGTTCGGTTCGCTGGTCGGGCAACTGGTGACGCTGCCCTTCGTGTGGCGCGGCTTCAGCGCGAAGGCGGCGCTGCCGTTCATCATCGGCGGACTGATCGGCGTGCCGATCGGTGCGCAGTTGGTAGGTGCGGCCGACCCAAATCTGTTCAAGTTCGGACTAGGGCTGTTCCTTGTCGCCTATTGCCCACTGATGCTGCTGCTGCGGCCCGACCTCCGGTTCAGTTGGGGCGGAGGGGTGGCCGACACGGCAATCGGCTGGATCGGCGGAGTGCTCGGCGGCATGGCGGCAATCTCGGGTCCGGTACCGACGCTGTGGACGACACTGCGCGGCTGGAGCAAGGACGAGCAGCGCGGCGTGCTGCAGGGCTTCAATATCGCCATGCACACGGCAACGCTGACCGTCTACCTGATCGCCGGGACGCTCGAAGCCGAGATGCTCGGCGCCCTGGCACTGACCGGCGTGGTGCTGGTGCCGTTCGCCATCCTCGGCGTGCTGGTGTTCAAGCGGCTGACGACAGTGGGGTTTCGACGCGTTGTGCTGGTCGGGCTGACCGCGTCAGGGCTGGTGCTGATCTGGGGGGCGGTGGTGGCTTGGGTGTAACGGCCAGCATCGCGGCTGTGGCCCCCCACCCTTGATCCCTCCCCACAAGGGGACGCGGTAGCGCCCTGAGGGGAGGGAGACGCCATTACCGGCATTTCGGTTCTATCGCCCTTCCCTCCCCTTGATGGGGAGGGATTAAGGGTGGGGTGGGGCCGCGATCTCGATAACGCCCGGCTCAAACCTCGCTGAGCTTGGTCCACTTGCCGTCGGCCTTCGACGAGGCGACGGAGGCCATGATGAACTCCATGCCTTCGACGCCGTCGGCAAGGCTGGGGAGCAGCCCGGCGACATCCTTACCTTCGCCGCGGATCACCTGGGCGAACTGGCTGTAGAGCGTGGCGAAAGCCTCGAGATAGCCCTCCGGGTGCCCGCCCGGGATGCGGACGTTCATCGCGGCAGCGGGCGGAGCGGAGATGGCGCCGCCGCGGGTCAGCAACTGCTTGGGTTTGCCGAACTCGGTGAACCACATGTAGTTCGGGTTATCCTGCCGCCACTCGAGGCCGGCCTTTTCGCCATAGACGCGCAGCTGCAGGCCGTTCTCCGAGCCCACGGCGACCTGGCTGGCCCACAGCATGCCCTTGGCGCCGCCCTGGAACCTGAGCTTGATCTGCACGTCGTCATCGAGCTTACGCCCCTTGACGAAGCTGGTGAGCTCGGCGCTGACCGCCTCGGTCTTCAGCCCGGTGACGAAGCGCGCGAGGTTATAGGCGTGGGTGCCGATATCGCCGATGGCGCCGCCGGCGCCGGAGCGCTTGGGGTCGGTACGCCAGGACGCCTGCTTGTTGCCGGGGTCGGCGGCATTGGTCAGCCAGTCCTGCGGGTATTCCACCTGCACGACGCGGATCTTGCCCAGGGCCCCGGATTTCACCAGCTCACGCGCCTGCCGCACCAGCGGATAGCCGGTGTAGTTGTGGGTGAGGAGGAATTTTGCACCCTTCTTGGGCTTGATTGCCGCCAGCGCTCGCGCATCGTCCAGCGTCGAGGTCAGCGGCTTGTCGCAGATGACGTGGATGCCGGCCTCGAGGAAGGCCTTGGCTGGGCCGAAATGCACGTGGTTGGGCGTAACGATGGAGACCGCCTGGATACCGTCCTTGCGGGCGGATTCCCTGGCGGCCATTTCCTCGTACGAAGTGTAGATGCGGTCCTCGGCGAGGCCGAGGTTCTTGCCGCTCTCGAGCGCCGTTGCCGCGTTGGACGACAGGGCGCCAGCGACCAGTTCATAATCGCCGTCGATGCGAGCGGCGACACGGTGGACGTAGCCGATGAAAGCACCGGTGCCGCCACCGACCATGCCCAGGCGAATGCGCGGAGCGCCGTTCTCTGCCATTTTCTTACTCCCTCAGTTCCATTGACGGGATGTCACCCCACCCACCGCGTCACCCCGGCGAAGGCTGGGGCCCATCCTGAGCTGCTTCAGCTCACCGTGTGGGTGAGAGATATCTCAGGATGGATCCCGGTCTGCGCCGGGATGACACCGCGTGTGGGGTTGCCCCAGTGCTTAGCTCAGACCGAGAATCTTGCGGTTGGCCGCCTTGTCGGTGCCCGACGCGGCGAAGTCGTCAAACGCCTTCTCGGTGACATTGATGATGTGGCTCTGGATGAACGGCGCGCCCTCGGCCGCGCCCTGCTCCGCCGACTTGATGGCGCATTCCCACTCGAGCACCGCCCAGCCGTCGAAACCGTAGGCGCTGAGCTTCGAGAAAATACCGGCGAAATCCACCTGGCCATCGCCGAGCGAGCGGAAGCGCCCTGCCCGGTTCACCCAGGACTGGAAGCCGCCATAGACACCCTGCCGGCCGGTCGGGTTGAACTCGGCGTCCTTGACGTGGAACATCCGGATCCGCTCGTGATAGAAATCGATGTACTGCAGGTAGTCGAGCTGCTGCAGCACGAAGTGGCTGGGATCATAGAGCAGGTTGGCGCGCGGGTGGTTGTTCACCCGCTCGAGGAACATCTCATAGGTCGCGCCGTCGAACAGGTCCTCGCTCGGGTGGATCTCGTAGCAGACGTCGACGCCGTGCCTGTCGAACTCGTCGAGGATCGGGGTCCAGCGCCGGGCCAGCTCATCGAAGGCCTCTTCGACCAGACCGGCCGGACGCTGCGGGAACGGATAGAGGTAGGGCCAGGCCAGCGCACCGGAGAAGGTAGCGTGCGCCTTGAGGCCGAGGTTCTTCGATGCCGCGGCGCAAGCCTTGAGGTGCTTTACCGCCCATTCCTGCCGCGCCTTCGGATTGCCGCGCACTTCCGGGATGGCGAAGCCGTCGGAGAGCGTGTCATAGGCCGGGTGCACGGCGACGAGCTGGCCGATGATGTGGCTGGCGAGCTCGGCGATCTCGAGGCCGTGGCTCTGAACGGTGCCCTTCACCTCGTCGGCATAGGTCTTGGAGGTCGCTGCCTTCTCGACGTCGACGAAATGGGTCAGCCAGGTCGGGATCTGCACGCCCTTGTAGCCGAGGTCGGCCGCCCAGGCACAGATGTGGTCGAGCGTGTCGAACGGGGCCTTGTCGCCCGCGAACTGGGCGAGGAAAATCGCCGGCCCTTTGATGGTGCGCATCAGAATACCTCCCTTGGAACGGCGCGGTTCCGCCGTCGCTTGTGCACGTACCTCAAGTCAGTGGGACGCCCTGCCCGCCAATGGTTCGAGAGATGGGTTGAGCCGGGCCGCCGCTGACATGTCGGCAGCTACCTTCATGCTCGGCTCGGAACTGTCAAGGTGACGGCGAACGGAAACCAGCAGGGTTTTGCGGCCTCTGCTCAGGGCCCGAGGCTCTCGAGCACCAAACGCTCGATGGTATCCATCAACCAGACCAGACCCGCATCCATCAGGCCGGCGCGCGGCGCGACCAGATGGACGAAGCTGGGATCGCCCTGGTCGAACGGCACCGGCGCGGTGCCGAGGCCGAAGCGGCGGGCATAGGCACTGACCACAGGCACCGGGATGGTGCCGATGAGGTCGGTTTCAGCGATGGCGGCAAGCGCCACGATGAAGTGCGTCACGGTGAGTTGCACCCGGCGGCTGCGGCCGAGCCCGGCTAGTACGTCGCTGGTGTAGCTGCCGACATCGCCCCGCGCCGAGACCATGACGTGGTTGGCTGCGCAATAGGCATCGAGTGAGGGATCGTCGAGGAACGGGTGGCCCTGGCGGGCAACGACGGCGAAGTCGCCGTGGTAGAGCGGGCGCGACACGAACCGGGACGGCACCTCGCCGAAGGTTACCGCGGCGAGATCGACACTGCGGGAGTCCAGTTCCTCGAACACGGCCTCCCATGGTCGGGCGCGGCTGACGTCCGGCATGATCTGCCGTGTGCCGATATCGATGCCCGGCGCCTTTGCCGAGAGCTCAGCGAGCAGAGCCGGCAGCGGCGCAATGGCGCTTCCGTCGGGCGAGCCGATCATGAAGCGGCGGCGCGACGTCCGCGGATCGAAAGGTTCGGCCGACGAAACCACCTGCCGGACCCGCGCCAGAATTTCGGCGATCGGCTCGGCCAGACCGAGGGCTCGCTCGGTGGGCACAACGCCGCGCGGGGTCTTGAGAAACAACGGATCATTGAGCTGTGCGCGTAGCCGGCCGAGGCCGTGGCTGACCGCCGAGGGCGATAGGTTGAGACGCTGCGCAGCCCTGCCGACATGCAGCTCCTGCAGCACGACTTCGAAAAGCACGAGCAGATTCAGGTCGGTACGAGATAGATCAATCTGGTGCAGCATATCGATGCATTCATATCACTGGATTCACGACCCGGCAATCGGGCATCCCGACGCCGCGGGTGGGCAACCTGAGGACTTTCTCTGATGTACCTGACCTTCATGATGATCGGCGACCGCTGGGCCGCGCGCCACAATATCTCGAAGCCGAAGCGCACACCGCCCACGACGCTTCGCTTGCCGGCACCCACCACACCGTCGGCGGCGCGCGAGGAGAGTGGGAAATGATGCTGGCTCAGTTCTCCAACGAGACACCCGACGAGGCGCTGCAGCTGATCGCATTCTGGCGCAAGGCGGGGCGCGAGCTGTGGTTCGCCAAGGACGCCGCCTTCGATGCGCTGTTCACCGAGAGCTACATCGCGCTCTATGAGCTCGCCGCCAAGGGGCAACTCGACCATTGGACCGGTACGGCGCGCGGTTCACTGGCACTGCTCATCCTGCTCGACCAGTTCCCCCGCAATGCCTTCCGCGGCACGCCCAAGGCTTACGCCACCGACACCCATGCGCGGCGCATCGCGATGCTGGCGACCAGTTGGGGTCAAGACCTGATGATCGATCTCGAGCTCAGGTTGTTCATGTACATCCCGTTCGGCCATTCCGAGAGCCTGGCCGACCACGTGCGCGGCGGCGAGCTGCTGGAACACATGGGCTCGCCCTATACCGATCACGCGAGAAAGTACCGGGCAGTGATCGAGCAGTTCGGGCGCTTCCCCCACCGCAACCCGATCCTTGGCCGCGAGGCCACCGGCGCCGAGGAAGAATTCCTGCGCAATGGCGGGTTCTCAGGCTGAAGGAGACAAACATGGCAATCATGATGATTTCGGACGTCGCAGGCCAGAGCGTCGAAGGCTATGAGCGGGTGCTCGAAACCGTGCAGCCGCACTATGCGGACGCCCAGGGCTTCCTGATGCACTCGGCCCACGCCACCGAGGGCGGCTGGCGGATCGTGGAGGTGTGGGAGAGCCGCGAAGATGCAGGGCGCTTCTTTGCCCAGCACGTCGCACCCAACCTGCCCAAGGGTATCCAACCCAAGGCACGGTTCGAGTCGTTGCACACGCTGGTGCGGCGCTGAGGCGGCAAGCCGCGAGGTGACGGTTCGGGTCGCACCGAGCCCTCCCCCGCCCTACTCCGCCTCGACGGCCAGGGATCTCCGTCTGCGATCGTGCCGTGGGCGCGAAAACGGAGGTTCCCGCTTTCGCGGGAATGACTTGGTGGTTGGGACCGGGGTCGGTGGTGACTGGTGATCGCCGAACGAAAGAGGCCCGGGTGACACCCGGGCCTCTTCAACACTGGATGGCGACAAGGGCTCAGCGCAGCAGGGCGCGGGCTTCTTCGATGCCGAGGGCGGCAGGGCGCTCGCAGGTGGTCTGCAGCGTGATCACCTGGCCGGTTTCGCCGGCACGGAGGATCGAGGTCATGACGTCGACGGCATGCAGCGCCACATCGAGATCGCAGCGCGCCTTCTTGCCGGTCTCGATCGAGTCCATCATGTCGCTCAGGCCGGCATTGCGGTAGTTGGCGCGCGGGTTGGGCTTGTCGAGATCCTGGTTGGCCTTGCCGAACGGGTGATCCCAAGGGGTCACCTTCTCCTTGGTGCCGGCGCGATCGGTGATGGTCACGTCGCCGTTGAAGAAGTTCGGATCGGGCACATAGACCGAACCTTCGGTGCCGTAGAGCTCGATATTATGGTGGCCATGGCTGGAAACGTCCCAGCTGGCGCCCAGGGTGATGATGGCGCCCGAGTGGAATTCGAGGATGGCGTGGATCGTGGTCGGGGTGCCGACCTTGATGAACGTGCCCTTGAACGGCGAGCCCTCGGTGGTCACCTCACGCTCGGCCCGGGCCGAGCCGGTGAACGCGGTGACGCGCTTGATCGGACCGACGAGGCTGATCAGGTCGGTGATGTAGTAAGGGCCGAGATCGAGGATCGGCCCCCCGCCGGGCTGGAAGAAGAAATCCGGGTTGGGATGCCAGTGCTCCATGCCGCGGCTCAGTACGTGCATGGTGCCCGAGGCGATCTTGCCGAGCTTGCCCGAGTCGATGATCGAGCGGGCCTGCTGATGCGCGCCGCCGAGGAAGGTATCGGGCGCGGAGCCGACCTTGAGCTTGTGCTCCTCGGCCAGTGCCTTGAGCTGAATGCCCTCTTCGACGCTGAGGACGAACGGCTTCTCGGAATAGGCGTGCTTGCCGGCCGAGAGGATGTCCTTCGAAATCGAGAAGTGGGTCGAGGGGATCGTGAGGTTCACGATCACGTCGATCTCGGAGTTCTTCAGCAGCTCATCGGGGGTCTGCGCCGCGACATTGTACTCCCCTGCCCGCTTCTGTGCGGCCTCGGGAATGATGTCGGCGATGGCGCGGACTTCGAGGTTCCTGAACAGCGGCGCGAGGCGCAGGTAGGCGGACGAGATGTTGCCGGCACCCATGATGCCGACGCCATAGGTCTTTGCCATGATCTTAGGCTCCGAGAGTCTTGATGAAGGTGATCGAGCGCGAAGCAAAGCGGTCGATGTCATTGGGGTTATCGTGCTCGGCGACGAAGTACTGCGCCTTGGTCTCAGTGCGGATGATCGGCCACAGCGTCTTCCACGGCACGACGCCCTGGCCGGCATCGGCCCAGCCATCTTCATCGGCGTTCTGGCCGGCTGGCGCGATATCCTTGACGTGTACGGCGACGATGCGATCGCCGAACTTGGGCAGCCAGGTCGCAGGGTCGGCCTTGCCGCGGACGATCCAGGCGACGTCGGCCTCGACGTTCACGGCCGGGGCGGCCTCGAGCAGCCAGTCCATGGCGTATTTGCCGTCATACGAGATGAACTCGAACTCGTGGTTGTGGTAGCCGAAGGTGAGGCCGGCATCCTGGAAGGGCTTGCCGATCTTCTGCAGCCGGTCGCCGAACTTCTTCCAGCCATCAGCCGAGGTGGGCCGATCGGTGGGGGCGAGCCAAGGGCAGACGACGACCTTGATGCCGAGCGTCTCAGCGAGCTTCAGGGTCTTCGAAGTATCCTCGAGGTCGCCGAGGCTCACATGCGCGGTCGGCATGGTGAGGCCGTTGGCATCGAGCTGCGCCTTCAGCGCCTGCGGGTCGGTGTAGAGCGAACCGTAACCCTCAACGTGGGTGTAGCCGAGCGCGGCGACCTTCTTGAGCACGTCCGCGAGCGGGTAATTGCGGGCGCTGAACAGCTGAAAACCGATATCCATTATGTGGCCTCTTTCACTTCCAGGCGGTGACGGCGGCGATCGAACGGGATGCGAAGCGGTCGACGTCGGCGGGGTTGTCGTGTTCCATCACCCAATAGCGGGCGTTGGTGTGGGCTTTGACGGCGTCCGAGAGCGCCGGCCAGTCGAGCGTGCCATGGCCGACATCGGCCCAGCCGTCTTCGTTGGCATTCTCCCCGGCGGGAGCGATGTCCTTGACGTGCACGGCGTTGATGCGGCGGCCATGCTTCTTGATCCACTCGATCGGATCCTGGCCGCCCTTCACCACCCAGGCGACATCCATTTCCCAATCATTGTTGGGCGCGGTGTCGAGGATGAGGTCCATCGGCAGCTTGCCGGTGGCGGTGGGGCGGAACTCGAAATCATGGTTGTGCCAGCCGAAACCGAAACCGCGTCGGCGGAAGGCTTCGCCGAGCTTGGCGAGGGTCTCGCCGAGCTCGATCCACTTGCTGTCGCCCTGCCCTGCCTCGCGCTCCTCCTTGGGGACCGCCGGGCAATAGAGGAACCTCATGCCGAGCGTTTCTGCGATCTTCAGCGCGGCCTCGGTATCCTTGAGCTGGGCGAGGCCGAAATGGCCGGTCGGCATGGTGAGGCCGTGCTGCTTCAACGATGCGGCGAGGCTATCGGGCTCGGCATAGAGCCCGCCAAAACCCTCGACCTGCTTGTAGCCGAGTTTGGCGAGACGCCCGAGCACGCTGTCCAGCGGCGGGAAATTCCGCGCGCTGTAGAGCTGAAAAGAAAAGTCCAACAGATGTCTCCTCCACTCGTGCACTTCTCCGTTTCGCTGAAACGGTGAGATGCACTCGATCCTCGGTTTGTCGCGCTTTCGACCCCGGAAAAGTCTGCAACTCTTCCTGAAAGCGCTCCGTAAAGCCACCGCCCCGGTCGTTGCCGGGGCGGCGCAGTGCTGATTTATCGCGGTTCGTAGCAGCCCGTTCGGCGGGCCGCTACGCGTCCGGTAAGCTCAATGAGCCGAAAGGTCAGATGCGGTTGCCGCTCGCTGCGTTGAAGACGGAACCACGACCCGGATCGAAACCGATCAGGACCTTCTGGCCCGGCTCGAGATGTACTTCGGCGGCAGCGCGGAAGGTGAGCGACTGCCCGGCGATCTTGGTCCAGGCGACGGTATCGGCACCCATCGGCTCGACGATCTCGATCTCCGATTCCATCTGCACCGGCATTTTCCGCGCTTCCTCGCCGACAGCGATGTGCTCGGGCCGAATGCCGAGGATCGATGCGCCATTGGTCTGGTTGGCGAACTGGTAGTTGCCAAGCGGGATGTTGGCCTGGCCATCGACGCTGAGCGTAGTGCCACTGAGATCGCCCTTGATGAAATTCATCGAGGGSGAGCCGATGAAGCCGGCGACGAACAGGTTGACCGGCTTGTTGTAGATGGTGTGCGGGTCGGCCAGCTGCTGGATCACGCCATTCTTCATGATGGCGATGCGGTCGGCCAGGGTCATCGCCTCGATCTGGTCGTGCGTGACGTAGATCATGGTGTTCTTGAGCCGGGCGTGCAGCCGCTTGATCTCGATGCGCAGGTCGTTGCGGAGCTTGGCATCGAGGTTGGAAAGCGGCTCGTCGAACAGGAACACATCGACATCGCGCACCAGGGCGCGGCCGATGGCGACACGCTGGCGCTGGCCGCCGGAGAGTTCGACGGGCTTGCGCTGCAAGAGCGGCTCGATCTGCAGGATTTCCGAGGCGCGCTTGACGCGGGCATCGACCTCGGCCTTCGGCATGCGGGCAACGCGCAGGCCGAACGACAGGTTCTTTTCGACCGTCATCTGCGGGTAGAGCGCGTAGGACTGGAACACCATGCCGATGCCACGGTCCTTGGGCTCGTCCCAGGTGACGTTCTTGCCGGAAATGAAGATCTGCCCGTCGGAAACATCGAGCAGGCCAGCAATGCAGTTCAGCAGCGTGGACTTGCCGCAGCCCGAAGGCCCGAGCAGCACGATGAACTCGCCCTGTGCGACCTCGAGATCGAGAGACTCGAGGACCTTCACATTACCGAAGTTGAGGCTGAGATCCTTGATGGAAACGCTAGTCGTCATTGAGGATTACCCCTTCACCGCACCGGCGGCGATGCCGCGGACGAACCATTTACCCGAGATGAAATAGACCACCAGCGGAACCGCTGCCGTGAGGATGGTTGCAGCCATGTTCACGTTGTATTCGCGGGTACCGGTCGTGGTGGTGACGATGTTGTTGAGCTGCACCGTCATCGGCATGTTCTCGCGGCCGGCGAAGACCGTGCCGAACAGGAAGTCGTTCCAGATGCCGGTAACCTGCAGGATGATGGCGACGATGGTGATCGGCACCGACATCGGCAGCATGATGCGGAAGAAGATGCCCCAGAACCCTGCCCCGTCAACGCGGCCTGCCTTGAACAGCTCGATCGGCAGCGAGGCGAAGAAGTTGCGGTAGAGCAGCGTCAGGATCGGCATGCCGAAGATGGTATGGACGACCACGATGCCCGGGAGCGTCGCGAACAGCCCCACCTTCGAGAGCCCGATGATCAGCGGATAGATCACCACCTGAAACGGCACGAAGGCGCCGAAGATCAGGATGCCGAACAGCAGCTCGGAACCCTTGTACTTCCAGAAGCTCAGGGCGTAGCCGTTGATCATGGCGATGACGATAGAGACCGGCACCGAGAGCGCAGTGATCTTCACCGAGTTCCAGAAGCCAGGCTTCAGGCCGTTGCAGTCGCGGCCGGTACAGGCGGTGTCCCAGGCTTTGAGCCACGGGTCGAAGGTGAGGAGCGCCGGCCAGTTGAACAGGTGCCCTTCGCGGATTTCCGGCATCGTCTTCAGCGACGTCACGATCATCACCCAAAGCGGCATCAGGAAGAAGACGGCCGAGATGATGAGGAAGGCGTAGACGCCGATCCGTCCGATGGTGACGGTCTTGGGCTTGGGGCCGCGCGGTCCGGAGAGCGTGCCGGCAGAAAGGCCCGGTGAGATGGCTTCAGTGGTCATTATGCCCTGCCCGCCTTGCGATTTGCGTTCCAGCGCAGCAGGTACTGCACGGCGATGAGAAGCATGACCGGCAACAACATCATCGTCGCGGCGGCCATACCCTGGCCGACGTTCACGCGGTCGGTGATGTGCTGGATGACGTAGACGGCCGGCATCTGGGTCGAAACGCCCGGTCCGCCCTGGGTCATGGCGATGACAATGTCGAAGACGCGCACGATGCCGGTCATCTGCAGGATGAAGGCGGTCGCTACGGCGCCTTTCATCATCGGCAACACGATGAACAGGTAGGTCTTCCAGGTCGGGATGCCATCAACCTTGGCGGCCTTCCAGATCTCGGAGTCGACACCGCGGAGGCCCGCCAGCAGAATGGCCATGGTCACCCCGACGCCGTTCCACAACCCGCCGAGCACGAGGCCGTAGAGCGCAGTCTCCTGCTTTACCAGCGGCGCGAACTCGAAGTTCGTCCAGCCAAGCTGGCGTACGGCGGACTGGATGCCGAGATTGGGGTCGAACATCCACTGCCAGACGAGGCCGGTAACGACCAGCGACATGGCGAACGGATAGAGGAAAATCGAGCGGAACAGATCTTCCTGCTTGATGCGCTGATCCATGAAGACCGCGAGCAGGTAGCCGAACACCATGCTGACGCCGATCGACAACACGCCGAACACGGCGAGGTTGCGGACCGAGATGTTCCACCGATCGTTCGCCCACAGCCGCTCGTACTGAGCCAGGCCAATGAAGTTGAAGTTCGGGAACAACTTGGAATTGGTGAACGACCAGATGATCGAAAAGATGATGCAGATCACGAACACCCCGACCGCCGTGACGATCATCGGCGTGGTGCCCAGCACTGACTGAATGTTGAATTTCCGGCGCGTGCGCGGTTTGTGCTCCGCTGCTGTGCCGGCAAAACCAGGCGCCGCTCGCTCGCCCGGTTCGGCGATCTGGGTCATGGTTCACTCCCCGCGTTGTTGAAACAACCGGCACCGGATCCCCTGCCCACCCGGATACGCCGAAAAAAGAGCCGGGCGGTGCTTTTGGCACCGCCCGGACATCATAGCACCAGATCAGTCGGCGTTCTGGAGGATCGTCACGTACTGCTCGGCGGCTGCCGCGGCAGTCATCGTGTCGTCAGCCCAGAACTGGGCGACGAGGTCGTTCATCTGACCGGTGGTGTCGTTCGACTGCCAGCGGCCGGCATCCACGGCAATGTTCGCCGGGTCCTTGATGATCTCGAGGCCGCGCTTCATGCAGTCGTCAGCGAGCGACATATCGACGTCGTCACGGATCGGCATGGAGCCCTTGGCGTTGTTGAACAGCGCCTGGACCTGCGGGTTGACCATCATGGAAGCCATCTTCAGCTGAGCCGCTTCGACAGCCGGATCCGACTGCTTGGGGAACAGGAAGATGTCGCCGCCGGTGGAGACGGTCGGGTGATCGATCGGCAGAGCCAGACAAGCGTAATCGACGCCGGCCTTCTCACCGGCGACACCGAACTCGCCACGGGCCCAGTCACCCATGATCTGCAGGGCCGCCTGGTCGGTCACGACGAGGTTGGTCGTGTCGTTCCAGTTGCGGTTCGCCGAACCGGCATCGGAGAACTGCTTGAACTGACGGAACTTCTCGAACACCGCCGGCATCTCTGCCTTGGCCAGCTCGAGGTCCTTGTCCTTCAGGATCTTTTCGCGCTTCTCGAGGCCGAGCAGCGAGGTCTGGATCACGCCGAAGGCGCCGTTGATCTGCCAGCTTTCGCCGCCGATGGCGAACGGGATAATGCCGGCTTCCTGAAGCTTCGGAGCTTCCGCGAGGAAGTCGTCAAAGCTGGTCGGGAGCGGCACGCCGGCCTTCTCGAATGCCGGGACCGAAGCCCAGGCCCAGTTCCACGAGTGGATGTTGACCGGCACGCACCACCAGTGACCATCGACAAGGCAAGCCTCGGAGATGGACGCCGGACGGATGAAGCCAGCCCAGTTCTCTTTCGTCGCCAGATCGGTGAGATCGAGCAGCATGTTGCCGGCGATCAGTTCTTCGTACTGACGGCCGGGGTTGAACTGCGCCGCGCCCGGAGGATCGCCACCGAGAATGCGCTGCAACGTGGCCGAACGGGCATTTTCGCCGCCGGCGATAGCAGTATCGACCCACTTGTCGCCGCCCAGGGCGTCGAACTCACGGGCGAACACCGACACGGCGGCCTGTTCGCCACCCGACGTCCACCAGTGAATGACTTCAACGTCCGCGGCGCGCACCGAGGTGCTGCCAAGCAAGGCGGCAGCCACCAGGGCCACCACCGACACGACTGACTTCATAATGTAATCCTCCCAACGTTCACCCAGGAGCAAAACGCCCCTCGCGAAATTTGCGCCAGCCGCGCAGGGGCCCCTCTTGTTGGGAAAGCTCCGGTGCTGGCTGCGTGTAATCGATTACACAACCCCTTGCAGAAGGTCAATGCAATCGATTGCAGGAGTTTCAGACATTCCTTGCGCGGCTGTCAAGGTCGATCTAGACAGAGCGGGCGAGCAGCGGCGAGGGAGCGCTGCGAACTCATGGTCCTGGCAAGAAAAACACCGACGATTCAGGACGTTGCCCGTCACGCAAGTGTGTCCGCGGCGACAGTCAGCCGTGTGCTCAGTTCGCCCGAAAGGGTGACGGAGACAACGCGTGAGCGGGTTTATGCTGCGGTGCGCGACACCGGCTACACCATCAACCAGGCGGCCCGATCGCTCCGGCTCAAGGCAGCGCGGACGATTCTGATGGCGGCGCCCAACATCGGCAACCCGTTCTACTCGACCATCGTCGACGCGGTGATCCGCGAGGCGGCCGAACGCGGCTACAGCGTGCTGGTGGCGAGCCGGATCGGCGATGACCCGAACCGCTGGCTCAGCGACTACCTGCTCTCCAACCGCGCCGACGGGCTGTTGCTGTTCGACGGCTCGCTCGACACCAACCGGCTGCATGGCTTGCGCGACGATGGCGTCGCCCTGCCGCTGGTGGCCGCCTATGACGAGATCCCCGATGCCAAGATCCACTCGGTGATCACCGACAACCGGCTGGCGGCCAAGCGGGCGATCAAGCACCTGGTGGAGCTCGGGCACACCGAGATCGGCCACATCATCGGGCCATCGCGCAACCAGTCGACCAACGAGCGCTTCATCGGCTTTGCCGAGGCGATGCAGGAGGCCGGGCTGGCGGTGCGCGAGGAATGGCTGTTCCCCGGCACCTACAACATGGAGTCGGGTACTGCCGCAGCCGAGCACCTGCTCGCCAGCGGCAAACTGCCGACGGCGGTATTCTCGGGCAATGACGAGATGGCCATCGGCCTGATCCACCGGCTGCGGCTCGAGGGGCTCGACTGCCCGCGCGACATCTCGGTGGTCGGCTTCGACGATATCGCCGTGGCGCGCTTCTTCGATCCGCCGCTGACCACCATGCGGCAGCCGCGCGAGGAGATCGGCCGGATGGCCACCCGCTCGCTGATCGACATCATCGAAGGTATCGCCCCCGAGGACGAGCCCATCCACGTGGTGCTCAACTCCGACCTGGTCATACGCGAGAGCACGCGCCGCGCCGGCTAAGACGCTTGCGGCCCGGGGCACGAGGTGCAAATGATGCGCCGTTGCCGGGGGGCACGGGACGCATCGTGGACTGGGGGATAGCCAAAGCCGGCGGGTCGGCCGTTGAGCTGCGCATGGCGCGGCGCGACCTTGTATTGCCGCGCCTGGCGGTGGCGTATTTCCTCGTTCTCAAGCTCGTCTACGCGCTGTTCGTGCCGCCAAACATCGACGAGGCCTACTACTGGCTGTGGGGAGCGCACCTGCAATGGTCGTATCTCGACCATGCGCCGCTGGTCGGATGGGCCGGCGGAGCAGCGGCGTTGCTGCTGGGCTGGACCCCGATCGCGGTGCACCTGCCGGCGCTGCTGAGTTTTGGCGTGCTGGTCTACGGCCTCGCCCGCAGCGCCGAGTGGCTGGCTCCCGAGGATCCGGAGCGGCACTTCTGGGTCGGGCTGGCGCTGTTCTGTGCCTCGCCGCTGCTCAATGCGCTGACGACGCTCAACTATCCCGACCACGTGCTGATCTGCTTTTCGGCACTGTCGATGCTGCAGCTGGGTAAGTATCTGGGTGCGCTGCGCAATGGTGGCGAGGGCCGGCTGCGCGACCTCTACCTCGGCGCCCTGTTCATGGGACTGGCCGGACTCAGCAAGTACAATGCGGTGTTCATCGCCCTGGGGCTGCTGGTGGTGATCGTCGGCCAACTGGAATTTCGCCGCCTGCTCCGCTCGCCGCACCTCTATCTGGCGGGGCTGCTGACGGTGACGATCACCCTGCCGGTGGCGTGGTGGAACGCCCAGCACCATTTCGTCAGCGTCGGTTTCCACACTGCCGGGCGGTTCAATGCCAGCGGCAGCCACTTTTCGCTCGACGGCGTGACCTCGGTGCTCACAGCGTCGCTGTTCTACGTCTCGCCATTCCTCGCCTGGGGCTTGTTCCGCTTCCTGTTCGGTCGCGAGCTTGCCGGGCCGCAGGGCGCCTACCAGTTGCTGGGGCGGTGGACCGCCCTGCTCTCGAGTGTCGGCATGCTGGCGCTCGCCAGCTGGAGCGCCGCGGCAAACCAGGTGAAGCCGCACTGGCTGGTGCTGAGCTTTCTGCCGTTCGTCATCGTCGCGCCGCTGTTCGTGCGCTCGCGCTGGGCGATCCGACTGCACCTCGCCTGGGGCATGCTGCTGATGAGCCTGGCGACGCTCTATTATCTGGCGGCGCCACTGCCCACCCAATTGCTCGGCGTCCGGGACCGCGAGGCGGTAGAGACGTTCGGGCAGGAGCAGCTGGCAGCCGCGGCCAAGGCCGCCGCAGCGCTGCACGGCGCCTCGCTGATCGCCTCCACCACCTACGGCAACACCGCCAAGCTGGCCTTTGGGTTGGGCAGCGACGGCAACGTAATCGACCTCAGCGGCCAGCCGGGGCAGTTCCGCCTCTGGCGACAAGAGCTGCCGGATACGGGCAAGAACGTGATCATCGTCGCGCCGGCCGGCGCGCCGCCGAGCGGCTTCGCCGATCGCTTCGACAGCGTCGAGGACCTCGGGCCGGTTGACGCCGAGCGCTTCGGCCACCGGCTGACCACCTACCAGCTGCTGCTGGGGCGCGGCCTCAGGCCCTGATGCAGGGCGACAGAACAGCTGCATCACGCCAGCACAACACCACTGCAGCTAACCTCATTGCTGCCGCCGTTCGCGGCTAGGCTAGGTCTTTGATTTGTCGCGCTTCCGAGGTGGAAAAGTCCGCAATCCCCGCCTTTGTGGGGACTGGCTTTTTCCTGAGGCGTTCCAGGCAACCGCGAGCCGTATTCGGACGTTCAGGGCCGATCGGAGAGCAGTTTATGACGACGGTGAGAATTCTGGTGCGGCACGACGGAGCCGGCTGGCGAATCGCCAGCCCCGGCCGCGACCTCGACACGGCCTCGGGTCCGCGCCCCTACACGCAGCGCGATGAGGCCATCTCGGACGCGCTGTTCGCAGCCCGGATGCTGCGGGCATTGGGCGAGACGGCGTCGGTCTATGTAGAAAACAGCGACGGGCTGCGACTTGTCGCCGAGGAGGACGTACAGGTCTGGCGCAAGCATTAGTTTTGGTCTTGTGGCGTTTTCGAACGTCCTGAAGGCGCTGCAGGGCCAAACAGGGGGAACCGGATGCCGTCCGACAAAGAGCAGCATCCGGCCCACCCGATAGCGAGTGTGGACGCAGTGTCGGGCATGGCAATTAGCTGCCATGCCCGACACTGCCACAATCCCGACTAAGGTCGGTATGTCGCTGGTTGTGCAAGGAAAATGGTCTTGCACCATGCACCGGTGGTTGCGACCGGCGCCGGCAGTCAGGGAGCGCCGAGAAAGAACGGATGGCGGCGTCGGCAGGTCGGCCGGCTCGTCGCGGCCCACGCACCAACTCTCGGGGCGAAGAGGCTTGCAGCGCCCATTGACTGGGACGCACCGTCAACCCCGCTTACCCATTGCAAAGTTGATTGACGTGGCACTCGACACCCGCAGCGATCGCACATCGTGGGTGCAGGATCGGGGCCCCGCGATCTATGACCATCGAGCGGGGCTCGGTTCGTGAACGATCAGCGTAGCTCCCGGGGCGATACGCGCCCCTGCCCTGCGCGCGGCGATCTCACAAGCGCTGGCGCACATGCCTTCGACAACGAAGCTTCGCCCAAGCCCCTTGTACTTGTCGACGTGCCGCTCCCAGACCTGGACAATGCCGCCGAGCCCGGTCAGCACGCACACCGACTGCTCACATGCCGGGGGCCAATACCGAGCGTCGCCAATCATTTGGCGCACGCTAACCTCTCCGGCGCTGGTAAGACTCGAAACAGCCCAGATGATCAGCAGCCAGAGCATCCCCGACAGCACGAAGGCGCCCAGCCAGTACCAGGCACGCCCAAGGACCAACCTGCCTGAACTCCTTGCACCCTCGGCAGCCATCGTGCCCTCCATTTCGACCGGCAAAGTATCTCTGATACGGACTAAGGTCGCCAGTGACAGAAAAACCCAAATCTTCGCAAAATAACAGCCTTCTTTTCGACTCCCACAGGTCGATCGCCAAACCGACATCGATTCAAACCCTTAGTGATGGGCGCAGGTTCAGGGCTGAGAGATTGGCCGCATGGTTCGTGTTGGTTGCCACCCCAAGTAACCTGAGGGGGTCACGCCACTATACCGGCCGTCGCGGGCGGGCCCGGTGGTGTCAGCAACCGCGATGTGAGGATGGGTGACGCTGGAACAGGCTGAGCTTCACACCAAGCCGCTAGCGGAGAGGAGCTCGCGCTCCTCTGGCGGATGACCAACGCTGGTTGGGCGGGTGGCGACCTCGGCAGGATTCGAACCTGCGACCAACAGCTTAGAAGGCTGCTGCTCTATCCCCTGAGCTACGAGGCCGTGGCGCGGGTGTAGCGCAATCGGTCTCGATTGTCAGGCCTTGGGTTTGCCGACTCCCGGCAGCAATGGCAGGGTGCGCGCCACACTGGAGCGCTCCATCGCTCGTTGAAGCGATGAAACGCTCCAAGCGTTTGACTTGTCGCGCTTTCGAACCGGAAAAGTCTGCAACTTTTCCTGAAAACGCTCCGGGAGGACCCTGCCGTGTTCCCCTATCTCACGCGGATTTTCTGGCTCCTGGTGCAGCCGCTTTCGCTGGTTGTGCTGCTCCTGGTGGCCGGGCTGGCGTTGAGCTGGCTCAGGCGGCGGTGGATCTCGCGGATGCTGGTCGGGCTGGCGCTGCTGCTGCTGCTCCTCTGCTCTTTCACCACCTTCGGCTATGTGCTGATCACCCCGCTCGAGCAGCGGTTCGAACGGCCGGCGGAGCCGGCTCGGGTCGACGGCATCGTGGTGTTGGGCGGCGGCATGGATGGCGAGGTGAACTCGGTGCGCGGCGGCTATGAGTTCAACCGCTCCGGCGACCGGTTCGTCGAGGCCCTGCGGCTGGCGTTGCACCACCCGAACGCCAGGATCGTCATTGCCGGCGGGCCGGCGGCTTTGGTGCAGCAGGAGCCGGAAGCGCTGGCGGGCAAGCGCTTCTTTGAGGCGTTCGGGATCGCGCCCGAGCGCATCCTGATGGATGACCAGTCGCGCAACACCGAGGAGAATGCGCAGTTCGCCAAGCAGTTGGCAAAGGTCAGCGCGGGCGAGACCTGGCTGCTGGTGACCTCGGCCTTCCATATGCCGCGAGCGGTGGGGCTGTTCCGCAAGGCCGATTTCCCTGTCATCCCGTGGCCGGCGGATTACCTGGCGAGCGGCGCCGAAGGGGTGCGGATCAAGCCGGACCAATCGACCGAGAACATCTCGGTGAGCAGTCTCGCACTGCGCGAATGGGCGGGGCTGCTGGGGTATTACCTGACCGCCCGGATCGACGAGGTGCTGCCGGGGCCGTGAAGGGGCGAGGACCACGAGGCGCGCCACACACTCGATGTCATCCCAGCGAAAGCTGGGACCCATCCATCGGCTGGCACAGGCTGCGAGCGGACGAGGGCAAGAGCCCTCGCCGCGGGGTCCCAGCTTTCGCTGGGATGACACCGGTGAGTTGGGACCAGCAGCCTAGAGATCGAAGAACGACAGCTGCGGGGTCTGCTTGGGCGGCGGGGCAACGGGTTCTGCTTCGGCCCTCGGCTTGGCGACGCGCGGCTTGGCCGGGGCCTTGGACTTGACGACAATGATCGGCTCCGGGGGCGGTTCGGAAGCTGCGACCATGGGCACCGGAGCCGGCTCGGGTGCGACCAGAACGGGCTCCGGCGCAACCACCGGAGCTGCGACGATCGGCTCAGGCGCGATCGGCTCAGGGGGACGTACCGGCGCTTCGACGGTTTCTGGAGCTTCGGGGGCGACAGCTACCGCCACCGCAGCCTTCCTCGCCCTGCCCGGCTTCTTCTGATGCGTTTCCAGCCAGGCCATGCCGGGCTTCAGCTCGTCGCGCTGGAACGAGTAAAGGTTCTCGCGCCCCTGCTTCACCTCCTGCACCAGCCCGGCTTCCTTCAGCACCCTCAGGTGCCGGGAGATGGCCGGGCGGCTGATATCGAAGGCGGCCGCCAGCTCATGCACCGGGCGGGCCTTGTCGTGCAGCAGCTCGAGCACCCGGAGACGGGTGGGATCGGCGAGGGCGGAATAGAGGTCGGCGAGACTCATTTCGTCTTCCGAAACAATGGAGTGCGCGGACAGTTGTAACAACTGCGTTACGTGTCAAGCGGCCGGAGTGCGGAATGGGTTGACTGTGACAGTCCGATGACGGGATTGTCACAGCTTATTTGCTTCGGAGCGTTTCGACGAAAAGTCGAAGCGCTCTGCGCCGTTATCCTTTGTCGCGCTTTCGAACCGGAAGAGTCCGCAACTTTTCCTGAAAGCGCTTGTGAGAGAGCCCTGAAGCGCCGTGACGACCGAGACGACCATTGCCCGAACCTGGTGGACCCGGGGCCGCCCCTTTTCCCTGCCCGAGCTGATCGCGGACGGGGTGGTGCATGGCATCGGCATCGTCGTCGCCGTGGCGCTCGGGGCGGTGCTGCTGGCCTTTGCCGGCTACGAGACGGCGCCGAACGAGCTGCCGGCGCTGGTGCTGTATGTCGGCAGCCTGCTGCTGGTGCTCAGCATTTCGCTTGCCTTCAACCTCTGCCCGATCGCCTCGCCGGCGAAGCGTACTTTGGCGCGGCTCGACCAGGCGGCGATCTTCCTGTTCATCGCCGGCACCTATACGCCGTTCCTGGTGCTCTTGGGCGCAACACCCTCGAGCATCATCATCGGGCTGTTGATCTGGGGCGCGGCGCTTACCGGCATGGCGCTGAAGCTGTTCGTGCCGCACCGCTTCGGGCGGGGCGCGATCGTGCTCTATCTCGGCATCGGCTGGAGCGGTGTGTTCGTGTTCCAGGCGCTCGCCTCGCACCTGCCCGGCGTCGCGCTGTGGCTCCTGGTGGCGGGCGGGCTCTGCTACAGCGTCGGGCTGATCTTCCACCTGTGGGAGCGTCTGACCTTCCACAACGCCGTATGGCACGGCTTCGTCGTCGCCGGCGCCAGCCTCCACCTCGTGGCGGTGCTCGACTGCATGGTAATCAGCCGGCTGTAGCGCCGTTCTTGATGCGATCGTGCACGACGCGATCGCCGGCGGCGATGCCCAGTTCCTTGGCGCGGCCGCCCGGAATTTCCAGCACGAACATCACCGGACCATCGGACGGGATCGAGGTCAGATCGAGCGGCCGGGCGTTGGCGTGGATATTGGCCACCAACCCCTCGGCGGTGATGAACACCATGTCGAGCGGGATCAGCGTGTTGCTCATCCAGAAGCTGACTTCGCGGCTTTCCTTGAAATCGAACAGCATGCCGGCATCGGGCGCCAGGGCTTCGCGATACATCAGGCCCTTGGCCCGCGATTCTGGCGTATCCACCACCTCGACGGTGAAGGGATGGTTGCCGTTGCGCGACTCGATGACCAGCCGGTCATCAGAGGCGCAGGCGGTGAGCGTCAGGAGCAGGAGGGCGATGAAGGCGCCATGCAGGGCCCGGAGGATGTTCATGGGATCTTGGGGGGTTAGTGCGAACTGGCGACAGCTTAGCGGAGCGGCCCGGGTTCGGGAACAGCGTCAAGAGGCGCGTTAGAGAACAGCGTAAGAGACGCGTTAGGGAACAGCGTCGAAAGGCTATTGACCTCAACGGTGGTTGAGGTCCGACAAGCTTGGCATCCCAGATGGAAGGAAACCCAGATGAATGCCCAGCGGACTGCCGATATCGAGACCATCCACCGCTTTGTTGCCGCGGTTGAAGCGTCGCAGCGCAACCGCAGCCCCGACGATTTCATCGCGCTGTTCTCGCCCGATGCGGTGTGGGTGACGGGCGGCGGCGTGCGGCTGACCGGGCGCGACGAGATCGACGCCTTCACCCGTCGGGTGCTCACCCCAGCGCTGGGCGACGTGCACGCCACCTACAAAGTGGAGCACGTGCTGTTCGTCGATGACGACGTCGCCGCGGTCAATGTGCGGGCTACGCCCGTGCATGCCGATGGCTCACGGGTCGAGGGCGAGCTCGAGGGCACCAAGCTCTATGTGCTGAAGCGCAACGCCGAAGGCTGGAAGTTCGCCTCGAGCCATAACGGCTTCATCCAGCCGCAATAGCGGCCCGACAACCGGCCTCCACCACGCATGATACGGCTGCCTCCACGCCACGCGGGGAGGCGCGCGAGATTAGTGCGAGGACGGCGCGTCGCCCCAGCCGTCGGGACGGATCTCGGCGACCATCAGGCCCTTGGGGCCGGTGCCGTAGCGGACGAGGACGTGCTGGCCGGGGCGCAGTTCGGTGATGCCGAAGCGGCGCAGCGTCTCCATGTGGACAAAGATGTCCGGAGCGCCGTCGCCGGCCGAGAGGAAGCCGAAGCCGCGGATGCGGTTGAACCACTTCACCTCGAGGCGCTCGAGACGACTGGTCGGCTCGACGGTGACATGGGTACGCGGCGCCGGCATCTGCGCCGGGTGCTTGGCGGTCGAATCGTCCATCGAGAGAATGCGGAAAGCCTGCAGCCCACCCGGGCGCGCCAGCGCCTCGACGACGATGCGCGAGCCCTCATAGGCGGTCTGGTACCCGTCCCGCCTCAGGCAGGTCACATGCAGCAGCACATCGGGGCGACCATCGTCGGGGACGATGAAGCCGAACCCCTTGGAAACGTCGAACCATTTGATCGACCCAACCACCTCGATGACATCGAGATTGGCGTCGCCGCCGTGGTCGGATGCCGGGTGTTGTCCGAGCGGGCCGGTCTCGTCGGACCGGAACCCGGGCTCGTCACCGTCGGCGTTAAACTTGGCCCCCATGCCTCAAGCCTTTTCGTACTCGCCCCGCCGCTGTTCGGGGTACGCCACACATGAGGCACTGTGTCCGATTCAGCCGGGGAAGTTAAGAAGCGTTTACGATTTTGTCAGGGGTTTTTCGCAACCGCTTTGGAGGACCGGCAATACCGGCGCTTCCAGCTCGGTATTCGATGAGCCGTGTGTTGTCGACGAGTGTCCAACTTGATGCGGGCGGCCAGCCGTTGTAGGCCGCACCCGAGCACACTCTCCGGGAGGACCAGACGTGAAGTATCTCCACACCATGGTGCGGGTCACCGACATCGAAGCGAGCCTGAAATTCTATCGCGACGGCCTCGGGCTCGAGGAAATCCGTCGCACCGAGAACGAGAAGGGCCGCTACACGCTGATCTTCCTCGCCGCCAAGGGCCAGCACGAGACGCCGGTCGAGCTCACCTACAACTGGGACCCCGAGGTCTATACCGGCGGCCGCAATTTCGGTCACCTCGCCTACGAGGTCGCCAACATCTACGAGTTCTGCACCCATATGCAGAAGCTCGGCTACACCATCAACCGCCCGCCCCGCGACGGCCGCATGGCGTTTGTCCGCTCGCCCGACAACATCTCGGTCGAGATCCTGCAGGAAGGCGCCGCCCTCGCCCCCGCCGAGCCGTGGCTGTCGATGCCGAATACCGGCGCCTGGTAAACCTTCGGGGTAACCGACCGGTAACCAATCGGCTTAGCGGGCGGTTAGCCAAGACTTTGTAGCTTCCTCGCGAGCGCCGGCCGGGCAAGGGCCGGCGTTCTGCTACCGCCCTGACGCGCGGCATGGGAAGTGACGAATGATCCGACTGATTGCGGCGCTCGCAAGCGCCTTGCTGCTGAGTGGCTGCTTCTTCCTGGGCGGCGGCGGGGGCGGCGCCTCCTACAAGGGTTACGTGCAGCGGGCCGGCATGTTCCTGTCGTCGACCGATGTCGACAATTCCTGCATCTCGCCGAAACTGCGCTCGGTGATCAGCTCGTTCGAGCGCCGGTTCGGCAAGAAGATCGTGGTCAACTCCGGCTATCGCGATCCGATCCGCAACATCATCGGCGGCGGCGAGGATTCGAGCTATCACATGCGCTGTATGGCGGTGGATTTCTTCATCCCAGGCGTCAGCAAGGGCCAGCTCGTCGCCTTCGCCCTGCGCAACGAGCAGGTCGGCGGCCTCGGCTGCTACCCGGGCCGTGGCTTCATCCATGTCGACGTGCGCGACCGGCCGCGCGGCTGGAAGAAGCCCGTCACCTTCTCGGGCTGCTGAGCTTCCACAGGGGCTGACATAAGCGCGTGTTTCTTCGAAAAACACCCTTGCCAGCCCGAATGAACCTCCCTATACGGACGCCACCGCGGCGCCCTTCGTCTATCGGTTAGGACGGCACCCTTTCACGGTGCAGAGAGGGGTTCGACTCCCCTAGGGCGCGCCACTTTCCCCTCATGGGCTGGTGGTTGACGGTACGGCGCTCATCGCCGATAAAGAGTTCCTCCGCGCCCATCGTCTAGCGGTCAGGACACCGCCCTCTCACGGCGGGAACAGGGGTTCGATTCCCCTTGGGCGCGCCAATTCTTCTAGCTTCAGTTGCTTTGGGATTGCCGTTGCGGGGAAAGCGCGCTGGGATACCTTCAGCGCTGGAGTTTGATTTGGCTCTCGTCAATTATCCTGAACTCGTGGACGTACGGCTCCAGTGCCGCTGATACGCCACGACCAGTGGTAAAGACCTCAACACGCCACCCTTCCTCGACAGCAAACTGAAGCGCAGGGCCATAGTCGGCGTCCCCCGCGATTAGGACAATGGTCGAAGGCGCCTCCGATCGGCATATGGTCTTTGTCATGTCTCGAATGAGGTATGCATCGTCTTGTTTTGACCGGTTGTTCGTCCCGAGAAAGCCTCGGTTGACGGTGAAATTGTGCTGCTTCCAGATTTCCCAGAAGTAGTCGTCATCCGGTATGACGCCAGCAACATACGCACTTTCAATGAAACGCGCCTGTCCATTGGTGTCCTTACAAGCGGCAAGCGTAAGCAACCCAATGTCGATCCGGAATCCCTTTCCGCCGCCCGAGTTGACGATCCCCCAAAACAGGTTTTGATCATCGACGAATATGTGTACCTTTTTGTTTGCCAATACCTTGTGGGCCGGCGCGCGAGGGGTGCTAATCTTGAATGCGCCCTGTTTGGGCGGCTGGGATGATTTTTTCTTCGACAACCGACGCTTCCTTTGAACGACCGCGTTGCGCGGCTACGACGGTGTAATAAATGACAAACCAATGAAGCACAATTCGGCGACGATCGCAGACCTCGCCTATGTGGTGCCGCATCTAGTGCAACAACAGTATCCTGGTTAAGGTACGCCAAGTCATGGGGGACAACATGCCAAGGGCTAAAGCCGCGAAAGTTGCAGATGGCAAGGCGGAGAATGCTGAAAGACCGGCCGGCGACGTGGTCCGCAAGAACGTAGAAGCGGTGAACGAGAAGGTTGCTGCCGAGGTCGGCCGTCGTCGACGCGTGGTAAGAAACTTTCCGGCCGCGCCATTTGAGGAGCCGCTAGAGTTTGCACGACAGGTGTTCGAGTTCGGCAGCGGACAGGCAGTCAGGCGCCTCAGCTTGTTCCATCATCTCGACAAATCGCCTGAAAGCGGTTCCAGCCGACAGTTGATCATCAACGCCAACAAGTACGCTCTCATAAAGGGCGGGTATCAGGCCGACATGCTGGAACTAACGCCAGATGGCCTGCGCTCCGTTGATCCTGGTATCTCACCGCGTGACCAGCTTCGAGCGCGCATCAAGCTAGCGATCGAGGACATCGAGATCTTCGGCAAGCTCCACGAGAGGTTTGTCGGCCGATCATTGCCGGCCAAGGCTGCGCTTATCGATGCCGCGAAGGAACTTGGCGCAGACGCCACGGCCGCTGAGGAGGCAATAGACACGTTCATTCTCAACCTCCGCTTCGTTGGGCTTCTGGCTACGCTTTCGGGAGCCGAGCGCATCGTATCCAAGGACCATGCACTAGATCAGCTGCAACCGTCGTCCACCGCTGCCAACCAGCCGAGCTTCGGGCCGCCGGCGACAAGGGTAAGCGGCGCGGTGGTCACAGCTGAACATGCGCAATTCGACTCGACTTGCTTCTACATTACTCCCATAGGCGGTCCGGATAGCGAGCAGCGGAAACATTCCGACCTCTTCCTTGGAACTTTTCTTGAACCCGCGATTCAGTCCTTTCAACTAACGGTAGTGCGCGCCGACGGTATCGATAAACCAGGAGTAATCACGAAGCAGATAATCGAGTACATAGTCCGGTCACGTCTGGTGGTTGTAGATCTCTCCTATCATAATCCAAATGTGTTCTACGAACTGGCCATTCGACACATGATGCGGCTGCCCATCGTCCAACTCATACGCAAGGCAGATAGCATCCCGTTCGACATCAATCAGATGCGAACAATCGTTATCGATACGACAGATATCTTTAGCCTGGTGCCGCGTATCGCGACCTATCAGGCCGAGATCTCCTCTCAGATCCGTCGCGCGCTCGAAAACGCAGACGAAGTAGAAACTCCTATCTCCACCTATTTTCCGGGGCTTCGTGCAATCACGACGGGATGATCGGTAGTTGATCTCGATTTGCGAGGGGCGGCTGCGCACGCCCCTTGGAAGGACGCCCCATCGCCAGCACCAGCTAGTGTTCCGGCCGCACAAGGCTTGCCCTTGGTGCGCACCTGGTGCGTGCCGCACCGCGTACAAGTGCTGATGGCCGCTCCTGGTGAGTCTGGCCGCAAGTAGCGTCCAGAGCTCCGTATGGCGCGCCGGGAGTCTATCGTCCCTGGCAGTTCTCCCGCTCCCCCGATCGGTGAGGTCGTCGGTGCCCTTGACCGTGGGTGGCCGCCGTTCAATTCTTCCGCTGACGGCGACTGTCTCCCGGAGGGCTCGGTGACTTCGATCATTCTGCTGCAGCTCGGCTGGTTGGCCGTGGGCCTCACGGCGGCAGTGCTGATGCAGATTGCCGGATTGAGCATGATCTCGCGGCTGGTGACCCGCCTGAGCGCACGGCCCGAGGGGATGGCGCAGACGTGGCAGATCACCATTATGGGGCTCGTGGTGTATCTGCTGTTCGTGCTGCACCTTGTGCAGATCGCTGTCTACGCGGCGATCTATGTCGTCACCGGTGCGATCGACTCGGTGCATACGGCGCTCTATTTTTCGGCAGCGACGTTCACGACGATTGGCGGCGGCGTGGTGCAGACCGAGGAGCCCTGGCAGCTCTTCGCGTCGCTCGAGGGGCTCAGCGGCATCATCATGATCGGGTGGTCGATTTCCTTCCTTGTGGCCGTAACCAATCGGCTCGGCATGTGGACGCAGAAGACGTCGAGGAACTGAGGCTCAGCCAAAGGCGCGGGCGGCGGCTTCGCCCAGCACCCGTCTTGCCAGTTCGGCGCACTGCACCCGGATATCCGGAATCGCCTCGATCTCGAAGAAGGTGCCGCGGGTCAGCGGCCCGACCGCCAGCAGCCGGTCGGATGGCGTGCCGAAGCGGTCGATGGTGCGGCAGTCGGTGTCGACCTCAAGCCCGATGTGGAGCGGGTCGGGGCGGATGTCGCCGCGGGCGAGAAGGGCGCGGATGGCCGGGTTGCTCGATTGCTCGACGTCGACGCTGATGCCGCCGCAATCGTAGACTCTGATGACGTCGAAGAAGGTGAGATTGCTGGCGCCCTTGCGGCGCACGGTGGCGCGAACCTCGGCGCCGCGCCGTTCGATATCGAGGTAGGTGCCGGCGACGAGGCGGACCTGCCCTGCCCCCACTGCCTGTTCCAGTCGCGTGTGCAGGTCGGGCGGCAGGCGGTGGCGGTGGATGTTCCAGAACGGGCGGACATGGCTGAGGAAGCGGCGGCGGGAGCCGAGCGACCAGTTCTGCCAGATCCGCTGGTTGAACGGCCTGAGCGCATCGACGACACTGCGCCAATCCTCGCCACGCTCCGCCGCCTCCTCGACCAAATCGCGGAACCAGGCGGTGAAATAGTGGAGCTCGGTGCCGAAGGGCACGTCGGCCGCCTCGAGCGGGATCGGCGCCACCTGGCGGTGTGCCTTGGGCAGGAGACCGTGACGGGAGACCACGGTGATCGGGCCGCGATGCTGGGCTTCGGCCAGCGACAGCCAGGCATCGACCATCGAGAGGCCCGAGCCGAGCAGCAATACGGGGGCATCGGGATCGAGCGGCGTATCGGCGTCGGAGCCGACGCGCACGGCAATGCCCTTGGCGCGGGCCGGGTTGGTTTCGTGCCCCACCGCCAGTACGGCGGCATGCGCCATCAGGCTGGCGCCGCTTCCAAGTCTGGCTTCCACCCCTGCCCCGGTCGTCAGGACGTCGATGCACTCGTCGTGGACGATGTGGAGCCGGCCGGGCGCCGTGGCTTCGACTTCGGCCAGCACGTCGGCGAGATAGCTGCCGTAGTGGCGGCGCGGCACGAAGACGAAGCGTTCGGCTTCGGTGACGAGTTTCCGGTCGCGCAGCCAGCGCCAGAAGTGGTCGGGATCATCGGCATAGGCGCTCATCCCGGGCGCGGCGACATTCAGCACGTGATCGAGCTGGCGGGTCGAATAGGCGACGCCGCGGCCAAGGCTCGGGCGCTTCTCGACCAGCGTGACGCGGATATCGGCGGCGCTGCGTAGGAGGTGCGCGGCGAGCAGCACGCCGCTGGCGCCACCGCCGATAATGAGGATGGAGAGGCGTGGATGCGCTTCGTTCATGCGTGCTTCCTTGCGGGTTGGTCACGACGCAAAACGTCCCGATTGAAACGTCCGTCCTAAGCTAACGTTCTCCGAGGGCAGGTTTTTTCGTCGCCTGCGACCGGCGCGCTGCCGGAGTTCCTCGACCGGTTCCAACACATAGACTACTAATCCAGTCGATTTAATCAACACTGTATCCTTCCCGGATGCAGCGGGGGCTGGGCTTGACGCAACTGACGCTCGATATCGCCGAACGGGGCAGTGTGCCGCTCGAGGATCGACCGGTGGAGCGTCCGCGTTCGGGCCACTGGCATCGGGTGCGGAGCGGCCTCGTCTGGGCTGTGGCGGGGCTGATCGCCGCCTATGCGGTATCGGTAGTGGCCACAAACCCGGCGATGCGCTGGGATTCGATCGGCAAGTTCCTGACCGCGCCGATCATCCTGCAGGGCCTCGTCACGACGCTGCTGATCACCTTCCTGTCCGCTGTCATCGGGCTCGTCGGCGGGCTGGTGATTGCGCTGATGCGGATGTCGGCCAACCCGCTGATCAAGACCATCGCGGTGGGCTATCTCGGATTGTTCCGGGCGGTGCCGCTCCTGGTGCAAATCCTCATCTGGTACAATCTCGGCACCTTCTTTCCTGAGCTCGGCTTCGGCATCCCGTTCACCGATATCGGGCTCTATGGCGATACCAATGTGCTCCTGAGCCCGCTGGTGGCGTGCCTCATCGCCATCGGCTTGAATCAGGCCGCCTATATGGGCGAGATCATTCGCGGCGGGCTGCTGTCGGTGCAGCCGGGCCAGGTCGAAGCAGCGATCGCGCTGGGGATGACGCGGGCCAAGGCGTTCCGCCGGGTGATCGCGCCGCAGGCGGCCAAATCGATCATCCCGCCGCTCGGCAACGACATGATCAACCTGTTGAAGGCCACCTCACTGGTCTCGGTGGTGGGCGTCGGCGACCTGATGACCCGAGCGCAGGGAATCTATGCCAGCAACTACCAGGTGATCCCGCTGCTGATCGTCGCCAGCATCTGGTACCTGGTGCTGACCATCATCTTCACCATCGTCCAGGGCCTCCTGGAGCGGCGTTTTGCGGCCGGGGTGGCGCGATGAACTACGCTCCTCCCGACCTACGCGTCGCGACGGAAGCGCCGGCCCTGATCCGTGTGCGTAACGTTACCAAAAGCTACGGGGCCAACCGGGTGCTGGACGGGGTCAATCTCGATGTCCGGCAGGGCGAAGTGCGCTGCATCATCGGGCCCTCCGGCTCGGGCAAGAGCACCCTGCTCCGCTGCCTCAATGCGCTCACCGATTTCGACAGCGGCGCCGTGGTGCTGGACGAGACGCGGGTCGGCTATACCGAGCGCAACGGCGTGCTGAAGCCGTGGACCGGGCGGGAGGCTGCAGCATTCCGCAGCCGGGTCGGGCTGGTGTCGCAACATGTGAACCTGTTTTCGCACCGCACGGTGCTCGAGAACGTCATCGAGGGGCCGGTACAGGTGCTCGGCGCGAGCCGTGCCAGCGCCACACGCAGCGCGACCGACCTGCTGTCGCGGGTCGGGCTCGCCGACAAACACGACAGCTACCCCAGCCAGCTCTCGGGCGGGCAGCAGCAACGCGCCGCCATCGCGCGGGCGCTGGCGATGACCCCCAGGGTAATGCTGTTCGACGAGGCGACCAGTGCGCTCGACCCCGAACTGGTGGGCGAGGTGCTGGGGGTGATGCAGGCCCTCGCCAGCGACGGCATGACCATGGTGGTCGTCACCCACGAGATGCGCTTTGCCGAGGAGGCAGGCGACCGGATCGCGGTGATGGATGCCGGCCGCATCATCGAGGACGGACCGGCAAGCGAGATCTTCAGCCGGCCGCGCCAGCCGCGCACCGCCGAGTTCCTCAAGGATCATTTCAGGTTCGCTCCGGCCGAGGGCCGGCGCGACCGCGCCTGAACAACCGGGCAAACGCCCATCATGCAAGAAAGAGACTGACTGTGACCAAGCTCTCATCACTCGTAACCAAGGGGCTACGCGCCGCCGGCCTGACGCTCGCCGTGGCGGCGCCGCTGTTCGCCGCTCAGGCCGTCGCCCAGGATGCCGCAGCCGAGGCGGCCCGCGCCCTGCTGCCGGCCAAGTACCGCGATGCCGGGGTGCTCAACGTCGGCGCCTCGACCGTCTACGCGCCGCACTCGTTCTTCAAGGAAGGCACCACCGAGTTCACCGGCTACGAGATCGAGCTGTTCAACGCGGTGACCGAAATCCTCGGGGTGAAACCGGTCTATACCGAAGCGCCGTTCCAGCAGCTGATCGCCGGGGTGAAGTCAGGCCGCTCGGATGTGTCGCTGGGCGATCTCGGCGACAACGACCTGCGCCGCGAGCAGGTGGATTTCATCGACCACACCCGGCTCACCTTCCAGTTGCTGATCGACGAAGCCGACAAGGACAGCATCAAGACGGTGTTCGACCTCTGCGGGCGCGATCTCGGCGTGGTGCAGGGCACCACCAACATCATCTTCAAGGCGCTGTCGCAGTGCGAGAGCAAGGGGCTGAAGCCGGCCAACTTCATCGAGTTCCCCGATGCCACCGCCAAGGACCAGGCGATCCAGTCGGGCCGCTTGCCGCGCGCCGATATCTCGGCCACCGCCGTGGGGCGCTTTCGTGAGGCGGCTGGGCTGAACCCGGGCCAGATCCTCGTGCCGGCGCCGGAACTGGGCGACCTCTATATCGGCTTCATCGTCGACAAGGGGAACACCGAGCTCGCCAGCGCCATCGAGGCGGCGCTGCAGATCCTGTTCGACAACGGCAAGTACGCCGAGATCCTCACCGCCTACAACATCTCCGACCTCAACCTCGAGGCGCCGGGCGTCAATATCGGCCAGAACGCCTCGAACTGGGTGCAACCCAAGCCGAAGAGCTGATCGCCGGATCGATCCGCATGCGGGCGCCGGCAGCAGCCGGCGCCCAAGCCATTTCCACCAGGACCTCGATGATGCCCAGCGCCCGGCCCTCCGGCCATGACAAGATGAACATCGCCGTGCTCGTTTCGGGCGGCGGCAACCAGCAGGGCGCCTGGCGCCGAGCGGGGAGCAATATCGAGCTCGCCAATACGCCGGGCTTCTACGTGGCGTTCGCGCAGGCAGCCGAGGCGGCCAAGATCGACGCGATCTTTTTTGCCGATATCCCCTCGCTCGACCCCAAGGCGCTCGGGGTAAACCCGGTTCTCAACGCCTTCGAGCCGGTGGTGCTGACCTCGTATCTCGCGGCCTTCACCAGCCGGGTCGGACTGGTGTCGAGCGTTTCGACCAGCTTCTCCGAGCCCTATACGGTGGCCCGGCAGTTCGCCTCGCTCGATCGCGTTTCGGGCGGCCGCGCCGGCTGGAACATCGTCACCTCGGCCACTGGCGAGAAGAACTATGGTGCAACGCCCCTGCCCGACCAGGATGTGCGCTATGCCCAGGCGGCCGAGTTCGTCGAGATTGCCAAGCGCCTATGGGACAGCTGGGACCAGCAAACGCTGAAGATCGACCGGGCCAGCGGGCAGTTCGGCGACATCGCCGACATCCGGCCGACCGATTTCCACGGCAAGTTCTTCGACGTGGCCGGGCCGCTCAATATCCAGCGCCCGCCGCAGGGTTGGCCGGTGCTGTTCCAGGCCGGCGCCTCGCCGATCGGCCGCGGTTTTGCCGCCGAGACGGCCGAGGGGGTGTTCACGGCGCAGCAGACGCTGGAGGACAGCCTCGAATTCGCCCGCGACATGCGGGCCCGCGTCAGCGCCGCCGGCCGCGATCCGCGCCGGGTGAAGCTGCTGCTCGGCATCACCCCGATCATCGGGGCGACCGAGGCGGAGGCAAAAGCTACGGAGCGGGAGCTGGGCGAGTTCATCGACATCAAGGCGTCGCTGAGGAAGCTCAACAGCTATATCCCCGGCGTCGACCTGTCCGGCTTCGATCTCGACAAACCGATCCCGCGCGAGGCGCTGCCGGATGTGTCGGCGGTGCAGGGTCGGCAGAGCCGCTACAAGATCTTTGCCGATCTCACTCTCAATGACGGGTGGACGCTGCGCGAGCTGGTAAAACTCACCGGTCGCTCGGATGGGCACTGGACGCTGACCGGCAGCCCGGAGCAGATCGCCAACCAGATGGCTGAGCGCTTTCTGGCGGACGCCTGCGACGGCTATGTGGTGATGCCGACCTACCACCCCGAAGGCTCCGGGCTGTTCTTTTCGGATGTGGTGCCGATCCTGCAGCAGCGCGGGCTGTTCCGCACCGAATACGAGGGCACGACGCTGCGCTCGCATCTGGGACTCGATATCCCGGAACGCGGTGCGCGAGGCATCTGACGGCCTTTGCCGCCCCGCCCCTCCCCGCTATAGAGAGCGGCAAACAGAGGGGAGTATTCGATGTCGGCTGTGGGTCATCTGTCGGAGGGGGATCGCGGACAGGCGCGGATCACCGCGATCAAGGCGTTGCGGCTCGACAGCGGCTTCTGCCTGATCCGCATCGACACCGATGCCGGCATTTCCGGCTATGGCGAATGCGGCGACCTCGATGGCGACCTGGTGCGGGCGGCGCTGCTCACCCACGCCGAGGGCGGTGCACGGCTGCCGCATCTTCAGCTGATCGGCAAGGATCCGCTCGATATCGGGGTGCACCACCACAACCTGTTCTACGCCTACCGGCAGCGCCCGGCGCACATCATGATCTGCTCGGGGCTAGACATGGCGCTCTGGGATCTCGCCGGGAAACTGCTCAACCAGCCGGTGCACAAGCTGCTCGGCGGCGCATTCCGCACCGAGCTCGAACTCTATTCGCACTGCCCGCATTTCGATTTGACCGATGCCGGCGCCTGGGCCGAAGCGGCCGCCGACCTGAAGTCCGATCCACACGGCTTCAAGACCTTCAAGGTCGATATTCACGACGCTATCGGCATACCGATGCAAGAATACGCGCCGAGCCTGTCGCCCGGCGATATCCGCAAGATCGGACGATCCTACGAGCTGGCGCGCGAGCACCTCGGCGACGAGATCGACATCATCGTCCACTGCCACAACGAGCTCGACGCGCCAAGCGCCATCGCGGTGGCCGAGGCGGTGGAGGCGATCAAGCCGATCTACTACGAAGATCCGCTGCAGCCGGGCTTTTCGGAGAACTGGCTGGCGCTCAGGCGTTCGACCAACATCCCGATCATGACCGGCGAGAATATCGAACTGCCGGAGGGGGCGCTGCCGTTCCTCCAGCACCAGGCGGTCGATTGCCTGCAGCCCGACATCATCAGCTCGGGCGGCATCACCGGCACCAAAAAGATCGCCGACCTCGCGGCGCTCTATCGCACACCGATCACGCTGCACAATGTCAGCGGGCTGCTGATGAATGCGGCGAGCCAGCAGCTGGCGGCGTCGGTGTTCAACTGTCCGCGCATCGAGTGCACCCGGCGGGCGGACAGTCTCGCCTGGGCGTCGCCCAATCCGCTGCAGGTCAGGGACGGCAAGATGCAGGTGTCGATGGCGCCGGGGTTGGGGGTGGAGTTGGATCAGGACTGGATCAGCGGGCACCGGTTTGCCGGGGAGCCGGACTGGAACTAGGGCGCCGGCCTCTCAGTGATCCTCCCCCGCGTGGCGGGGGAGGATTAGGGCAGCCGCTGCGTGTGCGTGGGCTCCAGCTCGGCCTTGCCGAACGTGCCCGGCAGATTGGTGTCCATCCATTCGTAGGGGTAGCCGAGCTTCAGCGGCATGGCGTCGGTCAGTTCCTGACGCACCTCCACCGGCAAGTCGAAATCGCCGGCGTCGAGGTTTTCGGCGACCTGGTCGACGCGGCGGGCGCCGATGATGGCGGCGGTGACCCTCGTGTCACCAAGCAGCCAGCTCAGCGCCACCTGGCTCGGGGTGCGGCCGAGGCGGCCGGCCACTTCGACGACCTTGTCGATCATCTTCAGCGAATCCTCGAACCAGTAGCGCGGCAGGGTGATCGCCGCCTGCTGGCCGATGCGGGATTTCTCGTCGGGCTTATCCTCGCCGCGGTACTTGCCGGTGAGCATGCCGGCGGCGAGCGGGCTCCAGCAGATCATGCCGAGGCCCTGATCGTCGCAGGCCGGCAGGATCTCGCGCTCGATGTCGCGGCGGACGAGGTTGTAGAGGTGCTGCGCCGAAACCAGCGGCTCATAACCCTTGAGGGCAGCGACGCCGTTGGTCTTGGCGATCTGCCAGCCATAAAAGTTCGAGCAGCCGAGATAGCGGACCTTGCCGGCGCGGATCAGGTCGTCGGCGGCGCGGAGGCTCTCTTCGATCGGGGTGTAGGGGTCGGGCCCGTGGAACTGGTAGAGGTCGATATAGTCGGTATCGAGCCGCTTCAGGCTCTTCTCGCAGGCCTCGACGATGTGCTTGCGGCTCAGCCCGCGCGAGGTCACTGCCGGGTCGGCTGGGAACCAGCATTTGGTGGCGATCACCAGCTGGTCGCGGCTGTGATCTTTCAGCGCCACGCCGAGCATGGTCTCCGATGCGCCGCCGGAATAGCCGTTGGCGGTATCGATGAAGTTGCCGCCGCCTTCGACGAAGCGTTTGACGATGGCGCTCGAGGTCTCCTGGTCGCAGCCCCACTGCGAATTGCCGAACGTCATGGTGCCCAAGCAAAGGCGCGAGACCAACAGGCCACTGCGGCCGAGATAGCGATACTTCATCAGTTTCCTCCGAATATGAGATCGAACAGGGAAAGGCGGATCACTCGGTCGGGTATTTCAGCCCGATCTGCTGCCGGATGGTGTCGAGGCAGGCCATGATGGCGACGCTCTCCGAGGGTGAGAGGATGGTGCCGGCGGTCTGCTTTTCGGCGACGAGGCGTTCGAGTTCGGCAGCCTGGTATTGCATGCCACGGCCCTCGACCTTCGAGACATACTCCTCGACCACGCTGTTGCCGGCGTCGTAGCGGCGGAAGCTGGTGGGGGTGTACCAGACCTTGTCGATCTCGATGCGACCCTCGGTGCCGTGGATAATGGCGATGTTGCGCCCGGCCGTGTCGCTGCCGGACAGCGTCAGCGCGATAGCGCCGGACTCATAGGTGAACATGGTCGCGACGGTGCCGTCGGCGCCGGTCTGTTTGAGCCGCGCGGTGGCGGCGATGGTTTTGGGCGCGCCGAGCACGTCGAAGGTGAATGAGATCGGGTAGATACCGAGGTCGAGCAGCGCTCCACCGCCGAGCTCCAGCGCGTTGAGCCGGTGCTTGGGGTCATCCGACAGGTCCTGCGTATGGTCGGCGACCACCGAGCGGATCTCGCCCAAGACGCCCGAGCGGACGATCTCGCGGATGCGCAGCATATGCGGCAGGAAGCGGGTCCACATGGCTTCGAGCACGACGAGGCCCTTGCCGGCGCCGAGATCGACGATTTCCTGTGCCTCACGGGCGTTGACGGTAAAGGCCTTCTCGATCAGCACGTGCTTGCCGTGGTTGAGCGCCAGCCTGGCGTTGTCGGCATGCATCGGGTGCGGCGTCGCGACATAGATGGCGTCGACATCGGGGTCGGCGCAGAGCGCCTCGTAACTGCCATGCGCCTTGGGGACGCCGAACTCGGCGGCGAATTTGTCGGCGCTCTGATGGTTACGCGAGCCGACTGCGGTCACCTTATGGCCGTGCTGGTTCAGGTCCTTCACGAACTGCTCGGCAATCCAGCCGGTTGCCAATATCCCCCACCTGACGCTGCCGGCCATTCTCGTGCTCTCCCGAAGTCCGATTGTTGCGGCCCCGAGGTGTAACGACTTGGTCCGCCTGCGCAATGGTCCGGAAGGCTAATTCTGTCCGGCAAGGCTCGCTGCATTGGCCTCGCGCAGCCGCCGCCCCGCTGCCTCAGCCTCGACCTGCACTTTGTGACGCCCACCATCGGCAGTGACGTTCACCTGTACGTCCATGCCGAGATAATCCGCACGGTCGCCGATGAAGCTGCCGCTGAGCGGTTTGGCCTGCCTCGGCTCCCGCGCGACGCCAACCCGGATCAGATCCTTGTTGCCGATGATGCCGTTGGTCGGGTCGAACTCGACCCAGCCGGCGCCGGGGAGGAAAACCTGTACCCAGGCATGGGTGGCGCCACCGCCACGCATGGCCATGCCCGTATCCCGCGACGGCACATAGATGTAGCCGGTAACGAAACGCGCGGCGAAACCGAGGCTGCGGCAAGCTTCGATCATCATCAGTGCGAAGTCGCGGCAGGTGCCGGTGCCAGTGGTCAGCGTCTGCAGCGGCAGCTGCGTGCCAGGGTCGGTGCGGCGGGAGTACCTGAAACTCTCCCGGATGCCGGCGGTCATGGTCATCAGCAGGTGTCCGGTCTCCATCGCCACGCCGGAATGGGCGAACTTTCTGGCAAACGCCTCGACTTCCGGCGCCGGATGGTGCGGCCGCATGTAGGGAGCAAGGTCGGGCAGCGTCTCGGCGTCATACTCGAACGGCCACGACTTGGCCCGCTCCTCAGTCTTGAACCGCGGCACAGTCAGTGGCGTGTGGTCCAGCATGATATCGGTCTCGAAGCGCAGCTCGCTGGCCGCCTCGCCGAACTCCGCGACGGTGATGCAGTTGCCGAACACGTCGTGGATCCAGTGGATCTCTGCGTCCGGAGACACGGTGATCGCTGAGCTCAGCAGCCGCTGGTCGTGGCTATCGCGCGGGCGGAACAGCACCCGGTGCTGGCCAAAGCGCACTGGCCGTGCGTAGCTGTACGTCGTGGTGTGGCGTACTCTCAGAACAGTCATCGCCGCTTCCGCTTTTGTTCCCCTGGTCAGAACAGTCGAACTGTCGCGGCGGTTCCGCGGAACTTCCCGACCTGCCCCGAATTGAGGCGCATACAACTGGGTGGTGCGATGAAGTTTTCCGTGAACTGCAGCCTGCAATACGATGTGGCGACCGATACGACGCTGATCCTTAATATCGAGGCGCAGCGCAATGCCGGCCAGAATATTCTTGCCGAACGGTTCAGCATCTCGAGCGGCGTGCCGACCGACTCGCATGTGGTGCCGGAGACGGGCAATCGCTATCGCCGCATGGTGCTACCTTTCGGCCAACACCAGATCAGCTACACGGCTGATATCGAAACGATGCCGTTCGTCGGCGACCCCGGCCAGATCGCACAGGTACCCGTCGCGGCACTGCCATTCGACGTGTTCGGCCACCTGTCGCCATCGCGCTACTGCCAGTCCGACAAACTCGGGCGGTTCGCCTGGCGCACATTCGGCGACATCGCCAACGGCCACGAAAAGGTGACGGCGATCTGCAACTGGATTTTCGAGAACGTCGACTATCTCGAAGGTTCCAGCGACGTCAGCACCTCGGCCTACGACACTTTTACGCTGCGGGCCGGCGTGTGCCGTGACTTCGCGCATCTAGGCATCACCTTCGCCCGGGCGCTGGGCATCCCTGCCCGATTTGTCTCGGCCTATGCGCTCGATCTGATCCCGCAGGATTTCCACGCCGTGTTCGAGGCCTATCTCGGCGATCGCTGGTACCTGTTCGACGCCACGCGGCTCTGCCCCATCGACGGCATCATGCGGATCGGTATCGGTCGCGACGCGGCGGACTCGGCTTTTGCCAGTTACTTTGGCCAGTTGAGCGGACCGCCCAAGCTGATTTCGGTCAAGCGTATCGATGACCAGCCGCCCAGCGCCTGGACCGTTCAGGCCGTCAGCATCTCAGCCAACTAGACACTTAAGCATTGACTTAGGTATTGACAGCGCCACTGCGTCAAGATACTTAAGATCATGCTTAACCAAGAGACAGAGCCCCTCGATCTCATGTTCCAGGCATTGGCCGACCCGACCAGGCGGCGAATGATCGAACGACTGAGCCGGGGATCCGCATCGGTCAGCGAGCTGGCCGAGCCGTTCAAGATGAGCCTGCCCGCCATCGTGCAGCACCTGCAAGTGCTGGAACAGAGCGGGCTGGTGACGACGCAGAAGGTGGGACGGGTGCGGACCTGCACCATCGACACGGGAGCGCTCAGCATGGCCGAGAAGTGGATCAATGATCGACGCATCGGCTGGGAGCACCGGCTGGATCGGCTGGGGGCGTTCCTCGACGCGCTGCCCAGCGGCCCGGACAAGCCGGTGAAGTAGCGCCCCACAAGCGCGTCATGGACGACAGAACTGAGACAATCGGCCGGAGACAGCGTTTCCGGCAACGGGCGAGCTTTGCCCAGGAGGATCGAATGGCCAAAGTCGTGTTGAGTTTTTCGATGTCGCTCGATGGCTATGTGGCCGGCCCGAACGTCTCGGTTCGAGATGGCATGGGGGTGGGCGGCGAGCGCCTGCACCAATGGATGTTCGCCGGCAGCGGCACCAAGGCCGGCGATGGCAGCTACAGCAGCACCGAGGCCCAGGACGCGGCCGAGATCGATCTGGCTTTCAGCACGGTCGGCGCAACGATCGTCGGCCGTCGCACCTATGATGTGGGGCTGCAGCACTGGAACGACACGCCCTACCCGGTGCCGTCGTTCGTCCTCACCCACAACCCCAAGCCCGAACAGCAGATGAAAAGCGCCAGCTTCCGCTTCGTCACAGACGGAGTGGAGAGCGCCGTGCGGCAGGCCTGCGAGGCGGCAGGCGACAAGGACGTGGTGGTGATGGGCGCTTCCGCCGCTCAGCAGGTGCTGCGCGCCGGCCTCGCCGACGTAATCCGCGTCCAGGTGGTCAGTGTGCTGCTTGGCGGCGGTACGCGCCTGTTCGACAGACTTGGCGATGCTCAGATCGAGCTCGCCCGTACCCGGGTGGTCACGGCTTCGCCCGGCGTCACCCACCTCGAATTCAATGTCATCAACCAAGCCTAGACAGAGGAAACCCAAATGACCGAACGTTCCATCGCCCACGGCAGCTTCACCGTCGAACGCAAGTACAAGCATGCTCCGAGCAAGGTGTACTCCGCCTGGTCCAATCCCGAGTTCAAGCGCCAGTGGTTCGGCTCGCCGAGCCCGGACAAGCCGAAGGACGTGTTCGACTTCCGCGTCGGCGGCCGCGAGTTCAACGAGGCTGAGATGGGCGGCGACACCTATGTGTTCGACGTCACCTATCGCGACCTCGTGCCGGACAACCGCATCATCTACACCTACGAGATGCTGAAGAACGGCGCGCGCATTTCGGTGTCGCTGGCGACCGTCGAGTTCTTCCCGGATGCCGCCGGCACCCGCATGGTGGTGAAGGAAGACGGCGCCTTCCTCGACGGGCTCGACAAGATGGCCGATCGCGAGGCGGGCACCAACTACATCATCGACCTGATGGGAAAGTGGCTCGACGAGCAATGAGCGCCAAATCGCATAGCGTGATGATCGGCGACCTCGAGGTGCACTACCTCGAGGAAGGCCGCGGGCAGCCGCTGCTGCTGCTGCACGGGGGCACGGCGACCGCCGACTCCTGGGGCGCGGCGATGCCGCGGCTGGCCGACCGCTATCGCGTCTTCGCGCTCGATACCCGCGGACACGGCAGGACCAACAACCCCGCCCAGAAGATGAGCTACGCGCAGTTCGCCGACGATGTCGCCGGCTTCATCGCAACGCTCGGTCTCAGGAAACCGCTGATCATCGGCTATAGCGATGGCGGGCAGACGGCGCTGGAATTCGGGCTCCGGCATCCGGGCAAGGCGGGAGCGCTGGTGCTGGGCGGCACGATCAGCCGGCCGACCGAGGCCTATCTGGAGGGGCTGCACGGCTGGGGGTTTCCGGCGCCGGGCAAGGTCGATTTCGATCGCGTCGCGGCCGAGTACGGTCCGTATTTCGAGCAGATCAAGGTGACGCACATGCATCACTATGGTCCGGATTACTGGAAGGCGTTTCTCAGCCAGATCTCCGAGCTGTGGCTCACCCTGCCCAATTACAGCGAGCGCCAGCTGGCCTCGATCTCGGCGCCGACGCTGGTGATCATGGGCGACCGCGACCACCTTGGTGGCGCTGAGGAAGCCAACCGGCTTTACCGGCACCTCGGCGCCGGCGAGCTTTCCATCATCGCCAATGTCGGCCACGAGGCCGTCAACAAACCACTGTTCTGGGACGCTGTGCGCGAGTTCCTCGCCCGGCGCGACGAGCGCCAGGACTAGCTGAACGTCCGGCTGACGCAGCCCCACCCCACCCTTGATCCCTCCCCATCAAGGGGAGGGAGACGCCAACTGAGGATGCAGCGAACTCGATCTGCCTCCCTCCCCCTTGTGGGGAGGGAATGAGGGTGGGGGTGGCCCCACGCTGCGGCCCCCACCCTACTCCGCCGCCGCCTTCAGCCGCGGCTTCACCCGGTGCCGACCGACCGGCACGATCATCGGGGTGTGCGACACCGGGTCGTCACACACTTCGGCGTCCATGCCGAATACCGACTTCACCAGCGCTGCCGTCACCACTTCGGCCGGCGGGCCGGAGGCCGCGATCTTGCCGTCGCGCATGGCGACGATGTGGTCGGCGTAGCGACAGGCGAGGTTGAGGTCGTGCAGCACGGCAACCACGGTGCGGCCGCGCTGCTGCACCAGGTCGGTCAGGAGGTCCAGCACTTCGACCTGGTGGTTGATATCGAGGAAGGTGGTCGGCTCGTCGAGCAGCAGCAGTTCGGTTTCCTGCGCCAGCGCCATGGCGATCCAGACGCGCTGGCGCTGGCCGCCGGAGAGTTCATCGACGGCGCGACCGGCGAGATCGAGCGTATCGGTGGCCTGCAGCGCCGTGGCGACCGCTGCGTCATCGGCGGCGACCCAGTGGCGGAACCAGCCCTGGTGCGGATAGCGGCCGCGGCCGACGAGGTCCGCAACGGTGATGCCGTCGGGCGCTACCGGGGTCTGCGGCAGGACGCCGAGCAGCGTCGCGACCTCGCGGGTCGGCATCTGGTGGATGGCGCGTCCATCGAGATAGACCGTGCCGGCGCTCGGGGTCAGCAGCCGCGCCAGGCCGCGCAGCAAGGTGGACTTGCCGCAGGCATTGGCGCCGACGATGACGGTGAATTTGCCGGGTGGGATGTCGATGCTCAGCTTGTCGACGATAGTACGATCGCCATAGCCGAGGGTCAGGTCGGCGGCCGAGAGCTGGTGGTTCACTGTCATCTTGGGCCTCCGATCAGCCGCCGCGGCCCGAACGATGGGCGGCGGCAAGCAGGTAGATGAGGAACACGGCGCCGAGCGCGCCGGTGACGACGCCGACCGGCAACTGGTTGCGGCCGAGCATGTGCTGGGCGACGAAATCGGCGGCGTTGGTGACGAGCCCGCCGACCAGCGCCGCCGGCAGCAGCGCATTGCCGGACGGGCCGAGCAGGCGCCGGGCGATCGGCCCGGCGATGAAGGCGACGAACGATACCGGGCCGACGGCGGCCGTGGCGAAAGCAGCGAGCAGCACCGCCACGAGGATCAGGCCGAGGCGGGAGAACTCGACCCGGGTGCCGAGCGCCCGCGCCGCGTCGTCGCCCATCTGCAGCGTGCGCAGCGAACGCGACAGCAGCGCCGCCAGCGGCGCCAGAACAAGGAGCGCGATGGCGAGCGGGGTGAGGTTCTCGAAGGTCGAGCCGTTGAGGCTGCCGGTGAGCCAGCTCAGCGCTTCCTGCACTTCCATGATGCGGGCGCGGGTGAAGAGATACGACACCACCGCCCCGGCCAGCGCCGCCATGCCGATGCCGATCAGCACCAGCCGGTAGGGCGTGACGCCGTTGCGCCAGGCGAGCCCGTAGATCAGCAGGGCCGTCAGTACCGCGCCGCCGCAGGCCATCACCGAGACGCCGAGCCCCGACCACTTGAAGATGATGATCGCCAGCACCGCCGCGGCGCTCGCCCCAGTGGTGATGCCGACGATGTCGGGGCTGGCGAGCGGGTTGCGGAGGATGGTCTGGAAGATGATGCCGGAGAGCCCGAACGCCGCCCCCGACAGCAGCCCGGCCATGACGCGCGGCAAGCGCACGCCGAGGACGATGAAATCGTTCGCCGCATCGGCATTGCCGGTGAAGGGCGAGAGCAGCGAGCGCACCACGTCGGCAAGCGGCAGCGGGTAGTCGCCGATCGACATCGAAAGGCTGGCCACCGCCAGCGACAGCAGCGCCAGTCCGAGCACGACGAGGCCATAGCGGCGCTGCAGGCGCCTGCGCACCGCGACGACGGCGCCGACCGGGGCAAAGCTCGAGGCGGCGCTCACAGCTCGGCCAGCTTCCTGCGCCGCACCAGCGCAATGAAGAATGGCGCCCCGAGCGCCGCCGTAACGATGCCGACCTGCAGCTCGCCCGGCGGCACGATAATGCGGCCGACAATGTCGGCGCCGAGCAGCAGGATGGGAGCCAGCAGCATCGAGTAGGGCAGGATCCAGCGGTAGTTCGGGCCGGTGAAGGCACGGGCGAGATGCGGCACAGTGAGGCCGACAAAGGCGATCGGTCCGGCGGCAGCAGTGGCGGCGCCGGCGAGGATCACCGCGGCGAAGCCGACCATGGCGCGACCGCGCTGCACCTTGAGGCCGAGACCGCGGGCCACATCATCGCCCAGCGCCAGGCCATCGAGGATGCGCGAGGTGAGCAGCGCCAGGACGATACCGGCAAGGATGAACGGCGCCACCTGCAGCAGGATGTCGGTGGTGCGGCCGGTCAGTGCCCCAACCTGCCAGAAGCGGATCTGGTCGAGGGTTTGGACATTGGTGATGAGAATGGCTGATGTGACCGAGGTCAGCGCGGCGGTGACTGCGGCGCCGGCCAGCGCCAGCTTCACCGGGGTCGCGCCTTCGCGGCCGAGCGAGGCGACAAGGTAGACTACCAGCATCGCCGCCCCTGCCCCGAGGAAGGTCAGCCAGACATAGCCGGAGAGCTGGGTGATGCCGAACACCGAGATGCCGAGCACCACGCAGAGCGTTGCGCCGGCATTGATGCCGAGGATGCCGGGGTCAGCCAGTGGGTTGCGGGTCGCGCCCTGGAGGATCGCGCCGGAGAGCCCGAGCGCCGCGCCGACCAGGAGGCCGACCAGGGTGCGTGGCAGGCGCAGGTCGAGAATGATCTTGTGGTTGGTCTGCGTCGCGTCGAACGCCGTCAGCGCGTTCCAGATGTCGCTGAGCGCGATCGGTCGGGCGCCGACGGTGATCGAGAGCGCCAGCACGACGACGAGCGCCAGCGCCAGCAGCACGAAGCCGCCGGCGCGGGCTGCCGGCGGCAGGCCCGCCGATGTGCCGCCCGGCGACATACTCTAGTCGCCGATGCTGACGTCGGCAGCGGCGATGGCGGCGCTGAGCTTATCGAGCTCCGTGGCATAGGCGGCGTAATTGCGCAGCCAGAACGCCGGCCAGTCGGCCACCTGCCCTGCCGCGGCGGCGCGCAGCGTGGTCCAGGTGGCCTGGGCCTTGGCGGTCTCCATGGTGATCTTGGAGCGGTTGTCGACGAGGATCAGGTCGGGCTGGTACTTGTCGATGTTCTCCCAGCTCAGCGTCTCCCAGTAGCCGCGGTCATCGGCAATTACCGGGTCGATCAGCTTGAGACCCCACGAGGCAAAATCCATCAGCTCGGACGAACCTTCGGTGGCGGCAACATAGAGCGCGTCAGTGCCGGCCCAGACCGCAAGGGCCGAGAGATCGGGTTTCGTGGCAACGGCCGCCTTGAACTTGTCACGCGCGGTCTCGAAAGCGGCCTTGTCGGCGGCAACCTCAGGAACCGCGAGATCGGCGCCAAGGCTCGCGGCCAGCTTCTCGTAATCCTCGATCAGGGTGACGATCGAAGCGCCCTGCTTCGGGCCAGTGATCGGCGCCAGCGGCTTCAAGGCGTTGACCACGTCGGCCCCACCGCTCCAGGTATTGTCGAGCGGCCACCACTCGCCGACGATCAGGTCCGGCTTCAGGGCCGCGGCCTTCTCGATGCTGACCTCGCCCCAAGCCTCGCCGATGATCTCGACGCCGGTGAGGTCAAGCCCTTCGAGCGCCTTGGCATCGGCGATAGCGCTGTCGGCATAGATGCCTACCGGACGAATGCCGAGCGGGATCAAGCCGGCAGCCGCGTCCTGGCTAGCGATGATGCGCGTCGGCACGTGGTCCACAGTCACCGTGGTGCCTGAACCATCGGCATAGGTCCAAGCCTCTGCGAAAGCGGCGCCGGGCACCGAGAGCAGGAGTGTCGCAAAAGCAGTTGCGGCAAGCGTCTTGAGGGACATTGGCGGGGACCCAGATATGTTGATTGTTCGGGTCACCTATCAGCGCGCTATGCTGATTAGTCAAGTCATGTTTCCGGCTCACGACCGTGAGTCATGCGGGTTTCACCAATCGGTGCTATGGCTTAGCCGCCAACACGCGAGACCGGGACGTGATCGAGCTGCCGCCGGCCATCGAAGAGTACTGGTACGCCTTCGATTGGAACGTCGAGGCGCTGTGGGCGCTGGACCTGCCGTCCGAAGCGTTTCCGATCGACAAGCTGCTCTGGCACCTCGATGTGCCGCTGTGGGAACTCGACGGGCACCGCTATGCGCTGACGCCCCGCCAGGTGCTGCGTTCGCCCTATCGCTATGACAGGGAATATCGGCGGGTGCGGGCGGCGAGCCTGGTGTTCCCGATCGAGATCACCCGGCTGAAGGGCCGCTGGCTGATCCTCGACGGCGTCCACCGGATGACCCGGGCGCATGAGGACGGACACGAGGAGATCTTCGTGCGCAAGGTGCCGCGGAAGCTGATCAAGTAGGGGTTGGCGCAGCGTGCTTGGCGCCCCTCTCCCCAGAGGGGAGAGGGGGCGATGGGCTCACCGGCCGTGCCACACACGTCCCCTCTCCCCTCTGGGGAGAGGGTTAGGGTGAGGGGTAGCCAAGCGCTCGAGACAGGCCTAACTCGCCACCCGATACGGGCTGAAGGTCCGGCCGTTATCCGAGAGGCTCGACCAGACGACCCAGTAGCGGCCCTGCTCGTCGGGAACCAGCACTTCGGCCTCGCGACCGCTATGGGCCTGGAAACGGGCCAGCGACTGGGCTTCGAGGGCGGCGTTGGAGCGGGAGGGGAACGGGCCGTGCGCCTTGCCCTCGAAATCGACCCACCAGTTATCGCGGCTCTGGATCACGAGGTAGAGCGCCTTGGCCATCGAGAGGTCACCCCTGCTGTTCACGGAACCGTTATCACCGATTCCGCTGGCGTTCTGCCATCTGGAATGAGTTTCGCACAAGTGCGTCGTCGGGACGAGAGCACTAGGCGCCGGATATTTTATGCAAAGATGCGCCCAATTTCACGAATGCAAGCTTAGGGGCGCGCGAGACCTTGTCCTCGAACGCGCCGAACACTTGGCGCTCGTAACTAACGAGCGCGGGCTGAGCCGCAACTGCCCACGGCCTTACATGATGCGGCAGAGCTGCCAGAGTATTGGGCAGCGTGGTGGCGAGACTGGCGCGGCGGGCGCGGGCATGCATGATGGCGGGCATGCAAACACTCAGAGTCATCTACGATACCGACCCGGGCGTCGACGACGCCATGGCCCTGCTGCTCCTCGCCCGCCACAAGCGGATTGAGCTTATTGGCGTCACCACCGTGTTCGGCAATGCCGACATCGCGACGACGACGCGCAACGCCCTGTATCTGAAGCAGAAACTCGGTTTCTCCGCGCCGGTGGCCGGGGGTGCGGGCGCACCGCTGGTGGGCGAGCCGGATGCGCCACCGACCTTCGTCCACGGCATGAACGGGCTGGGCGATATCGACCTGCCTGATATCACCGCCGCCGCCGATCCACGCCCGGCGCATCAGCTGATCATCGACCTGGTGAAGGCCAACCCAGGCGAGGTCACCATCATCGCGGTGGGACGGATGACCAATCTCGAGCGCGCCATGCGCGAGGCGCCGGAGATCGTCGGGCTGGTCAGGCAGGTGGTGGTGATGGGTGGCGCCTTCGGCCGCAACGGCCATACCGGCAACGTCACCCCGGTGGCCGAGGCCAATATCTGGGGCGATCCGGATGCCGCCGACATCGTGTTCGGTGCGGCGTGGCCGATCGCCATTGCCGGACTCGACGTGACGCAGGCGACAGTGATGACGGGAACCTACGTGGCCGAACTCGCAGCCGCCGCCGGCGAGGATGGGGCGTTCGTTCGCGCCATCTCGGCGTTCTACCAGAACTTCCACCGCGAGAGCGCCGGGCTCGACGGCTTCTATGTGCACGATTCGAGCGCCGTGGCGCTGGCGCTGCATCCCGAGTTCTACCAAATGGAGACGGGTGCGATCCGGGTGGTCACCGAGGGCATCGCCATCGGGCAGACCATCATCAAGCCGGATGGACGGAACTATCCGCCCGGCGCGTGGGACGGCCGGCCAAGCCAGCGCATCGCGGTCGGCGTCAACGCGGATGCGGTACTGAAGTTCTATCGGGATACGCTGGTGGGAAGCGGCTGATGTACGGACTGATCGGCCGGATCACCACAGCGCCGGGCAAGCGCGACGAGCTCATCGCCATCCTGACGCCGGGCGGCACCATGGCCGGATGCATCAGCTACGTCGTTGCCAAAGCCACTGATGACGCCGATGCCATCTATGTCACCGAGGTCTGGGAAAGCAGCGAAGCACATCGCGCTTCGCTGGCATTGCCGCAGGTAAAGGACGCGATCTCGCGCGGCCGGCTGCTGATCGCCAAGTTCGAGACGATCGCCGCAACCGAGCCGGTCGGCGGTATCGGCATCTGACACTGCCGCTATCGCCGGGCCTTCACCGCCCAGGCCCGCGCAGCGAGGCGGATCGGCCCGTTGCCGAGCCGTTTCGCCAGGCGCTGCCGCAAGGCTTCTCGCGCTTCAGCCGGCAGCTTCGTGCAATAGCCGGGGGCCGGCCCTGCCCCGAGCGTGAACGGGTGCCAGAAGGCCTCGAAGTCGGCGAACTCGGTGTCGATTTCGATGGTCTCGATATCGGGCGCGGCGAGACCGGCATCGCGGCACAGCGCCGCCAGCCCAGCGTCGGTGCAGAACGGGAAGCGCAACGCTTCATCGAGCGCGGCGGCGTGCGGGTCGATTTCTGCCGCGGCCTTCCAGAACACGTCGATCATTTCCATGCCGCCGCGGGGATAGTCCCAGACGTAGAAGGCCAGCATGCCGCCCGGTTTCAGCACTCGCTGCGTCTGGCGCAGCGCCGCCACCCGGTCCGGGACGAAGTTGAGAACCAGCGCTGCAGCAGCGACATCGACGCTGGCGGTCGCCGGCAACGCCGTGGCGTCGCCAACGATGAAGCTGGCGCGGTCATCGCCGACGGCTCTGCGGGCGTAAGCGACGAAATCCGCTGACGGATCGAGTGCGAGGATCGAGCGCGGGGCCGCCCGTTCAAGGATGGCGCCGGTGAGGGCGCCGGTGCCGCAGCCGATGTCGAGCCAATCGGCGCCGCGCGGCGGCTCCAGCCAATCGAGGAACCGCCCGGCCAGCTGCCGGCTCCAGCGCCCCATATACTGCTCGTAGTTGTGGCCGACGCTCCAGGCGTCGAATTCGGTGAACCGGTCCATCTCCATCTCCCTATGGTGACAACGCACCGTAGGGGGAGGTTTTTGAACCGATCCAAGCCGAGCTGTTCAGCTCGGCTTCATCGCGCTTCAGCTACTCAGGCCGGCCGCCGGTACTGGTAGATGCCGACGTCGATCGAGCCTTCGAAGAAGCCCGCTTCGCAATAGCTGAGGTAATACACCCACTTGCGGCGGAATTCCTCGGTGTAGCCGAGCTTCTTGATGTCGTTCCAGCGGTCGAGGAAGCGCTCGCGCCAAAGCTTCAGCGTCCTGGCATAGCTCAGCCGGAAGGTCTCGACATTCTCGAGGATGAGCCCGACCTTGTCGCCCTGCTCCTGCATGGCGGTCTTGGTCAGCAGCATGCCGCCGGGGAAGATGAAGCGCTGGATGAAATCCGGACGCGCCCGATAATCGTGGAAATCCTGCTCGCCGATGGTGATCGCCTGGATCGCCGCGGTGCCGCCCGGCTTCAGCCGATCGTGCACGGTCTTGAAGTAGCTCGGCCAGTGCTCTTCGCCGACGGCTTCGATCATTTCGATCGAGGCGACGTGGTCGAAATCGCCGCGGGTATCGCGATAATCTTCGAAATGCATGGTGGCGAGCTGGTCGAGCCCCTGCCGCTCAAGCCGCTCGTTGGCATATTTCAGCTGCTCGGCCGAGAGCGTGATGCCGTAGACTTCGGCGCCGAAGTCCTTGGCAGCGGTCTCGGCAAAGCCGCCCCAACCACAGCCGATCTCCAGCACGCGGTGCCCTGCCTTGACGCCAGCCAGCTCGGCGACGCGGCGGTACTTGGTGTGCTGCGCATCGGTGAGCGACTGCTCGTCGGAGGTGAACAGGGCCGAGGAATAGGTCATCGAAGGGTCGAGCCACTCGGCATAGAAGTCGTTGCCGAGGTCGTAATGCTCGGAGATGTTCTTCTTGGACCCCTCTTTCGAGTTGTGCCGACTCAGGTGGTAGGTGAAGTCCTGGGCGGCCCGGCCGTACCAGGAGTTCTCGCCGCTATCGAGCACGTCACGGTTCTGCAGGAAATAGCGGAACAGCGCCGTCAGGTCCTCGATCTCGACGTCGCCGTCGATATAGGCCTGGGCGAAGCCAACGGTGCCGCGCTGCAGGGTCTTCTGCAGCACCTTGAAGTTGTGCAGCGTCAGTTGCGCATGCACCCCGGTCGACGGGTCGCCGAAGGTGCGGGTCTTGCCATTCGGGAAGGTGATGGTGACCGCGCCGTGCTTGGGGCGGCCGATCAGCCGCTTGCCGAGAAAGGCCGCAACGGTCGAGAGCAGATGGGTCCACGGCGTGGGCGACGCTGCCCTCGTTTCAACCGCAAGCTTATCCATGACGCAACATTCCAGACTAAGTCCGCTCCGCCGAGCGGCCAAACCAGCGCCGCAGCGGGGCCGCAAAGACGCGACCGAGCAACGGGGCTCCCCGTGAATTAGGGCAGCACTTTAGTCGTCATAAGTGGATATGCAAGCATGACTTTCAACCCTTAGAGCACCCGCTCGAGCGGCTAGCGACCGCCCGGTCGCGCCGCATCCAGCAGGCGGAACTGCGCTTCTTCGCGGCCTTGCCAATGGTCGATCGACAGCGTCCCCGCCATGTGCAGCGGGGTGTCGTTGCCGGCGCTCAGCAACGCTTCGCCGAGCGCGGTAGTGGCGGCGCGGAAGGCAATGGCCTTGAGTCGCGCACCATCGTCGGCGGTCAAGGTGAACTTTACATGCCCACCGGCGCCGACGATCTCGGCGAACTTCGCCTTGTGCGCCGGAAAGGCAAACACCGGCTGTGGGTTGCCGGCGCCGAACGGCCCTGCCCGCTCGATCTCATGCACGAATTGCGGGTTGGCGCCCCGCGCCGTCATCGCCGCATCGATCTCGAGCGCGGTGAGCGCCCGCGCCGCGCTGACGCTGTTGCCCAGCCGGTCGGTGACGCGGGCACGGAACGGCCCGAGCTGCCCCGGCTTCAGTGTCACGCCAGCCGCCATGGCGTGCCCGCCGCCCTTCACCGCGAGACCCAGCTCTACCGCCTCGATCACGGCGCTACCAAGGTCGACACCCGGCATCGAGCGGCCCGAGCCGGTGCCGGTGCCGTCGGGGGCCAGCGCGATGGCGAAGGTCGGGCGTTCGAAGCGCTCGCGCAGCCGCGCCGCGATCAGACCGACCACGCCGGGGTGCCAGTTGGCCGAGGCCAGCACCAGCACGGGCGGCCCCTCGCCGCCGCCGATCTCGGCCTCGGCGGCGCGCGCCGCCTCCTCCACCGCCTCGACTTCGATGCGCTGGCGCTCCGAGTTCAGTTCGTTGAGCTGCGCCGCGATCATCAGCGCCTGTTGCTCGTCGTCGAGCGACAGCAACCTGGTGCCGAGCGCCGCATCGCCGATGCGGCCGCCGGCATTGATGCGTGGTCCGATCAGGTAGCCGAGATGATACGCATTGAGCGGACCGGAAAGCCGCGCCGCCAGCGCCAGGGCACCGATGCCGCGGTTGGAACCGGTGCGCGCCACCTCGAGGCCGCGCGCCACGAATGCGCGGTTCAGCCCCTTCAGCGGCACGACATCGCAGACCGTCGCCAGCGCCACGAGGTCGATCATCGTCATCAGGTTGGGCAGGCCCGTGTCGCCGCGTTGCTTCAGCAGCCGGTTGGTCGCCACCAGCACCATGAAGGTGACGCCGGCCGCGCAGAGGTAGCCGAGGCCGGAGATGTCATCGGGGCGGTTGGGGTTGACCAGTGCATTGGCCCGCGGCAGCTCGGCGTCGGACAAGTGATGGTCGATCACCAGTACGTCGAGGCCACGTTCGCGGGCATGGGCGATCGGGCCATCGCTGGTGGTGCCGCAGTCGAGCGTAATCAGCAGCTTGGCGCCGCCGTCGACCAGCTTGTCGATCGCGGTGGTGTTGGGACCATAACCCTCGAAGATGCGGTCGGGGATATGCACCTGGGGGTCGAGCCCGAAATGCCGGAGGTAGCGGGCCATCAGCGCGCAGGAGCAGGCGCCGTCTACGTCATAGTCGCCGAACAGCGCCACCGGCTCGTTGTCGGTGATGGCACTGGCCAGCCGCTCGGCCAAAGCATCCATGCCGGCGAGCGTCGAGGGGTCGGGCATCAGCTCGCGGATGGTCGGCTGCAGATAGATCTCGGCGGCATCGACGCCGACCCCGCGCCCGGCGACGATGCGGGCGAGGATCTCCGAAAGGTTGGTGCGCTGGCCGATGGCCGCGGCAGTCCGCGCTGCCGCCGGATCGAGCCGATCCACCCAGGCGCGGCCCAAGGCGGAATTCGATACGTCGAGGAAGTTGGGGCGCGGCTCGTCCATCACCCCGCGAGGTAAGCAGAAAGCAAGTGATAGTCGAGGGTGCCATGGCGGTTTTCCCGCCGGGATCAGGGCGGCAGCCAAGGGGCCGGACGGCGAACCGATGAAAAACGGACAAGCGGGCGACGAAAGGTCTAGCGCCGGGTGGCAAAGGTCCCCATATCAACCCCAACGTTTTACATGGGGAACCACAATGTTCGCTTCGAAGGGCTTCCGCTTTTCGGCCCTCCTTGCCACTCTGATCATGGCCTTCTCGCTGGTTGCGGTCGATACCGCAGAAGCGCGGCGCGGCGGCAGCTTTGGCAGCCGCGGCATCCGTACCGAGCGGAGCGTGCCGTCTACCCAGGTGTCGCCGAACACCACGGCGCCGGTGCAGAACACGATGACCAACAGCACGACGCGGAATACCGTGGGTAATGCCACGACACCGGCCCGCCCCAGCCTGTTCGGCGGTTTTGGCGGCGCGCTGCTCGGCGGCTTCCTGTTCTCCGGTCTGTTCGGCATGCTGTTCGGGTTCGGCTTCGGCGGTTTCGGCGGCATGCTTGCCCTCTTGGTGCAGGTGGCGATCATCGGCCTTATCGTCAGCTTCTTCCTCAGGCGCCGGCAGCAGCGCCCGGCCATGGCCGGCGGCCCGTTGAACTACGAGGCACAGAACACGGCCCGCACCTATGGTGGCGGCGGTGGCGCTGCGGCTCCGCGCGGCCCGCGCTCGGCAGCTTCGCAGCGTGCCGGCCGGCGCGATGAGGTCGGCATCACCGACCAGGACCTCGGCACTTTCGAGAGCCAGCTCAAGGAGATGCAGGACGCCTACTCGCGCGAGGACTATGCGGCGCTCCGCCGGATCACCACGCCCGAAGTGATGGGCTACCTTGCCGAGGAACTGGGCGAGAACGCCTCCAAGGGCCTGCGCAACGAGGTCTTCGATGTGAACCTTCTCGCCGGCGACGTGGCCGAAGCCTGGCGCGAAGACGGCACCGACTACGCGAGCGTGGCGATGCGCTACGAGAGCCGCGACGTCACCCGTAACCGCGGCACCGGTGAGATCGTCTCCGGCGACGATCGGGTCACCGAGACCACCGAGGTCTGGACCTTCCAGCGCCAGAACGGCAGCCGCTGGCTGATCAGCGCCATCCAGGAAGCGTAAGCTTCCGATTACCGAATGCGAGCGGGCCGCCCAGTGGGCGGCCCGTTTTCATTTCAGGGTAACGCCGAAACCAGCGCCACCCACTGCCTGACCACTGCCTGCAGCGCCGGCCGCTTGTGCTCGACACCGGCCATCGAGTCGAACCGCAACAGGCGCCGATCCTTGTAGTCGCCCTCGAGCAGCCCGCGCCGATCCTCGATCATCAGGCCTCCCGGGAACACCAGCACCAGTTGCACGAAGCTGCTCTGACGCAGGTTGAACGCCGCCATGTCGTGCGGGCCGAGATAGTAACTGGGCGCATTCCACTTGACCCGCTCACCCAACTCGGGTGCTGCGGACTTGATGGTTGTACGCAGCGCTTCGATTTCGGGCTTCAGCGGATGGTCGAGCGCCGCCATCAGCGCTTCGACCTGCACGTCACCTTTGCTCGCCATAGCGCCCTCCTCGAACGGGCAGAACGCCACAAGCGCTATGCCCAATCAAGCTAGCGGTGATGCTCCGCGGTGATCCAGCGGACCGTCTGGCTCCAGGAGCGCATCACCACGGTATTGGTGCGAACCGTATTCTTGCCGTAGCGCACGCCGCTCAACAGGGTGCCGTCGGTGACGCCGGTGGCGGCGAACAGCACGTCGCCGGAAGCCAGCTCGTCGGTGCGGTATTTCCGGTTCGGATCGGTGATGCCCATTTTCAGCGCGCGGGCGCGCTTCTCATCAGTATCGAGGATCAGCTTGCCCTGCATCTGGCCGCCGATGCAGCGCAGCGCCGCCGCGGCCAGGACCCCCTCAGGGGCGCCGCCGGAGCCGAGATAGATATCGATGCCGGTATCTTCAGTGTTCACCGCGTGGATGATGCCGGCGATGTCGCCGTCCGAGATCAGTTTGATGGCGACGCCGGCGGTGCGCAGGTCATCGATCAGCGCAGCATGGCGCGGTCGATCCAGCACGCAGGCGGTGATCTCGTTCACCGGTACGCCCTTGGCCTTGGCCAGCGCCTTGACGTTGACGGTAGCGCCCGCATCGAGGTCGACGAGGCCCGCGGGGTAGCCGGCGCCGATGGCGATCTTGTGCATGTAGACGTCTGGGGCGTTCAGCAGCCCGCCGCGCTCGGCCATTGCCAGTACGCAGATCGAATCCGGCTGGTTCTTGGCGCACAGCGTCGTGCCTTCGAGCGGATCGACGGCGATATCGACCTCCGGGCCGTCGCCGGCGCCCACTTCCTCGCCGATGAACAGCATCGGCGCCTCGTCGCGCTCGCCCTCACCGATGACGATCCGGCCATGGATGTGGACGTTCCCCATCTCGCCGCGCATCGCTTCGACGGCGGCGGCATCGGCCGCCTTCTCGTCGCCCTTGCCGCGCCAGGTGGCGGCGGCGAGCGCCGCCGCTTCGGTGACACGCACCAGTTCGAGGGTGAGCGAACGGTCGATGGCCGCCTGCCGGTCGGTATCGGACTTGCTGAGCTTCATGAACACTCCCTGCCCCGCCGCACGGGGCATTACGTGGCCTATGCGGTCGCCATCCCGAACCGCAACGCCGGGAGGGCTCCCGGACACTTTACCGCTTCGTTGAAGCGGTGAAATGCTCCTGGGCATTGATGTGTCGCGCTTTCGAGGTGGAAAAGTCTGCAACTTTTCCTGAAAGCGCTCCTAGAGTTGCTCGATCCGGATCATCTGCGGATCGCCGACGATGAAGCCGTCGCCCTTGATCGCCTGGAGGGCATCGCGGACGGTCTGCTCCATGGTGGAGTGCGTGAGCAGCACCACCGTGCGGGACTCGGTCCCCGTCACGCCCGGCTCGCTAACACGCAAATCCGGACGCTGGATGACGCTTTCGAGAGAAATACCGGCGGCACCCATGCGGGTAGCAATAGCGGCAAACGCGCCGGGCACGTCCCTGACATTTAGTCGGATGTAATAGCCGCCCTCGTGCTCGCGGATCGGGGCGCGCCGATAGGGCGTCAGCTCCGCCACTGGTACGCCGAGCGGCGGCACCCGCGTGCCGCGGGCGATGTCGAGGATATCCGAGAGCACCGAGGACGCCGTCGGCGGGCCGCCGGCGCCCGGGCCGGCGAGCAGCAGCTCGTGCACATGGTCGGTTTCGAGCGCCACCGCGTTCAGCACCCCATCGACACCGGCCACCGCCGAGGTCTTGGGCACCAGCGTCGGGTGCACGCGCTGATCGATGCCGTCGGCCGAGCGCTGGGCGATGCCGAGCAGCTTGATCTTGTAGCCCAGATCGCCGGCCACCTTGATATCAGCCTGGCTGATGCTGGTGATGCCCTCGACGAAAATCTCGTCCGGCGCGATCTCGCAGCCGAAGCAGAGCGAGGCGAGAATAGCTAGCTTGTGCGCGGTGTCGAAACCGTCGACGTCGAAGCTCGGATCGGCCTCGGCATAGCCCAGCTTCTGCGCATCGGCGAGGCACTCGGCGAAGCTGATACCCTCGTTGCCCATGCGGGTCAGGATGTAGTTGCAGGTCCCGTTCATGATGCCATAGACGCGAGCGATGCGGGCCGAGCCGAGGCCCTCGCGCAGCGTCTTGATGACGGGGATGCCGCCGGCCACCGCCGCTTCGAAGCCGAGCTGGGCGCCCGATTCCTCGGCCGCCCTGGCGAGGTTCACACCATGCCGGGCCAGCAGCGCCTTGTTGGCGGTGACGACCGGCCGGCCGATCTCCAGCGCGGCTTTCACGGCGGCCAAAGCCGGCCCGTCCTCGCCGCCGATCAACTCGACGAACAGGTCGATGCTGTCGGATTTTGCCAGCGCCACCGGATCGTCGAACCACTCGAGATTGCTCGCATCGATGCCGCGGTCGCGGCTGCGCGAGCGGGCGCAAACGGCGGTGACGGTGATCTTGCGACCGAGCTTGCGGGTCAGCTCCTCGGCATCCTTCTGGATGATGCGGACCAGCGTCGCGCCGACATTGCCGAGGCCGGCAACGCCGATACGCAGCGGCGCCTCGAGCGCAGCGTCCGCGTGGTCCTGCATCGACTTGAGAATCCGGGTCCGGGTATCCGAGCGCGGCTCGCGCCCTTCCCTGAGGTCGAACACAAATAGCGGGTCGCCGGCGATGGTCCGTCCGAACCGGGTCGGGGTCCAACCGCGCGCCGCAATGAAGGCTTCGACGGATTGGCGGAACGACTGGATATCGGACATAGAACAGCTCTCGGAATTGGTGCGAGAGCTATGGATAGGAAAGACCCTATCCGTCAATAGGATTGATGGCGAGGGCACGGAGTGATAGCATTGCATGCAATGAATGCATCGGAGCGCTTGTTATGAGTTCACTCACCATTCGCAAGCTCGATGACGATCTCAAGGGTCGGCTGCGACGGAGGGCTGCAGCCAACAATCGGTCGATGGAAGAAGAAGCGAGAGTCATCCTTCGTCGGGAGCTGGACGCGCCCGGGAGAACAGAGGGCGGCCTCGGCAGCGAAATTCGCAAGCTTGTGGAAGCAACTGGCGGCATTGAGCTCGATCTCCCGCCTCGCGGGCCGGCGCGCCCACTGCCGGATATCTTCGACGAGTGATCATCCTCGACACCAATGTGCTGTCCGAATTGATAAGGGTTGAGGCGGACCCACGGGTCGTTGCCTGGATGGATGCACAACCTCGCCAGAGCCTTGCGACCACGGCCGTGACCAAAGCGGAGCTGCTGTTCGGCGTCGAACGTCTAGCCGACGGCAAGCGAAAAGCCGCATTGACCCAGCTCGTGGCGGCAATTCTCGAACGCTTCGCGGAGCGAGTTCTGCCGTTCACCGAGGCAGACGCGGCAAGTTATGCTGGCATCGTCGCAGGCAGGGTGCGAATTGGGCGCCCCATCCTCCCCCTTGATGCCCAAATCGCGGCCATCGCCTTGTCGCGTGGTGCCGCTGTCGCAACGCGGGACGGCGACTTCGAGGGCTGCGGCGTTGAACTGATCAACCCGTGGTCTACTTGAACGCTACTACTTCCCGACGTGCTCGGCCGCCGCGGCGAGCTTTTCGAAGTAGCGCGGCATGCCCCATTTGATCGACAGGGCGCTCGAGGAGATCACCGACATGTTGAGGATGCGGTCGTCCATCTTCACATAGGCGCCGCTCTTCACCTGCGGAGCGGCTGCGATATAGGGACGGGCAAAGAACTCGTCAGCCAGCTCGGGTGAGTTGAAGAAGCCGATCAGGATGTCGGCCGGGATCTGGTCGAAATTCTCGTAGCTCAGCGGATACCAGAAGCCCTCGTCGGCACCGGCAGCCTGGGGCTTGGGCGGGATCACCAGCCCGGCCAGCGCCAGCAGCTTGGCGCGCGCGTCATCGGCCGAATGGATGGCAGCAGCGCCGTTATAGTCGATCAGCGTCACGGCACTCTTGCCTGACAGCGCTGGGTACTTAGCCGCCTCGGCCCTGATGAAGGTCTCGAGCTCGGCGACCAGCGCCGTCGCTTCGGCAGGCTTGCCCATCGCCGCGCCGGAGATGGTGATCACCTGCTGCCAGGTCGCCGTCCAGGGATGCTCGGGGTAAGCCACAACCGGAGCGATCTGGCTCAGGAGCTTGTACTCGTCCTCGCTGATGCCCGAGTAGACCGCAAGGATCAGGTTGGGTTTCAACGCGGCGATCTTTTCGATCGGTGCACCGGCGCTATCGTCGAAGGTCACGGGCGTGGCGCCACCGGCCTTGGCGATGCCCTCCTCCACCCAGGGCACGATGTCCTTGTCGAAGCCGGCCGAGCGGAAGCTTGGGAAGCCGACCGGCACGGTGCCGAGCGCGATGGCGGCATCGGTCGAAGACCAGCCGAGCGTCACAATGCGTTGTGGCGCGGCCGGGATCACCGTCTCGCCCAGCGCGTGCTTGATGGTGACGGGAAAGCTCTGCGAGAGCGCGGGCGAAGCGAGCAGCGCGAGGAACAGCGCCGCGATGGCGTGGAGGACCAGCTTCATGCGAGATCTCACTTCCTGGCGTTGCGGGCGGCCGCAGCGATGATTTCGGCGTAATGCGGAAAGCCCCAGCGCAGCGACAGCGCACTTGGCGGCGAAACAGCGGCCACATATTCGACGCCGACCAGCGAGGCGAAAGCGCCCTTCTGATACTGCGGCTGGCTCTGCGCGTAGGGCTTTGCGAAGAACTCGTCCGAAGCGGCCTGGGTCTCGTAGTAGGTGATGAGGATGTCGCTCTTGAGCTGGTCGAACAGCTCGTAGCTCAGCGGGTAATAGAACGAGCCGTCCTTGGGTGAGAGCTCGGAGACGCTGGGCGCCAGCACCAGGCCGATATCGGTGAGGAACTTCATGCGCGCATCGAGCGCGTCATAGACGGCGATCGAGCCGTCGAAGTCGTTGACCCCGGCAAAGCTGGTGCCGGCGATTTCGGGATATTTCGCCGCCTCGTCGGCAACGAAACTCAACGTATCGCCGACCAGCTGTTCGGCCTCCGCCGGCTTGCCGACGATCTGACCGATGATTCTGGTCACGTCCTGCCACGGCGTGCTCCACGGCTGATCCGGATAGGCGACGGTCGGCGCGATCTGGCTCAGACGGGCATACTGCTCGGCGCTGATGCCCGAGAACACCGCGATGATCACATCCGGCTTCTGGGCGGCGATCTGCTCGAACGGGATGTCCGAGCTGTCCGCGAGCTGGACCGGCGTCGCCGCGCCGAGCTGCCTCAGCTTCTCTTCCACCCAGGGATGGAAGCCATTATCGCCGCCGCCATAGGTGGAGAACGGCATGGCCACGGGGACCACCCCCAGTGCCAGCAAAGCATCATGGTTACCCCAGCCCCAGGTAACGATCCGCTCGGGCGCCTTCTCGATCACCGTCTCTCCGAAGGCGTGCTTGACGGTGACCGGAAAGGACTGCGCCAGCGCCGGAGCGGCGGCGAACAGCAGGGCGAGCGCAACAAGAAGTCGACGGAACATGACATGGCCTCCAAGCTGAAAGCTGATAACTACAGTCATGTTATTGGAGCAAGGGGATTCGGGCGTTCGCCACACCCCGCGGGGATGACGCCGAGTGAGGGGAGCTATGGTGGCGTTCACAAAGGCAAACGGCCCGGTCATTGACCGGGCCGTTGCAAACTCTGATCTGACCGCCCTACTTCGCCACGGTGATGGGCACGACGTTGCCGTGGCTCGGCTGGCTCTGCAGGAACTTCTTGATGTTGCGCGCCGCCTGCCGGATGCGCTGCTCGTTCTCGACCAAAGCGAGGCGGATGTACTGGTCGCCATACTCGCCGAAGCCGACGCCCGGGGCGACGGCGACGCCGGTTTCCTGGATCAGCAGTTTGGCAAACTCGAGCGAACCGAGATGGGCGAACTGATCGGGGATTGGGGCCCACGCAAACATCGTCGCCTTGGGCGACGGGATGTGCCAGCCGGCCCGACCAAAACTCTCGACCATCACATCGCGACGGTCGCGATAGACGGTGCGCACATCCTCGATGACGCTGTCCGGGCCGTTGAGGGCCGACGCGGCGGCGACCTGGATCGGGGTGAAGGCGCCATAGTCGAGATACGACTTCACACGGGTCAGCGCCGCGATCAGCCGTTCGTTGCCGACGGCAAAGCCGACGCGCCAGCCGGGCATCGAGTAGGTCTTGGACATCGAGGTGAACTCCACCGTGATGTCCATCGCGCCTTCCACCTGCAGCACCGAGGGCGGCACTTCGTCATCGAAATAGATCTCGGAATAGGCGAGATCGGAGAGGATGAAGATCGAGTGCTCGCGGCAGTACTTGACCACTTCCTTGTAGAAATCCAGCGACGCCGTATAGGCGGTCGGGTTGGCCGGGTAGTTGAGGATCAGCGCGATCGGCTTGGGGATCGAGTGCCGCACGGCGCGATCGAGGGCCCGCATGAAATTCTCGTCCGGCTCGGCCGGCATGGAGCGGACGACGCCGCCGCTCATGATGAAGCCAAAGGCATGGATCGGATAGGTCGGGTTGGGCACGAGCACCACGTCGCCCGGCGCGGTGATCGCCGCAGCCATATTGGCGAAACCTTCCTTGGAGCCGAGCGTCGCGACCACCTGGGTGTCGGGATTCACCTTCACACCGAAGCGGCGGCCGTAGTAACTCGCCTGGGCCTTCCTGAGCCCGGGGATACCCTTGGACGAGGAATAGCGGTGGGTGCGCGGATCCTTCACCGTCTCCTTGAGCTTGTCGACGATGTGCTGCGGGGTCGGCATATCCGGGTTGCCCATGCCGAGGTCGATGATATCGACGCCGTTGGCGCGGAGTTTGGCCTTGATCGGATCGATATGGGCGAAGACGTAGGGCGGAAGGCGGCGGATGCGGTGGAAATCTTCGTTCATTGGAACCTCGGTGGACCCGCGACGCAGTAGAGGACTTGTCACGCTTCCGAACCGGAAAAGTCTGCAACTTTTCCTGGAAGCGCTCCCTGATGCCGCGGCGCCTTCAGTGAGGCGCCGATTATCGCGGAATTATGGTTTTGACTCGGTTAAGCGGCGATCACGATCGCCAGGCTCGGTAGGTTCCGCTCTCCCCAGCCGCATGGCGGCGCTCGGGGAGAGCTAGCGAGCGGCGGCGCTAGCGCGCGCGACCGCTGCGGCTACAAAGCCGGCGGCTGCGATTGGCGCTGCTACTCCCTGAGTCATGTCCAAACCCTGAGCGAGGATTACGGAGCTTTAGTGGCGACAACGGCCGATGGTCAAGCCCGCTGTCGTCTGGCGTAGGCCAATGAGTACACGACGCCGATCAGGACTGGCGCGAAGACGCAGCCGAGCAGCCACCAGATCAGGACTGACGGAGGGAGCAGCGCCGCTGAAACGATCAGCACGAGTCCGGCGATGATGCAGAGCAGCCCGGTGAGACGGTGGGTGGCCTGCCAGTTGGCGGCGTCGCCCAATGTGGTCGGCAGGCGGATGCCCGCGAAGCTGTTGGGTTGGGACTTCGGCATGGCGTTGCCGAGAACCACCAACAGCACGCCGAGCGCAAGCCCGAGCACCTGCACCATGCTGACCGCGACGCCGATGCCGATCAGCACCGTCACGGCTTCGATCACCAGGGCGAGGCCAATCAGCGCGGTGATCACCACGCCGGCGGGGTGCCGTCCGGCGGCGGCATCGGATGGCTTGGCGACCCGGGCGACGACAAAGAAGATCGCCCAGACGAATAGCACCATCAGCAGCGGCATGAGCAGTGCCCACTCGCGCGGCAGGAACCCATCCGCCTCGCCGCCGACGCCCCAATGAACCGGCAGCATCGTGCCGGCTGGGACCAACGCCAGGCCCGCAGCGAAGGCCGCGACGAGAGCGACGAGCAGCGCGATGCGGATCGGGGTGAACAGCGGGCTCATGACTTGGACTCCTTAAAGCTCATTAGGCCCGAGAGAGCCTCTTCGAGAATGGACATGTTGAGGTGATAGATGAGGCTGGTGCCCTGTCGCTCGACGGCAACGAGCTCGGCCTCTTTCAGTTTGGCGAAGTGCACGGAGAGCGTAGGCTTACTCAGCGTGAAGTGCTCCGCCAGCGCGCCGGCAGACATCGGCCCGCCCCTGAGGAGCTGGAGGATTTCCCGGCGCACCGGGTGCGACAGCGCTTCGAAGACGGCGTTGATACCCATAAGACCCGCTCGCGTTGCGATGAGCCTTATTTAGAAAACACTCTAATTAGAGTCAAGACGAACGAGCGTCGCCCTTCACCGGCAGATACTGCAGGAACTGGTCGGTGCTGGCCGCCCAGGAGAACTGCTCGGCATAGTCGCGGCAGCCATCGCGGGACACGTCGAGCGCCTTGAGCGCCGCGGCCTTGAGGTCGTGGTCGAGCACGCCGACCGGGGCATCGCCGATTACGTCGATCGGCCCGGTCACCGGGAAGGCCGCCACCGGGGTGCCGCTGGCGAGGGCCTCGAGCAGCACCAGGCCAAAGGTGTCGGTCTTGGACGGAAACACGAACACGTCCGCCGAGGCGAAGAGCCTCGCCAGCTCCTCGCCCTGTTTGGGGCCGACGAACACCACGTCGGGGTATTCGGCCTTCAGCTTCTCGAGGCTCGGCCCTCCCCCCACCACCAGCTTGGTGCCGGGCAGGTCGAGCGAGACGAACGCCTCGATGTTCTTTTCCACTGCGACGCGGCCGACATAGAGGAATACCGGCCCTTCATAGGCGAGCGGCTCGCGCCGCGCCGGGTTGAACAGTTCAGTATCGACGCCCTTCTGCCAGATCACCGCGTTGGTGAAGCCGCGCTGCTCGAGCAGCGTTTTCAGGTGCGGCGTGCCGACGAGGCAGTATTTTGCCGCGCCGTGGAACCAGCGCAGGAAGCGGTAGCTCCAGCGCAGCGGCACCGGCAACCGGGCCCGCAGGTATTCTGGGAACTGCGTGTGATAGGCGGTCGAGAACGCGAACCGGTGCTTCCGGCACCAGCGGCGCGCCATGATGCCGAGCGGCCCCTCGGTGGCGATGTGGATGGCGTCGGGCGCCGCGGCCTCGATCCGCGCATAGACCGGCTTCATCAGCGTCCGGCTCAGGCGGATCTCGCCATAGCCGGGCATCGGGAAGGTCTTGAACTCGTTCGGAGTCAGGAGCTTTACCGCGATGCCGCGCTTCTCCATTTCCTTGATCACCAGCTCGATCGAGCGCACCACCCCGTTGATCTGCGGGTGCCAGGCATCGGTGACGATGAGAACGGTCTTGGGCTGCGGCATTGGCTGCTCGTCTGAAGGCGGGCAATGGGTATCGCGGGGTAAGAGCGGCCGCAACCCTCCGCTTCTTCATGAACGGGTGAGAGTCCGATCAACCACCTGTAAAAGGAAAGGCCCGCCGAAGCGGGCCTTTCCGAAACTCGGTGAACTCGAAGCGTTAGCGCTTGGAGAACTGGAAGGAACGACGGGCCTTGGCCTTGCCGTACTTCTTACGCTCGACCACGCGGCTGTCGCGAGTGAGGAAACCGCCAGCCTTCAGCACACCGCGAAGCTCGGGCTCGAAATAGGTCAGAGCCTTGGAGATGCCGTGACGGACGGCGCCAGCCTGGCCCGACAGACCGCCGCCCGAAACGGTGGCGATAACGTCGTACTGGTCGACGCGCGAGGCGGCGACGATCGGCTGCTGCAGCACCATCTGGAGCACCGGACGGGCGAAGAAGGCGTTGAACTCCTTGCCGTTGACGGTGATCTTGCCGGCACCCGGCTTGATCCAGACGCGGGCGATAGCGTTCTTGCGCTTGCCGGTGGCATAGGCACGGCCCTGCGCGTCGAGCTTCTGCACGTGCACGGGAGCATCGGCAGCAACAGCGACGACGTTGGCAGCGCCCAGGTCTTCGAGCGAATTGATGGTCTCGGCCATTACTTGGCCCTCACATTCTTGGAGTTGAACGAAGCGACGTCGAGCTTCACGGGCGCCTGGGCCTCATGCGGGTGGGTCTCACCGGCATAGACGCGCAGGTTGCCGTACTGCTTGCGGCCGAGCGGGCCTTCCGGGATCATCCGGCGGACGGCGTTCTCGAGCACGCGCTCGGGGAAACGGCCCTCGAGCAGCTGACGCTGGGTCCGGTCCTTGATGCCGCCCGGATGCCCGGTGTGCCAGAAGAACCGGCGCTGATCGAGCTTCTTGCCGGTCAGCTTCACCTTGTCGGCATTGATCACGACGACGTGGTCGCCGGTATCCATGTGCGGGGTGTAGGTCGGCAGGTGCTTGCCGCGCAGACGCATGGCGATGATGGAGGCGACACGGCCAACCACCAGATCCTTGGCGTCGATCAGGATCCACTTCTTCTGGATCTCGTCCGGCTTCGCCGTGTAGGTGCTCATCTCGTTTTCCTTGAAAGCAGGCAGAGTGACCCCTGCCCCGTATTCGTGGCGCGGATATACGGACGCGACCGGGAAGCGTCAAGCGGAAAGATTTTACCCTTCAATTTCAATTACTTGCGCAGTTGGTATTATGATACCACATACTAAGTCATTGAAATCAAACGACATCGCCACCTGCCAAAACGCCACCCGTCCCCACCGGATCATTCCCGCGAAAGCGGGAACCTCTGTTTTCTCGTGTGAGGCACGATCGCGAACGGAGTTCCCCGCTTTCGCGGGGATGACAGCGAGTATGGGGCAGCGCCGCTGCTAGGCCCTTCGCGCCGTCGTATCCGCCAGATAGGCCGTCACCAGCCCGGCCAACATGAAGGCCAGGGCCTGGTGGCCGAGCGCCAGCGAGATCGGCACCATGCTGAGGAGCGTGGCAATGCCGAGCCCGACCTGCAGCAGGATCAGCAGCGAGATGCGCGGCAGCCAGCCATGCACGCCGCCAAAACCGCCGCGCTTCGACTGGCGCCACAGCAGCCAGCCGACATAGAGCACCACAGCATAGGCGATCATCCGGTGGATGAACTGCACGGTGAGGGTGTTCTCAAACAAGTTCTTCCAGAACGGCTCGACGACATCGAGGCCGCGCGGGATCAGCGCCCCATCCATCAGCGGCCAGGTGTTATAGCCCATGCCGGCATCGAGCCCGGCAACGAAGGCGCCGGCGACGATCTGGATGAGGATCAGCGCCAGCAGCCCCCAGACCGGCCAGCCGGCGGGACTGGCGGGCTTGGCGGGTTCGAGCCGGCGCGCCACCCAGATCAGTGCGATGAACAGCAGCGAGGCGGCGCCCAGATGGGCGGCCAGCCGGTATTGCGACACCGAAGTCAGTTCCGACAGGCCGGACGAGACCATCCACCAGCCGAGAAAGCCCTGGAAGCCGCCGAGCACGAAGAGCCCGGCGAGCGGCGCCGCAAGGCTCCAGTTGAAACGGCGCTGGAACAGGAACACCACGAACGGGATGGCGAAGGCGAAGCCGATGACGCGACCGAGGAAGCGGTGCGCCCACTCCCACCAGAAGATCGACTTGAAGTCCTCGATCCCCATCCAGGCATTCTGCACGCCTTGCGGGATCTGCTTATAGGCGTCGAATTCGGCCTGCCAGTCGGCAGCGCTGAGCGGCGGGATGGTGCCCGAAATCGGCTTCCAAGAGGTGATCGACAAGCCGGATTCGGTCAACCGCGTCGCGCCGCCGACCACCACCATGATCAAGACCAGCAGCGCCATGCCATAGAGCCAGAGGCGAACTGGCCGCAGCCGGTCGGTGGCCGGCGTTGATGGTGTGACGGATTGTTCGGTTGCGCTGAGAGCCAAGATGGGTTCCTTTCGGCCCCGAACTACTCCCGGCAGCGCCCCCTTACAATGGCCGCGATGCCGCATCGGAAGCTATGATGCCATGACCCAGTCCACCCGCAAACTCCTCGGCACCGTCCTGATCCTCGGCTCGCTGCTGGTCTGGTCGGTGCTCGGCATGTGGATCTACATGAGCTTCCTGGGCGCCGCGGTGTGGTGGCTGCTCATCGGCTTCTTCGCCGTGATGGGGATGAGCTGGTTCTACCCGGCGACCTGGATCATCCGCTGGATGGCGAAGCCGGACTGACCGGCGCGGGTTCGCCCGAGCCACCCCAAGCGCACGGCCGCTTGAGGTCCTTCACTTCTGCCAGAAGAACGCCGCGTAGGTCAGAAAACCAGCAATCAGGATCCCAAGGGGATACGAAAAGAACAGCTGGTTCTTTATGCCGACCTCTTTGGTCCCGCCCTCCTCGCCGTAGAACATCTTCGTCTTGATGATGTTTCCATACTCATCGCGGCGAAGAAAATAAACGACCAGGCCCCGCACCCACCTGAATACAAGCACCAGCGTGACCAGGCCGAGCAGATATCCCACGTGCGGTCTCCACAATGACTTTCGTGGACGCGTCGCGCCCCTACTCCCAGCGCACCTTGGCGCCAAGCTTGGTCAGCTTTTCGACGAAGTGCGGGTAAGCGCGACGGATCGGGTCGGCATTCTTGATGCGCGACTCGCCGGGGATCTGGATCGCCGCCAGCAGCAGCGCCACGACGACGCGGATGATGTAGGGCGCCTCGACCGTTGCCGGGCGCAGCGGGTTGCCGCCGAACACCACGAGGCGATGCGGGTCGGAGAGGTGCACGCGGGCGCCGAACTTCAGGAGCTCAGCGCTCCAGCCGAGCGCCCCCTCATAGACCTTGTTCCAGAACAGGATGTCGCCGGTACAGCCCACCGAAATGCCGATGGCGTGCGGCAACAGGTCGGCCGGGAAATACGGCCAGGGCGCCGCCTCGATCTTGGGCAGCATCTCGGCGGTGTAGGGCTCGGTGACCTTGCGGGTCCAGCCGGTGGCCGTGACCTTGCCCTCCTCGACCTCGAACTCCAGCCCGAGCTTGCCGAACTGGCGGAGGATCAGGGTCAGCTGCGGGCCCATATCGGTCTCGACGGTCAGCCGGCCACCGGTGACCGCGCCGATGGCGAGGAAGGTTGCGACCTCGTGGTGATCGTCCGGGACGCGGGCGGTGGTGCCGGACAGCTTGCCCACGCCGCGCACCGTCAGCCGCGAGGTGCCGATGCCGTCGATATCGGCACCCATCGCCGCCAGCATGTCGCAAAGCGCCTGCACGTGTGGCTCGGAGGCGGCGTTGTTCATGGTCGAGGTGCCGTGCGCCAGCGCCGCGATCATCACAAAGGTCTCGGTGGCGGTGACCGAGGCGTAGTCGGGCCAGAGATCGACGCCCCTGATCTGGTTGCGGCGCTCGATGCGGTACGGGTGCGTGCCGGCGATGGTGCCGCCGAAGCGTTCGAGGATCTCGAGGTGCGGGTCGATCTCGCGCACGCCAAGCGCACAGCCCTTGGCCTCGGTATCGAAGATCAGGTGGTCGCTGCGCAGCAGCACCGGGGCCAGCAGCAGCACGGCGGCGCGAATGCCCACCGGCAGTTCGGCGTCGGTCGTGGCGAAGGCCTTGAAGTCATGCTGGATGGTCAGCGTCTGTGCCTCGAGGCTGCGTTGTACACGCGAGCCCTTGGAGCGGAAATACTCGACCAGTTTGTCGATATCGCTGATTTCCGGGACGTTGGTCAGCGTCACCGCTTCGTCGGTCAGCAAGGTAGCGCAGAGCATGGGCAGCACCGCGTTCTTGTTGCCGGACGGCCGGATGGTGCCGGACACCGGTTGTGCGCCATCGACGATGAGGTCAGCCATGAAAGCTCCGGGGAATCAGTAAGAGAAGGGACATGAGAAACGCGATCAACCGGGCAGCATTGCGAACACGGCCGGGGTCGCGAAGACATCGACATAGCGTTTGGACTGGAACAGGCCGTTGAGGGACACCCGCGGCAGCGAATGGAGGCTGTGCCGGTGCCCAGCATATAGCCCGCCGGGACGCGTCGTCACGGCCGTTCTGAGCCCCAAGTCGCGGGCCAGCGAAAACTCGCGCGGGCCGGCCGAGGCAGTGCCGCCGATCGGGTAGCTCAGGTGCAGCGGCGTCTTGCCGAACTGCGCCTTGAGGATACGGACCGATTGCTCGATCTCGTTGCGGGCATCGAGCGGGCCCAGCTTGGCCAGCTCATAGTGATGCACGGTATGGGCGCCGATGGTGCAGAGCGGATCGGCTGCGAAGTGCCGGAGCTCGGTCCAATCCATGATCAGCTCGCGGCAGTGCTGCTTGAGATCGAACCCGTACTGGCCGGCGATGTCGCGGATCAGCTTGACGCGGTCGGCCTCGGGCATGGTGCGCATCCGGCGGTAGAGCGCGTCATAGGCCCGCTGCTTTTCCTCGAGGTTGGCGGTGGCATAGTACTCGGTCTCGCCGGCATAGGTGACGGCCAGCGCATTCTGGCCGGCGATGATGTCCTCGAGCGCCTGCCACCACACTTCCCCTACCCCGTCGACCAGCGCCGTCGGCACGTAGAGCGTGAACGGGCATTGCTGCCGGCGCAGCACCGGCAGGGCGAACCTGAGGTTGTCGCGATAGGCGTCGTCGAAAGTGAAGACGACAAAGGGCTTGCTCGGCGTCTCCGCCTCGATGCGCCGCGCCGCCTCGTCCATGTCGACGATGTCGAAGCCCAGCTCGCGGACGCGGGTGATGACGAAGGCCAGGAAGTCGGGCTTGACCTGGAGAATGGCGTTGGGGGCGAAGTCGGCCGGATCGTCCGGCAACACCCGATGCAGCGTGAAGATCACGCCGCGGGCCTTGGAGCGCTTGCGAACCAGGTGCGTCACGCCGCTTGCCCATAACAGCTCGAAGGCGGCGCCGATCAGCCTGTACTTGAGCGTTGTCACGGACCTAAGCCACGTCCGCCCTGACGGCGGGAAGGCGGACGACGCGACCAAGCTCGAAGCCGAGCGCCGCGATATCGCGGCGGGCTACGCCGATCGCTACCGGGCTGGCGTCCTCGCTGGTGACCAGCACCACGGTGGCCCGGGCGCCCGCGAACAGCGGCAGGCTGGAAGCGACACCGACCCGGCCGGTATCGACGATCACCACGTGATAGATATCGGCCAGCGCCTCGATCAAGGTCGAAGGACGGGAGGAGCGGCGGTCGAGCGACGGGAGGCGCCCCCAGGGCACTTCGGCAAGGTTGTCGCCGGCACGCTGCATGACGTCGCCATAGTCAGCCTGCTCGGCAGCGAGGTCGGTGAGGCCGAGCAGAGCGCTGGTTTCGCCGCTGCCGGCATCCACCACCACGGCGCTCAGGTCGCTCATCAGCGCATCCTCGAGCAGCCGGTCCATCACCATCAACGTCTCCTGGCCGCCATCGAGGCTGGCCAGCAGCACGGTGCGCAACTGGTGCGTGGTAACGGCAGCCGAGAGCTGCGCCACATCGTCGTCGGCCGGACGGGCTGCCAACGGCGGCGGGGCGATGCCCGACTCCACCGCATGCTCCAGCTCGTCGTCGATCGCTTCGTCGACCATGTCGTTGTCGATCTCAGTGGCTTCGGCGTCGTAGACGTGATCCTCCGACTCCAGCCCTGCGGCGCGCGTCCGCTCAGTCAGCGCCCTGCCCGACATCAGCTCGCCGAACAGGATCGCGCCGATCTGCAGCGCCAGCGCCACGAAGCCGATGGCGCCCAGGATCAGCGGGATTTTGGGAGAAGCCGGCTCGACTGAAGGCGCCGCCTCGCTGACGATGCGGACATCGGGCAGCGCCGAGTTCGACGCCGTGCGCGACGTCGCGTCGGAGTAGCGGGCGAGATAGTTTTCCAACAGGTCACGCTGCGCCTTGGCTTCGCGCTCGAGGCTGTCGAGCGTCACGCCGCCCTTGGTGGCGTCACCGGCCGTGAGCTTGGCGCGGGTCAGGTCGTCGCGCAGCCGCTGCTCGAGGTCGGCCTCGACCTTGGCCTCGGCCTCGAGCGAATCCGCGACACGGTCGGCCTCGCTGGTGATCTGCTTGTTAAGCTCGCCGACCTGCGCCTTCAACGCCTTGATGGTCGGGTGGTTGGACAGCAGGGTCGTCGATTTCTGCGCCAGTTCGGCTTGCAGGTTCGCCTTGGTTTCGAGCAGCCCCTGGATCACCACCGAGTTGCGGACGTCGTTGACGCCGTCGAGCGACTGGCCCTTGTCGAGCAGCCCGCGGATCACCTGCGAACGGGCCTGAGCGTCGTTCTTGCGCTGCTGCGCTTCGGCGATCTGCGTGGCGACCACAGTCAGTTGCTGGTCGGTCACCGGGATGCTGTTGGCGCCGACGAACAGGTCGTTCTCGACTTTGTAGTTGGCGACGGCGGTCTCGGCTGCGCTCACCTTGGGGCGGAGCTTATCGATCTCTTCCTCCAGCCACACGGTGGCGTCGGCGGTATCGGTCAGCGACTGGGCCCCGCGGCGCTTCACGTGGGCGGCGGCGATGGCGTTGGCGATGCGCGCCGCGAGCTCGGCGTCGGTCGAGCGCACATAGATCGAGATCACCGCAGAATCGCGCTCACGGATCACCGTCATGCGGTCGGCGAGATTGCCGAGCACGGTCTCATCGACGCTGCGCTGCTCCGGTCCGCGCCCGATCAGGCGCAGCACAAAGCCGATGGGCGAGAAGCCGGCATTGGAAAACTCGGGCACCGAGCGGAGATTTTCCGAATCGACCACTTCGAGCAGCAGGTCGCGTGATTTGATCAGCTCGATCTGGCTCGACATCAGCGCTTCGGTGTTCACCGCGTTGCCGCCCGAGGTCACGTCCATGGCAGCGCGGGTGTAGATGTTGCTGCGCGGTTCGACCAACAGGCTCGCCGACGATTCGTAGCTCTTGGGGATGAACAGCAGGACGGCGGCCGAGGCGACCAGCAGCAGCACGGTGACGAGCACGATGCGCAGGCCACGCGACAGCACGGCGGCGATCAGCGCCCCCACATCCATCCGCACGTCATCGGCGCGCTCGAAATCCGAACTCACTCGCCCGCCCTCACTGTTACTCCTGAGCTATGGGGCCGGCGTGGTAAGCATTCAGTTAAGCTGGCTCGCAATCTGACGATCCGAAGGCAATTTTCTAAGCAGAATGTTAACCATAGCACCGCGACACTGGCGCCCTGATCAGGGTTTTTCGGGATAGCCATGCGCTGGCTGCGTTTCCTTCTCATTTTGCTGCTCGTGCCGCTTGCGGCCTGCGCCATCAACGGCAAGCCGTCGACCTATCTGGTCGAGGTGAAGGGGCCCTACACGCTCGATACCGGCGATGTGGTGCGGGTCAGCGTCTATGGCGAAGCCGAACTCTCCAAGAGCTACCAGGTTGACGATGGGGGCGCCGTGGCGCTGCCGCTGGTCGGGCCGGTAAAGGTGCGCGGAAAAACCACGCAGCTCGCCGCCGCTTCGATCACCGCCGCATTGGCCGAGGGCTATATTCGCGAGCCGAGTGTCGCAGTCGAGATCGAGACTTACCGGCCGTTCTTCATCCAGGGCGCAGTCAAGAACGGCGGCCAGTTCCCCTATGTCTACGGCATGACGGTGCGCGCAGCGATCAGCACGGCCGGCGGATTCTCCGACACGGCGGACCGCGGCAAGGCAGTAATCTATCGCCGGCAGGGCAACCAGATGGTGAAGGGATCGGTCAACCTCGACTTCCCCATTTACCCCGGAGATACCATCGTAGTGTCGGAGCGCTGGCTCTAAAGGGTTCGGAAACCCCGCCCCCTCTAACGCTGGGGGCATGTCCAGCGCATCTCGTCCGCTCCGCATCCTCCAGATCCTTCGTGCCCCGGTCGGCGGGCTGTTCCGGCACGTCTACGATCTGACGCATGAACTGGCGGCACGCGGCCACGAGATCGGCATCGTCGCCGACAGCCTCCACACCGATGCACTGACCGAGGAACGGCTGGAAAAGCTCCGCCCGCTGGCGCCGCTCGGCATCCATTCATTGCCAATCCCCCGCACCTTCGGGACCGCCGACCTCACCACGCCGCTCAGGGTTCGCCGTCTCGCCGACGTGCTGCAGATCGACGTGCTGCATGGCCACGGCGCCAAGGGCGGGCTCAACGCCCGGCTGGCCCGCATCGGCGCCCGGCAGCGCGTTTCGCTCTACACGCCGCATGGCGGGGTGCTGAACTACCGGCCCGGCTCGCCGGCCGGCCAGCTGTTCCGCCTGATCGAGCGCGCGCTGCTCGGCGCGACTGACGCAATGGTGTTCGAGAGCGGTTTCGCGCAACGGGCTTACACTGAGCAGATCGGCAAACCCTCGTGCCCCGGCCCGGTGATCCATAATGGGTTGATGCCGTCGGAGTTCGAGGCGATCGTCCCCGGACCGGCGGCGGCCGATTTCGTGTTCATCGGCGAGTTCCGCGCGGTCAAGGGCATCAGCTACCTGCTCGACGCACTGGTCGACGTCCGCGCCGTCGATGGCCGCCCAGCGACGCTGGTGATGGCTGGCGGCGGCCCGGACCTCGATACGATCAGGGCGCAGGTCGAACGTCTCGGGCTAGCCAAACGCGTCACTCTGGTCGGCGTCAAGCCGGCGCGTCCGACCCTGCATCTGGGCCGCATCGCCGTCGTGCCTTCGCTCGCCGAGTCGCTGCCCTATGTGATTCTCGAGGCCGCAGCTGCTGGTCGCCCGGTGATCGCCACCGACGTGGGCGGCGTGAAGGAAATCTACGGCCCCACTGCCTCGAGGCTGCTGCCGGCGGCCGACGCGGCTGCGCTGCGCGGCGCCATGCAGGCAGCTCTCGACGATCCGGCCGCGGCAGCCCGCGAGGTAGAACTGCGGCTCGCGCATATCAGGGGCGGTTTCTCCATCGCCCACATGACCGACCAGATCGAGGCGCTCTACCGGCAGGTTCTCGCTGCCCGGGCGCCCACCGGGGTCACGTCGCCTTCAGTGCTCACGTCTTAGAGCCTCCACACAACAAGAGCCCAGCAAAGAGCCCCCGATGTTCCACCTTGATCCTCAGCAGGCCGTCCTCGAGCACGTTGCGCAGCCGCCCAAGGCGAAAGCCGCGCCACCGCGGCTGAGCGACCTCGCCGCCGCCCTCGCCGATCAGCCGATCGCCCCAACCTACTCGGCGGCGGTCGTCGCCGGCGTGGCGCAGGTGGCAGAGATTGCCCTGTTGATCGCAACCGGGGTGGCGCTGTTCGGGCTCAATGGCGGCGATACGCTGCTCAGCGTCGTCACGACGCTCGGCGTCGTTGCGGTGGCTGAGGTGTTCATCAGCCTGCTGCGGCTGCACGGCATTGCGGCCTACCGGCTCGGCGTCTCACAGCTCTGGAAGGCCGCGCTCAGTTGGACGGCCGCCTTCGCGCTGCTCGGCGGGCTGGTGCTGCTCTACGATAGTGGCCATGCATTGTCGCGCCCGTGGATCGCCGCCTTCTGGGCCGCCGGGCTTGGCATGCTCGCGGTCTATCGCATGGCGCTGCATCAGGTGGTGATGCGCTGGACCCGGCAGGGCAAGCTCAAGCGCCGCACCGTCATCGTCGGTGGCGGCCAGGATGCCGAAGCGCTGATCGAATCGATCCAGACCACCGGGCGCGACGATATCGACCTGCTCGGGCTGTTCGACGACCGCAACGACGACCGCTCGCCCGAATCCGTCGCCAGCCTCGCCAAGCTCGGCCGCGTCGCCGAACTCATCGAGTTCGCGCGCCAGACCCGGATCGACCTGGTGATCGTCTCGATGCCGCTATTCGCCGAGCACCGCGTGCTCGACATGCTGAAGCAGCTCTGGGTGCTGCCGGTCGATATCCGGCTCTCTGCCCATATGAGCAAGCTGCGCTTCACCTCGAAGGCCTATTCCTATGTCGGCGGCGTGCCGGTGTTCGACATGGCCGACCGGCCGATCTCGGACTGGAACCTGGTGTTCAAGTGGCTGTTCGACAAACTCGTCGCTGCCACGGCGCTGATCCTGCTCTCGCCGGTGATGGTCGCCACGGCGATCGCCATCAAGCTCGAGAGCAAGGGGCCGGTGTTCTTCCGGCAGAAGCGGCACGGCTTCAACAACCAGCTGATCGAGATGTGGAAATTTCGCTCGATGCGGACCGACATGCTCGACGCCAACGCGGTGAAACTTGTCACCAAGGACGATCCGCGGGTCACCAAGGTGGGCAAGTTCATCCGCAAGACCTCGATCGACGAGCTGCCGCAGCTGTTCAACGTGCTGCTCGGTGAACTTTCGATCGTCGGCCCTCGGCCACACGCCCTCTCGGCCAAGGCCGACAACCAGCTCTACTACGATGCGGTCGAGGGCTATTTCGCCCGCCACCGGGTGAAGCCGGGGATGACCGGCTGGGCCCAGATCCACGGCTGGCGCGGCGAGACCGACACGGTCGACAAGATCATGCAACGAGTCAAATGCGACCTCTACTACATTGAAAACTGGTCGCTCTGGCTCGACGTGAAGATCGTGGCGCTGACCCCGATCTCGCTGTTCACCCAGCGCAAGAACGCGTTCTGAAATGACCGGGGCGAGCCACCGGTTCTTCCCCATACTCGATGTCATCCCAGCGAAAGCTGGGACCCAACTCGCAGCTGGTGCGCGCCGTGAAATGGGTCCCAGCTTTCGCAGGGATGACACCCAGTGGGTGAAACGATGAGTGCTGCGGCCTCGACGGCCTCCCCCACCCTTGCCGGCACCTGGCTGCGCGCCCGCGCCACCACCCTGCTCGACGCCCTCGTCGTCGGCTGGATCTTTGCCGGCGGCCTCGTCATCGCCGAACCGTCGCCGTACGAGCTGGCGTTCCTCGCGGTGCTCGGGGTCTCGATGGTCTCCGGATTCGCGCTGCGCCGCTCGACGCTGGGGCTGCTGGTGCTGTTCGCGAGCTTCGTGCCGTTCGCCATCATCGCGGCGTTCCAGGTGAAGTTCAGCACCATCCCGGATGCGCTGATCTACCAGGCGGTGACGATCTTTCTGTTCTTCACCTCGTTTTGGGTGGCGAATTATGTCGCCGACGCGCCGCAGGCCCGGATGCGGCTGATCATCGGCGCCTACCTCGCAACCGCCCTGCTCTCGGCCGTGCTCGGCACGCTCGGCTATCTTGGCATCGGGCATGAGCTGTTCACCCGCTATGACCGCGCCAAGGCGTTCTTCAACGATCCGAACGTCTTCGGCCCGTTCCTGGTGCTGCCGGCCATGTACGTGTTGCAGCGCGTGCTGTTGGGTACGCCGCGCCGCGCCATCTGGGCGGCACTCGCCTATGGCGTGCTGGTCACCGGGGTGTTCGCCAGTTTCTCGCGCGCTGCCTGGGGCCACATCGTCATCTCCAGCGCTATCGTCTACGTGCTGGTGTTCGTCCTCGAAGCCCATGCCCGGCAAAAGGTTCGCATGCTGCTGCTCGCCATGGCCGGCCTGATGCTGCTCGTCGTCGCGGCGGCCGGTATCCTGTCGATCCCGCAGTTCCGCTCGTTCATCGAGCTCAGGACCCAATCGCAGAATTACGATACCGGCGAAAGCGGCCGCTTCGGCCGGCAGGGCTATGCGTTCGACCTGGCGTTGCAGCATCCGCTCGGACTTGGCCCGCTTGAGTTCCGCAACCTCCGGGTCAAGGAAGAGCCGCACAATACCTATGTCAATGTGCTGCACGCCTATGGCTGGGGTGGCGGCGTTGCCTTCATCCTGTTCATCGGCGTGACGCTGTGGCGGAGCGCCACGTTCATCGCCCGGCCCGGTCCCAACCGCCTGCTGCTGATCCCGCTGGTCGCGGTATTCGTGCCGCTCGCCGGCGAAGCCGCGATCATCGACGTCGATCATTGGCGGCACTTCTTCCTCGTCGCCGGCCTGATCTGGGGCGTCACTGCCGGTTACGGGCGGGTCGACAAGCGATTTGGCTTGGCGGCGCCGGTTCCCTGAGAGCATGATCAGGCCCGGCGCGACAGCCGGGGGCCAGCGTGGAACCACAGAACAGCTCGATGCAGGCGGTGCTCGCCACCACTGACGACCTCGCCAAGGTTCGCTACGACACCGGCGATATCCTGATCAGCGAGGGCCCGAGCAGCGGGGTGCTCTACATTCTTGTCGAGGGAGCGGTCGAAGTGCTGCGCGGCGACGTGCGTGTCTCGCTGGTCGACGAGCCGGGCGCAGTGTTCGGCGAAATCTCCGCCCTGCTCGGCCGCCCGCACAGCGCCACCGTGCGCGCCATCGAACCGGTGATGGTCCACCGCATCGAGGACGCCGAGAGTTTCCTGCAGATGCGGCCGGAGATCGTCTTCCATGTCGCCCGCATCCTCGCCAGCCGGTTGATCGACGCCACGACCTACCTCGCCGACCTCAAGCACCAGTTCGCCGACCGCAACGACCATCTGGGCATGGTCGATGAAGTGCTCGAGGCGCTGGTGAACCAGCAGTTGCCGGCCCAGACGGCTGCCCCGGTCATTGCCACCGGCAAGCCCGACCCGCGGCTCTAGGCCGCTTCACCGAATGGAACCGGGGCAGAAAGCGCTCTAGGCCGCCAGCGGCGCCCGCGGCAGCCAGGCCGGCCACTCGAGCATTTCCTCCGGCACGCCGCCGCTGCCCCAGTCGAGCGTTCCCGCTCCCTCGAAGGAGAACCACGCCGCCTGCCTCAACTCGGTATCGACCACTATGTGCGTCGGCACCTCGCCAACCTGCCGGCCAGGGTTGAAGATCCAGGTGTCGCCCAGCCGCGAGGCCCATGAGCCGCCGCGCGCAAACGGCGCTTCGTGCACATGGCCGCTGAACACCAGTTGCGGCTGGTATTGTGCGATCCAGCCCGCGAGCTCCACATCGCCGTAAGAGCGCGAACCGGACCAGCTCACCGGCGTCTCGGCCGGCGGCGCATGGTAGACCCAGAACCAGTTCCGCCCGCGTGTCGCCGCCGCTTCCGCCAGCTGCCGGCCGATGGCGTGCTTGGCGATGTCGCCATCCCACCAGGGGCAGATGGTGATGCTGTCCTCGCCGATGGCAAAGCTCTCATTGTCGGCATGAGCGCCGTTGCCGCGTGCGTATGGCACCCAGCGCGCATAGCGCTCGCCGGTCGAGTAGACATGGTTGAGGTCGTGGTTGCCCGAGCAGACCACCAACGGCACGGTGGCGCGGAGCCGCTCGAGATATTTCAGCACCACCACCATTTGCGCGCTGGTGGTGACCAGCGAGCTGCCATCCAGCAAGTCTCCCGCGATGATCAGCAAGTCATAGCGATTGGCGGTCGAGACGAGCCAATCGAACTGCGGCAGGTTGTAGTGTAAATCGGCGACGGCGAGGATGCGCATGGCGCCCTCCCCCGGTCGTCAGCGGCTCAGATACTTTCGCGCCATTGCCGCCGTGTCCAGCGCAAACCGTTCGACATGCGACTTCGCGAGGTCGGTTTCGCCATGCGAGCCGATCCACGCCAGCAGCGCCATGCGCCGGAGCAGGATCAGCGTATCGATCATCCTGAGGTCCTCCGGCTTCAGCGGCCGGATTTCCATATAGGCGCCGAGCCAGGCGCGGATCAGCGCTGGCACCTGCGGCGAAGTCTCGATGAACGAGAGACTCGCGGCGAGATCGTAGAGGAACCAGCCAAAGCCGGAATCGTCGAAATCGAGCAGTACGGTGTGCTCGCCGTCGACCAGGAGGTTAGCGAGCCGCATGTCGGCGTGGATCAGCCCGAAGCGGTCGATATCGGTGCCATAGGCCCTGAGATCGGCGCGCAACGCCGCATCGAGCGCGATCAGCGTTGCCAGCGTGTCGCCTTCGACATGCGGGGCCTTGCGCCAGTCGCCCCAGAGGCCCGAGGCTTCGAGGATGCCCACCGCGTCCCAGATCGGCCGGACGAACTTTTCGGGCTGCTGCCAGGTGGCAATGTGGTTGTGGAGCGTTGCGGCATAGCGCCCAAGCGTTGCGAACAGCGGCACGAGGTCCGCATCCGGCTGAGGCTCGGCGCCGTTCTCGAAGGCGAACAAGGCTGCGAAGCGGTCCGGCGCCACTTCCTGCACAATCTCGCCGTCCGCCCCGGGGATCGGGCGCGGCACCGGGATTTCGGTGTCGTCGGTGATCGCTTCGAGCCAGGCGAGCTCGCTGCCGATGGCGGTGCGCGACTGGTAGCGCGGCCGGTGCAGGCGCAGCACATGGCGCGAACCGCTGGCCCCGTCGATGCGGAAGGTGTGATTCTCGGAGAGATTGATCAGGACCGGTGCGCCGCCTGCGGCAACCGGCCAGCGCTCGAGGCTGCCGGCGACAAGCGACAGTTCCTCCGGGAGCGGATCGCTGGGGGCAATATCCAATCCGCTATCCTCTAGGCTTTGGAAGAAATGGTCGGAGTGGCCGGATTTGAACCGACGACCCTTTGTCCCCCAGACAAATGCGCTACCAGGCTGCGCTACACCCCGACTGGTGCGGAGGCCTACAGAAACCAGCCTTTTGAGGCAAGAGGCATTTTTGCGGCAATGCGATCCAGGTGGAACAATTGCGCGCCCCAGGCTGCGAAGCGGGGCGGTGATCAGCCCGCCTCGCTGCGTCAAATACCGCGACGTCGGCCTAGTAGATCGGGCCGTCCGGCCAATCGGAGCCGCCGCCGCCGCCGGACTCGTTGGAGTCACTGGAGCTGTCGCCCGAGTCGAGCAGACTGCGCGGCGGCTCGGGCGCGATAGCGTCGGGGGTCACCTTGGAGAACTTCGACATATCGCCGAAGAGATCGCGGCAGCCGGCGGCGATCCAGTAGCTGCCCAGCTTGCGCAGCTCGGTCAGGATATCCTCGCGGCGGGCGTTGGTGGTCCCCTCATTCTTGTATTCGGCGCGAAGGGCATCGGCGGCCGTCTGAACTCTGAAGCACTCCTGGGACAGCGAGTCGAGTCCGGGTTTCTTGATCCGCGCCAGGGCCGGGCTGGTTGCCAGTGGCAGCACGACGATGGCGGAGACGAGGGCGGCGGTGAAGGCACGACGGAGGCCAAGTGCGGGCATCTTTTCTCTCCTTGTCGTGGCGACGCGGGAGGCGTCGTCGATGGTGAGCATTTGACGCTAATTGCTCTGAACCGCCCCTGAATGTGGTGTTTATCGCCTGTCGGCCCTCACCGGACGGTCACGTCGGCACCGGCCGCCGGCACTCCGCCGATCCGCATCAGCCGGTCGTCGATGCCGGCGACGGTGGTGGGGAGAATGCCCAGCATCGGGGCGATCCGCTGGATGATCTGCCCGCTGACCACTGCGACGTTCCAGCCGGCCTCGCGGGTGGAGCGGGCGTTTTCGGCCTGCGCCTCGTCGAGCATCACCAGCATGGCGTAACGCGGATCCTCCATCGGGAAGGCCGAGGTGAACACGGTGACGTTCTTGGTCTTGGAATAGCGGCCGTTGATGGTCTTCTCCGCCGTGCCGGTCTTGCCACCGGTGCGGTAGCCGACGGCTTCGGCGTCCATGTTGCGGCCGGAGCCGAGCAGCGCGTTCATGCGGAACAGGTACATCATCTCGTCGCTGGTCCTCGAACTGACGATCGGGCGCGCCAATTGCGCGGCCTCCGCCGCGCTGCGCCGGAACAGCGTCGGCGGCACCAGCTTGCCCTTGTTCATCAGCGCGGCGACAGCCGTCAGCATGTGCATCGGCGTCGCAGCAAACCCGTAGCCATAAGAGGCAGTGGCGGCCGCGACATCGGAGAAACTCTCAGGCACGCGGGGCGCGGCTCGCTCGGGCAGTTCGATCCCGGAGCGCTGGTCGAATCCGGCGGTGCCAAGGAATGCGCGGAGCTTGTCCTTGCCCATCGTCTCCATGATGCGGATGGTGCCGATATTGTCGGAGTAGCGGAACACGTCCGAAACCGACATGATCTCGTGCCGGCCGTGATCGAGCAGGAAGCGGCCGAAGCGTACCCCTTCCCGCGCGTCGATCATATCGTCGATGCCGACGGCGCCGCTGTCGAGCGCGGCCGCGATGGTGATAGTCTTGAAGGTCGAACCCAGTTCGAACGTGCCGTTGGTGATGCGGTTGAAGCTCTCGGGCTTCAGCGCCGTGGCCGGCTCGTTCGGGTCGAAATCCGGCAGCGAGACCATGGCGATCACCTCGCCGGTCTTGACGTCGACGATCGCTCCGGCAGCGGCAATGGCACGGAAGCGGGCAAGCGCGGCGAGCAACTCGGAGCGCATCACGTACTGGACGCGGGTGTCTATCGACAGCACCTTGGGCTCGAGCTCGGCACCGCGCGCCAGCCCGACCTCTTGCAGCACGGCAAGATCGTCGCGGTCGATGGCCAGTTCCATTCCCGCGATCCCCTGGTTGTCGACATTGACGCTGCCGATGACATGGGCGAGCTCGGACCCTGCCGGATAGAAGCGCTTGCTCTCCTCGATGAAATCGATGCCCGGCAGGCCGAGCGCCATCACTCGATCCTCGAGGGCCGGCGTCAGCTCTCGCTTAAGCCAGACAAAGCCCTTGTCGCCGGAGAGGCGCTGCCGCAGCCAGTCCTCGTCAAGATCCGGCAGCACGGTGCGCAACTGCGCCGCCGTGTTCGCCACGTCGACGATGCGACGAGGTTCGGCGTAAAGCGAGGGGACGCGGATATCGACGGCGATGGCGATGCCGTTGCGATCGACGATCGGTGGGCGCGACGCCTGGATGATATCGCGCGTGACGCCCTCGATGGTGTCGTCGAGCCTCACCTGCCCCAGTTGCACCAGCCGCCCGCCGATCAGCAGGAAGCCCGCCACCAGCAGCAGCGCGACGATAGCAATGCGGCCGCGAGTGATCCGGTTGTGGATTCGCGCCGTCCCGGGCACGATGATCTCGGGATGGCTTTGGGCAGGACGCAAAGGTCCGGCCCCGTCGAGGTGATCGGCGGTGGTCATGGTGGGGTCAGCGGTGAGAGGCAGTTACTGGGCGCTGAGGTTCACCACCGGAGACCGCCGATCAATGGCATTTGAGGCAACAGCTTAACGAGTGGTTAGCGACGTAGCGGTCAGCGGGGACAGCCACCCTATTGCCCTCGCGCCTCCACAATCTCGACCACTTCGGCGGTCTCGACCTGCATGCCGAAGCGGCTGTCGTAGATGTGGTGCATGGCGTCGTGGGTGGAGTCGGCGGACGAGCAGATCGCGTCGGTGGCGATGATGACGCGGTAGCCGAGATCAATGGCGCCGATGACGGCGGCCATGACGCAGACCTCGGTCTCAGCGCCGGAGATCACCACCGTATCGACGCCGGCAGCCTGGAGCTCAGCGTGCAACCGGCTGCCGAGCCAGGGGCTGTAGATCGGCTTGTCGAGCACGCGGGCGGGCGGCGTGTGCAGCGCCAGGGCCGGGATCAGCTCGAGCAGTCCAGGATCGAGACGCTCGCCGGTCATTGCTGCCCAGCGCTGGTAGTAGCGGCGCCAGGTGCCGCCGACATCGTCAGCCGAACGGGCCGGAATGAAGCGGGTGAACACCGTGCGTTCCGGCGCCATCTCGACCAGCCGCACCACTTCGGGCAGCACCCGCTGCATCCACGGCGCGTGCCAATCGGTCTGTTCAGCAAACATGCGTTGCATGTCGACGCACAGGTGTACCCAGTTGGCGCCGAGCGGGCCGAAGTGGAGGCCGGGCGGCGCGATGAGATCGGTCGGATCGGTCATCGCCATGCAACTGGCGCCGCCCTGTCAGGGTTCCGCGGTCAGGCCAACATTCGGATTTGACACGAAGTTTTCGCGTCGCCTGCCACGAATTGCGCGTTTGCGCGTTGAGCAGGTACCTGCATTCCGCAGCGTCACGGAGACTTCAGATGTCCGTTCTCATCGGAATCCTCATTACCTTCCTCGTCGTCGTATTGATCCTGTGGCTGGTGCAGCGGCTGCCGGTCGATGCTCGCGTCAAGCAGATCATCCAGATCGTGGTGATCATCATCGGCATTGTTTCGCTGCTGAAGTACCTGGCGGTCTTCTAGAACGCGCCGCTGCCCTAGGCGACGAGATCGATCAGCTTCGCTTCGGTCACTTGCGCGGCGTCCACTGGGCTCAGCCCCACCAGCAGACCGCGCTGGCCGCCATTGATCAGGACTTCGTCGAACAATTCGGCGGTTTCGTCGATAGCGGTCGGAACCTTCTTCCGCTGCCCGAACGGGCTGATGCCGCCGACCTTGAAGCCGGTGAGTCGCTCGGCGTCCACCGGCTTCATCATGTTGGCGGATTTGCCGCCGAAGGCCGCGGCGAGCTTCTTCATGCTGACTTCGCAGTCGGATGGCACGACGACGCAAACCGGCTTGCCGTCGACCTCGGCCATCAGGGTCTTGAACACCTGCTCGGGCGCCTTGCCCAGTGCCTCGGCTGCCTGCAGCCCTATACGCGGCGCGTCCGGGTCATAGTCGTACGGAAAATGTGTGAAGGCGATGCCGGCCTTGGTGAGCGCGAGCGTCGCGGCGGTGGTTTTCGACATGGCGCAGTGTTACGGCGACAGCGCACCCTCGTCCAGCTGGCGCGCCGGACCGCATTATCGTTGGCCGGCAGGCTACTCCGCGCCGGCTGGTTCGGCCTCACTCGCGGCGGCTTCGCTTTCCTCGAACAGGCGCTTGATGTTGGCAGCGGATTTTGCCACGCCGCCATCGTCGGTCGACCAGTTCGAGAAGCGCTCGAACAGCACGGCGAACGCCACGAGGTCGCGCTCGTTCCATTGCCCGAGCGCCTGTGCGAACAGATTCCACTTGTTGATCCGCACCGCCTCGATGAAGCGTTTCCCCTTGGAGGTGAGCTCAAGACAAATGCGGCGGGCATCCTGCTGCGAGGCAACGCGCCGAGCGTAGCCGCGATCGACGAGCTCCGCCGAAATACGGCTTGCCCGTGACGGATCAACCGCAAGCCGTTCGGCAATCAGCCCCACGGTCACCTCGACCTTGGCATCCTCGATGTAAGCCGGGGCATGGGCGATCGCGCTGATCGCGTCGAGGTGCGCGAAGTCGAGCGTCGGGTCGATCTGCGCCATCACCTGCCGGCCGAAATCACGGCGCTGGATGGAGCGCCGAACCTTATGCATTACCGCATCGATCGCTGCGACTGCCTCTGCCGCATCCGGCGAGAACCCGCTCCGTTTGGCGAGTTCGATGAGTTCCTGGTCCCCCTGCGTGTGACAGATGGCCGGAAGGTCGGTCTTGGTGTCGTCCTGCATCACCCCGCGCTAGCAGATATATGTGCGGCAGTCAATTATATGCGTCTGTCACGTAATTGCCGTTGACACATATGTGAAGCAGGCACATAACCCCGCTCCAGTTCGGAGGTCGCTTGATGAGCGCAGATACCAACCCCATTTCCGGCGCCGCGCCGGTCGCCGAGGCGCCATCGCGCCCCGACCGCGCGACGCTGCTCGTCTATTTCGGCGCGCTGATCGCGATGTTCATGGCGACGCTCGACATGCAGATCGTCGTCACCGCGCTGCCCACCATTGCCGGTGAACTGGGCAACCTGCATTTGTTCGGCTGGGTCGGCTCCGCCTACCTGCTCTCCACCGCCGCAGTGGCGCCGTTCTACGGCAAGCTCGGTGACATGTACGGCCGCAAGAACGTGGTGATGACGGCGATCGTGCTGTTTCTCATCGGCTCGGCCGCCTGCGGTCTCGCCTGGTCGATGGAATCGCTGATCGCCGCGCGCGTGCTGCAGGGCATCGGCGGTGGCGGGCTGATGGTCTCGGCCTTCGCCATGATCGGCGAGCTGTTCGGGCCGCGCGACCGCGCCAAGTACCAGGGCTATTCGTCGGCTGTGTTCGCGCTGAGCTCGATACTCGGGCCGGTCGCCGGCGGCTACATCACCAGCCTGTTCGGCTGGCGTTGGGTGTTCCTCGTCAACCTGCCGGTCGGCATCGTCGTCCTGGCGCTTATCTTCGTCGCCATGCGCTCGAAGTTCGTCGAGAAGCAGCACAAGGTCGACTATCTTGGCGGCGTACTGCTTGCCGTCGCCACCACTGCCATCGTCTACTGGGGCGACCATGTGATCGACCCGGCCGGCCCGGATCTGCTGACCTTCGCCCTGCCCGTCATCGGCATTGCCGCGGCCATCTGGTTCGTGGTGACCGAGCGTCGGGCAGCCGAGCCAATCGTGCCGTTGCGGCTGTTCCAGAACCACACGATCACCATCGTGACGCTGGTCTCGCTGCTCGCGGGTGTCGTAACGCTCGGCCAGTTCTTCTACTTTGCACTCTACTTCCAGGTGATCACCGGGTTCGGCCCGGCCGAAGTCGGCTTCCTGTTCCTGCCTGCTTCGGCGACTTCGATGATCGTCTCGATGCTTGCCGGCCGGATCATTGCGGCCACGGGGCGCTACAAGTGGATGCCGGTGGCCGCGATGGCGGTCGGAGCGCTGCTGATGGTGGGCTACACCTTCGTCGACGCGCACACGCCGGTCTGGATCATGGCGCTGCTGATGGCGGTGTTCGGCATCTCGATGGGCCTGCAGTTCCAGGTGCTGATGGTCGCTATCCAGGCCGCCGCACCGCTGCAGGATATCGGCGCCGCCACCGGCCTCATCACCCAGGCTCGCACCATCGGCGCCTCGCTCGGGCTCGCCGTGAACGGCGCGGTCATGACCTGGGCGCTGACCCAGCAGAACACACAGCTCCCCGCCGATGTCGCGGCTGCGGTGCCGGGCGGCCTCACCAGCCTCAGCCCGCACATCGCGGCCGGCCTGCCGGAGGCGACGCGCGAAGTTGTTCTCAGCCACTACACCGCCGGCTTCAACACGCTGTTCCTGTTCCTTGCCGGGGTCTATGTGCTGGCGATGATCTTCACCATCATGCTCAAGGACGTGCAGATCCCCAAGCGGGGCTGACGGCCGAGGTCGCAAAATAAGAGGGGGCCGTCCGGCCCCCTTCTGTTTTGCTGAGCCTTCGAGACGAAAAGCTCTAGCGATCCCTGCCCTGCCCCGCCATCGTGGCGTGCAGAAACTCCAGCAGTTGCGCATTCGAGAATGGCTTGGCGAGGATGGGTCGGTGCCGGTGCCGTTCCACTATTGCCTCAGGCCCGGAGGCTGTCGCGAAGAAGAATGGGACATCCCGATGGGTCAGCGCGTCAGCCAACCCGAAGCTGTCGGCGCCGCCGACTTTGACATCGAGAATGGCGCAGTTGATCGAACGCTTGCCAATCGTGGCTTCGGCCTCGTTCGGGGTCACACAGGTGATGACTTCGGCTGCGCCCAGGTCGAGCAGGAAATCCTCGATCATGATCGAGACCAGTACCTCGTCCTCGACGATCAGCACCGTTCCAAAACCCGAACCATCCGATTGCGTGTTCAATAGCACTGGCTGTCTCCTTTCCCTTTCACATGCGCCCGTGCGGTCGACAAATCGAGGAAAAAGGGAGTTAGCACGTTGCCGCTTTGCAGCGGTTTGTGGCGAATGAGTACTCCGCTTTCGGGCAACCATTCTGCGTGCAATGAGTTGAATGAGTAACGCAACCTCATTCCTGCTTCGCGATGTCAGAGAAAACCTACAAGGGTAACGACTTAGTCCGCGGCGAGCGGCTGCAGATCATGCTTGAAGCGGACGAACTGCGCGCTCTCGACGACTTCCGCTTCGCCAACCGCATGCCGAGCCGTGCAGCAGCAGTCCGCGAATTGCTGCGCCGCGGACTTGGTGTCGATGGGGCTGTGTCGAACAGCGGCAACGGCTCGTCGCAGTCGTTCGGCGTGCTGGAATCCGAAAACGCCGACGAAGGCGTCGGGCGCTAACCCTCGCGAGCGCGCTCCAGCAGCCGCTTGCAGTCGAGCAGTTCACGCAGCACGTCGGAAAGCTTGTCGCGATCAGCGGTCGTGAGGCCGGCTGGCTTGGGCTTGAAGCTCGGAAGCTTCAGGCGCGACGGCGCCGGCGGGGCATCGGTCATGTCGTCTTCGGGGATCACCGCCGACTCGGAGGTGAAATCCTCCTCGGGCTCGGTGTCGGCGGGCTGGTGCTCCAGCGCTTCGACCGGGCGGCCCTCGCCGATGCCGATGACATAGCGAATGCCCTGATCCTTCAGGATCCGCTGCACGCCCTTGATGGTGAAGCCCTGATCATAGAGCAGATGCCGGATGCCCTTGAGCAGCAGCACGTCCTCAGGCCGGTAGTAACGCCGCCCGCCGCCACGTTTCAGCGGCTTGATGGTGGAGAAACGCGTCTCCCAGAAGCGCAGCACGTGCTGCGGCAGGTCCAGCTCGTCGGCTGCCTCGGATATGGTGCGAAACGCGTCTGGAGACTTGTCCAAAAGGACTCACCCGCCCGGAAAGAGTCTTATTTTCCAGACCGGACCATAGATTTGTTGATCTTGGATTTCAACACGTTGCTGGGTTTGAACACCAGAACCTGTCGCGGCAGGATCGGCACTTCCTCGCCGGTCTTGGGATTGCGGCCGATCCGCTCGTTCTTGGAGCGCACCTGGAACGAGCCGAACGAGGAAAGTTTTACGTTGTGGCCTTCCACCAGCGCGTCGCCGATGAGGTCGAGCACCCGCTCCACCAGTTCCGCCGACTCGGTGCGGGACAACCCCACCGCTTCGTAGACCGCTTCCGCCAAGTCGGCTCGCGTGACCGTTCTCTGCGTCATATGCCGCCCCTCCGTTTTTGCCCAGCTGGATACAGGTGCCCGTCAGGCGCCCCCACCCACGGATTTGTGGCAAAGATTAACGCGCTGTCACGTCACTGGCAATCTGGCTTACCAATCAAAGGCGTGAGGTTGGCAAACGGCCTCCCAGAGGTCGGCAACGGCCATCCTCACCGTGGATGGCGAGGGGCCCGCCGAGTTTGATCGCGACGGGCTTACCAGCGGATCAGCGAGGCGCCCCAGGTGAAGCCGCCGCCCATGGCTTCGATCATCACCAGGTCGCCGCGCTTGATGCGGCCATCGGCTACGGCCGTGTGAAGCGCCAGCGGCACCGAGGCGGCGGAGGTATTGGCGTGACGATCGACGGTCACCACCACTTTTTCGGGCGGCAGGCCGAGCTTCACCCCGGCGCCGTCGATGATGCGCTTGTTGGCCTGGTGGGGCACGAACCAGTCGAGATCGTCGATGGTGTGGCCGGTATCCTCGAGCACCTTGTAGACCACGTCGGTGATCATGCCGACGGCGTGCTTGAAGACTTCCTTGCCCTCCATGCGGATGTGGCCCATCGACTGCGTCGAACTGGGGCCGCCATCGGTATAGAGCTTGTTCCAGTAGTGGCCATCGGAGCGCAGCGAGGTCGCGAGCACGCCGCGTTCCTCGCCGGCTTTGCCGAGCTCCATCACCACTGCCCCTGCCCCGTCGCCGAACAGCACGCAGGTGGTGCGGTCGTTCCAGTCGAGGATGCGCGAGGCGGTCTCGGCGCCGATTACCAGCGCGCGCTTGGCGAGCCCGTTCTTCAGATACGAGTCGGCCGTCGCGACGGCGTAGACGAAACCCGAGCACACCGCCTGGATGTCGAAGGCAGCGCCATGGTGCATGCCGAGCTTCTGCTGCACCACTGCCGCCGTCGCCGGGAAGGTCATATCCGGCGTGGTCGTCGCGACGAGGATCAGGTCGACGTCGTCGATGGTGATGCCGGCGTTCTCCATCGCCTTGCGGCCCGCGGCGGCGGCAAGATCGGAGGTGTTCTCGCCCTCGGCGGCGATGTAGCGCTGCTTGATGCCGGTGCGCTGCTGAATCCACTCGTCGGAGGTATCGACGGTCTTGGCCAGCTCGTCATTGCTCACCACACGTGCCGGCAGATAGGAGCCGACGCTGCGGATGATGGATTTCTTGTCGGTCACGCGGATTTCGCCTCGGTTTCGGGAACGGGCGCCGCCTCGGTCGAGGGCGCCGCGTTGAGTGTGGGGAAGCGGCGCATGCCTTCGCCGATCTTGTCCATGACGCGGCTGCGGGCCATCTCATAGGCAAGGCTCAGGGCGCCCTTGAAGCCGACCTCGTCGGTGCCGCCATGCGACTTGATGACGACGCCGTTGAGGCCGAGGAACACCCCGCCATTGATGTTGCGCGGGTCGAGCTTGCGGCGCAGCGCCTGCAGCGCCTGGCCGGCAATGGCGGCGCCCAGCATCGAAATGATGTCGGCCTTCAGCGCGTTGCGGATATAGGCGCCGACTTGCCGCGCGGTGCCCTCGGCGGTCTTCAGCGCGATATTGCCGGCAAAGCCTTCGGTGACAACCACGTCCACGGTGCCTTTGCCGATGTCGTCGCCTTCGACGAAGCCATGATAGATGAAGCCCTCGCCGCTTGCCGCCTGCAGGATGCGCGCCGCTTCCTTCACCTCGTCGTGGCCCTTCATCTCTTCGGTGCCGACATTGAGCAGCCCCACGGTGGGCAGTTCCTGGTCGAACAGTGCCCGCGCCAGGGCGGCGCCGAGAATCGAGAAATCGGTCAGCTGCTTGGCATCGCCGCCGACGGTGGCGCCTACATCGAGCACGATGATGTCGGTGCGCAGCGTCGGCCACAGCGCCGCGATGGCGGGGCGCGAAATGCCCTCGATCGGCCTCAGACAGAACGTGGCCATCGCCATCAGCGCCCCGGTATTGCCGCCGGAGATCGCGACATCGGCCTCGCCGTCCTTCACCGACTGGATGGCCGCCCACATCGAGGAGGTGCCGCGGCCCTTGCGCAGCGCCTGCGAGGGCTTTTCCTCCATCGAGATGACGATGTCGGCGTTGACGATGCGCGAGACCTTTTTGAGATCGGGAAACTCGTCGAGCAGCGGCTTCAGCTCGGCTTCGCGACCATGGAAGATGAAGGTGGTGTTCTTGCGCTCGCGCCAGAACAGACGCGCGCCTTCGACGGCCACGCGGGGCCCTTTGTCGCCGCCCATGGCGTCAACGGAGATACGGATGGAATCGCTCATCGCCGCCCGGTCCAGCGTCCCCTGACGGAGACGGGTTTCAACATACTCAAACGCTTACCTCAAACAAGATATCACCCGGATGTGGCGGGGTCCTAGAGCGCTTCACTGTTTCAAAGAAAGCGTTCTAGCCCTTGTCCTCGGGAGTCTTGAGGATTTTGAGGCCGGCGAACGGCAGATCGCTCTCAGTATCGCCATCATCGCGCAGCGCGCCCAGGGTTTCGCCGGGCTGGCGCGGGTATGGATCAAGCGCCAGCGCCAGGGTCTCGACGATCAGTGCCGACAGGTCGGCCTCGTTGCCCTCGAAATGGTCAGGCACGTCCTCGCCGTCAAGATCGACGAAGATTTCCGCGTCCGCCGGGCCGGCATAGACCTTCTCGCCGCCGGGCAGGAACACCCGTTCGATCGGCTCGGCGATCTCCTGGATCACCGGCTCCAGCGACACCACGCTCGGCTGCACGGTGGTGGCGACCAGCCGGCCGGTGACGCGGATGCCGCCCTTGAAGCGCACCGCGTGCAGCTTCACCTCGAGCTTTTCGACCGCGGTGATGCCGAGTTGCCCGGCGACCGCCAGCCGATCGGCGGCGTCCACGGCAAGCACCAGGTCGCGGCCGGCCGTCGGCATCGAATCGAGGCGGATGCTGGCGTCGGGGATACGGAACTGGTCAGCGCTCATGCCGCAGTCGCCAACTCGAGGCGCCCCCCGCAGATGTCGGCCAGCGACTGGCCGGCGAGCTTGTCGTACTGAGTGAACAGGTAGGCCGCCAGTTGCGGGGCGTGCTCCGAGTCGGCCTCGGGGTAGACGTTGCGGCGCAGCACTGCTTCGACGCCCGGCCGGTCATCACGGTCCATCGCCTCGTTGAGGCTGGTCATCAGGCCATAGAAGATCTCGCTCATCTTGCGGACCTTCTTGGGCACGGCCATATCCCCTGCTCCGAGCTCGCGCAGCGAACGGTCCATGTCCTTGAAAAACAGGTCGAACAGCGCCTGGCTGAACTCGTGGCCGGCCTGCTTTTCGACTCTCAGACGCCGGAACAGCAGCGACAGGTGCAGCGAGATCATGTCGAAACGGCCGGTGACCGTGTCGGGAATGCCCCAGTCGGCGTAGAAGACGGGCTGCCGGGATTGCGCCACAATGGCTGTATAGACGGCATAAACAGCGTCGGAGGACGGGTTTTTCCTGAACAAGTTCAATATCATCAGTCGCGCTCCGCGGTTTTGCGGGACAAGGTGCTGCCGGTGTGGAAGGGTTCGGGCAAGGACGCAAGCCAGCTTGCCAGCGGGCGCCTTTGACAGCTACACAGTGCCCGGCCGGCCAAGGCCGTGCTAATAGTAGACAGCGATCGGGAAAGTCAAATTGATGCCTTTGCGCACCGTCACTAGCCGCCTCTTCCCGATGACCGCCGCCGTGCTTGTCAGCCTGTCGCTCGCCGCTTGCGGCAGCGGCATGAGCCTCACTCAATCAAAGGCGCGCGGCTACGAGATCTCGGAAGATGCGGTGGCGCAGATTCGCGTCGGCCAGAGCGCCGCGCTGGTTACCGCCGTGCTGGGCTCGCCGCAGGTCACCAACTCCTTTGCCACCGAAACCGCCTGGTACTATCTGGGCGAAAAGGTGCAGCAGACCGCGTTCGGCATGGAGCTGAGCAAGGAGCGTACCCTGCTCGTCGTCTACTTCGACAAGAAGAACAAGGTGGTCGATACCGAGCGCCTGGGTGTCAAGGACGGCAAATCCTTCTCGATCGAGAGCCGCCGTACCCCGTCCTACGGCCAGGACCGCACCTTCCTTGAGTCGATCATCAGCTCGATCTGACGTCGATCTCAAGCTCACCAATTCCACCAGCCGTCATCCCGGCGAAAGCCGGGACCCACTGCTCAGACGGCCAGATCAGGCATCAGCCGCGCCGGTCCATCACGGCAAGGTCGGATGGCTTCGTGCGCGTGGATTGGCGGGAGCACTGGGTCCCGGCGTCCGCCGGGATGACGGCCGGAGGTTGTGGCGTGTTCGAGAGCTAGCCCGGCTGCCCCTCCGCCCTGCCCGGCCGAAAGCTGACCCATGCCAGCGCCAGGATCGCCACCGCGGCGACCGGGATGGCCAGGAGGTTGATGGCTTCCCAGCCGATCAGCTGCAGCAGCAGGCCCGAGGCGATCGAGGCCAGGGCCATGACCCCGAACACCACCTGCTCGTTGGCGGCCTGCACCTTGGCGGCCTCTTCCGGCCGGTAGGCGGCGGCGAGCATAGCGGTTGCGGCGATGAATCCGAAATTCCAGCCAACACCAAGCAACACCAACGAAATGTTGAAGTGCATCGTGGTGATGCCGTGCAGGTTGACGCCAGCCGCCAACAGGATCAGCAGCAGCCCGATGGCTGCGGTCAGCCTGGCGCCGACGCGCTGAATGATCGCGCCGGTGACGAAGCTGGGGGCGAACATGGCGACGATATGCCACTGGATGGCGAAGGCCGCTTCCTCGGTGGTGTGGCCGCAGACATAGACCATGGCCAGCGGCGCCGCGACCATCACCAGCACCATCAGCGAGTAGCTGATCGCAGCGACCACCATCGGCACCCAGATGCCGGTGTCGCGCAGCAGCACCGCCAACGGCCGGCCGGCCTTGCGGTCCTCCGCCCGCTTCACGGTGGGCGCCAGCCGGGTGCGGCTGATCACTCCGATCGCCACCAGCGCCAGCACGCCCATGACCAGGTAGGTCGCGGCGAACTCGTGTCCAGGGATCCAGCCCTTGGTGTGTGCAGCAACCTGCGGACCGAGGAAGCCTGATACCACGCCGCCGAACAGCACCCAGGAGATGGCCCGCGACTTGAGGTTGGCGGGCACGCTGTCGGCCGCCGCGAAGCGGTACTGGTTGGCGAAGGCCGCGGTAACGCCGAAGACCGCGAGCGCCAGGCAGAACAGCCAGAACTGATCGAGCCAGGCGGCGAGCGCCGCGATCATCCCCGCCGGAATGGCGATCGATGCGCCAAGCATCAGCCCCTCGCGCCGCCCCAGCGAATGGATCAGCAGTGCCGCCGGCCCGGTGGCGAGCGCGGTTCCGATGATCATCAGGGTAACGGGGACAGTCGCGAAGCCCTTGTCGGCGATCATGGTCGCGGCGGTTAGCGAGGCGATCGACATGATGATCGCCTGGTTCGAGCCGAGGATCGCCTGGGCGACGGCGAGCAGGCCGATATTGCGGAGCGGCGAGCCGATGCTGGTGGCGCGCTCGTCCATCCCGTTCTACCTGGCCTTGGCTGCTTCGTCGTCGCGGCCGGCGGCGCGGGCCACGCCGTCGAGCACGGCGTTGACCATCTTGGGCGCGTCGTCTTCGTAGAACGCCTTGGCGACGTCGACATACTCGGTGATCACGACGCGCGCCGGGATGTCCTTGCGCCGCAGCAACTCGAAGGTCGCGGCGCGGAGGATGGCGCGGAGCGTCGCGTCGATGCGGGGCATCGGCCAGCCATCAACCAGGGCGTTGTCGACCGCGGGATCGATCTGCAGCTGCGCCTTGATCACGCCGGTGACGATCTGGCGGAAGAAGTCGGCATCGGCCGGCAGGTACTCCTCCCCCTCCACTTCACGCCCCACATGGATGGCGCTGAACTGGCTGAGCGTGTCCTCGAGCGTCTGGCGGCCGACATCCATCTGGTAGAGGGCCTGGACGGCGGCGAGGCGGGCCGCGCCACGCTGGTTGGCGGTGCGGGGCGCGGAGGGATCACGCGGCTTGGGCTGGGCCATATTGGAAAGTCATTCTGTTGTGCGCGCTCAAACGCGCAATGTTCTGCCCTTGGCTTAGCCACTGGGCGTGGGAACCGCAATCTCAATCGTCGTGATTGGGCTTCAGGCGCTCGTCGTTGCCAAGCTCGGTCAGGAACGAACGGAAGTCGTCGGCGGCGGAGAAGTTCTTGTATACCGAGGCAAAGCGCACGAATGCGACATCGTCGAGGCCCTTCAGCCCCTCCATGACGAACTCGCCGATTTGATCGGAAGTCACCTCGACATCGCCGAGGCTTTCGAGCTGGCGCACCACGCCCGAGATCATGCGCTCGACCCGCTCCGGCTCGACGTCGCGCTTCCTGAGCGCCGTGCTCACCGAACGCGCCAGCTTGTCGCGATCGAACGGCACCTTGCGGCCGGACTTTTTGACCACCAGCAGCTCGCGCAGCTGCACGCGCTCGAAGGTGGTGAAACGGCCGCCGCAGGCATTACAGATCCTGCGGCGACGGATGGCGTTGGAGTCCTCGGTCGGCCGGCTGTCCTTGACCTGCGTATCGTCGTTTCCGCAATAGGGGCAGCGCATCAGTTGGCTCCAGGAATGCTCCGCGAAGGCGAAGCTATGCTCAGTCGGCGTAGATCGGGAAGCGCGAGGTCAGTGCCATGACCTTGTCGCGCACCGCCGCTTCCACCGCGGCGTTGCCTTCGTCGGAATTGGCTTCACGCAGGCCGTCCAGCACCTCGACGATCAGCTTGCCGATCTCGCGGAATTCGGCCTCGCCGAAACCACGGCTGGTGGCCGCCGGAGTGCCCAGGCGAACGCCCGAGGTGACGAACGGCTTTTCCGGGTCGAACGGGATGCCGTTCTTGTTGCAGGTGATGTAGGCGCGGCCGAGGCCGGCTTCCGCCCGTTTGCCGGTGGCGTTCTTCTTGCGCAGGTCGACCAGCATCAGGTGGTTGTCGGTGCCGCCCGAAACCACGTCCAGCCCATTCTCGATCAGCGTCGCCGCAAGCGTGCGGGCATTGGCCACCACCTGGCGGGCATATGCCTTGAACTCGGGCTGCAGCGCTTCCTTGAAGGCCACGGCCTTGGCCGCGATGACGTGCATCAGCGGCCCGCCCTGCAGGCCAGGGAACACCGCCGAGTTGATCTTCTTGGCGATCGCCTCGTCGTTGGAGAGGATCATGCCGCCGCGCGGGCCACGGAGCGACTTGTGCGTGGTGGTGGTGGTGACATGGGCATGCGGCACCGGCGAGGGGTGCACGCCACCGGCGACGAGGCCGGCGATATGCGCCATGTCGACCATCAGGTAGGCGCCGACTTCATCGGCGATCTCGCGGAAGCGGGCCCAATCCCAGACCCGGGAATAGGCGGTGCCGCCGGCAAGGATCAGCTTGGGCTTGTGCTCGCGGGCGAGGCGGGCGACTTCGTCCATGTCGAGCAGGTGATCATCCTGGCGCACGCCATACGACACCACCTTGAACCACTTGCCGCTCATGTTGACGGGCGAGCCGTGCGTCAGGTGGCCACCCGAGTTGAGGTCGAGGCCCATGAAGGTATCGCCGGGCTCGAGCAGCGCCAGGAACACCGCCTGGTTCATCTGCGAGCCGGAGTTCGGCTGGACGTTGGCGAAGTTGGCGCCGAACAGCTGCTTGGCACGCTCGATGGCGAGGTTCTCGGCGATGTCGACATACTGGCAGCCGCCGTAATAGCGCTTGCCCGGGTAACCCTCGGCATACTTGTTGGTCATGATCGAGCCCTGCGCCTCGAGCACGGCCTTGGACACGATGTTTTCCGAGGCGATCAGCTCGATCTCGTGCTGCTGCCGGCCGAGTTCGAGCTTGATGGCTTCGGCGATCTCGGGATCGGTCTCGGCCAGGGTGTTGGTGAAGAAGCGGGGAAAGAGCGGAAGGGATGCGGCGGCGCTCATTTGGCGTCTCCCGGGGCAGTAGGATTGGGGTTTCGGCTGGCGTGCGTGTAGCACGCTGGCCCAAGCGATTCCAAGCTGAGGACAGCCTGGCAATATCTGTGGATCGTCCGGTTCATGCGGGCTCCCATGAGGTTTCGGTTGGGTGCCCAGGCGAGCGGCAGCTGCTCGTTCGCGTTCCCCGATGGTGCCCCATCTGATCTCGCCAGTCGCGCGAACACCTCATTATCGCAGAGTTGAACCGCCGATGAAAGCCCCAGCCCGAGCGCCCCCCGCAACTATGCGTGCCTCAAAACGTTGTGCGAGCCAGCGTCAGCTCAACAAGAAGACGAGGAGTCCTCACATGAAAAAGCTCGCTTCCGCCATTGTCGCTACCAGCCTTGCCGGAATCATGATGATCCCAGCACCTGCCAGCGCGGCTTCGGTCAACATCAGTATCGGCCAGCAGCAGCGCTACGTTTCGGAGCGGTGCCTCGAGCATCCGAACTGGCGTGGCTGCGATGACTGGCGCCGGAACCATAATCGCTGGGGGTCCGGCGACTATCGCAACTGGTACCGCTGGAACCAGCCGAACCTGGGCAGCGTCGCCGCCGGCATTTTCGGCTTCGCAGTGGGCGCCGCCATCGTCGGCAGCATGAACCGCAATGTCGACCGCTATGACGGCTTCGACGGCCACGTCGCTGCCTGCGAGGCCCGCTATCGCTCGTACAACGCCGAGACCGACATGTTCCTCGGCTATGATGGCCGCTACCATCGCTGCAATCTCTGATCGCCGCCCCCGGGGGCGCCCGCTGCGGCGCCCCACCTTCGGCTAGCCCTTTGGCGCCCGCTGCGGCGCCCCACCTTCGGCTAGCCCTTTGGCGGCCGCAGGAAGTGCACCAGCCGCCCGCAAGGCGGCGCCAGCTCCATCCAGTCCGAGATCTCACAGTCGATCACCGCGATGCCTGCAGTCGGGAAATTCCCCAGAGCCGCGCCGTCGGCGCTCAAGGTCAGCGCCGTTTGCTCGGTCGCACTGTTGTGCCCCAGCAGCATGAGACTCTTCGCACCGCTCCCCTGCTCCGCGATCAGGCCGAGATAGTCGTGGTCGCGCCGGTCGTAGACGGCGTCGCTCCAGACCACGTCGGGCCTCGGACCGTTGGCCGGCAGGCGGGTCATGGCCAACTCGAGCGTTTCGCGCGTCCGGCGTGAGGTAGAGCAGACAATGCGGTCGGGCAACCAGCCGTGCCTGGTCAGGGTCTCGCCGATCCACGCAGCAGCGGCGATGCCGCGCAGCGCCAGTGGCCGATCGAAATCGCTGAGGCCCGGATCGTCCCAGGCGGATTTGGCGTGACGAACGAGGATCAGGCGAAGCATCTGGAGATCGTAGAGCAAGCCACCGCCGGCGCAACCTTTGACGCAGTTGCGCGGGATCTCGGCTGCGACGGCAACTATCACCCCTGCCGCCTGTGACAGGACGCTAAACTCCGGGGATGCGGCCTTGCTGCACCCCCGGTTTGAGGCCCCAATCGCTATAGTGCGAAAATGATTCGCATGACTGAGACCACCCGATGAGCGACGATCCGGACACCGTTCCGCCCGATGGCGATAACCAGCGGGTCGTAGATCTCCGCGAGGCGCTCGAGGAGCGCTACCTCTCCTACGCCCTTTCCACCATCACCCAGCGCGCCCTGCCCGATGCCCGCGACGGCCTGAAGCCGGTGCACCGCCGGATCCTGCACGCCATGCGGCTGCTGCGGCTCGACCCGGGCGGCGCCTACAAGAAGTCGGCCAAGGTGGTCGGCGACGTGATCGGTAGCTTCCATCCGCACGGCGACCAGTCGATCTACGACGCCATGGTCCGCCTGGCGCAGGATTTTGCCATGCGCTACCCGCTGGTCGACGGCCAGGGGAATTTTGGCAATATCGATGGCGACGGGGCGGCGGCTTACCGTTACACCGAAGCGCGCATGACCGAGGTGGCCTCGCGGCTGCTCGAGGGCCTGGGCGAGAACGCGGTCGACTTCAAGCCGACCTATGACGGCGCCACCGAGGAACCCTCGGTGCTGCCGGCGAACTTCCCCAACCTTTTGGCCAACGGCTCGACCGGCATCGCCGTCGGCATGGCCACGTCGATCCCGCCGCACAACGTGGATGAAATCTGCGACGCGGCGCTGCATCTGATCAACAATGGCCGCGACGGCACCACCACCGCCGATCTGATGCACTACATTCCCGGTCCGGATTTTCCGACCGGCGGCATCCTGGTGGAAAGCCAGAGCTCGATCCTCAATTCCTACGAGACCGGCCGCGGTTCGTTCCGCCTGCGCGCCCGCTGGGAGCGCGAAGACAAGGGACGCGGCGTCTACCAGATCGTCGTCACCGAGATCCCCTATGGGGTGCAGAAGTCCAAGCTGGTCGAAAAGATCGCGGAGCTCTTGCTCAACAAGAAGCTGCCGCTGCTCAAGGACATCCGCGACGAGAGCGCCGACGATGTCCGCCTCGTCATCGAGCCGCGCGCCGGCACGGTCGACCCGGCTATCCTGATGGAGCAGCTGTTCAAGCTGAGCGACCTCGAGCAGCGCATCTCGCTCAACATGAACGTCCTCGACCGCGGGGTCGTGCCGCGGGTGATGAGCCTCAAGGAGGCGATCGTCGCCTGGCTCGAGCACCGCAAGGACGTGCTGGTGCGCCGCACCAACAACCGGCTGGCCGAGATCGCCCGCCGGCTCGAAGTGCTCGACGGCTATATCGTCGCCTATCTCAACCTCGATGAGGTGATCCGCATCATCCGCGAGGAGGATGACGCCAAGGCCTCGCTGATGGCGACCTTCAGCCTCAGCGATGTGCAGGCCGAAGCGATCCTCAATATGCGGCTGCGCTCGCTGCGCAAGCTTGAGGAAATCGAGCTGCGCACCGAACACAAGACGCTCAGCGAGGAGCAGGCGCATCTCAATGCCCTTATCGCGTCCGACAAGAAGCAGTGGGGTGAGATCGCGAGGCAAATCGGCGAGCTGAAGAAGGCCTACCCCAAATTCGAGAAGGACGGTGTCACCCGCCACCCGCGTTGGGGCCGCAAGACCGACTTCTCCGAGGCGATGGATATCGACCACGAGGAAGTGGCGACGCAGATGATCGAGCGCGAGCCGATCACCGTGATCCTCTCCGAAAAGGGCTGGATCCGCTCGATGCGCGGCCACACCACAGAGATCGATGACAAGGGCTTCAAGACCGGCGACCGGCTGAAACTCTTCCTCCACGCCCAGACCACCGACAAGCTGCTGCTGCTCTCCACCGGCGGCAAGGTGTTCACGCTGGCCGGCGATCGCCTGCCGGGCGGCCGCAGCCAGGGCGAGCCGGTGCGGCTGATGGTCGATATCGAGGAAGGCCAGGACCTGGTCGATCTCTTCGTCTATCGGCCGGGCCGCAAGCGGGTCATCGCCTCGCGCAAGGGCGACGGTTTCGTCGTCGCCGAGGACGAGCTGATCGCCAATACCCGCAAGGGCAAGCAGGTGCTCAATGTCGGCGACACCGAGGAAGCGCGGTTGATCGCGCCGCTCGAAGGCGACATGCTCGCGGTGATCGGCGAGAACCGCAAGATGCTGGTGTTCCCGCTCGACCAGTTGCCCGAGATGGGCAGGGGTAAGGGCGTCCGCTTGCAGAAATACAAGGACGGCGGCCTCTCGGATCTGAAGACCTTCCCGTCCGGCGTCGGCCTCACCTGGACCGACTCCTCCGGGCGCAACTATACCAAGACAATGACCGAGCTGACCGAATGGCTGGGCGATCGCGCCTCGGCCGGTCGTCAGCCGCCGACGGGCTTCCCAAGAAACAACAGGTTTGTCGGCACCTAGCGACGGACTTCCGGATTTGACTGAAGCGAAAACCGAAACCAACGGCGCACGACGCGACTGCGTTGTGTTCGTGACCCATATCTGGACGTCGGAAGTCGCCGAGCACTACGCGCGGCTGAAGCGTGAGGCGGGCACGGTGCTCGACGTCTTCCTCGCCTATCAGCACAACGAGGGAGAACTCGGCACGCCCGCGCCGGTGCAGGCGGATTTCGTGGTCCGCATGGCCGACAGCGCCAGGCATTTTCCGCTTCGCCACCAGGAATTCCTGCAGCACCCTACTCCCTGGGGCTATGTCGACCTGGTCTGGATCACGGCGTTTCTCGACCCCAGGCTGGCGGCTTACGACCGCTTCTGGCTGGTCGAGTACGACGTCGACTTCTCGGGCGACTGGGCTGACTTCTTCAGGCCCGCGGCGGGCTACGAGGGTGATCTGCTGACAACCCGCATCCATCCGCTGAGCGCCGAGCCGAGCTACTATTTCGCGCCGATCTATCGGCAGCCCGCGCACGCAATCGCAGACCCGCTGATCGTGTTCATGCCGATCTCGCGCCTGTCGCGACGGTTGCTGGAGCACTACTGCGGGATGCTGCTGCAGCCGGGCTGGCACGGCCACTTCGAGATGCTGCTGCCTTCGATGGCGCGGGCGGATGGCTTCTCCATCGCCGAGATTGGCGGCAATGATACCCAGACGCCCAGGGAACGCTGGGGCCATCACTACGACGGCAGTCATCTCGATATGCACTCTATGGGCACCACGCACGCCTATCGGCCACCGCGCGGATTCCGCTATTTCGGCAGCGCGCCGCATCGGTTCCGCCAACGGAACCGCATCTACCACCCGATCAAAGTGGGGTTGTCGCTGCGCCGACGGCTGCACATGCGGTACCTGCCACAACTGAAGAAGCTGCGGGCCTTCTCGCGCTGGTTGCGGGGAAAGGCCTGAGGCTACTCGAGGCGGCGCCAGCCCAGCGGGCCACGCTGCACTTCGAGCGGACGGAACTGGCCCTTATAAGCCATCTTCGGCGAGTCCTTCACCCAGTAGCCGAGATAGACATAGGTGAGCGCGGCCAGCTTCACCTGCTCGATGTGGTCGAGGATCAAGAGGTTCCCGAGCCCGCGCTTGTCGAGCAGCGGATCGTAGAAGCTGTAAACCATCGACAGCCCATCCGGCATGACGTCGGTGAGCGCGACAGCCACCAGCGGGCGCTGCGGGTGCGAGGTGAGCCGGTACTCGACCACCACGGTCTGCACGGGGGTATCCTCGACCATGTACTCGTAGTCGACAAAACTCATCTGCGTCATGCCGCCGCCGGCATGGCGGGCATCGAGGTAGCGCTTGAACAGCGCAAACTGCTCGGCGGTGGCGCGTGGCTGGCAAACCTCGACCGCGATGTCGGCATTGGCCTTGCGGATGCGCCGGTAGCGCGCCGACGGCACGAATTCCTGCGCCACGATGCGCACCGACTGGCAGGCCGAACAGCCGTCGCAGGCCGGCCGGTAGATCAGGTTCTGGCTGCGGCGGAAGCCGTTGTCGCTCAACAGGTGGTGGAGCGAAGCGGCCCGGCGACCGGTCAGGTGGGTGAAGAGCTTACGCTCCTGACGACCCGGCAGATACGGACACGGCATGGCCGCGGTAAGGAAGAGCTGGGTGTTCTCGGGCGTCTGATCGGTCATCGTCGTCCTTCGAGCGATGCTCAGAGGATAGACGCGACCCGATGGGCCGGCAATGGCCCATCATGTCTCAGCGCACCGCGATCAAACCGAGTGCATGCCGCCGGACTGCCAGAACCGCTGCATCGGTGAACGGCGCAGCATCAAGGTGCCCACGACGAGGTCGTGCAGCATTTGCTGGCGCGGCGTGAACAGCGCGAAAAGGATCGAGAACGGCCAGGAAATCCACACCGTCACCCAGAACAGGATCGGGTGGATGAGGATGCTCCAGCCGTTGAGCGGCGTACCGCGCACCGGCGTCAGCACGATATCCATCATCTGCATACCGACCGTGGCCCGCATCGGCGAGCCGAGCGTTGCCGCATAGTAGCCGAGGATCGCCAGCGGAATGATGACCGGCAAGGCCAGCAGGCCGAGCCCCAGCGTCACGATACCAAAAATGCCACCGACCAGCAGCGCGGCGATGGTGATGAAGGTGATGATCACGCAGTCGATCAGCCACGCCGCAGCGCGGCGCAGCAACACGCCCTCGAACAGTTCCGGCGCGTTGGACGGGTCGGGAAGATGGTCGCTCATGGTGTTGCCCTGGTTCATGAGGGGAAAGATGGGGACCATGAGGTCCCACACAAGTGGCGACACTAAAAATCCCCTGGCCAGCGGCCGAGCGTGACGCCAGTCTGCTCCGGGGCCTGTCCGTCCGGGCAGGCGATCGTGGGCATCGACATGCTTGATCTGAGCCGTTCCAGCATCGCCATCCCGCCCCATCTGAGGGACGTGCGCTACAATGCCAGCCATTTTCCAGGCGCGCCCGGCGTGCTTGGGGTCAAGGGCGGCGCGAACTGCCAGCAATACGCCTATGCCGTGCTCCGCCATCACGGCTTCGTCCTGCCCGACCTGCGGTCCGACGCGTTGTGGCTGGATCGGGACTACACGGCCGAAGCTGAGCGAATGGAGCCGTTCGACCTGGTGCTCGTTCACGACAACCCCGACAGCTGGGGCGCGCATGTCGGACTTTGCATCGCAGCGAACCTCGTCCTGCACCTCTCCAGAAGGATCGGTGTCCCCGCCATCGAAACGCTCGGGGACCTGCAGCAGCGGGAGGCATACCGATATCTGATCGGCTGCAAACGTCCGCTGCGCCGCGTCGGCACGTAAGACGGCCTAGGCGTTAAGCAGCCGGGCCGCCTCGAGGGCGAAGTAGGTCAGCACGCCGTCGCACCCTGCCCGCTTGAAGGCCACGAGGCTTTCCAGCATGGCGCCCTCGCCATTGATCGCCCCAGCCTCCGCCGCAAAGCGGATCATCGCGTACTCGCCCGATACCTGGTAGGCGAACAGCGGCACGTCGAAGGCGTCGCTGACGCGCTGCACGATATCGAGATAAGGCAGCCCCGGCTTCACCATCACCATGTCGGCGCCCTCGGCGATATCCTGCGCCACTTCGCGCATCGCCTCGTCCGAATTGGCGTAGTCGAGCTGGTAGGTACGCTTGTCGCCAATGAGCCGGCTGCCCGAGCCTACCGCCTCGCGGAACGGGCCGTAATAAACCGAGGCGAACTTGGCCGAGTAGGCCATGATGGCCACGTGGTCAAAACCCTCGGCATCGAGCGCCCGGCGGATGGCGGCAACGCGGCCATCCATCATATCGGACGGGGCGATGATGTCGGCCCCGGCCCTCGCCTGCATCAGCGCGGCCTTGACCATTGCCTCGACCGTCTCGTCGTTGAGGATCTCGCCGTCACGGACCAGCCCGTCCTGGCCGTCGGACGAGTACTCGTCGAGCGCCACGTCGGTGATCAGCCCGATATCGACGCCGGCATCGCGGATGGCGCGCAGCGCCTGCGCCGTCAGGTTGTCCGGGTTCCAGGCTTCGCTGCCATCGGCATTGCGCCGGTCGTCCTGGGTATTGGGGAACAGCGCCAGCGCCGGGATACCCTCGGCGGCGGCCGCCCTGGCCGCTTCGACGACGAGATCGACGCTCAACCGTTCGACGCCGGGGAGCGTGCGGATGGCGGTGCGCTCGTTCTGCCCCTCTATGATGAAGAGCGGCCAGATCAGGTCGTGCGGCGTGAGCACGGTCTCGCGCACCATGTTGCGCATCCAGCCGGTGCGACGCAGCCGGCGCTGCCGCCGCCCGCCGAGAAAGCTCATGTCGTGCTTGGGCCAGTTCGTGCTCATCAGGCGCTCCATCAGGGCATCCCGCCATTCGTCAAACGGCGAAATGCCCTCATTCTTTTGTTTGTCGCGCTCTCGAACCGGAAAAGTCTGCAACTTTTCCTGAGAACGCTCCGGACCGCGGCGCTTCTATCAGGCACGGCGGTCCTGCGCCAAGGCTTGCGCTTGTCGCACCATCCCATCCGCGCTATCCACGCCGGATGGATTTCAAGAGCGAACTCGCCGGGCGCTATCTGAGGATCATCGCGATCATCGCGCTGCTGCTCGGCCTTGCCGATGCGTCCCGCCTGCTCGGGGTCTCCTCCGGCGCGGTCAGCCCGATCGCCCAGCTCGGCCCCACTGGCTTTGCCTTCCTCACCGTGTTCTGCCTCGCCCGGCTGTTCGCCGCGGTGGGCCTGTGGATCCGCGCCAGCTGGGGCGCCGTGCTGCTGGTTGGCGCCACCCTCGTCGAGCTGGCGCTCTACCTGGGCGGAGTGCCCGGCGCCGAGATGGGGGCCTTTGGTTTCGCCCTCAGGCTGCTGCTAGTCGGCGGCATCGCGGTGCTGTTCTTCCTCAGCTTCCGGCTGCGCCGCGCCCACGACTAGGGCCTAAAGCGCGTCGCGATCTCTGGGATTCGCTCGTGCGCTTTAGCCATTTTTCTGCGCATGTCTTTGTCCCGAAAACGGTACCCACCTTCGGGAGACATGCTGCGGTAACGGACGATTCAGGTTACAATTTTCTGACCTGCGGTTACCTCTCGTAAAGCCAAATTCCTGAACTTTTTCCGTAAGATAGTTTTAAGTCTACGGCTTAAGGCCATCTTATTTGGGCCCCCGTAGTTTGGGGCCTATGAGACGCGAAGAAATCGCGCAAGACGACAGGACAGTGAGGCAACAATGGCAATCAAATCCAACGCCGCAGAGGCAATGGTTCCGGAAGAAGCTCTCGGGCTGAAGCCGCTCTACCTCGAAGCCGTCAGCCGTGTCGAACGGCTCCATCGCCGGCTGCTCGACCTGATCAAGGACGAGTTCGACCGGATGGGCTGGGACGATATCAACCCCGTCCAGGCGCTGCTGATGTTCAACATCGGCGATGCCGAGATGACCGCCGGCGAGCTGCGCTCGCGTGGCTACTATCTCGGCTCGAACGTCTCGTACAATCTCAAGAAGCTGGTCGAGACCGGTTATATCTTCCAGGAGCGTTCGCGTTCCGACCGCCGCTCGGTCCGCATCCGCCTCACCCCCAAGGGCGAGGAAGTGGCCGAGGTGATCGACGAACTCTATGATCGTCACCTCAAGTCGATCGAAAAGGTCGGCGGCCTCAGCGGCGAGACGTTTGAGGGCCTCAACAAGGCGCTGGGCCGCCTGGAGCGCTTCTGGGTCGACCAGATCCTCTACAAGCTCTGACCGCGGGCAGAGCTCGCTCTGCCTGGGCCCAAATCGACCAGTGTGGCATCCTCGCCACAGCGGATTCAGCAAACGCCGGCCTTAAGCCGGCGTTTCTTATTTATGCCCAGAATTCGGCTATGCATCGAAGCAATTGCAGGCTGATCCCTCGTCACTGCAAGTCCCTTGGTTTTGTGCGTTCAGACGGCCGGCAGTTCACACCTGCTTGACCACGTTGGAGGCATACTGGGGCCGATGCTATGAGGGACAACCTCTCGGAATGGCGACTTTGGGTGACTTGATGCGGTTGAATCGACGGAACCTCCTGACCTCCATGGCGGCGATGGGCGCCGGCCTTGCGATGCCGGCCATCGTCAGGGCGGAGGAAGACAACTTCTGGGACGCGCTTAACAAAGATAAGCGGATCAAGAACGTCGATCAGGAAGGCAACACCGCCACCGCCAAGAGCCTGGTCGATACGATCGAGCCGATCCTCAGCTACGACACCTCGTACAACCTGCAGCTGGCAATCCAGAACTATGAAGCGTTCATCGCCGCCAACGGCAGCTGGGAAGCGCCGACGCGAGAGACCTTCGGGCTGAAGCTGGGCGAGTCGCGCCGGGCCGCTGCGCTGTTGAAGCGCCGCCTGATGATCAACGGCGACATGCCGCTCGAAAAGCGCGTCAACGACGAGTTCGATGCCGGGCTTGATGCTGCGGTGCGCCTGTTCCAGGCCCGCCACGGCCTCGTCATCAACGGCGCCGTGGACGAAGCGACGTTCTACGCATTGTCGGTGCCGGCGGATTACCGCCTCAACCAGCTTCGCCTCAATGCGCAGCGCATCGACCAGTGGGCCTCGGCGCTTTCCGATCGCTATGTCGCGGTGAATATTCCGGCGGCGGTTGTCGAGGCGGTCGAGGGCGCGCAGGTGGTGCAGCGCCATAACTCGGTGGTGGGCAAGGTCGACCGCGCCACGCCGATCCTCAACTCCAAGATCTTCCAGGTGAAGTTCAATCCTTACTGGACGGTGCCCAAGAGCATCATCGAGAAGGACATGATCAAGTACATGAACGAGGATCCGGAATACCTGACCAAGTTCCGCATCCGCATCTTCGACGGCAAGGGCAACGAGATCCCGCCGACGGCCATCAACTGGCAGACCACCGAGGCAGTGAAGTACACCTTCCGGCAGGATCCGGGCGGCGAGAACTCGATGGGTCACTGCAAGATCGATTTCTACAACAAGTACGACGTCTACATGCACGACACGCCGCAGAAGGCGCTGTTCGGCGAGAACGCCCGCTTCCACTCCTCGGGCTGCATGCGCTGCGAGAACATCGAAGAGCTGGTGGCCTGGCTGCTGCGCGACAATGGCGGCGGCTGGACCCCCGAAAGCGTCATGGCCGCATGGGAGCAAGGCATGCGCGAGGACATCAAGCTCGACGTGCAGATCCCGATCCACACCACCTACATCACTGCCTGGGCCAACCGGCAGGGCACGGTGAGCTTCCGCGACGACGTCTATCAGTTCGACGCGCAGGGCATCGTCAACTTCGGCGAAGGCTGATGGCGATGGCCGGACCCGACAATCGTCCGTCCGGCCAACAGCCTTCCGGGCATAGAGTCCTCTTCGAGTTCACGCAACTCGGCCAGCAAATGCGCGTCGCCGCGATCGACGAGGCGACCGGCACTGAAGTGGTGGTGATCACGCCGCTAACCGCCAGCCGCTTCCAGATGCAATCGCTGGCGCTGGGCAAACTCCGCCGCCGGCTCGGCATCGAGGAGCCGCCCCCGCCGCCCGGGCCGAAGCCGGCGAAGTACGCTTAGTCATTCTCGCCATGCTTGGCGCGTCTGGTCCCATTCGGCGGGCTGGCGCGGCCCGGACTGGTCAGTCGGCAGGTCCGGCAAACAAGACGAGGTTGCCGTCGGGGTCCAGAACGATGAAGGTTCTTGCCCCCCAAGGTTCCTTCCGCAACTCCTGAAAGAAGCTCACGCCGGCAGCTTGGAATTCCAGGAACAATTGCTTGATCTCCGCTGCGGTATCCACGGTGATCGAGGCGGACAGAAGCCGCTGGCGCTGACGAATATCCCCGACAAACACTGGCTCTCCGACAAACCGCAGGCAAAGTCGCGCGGCCCCGCGCCTGACCACCCCGTAGAACGGTGGATCACCATAGGCAAAGTCGGTGGCAAAACCGAGCTTGGCGGTGAAGAACTCACACGACGCTGTAACGTCGGCGACATAGAGGTGGGCCTCAGCACCGGTGAGAAGCGGAACTGCGGGTGTGTGTGTGACTTGCATGCTCATGGCTGAATATCCTGCCTTTAGCGCCTGCCATCCACTGAAGCCCAACTGGTGAGCGACAAGCTCCTGCGCATCGCTGAGCCTGAACTCGCTCTCCAGCACCTGCACATTGTTGAGGTGCCGGAACTGCGGTAACGCAGCTCTGATCTCGGCGGCAACTGGGTGGTACCGCTCGCGGTGCCAACGCAGATATTGCTTGGCCTGCTTCTTTAGGTTTTCCAGATTTGGCACGGGCGCAACTACGGTTGAGACATCGTAGGTGGGCATTGCCCCTTCGACCTCAGCCGATGCGCCCTACTGCAACAACTGTACGATGCTCGCACCGGCCGGGAGCTGTCAACGAGCATTCCCCTCTACATACCTCGCCAGATTCTCCAGCGACGACCTCAACCCCGTATCGTGATCTTCCTTGCTGATGCCGGGCGGCACGTCTTCGGCGAGGATGATGACGCGGGTGCCGCCATCGGCGGGCTCGAGGTCCCAGACCATGCGCATCGTACCGGCGAAGGCCGGATCGTCGCTCCTGAAGCGCACCAGTTGCACCACGCGATGACCAGGGACCAGTTCGGCGAATTCCGACTCCACCATGTCGGTATCCTCGGTGGTCTTGCCGGGACCCGGAACGCTGTAGTGCAGCGCCATGCGGAAAGCGCCGCCGGGGCGCGGTTCGAACTCCAGCATTTCGCCGGTCATCCCCTCGGGTGGCAGCCAGGCCAGCAGCGCGTCGCGATCGACGAACGCCCGGTAGATCGCCTTGGGCGGCGCGGCGATGATCCGCGACGCGGTGTCGATGCGCAGGTGCTCGGTCATGGCGGTTCTCCTTGAGACAGCAACGCGCGAGGTGCGCCGTGGATCAATCGGCTGGCTTCGACACCAGCTCGATGAAGGTTTCGCGGATCGCCGGCGGTTCGAGCTGGCGCGCCAGCCAGACATGCATATCGAGGAAATGCCCGGTCAGCGTGAAGGCGGCGCCGACATCCTCCGCTGTCGGATCGGCGCTGCTGATCAGGAATGGCGGCAGCCGCAGCAGCCGTGGCAGGTAGGGCTCGGCGGCGGCGCGACTGACGGCCCGGCCGGATTTCGGCGAGACATGGGTCAGGTCGCGCGTCGTGCCGGTCGCGGCGCAGCTCGACAGATCAAGACCGAAACCCAACTCATCGAGCAGGATCAGCTCGAAGCGTGCCACCGAGGCACCGAGTTCAAGCACCAACCCCTCCTGGTCGAGGATGCGGATGGCAAGGCCAAGCAGGCGATCATGCGGATCGCGCTCCGGCAGCAGCCGCAGGTGTTCGCAGACGATCTGGCTGGCATAGAGTTTTACCCGGTCCGCAATCAGTCCGGCTGCGCGCGCCTCGAGCAGCTCGAGCGTGAAGGTGCCGAGGTGCTCTTCCAGCCGGGCGCGCCAGCTGACCTGCACCGAATTGCCGGGCTGCAGCGTCGCCGCGAGCTTCGATGAACGACCACCGCGGATCAGCCCGAGGTGCCGCCCCCTGCCCTCGACCATCACCTCGGCGATGACGCTCGACTCGCCGTGTCGGCGGACGCCGACAATCAGCCCTTCACCGTCCCACTGCATAGACCGTCGCGCCGCGGTGCGCCCTCACTTCTGGTGCGGGTACTCCAGCCCCATTTCGCGATAGCGCTCGGGGTCGTCGCCCCATTTCTCGCGGACCTTGACGAAGATGAACAGGTGCACCGGCACCTCGAAGATCTCCATCAACTCCTTGCGCGCTTCAGCACCGATCGACTTGATGGTCTGCCCCCCGGCGCCCAGGACGATTTTTTTGTGCGTGTCGCGGGTGACATAGATCACCTGGTCGATGCGATACGAGCCATCCTTGTTGATGGTGAACTTCTCGCCCTCGACCGTGGCGTTGTAGGGGATCTCGTCATGGACACGGAGGAACAGCTTTTCGCGCGTCACCTCGGCGGCGGTGATCTGCAGCGTCAGGTCGGTCAGCTGATCCTCGGGGAAGTGCCAGGGGCCGAGCGGAATGCGCTTCAATGCCCAATCGAGCAAGTCCTGCACCCCGCTGCCGGTCAGCGCTGAAATCATGAAGGTCTGTTCGAAGCGCAGACGCCCGTTGAGAGACTCGGCCAGCTTCAGCAGCTTTTCCGGCTTGATCAGGTCGACCTTGTTGAGCACCAGCACCTTGGGGTGCGGGACGTTCTCCAGCCCCTGAAGCAGCGCCTCGATCTCAGGAGTGACGCCGCGCTCGGCATCGACGATCAGGGCGACGAGGTCGGCATCGCCCGCACCGGTCCAGGCAGCTTCGACCATGGCGCGGTCGAGCCGGCGCTTGGGCGCGAAGATACCCGGCGTGTCGATGAAGACGATCTGGCCATCCCCCTCGGTCACCACGCCGCGGATCATCGAGCGCGTCGTCTGCGCCTTGTGGGTGACGATCGAAACCTTGGTGCCCACCAGTGAGTTGAGCAGCGTCGACTTGCCGGCGTTCGGCGCGCCGACCAGCGCGACGAAGCCGCAGCGGGTGTTTTCGCCGGCCACCGGCAGCTCGGCTGCCTCGGGCATTTCGTTCTTGTCGGTCATATCGTGTCGCGCCAGACTTTCTCTCGGATCAGGAAAGCCTCGGCGGCCTTGTGCTCAGCCAGCTTTTTGGAGGGGCCGGTGGCGGTGATGGCGGGGAAATCGCCGAGCCGCACGGCAATGGTGAATTCCGGCGCGTGATCGGGGCCGGTGCGCTCGACTTCGGCATAGAGCGGCGGCTCGAGGCCCCTGCCCTGCGCCCATTCCTGCAGCGTGGTCTTGGGGTCGGCGCGGACATGCCCGGCGTGGTCGAGCTGCTCGCCGAACAGCCGCTCGACGATCTCGTAGGCCTGGCCCAGCCCGCCATCGCAGAAGACGGCGCCGATCACCGCTTCGGCGATGTCGCCGAGGATGGCATCCTTGTTGGCGCCGCCGGTGCGCGCCTCGCTGTCGCCGAGATTCATCTCCGAACCGAGGTCGAGCTGCCGAGCGATGGCGGCGCAGGTTTCCTTGCGCACCAGGGTGTTCAGCGAGCGCGACAGCTCGCCTTCGTTGGCCTTGGGCATCCGGCGATACAGCATGTCGGCCACGACGAGGCCGAGCACGCGATCGCCGAGGAACTCGAGCCGCTGATAGGAGCGCTCGATGCGCTTGCCTGGGGAAACGGCGCTGGAGTGAGTCAGCGCCCGATCGAGCAGGTCGGGGTCGGCAAAGCGATAGCCCAGACGAGCTTCGAGCTTTTCGTGCGAGCGTCCCTTCGCCATCAGTTCACGGACTGGAACATCCGGTCCCAACGCACGTTGGCCGGCCATTCCCACAGCTGCCACGGCGGCAGATTGTTCTTGATCGAGAAGAACCGCGCCTCGGCCTTGCCGATCAGGTTATCGAGCGGCACGTAACCCACCTGGCTCAGCACGCGGCTGTCGGCGGACCGGTCGCGGTTGTCGCCCATCATGAAGAAGTGGCCCGCGGGAACGACGTACTCGGCGGTGTTGTCGAGTTGCTCGTTATCGGAGATCTCCTGGATGGTGTGCGTGACGCCGTTGGGCAGCGTCTCGGTGTAGACGGTCACCGGCACGGTGGTCATGTAGCTGTCGGTATCGGTCGCCGTACCGGTCTGCTGGCGCTCGACCATAGTGCCGTTGATGTAGAGGCGTCCCTCTTTCATCTGGATGCGATCGCCCGGCATGCCGATGACGCGCTTGATGTAATCTTCGTTGGTGATTTCGTTGCGGAACACCGCGACATCGCCGCGCTTCGGCTCACTGCCGAAAATGCGGCCGTTGAACGGCAGCGCGATCGGGAACGAGTATTTGCCAAAACCCCAGGTCCACTTGTTGGCGATGAAATAGTCGCCGATCATCAGCGTCTGCTGCATCGAGGCGGTGGGGATCGAGAACGGCTGGTAGAGGAACGTCCGGAAGATCAGGGCGATCGCCAGCGCCTCGATGATCACGATGATCGTCTCGAGCAGCTCGTTCTTCTTCTTGCCGGCCTTGGCTTCGGCTTTCGACATGGACTGGCTCATTTCTCGCCTCTACCCCTGGGGGTCAAGTGGTTATGGGAGGGCCGCCGCCTGGTCAACCGGCAGCGCCTCGATAATGACGAACGCCTGGGCCATGCCGCCGTCGTCGGTAATGGTCAGGTGGATATGTGGCTTGTGGCCGGCCGGAACAAGCCGCTCCAACATGCGGGCAGCGCCATTGGTCAACTTCATGGTCGGCTTGCCCGAAGGGAGGTTTACGACGCCCATGTCGCGCCAATAAACGCCGAAACTAAGGCCGGTTCCCAGCGCTTTCGAGCAGGCTTCCTTGGCGGCAAAACGCTTGGCATAGGAGGCCGCGCGCTGGGCTCGGCGATCCGATTTCTGCCGTTCGAGCTCGGTGAAGATCCGATGCGTGAAGCGATCGCCATAACGCTCCAGGGTCTTTTCGACCCGCTTGATATCGCACAGGTCGTTACCGAGGCCGATTATCATGAGAGCCCCCTCGATCCCGGCTTGATCGCCGGGATAGCCGCAAGCTCGGGCGGCAAGGCGTCGGCCGGATAGGCCGGCACCTTGTACTCGACCAGCGAAACCAGCGGCACGCCGACGTCCGCCTCGCCGGCGGAGCGGTCGATCAGGCACGCCGCAGCGACGACATCCGCGCCGGTCTTCGTGATCGCCTCGATGCACTCGCGGATCGAGATACCGGTCGAGACGATATCCTCGACGATGATGACCTTCTCGCCGGGCGCGAGCTCGAAGCCGCGGCGCAGCTCGAACTTACCCTCGACCCGCTCGGTGTAGATCGCCGGCACACCCAGGTGCCGCGCCGTCTCGTAGCCCGGAATGATCCCACCCACTGCCGGGGAGACGATCTGGCTCACATCGCCATAGCCTTCGGCGCGGATCTTCTCCGCAAGGGCGCGGCAGAGCTTTTCCGCCTTGGCCGGGTGCATGAACACCTTGGCCTTCTGCAAAAAAATCGGCGAGCGCAGGCCGGAGGAGAGGATGAAATGCCCCTCGAGCAGCGCGCCGCTCTCACGGAACAGGTCCAGTACTTCGTCAGTGGTCACGCGGGCTCCTCTTGCCGTTCAGGCGCAGTCCATTCCAGCCGGTCGAGCGCGCGGGCCTCGGCGACCGTGGCGCGCTGCACATCCGAGATCCCGGCCGCCAGTTTCAGCGAGTTCAGCACGTCGGTGAGCTGGGCGAGATCACGGACCTCGATCTGGAAGATGAACCGATGAAAATCGGGCGATTCCATGCGCATCACCAAATTATGGATGTTGGCCTCGCAGGCGGCAATCACCGTGGAAATCTGGGCCAGCGAGCCCGGCTTGTTCTGGGCCTGCATCGAGATGACGCAGGGATGATCGCGGTCCTCGCGGCCGGCCACGTCCCAGCGCACGTCGATCCAGGCGACGTCGCTGTCATAGAGCTCGGACAGCGCGTCAGAGTGAATCGGGTAGATGATGATCGGGGTGTCCGGCGTCATGATGCCGACCAGCCGATCGCCCGGCACCACGCCCTCGGGCGACACCTCGACCCGGGTATTGAAATCGAGCTGGGTCAGCGCCGCCTTGGCCTTTGGGCCGGAGCGCGGGTTGCCCGGGACGCGGAAGCGGAATTCGTCGGTCGCCTTCAGCGCGAACCAGCCCTCGGCCTTGTCGGGTACCGGCAGGTCGATCTTCTTGCGCCGCCGCTTGATACCCTTGACCTCCATCACCTGGGTGTCGAGGTCCTCGCCGCTGATCTTGCCTTCGCCCAGCGCGATCAGCAGCTCGCGCTTGCCCGGCTGGCCCAGCCCCTCGGCAAGCAGCTTGAACTCGGCATCGTCGAGCCCCGTGCCTTCACGCTCGAGCAGAATCGAAACCATATGCTCGCCGAGCGCATAGGCGCGGGCCTGCGCCTGCAGCCGCACCGCACGGCGAATGGCGGCGCGGGCCTTGCCGGTTGCTGCGATGGTCTCCCAGTTCGACGGCGGCAGGTGGTTCTGGTCGCGGATGATCTCGACTTCGTCGCCGGAGCGCAGCTGGGTGACCAACGGCACGATCTGGCCGTTGATCTTGGCGCCCACACAGGTGTCGCCGATGTCGGTGTGCAGCGCGTAGGCGAAGTCGATCGGCGTGGCGCCGCGCGGCAGGGCGATGAGCCGGCCGCGCGGGGTGAAGCAGAACACCTGGTCCTGGAACAGCTCGAGCTTGGTGTACTCGAGAAAATCCTCGGTCGAGGAGCCGGCGGTCAGGTGGCTGATGGTCGAGCGCAACCAGACGAAGGCTTTGCTCTCGTTCTCGATCTTGTGGATGTCGGTGGCACCCTCCTTGTAGAGAGCGTGCGCAGCGATGCCGAGCTCGGCGATGCGATGCATTTCCTCGGTGCGGATCTGCAGTTCGGCGCGCTGCCGCCCGACCCCGACGATGGTGGTGTGGATCGAGCGATAGTCGTTGTGCTTGGGGACCGAGATGTAGTCCTTGAACCGCCCGGGCACGACCTTCCAGTTGGTATGGACGATCCCCAGCGCCCGGTAGCAATCGGCGACGCTCGGCACGATCACCCGGAAGCCGATCATGTCCGAGAGCTGCTCGAGGGCGATTTGCTTCCGCTCGATCTTGGTGAAGATCGACCAAGGCGATTTCACCCGCGCCGAAACCCGCGCGTCGATGCCGTCGCCTTTCAGCTTCTCGCTGAGTTCGGTCTTGATGGTCTTGATGGTGTCGGCGAACTCCGACTTCATCTCGTCGAGCCGGTCAGTGATCGCCTTGTAGTGGTCCGGCTGCAGCACCCGGAACGCCAGGTCTTCGAGCTCCTGGCGCATGTCCTGCATGCCCATGCGGCCGGCCAGCGGCGCATAGATATCCATCGTCTCGGTGGCGATGCGCTTGCGCTTGTTCTCGGGCATGAAGTCGAGCGTGCGCATATTGTGCAGCCGGTCGGCGAGCTTGACCAACAGCACCCGGACGTCGGCCGAGATGGCGAGCAGGAGTTTTCTGAGATTCTCCGCCTGCGCTTCTTCGCGGGTCACCAGCTGCAGCCGGTCGATCTTGGTCAGCCCGTCGACAATGGCGCCGATCTCCGGACCGAACAGCTGGTCGATTTCGGCGCGCGTCGCGTCGGTATCCTCGATGGTGTCGTGCAACAGCGCCACCGCGATCGAGGCGTCATCGAGCTTCAAATCGGTGAGGATGGCGGCGACTTCGAGCGGGTGGGCAAAGTACGGGTCGCCCGAGGCGCGCTTCTGCGTGCCATGCTTTTGCATGGCATAGACATAGGCCTTGTTGAGCAATGCCTCGTCGGTATTCGGGTTGTAGGCCTGCACCCGTTCGACGAGTTCGTACTGACGCATCATAGGGTTACCGCACTCTCCTACGCGGCCCCGCCTCGGCGGCTCACGTCTCTTCGGCGCGAGGTTGCCCGGAAACGTCCCACGACTTTTCCTGATCTCGCCCGACCGACGATGCAAACAAAAAAGCGCCGGGCGGAAACGCCCGACGCCTCAAGACTATATATGCGAGATCAGCCGCCGATCAATCGGAGCTTAGTCGTCCCGGCGCTCCGGCGGAGCCAGGGATTCGATACCGCGCAGCAGTTCGTCTTCGCTGATGGTGTCGAAGGTGTCGCTGTCTTCGTCGGCGTTGGCATCGAGCAGCGGAGCGGCGTGCTTTTCGGGCTCGTCGACCTCGACGTATTTCTGCAGCGAATGAATCAGGTCCTCGCGCAGGTCTTCGGGGGAGATGGTGCCATCGCCAATTTCGCGCAGCGCCACGACCGGGTTCTTGTCGTTGTCGCGATCGACGGTGATGGACGAACCAGCCGAGATCATGCGAGCGCGGTGCGCTGACATCAGCACGAGGTCGAAACGGTTCTCAACCTTCTCAATGCAGTCTTCGACGGTGACGCGGGCCACGTACGTCTCCAGGTTGTTGTGGGATCAAGCGGCCCTCATACACGACCGGGTCGGTGGGCACAAGGTTTTCAGTCTCGGGACACAACAGCGTGTTTTTACCACAGGGATATGACGCCTACGCAGTTTTTGTTTCGTGTGACGGAACAATGGTTTGGGCCGCGGGGGCGAATCCCGACCGAGTGGCTCCGAATTTATGGGGATTGCAAATTCCCGGGATTAAGCGCGTATTCCGAACTTAGGGAGCGGACCACGCCTTAAATGGGCTACCCTTCGATCCTAGCGGTAAGCCAACGATAGTTTATGCCGGGCAGCCTGAGAGGCCGGCCGCCCCGGTCAGGAGAACAGGCATGTCAATTGATCCGCGCGAGAAGATAGTTCTCTTCATCGATGGCGCGAATCTCTATGCGACCAGCAAGGCCATCGGCGTCGATATCGACTATCGCCGGCTGCTCGCAGAGTTTCAGTCCAAGTCGTACTTGCTGCGCGCCTACTACTACACCGCCCTGGTCGAGGACCAGGAATACTCCTCGATCCGGCCCCTGATCGATTGGCTCGACTATAACGGCTTCACCGTCGTTACCAAGCCCGCCAAGGAGTTCACCGACGCTTCCGGACGCCGGAAGATCAAGGGCAATATGGATATCGAGCTCACCGTCGATGCCCTCGAGATGAGCCAGTATTACGATCACCTGGTGCTGTTCTCCGGCGACGGCGATTTCACCGCGCTGGTGGCGGCGCTGCAGCGCAAGGGCAAGCGCGTCACGGTCGTCTCGACGCTCACCACGCCGACTCCGATGATCGCCGACGACCTGCGCCGGCAGGCGGACTTCTTCATGGACGTCGCTGATCTCGCCAAGATCGTCGGCCGTACCCCGCCGGTCGACCGCACATCGCCGCAGGTGGAACGAAGCGCGCCGGTTGACCGCACCATGGCGACCGTGGACCCTAAGGGAAGCTGAGTCCCAGAGCAGGATTGCGATTCGTTGAAGCGCCTTCCTGCTCCAAGTTTATGTTTTGTCGCGAGATCGAACCGGAAAGGTCTGCAACCTTTCCTGATCTCGCTCCCGCATTTCTCGTTTATCGAAACGAGAAATGCTGGAATCGCTTGATTGTCGCGCGTTCGAACCGGAAAAGTCTGCAACTTTTCCTGAACGCCGCTCCAGCCCTGACGGTTGCCATTGCCTGAGACCAACCCGCCGCACGATTGCCCGCGCTGCCCTCGCCTCGTGGCGTTCCGCCACGACAACCAGCGCGCCTATCCGGACTACTTCAACGGGCCGGTGCCCACCTGGGGCGACGAACACCCCGGGCTGATGATCGTCGGCCTTGCGCCAGGCTTGAAGGGGGCCAACCGCACCGGCCGGCCGTTCACCGGCGATTATGCCGGCGACCTGCTCTACGCCACGCTCGAAAAGTTCGGTCTCGCCACGGGGCACTACCAGCAGCGGCCGGATGATGGGCTCGAGTTGCAGGACGTGCTGATCGCCAATGCGGTGCGGTGCGTTCCGCCGCAGAACAAGCCGACCGGCGACGAGATCAAGACCTGCCGGCCCTTCCTCGGCGCGGCTATCGCGCATCACCGTCCCCGTGCCTTCCTGGCGCTCGGTCGCATCGCGCACGATTCGCTGCTGACGACGCTGGGCGAGAAACGCTCGAAATTCGCCTTCGGCCACGGCGTCGAGCACCAGCTTTCGAGCGGCGCAACGCTGTTCGATAGCTACCACTGCTCGCGCTACAACACGAACACGGGCGTGTTGACCACTGCGATGTTCGAGGACGTCGTGGGGCGTGCGGCGCGGGCGATTACCGCGTAGACGCCGCATCCTGCCAAGAGCAACGGCGCCGCCGTCTGTCGTGCTCACGAAATCGACAGTTGAACTCGCACGTAAACAAAGTCTTAATACGCGAACAGACAGGGACTGAGGTCCACGGTCATGCCGCGTCTTGGGATTTTCTTCGCACTGCTGGTCGCACTGCTGACGGCGGATGCCAAGGCAGCGGATTCACTTGGCCAGGTCGCCGAGGTCCGGCCGGAGGCGACGGGCGGTTTCGGCCAGGCGCGGGTCAGCCTGCTCAAGGGTTCCGAGCTGCGCGAAGGCGAGACCGTGGTCACCGGCCTCAATGGCGAGGTGCAGGTCGTGTTCTCCGACCAGACCCGCCTCGTTATCGGCCGTGGCTCGAGCCTCGTGATCGAGCGCTACCTGATGCGCAATGACGGGACGCCGGAGAAGTTCGCGATCAACGCGCTGGCCGGCACCTTCCGCTTCATCACCGGTAACGGCGACAAGAACGCCTACAGGATCGCCACGCCCACCGGCACGATCGGCATCCGCGGCACCGAGTTCGACTTCACTGTCGAGGGGCGGACGGGGCAGACCAACGTCGTGCTGTTCCACGGCGCGGTCATCCTCTGCCCGGTAAGGGGAAAGTGCGTGACGCTCAGCGAGCGCTGCGGCGTGGCGCAACTGGTCTCAAAGCGCGAGGCCGACATCGTGACGCGCGAGGCCGAGCGGCTCAAGGTGGCCGGCGCCTTCCCCTATGTCGCCTCGCAGTCGCGGTTGCTTCGCGACTTCCGCGTTACCCGCCCTGCGCAATGCATCGCGCCGGTGCAGATCGAGCGCGAGACGGCTCAGCGCCTCGCCGTGACCGATCCACCGCCCATCGTTCCAGTGCCGCTGTCGCCACCGCCGCCTCCCCCGACCGAGGCGAAGGGCAATAATGGCCTTGGTAATGGCGGGGAAGGCGATGAGGGCCCAACCGAACAGGGCAACCCCGGCAAAGGCAAGGGCAAGGACAAGCCCTGAAGGCGGATGCGATTGAGCGCTGGAGTGGGCCAAGGTCGCCGTTGACACTCCGGGAGAGCCGGTGACACGCTCGTCAGTCGGATTTTTCTCAGTACCTTCAAAGGGAAGCGCCTATGCAAGTCGTGAAGACCGGAATGACGATGTTGATTGCCTCGTTCGCCCTTGTGGCCGCAACGATGGCCCAGGCGGAGACGGTGAGCGAGGTCACCGTGATGAACGGTGCCCGCGCCGTCCCTGCCACCGTTGTCGTACCGGATGGCGCGGGGCCCTTCCCCGCAGTGGTGATGAATCACGGCCACGGCGGCGGCCGGCAGGAAGGCGGCGGCTTCACCCGCCTGGCCAAGGCGCTGGCCGATGCTGGCATCCTCACGATCCGCATGGATTTCCCCGGCAGCGGCGACAGCAAGGAGCCGTTCACCGAGGGCTACCTCAGCAACATGATCTCGGACTCGAACGCCAGCCTCGCCTACCTGCTGCAGAACTTCCCGGCCGATCCTGCTCGCCTCGGCATCCTTGGCTACAGCATGGGCGGCCGCATCGCACTGACCGTCGGCCAGACGGAAGGCAATCCGTACAAGGCGATGGGCCTGCTCGCCCCATCAGCCAATCCGGGCAAGGATCTGCTGCTGTTCTTCGCGGGCGGATCGGAAGCCGAGTACGAGCGGCTCTATGCCGAAGCTTCCAGCGACAAGGGCTATGCCGATTACACGACGATGTTCGGGCAGCAGCAGAAGCTGAGCAAGCAGTGGTTCGACGAATTGCTGGCTTCCAAGCCGCTCGAAGCCATCAGCGCCTACAAGGGCGCCATGCTGGTGGTGCATGGCGACAAGGACGTGGTGATCAAGCCGGCCGAGAACGAAGCCGTCATCGCCGCCTACCCCGCCGCCTCGATCGTGCTCGTCCCCGAAGCCGACCACGGCTACGGCTTCTACAGCGATCAGCCTGAGGTCAGTGCACTGGTGGAAGGCTCGTTCGCAAAGTTCTTCAGCGAAGCGCTGAAGTAGCGCCCAATGACAGAGGCGGCGCGTGGTTCGGGCTAATCGGCCCTACCCGCGCCCGCCTTCTTTCATGATCCGGGATTTGTCGCGGTTCCAGTCGCGGTTGCGCTCGGTTTCGCGCTTGTCGAAACTCTTCTTGCCCTTGCCGACGCCGATGAGCAGCTTGGCTCGGCCCTGCTCGTTGAAATAGAGCTTCATCGGCACGATGGTGTTGCCGGCACGCTCGACGTCCTGGCTGAGGCGCGCCAGTTCCTTCTTTTTGACCAACAGCTTACGCGGGCGCTTCTCTTCATGGTTGAAGCGGTTGGCCTGCAGGTATTCCGGAATATGCGCGTTGATCAGCCACAGTTCGCCACGTTCCGGCGAGGCATAGGCCTCGGTGATCTGGGCCTTGCCGGTGCGCAGCGATTTCACCTCGGTGCCGGTCAGAACGATGCCGGCCTCGAGCGTGTCGATGATCTCGTAATCGTACCGGGCCCGGCGGTTCTCCGCGATCGGGCCGGTGACGATCATCGCCGGTTTGTTGGGTGTCTTAGCCATGATCTTCCGAGCCAATAGCGAGTGGCGAACAGGAGCAGCCGCATTGGCCACTCCCAACTCGCTGCTCGCTCACTTAGTTGGGCAGCAGGCCCGCATGCGACAAGGCCGCGTCGATGGCCTTCTCGTTGTCCTTGGACACCGGCACCACCGGCAGGCGGAACTCGTTGCGGCAGAGCCCGAGCCTCGCGGCGGCGTATTTGACGCCGCCGGGATTGTTCTCGAGGAACAGCGCCTTGTGCAGCGGGAACAGCTTATCCTGCAGGGCCAGCGCTTCGGCGAAATTGCCCTGCTGGCAGGCGTTCTGGAACAGCGCGCTGAGACGCGGCGCGACGTTGGAGGTCACGGAAATACAACCGTGACCGCCGTGAGCATTGAAGCCGAGCGCCGTCACATCCTCGCCCGAAAGCAGAACGAAGTCGGCGCCCAGTCGCATTCGCTGCGCACTGGCCCGCTCCATGTTGGCCGTCGCATCCTTGACGCCAAGGATGTTCGGATGCGCCTCCTTGAGGCGCACGATGGTATCGACGGAGAGGTCGACCACGGTGCGGCCCGGGACGGAATAGAGGAGGATCGGCAGCGCCGTCGCCGAAGCCACGGCGGAGAAGTGCTGGAACATCCCCTCCTGGGTCGGCTTGTTGTAGTAGGGCACCACCGACAGCACGGCGTCGGCGCCGACTTCTTCGGCAAAGCGCGCCAGCGATACCGCCTCAGCAGTCGAGTTCGAACCGGCCCCGGCGATCACCGGCACGCGCTTGGCAGTTACCTCGACGCAGATTTCGATGACGCGGCGGTGCTCTTCGTGGCTGACCGTCGGGCTTTCGCCGGTGGTGCCGACCGGCACCAGCCCGTGCGAGCCCTCGTTGATCTGCCAATCGACGAAGTTGCTGAAGGCTTTCTCATCCAGCGCCCCGTTCGCGAACGGAGTGATGAGCGCTGTGATCGAACCTCGCAACATTTCGGGTCAGTTCCTCGTCGTATGGGCGCCGCCCCTTGGCGGTCGCGGCTGTGGTTGGTGGGCCGTATGGCCAAAATGTGGCCACATCCCGATCATCGGGGGGCCATAGTCGCGCACCATAGTTTCTCTCGTGCGGCGCGACAAGCAAGCTGTCGATAGAGGGCGCGACGCACACCCACAAGGACCGAGTGGCTAACCAAACGTTCACGCGCGCCGTGCAACCTTGGGACGCTGCAAGGGTGGGGGCACCTTGTTGGACTTCCTATTGCGGACCAACAGGACGGTTACCATGGTTGTTGCGAGGGGCGCGCGCCGCCTGATCGCCACTGGAATTGTTGGCTTGGGTGTACTCGGCGCTGCAACGCTGCCGATCCTGTTGTCACGTGCCAACGATACCGCAACTGCCGATGTGGTGACGCCGGTCACCCGGCCGCCGCTGACGCCCGCCGTCGAGGCTTCGCTGCTCGATCCCGTGACCACCGGTTCGATCCCGATCAAGGCGCCGGTCGTCGATGCGAAGGCCGCCTCGGCTACTTTCAAGGAGGCGCTCGATCTGCTCGCCGACGGCAAGCAGGCAGATGCCTATGCGCTGGCCAGCGGCATCGCCGACACCGCCGAACGCCATGCGATCCAGTGGGCCGCTATCTTCTACGGCAACGGCGAAGTGCCGGCTGCCTCGGTGCAGAGGTTCATCGCCGACGCGCCCGATTTCGCCACGAGCCCCGTATTCAGGACCCGCCTCGAAGAGGCGCTGACCAAGGAAAAGGCCGACGGCGCGACGCTGATCAAAGCGCTTGGCGGCGCCATGCCAAACACCCTGGCGGCGCAGATTGCGCTGGCCGAAGCCTATGTCGGCAGCGGTCAGACGGAACGTGCCGCGCGCATCGCCCGCGCCATCTGGACCGAGAACTTCCTCGACAAAGCCACCGAAGCCAAGGTGCTCAGCCGGCTCGGCAGCCTGCTCGATCGTGACGCCCATTGGGCTCGCGCCATGCACCTGATGATGCATGATCGCGCCACCGGCGTTGAACGGCTGATGCAGTACATGACGCCGGCGCAGAAATCGCTGGCGCTGGCCCGCAACGCGGTGTCGCGCAACACCAAAAACGCCAAGAAGCTGCTCGACGCGGTCGATCCGTCGATGCGCACCAACTCGGTCTACCAGTTCAGCCGCGCCCAGCGTGCCCGGCAGTTCGAACTCTGGGACGACGCCATCAACTGGCTGGACAAGGCCAAGGGCGAGCCAGTTGATGCCGCCGAGTTCTGGTACGAGCGCCGCACCCTGGCGCGCCAGTTGCTGGCGCTGGGCGAAGTCAAGCGCGCCTATCGCGCAGCCGACGGTTATCGGGAAGGACCGGATGGCCGACTGGTCGAGGCGCATTTCCATGCCGGCTGGATCGCGCTGGCGTTTCTGAAGGACGCCAAGGCAGCGGCCCCGCATTTCGAGGAAATGACCAAGCATTCGACCCTCCCCGACTCGGTCACCCAGGCGAACTACTGGCTCGGCCGGGCCCGGCAGGCGCTCGGTGACGAAGCCGGCGCCGCCGAGGCGTTCAGCAAGGCCGCGGCGTTCGGCACCATCTACTATGGTCAGTTGGCCCGCTCGGCGCTTGGCAAGCCGTCGGCTGAACTGCGCGATATGCCCGCCTGGAAACAGGCCGAGGCCGGCTTCGAGAGCCGGGAACCGGTGCGCGCGGTGCGGCTCCTCGCCGACAATGGCCACAAGGAACTGGCGGTCCCCCTGCTCCGCAGTTTTGCCGAGAGCTTTACCGATGGCGCCGATCTGCTGCTGTCGGCGAAGCTCGCCCAGACGCTCGATGCACACCATCTCGCCATCGCCATCGCCGACACGGCGGAAAAGCGCGGCACGCCGCTCGACCTGTTCAATTTCCCCAAGGACGGCCTGCCCAGCACCAAGCTGGCCTCGATGGACCAGGCCGCGATCTACGCCATCACCCGGCAGGAGAGCCGCTTCCAGGTCGACGCCATCTCGTCCGCCGGCGCGCGCGGCCTGATGCAGCTGATGCCGGCAACCGCCAAGGAAACCGCCGGCAAGCTCGGCGTGAAGTACTCGGCCAGCCGGCTGACCAGCGACGGCGAGTATAACGCGCTGCTCGGCTCGACCTATCTCAAGGCGCAGCTTGAACGCTTCGACGGCTCGCTACTGCTCGCCGCCGCCGCCTACAATGCCGGCGCCGGCAACGCCCGCAAGTGGGTGAACACGTTTGGCGACCCGCGCTCCGATGCGATCGACCCGGTCGTGTGGGTGGAACTGATCCCCGTCCAGGAGACGCGGACCTATGTGAAGCGGGTGCTGGGCAACTATCTCGTCTACCGGGCCCGCCTGGGCAAAGACGACCTGAGCATCGGCGAGGCGCTCAGAAAGATCCCGGGATAGTTCGCGGGCCGACAGTTGGGACGGCCGCAAATTCTGCTATTGCTCGATGATGTTCTCCCGCCCGCGTCTGTCGCCCGATGATCATCGCAGTTTCGCCACTCTGCCGGTGACCCGCTACACTGTCGGGCCGGCGGACGAACAGGTCGCGGTCCACATCTCCGGTCGGCTGGCCGTCGGGCGCATTCCCCTGGTCTGCGTGCCCGGCTACCAGCGCAACATGTCGGATTTCGCCGACTTCGCGAACCACTTCCACCGCGTTTACGGCGACGACTGGCCGATCGTCCTGGTCGACCTGAAAGGCCGCGGCCGTTCGTCGGATCGCACCGACAAATCACGCTACATCTCGACCGTAGATGCGCTGGAGCTGATCCAGGTGCTGGCGGCGCTGGCTGTTGATGGCGGTATCTTCGTCGGCCAGGGCTATGGCGGCCAGGTGGTGATGGCATTGGCGGCCGAGCGGCCGAACCTCTTGACCGGCGCAGTGCTCATCGATGCCGGGCCGGTCTCCGATCCGCGCGGCCTGGTCCGCCTGCGCAACAACCTTCGGGACCTCGAGGGCAACCGCTCCGAAGCAGGCTTTAGGACCATGGCGCGCCGCATGCTGGCGCCGGACTACCCGGCGGCGACAGAGGGGCTGCTCGATGTGCTGGCAGCCCGCACCCACTTTCTCGACAAGCGCAATCGCGTCCGTGCCTTGTTCGATCCGCACCTCACCGGCTTGCTCGAGTCGTTTGAGCACGACGATATCCTGGTGCCGCAATGGCAGCTCTATGATGCGCTGGCCAGTGCCCCACTGCTGCTGATGCGGACGCAGCTCACCGAACAGGTGCGGCGCGAAACGTTCGAGGAAATGCTGCGCCGGCGCCGCGACGCCGAGGGCTACGTGATCGAGGGCTCGGGATCCCCTGCCCTGCTCAACACCCCGGAGGATGTCGGCCCGATCGCCGAGTTCGTGCGCAAGCTGGTGAAGCGGCGCGCCAAGGCCGCCTGAACCCTCTCTACTGCTGGCCCGCCGCCTTCTTCGTCTCGACCGTCGCCGGGGCAAGCCCGCGCGCCTGCTCCCGCCAGTGCTCCCGCGCGATCCGACCGGCGATGCCGAGATGGTTCTCGATCCAGCCGGCATTGTCGTCGGTCAGTTCGGCGATCTGATCGAAGTGATAGAGGCCAAGCCGGTTCAGCGCCGTCTCAATGATCGGCAGGATGCCGATGACGTGCGTGAGATCGTCCTTCACGCCAAGCCGCGGCGCGGCAATACCCACGGGCCTGCCGGGAGCCTCGACGAGCTCGGCCGTCGCCCCCGGGTTGGCGGCCTCGGTGGCGGACGTGACGGCGGCAAGCGAGTCCACAACGATAGCCTCGGCTGAAACTTCCGGCAGGTCCACCCTGCGGGTCCGCGGCGATGCAGCGCGACGCGGCGACCAGTTGCCCTCAATGGCCCGCATGGCAGCGGCCTCATCATCTTCGGCGCTGGTCTCGGGCGCGGCCGGGGTGATGGGTTCCGGTGCGACGGCCACCTCTTCCAGCAACGGCGACGCCGCCGGCTGGGCGATCTCAGCAACCGCGGCAGGCGGCTGTTCAAGGGGCGCGTTCGCCGCAGCAGCGTCCGCCTCGGCGTCAGCGGCAGGGAGCTCGAGGGAAGCAGCCGTCTCTGCCTCGACCGCCGTCGCTGCATCGGGCTGTGCCTCTGCTTCGACGGGAGGCGCGACCTCCACCTCGACGACCGGCTCGGACTTCACCGCCGGCGGCCCGGCCACAACGGGAGAGGCTGGTTCAGCCGCCGGCATGGGGACCGCAGCAACGACGGCCGCCGGCTCCAGACTTTCTACGGCAAGCTTTTCGAGCGGGAACGGAATGACTTCGGCGCTGGCCCCCTCCAGCGTGACGACGCGAACCGGCACGGCGGAGCTGCGCGGATGCGCCACGACGTGGCCCGACGTGGTCTCCCCTGCCACTCGGGCCGGCCGCATTGGCTCGGCCGTTTTGGTCACGGCAACCGCGGGCAGCGGCGCAATACTCGGCATCTGGATCTTGCTCGCGGGGCTACCCGGCTTGTCGCCCGCCAGCGCCAGCAGCGCTTCGGTGAAATCGAGGGCCGGGACGTCGGCCGGCGCGACCGGTGTTGGTGTTTTCACCACTTCGCTAATGACCGGGGCCGCGACCAAGGCTGAGGCCCCTTCCGGCTTTGCCGGCTCGACAACCGCGACCGGCGACGACGCCGGCGCTTTGGTCGGCATCAGGCGAGAGGCCGCCAGACGGGCGAGCGCGCCAACAACTGCGCCGGAGAGGAACGCCACCAGCAAAAGCAGCGCGATTTCGAGGATGTGCGCAGGGTTCAGCATCTGAGACCTCAACCCTTCCGAGCGCGAACGGAGAGCCAGCCGGTAACGAGACCGATTGCTCCCGCAGCCAGAACGAACGGCCAGTAGACCTCGAGCAGATAGATCAGAGAATCCAGGGTCATATGCGTTCGCTACTCGTCGGCGAGGGTAAAGACGATGCGGCGGTTGGCCTGCTTGCCTGCGCGCGTCTCGTTGCTGGCGACTGGCAGGCTCTCGCCATAGCCGATGGCATAGAGCCGCTCGGGTCCGATGCCGCGCAGGATCAGCGCATCGACGACAGCCTCGGCGCGCGACACCGACAGGGCCAGGTTGGCCTCATCCTCGCCGTCGGCGTCGGTGTGTCCTTCAACGTTCACCGTCGCTTCAGGGCATAGCCCCAGGTAGCCAGCCAACTCGTCGATCGCCGGGACCGATTCATCGGCGATCCGTGCGCTGCCGGATTGGAAGACGATGGCGTTGCGGGCCGCAAACGCCGTCACTTTGTCGCGGCAGACATCCAGCGGCGGCAGCAACGTGACGCTGGTTTCCCACTGATCAAGCGTCGGAACCGCTGCCAGCGCGGTGAGCGCCGCCTGCTTGGCCTCCTCGGTCTCAGCCCGGCCGGAGAACACCCAGCGGTCGCCATCGAGCCCGAACTCGCCATCCGCCAGCAAGGCCAGCGCACGGCTGCCGGCATCAGCATTGGTGACGAAATCGTCAGGCAGGTCGGGGCTGATGGTCAGGGCTTCCGCCGGCTCGCCACCGGCGATGACCGCGAGATGCCGCCGCATCGGCTCTGCCGGCACTGCGCCCGAGAAGGTGATCGGACCGCCGAGCGACTTCTTGGCGTCGAACAGATAGTTACGGACCACCGGTGTTGCTGGCTCAGGCTGAGGCTCAACCGCCGGCTGCGGCTCGACCACCGCGACCTCCTGCTCAGCGGGCGCAGTCTCGGCTGCAGGGGGAGCCTCGGCAGCTGGAGTTGCCTCGGCTGCCGGCACAGCTTCTTCGGCTGGCTCCGTCGCGGCTGTCGCGGGTTCCGGCTCCAATGCCGCCGGCTCGGCAGGCACGTCCTCGGTTGTGGCCGGTTCGGCCGTTTCCACCGTAACGGGTGCGGGCTCTGCCGCGACCTGTGTCGGCTCCGCCAAGGCTTCAATCCACGCCGCGCCGCCATCCGACGCCGTCGCGACTGCCGCCCGCGCGGCGTCGGCGTCGGCTGGGGTGAGCGGCTGACCGGCGATGGACCAGGCTTTGCCGTCGTATTTCACCTCACCGCTTTCGAGCTTCAGCAATGCATCGAGGCCGGCCAGCGAGTCGGCGATGAAGCCCTGCGGCTCGCCCGAGCCGACCAGCGTGGTGTCGCTGCTGACCTTGCCGGCGCGCACCGCTGCAAAGCGGCGAACCTCCTCGGTCGGCACATAGCCGGAGAGGGCAAAGCTCCCATCAGCGGCCTTTACCGCCGACCAGACGAACGGCGTGACGACCGGCGCCGCATCGCCGGCCTGGATCGCGACATGCCAGGCGGAGGTGTCGGTTGCGGTGCGCAGGGCGGTTTCGAGCTCGTAGCGGCCGGTGGTGGTCGGCAGCTTGCCGGTCAGCGACCAGCTTCCAGCCGAGAGCGCCAGCGTGCCTTCGTCGAGCCCCAGAAGTGCATCGAGACCGCCGATGGCCGCCGGGATGAAGCCTTCGGGCGCCCCGGCGCCGAGAGCGGTTCCATCGACGACGTTGGCGCCGGCATGCCCTGCGAGGTAGCGCTTCAACTGTTCCGTCGGCAGGAAGCCGGTGAAGGCAATCCTACCATTGGCCGACTTCTGCGCCCGCCAGATATAGGGATCAACAACCGGCAGCGCTGCCGTTTCGGCGGCGCCCGGCAGGCTGACGCTGTAGGTCCAGCCGGCGGTCCGCAAACCGGTGGCGGCAAAAGCGGATTCAGCGGCGAAGGCTTCCTGCGGCGTGTCAACCGCACCATTGAGGCTCCAGCTGGCGCCGTCATAGCTGACCTTGCCGCTATCGAGCAACTGCAGCACCCCGAGCGCCTTGAGCGCAGCCGCTTCGAAATCTGCCGGGTTGCCGTCGGCGATGACGGTGGTGTCGCTTGCGACCGTCGGCAGCCCTGCAACCAGCGCCTTGCGCACTGCCGCGCCGGGCACGTAGCCCGAGAGCGAGAACTGGCCGGTGGCGGTCTTCTCGGCGGCAAAGGTGAAAGGCGTCGCCAAGGGCGGCTTCACCGTCGTGCTGGCGAGAATGAGCCCCTGCGGTGCACCAAGCTCCAAGCGCGTCTCGATGGCAGCGAAGTCGGCCACCGTGGCGGCGCGCCCGTCGACGGTGATCACCGTTCCCTGGATGGTGGCGTGGCCCTCGCTCATCCGGCGCAGCGCCTCGAGCACGAAATCAATGCCGGATTCGAAGCGCTCCGGCGCGCCACGGCCAAGCTCGAGTCCGGCGGCATCGACATTGTCGAGCGCCTCGAGACGATCGCGGAGCGCTGCATCGGGGACGAAACCGTCGAGGACGATCCCGTTCGCGCCTCGTTCGGCGCTCAGCCAGTACTCACCGACGAGCGGCGGCCCGAGCGTCACGGCCGCGGCCGACGGAGTCATCGCGACACGGACGGACTCAGCCGCCGCGGCGTCAGCCGGGGATCCGGCCAGGGTTGAAGTCCCATCGGAGATTGTTGCGCTACCGCTTTCCAATTTCAGGAGATTTTGCAGCAGCAGTTTGGCGGATACGGCGAACTCGCTCGGCGCCCCGGATGCCAGCACGAGGCTCGTGGAGACATTCGTCCCGGCGGGCGCCAGCGCCTCGAGCTCGCCAACCAGCGCTTCGCTCGGGGTGGCGCCGGACAGCGTAAGCTTCCGCCCATCATACTCCGCCCGCCATTCGAACGGCGACAGCAGCGCCGGCTGCACTTCGCGGTAAGCCACCGTGACAGCGGCAGGCGCCGCCGCCGCGCCGTTGTCGGCGAGCGAGGCATAGGCATCAGGCGATTTGGCCCGCCCCGAGATCGTCAGGCTCAGATCGGCAAGGGCGACTTCGCCCTCATCGAGCTGCCTGGCATAACCCAGCGCGTAGTCGACTGCGGCGAGCCAGTTCGCCCGGTTCGGCGCCCCGGACATCAGCCGCGTCTCGTCGCGCGCCCCCTCCCCGGCGATGTCGAGGATCTCGGCGCGCGCTTCCTCGTCGGGAAGGCCGCCGGAGAGCGTGAGCACGCCGGCCTCGACGGTGGCGATGAAGGGGAACGGACTGACATATTCGGCGAGCACCACTTTCGAGGTCACGCTGCGGACGCCGTGCACGGCTGCGACTTTTGCGACAGCCTCGTCGATCATCGATTGCGTGGTGGCGGTGCCGGTGATCGTGGCGTCGCGCATGTCGAAACTGAGCTTCGCCCACTCGAACTCGGGACCGGCGATAACGGCGCTGGTGCGGCTCGCAAGATCCGGCGGGATGGCGCTTCCGCTCGTCGCGACGGCGGCGACGGTGCCGCCGATGACCGTGACGAAGGCTGGTACACCCCAGCGCAGGAAGATGCCGCTCATGCCGCCCCCGAAACAAGAAATCTGCCGACGCCATGCCGACGACGAGCCATAGCGCCAAACACTGAATCGGAGAAGTGCGTCAACGCCACTGACAATTTCAGAATGTCAGCATGAACCGATAAATGCGGCCAAATGAACGAAGCCTGACAACTCTGTGAACAACACAAACAGAAAGGCCCGGCTGACGCCGGGCCTTTCCAATCCGATTGGGCCGTAAGGCTTACTCGAAAGTCTTCTTGAACTCGGTCTCGATCTTGTAGCCCATGTCCGCACCGTTGGTCTCGGAAGTGACCGTGCCCTTGATCGAGGAGGTGTAACCACCACCCGGAGCCCAAGCCAGCTTGGCCGAACCGTAGAAGATGTCGTCGAGGCTGTTGTCGACAAAGCCGATTTCGCCGGTGACGGTGATCGACTCGGTGACGGCAGCCGAAACGCCCGCCGCAACCTGCCAAGCATCGCCGAGGTTGGCGATGTTCTGCTGGTACCAACGCCCGCCGACATTGACGGTGACGCCTTCAGTGACCGCGAAGCTGGCAGACGCACCAGCACCGAGATCGGTATCGACACCGTTGTCAACAGCTTCGAAAGCCGCCGCGAGGGTGAACATATCGAAGGTGGCCGAAGCCGACGCGAGGACGTTCCAGTAGTCGGTGACCGGAGCGACGTCATCGTGACCGAAAGCACCAGCCAGCACGACCTTGAAGTTGTCGAACGTGCCGGCAAAACCAGCATGCACACCCCAAGCTTCGACTTCACCATCGAGCACGCCAGCGGCAGCGCCGGTGATGTGTGCCGAGATGCCTTCACCGGCGTAGGCAATCACGCCAACAGCGGTACCAGCACCCTCGAGCGGCTGCTGCTGGTTATCGAGCTTCTCGAGACCGGCGCTGACCGTGAAGCCATTACCAAGGTCAGACGTGACCTGGATGACCATGCCGCCGTCGTCGAGACCATCGGTACCCGGGAGCGGGCCCCAGCTCACGCCACGATCAACGTCTTCCGAGTTGAACAGGTCAAGCCACGTCAGGGGCTCGTCGTCGCCCTTGTTCATGATCGAGCCCTTCTTGCCCGCCATGATCACTGTCGAGTCGCCGATCGAGACGTAGGCTTCGTCGAGAACGACCGAGCCAGGACCATTGACGGCACCGCCGAGATTCGTGCCCTCGTCGCCGGTGGTCGAGCCGCCGTAGAAGCGCGCACCTTCGTTGACGACGCGTGCGTCGGTCACCTGCTTCAGCTTCAGGACGGCCTTGGCCGGACCAAAGTCAGAGTCAGCGGTCGCGACAAACTTGATCCAGGCGTCAAAACGCGACTGCCAGTCCTGGTTTTCGTCGGCGGGGCCGGCGCCGCTGCCGCCGCCGATCCAATTCAGACCGCCGTCGGCCGGAGTGTAAACATGGAACAGATCCGTCTCAAGCGGATCATCAATATAGTCGCCCCAGACGAACTTGTACTTCACTTCGCCGGTGATCTGCAGGCAGTTGGTGTCGGACGAGATCGTCAGACCCGACAGGCCCAGAGCGTCGCAAACGTCGAGCGACGTCAGAACGCCGAGATCGGCCGCGAAAGCGCCGCCGGTCGAGAGACCCGCTGCCGCCACAGAACCCAGAAGAAGGCTCCTGATTTTCATTATTGACCTCCAAAGTCAGTCATTCGTTTTGCCAGTTGCCCGGCGGCTTGTCGAAACGCGACCACACTTTTGTGTGTGTTGCCGTCGCGTTTGCGACCGACAAACGATCCCATGCATGGATTCGCAAGACCCACTCTACGCAGGAGTTCGGGAGGCGCAATCGCAGAATGGCTGAATTGCGGCAGCGCCAAGGTGGTTGCAGACCGGCTGTTGCAAATTCGGCACAGGTTTGGAAACGGGCCGTTAACACTTGCAACCCGAGTCCCCCGGAAGGACCGTGCCGGACGTCGCGTGGTCGGCGTCAGGCCCAGAGTTCGGGGTGAACCTCTTGCCACGCCGCCATGTGGGCCGAGTGATTGGCAGCCCGCTCGGCGCTCGACCAATCCCCCTGCTGCGGCTCCGATTGGGCCGGCGCAAGGCACGCCTCATCCCAATCGGCCCCCAGGAACTGCAGCAAGCTCGCCATCGGGGCCCGCCGATCGGACATCAGGGCACCGAGGTCGAGATCGCGAATGAAGCCCGGGAAGCGCGCGTGCCAATCGCTCATCAGCTGCGAATACGCCGAATGGTAGCCGCGCAGCTCGCCCAGCTCGTTTGCGTATTCGAACCCGGCGCCGGTGAGGAACTTCTCGAATATGGCGACGCGATGCTCGGCGGGCGGCCGCATGCAGTGAATGATCCGGGCATTGGGCAGGGCGAGGCGGATGAAGCCCAGGTAGTGATAGTTCGATGGCATGGTGTCGATGACGCGCTTGCCGTCGGGAATCAGCCGCTGAGCTTCTTCCATGTAGGCGCGTCCAAGCGCAGCGAAACGATTGGCCGGTATCGCCGACAATGGGAGCCCGCCGGTTTCCCGAAGCAGTTCACGCACCAGCCTGCCCATGGTCGGCAGCTCTCCAGCGCCCGCGAAAGCCGGATGTGAGGCGAGGATCAGTTCCAGCGTGCTTTTGCCTGACCGCGGCAGGCCAACGATGAAGACCGGGTTCGCCGCTGACGAGGCGCCGCTCAGCAGCATCTCATCAGCATCACGAAAGCGCTCCAGCTCCGACTTCAGGAGGTCGGCCTCGCGGTTCAGCGAGAAGGTGACGCGTTGCCGCTGCATGCGGTTCGCCTCGATGAATGCGGCGATGGATCCGGAATGATCTCCAATGTCGGCCAGAGCCTTGCCCAAGGCAAAGCCGGCAAAGATCCGGTCGACGGTATCGACATGCTCTGACCGGAACACGCCCTCCATTGCCGCGACTGCGCCATCGCGCGCCCGGTGGCGCACCGAGGTGGCGCGCTGCAGGTGTGCCTCGCCATATGTCGGCCGCAGCGTGAGGGCGCGGTCGAACCCGGCGATCGCCTCATTCATCGCGCCACCCGCATAGAGTGAGCGCGCGCGCTGCATGTGAAGGGTGGCCTCTTCGGGAAGGACAGCCAATCCCCTGTCGAGCACCTCCAGCGCCTCCGCCGTGCGCCCTTGGTCGATCAGCATGAAGGCGAGCCGATCATAGGCCTCGGCATAGCCGGGCCGCAGCTCGATCGCCTTGCGATAGGATGCTTCCGCCGCGAAATGATCCCCGGCCTGACGGAGCATGCTGGCCAGCCTGAAGTGGAAGGCAGGCTCGGTCGGCCTAATCTCGGCAGCATGCCGATAGGCATCGGCGGCCTCGTTGAACCGCCCCAGTGAGCGGTTGGCCATGCCGAGATTCGAATAGGCTTCCGCCGATGCCGGCTGAATGGCCACGGCGCGCTGCAGCACTTCCACCGCTTCGTCGTTGCGACCGGCGCTGCTCAGCGCCACCCCCATATTGGCGAGGTATTGCGGGTTGGAGGGCTCGGTCTTGAGCGCCACGGCGATGTGACGGATGGCGGCGATCGGTTCTCCCTGCTGCATCAGCGTGAGCCCGAACAGGTGGTTGGCTGCAGGGTGGCCGCCGTCGAGACGCAGAATCTGCTGGTACAGGCCTGCTGCCTCTGTTCCGTGCCCGGCCTGGTGAAGCTCGATGCCGCGCTGCAGCAGGCTCTCCACCGTCCGGCCTTGCGGTTGCTTGGGGGAAACTCGACGGGAAGGGGACATGCGTCTCTTGCTAATGGCTGCCTTGCCTATGCCGCAAGTCCTCGTCCATATGACGGCAACAAAGGGCGGGAAAGCGGAAAATGACAGACGGCAAGGTGGCGGTGGTGACCGGCGCGACCTCGGGTATCGGGCGCGCAACGGCAATCGGGCTGGGCAAGGCCGGGTATCGCGTGGCGATTCTGGGGCGACGCGAGGTCGAGCTCAAGGAGACGGCGCGGCTGAGTTCGGCGCAGTATAGCGGGGTTTGCGATGTCACCGACCCCGCAGCCGTGCACCGCTACTTCACCGACCTGAAGGCGAAGCTCGGCCGGGTGGACGTGGTGTTCAACAATGCCGGCCGGTTTGCGCCGCAGGCGAGCTTCGGCGACACCGATATCGGGACCTGGCAGGGCATGGTGGATGTGAACCTCAACGGCGCATTCTATGTGGCGCGCGAGGCATTCCGGGCGATGCGGGACCAGACGCCGCAGGGTGGCCGGATCATCAACAATGGCTCGATCTCGGCTTACGTGCCGCGGCCGGGGGCCGCCGCCTATACCGCCACCAAGCACGCGATCACCGGGTTGACCAAGGCGATCTCGCTGGATGGACGGGCCTTCAGCATTGCCTGCGGGCAGATCGACATCGGCAACACCGCCACCGACATGACCGCCAGGATGACCACCGGGTCACTGCAGGCCAACGGCACGATGGAGCCCGAACCGACCTTCGACGTGCAGCACGTGGTGGATGCGATTCTCTATATGAGCGGGCTGCCGCTCGAGGCGAATGTGCAGTTCATGACGGTGATGGCCACGACGATGCCGTATATCGGCCGCGGGTAAATCCCAGTCCTGCCGAACGCGGCCCTCCCCCGCAGCGCGGGGGAGGATCACACTCGGCCTCAGGCCCCGAACACCTTTTCACCACCTATCCAAGTCGAGCGCACCTTCAGGTCGTCGCTCAGGACCGCGAAGTCGCCGCGGGCGCCTTTGCTGAGGTGGCCGCGGTCGGCTTCGGCGTGGATGGCACGGGCCGGATAAAGGCTCGCCATGCGCAGGGCCTCGTCGAGCGGCACGCCGATGGTCTGGTGGACGTAGCGGATGGCGTCGATCATCGCGAGGTCGGCGCCGGCGAGGGTGCCGTCGGCGAGGCGCAGGGCGCCATCCTTCCTGTAGACGGCGCGGCCGGTGAGCTCGAACTCAGTCCAGTCGGTGCCGGTGATCGACATGGCGTCGGAGACGAGGAAAACCTGGCCCGGGCCACGCTTGGCGCGGAGTGCGATGCCGATCGAGGTCGGATGGACGTGAATGCCGTCGGCGATGAGACCGGCATCGAGGCCCGGCAGGTCGAGCACGGCGCCGACGACGCCCGGCTCGCGATTACCGATCTGGCTCTGGGCGTTGAACAGGTGGGTGGCCATCGAGGCGCCGGCTGCCGCGGCAGCTGCAACCTGGACGTAGCTCGCATCGGAGTGGCCGATGCTGACGATGATGCCTGCCGCGGCGAGGCGGGAAATCTGTTCCGGGCCAACGGTTTCGGCGGCGACAGTAATGAGGAGAGTCGGGAGTGCGCGTTTGGCGGCGAGGAGCCGCTGCAGGTCGGCTTCGTCCATTGGACGGATCAGCGCCGGATCGTGGGCGCCCTTGCGGGCGATGGAGAGGTGGGGGCCTTCGAGGTGGAGACCGAGGAAACCGGGGACGTGCTGCTCCACCGCCGTGGCGCCGGCGGCGATGACGGCCTCGTTCTTGGGCACCGTATCGGTGATCAGGGTCGGCAGGCAGGCGGTGCAGCCAAACTGGGTCAGGGTCGCGCAGATGGTGCGGATGGCCTCGAGCGTCGGCGTATCATTGAGCAGCGCGCCGCCGGCGCCATTGACCTGCAAGTCGAGAAAGCCGGGAACGATCATGGCGCCGTCGGCCGGAACGCGAATGGCATCGGTGGGTGAATCCACGGCGATGAGGCCCTCAACCTTGCCGTCAGCAACGACCAGCGCCATGTGGTCGTGCCATTCGGCGCCATCGAAGATGCGAGCTCCGGTGAAGGCTTGTTTGGTAGTCATGTGCTTTGCTCCTGCAGGTGCGAGCCTTGAGAGCCGGAGCAGGCTGACCCCACCCCTGTCCCCTCCCCCTCAACAGGGGGAGGGAGACGCTCCCACTAATACCGAGGTCGTCGTCTCCCTCCTCTGTTGAGGGGGAGGGATCAAGGGTGGGGGTCAGCCCCCACTGGTGCTTCGGGTCATATGGTCTCCGTCACCTTCTTGAGGTGCGGCGGGCGGTCCGGGTCGAAGCCGCGGCGACGGCTGAGGGCTTCGACGAAGCCGTAGAAGCTGACGATCAGCGCCAGGGCGTCGGTGATGGCGTGGCCGGAGGCGGCAAACGGCAGGCGTTCGGCGCTCTGGGCATTGACCGAGGTGATGAAGACGCGCGCGCCCTGCCCGGCCAGCCGTTCGGCGACTTCGGCAACTGAGGCTTCGGCGGCGTCGCGGGCAGCGAGTGCGAGCACCGGAAAGTGATGCTCGACAATGCGGGCCGGGCCGTGGATGACCTCGGCAGCGCTGTAGGCCTCGGCATGGATGCCGCAGGTTTCCTTGAACTTCAGCGCCGCCTCGTTGGCGATGGCGAGCGCCGGGCCACGACCGAGGACATAGAGCGACTGGTGCTTGTCGAGCGCACCGAGCAGCGGCGACCAATCGCAGTGGACGGCCTCTTCGAGCACCTCAGGAAGCGATTCCAGAGCGGCCAGCAGCGCCTTGTCTTCCAACCAGTTTCCGACAAGGCCGAGGCCGGCGACGACCGAGGCGACGAAGGTCTTGGTGGCAGCCACCGACTTTTCCTCGCCGGAGCGGAGCGCGATGGTCTGGTCGCAAGCCTGGGCAAGCGGCGAGTCCGGGGTGTTGGTCAGCGCGAAGGTCAGCGCACCGTTCTTTTTAGCCGACCGGGTCATGCCGACAATGTCGGGGCTCTTGCCCGACTGGGAGATGGCGATGGCGGCAGTGCCCTTGAGCTTCAGCTCGCGGCCATAGATCGAGTAGACCGAGGGGCCGACCGAGGCGACCGGCACGCCGGCAAGGAGCTCGATGGAGTACTTGAGGAACGACGAAGCGTGGTCGGAGGAGCCGCGTGCGATGGTGACGATGGCGGTGGGGTCGGCGGCGCGGAGCGCCTTGCCGGCGGCCGCGAAGTCGGCCTTGCCCTCCGAAAGCAAGCGGGCGATCGCCGACGGGGTCTCTTCGACTTCCTGGCGCATGTAGCTGGCGTTGGCGGCTGTGGTCACGGCATCACTCACGGTTTGCGATCATTTGCGGGCAGCTTCGCCGACTCTGAGCTCGGCGACAAAATCATAGGTGTCGCCGCGGTAGACCGAGCGCGTCAATTCGACGACCTTGCCCGAAGGCAGGTAGGCGATGCGCTCGATATGGAGCGCGGCGGCGCCCACGGGGATTTCGAGGAGACGGGCATCGTTCTCCTCGAGATTGGCGGCGCGGATGCGCTGAATAGCGCGCACCGGTCGGTTGCCGGTCTTGTCGAGATGCGAGTAGAGCGACGAGCCCACGGAAGCCGGATCCGGCAAGGTCTCGGCGGACAAAGCCGCGCGCTCGATGGCCAGCGGCATATCGCCGGAGAGGCGGAGGCGCGCCACGCGGGCGACGCGATCACCAGGCGAGAGGCCCAGAATCACCGTCTCGTCAGGCGATGGATCGTAGATGCCGCGATCGAGCCAGATGGCGCGCACGGCCATGCCGCGGCGCGCCATATCCTCGGTGAAGGAGGTGAGCTGGCTCAGTGATTGCTCGACCCGGCTCTGCTGTGGGGCAACAAAGGTGCCCGAGCCATGGCGCTGAATCAGCAGGCCGTCGCGCACCAGATGCTGCACGGCCTTGCGCACCGTGACACGGGAGACCTCGACCTTGGCGGCAAGGTCACGCTCGGAGGGAAGCGCATCGCCGGGCTTGATGGCGCCACGCGCTACCGCGTCTTCGATCCAGCGTTTCAGCTGCAGATAGAGCGGACCACCCTGCGGCAGGATGATGGCTTCGGCGCTGAAAAGCTCGCTGGTCAAATTGTCTGTCCCGGACCAAACCACCGGGCAAATCCGCCCGACGCGGGTGTCGTCCCACATTCATCCCATAATACCAATAAAAGACCATTGACCAAGCGGTTTCTGCGCTGATGTCCCCGACTTGCTGTGAGATCGGTCCCACGCGGGGTTGCCGGCGGCGGGTTATGCGTGAGGCTTCTCGACAAGTGGTATGTTTTTGGCATTAATGCCGAACCCGTGGGAACTCGATCGGAGTGTGGTCGGAATGCCGGAACTATCGCCGCTGCTGGCGGGAGCCTCGATCGTCGATATCACGCCGCCGGCCGGGCTGATGATGTCCGGCTACGCAGCCCGCACGCAACCGGCGACCGGTAGCCACGATGCGCTGACGGCGCGGGCCATTGTCGTGGGTGATACGGCCATCGTCGTCGCCGATGTGATCGGCCTGCACGAGGAGAGCTGCGCGCGGATTCGCTCGCGTTGCGCACTACCCGACGACAGGGTGGCAGTGATCGCCACGCACACGCATGGTGGACCAGTGAGCATGGCTGGTCGCGGTGGCACGGCGTTCGACGCCGACTTTCTGACGCGGCTGGAAGACGGGTGCGTCGAGGCGATCGACCGGGCGGTGGCGGTGCAGCGGCCAGCAATCCTTTCGGCCGGCCTGGGCGACAATCCCGGGATCGCCTTCAACCGGCGGCACGACGGCGGGGTCATCGACCCCACCGTGCCGGTGCTGCGGATCGACGGTGTCGATGGCAAGCCGATCGCCGTCCTCACAGCACACGCCTGCCATCCGGTGGTGCTGGCAGCTTACAATCGGCAGTACACCGCCGACTTCCCGCACTATGTGCGCGAGGCACTGGAGGCCGCCTCCCCCGGGATCGTCGCGGTGTTCCTGACCGGCTGCGCGGGTGACATCAGCACGGGACACTCGCCGCATTCGTCGATCAGCACGGTCCCCACCGCAGATCGCACCTATGCCGAGGCTGAACGGCTGGGCCGACGCATCGCTGCGAGCGCTTCGACAGCAAGGCTCAGGCCGTTGGCTGGCGGCGTTGCCGCTGCGGCCGCAGCGGTGACGCTCGATCTCGAACGGAACGAGACGGCGCCCCTGCCCGTGCTGGCGGCCGAGTGGCGAGCCAAGGCGGCCGAGTCGGACCCGGCCTGGGCGACGCTCTATGAGTGCTGGGCGGACTGGGCCGGGACCGTCGCGCTGCGGCCGGCTGCGCCGTGGACCGGCAAGGTGACGGTGCTCGACTGGGCCGGGGTCCGGTTGAGCTTCTTGCCGGGAGAGATGTTTGCGCAATCGGCGCTGAACGTGCGCGGCGATGCGGCGCGCGTGCACTTCGTCAACAGCTTTGCCGATGGCGTGCCCGGGTATATTCCGCCGGCATCCGAATATCCGTTCGGCGGCTACGAGGTGCTCGAGGCGCACCGATATTATGGCTTGCCGGCGGCGTTTGCAGAGGGCTCGGCCGAGCGGCTCGAAGCCGCCGCGATCGAGCTGAATGCCAGGCTGGACAGGGCCACAGGTTCGTCGGGCACATGAGCGGGCTCTACCGCCGAGTTGCCCGCAGGGTCATCCCCGCGAAAGCGGGGATCTCGGTTTGCAGCGCGCGCCGAGAACAGAGGTTCCCGTTTTCGCGGGAATGACTCTGGGCATGATTGCAGGCCCGACCAAACGATGCCCGGCTTGGCCGGGGAGATCAGGACTTGGAGTAGTTTGAATGAGCGTTCGTGTACTTGTGGCGGGCCTGGGCAATATGGGGCGGAGCCACGCGCTGGCCTATCACCGGCACCCGGGGTTCGAGATCGTCGGGCTGGTGAACCGGCGGGCCCCGAAGCTCGAGCCGGAACTCGCTGGCTACCAGGTGCTGGCCGACTATCAAGCGGCGCTGCGGCAGGTGAAGCCGGACCTGGTGTCGATCAACACCTACACCGATACGCATGCCGACTACGCGGTGATGGCGCTGGAACAGGGCGCGCACGTGTTCGTCGAAAAGCCGCTGGCGATGACCGTGGCCGATGCCGAGCGGGTGGTCGCGGCGGCCAGGGCCAATGGGCGGAAGCTGGTCGTGGGCTACATCCTGAGGCACCACCCGAGCTGGATCCGCTTCATCGAGGAAGCGCGCAAGCTCGGGGGTCCATATGCATTCCGCTTGAACCTCAACCAGCAATCGAGCGGCGCCAACTGGCAGACGCACAAGACACTGATGGAGACGACGTCGCCGATCGTCGACTGCGGCGTGCACTATGTCGACGTGATGTGCCAGATCACCGATGCGAGGCCGGTCGAGGTGCGCGGCATGGGGGTGCGGCTCTCCGATGAGATCGCCCCGGACATGTACAATTACGGCGCGCTGCAAGTGCTGTTCGAGGACGGTTCGCGCGGCTGGTACGAGGCGGCGTGGGGACCGATGGTTTCGGAGAACGCCTTCTTCATCAAGGACGTGATGACGCCGAACGGCGCGGTGTCGATCGTCATGGACCCGGGCGCCAGATCGGATGATCTCGATACGCACACGCGGACCGACCAGATTCGGGTGCACCGGGCGGCGCTCACGACGGACGGGAGCTTCGCCAATACCGACGAGTACATTTCGATGCAGGGCGAGCCACACCACGATGCGCTCTGTGCCAGGGAGCAGGAGTATGTATATCGCGCCATCATCGAGGATATCGACCTCAGCCGGCACATGAATGACGCGGTGCAATCGCTCAGGATCTGCATTGCGGCGGACGAAAGCATCCGGAGCGGGCTGGCGGTGAAGCTTTAGCCGAAAGACTGGCCTGTCGCGCCGGGTCCCGGCAGGCTAACTTCTCAGCTCGGATTCTCACTTCAAACGGCTGATTTCATGCGCATTGTCGATACGCACCTGCACCTGATCTATCCCGACGGGTTCTCCTATCCGTGGTTGGGCGGCGCGCCGGCGATCAACAAGCCCTGGCATGTGGAAAGCTACTGGGCCGAGGCAGCACCGCTCGGGATCGAGGCGGCGCTGCATATGGAGGTGGATGTCGCCGAGCCCGAGATCGCGGCGGAAACGGAGTTCGTGCTTGGGCTCGACCGAGTTATCGGGGCGATCGCCAACGGGAGACCGGAGCATGCGGATTTCGAACGGCATCTCGAAAAGATGCGAGAGCTGGGGCGGGTAAAAGGCATCCGACGGTTGCTGCAGGGACAGCCTGCCGAGTTGAGCCAGACGCAGACCTTCATCGACAACATCCGGCTCTTGCCGCGCTACGACATGAACTTCGACATCTGCGTGAAGTCGCATGAGCTGATGCTGGCGCCGCCGCTGATCGAAGCGTGCCCTCAGACACAGTTCGTGCTCGATCACTGCGGCAACCCCAAAATCGCCGAGCGCGAATGGGAGAGCTGGACGACGCGGATGGAACGGATCGCCGAACTGCCGAACGTGGCGTGCAAGATTTCGGGCATCCTCGCCAATGTCGACGACACCTGGACGGTCGACCAGCTCCGACCGTATGTCGAGTTCGTCATCGAGACCTTTGGCTGGGATCGTGTGGTGTGGGGCAGCGACCATCCGGTGGTGACGCTGTTCGCCGATCTGACCAAATGGGTGAACGCGAGCCGGGAGATCGTCGCCGGCGCGAGCCAGGCGGAGCAGGAGAAGCTGTTCTCAGGCAACGCCGAGCGGGTCTATCGGCTGTAGTCGTTTTCCGCAAAATACTGTGATTTGACGGAGCTTTCGGCTCCGTGCTCCAGTTCCCGCTGAGGGGACTATGACGCACGGCAGTCGAACGCCCGTAGAATACAGACATGGGCGCACGATACTCATCGCAGGACTTGTATTGATCGGTGTTTGCCTCTTCGCCGCGACCGTTTGGTTGTCGCTTTGCGTGCCGGTGGCGGTCGAGAACGAAGGCAGCCTGATCGAAGGACTTCACCGGCAACGGTAACGACTTGATGCTGCGCCAGATCCGGACCTTAGCTTTCCGGACTTTCCCTCGTCGTTCGCCCCTTGCCGCCCTGCCCTACATCGCGTTTCCTCCCGGTCAGGGAGGACTGGGATCATGGCGGGGCAACCGCATTTCGTTATCGTGGGGGGCGGCACCGCTGGGTGGATCGCCGCCTTCATCATCCAGGACTCGATCAAGCGGCTGAAGCTCGATGCGAAGCTCAGCGTGGTCGAGTCGTCCAAAATCCCGACAGTGGGGGTGGGCGAGGCGACGACCGCGGCGTTCCACGTGTTCCTGACGCATTTCGGCATCGATATCTTCGAGTTCTTCAGGAAGACCGAGGCCACCTACAAGCTGGGTATCCGGCACGAGGACTGGCGGCGGAAGGGTTTTACCTATTACGGGCCGATCGATGACCCGCATGCGGTAGTGCGGCCACCGCCGGGGGCGCCGTCGGACTATCTCAACGTCTATGCCGTATCGGTGAACGAGCCGGTGCAGGACATGCATCTGTTCGGTCCGCTGCTGAAGCAGAAGAAGGCGCCGTGGACGAAGAAGGCCGACGGGTCACTGATCCCGCTCGGACCGTTCCTGCCGGCCTATCACTTCGACCAGTCGCTGGTGGGCAAGTTTCTGAAGGAGAAATCTCAGGGCGTCGAGATCGTCGACAACGTGTTGACGGGAGTGGAGCGGAACGGCGAGACGGGCGACGTCACGGCGCTGGTGTTCGAAGACGGACAGAAACTCGAGGGCGATTTCTTCATCGACGCGACCGGGTTCCGCAAGCGCCTGATCGTCGGCGAGATGCAGGCGCCGTGGATTTCGTACCAGCACGAACTGCCGGTGAACCGGGCCCTGCCCTTCTGGCTGCCGGTCGAGCCGGGCGAGGAGATCGCCAATTACACCCGCGCCTGGGCGCAGGAAGCGGGTTGGATGTGGCAGATCCCGACGCAGTACCGCTATGGCTGCGGTTACGTCTACTCGGATGAGTTCCGTACCCCCGACGAGGCGCATGCCGAGGTGGAACGGGTGCTGGGGCGCAAGATCGAGGTGCGTGGCGATATCCAGTTCAAGATCGGACGGCTCGAGAAGGCGTGGATCAACAACGTGGTGGCGGTGGGGTTGAGCTCGAGCTTTCTCGAGCCGCTGGAATCGACCTCGATCCATGGCACGATCGTGCAGATGATGATGTTCGCCGGGCAATATCTGCGCGATCCCGCCCAGATGGGGCAGCCGTTGCGGGACGACTACAACCGCCGCGTCGGACGGCAGGTCGACGATTTCCGCACCTTCGTGAACACCCATTACATGACGGAACGGGACGATACGCCGTTCTGGCGCGAGGTGCGGGAGCACCGGATTCACCCCGAGACCAAGCAGCGGCTGGAGCGGTGGAAAACCGAAATGCCGCGGCGCGAGCACTTTGCGGACTATCTGTTCGGACTGCCGCATGTGGAGACGCAGCTGCATTATCCGGTGCTTGATGGCCTGGGGCTGCTCGATCCCTCGGTGGCGAAAGCGGAAATGGCGCGTGACCCCAAGCTCAGGAAATTTGCGCGGGAGACGCATGCGGGGCTGGTGAAGGAATACAAGCAGGCAGCCAGCAAAGCGCTGGGGCATGCGGAATTCCTGGAGCTGGTTCGGGGGATGGGATGAGGTTGTCCGTTTCGTCCAGTGCATTGCCTTGGTGCAGGACCCAACGGCGTATTTGCCACCAGACAACACCCCAAACTCGGTGTCATCCCAGCGAAAGCTGGGACCCCACGGCGAGGGCTCCGCCCTCGTCCGGTTCACCCCCTGCGCTGGCGGATAGATGGGCCCCAGCTTTCGCTGGGATGACAGCCGGTGGGTGGGGGAGACCGCGGCTACTTCAACTCATAGTTCAGTTCGTAGTGCACGGTCTTATCGTGCTGGGCTGAGTAGCTGCCCTGCCCCGTGATGCCCTTTAGCTCCCCGGTGCCGGAGCCCTCGACGATCTGCCACTTGCTGGCGGCGACGCCGTTGGTCCAGTCGCCGACTTCGTAGATGATGAACTGGCCGGATTTGCCGTCGAGCGTGCCGTCCATGACCAGGTAGCCGGCATAGTGGCAGGTCTCGGCGGTGGGGTATTGCATCAGGTAGCGGCCGGGGCCGGTGGCTTCGATGGCGCCGTGCATGACGATATCGATCTTCGCCTCGCTCGATTTCAGCGGGGCGGCTTCGTGGTAGGGGTTCTCGTCCCAGTTGTTATGCAGAATCGTGCCCTTGGCGGTCTTCATTGGGGTTCTCCTTGCTTGGAGGGGGAAGCTAGCGGAGTGACGCCATGTGGAATTGTAGTTTCGCGACAGAGGAGTTGAGCCGATGATCCTGCGCCAATGGTCGGCCCGTATCCGGACCGCGGACGAAGCGCGCTACGTGGCCTATATCGAGGAGACGGGAGCCGCCCACTACGCCGCCACCGACGGCAACCTCGGCTTCCAGATTCTCACCAGCGCCGAGGCCGGCGGGCTCAGCACCATCACGACGCTGAGCTGGTGGACCGACCTGGCGGCGGTGAAGCGTTTTGCCGGCGAGGATTACCAGCGGGCGCAGTACTATCCGGAGGATGATGCGTTCCTGGTGGAGCGGACCGAGTTCGTGCAGCACCACCTGGTGCGTGCGTCTGCGATGGGCGGCGTGCGCTGACTGATGCGACAGAGTGATCCCAGGCCAATCGATCCGGCGGTGAAGCCGGCGCGCGGGTTGCTGCACAAGCGGACCAGCTTCGAGCATTTCGAACTGACGCGGTTCGAGCCTTCGGATGACCTCGCCGATTGGGTCGAGCACCACTGGATGATCCTCTACGACCTCGGTGACCGCCCGCCGTACACCCAGCGCAACCTTAGCCACCCCAACCAGCACCTGGTGATCGACTCGCGGGGTGAGACCGGCATCTTCGGCGCGGCCACCGGGGTGTTCGAGACAACACTCACCGGTTCAGGCCGGGTGTTCGCAACGAAGTTCTGGCCGGGCGCGTTCCGGCCGTTCTTTGGGCGCGCGGTGAGTGCGCTGAGCGACACGTGGCTGCCGGTGGAGACGGTGTTCTCGCGGACGTCGGCCGCTATGCAGGAGGAATTCATCGGGCTCAACGACCCCGTCGCCATGGCCGAGCGGATGGAGGAACTGATTCAGGCGCAGTTGCGGGAACCGGACGAGAAGGTCGGGCTGGCACGGCGGATCGTGACGTTTGCCGAGGCGAACCTGGAGCTCGTGTCTGCTGGCGAGCTCGCCGAGGCGTTCGGGCTGGGGCTCAGGGCACTGCAAAGATTGTTCGACGAGTATGTCGGGGTGTCGCCCAAATGGGTGATCGACCGATATCGCATGCTGGAGGCGGTGGAGACACTGAACGCCGGAGGGGCGGAACCGCTCACCGAGCTGGCACACCGGCTGGGGTACTTCGATCAGGCGGCGTTCAACCATGCGTTCGAGAAGCTGACCGGGGCCGCGCCGGGAGTGTTTCGGGGCGGCTAGCCGATAGAGACGGCCCCCTCCCATCCTCCCCCACAAGGGGGGAGGTGCTCCGCTGGTTCACTTGGCACAATCGCGCCATGACCTCGACTCTTCACCTCCCCCCTTGTGGGGGAGGCCGGGAGGGGGCCGTCTGCTTCAGTCACCCTAGTGCTGGCTGTGCATCCCGCCGGGTTCGGAGATTTCGTGCAAGGCGTGGGCGCTGGCGCGACCGCTGTCGGCGAGAGCGACATCGCCCAGCGAGATCATGCCGATCAGGCGCTTTTCGCGGCTGAGGACCGGCAGGCGGCGAATCTTGAACTCGGCCATATGGTCGGAGACGTCGGAGAGTTCCTCATCCTCGTAGCACCAGCGTGGGCTGGAGCTCATTACCTGGCGGACGCGGGTTTCGGGACCCATCCCCTCCGCCACGGCGCGGATGCAGATGTCGCGGTCGGTGATCATGCCGACAAGGCGATCGTTCTCGCCGACCGGCATCGAACCGGCGTCGATCTCGCGCATGGTACGCGCAACGGAGCGGATGGTGTCATCGGGCGAGCAAAGCTCGACGTCGGTGCTCATGCATTCGCTGACTTTCATGGCCGTTCTCCCTGGTGTTGGAGCGCTTTCAGGAAAAGTTGCAGACTTTTCCGGTTCGAAAGCGCGACTAATCAAAGGACTCCGAGCAATCACCGAAGCGGTGATTGCTCCAGGGGGCGGCAAGGATCGCCGCCCCTGAAGGAGGAGAATGCAGCAGGCAACAGAGAGTTCAGCGCCAGGCGTGAAACAGATTTCTCGTCAGGCGGTGTCGTAAGCGGTGAGCAGCAGCGGCAGGATACTGATCTGCTGGGTCACCGGGTTACCGTCCTCGATGTCCCAGGCAGCACTGAGCGCGGCGTGGACCGAGGCCCAGGCGAGCAGGTGGCGTCGCGCGATGCCGGTGCGGGCAGCGATAGCGTGGGAGTGGCGGGCGACGCGCGGGGCGCTGATGACGAAATCGTCGCCCTCCTCGGGGTTGAGGAAGCTGTTGGCGTAGTCATAGGCGGGATCGCCGACGAGGCCCTTGGGATCGATGGCGACCCAGCCACGGGCGCCGGAGACGATGTTGTCGTGGTGGATGTCACCGTGCAGCGGGATGGCGTCCATCGGCCTGTCGAACAGGTTGTAGGCGATGCCAGTGGCGCGGCCGACGAGGTCGCGGGCCTGGCGCGGCCAGGCGCCGGCGCCGACCCGAAACAGCGCTTCGAAGCGCTGGCGCAGCGGGGTGAGGTCGGCTGGTGGGGCCGCATCGCGCCGGGCGTGGAGCTTTTCGACGGTGTCGCAAAGGATCTCGGTGGCTTCGGCGTCACGACCAGCTCGAGCCACGTCGCCCAATGTTTCGCCGTCGGCCAGCTCCATCAGCACGGCGTCGCGGGCGAGGCCGTAGATGGCGGCGGCGCCGTTGCCGGCGTACCAGACCAGGAGGCTGCCGCCGTTGCGCTCGTCCTCGCCGCTGCCGGGCTTCAGCAGCTTCAGCACGGCGGGCGGCTGGCCGGTGCGCTCGACGCGATAGACCAGGCTGGTCGCTGTCTCGGCGATCAGGGTCGGACGGGTCAGCGACCAGCGCGCCAGCGCGCGGCTGAGCATGGTGGCGTCAGGAGTGGGATTGAGCAGGGTGGCCATGCCCTCCCATTAGCCGAGAGGGGTAAAGAAGAAACCCCGCGGGATGCCGCGGGGCCAGGTCAGGGAGGAGAGGTTGTTCGTGGGACGGACCGTGGGATTGGCCGCCCCCTCCACCAGCTTCGCTGGTCCCCCTCCCCCGCCACGCGGGGGAGGATCATGGAGGGGACGGTGCGCTTGCCCCTTACGCGACGCGCTGCTTCTTGGCGGGACGGGCCCAGGCCGGGATCCAGTCGCCGTGGGCGGCGAGGAGGTCGTCGGTGAGGTTCCAGATCTGCTCGAGGTCGAGCTCGGCGGCAGTGTGCGGATCCATCATCGCAGCGTGGTAGATGTGCTCCTTGTTCTCGGTCATCAGCGCCGCGACGGTGAGCTCCTGCACGTTGATATTGGTGCGGATGAGCGCCGTCAGCTGCGGCGGCAGGTCGCCGATATAGGTCGGCTGGATGCCTGAGGCATCGACAAGGCAGGGCACTTCGACGGCGGCGTTGTGCGGCAGGTTGGTGATGACGCCGTTGTTGCGCACGTTGCCGTAGATGACGCCCGGCTCACCGGTCCAGACCGAGTTGACGATCTCGGAGGCGTATTCCTTGGATTGCTTGACCTCGATGGTGTTGGCCTTGCGGTACTCGTCGGAAGTGGTCTTCCATTTGGCGATCTGCTCGACACAGCGCTTGGGGTACTCGTCGAGCGGGATGCCGAACTTCTCGATGATGTCCTCGCGACCTTCCTTGATGAAGTACGGAGTGTACTCGGCGAAGTGCTCGGAGCTCTCGGTGACGAAGTAGCCGAGGCGAGTCAGCATCTCGTAGCGCACCTTGTTGGGGCAGCGCGGGTTCCAGGTCGGCTTGGGCGCCCTGCCCTCGCGGTAGGCGCGAACCAGGTCCGGGTAGAGATCGCGGTAGGAGCCGTCGGGCTGGCGATGCTCGAACTTCAGATAGAACGCCATGTGATTGATGCCGGCCGAGCGGTAGCGGATCTCGGAATACGGGATCTCGAGATCGTGGGCCAATTCCATGGCGGTGCCCTGCACCGAGTGGCAGAGGCCGACCTGCTTGATGGTCGGGTACTTCTCGGCGATGGCCCAGGTGTTGATGGCCATCGGGTTGACATATTGCAGCATCACCGCTTCGGGGGCGACTTCCAGCATGTCCTCGCAGATCGACCACAAATGCGGCACGGTGCGCAGGCCGCGCATGATGCCGCCGACGCCCAGGGTGTCGGCGATGGTCTGACGCAGGTTGTACTTCTTGGGCACCTCGAAATCGACGACGGTCGAGGGCTCGTAGCCACCGATCTGGAAGCAGACAACGACGAAGTTGGTGCCATCAAGCGCTTCACGCTGGTTCGAGAAGGTCTTCACCGTGGCGGGAACGCCCAGGGTGTTCACCAGCTTGCCGGCGATGATGGCGCTTTCTTCGAGGCGCTGCGGGTTGATGTCCATCAGGCGGATCTCGGCGCCGGTCAGCGCCTCGCGCTGCAGGATGTCGCCGACAATGTTCTTCATGAACACGGACGAGCCGGCACCGATGAAGGTGATCTTGGGGTTAGCCATCAAAATGTCTCCGCTAGTATGGCTGGGCCTTTAGGCCGCGATTTCGAAGGCGGCTCGGACGAGCCGCGATGTGTATTCGGTCTTGGGGTTCTCGAGAACCTCGCTGACCGGCCCCTGTTCGACGATCTTGCCGTATTGCATGACCATCACCCGGTGGCACAGGGCTTTGACGACCTTGAGGTCGTGCGAAATGAACAGATAGCTCAGGCCCTTCTCCGCCTGGAGCTTGCGCAGCAGCTCGATGATCTGGGCCTGCACCGAGAGGTCGAGCGCCGAGGTCGGTTCGTCCAGCAGGATGAACTCAGGCTCGAGTGCGATGGCGCGCGCGATGGCGAGGCGCTGACGCTGGCCGCCCGAGAACTCGTGCGGGAAGCGGTTGAGGATAGTGTCGGGCAGCCCGGCATCGCGCAGCGCCTGGCGGACCCGGTCACCGCGCTCGCGGGAGTTGCCGCCGAGACCGTTGACGATCAGGCCTTCCTCGATGATCTGGCGCACGCTCATGCGCGGGTTCAGCGAGGCGAACGGATCCTGGAAAACGATCTGCATGCGGCTGCGCAACGGCCGCATCGCTTTTCGGTCCTTGGTGTCGATGCGTTCGCCATCGAACAGGATCTCGCCTCCCTGGTTGCCGATCAGGCGGATCAGCGCCTGGCCAAAAGTGGTCTTGCCCGAGCCGGACTCGCCGACGAGGCCGAGGGTCTCGTGCTTCTTCAGGTTCAGCGACAGTTTGTCGACGGCAACCAGCTCGAAGAAATCCGGGCTGAAGAAGCCGCCGCGTTTCAGCGTGAAGGCCACCTTCACGTCCTTGCCCTCCAGCACCGTCGGCGAGTTGGCCTCGATCGGCTTGGCCGAGCCCTTGGGTTCGGAGGCGAGCAGATGCCGGGTGTAGCTGTGGCGCGGATTGGCGAACAGCGCCTCGGTGGTGTTGTGCTCCTGAACCTTGCCGTTCTGCATGACATAGACGTAGTCGGAGAACCGTTTGACGATGGTCAGATCGTGGGTGATGAGGATCACCGCCATGCCGTATTTCGACTTCAGATCCTTGATGAGGTTGAGGATCTGGGCCTGCACGGTGACGTCGAGCGCGGTGGTCGGCTCGTCGGCGATCAGCACGTCGGGGCGGTTGGCGAGCGCCATGGCGATCATGACGCGCTGGCGCTGGCCGCCCGACATCTGGTGCGGATATTGGCGGAGCCGTGCTTCCGGCTCGGGGATCTGCACGTCCTCCAGCAGTTGCCGGGCGCGCTTCATCGCTTCGGCGCCCGAGATGCGGTTGTGCAGGTGGAGGATTTCGCAGAGCTGGGCACCGACGGTGTAGATCGGGTTCAGCGAGCTCATCGGCTCCTGGAAGATCATCGACATGTCGTTGCCGCGGAGCTTGCGCATCCCGGCATCGGGGAGCTTCAGGATGTCCTTGCCGCCGAGCGTAATGCGGGACTTGCCGCTGATCGTCGCGCGCCTGGTGAGGAGGCGCATCACTGTGCGGGCGGTGACAGACTTGCCGGAGCCGCTCTCCCCCACCAGCGCGATAGTCTCGCCCTTGTGGAGCTGGAACGAGACATCGCGCACGGCATTGACGATACCGCCTTCGACCTTGAAATCGACCGCAATGTTGCGGGCGTCGAGGATCAGTTCGCGACCGTGACTGCCCAGGTCGTAGCGCTCGGGCGGAGAGAGATCATTGGTGTCGATGGTGCTCATCTCTTCACCTCAGTAGGGGTCGATAGCGTCGCGGAGGCCGTCGCCGAGCGCATTGAATGCGAACACGGTGATCAGCACGAAGACGACGGGCGAGAGGATCCAGGGATAGGAGCCGATCACCGAGAAGGTGCCGGTATCCTGCAGCATCAGGCCCCAGGAGATCAGCGGTGGCTTCACAGCGAAGCCGAGATAGCCGAGGAAGCTCTCGAGCAGCACGACGCTGGGAATGGCGATGGTCACCGCGACGATCAGGTGGCTCGAGACGTTGGGCAGGATGTGACGCAGGATGATGCGCCAATCGGACGAGCCCACCGCGACAGCGGCGCGCACATACTCGATGCGGGCCAACGCCAGGGTTTTGGAGCGCACCTCGCGGGCCAGCTGGGCCCAGCCAAGCACCGCCATGACACCGATGACGAAGGCGATGAACACCGGCGAAGGCGCCGTCACCGGGATCAGCGAGGCGAGCGCCAGGTAGAGCGGCAGTTGCGGGAAGGCAAGCACCAGGTCGACGAAGCGCTGCACCCAGGCATCGAGCCGGCCGCCGATATAGCCCGAGGCGATGCCGACGAGCGTGCCGATGGTGGTGGTGAGCAGCACCACGACGAGCGCAATGGTGAGCGAGATCTGCGAGCCGACAATGCCGCGCGAAAGGATGTCGCGGCCGAACTTGTCGGTGCCGAGGAAGTGGATCGGCCGGCCGTCGACCGAGCCGAAGAAGTGGATATTGGCTGGAATGATACCGAGCAGATTGTAGCGGTGGCCGGGGACAAAGAAGCCGAGCGCGGTGGGATTGGTTTTGTCCGGACCGGTCATCGGCTGGAAGGTGACGGGGTCGAACTCCCCGGTCTCGACGATCGGGTAGACGAATGGAATGAGGCTGAAGCCGCCGTCGGGGGCGCTGAACTCGACGTGGTCGGGCGGCGCGAAGGCGATTTCGGCCCGCTTTGGGTCCATCGGCGCGAAGAAATCGCCAAAGATGGCCATGAGGATCAGCGCGACGGTGAGCACCAGCCCGATCATGCCCATGGTTGAGCGACGGAAGCGCCGCCAGACCAGGGCGGCATAGGTCTCGTTGCCGTGGGCAAAGCGTCCGGCGGGCGTGACAGTTTTTCCGTCGGCCAGTGGGTCGGCGGGCGGCAGCTGGTGCCCGGTCGGGGTGGCGAGTTCGGCAGAGTTGGCGGCGCCAGTTTCAGTGGTCGAGAGGGTCGGCTTGTCAGCGATGGTGCTCATTCGCGGTTCTCCCCACCAAGTCGGACGCGGGGATCGACTGCGGCGAGCAGCAGATCGGCGACGATGTTGCCGATGATCAGCGTGGCGGCGAGGACAAGCACGAAGGTGGCGGTGACGTAGACGTCGCCCACCGCCATGGAGCCGACAATGGCCGGCCCGACAGTCGCGAGGCCAAAGACGATGGCGACCTCGATCTCGCCGGTGAGCATGTAGGGCAACGCCACACCCTGATAGGCGATGAGCGGATGCAGCGCATTGGGCACGGCATGCTTCATAATCACGGCGCCTTCCGACATGCCCTTGGCTCGGGCCGTCTCGACGTATTGGCTATTGAGCACGTCGAGCAGGTTCGCCCGCATGACGCGCATATTGTAGGCGAGGCCGCCGAACGTGGCGATGAAGACGACCGGCCAGACATGCTGCACCAGGTTGAGGAACTTGTCCCAGCTCCAGGGCGCGCCTCCGTATCTCGAGGAGAAGAAGCTCCCGAGCTCCTGTACGTTCAGCTTGAAGGCGAGGATGTAGATGATGATCAGCGCCAGCAGGAACCGTGGCACGGTCATGCCGAGAAATGAGATGACGCCGAAGGTGGTGTCGATCCAGCTGTATTGTCGGGTGGCAGCGATGATGCCCATACCGATGCCGATGACCGACGCAAAGAAGTGACAGGTCAGCGCCAGGAGGACAGTGCGTGGCAGGCGCTCGGCGACGACGTCGCTGACCGGCTTGTTGTAAAACAGCGAGTGACCGAAATCGAAGCGGGTGACGATGCCCACCATCCAGTTAACGTACTGGACCGGCAGCGGCTCGTTGAGGCCGTTCTGTTCACGATAGATATCGGCCTGCTTTTCGGCCTCTTCCATCGTCGCGCCGCCCTGATTGATCAGCATCGAGCGGATGTAGTCGCCGTAGTCGCCCGGAGGGGCCTGGATGATGGCGAAAGTCACGACGCTGAGAACCAGCAGGACCGGCAGGGCGGCCAGGAGTCGCATCACCAGAAAACGTAGCAAGTGCATATCAGTCTCTCCTCCGGTCAGGTGGCAAGGGGGCGAGTATACCCCCTTGCCGCGGGTTCCGTACGGTGCGGTTAGAGTGAAGCCGCGCCGGCAGAACCCGGCTCACCCGGGAGGGTGTTGGGGTGCAGCTCGTAGGCCTGCTGCTTGTCGGTCGGGACGTAGACGCGTTCGCGGATGATGTTGTCCTCGGCCCACTGGAACATGTAGATCGGCGCGCCGGCCGGGATGTTGGCGAAGCGCTTGTTGATGATCAGCGCACCCGGATACTGGGTGAGACCGATGCCGAACAGGTTCTCGGTGTAGAGCTTCTGGTAGGTCTTCATCAGCTCGCTACGCTTGGCGGCATCGTCAGTGGCGATGAACGCGTTGACGCTGTCGACCAGTTCCTGCTCCCACGGCAAGAGATCCAGCGTGCCGTCGGTGCCGGCGCGATGCGATCCGTTGACCTGCGGACCGGTCGGCGCGAGAGCCGAGGTGTTCTGGACCACCGAGATGAGCTCGGAGCCGTTACGAGCAACGCGCCAGTCGAACTTGCCCGACTGGTAGGTCGCATCGTGCTGCGTACCGGTCAGGAAGTTGGCGATGACGCGAATGCCGAGCGGCTCCATCATGGCGATGACGCCTTCGGCAAGGTTCTTGTCGGTCTGGTAGTCGGCGTTGGCGAGCAGCGTGATCTCGACGTCGGCGCCGCCGGCAGTACCGGCAGGGAAGTTCACCACGCCATTGCCGTCGGTATCGACGAGACCGGCCTTGGCCAGCTCTTCCTTGGCGGACTCGAGGGAGAACGGATAGTAGACCGTCGAATCCTTGTCGTAATAGGTCGTGCCGGCATAGAGGCCGCCCGGATAAATGGCCGTGAACGGCCCTTTCACCAGAGCTTCGCCGAGACGCTGACGGTCAATCGCGTAGGTGATCGCCTTGCGGAAATCCTCATTGCGGTTGAGTTCGCGGATTGCCTGTCCACGCGCATCCGGTTCGCCCCAGCCATTGCCGGAGAGGTTCGGGTAGAGCGTGTAGCCGATGGTGCGGGCACCGAAGGCGAGACGGGCGGGGGCGTTGGGATCGGCAGAGCGCTTCAGCGCCTCGACATAGCTTTCGGCCTGTTCGAGGTTGGAGAAGTCGCCGGTGCCGGCCACGGCCTGCACGTCGCGATCCGCCCAGGTCGAGAGGCGGAAATGCACTTCGTTCAGGTAGGGCAGCTGGTTACCCTTGTCGTCGACCTTCCAGTAATAGGGGTTGCGGCGCAGCACGATGATATCGTCCGGACGGTACTCGACCGGCACCCAGGCGCCCATCACCGGGATGTTCATGTAGGTGGGCGGAATTGCGTTCTTGTACTCGTCGTAGGTCGCGCCAGCCTTGTACTTGGGGTGGAGCGGCTTGAAGATATGCGCCGGGCCCGGACAGAAATTGCCGTGCGCCATCTGGTAGAGGTACTGCTTGGGGAACGCTTCCTTGAAGGTCCAGAGCAGGGTGTACTTGTCCAGCGCTTCGAGCGTGGTGCCCTCGCCGAACATCTCGGGCGAGGCGCCGTTGAGCGGCGTCACGTTCGGATCGATGACGTTGTCTTCCCAGTAGAAGATCGCGTCCTCGGTGGTGAATTCCACGCCGTCCGACCACTTGGCGCCCTCGACGAGGTGCATGGTCAGCTTGTGGCCGTCTTCGGACCATTCCCAGCTCTTGGCGAGGTTGGGAAGCGGCGCCAGTTCCTCGGCCTTGACCTCGAACAGCGGCCCGGTACGGGTCAGACATTCCATGGTGGAATTGTCCACACCACCCCAGCCCTGTGACTGGCCGCCCATGTAGTTCCAGCCTTCCGGCCGGCCGCCGATGACGTGACGCATCACGTCGCCGTAGACGCCGATGCCGTCGGGCATGTTCGACGCCTTGAAGATCAACGGTTCCTTGGGCAGGCGCTCGGCGACCGGCGGGAGCTTCCCGGCGTCGACAAAGGCCTTCACGAAATCCGGCTCGTGGTATTCCGGCAGCGTGCCGTACTCATAGATATCCTTGGCACCGACGAAGACAGGCGTTCCCTGTGCATCGAATTTCGGCGGATCAGGTGGGGTCGTCGGCGGAACGATCTGGGCCTGCGCAGCGAAAATCGAAACGCCAAGCAGAAGCCCTGCCCCGCCAAGGGCAAATAGGTGTTTACGCATGTTTCCTCCCTAGGCTCGAGACCGGCACAACACGCACCCGGCAGCAGGCCTCCAACCCGCCACCACTTGTCCCAGCCTCAAAAGGGTAGACCTTGCGCCAACGCGAACAATCCGATTATCTGAATGAGTATTTCCGGTTTTTACAGATTGCTACAGGACCGATGAACGAGCAGCCGCAGCACTTCCTGCCGGGCAAGCCGCGAGAGAAAGCCACCGCCCCGGTGCCGCGTCCGGACCGGCGGTTTTACGCCCAGACGCAGGCGTTTGGACGCTTCGGCATCCGCTGGTTCGATCCGCAGATCATGCCGGAAGAGCACTTCCACGGTCATATCGAGCTGAACTGGCTGACCACCGGCAGCATGGACTACGTCATCGACGGACGGCCGCTGCGCATTCCATCGGGCCGCCTGGTGCTGTTCTGGGCGGGTATCCCGCACCAGACCACGGCGATCGACTATGGGGTGAACCACGACAGCCGGCAGTGCAATGTCTACCTGCCGCTCGACAGCTTTCTGCACATGCCGAACCTGGGGCAGCTCACCGAGACGATGATGGGCGGCGGAGTGGTGATGCTGCCGCCCGAGACGATCGGCGCCGATACGCTGACGCGCTGGTACCAGGATTACCGCTCGGGCGATGCGGAGCGGACAGACATCCTCAAGGAAGAAATCGCGCTGATGCTGCGACGGGCGGCGGTGACCGGCTGGGATGTCCTGATGGAGCCGTGGATCGAGAGCGTCGGTTCGACGATGCGGGCGGCCTCGCCGTTGCGCTACGTGGTGGCGATGATCCGCCACATCCTCGAGAACCTTTCGGAGCCGCTCAGGGCCGAAGATGTGGCCAAGGTGGTCGGACTGCATCCCAACTATGCGCTCAACCTGTTCACCGAGGTGATGCGGGTGCCGATGCACAAGTTCGTGGTGCGGATGCGGCTGATCCGGGCACGTTCGCTGCTGTTCGAGGGGAGCCTGTCGATCGAGAACGTAGCGTTCGAGAGCGGCTTTTCGGCGCTGAGCCAGTTCTACGTGCAGTTCCGCAACGCCTACGGGCTGACGCCGCGGCAGATGCGGGCGCACTACCTCAGGTGAGACTGGCTACAGTCAGATGAGCCGGTGGCTGTGGCCCCCCACCCCTGTCCCCTCCCCGCAAGGGGGAGGGAGACCCTCACACTAACATCTCTGCTCCATCGTCTCCCGGTCAGCCCGCACCCGGGTCTTGTGTTCGCCTCCGGTCCCGCGCTTCACTCGCGCGTAACGCGTATGAGACCCCAGTTCCGATGACCGACCCGATCCTGTTCATTCTTGCAGTGCTGACGCTGCTTGGCACGCCCGGGCCGACCAATACGCTCTTGGCGACATCCGGAGCCACAATGGGGGTGCAGCGGTCGGTGCGGCTGCTGGCGGGAGAACTCGCCGGTTACCTGATCGCCGTCGGCACGATCCGCATCGTCCTGGGGCCGGTGATTCATAGCTACCCGCTGGTGGGGATCGCGCTCAAGGCGGCGGTGGTCGCCTACCTGATCTGGACCGCCATCAAGCTCTGGCGCCACAATGCGAGCTTGACCCATAGCCAAACGACGATCGGCATGCAGAGCGTATTCGTCACCACCCTGCTCAACCCCAAAGCGCTGATCTTCTCGCTCAGCATCATCCCGACAAACCATCCGCAGTTGGTCTGGTACGTGCTCAGCTTCGCCCTGATGGTGCCGCTGGTGGGGTTTGCGTGGATCCTCGTGGGTCGGGCGATCGGGGCGGCAGCAGGCGACCGGCACACCGGCGTGGTGCGCAAGGTCGCCTCGGTGGCGCTGGTCGGCTTTGCCGGCGTGATCGCAGCCTCGGTGCTAGGATAGTCCCGTGCTAAAGAAGCGACAGCGCGAGAGCATTCCAATGGTGACGGTCGTGATCAACGGCCGTCCAATGCTGGTCCCCGATACCACGTCCGAGGCCTTTCGCCGTCAAGCCCGCGAGGACTCACTGACCATCGCAAACAGCCCTTCAGAGGCGGAGGATCAAGCCTTCATCGATTCCATGCAGGAATGGGGCAATCCGGAGAGCGATGATTGGTGGGACGATAATCTCACTGTTCCGGACGAGCCGACGAACAAGACCGGTTCATAGCTCCAGCACGAACCGCGCCTCAAACCGCTCGGCGCCCCACCACATGGGGAAGTTGGTGCCCCATTTGTTGTTGTGGAGATTGAAGCGCAGGCCGGAGGAGAAATCCGGCGGGCTGGGGTTGAACGGCATGAACTTCGTCGCGGTCGGCGCGACCAGCGGCGTGTCGAGCGGTCGGAGTTCGACACCGGCAGTGCGCACGGCGGCGACGGCCTGGAGCTGACCACCGCCCTTGTGCGCAATGCGGTTCGCGGGCAGCCACTGCCCCATTTTCAGGAACTGCCAGTCATGCGTGCCTGCCGGCGTGAAGGTGACAAAGCTCGCCTCGGGCATGCGGTTTGCCGGCTTGTCGAGCAGCTCGACGGTGATTTCGAGGTGGTGGCTGTCGAGCGCGCGGAAACGGTAGGCGACACGTGCGGGAGCGCCGAGAGTGGCGTGCGCAGCAGCGTCGAGGGTCGCGGCGCCGTCCACCAGTTTCGGGGTGAAGCTCAGGGAGCGCGCCGAGGCGGCCTGATCGAGGCCGGGCTTGATGTGGTCGAGGATGGCCCACTGAGCCCGGTGCGTCAGGTAGGTGTCCATGTGGGCGGCGACGTCGGAGGCGTCGTAGCTCTCGTAGCGATAGCCGAGGAGGCAGCCCCCCTCGCCGCGCAGCTCGACGCCGGCGGGGGAGCGAATGACGATCACGTCACCGGTGTTGGGATCGGTTTCGACGAACCAGCCGGTGCCCTCGATCGCTGGATCCTCGGCGGCTTCGGCCAGCGCACGATCGGCAGGCTCAAGCTCGGCGACAGCAGCGTCGAGATAGGCGCGCTGCTCGGCCCAGGAGGCCTCGGAATACTGGAAGCGGTAGTCGGCGACGCGAGCGGTTTCGAAGGCCGGGCGGTCCCAGGCCTGGTCGTCGCGCAGGTATGACTTGATGTCGACGCCCCAGGTGTGCTCGGCGACCATGGTGAGGCCGCGACCGAAAGCCCGACGGCTGGGAGTGAGCGCTTCGTCGGCAAAGCCATCATAAAGGCGCTGCAGGTGCAGGAAGCGCTTGATCTTGTCCGGATCGGTGCCGGCGCCGTGGATCCAGTTGTCGCCGAGCTCGAGGTCGACAACCGGGAACTGCTCGCGGCGGGCCCAGAGAATTTCGCCATAGGCATCGAGGGTCGAGGCGACGATCTCAGTCCCCGGGTTATGGCCCTGCAGCTCGCGCCAGGCGTCGACGGTCTGCGGGACGCTTTGCGGGCCCATATTGTCGTTGGTGTGGGCGAAGCCGAGGCCCTCGTCAAAGCCCTCGGGGAACGAGGTTTCGCCGTAGGATTTTTGATACAGCACGACGATCTCGGCGCCATCCGGGGCGCGCCAGCGGAAGACGTCGGGGACATCGGGCGGCGGCGAGGCGGAGTTGACGCCAAGGTGCAGGAACTTGACTCCGGCCTCGGCGAGCAGCGGCACGATGCCGATGGTGTGACCCGGGACGTCGGTCATCTTGCTGGCAATCGTCTGTTTGCCGAAACGCTTGTCGAGTTCCTGGCTGTAGCTCAAGCCGGCGCGGAACACGGACGGCGACATCAGTTCGGAATGGGTGGTGAAGGGCAGCGCATGCCAACGGATCAGGCCGCGATCGATGGCGCGCTCGAGCCGCTGCACCCGCTCCGGGCTTTGCGAGTTCAGGTGATCCCAGATCAGCCAGGCCCCGGTGGTCCAGATGAACTTGGGATGCTCAGAGTCCTCGGCGAAGAAGTGCTCGCCGGTATCGATCGCCTGCGGGATGAAGCGCTCGTGGTACTGGGCGCGCACCTTCGTTGCGTGGTCGGTGAAGCCGATATCGAGGTGGGTCTTGAAGACCAGATGGATCTTTTTGGTCACTGGGGATCTCGTGCGTCGATATTCAGGTGATGCCGGCCTGCAAATGGCGGCCTTCTGCGCTTCCGGTACTCACGTACCCAAACGTACGCTCCGTTCCGGTTCTCGAAGTCCACCATTTTCGACTCGGCCTGACCTGAATCTCGACACACGAGGTCAGCCCACGGTGCCGCGAACGACCAGGCGGGTCGACACGGTTTCGGTGAGCGAGGGTGAGGTGGGGTTCTTGAGGCGGCGGAGGATCAGGCGCAGCAGCGCCTGGGTGCGCTCGGCGAGGTCGAGCTTCACCGTGGTGAGGTTGTAGCTCTTCCAGTGCGACTGGTGGATGTCGTCAAAGCCAACGACCTTGACGTCCTGCGGCACGCGCAGGCCGAGTTCGGTGCGCAGCGCATCGATAGCGCCGAACGCGCCGACGTCGTTGGCGGCGAAGATCGCGTCGACCGGCTCGCCTAGGCGAAACTGGTTCACTGTCTCGCGATAGGCGGTGTCGTACATGTAGTCGCCCTGAATGCGGATCGGTGGCGGCAGGCCGCGCTCGGCGATCACCTTGCGCACCATACGCTCACGTGACTGGGTGGCGAGCGAGTTGGACTTGCCGGCGAGGAAGGCGAAGCGGCGGGCGCCATAGCCCTGCATCAGCGCCACGGCCTGCTCGATGCCCTCGCGCTGCAGCACGTCGAGCCGATCGAACAGTGGCGCAGCTTCCTCCTCCGCCGCTTCCTCGTCCGGGTAGCCAATATAGATCGGCACAGCGCGATCGAGCACCCGGGCAAGCGTGGTGGGGCGGACGTTCTCGGCATAGGCGATCACCGAATCCGGGTTGAAGCCCTTCATGTAGGTGAGGAGCGTCTCGTCGAGCGAGAGATCATCGCGGGTGCGGAACAATAATGTCGCGAAGCCCTCGGCCTGCAGCGCCGTGGTCATGGCGTCGAGCTCCTGGCTCTCCCAGGGGCCGGAGATATCGGGCACGATGATGCCGACGAGATGCGAGCGGCCGGTGACCATCGAGCGGGCGGCCATATCCGGAGTGTAGTTCAGCTCCTGCGCCACCTTCAAAATCAGGTCGCGCTTTTCCGGCTTGATCGAAGCATGCGGGTTGAAGGCACGGCTGACGGCGACGCGCGAAACGTTGGCGGTGCGCGCCACCATGTCGGCGGTCGCGCGGCTGCGGTTGCGGGTGACCGGATCGCTCAAAAGGTCTGCCTTACTGCCCTAAAGTGAAATCGTGTGCAAAACTGTTCTGCCGGTTCATTTCAAGCGCTGTCAAGCCGATCCGGCAACGAAACAACCTAACTCACTGATGTTACGGAACAATGACCGACGTCCGACGGAATAGAACAAACATTCTATTGCGACGTCATCACGCTGTCATTCGCAACAGGCATTCTACGGCTTGACGATGAATGAAAGCGTGTTCATTCTGAGATCGTGAGCTGCGGCGGGGAGGATTGACCGTCGCTATCGCCAATTCGGCGCCCGCAATGCGGCGCCACCAAGGGAGGAATTTCGCGATGAGCAATCGCCTGCGCGCCCTGTATCTGGGGCTTGCAACTGCCACTACGATGATCACGCCCGCCTTCGCGGTCGACCTGACGGTGATCTGCCGCTGCGTCGTCGGCGGGGTGAACAGCGAGACCGCCACCTGGATCAAGGACAGCGTGATCCCCGGCTTTACCGCGAAGATGAAGGCCGAGGGCAAGGACGTCACCGTGTCGCTGAACGAGTTCGGCGGCAAGGACGAGCAGATGACCCAGCAGCTGGCGCTCGATTTCTCGACCGGCGCCGGTGCCGACGTCGCAGCGTTCGACGGCTTCCTGATCCCCTCGTTCGTCGAAGGCGGGCTGCTGAAGCCGCTCGATGAAGTGGCTGGCGCCGACGTCAACAGCTGGGAAGGCTGGAGCCACATTTCGGAAGGCGCCAAGTCGCTGATGAGCTATGGCGGCAAGGCCTATGGCCTGGCGCTCGGCACCGACGTGCGCGCCATTTTCGTGCGCAAGGAATTGCTGAAGTCGGCCGGGCTCGACCCCGACAGCTTCCAGCCCAAGTCGTGGGCCGAATTGCTCGACGCCGCCCGCGCCATCAAGAAGGCGAACCCCGACTCGTTCCCGCTGCAGCTCAATGCCGGCGTGAACATGGGCGAAGCCACCACCATGCAGGGCTACTACATGGCGATCCTCGGGACGGGCGAAAGCGTCGTCGACGAGAACGGCAAATACATCGTGGCCAGCCAGGGCATCCTCGATACCCTCAACCTCTACAAGACCATCTACGTGGATGAGCAGCTCGGCGACCAGCGGGCGCAGCTGCTCGGCGATGGCCGCAACCGCACCTTCACCAACTTCCGCGACGGCAAGACGGCGCTCCTCGTCGAAGGCGACTGGTTCTTCAACTCGGTGATGGCGCCCGGCGCCGAATTCGGTCTCGAGAACCGCGACGCCGAAGTCACCTGGGCCTCGATGCCGGCGCAGGAGCCGGGCAAGGGCTATCGCGGGCAGGACTACGTGACGGTTTCAGGCGGCACGGGCTTCGTGCTCAACCCCGCCACCAAGAACCCGGCCGAGGCCTGGGCGCTCCTGAGCTACATGAACAGCCAGGAATCGCTCACTGCCTTCCAGGGCTTCCGTGAAGCGCGCCGCATCCGTGACGACGTGGCGACGCCGAACAATGTCTACCTGCAGAAGACGCAGGAGAGCCTGTTGCCGCTGACCACCGCGCGCCCGAACGACCCCAACTACAACAAGGTGTCGGCCGAGATTCAGCGCATGACCGAAAGCGTCGTCTCGGGCGAAGCCAGCCCGGCAGACGCGATGGCCGCCTATAAGGCAGCGGTGATCGCGATCGTCGGCGAAGCCAATACGGTTTCGAAGCTTTAGCTTCGAAGGACGTCCTCCCACGCCCGGCCCTCCCTGAGCCGGGCGCTCCCTGGGAACGCCTCCCCGGCACCCTGTCTGCGGCCGGGGAGGTTCCTTTTTTTCGATTGGGGTTTGTCACATTGACACGGTTACTGGCGACTGAGGCATCCGGGCTCGCCGCCCCCCTCCCCAACCCTCCCCGCGAGGGGGAGGGTGCCGTTCAGTGTACCTGGCAGGATCGCGCCAATTCCACCGGCGGGCACCTCCCCCCTTGCGGGGGAGGTTGGGAGGGGGGAGCCGCGCGCTCCAGGTTCTCAGCATGAAAAAGAAGAACTTCTCGCTTCTCTCCCACCGCGCCGGCGCTGCCTTCCTTGCCCCCGCCGCGGCACTGGTGGGGGTGTTTGTGCTGCTGCCGTTCTTCTGGGTGATCTTCGTTTCGTTCACCAACCGGACGCTGTTGGGCAAGACCGCGCTCAGCCCGGAGTTCGTCGGGCTCACGAACTATTTCCAGCTGTTCGACCCGGCGACGTTCTTCACGCGTGGGCAGTTCGGCTTTTCGCTGATCCTCACCACGCAGTTCGTGCTGCTGTCGGCGCTGGTCGGGCAGGCGCTGCTCGGGCTGCTGCTGGCCTGGCTGATGCAGACCATCCCCCCTGCCCTCAAGCGGATCGTCGAGACCGCCGTGATCGCGGCCTGGATCCTGCCGGAAGTGGTGATCGGCTTCGCCTGGTTCGCCTTCCTCGACTACGACAACGGCACGCTGAACATGATCCTCCGGGGGCTCGGGCTGCCGGCGGGAGATTTCCTGCTGCAGCAGCCATTCTGGGTGATCGTCATCTTCAACACCTGGCGCGGCGCCGCCTTCTCGATGATGCTGTTCAACTCGGCCTTCGCCTCGATCCCGCCGAGCTATTTCCAGGCGGCTGACGTGGCCGGCGCCTCGAGCTGGCAGAAGTTCCGCGATATCGGGCTGCCGCTGATCCGCGGCCATGTGGTCACCGACCTGATCCTCATCACCATGTGGACGTTCAACGTGTTCACGCCGTTCATTCTGACCAATGGCGGGCCGAGCTACCGCACGGAACTCCTGTCGATCTACAATTACCGCATCGCCTTCCGGGAGTTCGATTTCGGCAAGGGCGCGGCAGTGGGCGTGATCATCATGCTGATCAACCTCATCTTCGCGCTGATCTACCTGTCGTTCGGCAGGAAGAAAGCCAAGGCGGTGGAAGAATGAGGCTGAGCTTCCCGCAACTGCTCGCCCGTATCGGCTTTTCGGCGCTGGCTGCGATCATCGGCATTCTGTTCGCGCTGCCGCTGATCTGGTTCATCTTCGCGCCGTTCAACGCCCGGGCCGAGCTTGGCATCGCCATTCCAGACCCATGGACGCTGCAGAACTTCCTCACCGTGTTCGGCAACGGCTTTGCCATGCGCGGGCTGCTCAACAGCCTGATCCAGAGTGTCGGCGGGGTGATCCTCGTCGCGGCCGCAGCGACGCTGGCGGCCTACGCGCTTTCCCGCTCTTCGATCCCCGGCAAGGGCATGATCACCTATGTGCTGCTGCTGTTCTCCTCGGTGGTGTCGGGGACGGCGGCGATGGTGCCGATCTTCCTGATTGTCTCGTCGGTGGGGCTGATGGACACCCATATCGCTGTCATTCTGGTGTTCGCCGGCGGGCTGCTGCCGACCGCGATGTTCATCCTGCGCGATTTCATCGACGGCATTCCCAAGACCTATGAGGAAAGCGCCATGGTGGCCGGCGCGTCACCGGTGCAGGCGTTCTTCGATGTGGCGCTGCCGGTGATCCGGCCGGGCATCGTGGTCGTGGTGGTGTGGGCCTTCGTCAACATCTGGGGCTCGTTCCTGATCCCCTTCATCCTGTTGCGCTCGGATGACCTGATGCCATCGTCGGTCGCCATCTACTCGTTCTACTCGGAGGCGGGGACGCCGATCGTGACGCTGCTTGCGGCCTACTCGCTGATCTACTCCCTGCCCGTCGTCGCCCTCTATCTCTTCGTCAGCTGGAAGTTCGGCTTCCGCTTCTTCGGTGGAATCAAAGCGTAATGGCCTCGGTCGAATTCCAGAACGTCACCAAGAGCTTCGGCACCTTCAATGCCGTCTCGGACATCAGCTTCAAGGTCGCGGACGGGGAGTTCATCTGCCTGCTCGGCCCATCGGGCTGCGGCAAGACCACCAGCCTGAGGATGATCGCCGGGCTCGAAACCCCGAGTTCGGGCAAGATCATGATCGGGCCCGATGACGTGACCCACCTCCACCCCAAGGATCGGCAGATCTCGATGGTGTTCCAGGATTATGCGCTCTACCCGCACATGAACCTCGCCGACAACATCGCTTACCCACTGAAGGTGCGCGGCGAGAGCGTCGAGAAGCGGCACAAGCGGGCCAAGGAAGTGGCAGACGTCTTGAAGATCGGCGACCTGCTCAACCGGCTGCCGAGCCAGATCTCGGGCGGGCAGCAGCAGCGCACTTCGCTGGCGCGAGCGCTGGTCTATCCGAGCCGGGTGTACCTGTTCGACGAACCGCTCTCCAACCTCGATGCGAAGCTGCGGCTCGAAGCGCGCGGCTTCCTCAACCACCTGCAGCGCGACATGGGGATGACGGCAGTCTACGTGACGCACGACCAGGCGGAAGCCATGGCGCTGGCGACGCGAATTGCGGTGATGGATCGCGGCCGGATCGTGCAGTTCGCGCCGCCGATCGAGATCTATCGCCGGCCGGCGACAACGTTCGTGGCGAATTTCGTCGGCAACCCGCCGATGAACATGATCCCGGTCGAAGGCACGATCGAGGGCGAGCGGCTGCAGCTGCGCGCACACGGAGTGCTGGTGCGGAATCTGCCGATTTCCCAGGGGATCAAGGCGGCGCTCGGCAAGGGCGCCGGGCTGACGCTGGGAGTGCGGCCCGAGCACCTGAGCATGGGCACGATCAACGACGTGAACATGGTCAGCGGCAAGCTGTTCGCCAACGAAAATATGGGCCCCGAAAAGCTGGTGACCTTCGAGCGCCAGGACGGCGGTCGGGTGACGGCGCGGATCTTCACCGACGACGCGGTGGAGACGAGCGAGAACGTGGCCTTCACCTTCGACGGCGCGCACGCGACGCTGTTCGATGCGGAGGGCAAGCGCATCCCGGCGGATGGGGAGATGCCGCTGTGAGGGTGGCACTGCTGACTGAGAGAGACTCCCCCCTCCCATCCTCCCCCACAAGGGGGGAGGTGCCGCATCGAGTGTCCGGCATTATCGCGCCACAGCCCCGACTCTTCACCTCCCCCCTTGTGGGGAAGGCCGGGAGGGGGGTGGCCGCATGACCCAGATCGTAAGGGTCAATGTCACTCGCGCCGACCAGGCGAAAGACCCCTATTTCTACATCCCGGTCACCGTCCCTGCAGGCACCACGCGGATCGATGTGACGCTGGCCTATCCCAAGGCGGATGACTGCGTGATCGACCTCGGGATGTTCGATCCCGGGATGACCGCCTACCCGTCCGAGAATGGGTTCCGGGGCTGGTCGGGTGGGTTTCGCGATCGGTTCCATGTAGCGACCGACAGCGCGACGCCTGGCTATGTGCATGGGCCGATGCCGGCGGGTGAGTGGAACGTCATCCTGGGGCTCTACAAGGTGCCCGCTGATGGCGCCGAGGTGACCGTCACCGTCGAGCTCGACAGCGCCGAGCGCCCGACCAATCCGCAGCCGGAGCGGACGTTTCCGGTGCGCGCCGGCGCCGGGTGGTATCGGGGTGATCTCCATTGCCACACCTTTCACTCCGATGCAGCAGGGTCGCCGGAGACGCTGCACAAGGCGGCGCTACAGGCCGGGCTCGATTTCCTTGCCATCGCCGACCACAACACCATCACGCAGCGACGCTATTTCCATCCGGCCTCGTCGCCCGACCTGGTGTTCGTGCGCGGCATGGAGGTGACCACCGCCGTCGGGCACGCCAATGTCTATGGGGTCGATGAGTGGATCGACTTCCGCATGACCAGGCCGTCGGACGCGCATGTGCTGGCCGACATGGTGCACCGCAAGGGCGGACTGCTGTCGATCAACCACGACAAGCCGACCATCCCCTGGGATTACGAGTTTCCGGCGGCCGACTGCCAGGAGGTCTGGCAATCGACCTGGATGGCGTGGAACTGGGTGTCGCTGGCGCGCTGGCAACAACGGCTGGCGTCGGGTTTGCGGATCTCGGCCATCGGCGGCAGCGACTTCCATCAGCCGGCGAAGCTGCAACCAGAAGGGCCGCTGGTACTGGCGCGGCCGACCACGGTGCTGTGGTTGCCGGAGCTCAGCGAAGACGCAGTGCTTGCGGCGATGCAGGCCGGGCGTGGCTATGTCACCGAAGGGCCGAAGGGGCCGCATCTCGAGATCACCGTAAATGGCCAGCCGATGGGCTCGGCGGTGACGGCGCCGCTCCACTGCGAGGCGATCGTCCGCGGCGCGCGCGGCGACGCGCTGCACTGGATCGACGCGCGCGGCACGATCACCGAGCAGGAGATCACCAGCGGCGACTGGCGGGGCGAGCTGGCGCTGCTCGACGGCGCCGAAAAGTTCGTGCGCGCCGAGATCATCGCCAAGGCCAGCAGGCCTTGGCTGATCGAAGAGTTCACCAAGGCGGCGAGCGAGCGCGGCGAGTTGCCGTGGCAGCTCAAGGGCTCGCACCTCACGGACGAGCCGATCCGGCGCGCCATTTCCAACCCAATCTACATCGATCAGGACTAGCTCATGTTTATCGGCAATGCCCCGTGTTCCTGGGGCATCAACTATCCCACCGGCAACGCCTACACCTGGCAGGAGTACCTCGATCAGGTCGCCGCTTCGGGCTATCGCGGCACCGAGCTTGGGCCGTTCGGGTTCCTGCCCAAGGACAAGGCAGTGCTGGGGCCGGAGCTCGAGCGGCGCGGGCTGACGCTGATCGGCGCTACGCATGTGCACACCTTCGGCGACCGTGCTTCCGCACCGGTGCTGATGGCGACGCTGCGTGAGCTGGCGCCGCTGCTGAAGGACCTGGGCGCGAAACACCTCGTCATCATGGATGAAAGCAACTGGTACCCCGAGGGCCAGGAAGGCGTGCTCGATCGCGAGGGCTGGACCGGGCTTACCGCCACGGTGCGCGAGGCACAGGCAGTGATCGAGGGCGAGTTCGGACTGAAGGCGAGCTTCCACCCGCATATCGGCACAGCAGTGGAGTTCGAACGGCAGATCGACCGGCTGCTCGAGGAGACCGAAATCGACCTCTGCTTCGACACCGGACACCATGCCTTCTGGGGCCAGGACCCGCTGGCCTACATGGAAAAGGTGTGGGGCCGGATCGCCTACATGCATCTGAAGAACGTCGATGCGACGGTGCGGCAGCGCGTGCTCGACGGCAAGCTCTCGGTGGCGGCCTCCTATGGCGCCGGGGTGATGGCCCCCCTGCCCGATGGCGCCGTCAACATCCAGGCAGTGATGCGCTTCCTCGACCAGAAAGGCTTCGATGGCCCGATCGTCGTCGAACAGGATATCGCCGAGCATGCAGTGGAGACACCGCTCGAACTGGCAAAGCGCAACTACGTCTACATGCAGGCGATCGCGTGATGGCAAAGCTCAGAGTCGGCCTGATCGGCCTCGGCGAAGTCGCGCAGCTGATGCACCTGCCGCTGCTGGCGGACGACCAGCGCTTCGAGATCGCGGCGGTGACCGATGTCTCCCCCAGCCTCGTCGCTCACGTGGCGGAGCGCTATGGAGTGAAGACCCGGCATGCGAGCGCCGAGGCGCTGATCGCCGATCCCGCAATCGACGCGGTGTTCATCCTGACGCCGGATTTCCTCCATGCGCCGCTCTTGGAAAAATCCATACGCGCCGGCAAGCATGTGTTCATCGAGAAGCCGGCGGCGCTGACCGCGGCGGAACTGAAGCCGTTGCTGGAGCTCGACAAGACCAACACCAAGACAGTGTTCGTCGGCTATATGCGACGCTTTGCGCCAGCGTTCACCGCCCTCAAGGAACGACTGCCGCCGCGGGAGGAAATCCGGCACGTGCGGATCCGTGACCTGATCCGCGAGAGCCAGTTCTTCGTCGACCAGTCGCGCAATATCTTCCGGCCCACCGACGTGCCTGCTGAAGCCATTGCCGATGGCCGGACGCAGACGCAGGCGCTGCTGAAATCGGTGATGGGCGAGGCGCGGCCGGATCAGCTGCGGGCCTACCAGGTGCTGACCGGGCTCTCGTCGCACAGCTTTTCTGCGATGCGCGAACTTTTCGGGGCGCCGAATTCGGTTGCGGCGGCGCGGCAGCATCGCGGCGAGAACGTGCTGGTGATGTTCGACTACGGCACGTTCACCGCACTCTACGAGGCGGTGATCCATGACGTGGCGCGGTTCGACGCCGGCATCGAAGTGCTGACGCTGAACCAGCACTTCAAGATCAACTACGACACCCCGTATGTGCGGAACCTGCCCACCCGGCTGGAGATCACCACCTCGGATCTGCACTCGACCGGCACCGAGATCATCGGGCCGTTCTACGAGGATGCTTTCCGCGTGGAGCTCGGCGCCTTCCACCATGCGGTGACAACTGGGGAAAAGCCCAAGACGTTGCTGACGGACTCTCTCAAAGACCTCGAGTTGTTCGCCGAAGTCGGCCGTCACTTCTTGTCGCAAAACTGACGTCATCAACGCCCTGAAAGCCCCGGAAACCGGGGCTCTCCCACTGTCATCCTGATGTCATGGGAGTGCGGTTTAAGCGGCTAGACCACGCGCGCGGAATAAATCAGGCGCGCGCTGTCACAATGGAATTTCCGTTCCATTTTTCGCTTGCCAGCGGGCCCACCGAGATTAGTCTGGTCCCTACGGTCGGCGTCAGATTGACCTGCCGCGGGATGGCCCGCAGGCGAACCTGGGAGAGACAACGATGAAACGTCGTGCGTTTATGCTTTCGGTCGGCGGCGCAGCCGCCGGTATGGTGCTGCTGCCGCGGATGGCCTTCGCCGAAACCGGCAAGATCGACTGGTACACCTCGTCGGACCAGAACATTCTCGACTTCTGGACCAACGTGGTGAAGCCGAAGTTCGAGGCTGCCAACCCGGGCGTCACCCTGAACCTCGTGGATGCCGGCGACGCAGCCGGGCAGACCGCGATCGGCGAACGCGCGCTGGCCGCGATGCAGACCAAGACCGACCCGCAGGCCGACTATTTCGAATCCGCCGACTGGCGCCTGCCGGCCGGGGCGGCCGACGCCGGGCTCTATGTGAACATCAAGGAAGCCGGGCTCTCAAACTATTCCAAGATCAACCCGCTGGCCTTCGACGGCGACTACTCGGTGCCGTATCGCGGTTCGCAGGTGCTGCTCGCCTATGACACGACCAAGCTCGATCCGGCCAATGCGCCCAAGAGCTTTGCCGACCTCGTCACCTGGATCAAGGCCAACCCCGGCCAGTTCATCTACAACCGTCCCGACAAGGGCGGTTCGGGTGGCAACTTCGTCCGCCGCGCCATCCTCGAGGCGAACGGCAAGGACCTCGGCAAGTTCAAGATCGACAACTACACGCAGGAAGCCGGCGACGCAGCGCTGAACCCGGCCTGGGACATTCTCAAGGACTTGTCGGGCTCGCTGTTCGACAACGGCGCCTACACCTCGGGCAACACCCAGTCGATCCAGCTGCTGGGCCAGTCGGCGGTCACCATGATCCCGGCCTGGTCGGACCAGGCGATCCAGGCGATCAACACCGGCGTGCTGCCCGAGACCACCGGCCTCGTGCAGTTGCAGGACCTGGCGCTGCCGGGCGGCTTCTCGCGCTCGGTCGTGCTCTCGAATGGCGTCAACAAGGACGCAGCGCTGAAGCTCGCCGACTTCATCCTCACCGAGGAAGTGCAGTCGGCCGTGTTGAGCGAACTCGGCGGCTTCCCGGGCGTTGCCTGGGACTATGTCAGCCAGGACCTGCGCGAGAAGTACAAGGACGTGATCCCGACCACCATTCCGGCGTTCCCGGGTGGTGACTGGGAAAAGGCCATCAATGATGGCTGGTATCGCAACGTTGCGCCCAACGTGGACCGCAACGCGTGAGCCTTTCGGCCACGAGCGACATCGTCGGAACCAAGACTCGCAGGGGGCTCACGGGCCTCCTGCTGGTCGCCATTCCGGTATTCCTGGTCGTCTGGATGATCATCTGGCCGATCATTTCGGCCATCGGACGGACCATCTGGCTGCCCAATGATGGTGGGACGGGCAGGAGCTTTTCGCTCGAGACCTACAAGTTCTTCTTCACCGATCAGTACAGCCTCAACAACCTCAGCGTGACGCTGTGGACGACGGGCATCTGCGCCCTGCTCCTGGTGCTGATCTGCCTGCCGATCGCGCTCTACCTGCGCTTCGCCAAGGGGCGGCTCGCGGCCTACGTGCAGGGCCTCGCGATCTTTCCGATGTTCGTGCCCTCGATCATCCTGAGCTACGCGATCATCCGCGTGCTGGGGCCGAACGGCACGGTGGACCTGCTGCTCAACTCGGTCGGGCTGCCGCATATCCGCTCGCCCTACCTGACGCCGTGGGGGCCGGTGATCGGGCTGGTGTGGGACAATATTCCGCTGACGGTACTGATCCTGCTCTCGGGACTGGGCAACGTTTCCAACCAGTCGATCGAGGCAGCGCGCGATGTCGGCGCCGGGCGGCTGGCGGTGCTGTGGCACATCATCCTGCCGCGCATCTCAAATTCCATCCTGGTGGCGGTGAGCTTTACCGTCTTGGGGATCTTCTCGGCTTTCACCCTGCCCTATGTACTGGGGCCTGCGGCGCCGGAAATGATGGGGCCGTTCATGCAGCGCACCTTCCGCGACCTGAACGATCCGACCAACGCCATCACCCAGGCGGTGATCGCCTTCTGCTTCTGCATCGTGTTCGGGCTGTTCTACGTCCGCTCCGTCGCCAAAAACCGGAATCCGTGAGATGGCGCACACCCTCGTAGAAAAGCGCATCGACTGGACCGGCATCCTGTTTGCCGTGGCGCTGACCATCGTCATCGTCTTCCCGCTGCTGGTGGTGGGGACCTGGGCCTTCACCAATGTGTGGCGCTACCCCTCGGTGATCCCGCAGGAGTTCGGGCTGAAGTTCTGGCAGCAGACGCTGGCGCGAGCCGATGTGTGGAGCTCGATCACCATGAGCCTCAGCCTCGCAACCATGGTGACGCTGCTTTCGGCGATCATCTGCCTGCCGGCCGCCTACGCTTTCGCGCGGATGGATTTTCCGGGGCGCAGCATCCTGTTCTTCTCGTTCCTCGCCGGGCACGCCTTCCCCAAGTTCGGCCTGCTCGTCGCTATTGCCGGCATCTTCCTGCAGCTCAACCTGATCGGCACGTTCTGGGGGGTGGTGCTGATCCAGCTGGTGGGCACGCTCCTGTTCATGATCTGGATCCCCGTGGCGGCGTTCCAGGCGGTTGACCGGCGGATGGAAGAAGCGGCGCGTGACGTCGGCGCCGGGCCGTTCCGGGTGTTCTGGTCGATCACCCTGCCCCAGGCCGGACCAACCATTGCGGCGGCGGTGCTGCTGAGCTTTGTCGGCACGTTCTATGAAACCGAGGGCGCCTGGCTCATCGGCGCACCGCAGATCCGCACCCTGCCGGTGCTGATGATCAGCTTCATCAACAACCAGCCGGTGATCCAGTATGGCGCGGTGCTTTCCGTACTGCTCTGGGTGCCGAGCTTCATCGCGCTGCTGTTCGCGCGCCGCGTCATCAGTTCGGGCAGCTTTGCCAAGGGCTTTGGCGGTTAAGGAATCCACGCATGTCCGTGCTCGAAATCAGAGATGTGACCAAGGCTTTCGGCGCCACCAAGGCGGTGGACAGCTTCAGCCTGACCGTCGGCGACGGCGAACTGGTGTGCCTGCTCGGCCCCTCCGGTTCCGGCAAATCGACACTGCTGCGGATGATCGGCGGCTTCGAGACGCCGACGTCGGGGCATGTGGCGATTGACGGTGAGGACGTGACGCGCGTGACGCCCGAGAAGCGGCCGACCGGCATGGTATTCCAGAGCCACGCGCTGTGGACGCACATGAACGTGTTCAAGAACCTGGCCTTCGGACTGAAGCTCAGGCGGCTGCCGGAGGCCGAGATCAAGCGCAGGGTCGAAGCGGTGCTGGAACTGGTGGGGCTCGGCGGTTTCGGCCACCGCGCGACGACGCAGCTTTCGGGCGGCCAGCAGCAGCGCGTGGCGCTGGCGCGCTCGCTGGTGCTGGAGCCGAAAATCCTGCTGCTCGACGAACCTTTCGCGAGTCTCGACCAACACTTGCGCGAACGACTTCGCGAAGAAGTTCGGGACATCCAGCAGCGGCTGAAGATCACCACGCTGTTCGTGACGCACGGGCAGGATGAAGCGCTGGCGCTGGCCGATCGGATCGTGGTGATGCGTGATGGACGGACCGAGCAGGCGGCACGACCGGACGTGGTCTATCGCGAACCGGCGACGCCGTTCGTTGCGGGTTTCATCGGCACGATGAACCTGGTCGATGGCGCAGTGGCCAATGGCACGTTCACGCACTCGGGTTTCACCGTGCCGCTGCCGGTGGGCGACGGCGCGGCGACGCTGGCGGTGCGGCCGGAGGCGCTCGAGATCGTCTCGGCCAATGGCGGCGGCATGGCCAAAATCCACCGCGTCACCGATTACGGCACCCATGCCATCGTCGATATCGAGTTGCCCGATGGCACACGTCTCAAGTCGATGACCAGCGAGGCGCGCGACTGGTCGCATGGCCAACCGATCGATCTGAAGCCGAGAGCGTTTGCGGCCTATCGCGACAACGCGGCAATCCACCGGAGCAACTAAGACCATGGCCGACGCGATTTCGGTGACCCGCGCGGGTCATCGCACGTTCTTCAAGTGGCATCGTGGACGTCGCAGAGGCTCCGATCCGGTGTTCACCGGGCGGCGGATCATTGAGGGCATGCAGCTCGGCGCCAGCGTCGAGGTGGACCTGGTGATCCATGCCGATGACGGCATGGCGGTGCTGCACAACCTGTCGCTGGAGCGCGAGACGACCGGCAGCGGACTGGTGCGGCAGACCTCAGCGGAAACGCTGCGCGGCTTGCATCTCAGGAACAATGACGGGCAGCCGATCGATGACAAGGTGATGCTGCTCGAGGACCTCGCGGCGCTGATCGTGCGCGACGGCGCGCATCCGGAAGGGTTATTGCAGCTCGACTGCAAGGAAGATGCGGCGGCGCTCAACCCGCGGGTGATCGCCAGCTTCGCCGCAGCGCTCAAGCCGGTGGCACGGCACTTCATCCTGTCGTCGGGCGACGCGGAGTCGGTTCGGATGCTGACCGACAGCACGCCAGGGCTGAGGATCGGCTACGACCCCTGCCACAAGGGCGCGATGGAGCGACTGATGGCGACGCGCGACTACGCGACGTTCGTTGCCGACGCCGTGGCAGCTTCGCCGAAATCGGAGCTCGACTATCTCGAGTATCGCCTGGTGCTGGAAGCCGACCGCGATGGGTACGACCTCATCGGCGCATTCCATGCACATGGGCGGCGGATCGATGCCTATACGGTGCGACGGGCTGACGATGAGGGGATGGCGGTGGTGCGCCGCCTGCTCGAGCTGAAGGTGGATCAGATCACGACGGACGACCCGGACGGGGTGGCGGCGGCGCTGGCTGCTGACTGAAGCAGACGACCCCCTCCCGGCCTCCCCCATGAAGGGGGAGGTGAAGAGTCGAGTGGGTGGCTGGATCGCGCCATGTGCACCGGCGGGGCACCTCCCCCTTCATGGGGGAGGATGGGAGGGGGCCGTCTCTCACAGTGAGACTCAACCTCACACCCCCTTCGGATGCTTCGCTTCCTTCTTCGGCACATCCTTCAGCTTGTCGATCAGATACGCATGCGTCGCCTTGTTGGCGACGATCATGGCGCCGGTCTGCTCGTAGTACTCCGGCCCCCTGCCCCACCAGTCGGTGACGATGCCGCCGGCCTCCTGGACGAACAGGATGCCCGCGGCTGTGTCGGTGAAGCCGGTCTCTTCGTAGTAGCCGGTGAGCCGGCCCATCGCGACATAGGCACAGGAATTGGCAGCGCTGCCAACGATGCGGACAGCCCCAACCGGGGCCCGGATGGCATCGAGGCGCTCATAGGCGCCGGGATAAAGCGAGAGGCCCGGTGTGGGCAGCCCGGTGCCGATGTTCATCAGCCCGATATCGGTCTGCTCGGAGACCTCGAGCCGCTCGCCGTTGAGGAAGCTGCCCTCTCCCGCAATGGCGGTGAACATCTCGTCGGCGGGCGGATTGTAGAGCACCCCGATCACCGTCTCGCTGCCCCGGCGGAGCGCGATCGAGATGGTGTAGTGCATGCCGTTGATGAAATTGGTGGTGCCGTCGATCGGGTCGACCAGCCAGCGATACTCCTGGTCGGCCTTGTCGACGGGCGGGAACTCCTCGCCGGTAAAGCTCCAGTCCGGATAGCGCTCGAACAGCAACTTGCGGATCAGCAGCTCGGATTCCTTGTCGGCGTCGGAGACGAAATCCGCCGGTCCCTTGATGCCGATCTCGATGTCGCGGAAGCGCTTGAAATAGCCCAGCGTCAGGGCTCCTGCCTCGCGTGCAACAGTGACCATGTCGGCAAGGATGGCGTCGTAGGAAATGCTCATCGGGACTCACTCGCTCGTAGGCAAGGAGCTTAGCGTGAGCGGTGGTAGAGGACAGAAAAATCAGCGTTCTGGTCGCGCCGGCAGGGGACTTTTGACCGCCCGACCGCTTGGTGCAACGCGAGGCGTAACGTCGTTGTCAGCCGGGGCTTTTAGTCGCCGCGAAGGCAGCCGTAACGACCGGGCGAATAGTCAAAAGGTAACCAAAAGCAAGGGGATGGTTGCCATTGAAAAAATCCGGGAGCTAGACTGCGCTCATGTCATCCTATGATGCGTGGTCAGAGTCTCTCCCCGCACGAGACGATGCTAGATACGACCAAGCCCTCCAGCAGGGCGATGTCATCCACGTTGACGGCGGTTTGTTCGTTTCCAACTCGATGGCAGGTGGCGCGACTTGCGCGCAACACTGTCTCGGACCTCGAGGGCAGAAACGCAATTGAAGTATATGGGCATCGACTTCTTCGAGGGCACACAGGACGATCTGAGACGCGTGCTGCTCGACAGCAGCGATCGCTTTCGTTTCGTCGTCACGCCCAATGTCGATCACGTGAACATCCTGCGCGAGGACTCGATCCGCGGCCGGCAGTTGCGCGATGGCTATGACGGCGCGGACATCGTTGTCTGCGACAGCAGGGTACTGGAGTTGCTGGCCCGCGTGCGGTCCATCCGCTTGTTCACCTACCCGGGGGCTGATCTCGTCAAGGACCTGGTGGAGGACCCTGCGTTCGCCCATGTGACGATCGGCGTTATCGGTATCGGACGCGAAGGATTTGACATTCTGCGGCAGCGCCACCCTGCCCGCCCCCTGAGGTTCGTGGCGTCGCCCTCGCACATGGACATCGGGTCCCCGGAGTTTCACGCGGCGACCGAACAGGCAGCCACAGCAGACTGGGACATCCTCATCATCGGTCTTGGCGCTCCCAAGCAGGAACAATTCGCCCTGGCGCTCAAACAGAAGCGATCTTCCGGCGCTGCGATCTGTGCCGGGGCGGCGGTCGACTTCCTGATCGGCCGCCAGAAGCGCGCGCCCGAGATCATGCGCCGGCTGCGCATTGAATGGCTCTTCCGACTGGTCAATGAGCCAGGCCGCTTGTGGCGGCGATACATCCTTGGCGCGCCGAAACTGCTGTTCTTGCTGGTCAGCGGACAAGACCTGACCGACGGACGGCCACCGAAGTGAGGGGAACACGCAGACATCCGATGTCAGATCGGGTTCGATCGACGCCGCGCGTCGCGTGCGGCGTTGCTGCCGACGAGCCGGCGAGCGAAGGTGGCGCCCCTTATTGCCGTCGGCCGGGTAGATTCACCATGGCGCATACTTCATCCCCTGTTTGCTAAGCCAACGATGACCAACAACGCTTCACGCATAAGAGGACTGGTGATTGCTTCCCCGGGCGGGGTTGCCGGCGGAGGCGGCATGGGATCGGTCAGCCGGGGGATCCAGAGTTGGTTGCGTGCAAACCGTGCCGAAGTGCCGGTAGAGGTGCTTGATACGCGGGGATCTGGGCACGCTGGCCTATCCCCCGCCTTCCTGCTGGTCGCGGCCATGCGGGCCGTTGGACTGCGTCTCGGCGGGGCGAACCTGATGCACGTCCAGGTTTCGGAGCGCAGCAGCTTCATCCGCAAGGGAGTCATACTGCGCCTGGGCAAGGCACTCGGCATGCACACCGTTCTTCACCATCACGGTGGAGAATTCTCCAGCCTTTTTCCGACGTCGTCGCCTCGCATGCGCCGGTGGATTGCAGCTACGGTGCTCGCGGCAGATCTGAACATGGTTCTCAGCGAAAGCATGCGTGAGTTCCTGGTGGAGACGATCGGGGCGGCGCCCGATCGCGTGGCGGTACTGCACAACGCCACAAACGACCTGGGGTATTCATATGAGCCACGTCGAGATCCGTCACCGATGCGCTACGCCCTTGTGGCAAACCTGGCGCCGAGAAAGGGGGTATCGGAGTTTCTGCAGGGGTTAAAACTACTGATCGATAAAGGTCACGACGTAACAGCCACGTTGGCCGGCGGGGGAGCCGTATCCCGTTATGCCGCCGAGGCCACCCAGTTGGGCATCGCACCGCGCTGTGTCTTCACCGGCTGGCTCGATCGGCCAGGCGTTGAGAAGGTGATCCGCGAGGCCGACGCGTTGGTGTTGCCATCGCATTTCGAGTTGGTGCCCATGGTTATTCTCGAGGCAATCAGTACAGGGTTGCCGGTGATCGCTACTCCAGTAGGGGCGATCCCCGAAATAATGACCTCCGGTCGGAACTGCATCCTCGTCCCCCCTGGCGATGTTGAGGCGCTGGCGGCGGCAATGCTGAAGCTCAAGACTGAGCCGGGAGTGGCAACAGAACTCAGTGTCCAGGGACGAGCTCTCTACGATCAGAAGTTCACGATGGACGCCTACATGGAAAAGCTGCTTGCCATCTACGAGCAGGTCCTCAGCCGACCGAGGATTGGGGCGTGATCGATATCGAAGCCGAGCGCGCTGCGCACAACGGATCTGCTGGCGAACAGGGCAGCGCATCCTCATCGTGGCAACGCATTGATTGTATTGACGAGCGATGAGCAACCTCGGTCGCGGTTCGCTGATCATCTCGCTCGGCTTGTTCTGGCAGCAGGCCGCCGTGTTCCTGCTTGGAGTGGTTATCGCCAGATCGTTGGGGCCAGAGGCTTTTGGCGTTCATTCGATTCTGAAGAACCTGTCCCTGGCGCTGCTTTTCCTGACCCCGCTGGGACTCGATCTTGCCCTGCTCAAGCATGTCAGGCTGCTCGGGGGACGCAGCCAGGAATTCGAACTGGTCTACGCGCTCTGCCGTGTCGTTGTGGTCGGGCTGAATCTTCTGGCAGTAGCCGTCACGTTTCTATGGATCGGGCCGTTGCTGGAGTCGCAGGTGTTTGTGTTTCCAGCATTCTCCATGCTGCTCGTGGTGACGTTGATCGGGGGGATATTTGCCGCGGACCTGCAACTGAGCAGTGCGGTGCACCGTGCAACGGAACTGCACGTTCGCTACGCAGTGATCACGAATTATGGTCAGCCGGCGTTGCGATTGCTGCTGACGATCGTCGCCATCGCGCTCGGCCTCGGTCTGCCCGGAGTGGCATGGGCCGGTGTTGCGGCGCTGGCGCTCAACGTGCTGGTGCTGGAGGGTATGGGCCGATTCCCTATGCAGCGGCTGCGTCTTGACGCGACTGCGCTAAAGGATGCCTGGCGCCGCGCCACCACAATTCTGCGCGAAGCAGTGTGGATGGCCTTCAGCTTGCTGCTCTACGGAGTTATGCGCTTTCTTGACGTGCTGGTGGTCGGAAACCTGGTGTCCGTGAAAGCTGCCGGCGAATACGCCGCGTTGAGCAGCATCGCGCAAGTCATCCAGATCTATCCAACAGCGATGAGCCAGACGCTTGGAGCAGAAATCGCCACGATGTATGCGGCGGGCGATGTCGGAGCCATCCGCGACGTGCTTCGGCGCTATGTGAGGCTCGCGGCTTTGGTTGCCGGGTACCTGGCAGCGGGCGTTGCAGTTTTCGGAACGCAGCTGGACCTGCTGTTCGGTCCCGAGTTTCAGTTCACCTCAACACTTTCCGTCCTCCTTGCAGTGGGCTGGTTTGTCAGTGGAGTGCTGTCTCCACTCGGCTACGCGCTTTCGATGACCGGGCGACATCGGACCGAGACGCTGATCCTGGGCGGATCGGTTGTCGTGACGGTGTTGCTGCTCATCTACCTAACCACCGTGTTCGGCGCAGCCGGCGCGGCCCTGGCTGTGGCGGTCGGCTTTGGGATCACGAACTTTGCCCGCTGCCTGGCTGTCCGTGAGGTCCTTGGCGGTCTGCCATTGCAGTTCGCCAACCTGCTGCCGCTGCTGGTGTTTCTTTCGATAGGCTACGGCGTACGAGCCGTGGCGAGCACGATTGAGCGGTCGCTTCCGCTGCTCGTGCTCGAGTGCTGCATCTTCACCGTGCTTTGCGCGGGAGCGGCTTTTCTGCTGTTCGCAAACAGCGAGCAGCGGACACGGCTGACGACCGCCCTGACCCGGCGCTGGAGGACATGATGGGTTCTGCGGTTCTGCTTGCTCCGGCATTTCCAGAATACTGCTGGAACTATGCGAACGCCTTGGCTGAGCGCATGCCGGTGACGCTGTTCTGTAATCGGGTGCTCTTCCAGTCCGAAGTCGGCGAAGCGGGGGCGATCAATGGCCGGGTGCAGCTTCGACTGGTCGAGTATGGCACGCCGGGCACGATACTGAGGGTCTTGCGCGAGGTCGTGCGGCTACGCCCGGACTTCGTCCATTTTCAGGAGGCGACGGGACGGCGAGCGGCCGCCGTCAATGCCGTGCTTACAATGTTGCTCAAGGGGCGAACAAGGACGGTGCTGACGGTACACGACCCAAAGCCGCATTCAGGAAACGACAGCCCGATCGCCGCCAAGACGTGGCCTCTGAGAAACGCGGTTCGACAACGGGCCGACGTTGCCGTGCTCCATGGGGCCTTCTGCAGCGCGCTTTACGACTCGATGGGACGGCCAGCGTCACAGCAGCTGCTCACCAGCGTGCACGGGACAATCCTTGGACCGTCATCCGCGCAACGCCTGGCGCCATCGCCTGGGCAGTTCCTGTTCTTCGGCCGGATGGAAGCGTACAAGGGTCTCGATGTCCTCGCCTCGTCACTTGAGCTGTTGCGCTCCAGAGGCCGTTTATTGCGCGTAATAGTGGCTGGGAGTGGTCCGGAGTTGCAGCGGTTGGGGCCGCGCCTCTCCGCCAGCGGCGCCGAGATCATCGACAAGTACCTGAGCAGGGACGAAACCATCGAACTGATGCAGCGCTCAGAGGCGGTGCTGGTACCCTACAAGGACGCGACGCAAAGCGGTGTTGTGGCTGCGGCATTTGCCAATGGTCGAACCGTGATCGCCTCGCGAGTCGGCGGCTTGAGCGACGCAGTCGTCGATGGCCTCAATGGCATCCTGATTGAGCCCAACGCTCCGGAGGCGCTGGCACAAGCCATGCTGACGCTGGCCGACGCCCCGGCGAGGGCAGCAGCATTACGCGCCGGCGCCGAAGCTGCCGCGGCTGGTGCACTCAACTGGAACACCATAGTGGAGAACCTGCTGTCGGATCTCCGAGTATTGCCGACGGGGCGATGACCGCCTGACGCAACTCGTTCCCGGAGCGTCGGCCTGCTTTGCTAGCGAGGGGCCCGGCGTTCGTCGGCTCGCTGGCACGCCGCAATTGTGCTCGTCCGGCGCCTTGTATTGGCCCCAATCAGCGCCAGGATGAACAGGATCAACACCCAGCTCAACTTGTCACCCGTCAGGAAGGACGTTTCGGTGACGTCTCGAACGGCGTAAAAGGCCAGGCCCGCGGCAAGAAAGGGCCCGCTGCAAAGGGCGCGACGATCCGCCACCAGCAGTCTCCAGGCCGGAGCGATAATGAGCACGAAAACGCCGAGAATGAGCCCGGGGACCCCAATCTGGACCAGCATGTCCAGGTATCCGTTGTGCCCGTGCGCGATCGTGGTTACCCAGCTGTCGCGAGTATAGGCAAAGACCGGACTTGCCGGCCCGATATCCCAGAAAGAGGCGTAACCGGCTCCCAGCAGAGGATTGGTGCTCGCGTACGAGAGCATTATCCGCCAGATGTCGCCGCGGCCCGTCAGGGCGTCAGGCTGGCTGAGATACTGGGAGATCTCGCCGAGATGGTCTTGTCCAACCACAACGACAAGTGCGACGAGAACGGTAGCGGCAGCGATCGCAATAGGCCATGCCCGCCTCGGCAGCAGCTTGAACGCAAGCCCGAACAACAGAGCAATCGCAAGTGCTCCCAGTGATGTCTTCGACTGCGTCCGAAGCAGGAAGTATGCGGCGCCCAGGATGACGGTCCAGCGCAACCAACCGCCCTTCGCTGTGAAGAGCCAGATCAGTATCGTGAAAGCGCAACCGATCGCTGCGCTGTTCTTGTGCGTCATGAGACCCCGCCAGTTTCCGACCAACGCCGGCTCAGGCCCGGCCAGGCCGTGCACGCCAAGCGGACTTGCGGCAACGGTGAGATAATTGAGTACAAGAATGACCGCGAGGCTGTAGCGCAGGGCCACCAGCGTCCTGGACGTTCCGGCCCCCTCCACAACCATAAAGATGATAACCGCCACAATGGCGAGCAGGCCGAAACGCCTGAGGGTCGTAGACGGGTCGATCGCCCACAACGCGCTGGCAAGGCACAAGGCCAGCAGCAGCCCCAACCCTATTGGCAGCACAATCAGCTGGCGAGGCTCCGACAGCGCCCCCTGTGTGACGGCAACATAAACCAGCAAGGCGGGGTAAAGCGCCAGACGAAGCCATGATCCATCGGCACTGCCAGCGTCGAGCAGAAACGGGCCCAGCGCAACAAGCAGGATAAGGGCCCAGATGGCCCACTCTGCGTGTTTCGTCCGAGAACTAGCCGCCGCGCGACTGGCTGGTCGAGGCCCGATCGCTTCGTCCGCCATGGCGTCAGGGCTCCGAGTAATACGAGTACCCATAGCTGCTCTTGTAGCGGGCACTGGCACGTTGCTGTCCGTTCAGCACAGCCAGGATGGGACGGTCTTCGGGGTACGCCGTGCGAAGTTGGGCAAGCGCCAAACGCGCCTCAGTTTGCGAGGTACGACCGGACATGACGACGAACAGGATGAGATCAGCGTAGCCGGCCAGATAGAGGCCGTCGGTCACCGGGCCAACAGGCGGAGTATCGAGGATAACAACGTCGAATCGCGCGCGTGCCTGCGTCAGGAGGCGGGCGAAGTTGGGCCCGCCGATCAAGTAGTCGGTCGGCATGTCGGCGCGCTCGCCGGCTCCGATCACGTAGACCCCCGGCTGCTTGTCACGGACGACAAGCTCCGCGGCGCCGATCGCCGGTTCATCCTCATCAAGGTACTTGATGAGGCGATCCGACGAAGGCAGACCGGCCATCGCCTCGATGCTGGGACGTCGCAGATCACAGTCGATCAGGCAGACGCTCTTGTGGGCGGCGCCGTAGGCGCGCGCCAGCGCCAGGGCAATTGTGCTCTTGCCCTCGCTGGCGGTGGCCGAGGTAACCATCACGACTATTGCATCGTTTTGTCCCGCCGACTGGGTTCCAAACCGCCGCAGCCGCTGGTCGACCGTGGCGCGGATGCGCCTGATGGCTTCGGGTAGCTGCGACAATGGCGACGTCAGCATGAGTTCTGCGAGTGGACCCTGTCCTGCTGATCCGCTCAGCCGTGGGGTGGCCGTGGCAACCGGAATCTTGAGGACAGCCTCGGTCTGGTCTTCGGTCTGCAGCCCGCCAACCAGGTTCTCACGCAAGAAAGCCAAACCCACCCCGAACGCAAGGGAGCCGATCATCGCTCCCACCAGAGAGAGCATTGTACTTGGGAAAGCCGCCTGTTCTGGCGCAAGCGCCGGGGAAATGATCCGGCTGTCAGCGATCTGCAGGGTTGCCTGGGCGTCGAGGTCCTGGGTGCGCGACAACAGAGTCTGATACTGCTGGCGACCAAGCTCGGCGCTCTGCTGCATCTCGAAGATCTCGCCCAGCATGTCGGCCGGCAGAGAGCTAGAGAGCACTGCCGTGCGCAGCCGCTGACGCAGATCGGTTTCCTTGGACTGGTTGTCGGTGACCGCGCGGCGCAAGTCCGCCACCTCCCCGTCGGCGACACGCCCCAGACGCTCTTCGATATTGGCAAGTTCAGCCCGCAAGTCTACTGTCGGCCCCGCTGCCGCCTTGGCGAGCGATTCCACCGCAGCGCTGCGCTGCCGTTGCAGTTCGCGCAATGCATCCGACTGCAGCGTGTTGGTGAGGAGCTCCCAGTTCTTGTCGCGGAGGCTCGCTTCCGCCTGGTTGAACTTGGTTGAAAGTACCGAGCGCGCGGCGATCAGACTGTGCAGATTGCCACTGAGATCGGCGACATCCGACCGGCCGGTTTCCCCGACGATGCGATCCACGTTGTCGTCGATATAGGTATCCAGCGACTGCTCGGCAGCCACCATCGAAGCGCGTGTCTGCCCCAGGCGCGCCTGCAGGACGTTGCGGGCATTGAGCGTGCTGTCGATCTTGGCGGTGACCTGCGCATTGATATAGGCCTGGGCCCAGGCATTGGCGATCTCGGCGGCCCGGTTGCGGTCGGTGGAGCGGATCGACATCGAAACGATCGTCGACAGCCCGACCTGGCTCACGCCGGCAGCGCGCTTCAGGTTCTGCAGCACGCGGCGCAACGCCGCCTCACCGCTCGGCAGCGTCGGCTGGCGGATCTGCAGGAAGGACAATAGCCGATCGATGGTTCCGAGCCTCGGCCCGAACTCGGCGTCTGACGTGAGCGCCTCCTTGTCGATGACACGCAGCATCATTGCATCGGAGCGCATGATTTCGAGCTCGCTCGCAACGCGAGCCATGTCGCTGGCGCCGATGTCGAAGTCGCCGCTCGGGTCGAGCAAATTGCGGTCGCGCGACGTCACTTCGACCAGGGCTGAGGCCTGATAGACCGGCGTCAGCGAAAACACGACGAGGGCAGTGATGCCGACACCCAGCGCCAGGACGATGAGAATCAGGCGCAGCTGCCGCTGCAGCAGCCCGAGCAATCGGCGGAGATCGAAATCGGCGTCTTCCATGAACTCGCGAAGTCCTCAGTCAGATCTGAACGCCGGGGGGGCGGTCATGGGGATGTTTGGCACAGTGGAGAGGAAGCTGATCTCGCCACCCTTGTCGATGCGGGCAGATGTCAGCCGCCCGGTTGCGAAAGCGCCGGTATCGATACCGATGCGCCACGGCAGGCGCATGGGCTCAGCTTCGGGAGTATGCCCGTGCACGACGATCTTGCCGGTGCCTGTGGCGCCCCCAAGGAACGGCTCGCGTATCCACATCAGGTCACCGTCCAGCTGCTCGGCCAACGTCCGTCCCGGGCGAACGCCGGCATGGGCAAAGAAGAAGCCGGGGGTCTCGAGGCTGATCGGCAGCTGCCGCAACCACTCAAGGTGAGACCGCGGCATCTGCGCCTCGAGCGACCTGGCCAGCATGGCGGGGCGTCCTCCGCCGTCGCGCGCGTCGATGCCATAGGACGTCAACGTCTCGACGCCGCCATAGTCGAGCCATTCGGCCGACTGTTGTGGCGCGGCAAGGAAATCTAGAAGCATCTGCTCGTGATTTCCGGCAAGGGTGAAACGACGAAACCCGGCCGGAGCGGGCGCCAGCAGGTGATCGATCACCTGGGCCGATTGGGGTCCCCGATCGATATAGTCCCCCAGAAGGACCATCCACTTTTCGCCTGGTGTGCCGGCTGCATCTGCCTCAATCAGCCGCTCGAGCTGGCGGAGCTCGGCCAGGCAACCATGAACGTCCCCGATTGCATAGACGAGCGCAGGCCGTGCAGAAGCGCTCAAGCGTTCCCTTGCTGCCAGGGATTGCGGCGCACGACGAGAGCCGAACAGTGCATTCATGGCGCGCAACACTAGGTATGGCTCCGTTTGCTCATTGCCGCCGAGGTACCGAGCCCGAGTAGCAGCACGAACAGTATGGTGTTGGCCTGAATTTCCAGGCTGAAATCGGCCAGCGAGTGGATCGCGGCCACCACAACGACGCCGACGGCAGCGACCCGTCCGGTCCAGTCCGAAGAGGCGCGAGAGCTGTTCCAGGCCAGTTTTGCCGCAGCCATGCCGACCAGCAGCACGGGGATGGAACCAGCAACGATTCCCAGTTCCGACCAAAGGGCGAGGTAGGTGTTGTGTGCCCGGTCCCAAACGAGGTCCGGGCTGACTGGCAGATGATGAAACAACTGGAACGCCTGCTCGAACGCTCCCCCGCCATACCCCAGCAGGGGGCGGACACCGATCATCTCGATCACCTGGGCATAGAGATCCAGGCGGACGTCGGCCGTCGACTCCTGCGAGCCGAGACGCTCTACCAGACCCTGACCATAGAAATAGATGATGGCTGCCAGGGCAGCGAGTGCGACGGGAAGCAACAACAGGAACCATCCCAACCGCCAGCGCAGGCGACGCTGGGCCATGATGGCGACCACGAGGCAACCCACGATACCCGACACCGCTCCCATGCGGGATTGCGTGGCAAACAGCGCGGCAAGGATCAACGCCAGCGCGAGCAGGTAGATCAGCACGATCGGATCGATTGCGGGCCGGCGTCCATCGCCCTCGTCTTGCCGCACGAAAGTACCCATCAGCATGGTGACGGTGACGACAGCCCCGAAGCTCAGGAAGGTAGCAAATGAGTTGCGGTTGACGAACGTCGCCGTGGCACTGCCCTCGTAGGCCCATTTGGGCATGCTCAGCAGCGTGTCACCCAGCTGCAGCAGCGAGGCGAGGCCGAAGATCGCGTAAGCCACGACGATGGCGACAATGCCGTTGAGCAGCAGCTCGCGGCGATGCGTTCGCGAGGCAACCTGGACGACCAGCAGGAACAGCACACCATAAGTTGCCCAGCGAAGCAGCATCAGCCACGTAGAACTCGGGGCAAGGCTGATCGCCTGCCCTGTCACCACCCCGCCAGCGGCGGTCGGGACGGTCAGCAAGGCGGCAATCGCGGGCCCGCCGAATTGCGCCAGGGGCAATGCCTGGATCACAAGATAGAGCGCGACGCCGCCATAGAGCACAATCGACGGCCACATGCGCTCGAGGCCGATGCGAAACGGCTCCCGGGTCTGGCGCAATGCGACCACGTAGATGAGGCCTAGCAACCCGACGGCAAGGGCGTTCACCGCCCAGAAGAAGGGGCGATTGCTGCCCAGCGGGATGGGGGTGAGCGCCACGAACACCAGAAGAGCCCTGGCGAGTATCTCATTGAAGGTGGACTGACGGCTCGCCCCTGCCCGGGTCTCCATGCGCGTGCCGCGCGAAGCGGGGCGCGTTGCGGTGACCTCGATTCCTGACATCTCAGCCTCGCGACAGCTGGTCCGCGGCAAGGCGGACATTGTAGAGGAAGCTCTGCTGTTGCTCGGCTGGCAACCGTTCGACCAGGGCGGTGATGCGCTCGCGAAAATCCGCCTGGCGAACATAACGCTGGGCGATCGAGGCGACGCCACGCTGACTCTGGGCAAGCAGCGTGAGGTCCCGGTCATTGCCCGCCATGACCTCGGGCGTCAGTGCCGCCAGGTGATCCTCAGCCAGGTTGACCCGCAACTCGACGATCCATTGCTCGCTCGGTCCGGAGATCTGCGACATACGAAGTCGCTCCGTCATGGTGGGCAAATCGTCATTGTGCGCCGCAGCCAGCGCAGCAACATACCAGGCGAAGGCGTTTGCAGGCTCGCCTGCACTGATCCCGTCGGCAACCAGGAGGCAGTTGGCCGCGACAGCGCTACGGCGAGCGGCAGGCTGCAGGCGAGCGGTAACCGAGGTGAGCGCCTCATAGCAGTTGTTGAGGATGAGGGTGTGCGAGGCGGTTGAGAGGCCGACATCGATGCCACCGGCTGCCAACGCATCGAAGCGCTCCTTGGGCAAAATGCCGGCAGACAGATACGCCTTGGCCTCGACAAATGCGACCGCCGCTCCAGAGGTTGCGAGCGCCAAGGTCACAATCAGCATGGCGCTTTGCGCAACACGCGGTGACCCCTTCACCCAATACCTCCTCAGATCGAATTGATCCGCGCCGGCAAGAACACTGGCGGCGATACATAGCCTATTCGAAGTATCATAGCGCAACGGCGCCATTCAGTCGACAAACTGCTGGAATTGCTTCGACTCTGGTTAACCTTGCGAGTCTGCCGCAGGCGGCGTTGATGTCGCCGATTCCGGCGTCACGCGGCCAGCAATTCGCGGAAGTACGCAATGGTCCGGATCATTCCTGCCTCGAGCTCGACCGTCGGCGCCCAGCCCAGCCTGTCGCGGGCCAACGTGATATCGGGCTGACGCTGGCGCGGATCGTCGGGCGGCATCGGCATGAACACCAGTTCGGAGCGGCTGGCCGTCAGGCGGATCGCCAGTTCGGCGAGCTCGAGCATGGTATACTCGCCGGGATTGCCGACATTGACCGGCCCGGGAAAGTCCGGGCCCGTCTCCATCAGCCGAAACATGCCCTCGATCATGTCGTCGACATAGCAGAAGCTGCGGGTCTGACTGCCGTCGCCATAGATCGTGATCGGTTCGCCTTTCAAGGCCTGGACGATGAAATTGGAAACCACCCGCCCGTCGTCGGGCTGCATGCGGGGGCCGTAGGTATTGAAGATCCGCATCACCTTTATGTCTAGGCGGTGCTGGCGGTGATAGTCAAAGAACAGGGTCTCGGCGCAACGCTTGCCCTCGTCGTAGCAGGCGCGCGGACCTATGGGGTTAACGCGCCCCCAATAGTCTTCGGTCTGCGGGTGCACCTCAGGATCGCCATATACCTCGCTGGTGGACGCCTGAAGGATGCGAGCACCGACGCGCTTTGCCAGACCGAGCATGTTAATGGCGCCGTGGACGCTGGTCTTGGTGGTCTGCACCGGGTCGCGCTGATAGTGCACGGGCGATGCGGGGCATGCCAGATTGAAGATGCGATCGACTTCCACATAGAGCGGAAAAGTCACGTCGTGGCGCAGCAACTCGAACCTGGGGTTGCCCCGCAGGTGCGCGATGTTGCCCTTTGAACCGGTATAGAAATTGTCGGCACAGATGACATCGTGGCCCTCCGCTACGAGCCGCTCGCAAAGATGACTGCCGAGAAACCCTGCGCCGCCCGTTACCAGAACTCGCTGCGTGCTACCGCTACCCATCATTTCCACCATCAAACGGCCTACCCGACGCAGGCATCATGCCGGTGCGCGCGCAGCGTCTGGCTATAGCCGCGAATCCGGTTCGGAACCAGATTTTCCGTTCTCGGGCGACGGCCGAAGAGTGTTCCGCCTCAAGCGCCGCACATAGTTCGATTCAACCAGCAAAAGCATAGGGTTTTGCGGTGCAGCGAGGTACACAGATACCAATGTGAGACCGCTTTCATCCACGCGGTCCACGCCGAAACCAGGAGTTCCCCGAATGAACCAGATTTCCATCCGCCGCGCGCTGGTCGCCGCTGCGCTGCTGGGCAGCGTTGCTGTGGCGCCGCTTGCGATGGCGCAGGACTACGACGCCAATGCGACGATCCGCATTGGGTCGCTCTATGAGCCGCAGAACCTCGACAACACCGCCGGCGCCGGCCAGGGCATCAACGAGGCGTTCAACGGCAACGTCTATGAGGCGCTGTTCCAGCTGACCGATGCGGGTGCCGTCGAGCCCAAGCTCGTCGACAGCTACAGCGCCAGCGAAGACGGCCTGACCTACACCTTCAAGCTGAAGCCGGGCGTGACCTTCCACTCGGGCGATCCGCTCACTGCGGCCGACGTGAAATACTCGATCGAGCGCGTCACCGCCGAAGCCTCGAAGAGCTCGCGCAAGAAGAGCCTGTCGACCATTACCGGCATCGAGACGCCTGACGATCAGACGGTGGTGATCACGCTGTCGGCCCGCTCGATCTCGCTGCCCTACAACCTCAGCTATGTGTGGATCGTCAACGACAAGGCGACCGATATCACCGCGGCCGAAGACGGCACCGGGCCCTATACGCTGGGCGAATGGCGCCGTGGCTCGGCGCTGGCACTGGCTCGCAACGACAAATACTGGGGTACCGCCCCGACCAACGGCGAAGTGATCTACACTTATTTCACCGACGCGACGGCGCTGAACAATGCGCTGCTGACCAACGCAGTCGACGTGATCACCTCCGTGCAGAGCCCGGATTCGCTGGCGCAGTTCAGCGGCAACCCGGCTTACAAGGTGACCGAGGGTGCCTCGACGACCAAGGAACTGCTGGCCTGGAACGATCGCGTCGCGCCGTTCGACAATGTGAAGGTGCGCAAGGCTTTGGCCAAGGCCACCGACAAGGCGAAGCTGCTCAACTCGATCTGGGGCGACTATGGCACGCTGATCGGCTCGTTCGTGCCGCCGACCGACCCGTGGTACGTCGACCTGACCGGCGTCGATGCCTATGACGTGGAGGCTGCCAAGGCCCTGCTGGCGGAAGCCGGCTACCCCGATGGCTTCGAGTTCACCCTCGACACGCCCGATTACGACCCGCACCCGATCGTCGCGCAGTTCCTGCAGGCCGAGTATGCCAAGGTCGGCGTGAAGGTGAACATCAACATCATCACCGCCAACGAGTGGTACGAGAAGATCTATAAGGCGCACGACTTCCAGGCGACCCTGCAGGAGCACGTCAACCACCGCGATATCGTGTTCTACGGCAACCCGGACTTCTACTGGGGCTACAACAACCCTGAAGTGGTGAAGCTGATCGCCGACTCGGAAGCCGCGGCGACGATCGACGAGCAGACCGCCAAGCTGACGGAAGCCAACAAGCTCATCGCCGAAGACGCGGCCAGCAACTGGCTCTATCTCTACCCGCAGATCGTGGTGTCAGCCGCCAATGTCACCGGCTACCCGGTGAACGGGCTGAACTCGCAGTTCTTCGCTTATGGAATCCAGAAGGCGAAGTAAGCGGGACGCAGACTGACACAGACGGCCCCCTCCCATCCTCCCCCATGAAGGGGGAGGTGCCCCGCCGGTTCACCTGGCATGATCGAGGCCACAGCCTCGACTCTTCACCTCCCCCTTCATGGGGGAGGCCGGGAGGGGGCCGTCTGCTGCCGCTTGTCACCGCAATGACGCCACGAGCGCCGCACGCTAGAGTGCGGTGCTGTCCATTTTTTCAGAGCATTCACAATTCTCACCTACCTCCTCCGGCGTCTTGCCATCCTGCTGCTGTCGCTGCTGATCGCGGCGGTCGTGTTGTTCGTGCTGCTCAGGCTGCTGCCGGGCGATCCGGCAAATGCACTGCTCGGTGTCGGCGCGACCGAAGCGCAGATCGCGGCGGCGCGGACGCAGGTCGGCTCCGACCAGCCGCTGCTGACCCAGTTCGTGAGCTTCGTCGGCAACCTGGCGCGTTTCGACCTCGGCACCTCGTTCGTCAGCAAGGCGAGCGTGCTCAGCGAGATCGGCAACCGGCTGAGCGTGACGGTACCGCTGACCATCCTGGGGTTCCTGCTGGCCATCGTCATTGCGCTGCCGCTCGGGATCATCGCGGCAGTGAAGGCGGACCGCTGGTACGGGGCGGCGATCTCGATCGTCAGCCAGTTAGGGATCGCCATTCCGGTGTTCTGGCTGGGGATCCTCATCGTCACGATCTTCGCCATCAACCTCAGGTTGTTCCCCTCGGGCGGCTTCCCGCTGAAGGGCTGGGCGAATTTCGGCGAAGCTGCCGTTGCGCTGGCTTTGCCGGTGCTGACAGTGGCGCTGGTGATCGCGGCATCGCTGCTACGCTATGTGCGGTCAGCGACGCAGGACGTCATCGGCAGCGACTACATCCGCACGGCGCGGGCACTGGGTTCGGGTTTCGTCGAGGCACTGGTCCGACATGGCATCCGCAATGGCGCCGTGCCGGTGATCTCGATCCTCGGGATTGAGCTGGCGACGACCTTCCTCGGCGCCGTGGTGGTGGAAAAGGTGTTCGCGCTGCCGGGGCTCGGCTCGATGCTGCTGCTCGCCATCCAGCAGCGCGACTATCCCAATGTGCAGGGCGTGCTGTTCATTTCGACGCTGCTGGTGCTGCTGATCGGCTTTGCCGCCGACCTCTTGCAGCGCTTCATCGATCCGCGGTTGCGCGGACGGGCGGGGGTGTCATGAGCGCGGTGGTTGCAAGCGCGCGGCGTTCGCGCGGCTCGCTGACGCTGTGGCTCGGGCTGCTGCTGGTCGGCCTCCACGTCGCAGTGGCGCTGCTGACGCTGGTGTGGCTGCCCTACGATCCGACGGCGCTGACCGGCGGACGACTGGCGCCACCGTCCTGGGAGCACTGGGCGGGGACCGACCGGCTGGGCCGGGACTTCTTCACCCAGATCATGATCGGCTCGCGCATTGCGCTGATTGTCGGGATCTCCGCGGTGGCGATCGGCGGGTTGATCGGGGTGACGCTCGGGGTGCTGGCGGCGTTCGCGACGCGGCTGCTGGATGACGCGTTGGCAGCGACACTCGACATCCTCATCGCCTTTCCGACACTGCTGATCGCCATGCTGGTGGTGGCGGCAAGCGACACGGCGAGCCTCGGTACGGCGGTGCTGGCACTCGGTATTGCGCTGTCGGCGATCGTCGCGCGCCTGACGCGCATCCTCGCCAAGCGGGTGCTGCTGATGGATTACATCACGGCGGCGCGCACGTCGGGCACCTCGTGGCTCGGCATCGTGTTCCAGCATGTGCTGCCCAATATCTGGCCGACACTGTCGGTGAATTTTGCGCTGCAGTTCGGCTTGGCGGTGATCGCCGAGGCGTCGCTCAGCTATCTCGGACTGGGCGCCCCACCGCCGAACGCCTCGTGGGGCCGGCTGCTGCAGGAGGCGCAAGGCACGGTCTATACCGCACCGATCGGCGCCATCGCGCCGGGCATCGCGTTGGTGTCGCTGGTGATCGGGGTGAACCTGCTCGCCGATGGGTTGCGCGACATCGGCGATCCGACGCGGAGGGTTTCGCGATGAGCTTCCGGCTATTTGTCGTCACCATTGCTGCCCCAGCCACCGGTGTCATCCCAGCGAAAGCTGGGACCCAACTCACAGCCCGCGCCAGCGGCAAGATGGATCCCAGCCTTCGCTGGGATGACATCGAGGGGGTGGCGTGATGGTGCCACTTCTCGACATCAAGAACCTGAACCTAGCCGTCGACGGCAAGCCGCTGGTTTCCGACCTGTCGTTCGCGATCGCGCCGGGCGAGCGGCTGGGGCTGATCGGCGAGAGCGGCTCAGGCAAATCGCTCACCGCAATGGCGGCGACCGGGCTGTTGCCGCGGGCCATCAAGGCAAGCGGCTCGGTGGTGCTGGGCGGGCAGCAGGTGATCGGGGCGCCGGACCGGGTGCTGAACGGCTTGCGCGGCATGGTGGCGGCGTTTGTGTTCCAGGAGCCACTGACGGCGCTCGACCCATTGCTGCGGGTGGCACAACAGGTGGCCGAGCCGCTGCAGCGGCGAGCCCGGCGGGATGGGCGCGAGCTCACGGGCAGCCTGCTCAACCGCGAAGTGCTGGCGCTGCTCGAGCAGGTTGCGCTGCCCCAGCCGGAACGCATCGCCCGATCCTATCCGCATGAGATTTCTGGCGGACAGCGGCAGCGGGTGGCGATTGCCATGGCGCTGGCCTGCCGGCCGCAATTGCTGATCGCCGACGAGCCGACGACGGCGCTCGATGTGACGACGCAGGCGGAGATCCTGAAGCTGCTCGACGGGCTGGTGCGGGAGCGCGGCATGGCGCTGCTGTTCATCAGTCACGACCTGCCGGTGGTGGCCGAAATCGTCGAGCGCGTGGTGGTGATGAAACGGGGTATCGCGGTGGAGGCCGGACCGGTGCGCGAGGTATTCGGCGCGCCGCAGCACGACTACACGCGCTCGCTGGTCGCGGCCGCCAAGGCGTTCGACGACGCGCTGGAGGGTACAGCATGAGCCTCGTCAGCGTGGAGAATGTCAGCTTCGGCTATGCCCGCGATCGGCTGGTGCTCGATGGGGTGTCGCTGGAGGTCCGTGCCGGCGCCAGCGTCGGTCTGGTCGGGGAATCCGGGTCCGGCAAGACCACCCTGCTCCGGCTGCTGCTGGGCTTGACCCGGCCAAGCGCGGGGCAGATCCGCTTTGACGGCGAGATCCTCGACACGCGCAGCGGCAGCTTCATGCGGATTTATCGCCGGCAGGTGCAGGCGGTGTTCCAGGATCCCTACTCTTCGCTCGATCCGCGCCAGAACGTGCTCGGCATCGTCTCGGAGCCGTTGCGCTCGCTGGGCATTCCAGGCGATCGGCGGATGCTGGTCGAGGCGGCACTGGTTTCGGTGGGACTGGAGCCGGGCATTCTCGGGCGCTACCCGCACGAGTTCTCGGGCGGGCAGCGGCAGCGCATCGCCATTGCCCGCGCCATCGTCGCCAAGCCGAAACTGCTGCTGGCCGACGAGGCGGTCAGCGCGCTCGATCTCTCGACCCGCATCCGCATCGTCGAGCTGCTGCAGAAGCTGGCGGCCGATATGACACTGGTCTTCGTGTCGCACGACCTCGGCGTTGTCGCCGCGCTTTGCGACGAGATGGTGATCCTCGAGAAGGGCCGGATCGTCGAGGCCGGCGCCACTCGCAAAATTCTCACCGACCCCCAACATCAGTACACCCGGAAGCTGCTCGGCAGCGTGCCGCGCATGCCTGCCTGATCTGCCTGACCCCAAGGACGACTCCAATGACTAACTCTGCCGACTATCTCGCCGCACTCGACGCCTGGAAGGCGAAGCGCCTCAACAACCTCAAGGCGCCGAACGGCTGGCTCAACATCATCGGCCGCTTTGTGCTCGACCCCGGCACTGCCAGTGTCGGGACCGCCGAGGACAACGACATCGTCCTCTCCGCCGGCCCGGCGCATCTGGGGGCGGTGACGCAGGAGCCTGACGGCACGGTGACGTTCAAGCCGACCGACGGCGAGCCGATCCACATCACGCCGAACAAGAAGCATCCGCCGCGGTTCCAGCTCGGCACCCTGCTGTGCGAGATCACCACGGTGAACGGCGACAATGCGCTGCGCATCCGCGACACCGCTTCGGCGGCGCCGGCCGCGTTCCCGGGGATCGAGTATTTCCCGGCACAGCAGGACTGGCGGATCACCGCCCAGTGGGTGCCGTTCGAGGCGCCCCTGGAGATGGATGTCGACACCACCGGCAATATCCGCACCGGCGTCGCGGTGACGCACAAGGCGGTGTTCACCCACGAGGGCAAGACCTACGAGCTGATCGCCACGCACGGCACGCCGGAGGCGCCGCAATTCGTGATCCGCGACCCGACCTCGCGGGATTCGACCTATCCGGCCTCACGCTTCCTCTATGGCGAGGAGGTGACTGAGAACAGCATCGTCCTCGACTTCAACAAGGCGATCAACCCGCCCTGCGCCTTCACCGAGTTCGCGGTATGCCCGCTGCCGCCACCGGAAAACGTGCTGCCATTCCGCATCGAGGCGGGCGAGAAGCGGCTAGCCGAGCTGCACTAGATCTTAAGCGGTCTGCAGCTCGATCGGCAGGACCTCGCCATTGGCGTCGCGCATTTGCGCAAGCGTCGTGCGATCGAGCACTTCGGCGATGGCGTTACGGACATTGAGCATGGTGTGGCGGACCTGGCAGGTCGCCACATCGCAGTCGTCGCACGCTTCGTAGCGAGTGTGGCTGGCGCAGGGGATCGGCGCCAGCGGGCCATCGAGCACGCGTACGATGGAGCCGACCTTGATCTCCTCGGGCGCCCGGGCCAGGCGATAGCCGCCGCCTTTGCCCTTGCGGCTCTGCACGATGCCGGCATTGCGAAGATCGCCGAGGATGGCATCGAGGAACTTCTTCGGAATCTTGTTCGCCGACGCGATGTCGGCGACCAGCGCCAACTCCCCTGGAGGGAACTGCGCCAGATGCACCAGCGCCTTCAGGCCGTATTTTCCCTTGGCAGTCAGCATCGCCGAAAATCATCCCAGGCAGCAAAAAGCGCACGAGATATAATTTCCAGCGACTAGCTATACAAGTAGAGCTTTGCGTCGTCGTATCGATGGAGGCTCAGGACACCTGACGCCGGCCGATGGGGAAATAGGCCAACCCGGCGTCCTCGACGATCGAGGGTTCGTAGAGGTTGCGGCCATCGAAAATCGCCTTTCGCCCGAGCCCCCTGGCCAAGGCCGCAAAGTCGGGGTTCCGGAACACCTTCCACTCGGTGACGATCACCAGGGCATCGGCCCCCGTCACGGCCGCCATCGCGGTTTCGACGAAATCGATCCGCCCCATCCCGCCATCGAGATCGAACGCCAGAACGCGTTTCGCTTCCTCCATCGCCACGGGGTCATAGGCCCGGATCGCGGCGCCGCGGCGGAGGAGATCGGCGATCAGCACGCGGCTGGGCGCATCGCGCATGTCGTCGGTGTTGGGCTTGAATGACAGGCCCCAGACAGCGAAGGTCAGGCCGGTGAGGTCTTCGCCAAAGCGGGTGCGAATCTTGCCGCCCAGCACATCTTTCTGCGCCGTGTTCGCTTCCTCGACGGCGGCGAGAATGCGCAATTCGCGCCCCTGCTCCGCCGCGCTGTGGCGCAGCGCGCTCACATCCTTGGGGAAGCAGCTGCCGCCATAGCCGGTGCCGGCATAGAGGAAGCTGTAGCCAATGCGCGGATCGGAGCCGATGCCACGACGGACCAGCTCGATATCGGCGCCCAGATCTTCTGCCAGATTGGCCAGCTCGTTCATGAACGAGATGCGCGTCGCCAGCATGGCATTGGCGGCATACTTGGTGAGCTCGGCCGAACGAACGTCCATTACCATGGTGCGATCGTGGTTGAGGGTGAACGGCGCGTAGAGCTGGCGCATCAGCTCGAGGCCGCGCCGACCGGCCGGCGTGCCGTCCGCACCGATGATGATGCGGTCCGGGCGGTTGAAATCGGTGACCGCCGCGCCCTCCTTGAGGAACTCGGGGTTGGAGATGACGGTGAAATCGGGCTGGCCGAGGCGGACCCGTTCCGCCGGGTCGGCGGCAAAGCCGCGCTTCACCAGCTCGGCGGTGATGGCCTCGGCAACGCGATCGCCAGTCCCAACCGGCACGGTGGACTTGTCGGCCACGACCTTGAAGCCGGTGACGTGCTCGCCGATGCTGCGCGCCACAGCGAGCACATATTTGAGATCGGCCGACCCGGTTTCGTCAGGCGGGGTCCCAACCGCGATGAACAGCGCTTCACCGTGTTCGACACCGGCTGCAATGTCGGTGGTGAAGGAGAGCCGCCGCGCAGCGCGATTGCCGGAGACGATCGCCTCGAGCCCCGGCTCGTAGATCGGGACATGGCCGCTGTTGAGCAACGCCACCTTGGCCGCATCGATATCGACACAGACAACCTGGTTGCCTGCATCGGCGAGGCAGGCGCCGGTGACGAGGCCGACATAGCCCGAGCCGAATATCGTGATCTTCATTCAGAGCCCCGAAGAGAACGCGCAGCCTATATGCGCGGCAATTACGGCGCCTAGCAACCACCAGCGCGACATGGGCAGCGCCGATGGCCGGATCAGCGTCTCTGCCTCGAAGCGCAAGCCCGGTCAGGCGCGACCGAACTCGTCCTCAATGCGGATGATGTCGTCCTCGCCCAGATAGGAGCCGGTTTGCACCTCGATCAGCTCGAGCAGGATCTTGCCGGGGTTGGCGAGCCGGTGCACGCAGCCAAGCGGCAGGTAGATGGACTCATTCTCGGTCAGCATCGTCACCTTGCCGTCGACGGTCACTTCGGCGGTGCCACTGACTACCACCCAGTGCTCGGCCCGATGGTGGTGCTTCTGCAGGCTGAGCTTCTTGCCGGGCTTGACGAACAGGCGCTTCACCTGGAAGCGATCGCCGTTCAGCACCGAGGAGTAACCACCCCAAGGACGGTAGGCCGTGCGATGGATCTCGGTGAGGCCCTGGGTAGCGGGATTGGCCCGCAATGCCTTGACCATCGGCCCAACCCGCTGCGCGTCTGACAGGCGGCCGACATAGATGGCGTCTTCCGACGCGATGATGGCGACATCCTCCAGCCCTTCGACGGCGATATGCGCCCGCTCCGACACGATCAGCGAGTTACGCGTGTTGGACAGCGTGGCGTTGCCGTTGCTGACGACGTTGCCGGCGGCGTCCTTGCCGGACACCTTCCACACGGCATCCCAGGCACCAAGATCCGACCAGGGGAAGGTCACCGGAACCAGGGCGACCTGCTTCGATTTTTCGAAGATGGCGTAGTCCACCGAGATGTTGGGCGCCGTGCTGAAACCCGCTTCGTCGAGGCGGATGAAATCGAGGTCGGTCCTGGCAGCGGAAACAGCGGCCGCAGCGGCGCTGAAAGTCTCGGGCGCCAGCGCCTCCACCTCGCTGAGGAAGCTCGCGACGCCGAGCATGAAGGTGCCGGAGTTCCAGTAGTAGCCGCCGGTGGCCAGCATCTTCTCAGCGGTGTCGTGGTCGGGCTTTTCGACGAAGCGCGCCACGGCGCGAACACCGTTGCCGAGCTCGGCACCTGCCTCGATGTAACCGTAACCGGTTTCGGGGGCCGATGGGGTGATACCGAAGGTGACGAGCCGGCCGGCCCGGGCGGCAGCAGCTGCGGTGGCGACGCTCCACCAATAGTTGTCATCGGCGTCGACGGCATGATCGGAGGCAAGAACGTGGATGACCGCATCGTCGCCGAAGGCCTGCTGCACATGCAGCGCTGCCGCGGCGATGGCAGCGGCGGTATTGCGCGCCATCGGCTCGAGCAGCACGGCGGACGTCGGCACGCCCGCCTCCTGTGCCTGCTCGGCGACGAGGAAGCGATACTCGGCGTTGGTGACGATGACAGCGGGATGATAGCGCGCCGGGTCGGCAACACGCAGCAGCGTCTGCTGATAGAGCGAGGTCGGGCCGGTCAGCGGCAGGAATTGCTTGGGGCGAGCCGCACGAGACATCGGCCAGAGCCGGGTCCCCTGCCCGCCTGCAAGGATCACCGGTACGATCAAATTGGCTTCAGTCATCGGTTCTGGGCCTCGGCGTAATAGCCCGCATGCTTGCCGCGAAGTCATGCGAGGTGGTGGTTGACTGCTGATTCAGCTGGGTGAGGACGCCGTCCGCCCTGGCGTAAGCAACGATGCCATGGCCGTCCTGCGTCGGCGTGATGGAGAATTGTACCATGAACGCGATAGCATCCATCAGCCCCGCCAGATAGAGGCGATCAGCTGCCGGCTCGCTCGCTTTGGCGCGGAAATTATCCTTACCAAGCGGTTACCGACCACCTCAAGGGCGCTAGCTGATAGGGATGCGCTATTGCATCGCGTGAGGTTGAAGTTGCGTTTCGCGTCGAGACTATTGCCACTGGCTGGAGCCCTGCTGCTGAGCCTGTCGGTTGCCGCGGTGCCGCTGCAGGCGGCAGACCTCGGCCCTACCCCTTCCGAACAGGTGGCGCCAGCCGCGCTGCCGCTGCGCGAGGCGCTGTCGCGCTACCTGTCGCTGGAGATGATCCGCGCGACGTTCGACGTCGTGCCGCGGGAGGAACTGGGAGCGGCGCTCGAGGAGCAGGCGCTGCGCTGGGGCAAGGCGACCCCGCCGGCCGAGGCGCTGGCCGAACTTGACCAGCAACTGCTCAGCGAAGCGAGCTACTACCTGGTGTCGCTCAGCTATCTGGTGCAGGTGGGCGGCGCGGCGTTCCCTGCCGATCGTGCCGAGATGGTCTATGCCAACGACACGATTTCGAAGCTCGACGATCTGCGCCGGCAGCTGTTCGAAACCATCGAGACCGGTGGCGACGTGCTGCCGGTGCTGGTTGAAGCCGAACGCATCCGGGCGCTGACGGAAGGCCATGCCAGCGCACCGGACGATTTTGGGGTATTTGCCGAGCATGAGGCGCTGCTCGACCGCGTCCTCAACAAGCTCAAGCGCGGCACGCCGACCTGAGCCGGCTTGCCGATCAGCTCCAGCTGCGCGGGTTGGCGCCCGACATCGAGATGATGCGGTAGCCCGACTGGCTGAGCGGCTTGATGCTTGCTGTCAGGTTGTCCAGCACCAGATCCTTGCCATTGGTCTTGACCACCAGGATTGCATGGCCCTCGCCCCTGCGGGTCTTGACGTAGGCAATGCGGAGCGAACTGGCCGGGATGCCGGCCTTGATCAGCGCCTTGCGCTTGGCCAGCACATAGTCTTCACAATCGCCGGAGGAGGAGCTGGCCGACCAGACATCGGCGCCGCTGTCGTAACGCGGTTTGATCGAACGGTTGACGTGGCCATTGACGCGCTTCAGCGTCGACATGACGTCGGCGGTAAGATCGACCTTGGCCTTGCCGCCGCCTTTGCATTCGGCGGGGTTCTTCAGGCACATCACCTGGTAGCCGAGAGGCGCGTGCACGCTGCCCGCGCTGGCTGCCGTCGACATCGCGCCGGCGGCCAGCGATACCATGGCCGCCATGATGACGGCTGCGATCTTCCGGTTCGAACCCGTAGCGGTTTGGACGCTCATGCAATCCCCCTGTGGCGCAACTGGCGCGCGTTCATTGGGAACACCATGACAGCTGGACTTTGCTGCCCGGTTCAGCGTTTGAGTAAAACTTTACGCAATCACGCGGGAATAAGGACCACCGGGCGCCGGATGATGAGGCCGAGCATCAGGCCGATATTGAACGCGACGATAGAGAGCGCTGTCCAGCCCAGGGCCGTGACGAGATCGGCGTGCGCCGCGAACGACGCCGTCGCCGTGGTCACGAGCAACAGGTTACCCACCACGATCCAGCCGACCGTCGAATAGTAACCTCCGGCTATCAAGCCTAGTCCGCTGGCAAGCAAGGCAGCCAGCACGGTCGCACCCATCAATGCACTCCTGATTGGCGCCTAGGTTCCGATATTGTGTGTTAAGCGAGCGTTACGTGAGCGTGTGGCTTTGCGGTACTCAACTGCTGTCGGCGAAAAGCGCGTCGCTCGACCGGGGGGCAAGTCGCTGACGCCCGCCTCGGCAGGTTATTCAGGACTTCGTCAGCAAGCCGATGGCGTCGGTGAGGATCTGGGCGTAGTCGGCCTCGTCGAACTCATAGGGCAGCTCGAGGCGCAACTCGTCGGCCGCTGCCACTGCGGCGTCCGCGGTGAGTCGCTCGGCGATATCGGCCAGCGTGCCGACCAGGTCGGGTGCGAACAGGGTGCGCTTGTCGCCATTGGGCTGCAGCGTGCGGGCATGGCGGGACTGGGCATAGGCGAGATAGCGCTCCCGCGTGGTCCGGCTGGCGCTGTCGAGCGGCACGATCACCCGACCCAGCGCGATGCGGCCGGAGGCACCCCGAGCCTGGGCCCGATAGACCGCGATCTGGTTGAGTTGCGCAGTGACGAAATCGTCTGTCCCTTCGCCCGAGGTGACGTTGCCGACCAGCAGGTTGAAGCCGTTCGCACCCGCCCATTCGGCCGATTTCAGCGAACCGCCGCCATACCATAGTCGGTCGAGGAGGCCGGGCACGCCCGGCTGCAGCCGCGGCACCGCCTTGCCGCCGGGGATGGCGATCGGCTCGCCCAACGGCTCTGCGCGCAGCAGCTCGACCAGCCGCGCGATGCGCCGGTGCGAGAAATCGAACGAGCGGTAGTCGCCGTCGAACACCAGCGGGCCGAGCAGGTCGAGGTGCTGTGGCGGGCCGGCGCTGAGCCCGACATTCAGCCGCCCGGCGGATAGCGCCTCCGCCATCGCGAGGTCCTCGGCGAGGCGGAACGGGCTCTCGTAGCCGATCTGGATCACTGCGCTGCCGAGCTCGATCCGGCGCGTGCGCTGGCTGGCCGCGGCGAGGAACACCGCTGCCGACGAAATGCCGTGTTCGAGGTGCCGCTGACGCACCCAGGCGCCGTGATAGCCCAGCGCCTCACCCAGTTCGATGATCCGAAGCGTCGCCTCGAGGCCGGTATGCGGATCGTTCTCCGCGTAGTTGCCGGGGATAAGAAAGCTGAGCTTGCTGATGGTCATGGGAGCGTTCGCGTTGAAGCGCCGCGTGCCAAGGAGAGAGGGGACACGCGGCGCCGGTTACGTCCCGAGGAAGGGGTAGGACGATCTGGGGCTCAGGTCTGGTCAGGTCTTGTTAGTGATCAGGTCTTGGGCAGGCCCGGCGGGTTGGTGCGCGATTCGCCGAGTTTCTCGGCGTCGAGGCCCCAGCGCTTCAGCGCCTCGATGTACTTGCCGTCGGCGATCAGCCCGTTGATGGCGGCGGTGAGCGCATCGGCGAGGCCGGCGCCCTTCCTGGTGGCGACAGCGATCTCGGCGGTCAGCGGCCAGCCGCCGTTGACGATGCCGACGAGCCGGGTGTTGCCGCTCACCACGGCGCGGTAGGCGAGCTGGGCGTTGGGGTTGAACTCGACGTCGGCGCGGCCGGACTGCAGCGCCAGCTGCGCCGCGGCGGTATCGTCATAATACTGGAACTCGGCGGCCGGCAGGCCGGCGGCAACGTTCTGCTTGTCCCACTCGACGACGATCTTTTCCTGGTTGGTGCCAGCCCCGACGATCACCTTGAGGCCCGCAATGTCCTTGGGTTCCTTGATCTCGGTGATCTTGCTCTCGTTCGGCACGTAGAAGCCGAGGACGTCGAGGCGATAGGACGAGAAGTCGAACTTCTCCTTGCGCGCCTCGGTGACGGTGACGTTGGAAATCACCGCGTCAAACTTGCCGGATTCGAGGCCCAGCGGCCAATCGGGCCAGGCCACCGGCACCAGGACGAGTTCGAGGCCCAGCGCGTCGGCAATGATCGAGGCCGTATCTTCCTCGACGCCAACCGGCGTCGAGGAGTCGGTGGCGTACGTCGAGAGCGGCGGATCGCCGACAGTCAGCGCCACAGTAAGGGCGCCCGGCTTCACCGGCTTGAAGTCGGGTGAGATCTTGGCGATCGCGTCCGGATTGGCTTCGGCTTTGGGGCGAGCCGTCTGCTCGGGAGTGAGGTCGAAGCCGCCCTGGGCGAAAGCCCCTGAAGTGGCGGAGAACAGCAGGCCGGCGGCGAGAATGCCTGCGGCTGCCGTGCGAATGAGGGTCATTTTTGACGCCTTTCTTGGGTCCAATTGGGCGCGAAGAGGCTGGGCGCACATCCCGGTGTCCCCGGTAATGCGACGCTATGCGTCCGGCGCTTCGCACTGTCGCCGGCGTGTCTGGTAGAAGCTTTGGGGACATTTCACCGTTTCAAGCGAAACGGCGAAATGCCCTGAGCTCAGTACTTAGGCAGGCCCGGCGGGTTGGTCTTGGCGGTCTCCACCGCCTCCGGTGCCAAGTGCCAGCGCTCGAGCGTCTTCAAATAGCTGCCGTCGGCGATCACCGCGTTCAGCGCCTCGGTCAGCACCGGAGCGAGACCGCTGTCCTTGCGGGTGGTGATGCCGACCTCGGTGGTGTTGGGCCAGCCGGCATTGACGGTGCCGACCTGGTGGATCGCCCCGGTCTTCAGGCCCTGGTAGGTGAAGATCGAATTGACGTTGAAGATGGCATCGACGCGCCCGGACTGGATGGCGAGCAGCGCCGCCGGGGTGTCCTCGTAGTAGAGGATGTCGCTCGCCGGGAGGCCGGCGGCGACATTCTCCTTGTTCCACTCGTTGATGATGCGATCCTGGATGGTGCCCGAACTGGTCGCGATCTTGAGGCCGGCCACGTCCTTGGGTTGCTTCAGCGAGGTGATCGGGCTGTCGGTGACAACGAAGAAGCCGTGCAGGCCCTGCCGGTAAGTCGAAAAGTCGAACTTCAGCTTCCGCTCTTCGGTAACGCCGACATTACTGATCACCGCGTCATACTTGCCCGAGGTGAGGCCGAGCGGCCAATCGGCCCAGGCCACCGGCACGAGGTTGAGCTTCAGGCCGAGCTTGTCGGCAACCAGCCAGGCGATATCAGGGTCGGCGCCGACCACCGTCGCAGCGTCGGTGGCGTAGGTGCCGAGCGGCGGCTCGCCGGCGGCGGCAACCGCCACAGTGAAGCTGCCCGGCACCACCCACTTGAAGTCGGCGGGGAGTTTGGCGGCCAGCGCCGGATCGGCCTCGACATGGATGCGACCGGGCTGTTCGGGGCTGAGATCGAAGATGTCTTCAGCGGCGTAGGCTCCGCCGAAGCCGGCAGCGGCGAGGCCACCGGCAAGCACGAGAGAAAGAAGGCGCATTTCAGGAAACCTTGTGTGTCAGAGGACCTTGGCCAGGAACTCGGCCGTCCGGGGGTGTGAGGGAGAGTTGAAGAGCCGCTCGGGCGCGCCGGCTTCGACGATGCGACCGTTTTCCATGAAGACGATCTTGTCGGCGACCTCGCGGGCGAAGCCGATCTCGTGGGTGACGATGACCATCGTCGTCCCCGATTTCGCCAGCTCCTTGATCGTGTCGAGCACTTCGCCCACCAGCTCGGGATCGAGCGCCGAAGTTGGCTCGTCGAACAGCAAGACCTTGGGTTTCAGCGCCAGGGCGCGGGCAATGGCGACGCGCTGCTGCTGCCCGCCCGACAGGTGCCGCGGATAGGCCTCGGCCTTGTCGGAGAGACCGACACGATCGAGCAGGTCGAGCGCCTGGCCGACGGCCTTGCCGTGCTCGAGCTTCTGCACCGCGATGGGGGCTTCGATCAGGTTCTCCACCGCCGTCAGATGCGGGAACAGGTTGAAGTTCTGGAACACCATGCCGATGCCGGCGCGGCGCTCTCGGATGGCGCGATCCTTGAGTTCGTAGAGCACGTTGCCGCGCTGCTCGTAGGCGATGATCTCGCCATCGATCGAGACGAACCCGCCATCCGGCCGCTCGAGGTGGTTGATGGTACGCAGCAGCGTCGATTTGCCGGCGCCCGAGGGGCCGATGATCACGGTCACTTCGCCGGGCTCGACCGTGAGGCTCACATTGTCGAGCGCCTTGAAGTCGCCAAAGCTCTTGGTGATGCGGCGGATGTCGATGCGGCCGACATCGTGACTGTGCCGATCGAAGGCGGCGAGCGGCGCGCGCTGGGCTTGCGGCGCGGCACGGACGGCGGCGATGGTCCGGGCGGTGCGGTTGGGACCGAGGAAGCGGCCGAGCAGCGGCGCCTGCACCTCGCGAGTGGCGCCCTTGGCGAAATAGCGCTCGATGCCGAACTGCACGAGCGACAACACGCTCATGATGATCAGGTACCAGACCGTTGCCACCATCAGCAGCGGGATGACCTCGAGGTTCCGCTTGTAGATGACCTGGACGGTGTAGAAGAGCTCGGGCAGCGCCAGCACGTAGACAATGGAGGTGGCCTTGGCGAGGCCGATGATCTCGTTGAAGCCCGAGGGGATGATGGCGCGCATGGCCTGCGGCAGGACGATGCGCAGCGACTGGTGGCGCCAGGAGAGGCCAAGTGCGGCTGCGGCCTCCTGCTGGCCCTGGTCGATCGACAGGATGCCGCCCCGGATGATCTCGGCCGAGAAGGCCGCCTGGTTGAGGCTGAGGCCGATCACCGCCACGGCGAAGACGCTGAGCACCGAGGTGGTGCCGTACTGGGCGAACAGGATATCGGTGAACGGGATACCGATATCGACGGTCGGGTAGAGGTAGCCGATATTGTTGAGCACCAGCAGCAGGACGATCAGCGGGATCGAGCGCAGCAGCCAGATATAGGCCCAGGAGAGGCCGGAAAGCAGCTTCGACTTCGACACCCGGGCGAACGCCAGCAGGCCGCCGAGGAAGAAGCCGAGCACGCTGGCCAGCAGCGTCAGCCACAGAGTGCGGCCGAGGCCGATCAGCACCGCCCCATCGAAGAAGTACTGGGCGAACACCGTCCAGCCCCAGCGCTCGTTGGTGAGCACCGAGTGGAGCGTGACGAGGATCAGCAGCCCCGCCACCACCGTGCCGGCGATCCGCCATGGGTGCTTGGCCGGCACGACGCGATAACCGCCCGGATCGGCGGAGGAGCGCGCCAGGTCGAGTTCGACACTCGCAGAACTTGCATCGGTCGTAGCCATTCAGAGGTGCCTTCGTTGTTCCTGGGGCTTGGGCCCGTCATTATTAGTCTATCAAAATGATAGACTTTAACGTCGCGGGGTCAAAGCATCGGCGTCTGTTGTTGGGTCGCCGGAGAGTTCGTTTGCCTGCGAAAATGCGGTGCCGTGGCTATCTGTGCTCGGCGAGTTGGCGCTCGCGCGCCGCCTTCCAGCCGCCCTCGGGCGGGGTCACCAACGTCGGGACATAGCCGGGCGGCGGGTTGACGAGAAATTTCTCGAATGGCAGCGCGCCGTAGATCTCGGGATCGGCATCCACATCGAACAGCGGGGTGTAGCCCGCATTGAGGTAGAGGTCGCGCGCCTCCGGCTGGCGGAAGCCGGTGGTGAGGTAGAGGCGCGAAAAGCCCTGCCGGAACGCCTGCTGCTCGAGCTCGGCCACCACCCGTCGGGCCAAACCCTGGCGGCGATGGTTCTCATCGGTCCAGATGCGCTTGAGCTCGGCGGTTTCACCATCGAAGCGCTTGAAGGCGCCGCCAGCGATCGGAAAACCGTCGCGCAGCAGTAAGAGGAAATTGCCATCGGGCGGCGCGAACAGCGCTGCCGGGTAGCGATTCATTTCCTTGTCGGCCGTCTCGCCGAAATAGGCGCCGTAGCGCCGGTCGTACTCCGCGGTCAGCTGGTTGACGAGCGGTTCGGCCAGCGGGTGGTCAGGGGTGGTGTAGTAGAAATAGTCGCTCATGCCGCTGCCGCCTCCTCGTTGGCCCTGAGGTAATCCTCGACCAGCGCCACCCAGTAGCGGGCAGCTATGCCGAGGATCTCGTCGTTGAAGTCGTAGTTGGGGCTGTGGAGATCGGCGCTCGGGCCATTGCCGACGAACAGGTAGGCGCCAGGGCGCTGTTCCAGCATGAAGGCAAAGTCCTCGCTGGCGGTGATCGGCGGGAGCGTACCGACACTCCCCTCCCCCAGCTGCCGCTGCGCCACGCCCCGCGCGAAGGCGTTCTCGGCGGCGTGGTTGACCAGCACAGGATAGCCGCGCGGCGCCGAAACCTTGGCACTCGCACCGAAGCTCTGGGCATGGGCCTCGGCGAGCGCGGCGATCCGCTGCTTGATACTCTCGCGTACCGACGCGGAGAAAGCGCGGACGGTGAGCAGCAGCTCGACGCTCTCAGGGATGACGTTTGGCACGTTGCCGCCGTGGATGGCGCCCACGGTGACCACCGCCGCCTCGAGCGGATCGATGTTGCGCGAGACGATAGTCTGCAACGCCATGATCAGCGAGGCAGCGGTGACGATCGGATCCACCGCTTCGTGCGGCCGGGCACCATGCCCACCCTTGCCGGTGATGGTGACGACGACCATGTCGACCGAGGCCATCGCCGGGCCGTCGATGAAGCGGAACTCGCCGGCCGGAACCCCCGGCCAGTTGTGCAGCCCGAACACCGCATCGACCGGGAAGCGCTCGAACAGCCGATCCTCGATCATCTTGCGGGCGCCGCCGCCATTCTCCTCGGCGGGCTGGAAGATCAGCCGAACGGTACCGGAAAAGTTACGCGTTGCGGCGATGTCTTTGGCCGCCGCGAGGAGGATCGCAGTGTGTCCGTCATGCCCGCAGGCATGCATCACCCCAGGCGTCTTGCTGGCATAGGGGACACCCGTCGTCTCGGTGATCGGCAGCGCATCCATGTCGGCACGGATGCCGATGGTCCGCGCGCCCGGCCCGCGCCTGAGCGTTCCGACGACGCCGGTGCCGCCGATACCGGTCGCGACCTCGTAGCCCCAGCCCGTGAGGAGCTCGGCCACCAGCGCGCTGGTGTTTTTCTCCTCGTAGGCCAGCTCCGGCTCGGAGTGGAGCCGGTGCCGGAGCGCCACGAACTCCGCGACATCAATGCTCATTCCGCTGCCCCGGCCTTGGCCGCCGCCTCGTCGGCGAAGCGGTTCACCGGGCGCGGCAGTTCGAGATGCTCGCGCAGGGTGGTGCCGATCAGTTCACGCGAGTGGTAGCCGCGTTTTTCGAGGATCGGCAGCACCTCTGCCTCAAAGTCGTTGAGACCCTGGGTGATGACCTGGAAGCCGAGCACGAAACCATCGGCTGCCCCCTGCTCCACCCACTCGATCAGCTTGTCGGCGACCACATCGGGCGTGCCGATGAAGTCATTGCGCGGCGTGGTGTTTTCGAGCGCCACTTCGCGCAGCGTCTGGTTTTTCTCCTTGGCGATACGCTTGATGCGGTCGGTGCCGGAGCGGAACTGGTTCTTGCCCAAGTCGCCCAGCTCAGGGAATGGCGCATCGAGGTCGTATTGGGTGAAATCGTGGTGGTCGAAGAAGCGGCCGATATAGCGCAGCGCCTCGGTGACGCTGACCAGGTCGCGGATCTCGCGATACTTGCGCTCCGCCTCCTCGGCGGTCGAGCCGACGATCGGCGAAATGCCGGGGAACACCTTGATGTCGTCGGAGCGCCGGCCATGCGCCACGGCACTGGCCTTGAGCTTACTGGTCAACTCCTGATTCTCGGGGATCGAGGCGCCGTTGGCGAACACCGCGTCGGCGTGACGACCGGCGAGCGCGATGCCGTCGTCGGAGCCGCCGGCCTGGAACAGCACCGGCTGCCCCTGCGGCGAGCGCTCGAGGTTGAGCGGGCCTTCGACGCAGTGGAACTGGCCCTTGTAGTTGACCCGATGCAGCTTCGAGAAATCGGCATACTGGCCGGTCTCGCGGTTGCGGACGAACGCATCGTCGTCCCAGCTGTCCCACAGGCCTTTCACCACGTCGATATGCTCGCCGGCGATCTGATAACGCAGCGCATGCTCGGGGTGTTTTTCACGGCTGTAGTTCTTGGCCGAGCCCTCGAGCGGCGAGGTCACGGCGTTCCAGCCGCCACGCCCCTTGCTGATGGCATCGACCGAACCGAACTGCCGGGCCACGGTGAAGGGATCCGAGTAGGAGGTGGAAAGAGTGCCGACGAGGCCGATCTTGTCGGTGACGGCGGCAAGCGCCGAGAGAATGGCGATCGGCTCGAAGCGGTTGAGGAAATGCGGGATCGACACTTCGTTGATGTAGAGCCCGTCGGCGATGAAGGCGAAGGCGATGCCGGCGGCTTCGGCCTGCTTGGCGGTCCGCACGTAATAGTCGAAATTGACGCTGGCATCGGCCGGGACGCTCGGGTGTTTCCAGGCGTTCATGTGGCCGCCCGGGCCCTGCAGCATGATGCCGAATGGGATGCGCTTGCTCATCTTAAGGGCTCCGTTAGGGGGTCAGGCGGGGATGGCGACACGGCCGGCGGCGGCGTGCGCCGCGGCCAGCAGCTCGACCGCTTCGAGGCGGCTGTCGCCCTGGTTGAACAGATCGACGATGAACTCGCCGACGCCGAGCGTGCCGCTCAGCCGGTCGAGTTCGTCGAGCAGGTCGCGCGGCGAGCCGGTGACGACGCTCGGGGTTGCGGGTTCGGTGCGGTAGTCGCTGACGCCGGCCTGGCGAGCAAACTCCCGGGCCTGCTCTTCGCTGCCGATGGTGACGCTTTGCCGCCCGGCAATGTGGAGTTTCAGCGGCCGGAACCGGTCGCCCTGCGCCTTGGCCTCGCTGCCATCGCGCGACAGGATCGCCGCGACCGCAACGACCGGCGAACGGCCGGTAAGCTGGCGGTAACGTTCGACCGTCGCGGCCAGCAGCGCTCCGTCGCCGTTGAGGTGGCGGGCAAAAACGAAACCCCAGCCCTGCCCCGCCGCCAGTTCGGCGCTGTCGACGCTGGCGCCGAGCAGGAAGCGTTCGGGTGCGGTTACCGGTGACGGCGTCGCCTTGGCGCGATCAGGGCCCTGTGTGCCGTCGAGAAAGGTGGTGAGGTCGGTGAGGAGGCCGTTGAAATCGAGCTTCCTGCCCGCCTCCCGTTCGCTCTGCAACGCCTTGGTGGAGAATGGCAGGCCGCCAGGGGCCTTGCCGACGCCGAGGTCGACACGGCCCGGAGCGATCGAAGCGAGCGTGTTGAAGCTCTCCGCCACCTTGTAGGGGCTGTAGTGCTGCAGCATGACGCCGCCCGAGCCGATGCGGATGCGCCGCGTGCCCGCCAGCAGCCAGGCGATCACCAGTTCCGGCGCCGAGCTGGCGAGGTCGGCGGTGTCGTGGTGTTCGGCGACCCAGAAGCGGTGAAAGCCCAGCCGCTCGGCGGCCTGCGCCAAAGCCAGCGTGCGCTTCAGCGCGTCGTGGGCGGTCTCGCCTTTGGCGATGGGGCTCTTATCGAGCAGGCTCAGCGTGTAGCTCATGGCCGGGGCCTCACGGATGGATGAGGGGGATGCCGTGGCGCTCGGCGAGCGTCGCGAGGATGGCGCTGGCGCCAGCGGCGAAGGCATGGCCATTAGCGATGCCGGTGGCGGATGGGCTGGTCTCACCGGCCGGCAGCACCAGCACCGGCAGCGCCTGGTTGGCTTCGCCGATCGCCGCGATCACCGCCTGGCGCGGGCGCGAGAAAGCGATGCGCTCGACCTTGAGCTTGTCGCGCACCTCAGGATGGTGGCCGAGCACGCCTTCGACCAGGGCGCCGTGCCGGCAGAAGAATTTCTGTCCGGGAAAGGCAGCGTCCTCGAAGCTGGGCTCGAGCAGGTAGAGCGTGGCCTTGTCGCGTGCCGGCACGATGATCTCCATTAGTCTATTAATTCTATGGACAATAAAGATACATGCTCGCCAAAGCGAGGCGCTGGAGGCATAGAACTTTGCCTTCTGGGCACATGGCGGGAAAAACTATGTCCTTGGCGGCAGTGGACGCGCCGAACGGCTTTCCCTCTCCTTGAGAGCAGGAACACGGGACAAAGAGATGCAGCAGCACATCGCAATCATCGGCGCCGGAATCGGCGGCTTGTCGCTGGCCTGGGCGGTGCACAAGCGGGGTGCCCGGGTGTCGCTTTACGAACAGGGAGCGATCCCTAACCCGATCAGTTCGTCGTTCGACGAGCACCGGATCACCCGGCACACCTATGGCGGGCTGAGCGGTTATGGCGCCCTGATGCCGCTGGCGTTCCGGGCCTATGAGGAGCTGTGGCGCGATCTCGGCGCGACGCATTACCTGCCGACCAACCTGCTGTATGTCGCCCGCCGCGCTTCGGACTGGTACGAGGCAACAGCTGGTGAACTCGACGCCATGGGCATCGCCCACCGACCGGTGTCGAAGGCGGAAATCGCGACGCGGCTGCCGATGCTGCGCCAGGAGGGTATCGCCGAGGCGTTCGAAGCTGAGGGCGCCGGCATGCTGTTCGCCAGCCGCATCGTCACTGATCTGGCCAGGTGGCTGGCCGAGGCCGGCGTGGCGCTGCATCCGCATAGCCGGGTGAGCGAGGTCGACACCGAAGCCGGCAGCTTCACGGTGAACGGCGAGCGTCGCTCTGCCGACGTGGTCGTCATCGCCGCCGGCGCCTGGCTGCCCGCCATCTATCCCGCGGCGCGGCCCCGCCTTACCCCCTCGCGCCAGGTGATGCTCTACCTGCAGCCGCCGGTCGAACTGGCAACGGCCTGGGCCGCGGCGCCGGTGCTGGTCGACCAGGGCGTCACCCATGGCGGCTACATCCTGCCACCGCGCGGCGGCACCCGGCTGAAGATCGGCGATCACGTGTTCACCCGCCGCGGCGACGGCTCGGACAATCGCATCGCGACACCGGAGGACGTGGCGGCGGTGAAGACGGCAGCAAGCGAGATCTTTGAAGGGTTCGAGCGCTACGAGCTGCTCGAGGCCAAGGTCTGCTACTACACCGTCACCGACGATGAGCGCTTCGTGGTCGAGCCGATCGGGGCGAGGAGCTGGCTGCTTAGCGCGTGCTCCGGGCACGGCTTCAAGCTGGGTCCGGTGATTGCGTCGGGGCTGGCCGATGCGATCACCGGGAAGCGGGATGCGACTGAGGTGACTGCCTGGGCGGCGGGGAAGGGATAGAGGTTTTCCGACCCCGCTACCGAAGCCGGCCGCTCAGGTGGAAGGAGCGGCCGGTCGACGTGTCCCCTCACCCAGCAACAGCAGTTCGGCTCCTGGCGGAGAAACTGCTGATCCCGTGGTCAGGGCGGCGCTAGAGCTACACTCCGGCGTCGAGATGACCGCGCAGGTGCAAGATGTCGTAGCCGGCGCCCGCGGCCTTGCCGATGAGGTCTTCGGTCGCCTCGCGGCCGGCCTGGCTGAGCGCCCATAGTGTGGTCGAGCGGGTGCCGGAGCGGCAATAGGCGAGAACTGGCCCTTCGACGCTGTCGAGCGCCTGGCGGGTCGCCTCGATCAGCTCGTCACGGACGCCGTCACGGCCCAGTGGAATGGCGAAATAGCGGAGACCGGCGGCGGCGGCGGCTTCGGCGATCACCGCGCCTGGCGGCTGGGTGGTGTCCTCGCCGTCCGGCCGGTTGTTGATGATGGCGACGAACCCCGCTGCCTTGAGGCGCGCCACGTCTTCGACATCGATCTGGGGTGAGACGCTGACCCGCTCGTCGATACGCTTGATGTCCAACTTCAGCTCCCGCGTTGTGTGGTGATTGGCCTGCCCCGGCCTCAGGCCGAGGTCAGTACGCGGTCCAGATTCGAGATATGGCGATAGGCGCCGTGCCAATAGAGCAGCGGCTCCGCCGTCTCGCGGGTGCGGATGGCGCGGACCCGGCCGATCAGGATGGCGTGTGAGTGGCGCTCGATCGCTTCGTCGAGCTCGCAGTCGATCACCGTCAGCGCGTCGGAAAGGCCCAGCGCGCCGGTGGCCAGTTCCTGCCAGGCCGCACCCTCGTAACGCGCAACACCCGTGGCGCCGCCGCGACCGCTGAAGCGGTCGGCGACGTGCAGTTGGTCATGTGCCAATAGGTTGATGCAGAAGCTCTGATGCTCCCGAACCACCGGCCAGGACGAAGACGAACGGTTGAGACAGACGATCATCGCCGGCGGATCCATGGAGAACGATGAGACCGACGTCGCGGTGAAGCCGGTGCGCTGCTCGCCGCGTCCAGTGGTGATGACACTCACCGCCCCCGCCAGGTGACGCATCGCGCGCTTGAATGCGGCTGCGTCGGCAAATGCATCCTGGGTCAATGCATCCTGCGGGGCCGCGGCGGCCACATTGGGATCGAGCAAAGTCATCACGCAACTCCGTGGGTCAGGACATAGCGACGAGGCGCGGCTGAGCGGACACCACGAACGCTGAGCGACCACAGGAGCTGTGGGAGGCTTCGGCGGCGCTGGGGCGTGACGTTCGACATGGAGCAAATTGCACCACGACAGGCCGCACCGGCGCGAGAGCAGCCGTTGCTAATCTCGGCAGCCCCTTACAAATTGTGCCGCGAGAGCCGGCCCGATTGAGAACGCCATGCTATTTTTGAATTTAGTCCATAATTTTTGTGGACTAAATGTGTTGGCCCACAGCTCGAGTCCAGCGGTCCGATCGAACGCTACCCTACTGCCCCTGCAGCGCCCGCATTTCCGCAGTGTAGGAGGGCAGCAGTTGCACCAGGTCTGCCGCGGCGGCACCGAAATCGCCGATCGGCATATCGAGGCGCTTCTCGAAATAGGCGAGCGACAGGCCGGCTTTCGGCCGCGCCAGGGTGGTGGGGAGGGTCGTCATCGAGGCAAGGTAGAACCCCAATTCGCTGAGGTAGCCGCTCCGCAAGGTCGCGGTATCGGCCATGGTGCCGCCTGCCCTGAGGCCCGCCAGATAGCACTCGAACAGCTGCCGCTCGCTCCGCGCCACCTCGACGAAGCGCCTGCCCCAGCTCAGCGCCGATCCGATGAAGCGGCCACCATCGGCACCCAGCGGCTCGTTGCCGAGGCCGGCCCAGTCGATGGCGATGGTTTCGCCCGGCCGGTGAAAGAAGTTGCTGATCGGGCAATCGGCCAATCCCAGTGCATGCGGCAAGCTCTTCGACCGCTCAACCAGATCGAGATAGGCCGCCACATAGGCCACCACGGTCTCCACCGGCTGGTGCGCGCACATGGCGCGGACCATCGGCTCGTCCCGCAGCGCCAGGAGGTCGGAGGCGCGCGTCGCGAAATCGAAGCCCTCGGCGCTTTTCACCTGGAAATCGCTTCCGATCGGAAACTCGAATAGCGGGGCTTCGGCTGCCGCCCCGGCATTCCATAACCCGAGGTCGTACGCCATGGCGCCCAGTTGCTCGACCGAGAATGGCGGCGCCTCCGCCTCGGTCAGATCCTCGAGCCAAAGGATGGTCAGGGTGTCGTTGGGCCGCGAGATGTGAAAACACTTGGCTGGCCTCAGACCACCACCACCGCCGACGAAATATCGCCTCTCGTAGACCAGCACCTCGTTGCGCGGGTCGACCGGCGTGCCGAGAACATTGGGCACCGAGAGGTCGATCAGCTTGGTCACCGAGGACCAGGCGCCCCCGGCGCCGCCCGCCGACGCAAGCCCCGAGACCCGAACGATGCCGATTGTTCGAGGATCGGCATGCGGTGTTTCGATCTCGGCGAAGGCCACCGATTGCACGTCCGCGTCAGCAACGTCGAGCACACGGGAGGCAACCTGGGCCAACTCGGCAGGCGGGATGGCGGCGAAGATCCGCGCCAGTTGCTCCTTCATCGGTCAGCTTGCCCGGCCTCGCCGGTGCGCTTCACGAGGCTCAGGTAGAAGGTGCTGCGATGCGTGAACCCAAGTGCCTCGTAGAGCCGGATCGCAGCGATGTTGCCATCATCGACGCCGAGGAACGGCGTTCGGCCAGCATCGACGATTTCCTGCATCACGGCCGAGACGACCGCCCTGGCGTAGCCCCTGCCCCGATAGTCGGGGTGGGTGCAGACGGTGGCGACTTCGGTGTAGCGGTCGAAGCGCAGCCGTTCACCCGCCAGCGCCACCAGCTTGGCGCCATCGAAGATACCGCGGAAATTACCCAGCTCCAGGGCACGTGGGCCAAGCGGCCCCGGGCGCGCCACATCCACCAATGCCAGCATCTGCGGAAAATCGGCCACACTCAGCCGGAACGTCGCGATGTCAGGTGCAGCCGGGATTGGCCCATCCGCAACCATCTGCAGGACCGGCTTGACCGATTGCACCTCGAGCTCAGCGGTGGATTGAAGCACCTGGGGGGCGATGACGAGGATTTCCTCCCCAACAGCCATCGCCCAGGCGAGCGTCGACAGGTTGGCCGGCGAAACCGCTTCGAGGGCCACGACACGGGCGATGTCGGGCGACAGCAGCCGGATGCGACCGACCGCCCGGCTGTAGCCTGCCCACGCCCCGTTCAGGGCGTTCCAGAGATGATTATCGAGTGGATGAAGCACCAATCCGTCAGCCAACGTCGTCACTTCCTCCACAGATACGACCAACCATAGGTGTTTGAACAGATCAACGCCAGTTGATGTGACGCCTCACATCAGTCGAACGGCCAATGAATTCTGCATAACTCCACCAGGACGAGCAGACGTGCTAGCGTTTGTCTCGGATTGGCACCTTGAGGGACAGGATATGACGGGTCGCGTGCGCCTGGGGCTGATGGGGGCGAGCGCCTGGGCTAAGCTGCTGCGCGACTATGACGTCCGGAGGCCGGCTGACCCGTGACCATTACCCGCCCCGCGTTCGGCACCCCGGGTTGGGACGATGCCCTCGTGCTGCGTCGCGCCGTGCTGCGCACGCCACTGGGGCTCGACTTCACCGCTGCCGATATTGCCGCTGAAGCCGGCGATACCCTGTTCGCCGCTTATCGCGATGCGAGGCTTATCGGTGTCGTCATGCTCAGGCCTGAGGGCGTGGACAGCGTCAAGTTGCGCCAGATGGCCGTTGCCGAGGATATGCGGGGCCAGCGTGTCGGCGAACATTTGCTCGAGGCATTCGAGGCACATGCCCGCGCCCTCGGGGTGCGTCATATCGGGCTCGCGGCGCGCCGCACCGCGATCGGCTTTTACGAGCGGCAGGGCTACGCCGTGGACAGTGACGAGTTCATCGAGGTGACGATCCCGCATCGGCACATGAGCAAGACGCTGCGCTGAGGGTGGCCTCAGCCGGCTGCTCGCACGGCAGTTGTCGACGTCGCGCCCTCCCCTTATGGCTTGATGGACAAAGCAAAAATCCACAGCCGCACACCGCCATGCATTCGTATGCAGAATCAATTTGCATTCGTATGCAAAATTGTCATAGCGTTTGCACATCGCAGGCACGGCGACCCCGAAACGCTCCTTCGTCCCTCGGGTCTGTCGCAGCTCCTGCGCGGGAGAACATCACCTGGGCATGAGGAACAGCCCGGTGAACACAGGAGAGACGAGATGAAGCATTTTCTGGCGGCCGGCGTGTCCATCGCGGCGCTCTGTCTAGGCGCAGGCGCGGCGTTTGCCGATTGCGGGGTCACCGCGGGTTCGGTTCGCATTCTGTCGAACGACTTCGAGGCGCTGCGCCTCGTCAACAGCACGGCTGAGGAGTGCGCCACCGATGCGGTGAAGGTCACCGCCAACGCCACTGCCGAGCACAAGAACCTGCAGGTGCCGGCACTCTCGATCAATCCGGCCGAGTACACCGTGGCCGTGGTCGCCAACAACTCGATCGTACCGCTGCTCAACGACAACCTGATCCGGCCGCTCGACGACCTGGTCGCAAAGTATGGCCAGGACCTGCAACCCAACCAGTTGATCAAGATCGACGGCAAGGTCATGGCCATCGCCTTCATGGGCAACGGCCAGCACCTGTTCTACCGCAAGGACATCCTCGACAAGGCCGGCGTCGCCGCGCCCAAATCCTGGGACGACGTGCTCGCTGCCGCCAAGGCGATCAAGGATGCCGGGCTGATGGAAACCCCGCTGGCCGCCAGCGTGAAGCCGGGTTGGGATCTCGCCGCCGAGTTCGTCAACGGCTATCTCGGCACCGGTGGCGAGTTCTTTGCCCCCGGCAGCGCCGAGCTCGCCATCGACAACGACAATGGCTTGAAGGTGCTCGAGACCATGAAGGCGATGACCGCCTACATGGACCCTGATTACCTCACCTTCGACGCCAACGGCATCAAGGCCGAGTACGAGGCGGGCAAGGTCGCCATCATGAACGAGTGGGGCTCGCTTGCCGGTGCCACGCTGGATGCCGAAGGCGCCGCCGACGGCGTCGTCGCCAACACCGTGCTCGCCGCCGCGCCGACCATTGCCGGCCAGTCCATCCCGGGCGCCGCGCTGTGGTGGGATGGCTTCACCATCGCCAAGAACATCTCGGACGAAGATGCCGAGGCCTCGTTCCGCGCCATGGTGCACGGCATCAGCCCGGATATGGTGGCCAAGAACGCTGCCGTCGCCACCTGGCTGGTCAAGGGCTACACCCCCGGCCCAGCAGCGGTCGGCGTCATCGCCAATGCTACCGGTGGCGCCCGTGCCTACCCGATGCAGCCCTATATGGGCCTGCTGCACACAGCGCTCTCGGCCGAGCTCGCCGAATTCATGGCCGGCCAGGAGGATGCGAAGCAAGCGCTTGCCGACGTGAAGGCGGCCTATGACACTGCCGCCAAGGAAGGCGGCTTCCTCTAAGCCCGGTTCATCGGGAGAGGCCACCGTTCTCCGGCCTCTCCCGACTTCTGTCAGCCGAACTGGAGGCGCTCGATGCCGCATAAGACATTCTTCGCCTTCATTCTCCCATCGCTGATCGCGATGGTGCTGTTCATCGCCCTGCCCATCGTCTCGGTGGTGGTGCAATCATTCTATGTCGAACACGGGCGCATCCTCGTCGAAGTCGAGAACTGCCAGCCGTTCGGCGGCTGCACCAAGGAGGTGCGGGTCGACGCCGACGCGACCGCCAGGCTCGAACAGGAACAGCCGCTCGGCCAGTTCAACGGGCTCGGCACCTACCTCAACCGCGGGCACCTGGCGGTCAACGAGCTCGGCGCCATCTTCGCCGATAACCGCGGGCTCGCCGACGTCCTCACCCGCATCTACAACCTGCCCTTCTATAAGGCACTCGCTTTCACCCTGGTGTTCTGCTTCGTGGTGACGCCGCTCGCCATGGCGCTGGGCTTTCTGATCGCGCTGGCGGTCAACACCATCCCCCGCTTCATCAAGGGGCCGGTGATCTTCTTCTCGCTGCTGCCGATGATCATTACGCCGCTGGTCGGCTCGCTCATCCTTTACTGGATGATCCACCCGCAAGGCATTATCGGCGCCACCATCCAGGACATCTTCAACGATCCGCGCCTGTCGCTGCGCGCCTCGCCGCTGCTGACCTGGCTGTCGCTGCTGTTCTACGGCATCTGGACCAATGCGCCGTTCTCCTTCGTGGTGTTCTATGCAGGGCTGCAGACCGTGCCGGCCGATACGCTGGAATCGGCGATGATCGACGGCGCCTCGCGCTGGGAGCGCATCCGTTTCGTCATCATGCCCCACCTCGCGCCGCTCGCGACCTTTGTCGCCCTGGTGCAGTTGATGGACAATTTCCGCGTCTTCGAACCGATCGTCGGGTTCTCGGCCGAGGCCAATGCCACCTCGCTGAGCTGGATGATCTTCAACGACCTCTCGGGCGATGCCCAGCTGTTCGGCTCGGCCGGCGCTACCTCGGTGCTGACCATTGTCGGCGTGGTCATCCTGCTGCTGCCGGTGCTGGTACGCACCTGGCGCGAATTCAACCACAAGGTGGTGTGACGATGTCGGACTCCATCGCGCTCCGGCGCCCGCTGCCGCTCAAGCTGATCGTCTCCGCCTTCATTGTGCTGTGGGTGATCCTCGCCGCCTTCCCGTTCCTCTGGACGGTGTGGGGGTCGTTCAAGGTCGAGGTCGACTTCTTCTCCCGCGAGAGCTGGTGGAACGCCATCTTCGGCACCAACACTATCAAGGAGACGGGTTCGGCTTTCACCGGCGACGGCTACTACGGTGCCTGGGTAACGCGCGAATTCTGGCGCGCCGTGTTCAACACCGCGATCGTCACGGTGTCGGTGACCATCATCTCGCTGACGCTCGGAACGCTCGGCGGCTATGCCCTCGCCCGCTCGGGCCAGCGCTATGCTTTCTGGATCCTGATCGCGGCGCTGGTGTTCCGCGCCATGCCGCACATCACTTTGGTCTCGGGCTACCTCCTCCCCTTCTTCCAGCTCAACATCTGGGGCGTACTGCCGACCTCGATCATCGTCCTCGTGGCCATCAACCAGCCGTTCACGCTGTGGATGCTGCACTCGTTCTTCCTGTCGATCCCCAAGGATCTTGATGAGAGCGCCATGGTCGATGGCTGCTCGCGTTTCGAGGCGTTCCGCCGCGTCATCATCCCGGTGATGTGGCCAGGCGTGGTGACCACCGGGCTGTTCAGTTTCCTGCTTGCCTATAACGACTTCGCCACCACCTCGATGCTGCTCAGTGCCGACAACCAGACCATGGTGCCCAAGATCTCGAGCTTCCTTGGCTCGGTGCAGGAACAGGGCAATGTCATGTACGCGGTGGCCGCGGTGGTCTCGGCGACGGTGCCGCTATTCATTCTCGTGCTCTTCTTCCAACGCCAGATCGTCAGCGGGCTCACCGCCGGCGCAGTGAAAGGCTGATCCCGATGGCCCGGATCCAACTCAAGAACGTGTCGAAGCGCTGGACCAATTTCGTCGGCGTCAAGGAATTCAGCCTCGATATCGCCGACCAGGAGTTTCTGGTGCTGCTCGGCCCATCGGGCTGCGGCAAGACCACCACCATGCGGATGATCGCCGGGCTTGAGGATGTCAGCGACGGCGAGATCTGGATCGGCGACCGGCTGGTCAACAAGCTCGAGCCCAAGGACCGCGACATCTCGATGGTGTTCCAGAGCTATGGGCTCTACCCCAACATGACGGTGTACGAGAACATCCGCTTTCCGCTGAAGGTGCGGAAAGTGCCGACCGAGCAGCACCATGAGCGGGTGATGCGCGCCAGCAAAATGGTGGAGCTCGACGAGTTCCTCGAGCGCCGCCCCGCCGCCCTTTCGGGCGGGCAGCGGCAGCGCGTGGCGCTGGCCCGCGCCATCGTGCGCGAACCCAACGCCTTCCTGATGGACGAGCCGCTTTCCAACCTTGATGCCAAGCTGCGCGTCTCGACCCGGGCGCAGATCAAGAACCTGCACCACACGCTGAAGACCACCACCATTTACGTGACGCATGACCAGATCGAAGCCATGACACTGGCCGACCGCGTCGTGGTGATGAGCCGCGGCGTGGTGCAACAGGTGGGCACCCCGATGCAGATCTACGATCGGCCCGCCAATACCTTCGTTGCCGGCTTTATCGGCTCGCCCGCGATGAATCTGGTGCCGGGCGACATCGCCGACGGGGTGTTTCGCGGCGAGAACATCGAAGTCGCCGGCCTGCCCCGTGGGGCAAAGGGCCCGGTGACGCTCGGCTTCCGAGCCGAGGATGCGACGCTCGCCGGCGAAGGCGGCAACGTCGCCGCGCCAATCTATTCGGTGGAACTGCTCGGCGAAGCCACGATGATTTCGATGCGGGCCGGCGGCGAGCTGGTATCGATCAAGACTGCCAAGGATTATCGCGCCCAGATCGGCGACCTGGTGCGGGCCAATATCGCGCCAGGCGCCTGCCACCTGTTCGACCGCACCAGCGGCGAGCGCATCGAGGCGGCCGCCTGATGTACGACACGCCAAGCAGCGCAGACCTCGCAGAAGCTGCTAGAAAGCAGCGGATCGCCATTGCGCCCGCCGAACTGCCGGCGGTGCTCGCCGGAGCCCGCTGGCTCGAGGGCTGCATGGCGCTGTTGAGGAAATCGGACCTGCTGCGTTGAGTGCTGCTGACTATTCGATCGGAACTGCCGGCGCGCGCCTGCGTGATGGCTCGCTGACCGCGGTGGCGCTGGTCGAGGCTCACCTCGCTCGGATCGGGGCGCGCGACACGCGCTACCATTCCTTCGTCACCGTGACGGCGGAACGGGCGCTGGAGGATGCCGCACGGGCCGACCGGGAGCTCGGTGAAGGGGTCGACCGCGGGCCGCTGCACGGCATCCCTATCGGGCTCAAGGACCTGATCGACACGGCGGGCATCCGCACCACCTCAGGTTCGCGGCTGTTCGCGGCCCATGTCCCGGCCCGTGACGCCGCCGTCGCCGAGCGGCTGCGCGCCGCCGGAGCGGTGCTGCTCGGCAAGCTCACGACCTATGAGTTCGCGCTGGTCGGACCGAGCTTCGACCTGCCCTTCCCCGCCTCTCGCAACCCCTGGAATACCGAGCACATCACCGGCGGCTCGTCCTCCGGGTCGGCCGCCGCGGTGGCCGGCGGCTTGCTGCGCACCAGCATCGGCACCGATACCGGCGGCTCGATCCGCAGCCCGGCCAGCTATTGCGGCGTCGTCGGGCTGAAGCCGACTTACGACCGCGTCTCTCGCGCCGGCGTCTTCCCGCTCTCTCCGTCGCTCGACCATGTCGGGCCGATCAGCGCCAGTGTCGAAGAAGCGGCCCTGACGCTCGACGCCATCGCCGACGGCTGCAACGCCACGGCGCGGCTTGCCGAGGGGATCGAAGGGCGACGTATCGCCTATGCCCGCGCGTGGTTCGCCAACGACCCCGCAACGAGCCCGGCAGTCATCGCCGCGATGGACGATGCTGTCTCGGCCCTGTCGCTGCGGGGCGCGCGGATCGAGGAAGTCTCGCTGCCGGATTATCACCTCTTCGAGGCGGCCGGTGCGGTGATCATCCAGGCCGAGGCACTGGCGGTGCACACCGAGTTGCTGCGCAGCCGCGGCGACGAATACGGCGTGCTCGCCCGGCGCAACTTGCTGAGCGGCCTGAGCCTCAGTACCGACGATGTCGCCCTCGCCCGGCGCGCTGCGGACGAGTTGGCCCGCCGCATCGAGGCCGAAATCTTCGGACGGTTCGACGCGTTGGTGACCGTCAATACACTCACCCCCGCCCTGCCCTTTTCCGCCTTCGACGGAGAAACCTCGGTGTGGACGCACATGCGCACCCTGCCGTTCAACCTGACGCGCAACCCGGTGCTGGCGCTGCCGATCGGCTTTACCGCCGGCCTGCCGCTCGGCATGCAGGTGGTCGGCCGGCTGGGCGACGAAGCCGGCATCTGCGCCATCGGCCAGGCGTTCGAAAACGCCACCGACCACGCAGTGCAGCGCCCTCCCCTAAGGTCTGATATCGATTTGCAGCCCGCCTGAGTAAGCTGCGACTTTACTTCGTTGCATACGTATGCAACGGTAGCTAATGTGACACAACAACTCAAGAAGCAGTGCGGGAGCGGGCAATGGCGCGTTGGTTGAAGCAGAGCAAGACGGTCGAGGAGCGCGCCGAGGCCAATAAGCAGGTGCGCCTGACGGTCGAGACCATCCTCGCCGATATCGAGAAGCGCGGCGACGACGCGGTGCGCGAGCTGTCCCGCAAGTTCGACGGCTGGGATCGCCCCGACTATCGTCTGAGCCAGTCCGAGATCGACGCCTGCATCGCGCAGCTTTCTGAGCAGGACTTGACCGACATCAGGTTCGCCCAGACCCAGGTGCGCAACTTCGCGAGGGCGCAGAAGGGCACCATGCAGGAGCTGGCGATCGAGACCCTGCCCGGCGTGACGCTGGGCCACAAGCACGTGCCGATCGCCTCGGTGGGCTGCTACGTCCCCGGCGGCAAATATCCACTGCTCGCTTCGGCCCATATGTCGGTGCTGACCGCCAAGGTCGCCGGCTGCGGCCGCGTCATCACGTGCGCTCCGCCATTCAACGGCAAGGCGGCGCCGGCGATCGTCGCGGCGCAGCACATGGCCGGTGCCGACGAGATCTACGTGCTAGGCGGCATCCAGGCGGTCGGCGCCATGGCCATCGGCACCGCAAGCATCAAGCCGGTCGATATGCTGGTCGGCCCCGGCAACGCCTATGTGGCGGAAGCCAAGCGCCAGCTGTTCGGCCGCGTCGGCATTGACCTGTTTGCCGGCCCCACCGAGACCCTCGTCATCGCCGACGAAACCGTCGATGGTGAACTCTGCGCCACCGACCTGCTCGGCCAGGCCGAGCACGGCCCGACTTCCCCGGCGATCCTTCTCACCAATTCCGAGAAGCTGGCGCGCGACACCATGGATTATGTCGAGCGGCTGCTGAAGATCCTCCCGACCGGCGAAGTGGCGCGGCAATCCTGGCTGGATTTCGGCGAGGTGATCGTCTGTGACAGCTATGAGGAAATGGTCGAGGTCGCCGACCGCATCGCGTCGGAGCACGTGCAGGTGATGACCGATCGCGACCTGTGGTTCCGAGATACCCTGCAGAACTATGGCGCGCTGTTCCTCGGGCCGCGCACCAATGTCGCCTATGGCGATAAGGTCATCGGCACCAACCATACGCTGCCCACCATGAAGGCGGCCCGCTACACCGGCGGGCTGTGGGTGGGCAAGTTCCTCAAGACCTGCACCTGGCAGATCGTCGAATCCGACGAAGCCTCGGCGATGGTCGGTGAATATGCCTCGCGGCTCTCGATGCTCGAAGGCTTTGCCGGCCATGCCGAGCAGGGCAATATCCGGGTCCGCCGCTACGGCGGGCGCAACGTTCCCTACGGTACCGCCGCCAGCCCCAAGGCGGCCGCCGAGTAAGATGAGCCTGCCGCGCACCCCCAGCATCCGGCTCGACGGCAAGCGCGCCCTGGTGACGGGTGGCACGCGCGGCATCGGGCTGGGCGCTGCGGTGGCGCTGGCGGAGGCTGGCGCGGCGGTGACCATCACCGCCCGTACTGCCTCCGACGTCAAAGCGGTGGTCGCCGAGATGCGGCAAGCCGGCCTCGATGTCGCCGGCGCCGCGCTCGATGTCACCGATCTCACGGCAAGCGCCGAGCTGATCGCCGCGAGCCCGCCCTTCGACATTCTCGTCAACAGCGCCGGTGGCGCGCGGCACGGCGAATTCCTGGACGTAACGGAGGCCGATTACGACGCGGTGGCCGGGCTCAACCTCAAGGCGCTGCTGTTCGTCTCGCAGGCGGCGGCGCGGCGGCTGGTCGAAACCGGCCGGCCCGGCTCGATCATCCACATCTCCTCGCAGATGGGCTATGTGTCGGCGCCGCGTCGGGCGGTCTATTCGGCCACCAAGTTTGCGGTGGAAGGCCTCAGCAAGGGCATGGCCATCGAGCTGGGACCACACAATATTCGCGTCAACACGATCTGCCCGACCTTCATCGAAACCGAGATGACGGCGAAAAACCTGAGCGATGCGGATTTTCGTGGCTGGGTATTGGGCAAGATCAAGCTGGGGCGGCTGGGGCGGATCGAGGACATCATGGGACCAGTGGTTTTCCTCGCCTCCGATTGGGCGGCGATGATTACCGGCTCGGCATTGATGGTGGATGGCGGATGGACGGCGGAATAACCAAGAAGGCGCCAGTCACCTCGTCGCAGGTGGCCGAGCACGCGGGCGTCAGCCAGTCCGCCGTGTCGCGCACCTTCACGCCCGGCGCATCGATCTCACCCAAGACCCGCGCCAAGGTGCTGGCCGCCGCCAAGGAGCTGGGCTATCGGCCCAATGCCATTGCCCGCTCGCTGATCACCAACCGATCGCGCATCATCGCCGTGGTGATGGCCTATCTCGAGAACCTGTTCTACCCCGACGTGCTTGAGGAACTGGGCCGGCGGCTCTCGGCCGAGAACTATCACATGCTGCTGTTCACCGGCTTCAAGGACCGCGACAGCGACCCGGTGTTCGACCAGCTGATGCAGTATCGCGTCGACGGCATCATCCTCGCCTCGACGTCGCTCAGCTCCGAGCTTGCCGCCGAATGCGCCGTGGCCGGCATCCCCGTGGTGCTGTTCAACCGCACCACCGAACGCGACGAAACCTCGTCGGTCACCACGCGCAACCACGAAGGCGGCCGGCTGCTCGGCGAGTTCCTGATCGCCGGTGGCCACAAGAGTTTTGGCTATGTCGCCGGACTCGAGAACTCCTCGACCAATCGCGACCGCTTCGGCGGTTTCCGCGAGGCGCTGGCGGCGCATGGCATCACCGAGATCGAAATCCGCACCGGCAATTATTCGCGCAGCGAGGCCGAGGCCGCGGCGCGCGAGCTGCTCGCCCTGCCCCATCGCCCCGAGGCGATCTTCGTTGCCAATGACCACATGGCGGTGGCGGTGATGGATGTGGCTCGACATGAGTTCGGCCTCCGGATCCCCGAGGACCTGTCGATCGTCGGCTATGACGATGTCGGACCGGCCCGCTGGCCGAGCTACGGCATCACCTCGGTCACCCAGCCGATCGAGCCGATGGTCGAAGCCACGGTCGATATCCTGATGGACCAGATCCACTCGGGCGAGATCGAACCGCAGCACAAGGTGCTGCCCGGCGAACTGATCGTCCGCAGCTCCGCTCGCCTGCCCAAGGCCGGCATATTCGAGGTCGATGGCCAGCGCCTGTACCGCCCGGGGGCAACTAAGAGAGTCCCGCTTTGATGGCGCGCGCTGTGCATACGAATGCATCTGAAAAGGAAAGGAAATTCCAATGAGCGACTGGACCCTGGAGGCGATGGAGAAGCGCCTCGTCCGCTATGCCGATCTCAAGGGCCTGAAGAACGCCTTCATCGACGCCCGCACCCCGGGCTCGGATCGGAAGGAGAATTTCACCATCATCGGTCCGGGCGTCTCGGAGAACCCGGCGCAGGTGGTGCATATCCCAGAGGCGCATGGCTTCAACATCGGCGCGGCGCGCCAGCCCTTCGGCTGCACCAACAGCCAGCATAGCCACCTCACTGCCGAGACCTTCGTGGTACACACCGGCAAGTGGCGCTTCGTCTTCGGCGCCAACAAGGACGAGGGCTATATCGACGTCGAGCCCGGTGACGTGGCGACGGTGCCCACCCACATGTTCCGCGGCTTCGAAAAGCGCGATGAAGGCACTGGCTTTCTGTTCGTGGTGCTCGGCCACGACGATCCGGGCAAGGTGGTCTGGGCCCCGTCGGTGTTCAAGATGGCCGAGGATTTCGGGCTGAAGCTGCTGAAGGGCGGCAAACTGATCGATACGACGCTGGGCGAGAAGGTGCCCGAGGGCGCCGAAATGGAACAGCCGCCTGACGCGCAGAAGCTCAAGGAGTTGGCGACGCCGCCGATGTCCGAGCTTGCGAAATATGCGGTGAAGGCTGCCGACATGCGAGCCAATCCCAACTCGCCGCTGTCAGGCCCGGGCGTCGAGGAAGACGCGCTGATCGGCGACGTCGATGCTGGCGACGGTTTTGCGGCAGGGCCGATCATCGGCCACTGGCAACACGATTTCGCCCTGCGCCGGCTGAAGCTTGAAACCGGCGCGACGATTCCCGCGCATGCGCGCTCGGAACAGGAAGTGATCTTCGTCCAATCCGGCACGCTCGAGTTCAACTGGGATGGCGGCAAGCTGATCCTCGGCGCCGGCGACACGCTGACTGTGCCGATCGGCCTCATGCACGGCTATCGCAACCCGGCTTCGGCCGACGCCATCGCCTTCGTCATCCGTGGCGCCGCCGCCCCTGCCGCTCCGGTGTTCGCCGAAGGCCGCGTCGCAGCGGAATAAGCACCAGGCGGGCCGCGCGCCCGCCCTTCACTCCCGGGAGAACCTGATGCCGGCCATTTCAGCCGAAACGCTCGCGGTGCTGCGCCGCAACGACACCCCCACCGTCTGCAATGCGCTGGAACATGTGATGGGTGGCCGCACCGCCGAGGGCTTCACCAAAAGCCCGACGGTCTCGGCCGACCCCAGCCTGCCGCCGGTCGTCGGCTTTGCCCGCACCGCAAAGATCCGCGCCTCGTCGCCGGCCCAGAAGCCGGCTGCCGAAATCCGGGCCCTGCGCATGGCCTATTACGAATACGTCTCGGCCGGCGCCGGCCCGAACGTCGTGGTGATCGAGGATACCGACTGGCCGCACTGCATCGGCGGCTTCTGGGGCGAGATGCAGGTGGCCCAGCACAAGGGTCTGGGGCTCGCCGGGACGCTGACCAACGGCGTGCTGCGCGATCTCGGCATGCTCGACCCCGGCTACCAGGTGATCGCCGGCTCGGTCGGCCCCAGCCACGCCTTCGTCCACGTCACCGAGCTCGACGTGCCGGTGACGGTGTTCGGTATGGCGGTTAAGCCGGACGACCTGATCCACGCCGACCGGCACGGCGCCGTGGTGATCCCGGCCCAGCATATCGAGAAGATGCCGGCCGCCATCGACATTGTGGTTCGGAAGGAGCAGCCGATCCTGCGCGCGGCCAGAGCCCCGGGGTTTACGGTGGAAAAGCTGCGGGCGGCTTGGCTGGAGGCGGACGGGATTAAGTGACGAGCTCCGCAGTCGGCGAACCTCTCCCGCTTGCGGGGGAGGGGGACCACGCTTTAGCGTGGTGGAGGGGGGAGCGCCACGCGCGGAGCTGATCTTGCGGGCACCAGACTTCATTCGCGAGCGGGCGAAGGACATGCGGCGCGTCATGACGCCGTCGGAAAAGACCCTATGGTTTCTGCTCCGGCGCAAGGAGCTCGGACTATACTTTCGCCGCCAGCACCCGATCGGCCCCTACATTCTCGACTTCTATTGCGCTGCGGCCAAGCTTTGCGTCGAAGTCGATGGCCCGATGCACCAGGAGCGAACTGAACGCGACCAGCGACGAACCGCGTGGTTGGCGAAAGAAGGGATCAGAGTGATCCGTTTTACCGTTGACGAGATCGGCGCAAGGCCGGCGGTGGTGCTGGCAACTATCGCGCGTGGGGCACCCCCCTCCACCGCCTGACGGCGGTCCCCCTCCCCCGCAAGCGGGAGAGGTTCGCCGACTGTCCGCCTCGGCGCAAAACTCAGAAGTCCCCTACCCCTGCATCCGATCTAGCCGCAGCTGCGCCGCGCGCCTGTGCCCCTCGAGTGTCTCGCTGGCGCTCTGGCGGGCGGCCGGCGGCGCGACCGCCTTCACCCCGCGCTCGTCGAGCCACTGGTGGGTGGCGATCTTCACATAGGCGCCCACCCATAGCCCACCGGTATAGCGCCCTGCCCCCATAGTGGGCAGCGTATGGTTGGTGCCGACGCATTTGTCGGAGTAGACGACGCTGGCCAACTGCCCGATGAACAGCGAGCCGTAGTTACGGAGCTTGTTGGCCATCGCCTGTGGGTCGGCGGTGTGCACCTGCAGGTGCTCGGCGGCGACATAATCGGAATAGGCGATCAGCGCTGCTTCATCGTCACAGACGACGATCTCGCCATAGTCCTTCCACGCCACCCCGGCCACCGGCGCGGTCGACAGCGTCTCGAGCTGGCGTTCAACCTGCTTGAGCGTCGCCTCGGCCAGGGCCCGGTCGATGGTGATCAGCCCGACGCGGGTGCGCACATCGTGCTCGGCCTGTGCCAGCATGTCGGTGGCGATCATTTCGGCGTCCCCCGTCGCGTCGGCGACAATGAAGATCTCCGAGGGGCCGGCGAGCTGGTCGATGCCGACCGGGCCGAACACCTGGCGCTTGGCCTCGTTGACGAAGGCATTGCCGGGCCCGACGATCTTGTTGACCGCCGGCACGCTCTCGGTGCCATAGGCCATGGCGGCAATTGCCTGCGCCCCGCCGATCCGGAAGATACGGTCGGCGCCCGAGAGGTGGCAGCCGGCGATCATTGCCTTGTGAGCATTGGGCGGCAGGCAGGCGATCACCTCATCGACGCCGGCGACCTTGGCCGGCACGATGGTCATGATCGGCGCGGACAGCAGCGGATAGCGGCCGCCCGGCACGTAGCAGCCGACCCGCTCGATCGGGATGACGCGGTGGCCGAGGTGCACCCCGGGCAGCGTCTCGATCTCGAGCGGCAGGATGGTTGCGAGCTGCGCCTCGGCGAAGCGGCGCACATTGGCGATGGCGAATTCGGTATCGGCCCGGGTCTGCGGGTCGAGTTCGGCCAGCGCCGCCTCGCGCTCGGCCGCCGTCACCTCGAACACCGCGACATCGGCCTTGTCGAACTTCTGGCTGTAGTCGCGCACCGCCGCGTCGCCGCGCTCGCGCACATTGCTGATGATCTCGGTGACCAACGCCTCGACCGGAGCGTTGTCGCTCACCTGATTGCGGGACGGTGCCTTGACGTAGCTGATGCCCGAGGGCGCGCGGGTTGAATCGGACATGAGGAAGCGGCCTCCGGTTGAAGGTGAAAGCGTGGTTTCGCAGGTGTTTCGAGCCTTGTCGGCCCGACGCAGAAACCTCTTGCATACGTATGCAGTATTTGCCAGTGTTTTCTTCGCGGACGCCGATCGGCCTTTCGTAGGCCTCGCTATCGGCTCCCCCGACCCGGAAGAACAGATGCCGACGGCGATGCGCCAGAGTTCCGAGATTCACCGCGACCCGAGGTTGCCGCAGCGCCCTCGCGGGTTTGGCGTTAGGATGCCCGGATGCTGACGACAGCTGGCGCTCCCCTGCTGATGTTGCCTGGAACGCTCTGCGACGAGCGGGTGTTCGCCGCGGCCACCTCGGCGCTCGGCCGCCAGCGTTACACGGTCGAGATGGCGGGCGAACTGAGCGCCCCACAGATGGCGCGGCGCGTGCTCGAACTGGCGCCGCCCCGCTTTGCCCTGCTCGGGTTCTCGCTCGGCGCCATTGTCGGGCTCGAGGTGGTGGCCCAGGCGCCGGATCGGGTCGAGCGGGTCGCGCTCCTCGGCTGCAACGCCCGCGCCATGCCGGCCGAACGCGCCGCCGCTCGCCGCGCCGCCGTGGCGAAGGCAGCGCAGGAGGGCACGGCCGGTCACATTGCCGACGTCTGGGACAACTCGGTGCCGGCCTGGCGGCGTGACGACGCGGGGCTCCGCGCCGAGCTCGAGGCCATGGCCACCAGCACCCTCCTCACCACCTTCGAGGAGCAGATTGAAATATCGATCAATCGGGACGACCGGCGACCGGGCCTCACCGCCATCTCCGTGCCGGCGCTCGTCGCCTGTGGCGCGGAGGATCGCGTCTGCCCGCCCGAACTCAGCCGCGAAATCGCCGACGGCATTGCCGGCGCCCGCCTCGCCATTGTCGACCGCGCCGGCCACTACCTGACCCTCGATCAACCGGAAATCACCGCGCAGCTGCTGGCCGAATGGCTGGCCGCTCCCGCCCAACCGAACAGCATCGCCTCCAAGGAGTTCTCATGAGCGACGACGACAAGGCCAAGACCGCCCGCATTGCCCGCATCGACACCCCCAAGGAGCAGGTGCTGCAGGTGGAGCGGCGCGATTATCCCGAGCTGACGCCGACCGACCGGCCCCGCAGCCAGTCGCTCGACGGCTTCGACGAGGTCTATACCGACATCGTCGATTACATCGTGCGCTGCACCCACAAGATCTGGGACGAGCGTGATATCGGGCTGATCTACACCCACTACACCCATAACTGCGTGCTCTACGGCACTATGGGAACGATCTACAACCGCGAGGACGTGGTGCGCGACACCATCCAGCGGCTGGTCAGCTTCCCCGAGCGCCGCGGCATGGCCACGCAGGTGATCTGGAACGGCAACGACAAGGACGGGTTCTACACCTCGCACCTCGTCACCGGCTCGGGCCGCCACACGCAGTTCGGCCATCTCGGCCAGCCCACCGGCCGGCCGTTCGTATCGCGGACCATCGCCGACTGCATGATCCTGAGGAACAAGATCTACCGCGAGTGGGTGGTGGCGGACACCGCGGCGATCATCCGCCAGCTCGGGCTCGACCTCGATGCCTTCGCGCTGCGCTTCGCCAAGGCGGCACTCGACCGCGGCCAGACCAACCTCGATATCGGCGAGAACCGGCGCCTGCTCGGCCAGTATCCGCCCGAGACCGAGGCCGACACCTCGATCGCCAACAACGACCTCGAGGCCGAGACGCTGCGCTGGACCCACGAGGTGTTCAACAAGCGCATGTTCGGCAAGATCAGCGAGATCTATGCCCCGACCGTGCAGTATCACGGCCCCAACATGAAGGAGCTCTACGGTGTCGCCGCGGTGATCCATCAGCATCTGGGACTGGTCGGCTCGCTGCCCGACGCCGCCTATATGCCGCAATATATCTGCTCGGTGCCCAGCGAAGAGGGCGGCACCAAGGTCGCCGTGCGCTGGATCATCGAGGGCCACCACCTCGGCTACGGCATCCTCGAAAGCCTCGGCGAGCACCCGACCGGCAAGCGCGTCCAGGTGATGGGCATGACCCACTACCACTACAAGAACGGCAAGATCGTCGACGAGTGGACCGTCTATGACGAGCTGAGCCTGTTGACCCAGGTGAAGCTGGCCCAGCTGACCGACGCCCCTGCGGCCGCGTAAGGCATTGGGATAGAGCTGGGTGCGAGGGCGTCAGCGCCCCTCGCACCGGGGCAAAGCACAGTTCCAGAAACAACGGACTTCAGGTGCTCAGCGATACGACAGCACTATCCCGCGCTGGGACGAACGCCTACCGACTGAGCACCGACCGCTTCGTCGACTCCTGGCCGTCGCCGTAGGTACGTATGAAGTAGCCTCGATACCCCCGATGTAGCTCCCGGCATCGACGAGCCATCATCTGCGTAGCAGTCGGTGTGGTGCTGACGACGACAGTGATGGCCAGCGCCTCGCCGTTTGGAACAGTCTCCAGCTCGCCCAAGTCCTTCACCCAGCGCTCCGCCGCTACGGGGCTGGTACGGATCCAGCCCAGGTAGCCGACCAACTGGTCGTCGGCTGCAAATACCGCGATGTGGTTCCCGCTCTTCAGTTGCGCCCTGACGATCGCGCTGGCCTGGTCAAGACGGAAGCCGGCAAATGGGGCATAGCCGGCAAGCAGTTCCAGCACTGCACCATATGCAGCGTAGGTTGGAGCAAGTGGCTGAATTCGCAACGGATGGCGCACTTTTGGGCGAATGTCCTGGCTGTCGGAGGGCATCAGATAGGTGGGGCCCGCGCCCCGTCAATCCTCGCGGAACGTGTGCATCACCTGGTCGAGCAGCGGCTTCATCAGGTAGCTGAGCACCGTCCGGTTGCCGGTCTCGATGAAGGCGTCGGCAGGCATGCCCGGGACCAACCGCGTTCCTGCCGGCAACAGCGCCAGCTGTTCGCTCCCGACCGAAATCCGCACCGTGTAGAAGGACGCACCGGTGGTCGGGTCGACCGAGGTGGCCGGTGAAATGGCGCGGACCGAGGCCATCAGCTCCGGCGTAGTGCGGGTATCGAGGCTCGAGAGGTGCAGCACCACCTCCTGCCGTTCCGCCACCTTGTCGACATCCATGGGGCTGACCCGGGCATCGACCACGATGTCGGGATTGGCCGGCACGATCAGCATCAGTGTCTCGCCGGCAGAAACCACGCCGCCCACCGTCTGCACCTTCGACTCGTGGATCATGCCCGGCTGCGGCGCGCGAAGCTCCAGCCGCTGCAGCCGATCCTCGGCGGCAATCTTTTGCTGCAGCAGCTCGGCGATGCTGACATTGACCTGCTGCAGTTCCTCAAGCACCTGGGCCTGGAACGCGTCGCGCAGCTGCGCGTGGGCGATCTCGCGCTCGGCGATCGACGCTCTCGCGGCCGCGATATCGGTATCGATCCGTCCGATCTCGCCGGCGATGCCGGCGCGCTGGGTCTTGTTAGCATTGGTGCGGCCGACATTGGTCAGCCCGTCATCGAGCAGCTCGTTGAGGCCGCGCCACTCTTCCTCTAGCACCTCGAGCTGCGTGCTGAGCGCGGCCCGCTGCGCCCCAAGGCCAGCGATCTGCTGCATCAGCTGCTCGCCCTGCTCCTCGAGCCCCGCCTGCTGGCCTTCCAGCGACAACGCCCGCGACTGTCTCAGCCGCTCCTGCTCGGCGTAGACAGCCTCGAAACCCGGACCGGGGGTCCAGCCGGGAGCCGATGGATGCTGCATCTGAGCAGCATTGCTGCCTTCCGCCACGAGGCGCGAACGCCGCGCCAGCATGTCATCAAGCTGCGCCTCAACCACGGCCAGCGAGGCCTCGACCGAGGTGCCATCGAGCCGCAGCAGCAACTGGCCCTGTTCGACCAGCTCATCGTTCTCGACCAGGATCTCGGCGACGATGCCGCCCTCCTGATGCTGCACCCGCTTGGCCCCGCCTTCGACCACCACCGTGCCGCTCGCCACCACCGCCCCGGCAATCTCGGTCAGCGAGGCCCAGAGGCCGAGCCCGCCAACCACCGCGACGGTCAGCCCGACGGCGAACGCCGAATGTCGCTTGAGGCTGCTGCTGGCCTGGGCCTCAGCGCTATCACTGGACATTGGGCACCACGGCTATGCTTCTCTGCTTGGTCGCCGGAGCGGGCTGCGTCGCCGCCACGGGCTTGGTCGCCGGTGGCGGCTGCGCAATCCGGGCGAGGATTTCGTCCTTGGGCCCGAACGCCTGCTGCCGCCCGCCGCGCATGAACAGCACCTTGTCAGCAGCGACGATAGCGCTCGGACGATGCGCCACGATGGCGACAATGGCGCCGCGCGCCTTGGCCGCCTTGATCGCTTCGGTCAACGCCTGGTCGCCCTCGGGATCGAGATTGGAGTTCGGCTCGTCGAGGATGATGAGGAACGGATTGCCATAGAGCGCCCGTGCCAGCCCGATCCGCTGGCGCTGGCCCGACGAGAGCGCGGCGCCGCGCTCGCCGATCAGCGTTTCATAACCCTTGGGCAGCGAGGCGATCAGCTCGTGCACCTGCGCCGCCGTCGCCGCGGCGAACAGCGCCTGCTCGTCGGCGTCGGGCTGGAAGCGCGAGATGTTCTCGGCGACGGTGCCGGCGAACAGTTCGACGTGCTGCGACAGGTAGCCGACATGCCGGCCCAGCCGATCGGCATCGAAATGGCTGAGTTCGGACCCATCGAGGCGGATCTCGCCCTGCAGCACCGGCCACGCGCCCACGAGCGCACGGGCCACGGTGGATTTGCCGGAGCCCGATGGCCCCAGGATGCCCACGGCCTCACCGGCCTGGAGCTCGAAGGTCACGCCCTGCACGATGACCGCGTGACGGCTCGGCCCCGCGGCGAGCTGCTGGACGCTGAGGCTGTGCGATGGCGCCGGCAGCGTCACCTCCGGCTGCCGGGTCTGGGTGGCAGAGAGCGCACTGGCGAGCCGGCGCCAGGCCTGCCGCGCCGCAACGAAGGCCCGCCATTGCCCGGTGATCTGTTCGATCGGCGCCAGCGCCCGCGACGAAATGATCGAGGCGGCGATCATCACCCCGCCGGTGGCTTCGTTGCGAATGACCAGATAGGCGCCCGCCGCCAGCACCGCCGATTGGAGCAGGAAGCGGAACGACTTGGTGAGTGCCGAATAGAGACCGCTGCTGTCGCCGGCCCGCCTTTGCGCCTGGTTGAGCTCGGCGCTGGCGCCCTTCCAGCGCGCGACAATGGCCGGCATCAGCCCCATCGCCGCCACCGACTCGGCGCTGGAGCGCGCATCGTCGAACTGCGTCTGGCGCCGGGCGGTGGCCACCGCCACGTCCTTCGAAGGCCGCTGCGACAGCAGCTCGTTGGCGACCAGCAGCAGCGTCATGACCACCGCACCGCCCACCGTCACCCAGCCGAGCAGCGGATGCAGCAGGAAGATCGCTGCCACATAGACCGGTAGCCACGGCAGATCGAACAGCGACATCGGCCCGGGCCCGGCGAGGAACTGGCGCACCGAATCGACATCGCGCACCGGATCGGCCTGCGGCCCGGTCTGGCTCAGGAGTTTTGCCCGGATCCCCGCCTGGAACGCTAATGGCGCAACGGTCGCATCGACCAGCGCGGAAAAGCGCGCCGCCATCCGCGTCCGCACCACCTCGACGATGGCATAGACCCCGTACATGCCGACCACCAGCAGGGCCAACGCCCACAGCGTCGGCAGCGACCGGCTCGGCAGCACCCGATCATAAACCTGCAGCATGAAGATCGAGCCGACCAGCATGATGAGGTTGGAGAGCAAGCTCACCAACGTGAAAGCAGCAATCGGGCCGGCTGCTTTCGCAGCCAGCCCAAGAAGCGTGGGCATCGCGCCCTGCCCATTCGTACGCACTACCAACTAAGCCCCCAATCGGCGATCAGAACAGGAAGTCGCCATTGGCCAGCACCGTCGTCCTGCCGACAATCAGGATGCTCATCTCCGGCGTGACATCGCCATCGACGTTCATCTCGAGCAGCAGGTCTCCGCCAACCACCGTCTGGCGGATTTCGCCGGCGGAGAAGGAGCTGTTGGTATCCAGCACGAACGCCTGATCGCCGGAGACGCCTTCGTTGGCGTCGATGTCGATCAGCCGGACGCGATCGCCGGTAGTGAAGTCCTCGATGCGGTCCATGGCGCCGGCGACGCTTTCCGTGGTCGAGCCGTAGGTGAACCGGTCGTTGCCGGCGCCGCCGAAGAGCGAGTCGGCGCCGAGGCCGCCCGAGAGGTAGTCGACGCCATCATCGCCGTAGAGGATGTCGTCGCCGTCATCGCCGCCGGCCCAGTCGTCGCCGGCGCCGGCATGGATTTCGTCGTTGCCAGCGCTGCCCTGCAGGGAATCCGCGCCGTCGCCGGCGTGGATGGTGTCGTCGCCGTCGTCGCCGAAGATGGTGTCGATGCCGGTGCCGCCGGTAATGATATCGTCACCGCCGTCACCATGTACCAAACTCCCCACCCCGGTGACGGTGACCACGTCGTCGCCAGCCTCGGCATGGATAGTGGTGCCGTTGAAGTGCACGGTGATCGCATCGCCGAAATCGCTGCCGATGAAGATTTCGAGGTCGGCGAAGGTGTCGCCCAGGGCATCGCCGCCATAGGTCGAGGCGGCAGCTGCCGTGTCGAAGCTCACGCCGGCTTCTGACCAGAAGTAGCTGACCGAGTCCGTGCCTGCTCCACCATTGAGCGCGTCGGCTCCGGCGCCACCCATCAGGTAGTCGTTGTCGTCGCCGCCATTGAGCGTGTCGTTGCCTTCACTGCCGTGCAGCCAGTCTGCGCCGGCACCGCCAGTGAGGATGTCGTCGCCTTCCTCGCCGGAGAGGGCGTCGTCGCCGCCGGCACCGCCGATGGTGTCGTTCCCTTCGCCACCGAGGATCTCATCCACGCCGCTGCCGCCGGTGATCACGTCGGCACCGTCGTCACCGCGCAGCTTGCTGCCCACCCCGGTGACGGTGATGGTGTCATCGCCGGAGCCGCCCCAGATTTCGATGCCGTTGTAGCCGACGGTGATGCTGTCGGCGTAGGCGCTGCCCCAGAAGAACTCGATGCTGGAGAAGGTGTCGCCCAAGGCATCGCCGGTATAGGTGGAGGCCGCGAGGTTAGTGTTGAGGCTGATGCCGGCTTCGGCATTTTCGTAGCCCGCGATATCGAAGCCGTCGCCGCCGTTCAGCTGATCGGCCCCGGCGCCGCCGACGAGGTAGTCGTCGCCATCGCCGCCGTTGAGGTTGTCATCCCCCAGCCCACCGCTGACCCAGTCGGCACCCAGTTCGCCATCGATCCAGTCATTGCCGTCATCGCCCTGGATGGCGTCGTCGCCGTCGCCGCCCTGCAGCGAGTCATCCCCCTCCTCGCCGAAGATGGCGTCGTCGTCGGCTTCGCCGGCGACCGCATCATCGCCGGCCCCGGCGAAGATGACATCACTGCCGTCACCGCTGAGGATGGTGTCGATGCCATCGCCGCCGAAGATGCGGTCTCCGCCGCCATAGCCGTAGATCAGATCGGCACCGTTGCCGCCGATGAGGATGTCGACGCCGCGGTCACCCGCGAGCTGGTCGTCGCCGTCCTCGCCGTCGAGGTAGCTGCCGTCGCCGACCGTCTCGAGATAGTCGTTGCCGGCGCCGCCGAGCACTGACATCCCGTCCACGTTGACGACGATGTTGTCGGCAAATGCAGTGCCGATGATCTGCTCGATCGAGGTCAGGGTGTCACTGGTGGCGTCGCCGGACCAGGTCGAGCTGGCATTGCGCATATCGAGATTCACGCCGGCGGCCGCCGTGATATACGAGGCGATATCCCAGCCAAGCCCGCCATTGAGGACGTCGGCGCCAGCGCCGCCGATCAGGATGTCGTCACCCTCGCCGGCGCTGATCTGATCGTTACCGCCGAGGCCATAGAAGGTCTCGCTCAGCACCGATCCGGTGAGGGTATTGTTGCCGGAGGTGCCGGTCTGGCCGGGGCCACCTGCCCCGAACATGAAGGTGACCAGGGCCTCCTTGGTCCAGATGTTGCCGTCACCATCGATGATGGTTTCGACACCCCACTCGCCGTCGGTCCTGAACTGGTTCTTGACCACGATGGTGCTGCCATCGCCGGCGCCGGTAACGCTTTCGGCGATCTGGATGTGCAAGTCGGCGCCGACGGCGACCAGGTAGGTCTGGGTGAAGCCGTTGACACCCGCGACGCGGAGGACATCCCCCCTGCCACCGCCCTGCCCTTCGTCGATGACGTCGTCACCATCGCCTCGGGTGTAACGGTAAGTGTCGTTCTCAAGCCCGCCCTCCAGCAGGTCGTCGCCCCTTCCGCTCACCAGCTCGTCCACGCCGGCAGTGCCGACAATCGTCCGATCGAGATTGTTGATGGTGACGGCGATAGCCTGCGTATCGGTCAGCGAGCCATCGGAGGCCTGCACCGTGACGTTGTAGACGTTGTTGGCCCCGACATCGGTCGGATGGTCGAAGTCGGGCGCACTCTTGAAGCTGAGCTGCCCGGTCGTCGGGTCGATGCTGAACTTCGTCGCATCGGCGCCACCAACGATCGAATAGACGATGCTGGTCCCGGCGTCCGGATCGCCCGCCGCCACCGTGGTGACGGCGGAGCTCAGCTCGTCGATGGCGATCGAAGCGGTCGCGCCACCGCCATTGGACAGGATGGTGGGCGCTTCGTTCTGGTTGCCCACCGTCACCGAGATGATCTGCGTGTCGCTCAGCGTGCCGTCGGAAACCCTGATAATCACGTCGTAGACATTGTTGCCGTCGGCATCGGCCGGCTGGTCGTAATCGGGAGCTGCAACAAAGCTCAGGGCGCCGGTGGTGGCGTTGATGGTGAACTTGCCGGCATCGGCACCGCCGGCGATATCGAAGGTCAGTGTCGTGCCGGCATCGACGTCGGTGGCCGTCACCGTGGTGACTGCCGACGTGCCTTCCGTCAGCGAAACGGCCGCCTCGTCGGCGCCACTGCCCGACGAGATGGTCGGCGCTTCGTTGGCATTGCCGACCGACACCGCGATCGCCTGGCTGTCGGTCAGCCAGCCGTCCGCGGCGGTGACCACCACGTCATAAACGTTGTTCGCCCCGACATCGCCGGGCGCTTCGAAGTTCGGAGCGGCGACGAAGCTCAGCACACCGGTATGCGCATCGATCACGAACTTGGCGGCATCGGCGCCGCCGGTGATCGAATAGGTCACCACTGCGCCGACATCGCTGTCGGTCGCGACAACCGTCGTGACGGCAGTCGCCCCCTCGCTGACGCTGATGCTGGCCGTGGCGCCGCCACCGCCCGAGGCAATGATCGGCGCGTCGTTGGCGTCCCCGACCTTAACCGAAATGGTCTGCGTGTCGGTGAGCGTGCCGTCAGAGGCCTGCACGGTGACGATGTAGATATTGTCGGCGTTGGTATCGCCCGGCACGTCGAAATCCGGGGCGGAAACGAAGCTCAGCGCGCCGGTGGTGCTGTTGATGGTGAACTTAGCCGCGTCGGCGCCGCCGACGATCGAATAGGTCACCGTGCCGCTATCGGTGGCGGTGACGGTGACGACGCCGGTATTGTTTTCCGGCAGCTCGATCGATGCCGTAGCGCCACCCCCGCTCGAGGTGATGCTGGGCGCTTCGAACATGCCGACCAACTGGGCCTTGGTCCAGCTGGCGCCCGCACCGTTGGTGACGGTCTCGACGCCATACTCGCCGGTGCGGAGCTGATCCTTCAGCACGATAGTGCCGCCATCGCCGGCACCCACCGCCGACGGAGCGATGGTGACGAGGATGTCGAAGCCGTTGCGGGTGAAGCTGATGGCGCCGCTGGAAATCCCGGAGAGCACGAGCTCGTCGCTGGTGCCTTCGCCGGCCCCTTCGATCACCACATCGTTGCCGCCGCCACGGGCATAGACATAGCTGTCATTGCCCGTGCCGCCGGTGAGCGTGTCATTACCGCCGGCGCCATTGAGCGTATCGTTGCCACCGGCCCCGTTGAGGCTGTTGGCAGCGGAGTTGCCGGTGAGCACGTTGGCGGCCGAGTTGCCGGTGCCGCTGCTCGCCGCATTGCCGACGAGAACCAGATTCTCGACATTGGCAGCAAGGGTATGGGAGACGCGCGCCTGCACCGTATCGGTGCCCTCGCTCGCTGCTTCCGTCACCACGTCACCGGCGTTGTCGACGACATAGGTATCGTCGCCGGCGCCGCCGATCAGGGTGTCCGCCCCTACCCCGCCATCGAGGGTATTGGCGGCGGAGTTGCCGGTCATGCTGTTGGCCAGCGCATTACCGAGGCCACTGATCGCCGAACTGCCGGTCAAGACCAGGTGTTCGACGTTCTGCCCGAGCGAATAGCTGATCGCCGAGCGCACTGTATCGCTGCCCTGGCTGCCCAGCTCCACCACCACGTCATCGGCCTGATCGACGACGTAGATGTCGTCGCCGGCGCCGCCTGTCATGGTATCGGCGCCGGCGCCGCCATCGAGGGTGTTGGCGCCGGCATTGCCGATAAGCGTGTTGTTCAGCGTGTTGCCGGTGGCGTTGACTGCGCCCGCCCCGGTGAGGGTCAGGTGCTCGACATTTGTCCCGAGCACGAAGCTGACGGCGGACAGCACCGTGTCGGTGCCGTTGCTCGCCGTCTCCGTGACGGTGTCGCCAGCGTTGTCGACGACATAGGTGTCGTTGCCGGCCCCGCCGATCAGGCTGTCAGCTCCGGCGCCGCCGTCGAGGACGTTGGCGCCGGCATTGCCGGTGATGGTGTTGTTGAGGGCGTTGCCGGTGCCGTTACCGGCGGTGCCGGTCAGCGTCAGGTTTTCGACATTGGCGGCGAGCAGGTATCCGGCGGCCGACGACACCACCAGGTCGGTGCCTTCGCTGGCCAGTTCGACCACCGAATCGGAGCCGGTATCGACGTAATACACGTCGTCCCCGGTGCCGCCGGTGAGGGTGTCGGCACCCGCGCCGCCATCGAGGATGTCGTTGCCGGCACCGGAGGTGAGCGCATTCGCGGCAGCGTTGCCGAGCATGTAGTTATCGAGCGAGTTGCCGGTAGCGCTCAGCGCGGCGCTGCCCTGCAGCACCAGTTGCTCGAAATGGCTCCCCAAGGTGTAGGCGTCGAGGGCGGTGTACACCGTATCGGTGCCCTCTGCGCTATTCTCCTGGATGACGTCGCCCGCATTGTCGATGACATAGGCATCATTGCCGATGCCGCCGATCAGCGTGTCGGCGCCGGCGCCACCATCGAGCACGTCGTTGCCGGAACCGCCGGTGAGCACGTTGGCGGCGGCATTGCCGAGCAGGGCATTGTCGAGCGTATTGCCGGTGCCATTGATCGCGGCAGTGCCCGAGAGGATCAGGTTCTCGAGGTTACTGCCCAGAGTGTAGGTCATCCCGGCCTGGACAGTGTCCGTGCCTTCTGCGGCCGCCTCGGTGATGGTGTCCGGCGAGCCCGTCTCGAGGATGTAGAGATCATCCCCCAGGCCGCCGATCAGCGTGTCGGTGCCCTCGAGACCGTTGAAGATATCGTTGCCCCCTCCACCGGTCAGGATGTTGTTCGCCGAGTTGCCGACGAGGACGTTGTTGAGGGCGTTGCCGGTCCCGTTGACGGCAGCAGTGCCGGTAAGCGTCAGGTTTTCGACGTTGGCGCCGAGCGTATAGCCAAGCGCGGTAATGACGGTGTCGTTGCCGCCATCTGCGAGTTCGGTGACCACGTCGCCCGAGACATCGACCAGGAAGCGGTCGTTGCCGGCGCCGCCGGCCATGGTGTCGGAGCCGGTCTTGCCGTCAATCAGGTCATCGCCGCTATCGCCGAACAGCGTGTCGTTGCCGCTCATGCCGTCGATAATGTCATTGCCCGCACCGCCGGAGACGTGGCTACCCAGCAGCTTGTCATCAAAGGCCGAGCCGATGAGCTTCTCAATGCTGGCGAGGGTATCGGCCGAGCCGTTCTCGTTGACCGAGGTCTGGACGCCGGATTTCTTGCCCGCTTTTTCCATCGAGACGGTCACGGCAGAGGCCGAACTGCTGTAGTTGGCCGTGTCGGTCCCATTGTCGCCGGAAAGCACGTCACTGCCGGCACCGCCGACAAGGGTGTCATCACCGCCGCCGCCGCTCAGCTGGTTGTTGCCGGTATTGCCGACGATCCAGTTGTTGGACGAGTTGCCGGTTCCCGAAATATGTCCGGAACCAGTGAGGAACAGATTCTCGATGTTCTCCGAGAGTTGGAAGTTGGTCGAGGAATAGACCGTGTCGGTCCCCTCATTGGCCGACTCGTAGACCTGATCGTTGGCGTTATCGACGTAATAGGTGTCGTCACCCTTGCCGCCGACCAGCTGATCGTTGCTGCCGCCGCCGTTGAGGCTGTCATTGCCACCACCGCCATAGAGGGTATCCTGAGAGTTCCCGCCGGTGATTGCGTAGTCGGCACGCTCGCCATTGGCGCTGACGGTGATCACGGTCTGCTTGGTGACCGTGGCGCCGTTATACTCGGTGATGGTCTTCACCTTGCTGCCGTCGACGCGGATCACCGACGTTTCGACGACGTCGATATCGCCATCGTTGTCCTTGTCCTTGGCCAGCCGCACCGTCAGACCATCGGCGCTGATGGTCTCGGTGGCTGACGCAACCACCTTGTTCTTGGCGTTCTTGTCGGTGATGGTGCCAACCTGAGAGCCATCGATCCGGGTGATCCAGGTCTCGGTATGCTCCTTGCTGCCGTTGCCGTCGTAGTCGGCCTCGACCGTGCGGGTATTGCCGTCGGCGCTGATGGTGGTTGTGGTGGAGGCTGCTGTGCCGGCGCCATTGAGGGCGGACACCCAGGCCACGTCGCCCGGCCCAGCACCGAGTTTTCGTGCATCGGCATCGTCTGTGGTCGTAGTGACCGCGGAGCCGTTGATCTTGGTGTTGGTGGTGATGGTCTCATCCATACCACCACTGCCGTCGACGTCGGTAGTGACGGTGGTGGTGCGGCCATCGGCGCTGACGGTGGTGACCGTCTTATGAGTCAGGCTTGGCGAGATGACCGTAACAGTACCGTTCGCCGCCTTCTCGCTGACCTTGAAGGTCTCAAGAGTACTGCTGGTGGAGCCGTCGGCGTTGTTCACCTGCTTGCGGGTGTAGGTGCGGTCGATGATGCCGTCGCCATCGAGGTCGCGGCTGGACGTGACGAGCAGGCCGTCGGCACTGGTGGTCGAGGTCAGCACCCCTGTCTTGCTGCCGTTCGCCGCCCAGTCGGTCACCACCTTGCTCGAACTGCCGTCGACAAGCGTCGTGGTCACCTCGGTTTGGTCGACGGTTCCATTGCCGTCGGCGTCTCGGGTGGAGGTGACGGTTCGCCGGTCGGCGCTCACCTGGACCGTCGAGCGGTTGATCAGCCCGCCCGAGCCATTATAGGTGCTCGTCACGGCCGTGGTGGAACCATCGGCAGCCGTGGACGTCGTAACGGTCTGGCTTTCCTCGTAAGCGGCGTTGCCGTCCATGTCCTTCTGGGTGGTGGTCGTCCGTCCGTCCGCACTTGTTGTCGTCACAAGCTTGGAGATGAGCGCGCCGCCAGCACCGGTGCTGGTCACCGTCTCGGTGGTCGAGCCGTTGGCGTTCTTGACGACAACTTTCGTCGAGGTCTCGGTGTAGGTGCCGGTGCCCGCCCGATCCCATTGCGCAGTTGTCGACAGGCCATCCGCACTCTCGGTGAGCGCATACCTGCTCTTCAGCGTCGCGCCGGCAAAGGTGCTGGTGGTCTGCGTCGTCGAGCCATCCGCATTGAGCACGGTGACGTCGGTCTTGCTCTCACCATAGGTGCCCGATCCTGTCAGATCGTACTGTGACGTGGTCGACAGGCCATTGGCGCTGGTGGTGACGACCGCCTTTTCTTTCAGCGTCTCGGTGTAGACCGGGTTGGCCGACGAGGCGGTGCCGCCGCTGAGGTTCGAGTAGGAAATCGTCTCGACCTTTGAGCCATCGGTATTCAAGGTTACGGTGTCGGTGACTTGGCTTTCCGCCAGGCCGTTGCCGTTCGCGTCGTAGCGAATGGTCGTCGACAGGCCGTCGGCGCTCTGGGTCTGGTACTCGCCCTTGGCGTTGCCATAGAGGCGGCCCGATGCCGATTGCACCGCGCCGTCCATGCTCGAGATCGACAGCGTGCCGTCGGCATTGCGGACCTGCACGAAGGTATGATCGACGCTGCTGTTGCCGTCGACGTCTTCTGTGGTCGTAACCGTCAGCTTGTCAGCGCTGGTGACGATCGTGGTGCGATCGTGCAGCGAGCCATTGGCATTGAATACCGACACAACCCGCGTCGCCGAGCCGTCCGCGTTGATGGTGATCACATCGGTCTGGCTGCCGGTGAAGCTGCCGCCGCCGGTCTTGTCCCACTGGGTTGTCGTCGACAGCCCGTCGGCGCTGGTCGTGATGACCGTCTTGTCCTTGAGCGCCCCACTTGCGAGGAAGTTCGAGATGGTCTGGGTCTTCGAGCCATCGGCATTGAGCACCGTGGCAATGGTTTGCGACAGGTCGGCGGTACCGTTGCCGTCGAGGTCGGTCGAAACGCTCTTGCTTAGGCCATCACTGGACACGGTTTGCGTCGATCGCGAGGCCAGTGCGCCAGTGGCGCCGTAGGTCGACGAAACCGTCGTAACCGAGCCATTGGCGTTGGTCGACGAACTGACCACCAGGTCGTTGACGCCGTTGCCATCGAGGTCGGAGGCGACCGTCGCCGAGAGGCCGTTGCCGCTGGTGGTCGCTATCGTCCGCCCGACGAGGGCGCTGCTGGCGCTGTAGGTGGAGACGGTATCGCTTTTCGAGCCATCCGGGTTTAGCGTTGTGGTGCTGGTGGTGACGACGTCGGCGGTGGTGTGAGAACCGAGATAGGTTGAGACGGTCTTGCTCAGGCCGTCATCGCTGACGGTCGTGACCGACTTGCCGGTCTGGACCGTCCCGGCGCCATTGTAATTGGCCGTGGTCTGCGTCCTGGAACCATCGGCGTTGAGCACCGTGCTCTCAGTCGCCTTGGCGTCGAAAGTTCCATCGCCATTGGCGTCGACCTGCTTGCTGATGGCCAAGCCGTTGCCGCTGGTTGTGACCACGGTCTGGCCGACCTTGTTGGCACCAGCCGTACCCGACCCCTGGTAAGCGGTGGTGGTAAGGGTTGTGGTGCCGTCTGTGTTCAGCGCCTTCGCCGTCACTTCGGTAGCGTCGGTGACGCCGTTGCCGTTGGCATCCACCACCTTGGTCTGCGTCAGCCCGTCGGAACTGGTCGAGATAGTCGTCCGGCCAAGCAGCGTCGCTCCGTTCGGGCTGTAGTTGGAGCTCGTCTGAACCTTCGAGCCGTCGGCACTGGTCACACTGGTGACCACATCCTGCGGCGATGCGTTGGTCCCAACGTAGCTGCTCACCGTGGTGGTCAGCCGGTCGGCGCTGACATTGGTGATCACCTTGCCGGTCTGCACCTGGCTGGTGCCTTCGAGCACCGTCACCGTCTGGGTCAGGGAACTGTTGGGATTCTTCACCGTCACGTCGGTGACGGTTTTGTAGGGCGAGGTCTGGGCGTTCAGGTAGCTTTGGGCGGTGGTCGACAGACCATCGGCGCTGGTTGTCACGACAGTCTTGCCAACCTGGATCGTGCCGGCGCCGTTCTTGACAATAGTGGTGATGGTCGACGAACCGTCGCCATTAACGACGGTTGTCGAGGTGCTGGTCGCGTCATAAGCGCCATCGCCATTGGCATCGACCTGCGTGGTCTTGCTAAGGCCGTCCGCACTGGTCGTCGTTACAGCCTTTGACAGCAGCGTCGAGCCATTCGGCGCGTAGATCGAGGCCGTGTTCACCGAGTTGCCGGAGACGACGGCGACCGTCTCGATGCGGTCGAACGCCCCATCGCCATCCGTGTCGATGCTGGTGCTGCGAGTCTTGCCATCGGCGCTCCAGGTGGCGACGGCGCGGTCGAGCAGCGTGCCGTTGGCGGCCCTGCTGGTGACGGTTTTCGTAGTAGAGCCGTCTACTCCGAACAGAGTGAGGTCGGTTGTCGTCAGTTCGTAGGAACCGTCGCCATTGACGTCGACGCGGACTGTCTCGCTGAGCCCGTCTGCACTGAGGTCGGTGACCGTGCTTTGGCGCACCGAGCCGTCGCCGTTCGTCCGGCGCTCGGTCATCGTTGTGCTGTCGTCGCCATTGCGGACGATCGTGCTGGTGTCGGTGAGGTCGGTGGTACCGTTGCCATCAAGGTCGGCGGCGACGCTCTTGTTGCTGCCATCGGCGCTCGCAACAGTGACCTGGCGAGCCACCATGTGCGCGCCGCTGGTGCCATTGCCGGCATAGTCGGTGACCGTCTCGGTCCGTGTCCCATTGCCGGCGACGGACGTGGTCTCGGTGCGTGTGGCATTGATCGCGCCACTACCGGTCAGCTCGATCTGCGTGGTCTTGGTCAGCCCGTCCGCGCTGGTGACAACGGTCTGCTCGTTTTTGGTGGTGCCGTTGGGGTGGAGGTTGGTGATGGTCAATGACAGGCTGCCATCGACTGCGGTGACGCGCGACTCCACTTGGTCGTAATTGCCGGAGCCATCGACATCGCGGCTCACCGTTACGGTCTTGCCATCTGCGCTGGTGACGGTCATTTCCTTGCGTGCCAGGATCGCACCGCTACCGTCATAGTCTTGGACCGTGCGAGTTATCGAACCGTCGCCGTTCACCACGGTCACATCGGTCTGCTTCCGCTCGGGAACACCATCGCCATCGGTATCGAAGGTGAGGGTTTTGGACTTGCCGTCGGCACTGGTGACCGTAGTGGTCTGATGCGCCACGCTGCCGTCAGGGCGCACAGCGCGATTGACCACGGTGGTCGAACCGTCCCCGTTGTGGGTGACGGTGTTGCCCACGACATAGCCGTTTGGATCGTAGGAGAGGGTGGCGTCGGCCACGATGCCGGTCGAGCCGTCGGCTTTGGTGTATCCTGCCGTACCCGAGATCTTGGAACCGTCTGCGTAATTGACTTCCTGGTTGTTGCTCACCAGGTTGATCGAGGTGATGCCAAGCTCGGCCAGCGTCTTGAGCGTGGTGGTGCCGTCAGGATTGGTGACGAGCACTTTGAACAGCGCCCACTCGGCGTCGCCCGCGTCGAGCTTGCCGTTCTTGTTGGTATCGAAGACGTTGAGAAGGGCTTGCATATCCCCCTCGGCCGTCGGGTCCCACTGGGTGAAATCGATCTCGTTGCGAAGGTTGATCACCCCATCATTGCCGGAATCGCGCACCAGCACACCGTCACCGGCGCCAGCCCAGGCGGTCCGATGCTGCAGGCCGTCGCCCGCCACGTCGTAGAAGAAGTTCGACGCGGTCAGCTGATCGATCTCGATGCCGTCCCCGTCGAGGTCGATTAGAATGGGTGAGGATTTGCTTGATGAGCTGCTGGAGGATCCGCTGCTGGAAGAACCGCCGCTGGAAGAACCGCCCGATGAACTGCTGCTCGACGATGGCGGCGTAGATTTGTAGACGGTCTTCTGCTCGAACTTCCCAGTGTCGTGATTGTAAGTAGATACCGTCTGTTTGTAGAGCGGCTGCCCGGTGGAGGCGGAAACAGTGTTGGTTGGCGGATAGTAGGTTCCAGAACTGTCCTTGAATGAGCCGTCGGACTGTTGTTTGTACTCCTCCTTATAAGCGCTGCCGGGCGCGGACGTGTAGCCGGTCTTGAGGTTCGTAACTGAGCCGTTTGGGTTGACGATCGCTTCGTAGCCGTCACCTGTGGCAAACTTCGTCCCGACGGCCGCGACGGAGCCCGAGGCGAGCTTAACAAGCGGGCCGCTACCATTCACCTGGTACTTGAGAAACGCCCCCTGATTAGCCAATTCGTACTGCTGTGTCGGCGTAATGTTGCGCCCTATGGCTGCTTCGAGGGCGGCGGCGCTTTCGAACTTGATCTGGGGCGCGCCCTTGGACGTGGTGCCCCCCGACATCCAAGGCGCTAGGTCGTTGGCCCCAGGCACCGCACTAACTACCTCGCCATTTACTGCCTTAATCAGCCAGTATTCTTCGCTGCTATGCGGCTGTTTGCCAAAGGCCTCCCACACGGTGGCATACAGTATCTCATAGAACGCGATTTCGTGCGGCGTCTTCGCGCCAATGGGAGGCCTACCGGACGTTGCCCACGTAATTGAGTGTATCAATTCATGAACAACAATATCAAATAGCGGCTTTACCTTATTCACGCTATCCGGATTAATCCAGATACTGGTCTTTGATCCCGTTATGCCGTTGCTTCCCGCCTTATCTGGCCTGGATACCATCGACAAATTGACATCGTAGTCCAGCTCGTCAACATATTTTGCCGCGGCCGGGTCTATCTTCTTGACTGCGCTGAGTATTTCCGCATGAGATGTGCTAATCGTATTGTATATTGCATTGATCTCTTCGCGAAATAGTTCAGGTACAGATGCGTCGTAAATGAACTTGCCCATCTGTTACTTCCTCGCAGCCCTTGTAGAAACAGCAGTTGTGTTACTGTCAATCATAAAGAATTCAGATGTCTGCATCCATTCACTTGTTGAATTGAACAAGAAGTGATTATTGAACGCAATCGCTTCGTCCATCGACATCCGCCAAATTGAGAAGCTATATGTATTTCCCTCTCCGCGAGCAGCAAACGAGTCCACCACGTATCCATCGGCTGGCGCTTCTCCGAGACAAATGATAGATACCCTCCCGGCATCCAGCAGAACTGTGTCGCCAATAGATACTACTCCACCTCGGAGAACCGCCTTGGGTAAGTACTTGTGTATCATCTCGTACACATCCAGCGCCTCTCTATGCCTGCAAACTACCTCCCCAAACGTGTCGACACCAGATTCTGCAACCGCAATATTCGATGACAAGGAGAGAGGAATAGTTGTGACTGCAGATAGAAGAACGAGAACAACAAGTTCAAACACGCCTCGGTACGATCGGATCACTTTCATTCTACCACCGCCATGCACAGACCCCCGGATGTTTCCAGTTTCAGGTATTATTATTTAGAACGACCATTGACGATCGGAGGGCGCAACCCAGCGGTATGGACACGTAACCCGGCGTCACAACCGCTGCGAGGAAGTTGGATCCAATGTACCAAGGTGATCATTCAGCACAGCCAAGGGCCAACGCGATGTTTTCTCCCATAGGGGTGCCTCCCATTCTTTTGAAGCTGGTGCGTGGGCCGTGTGTACCGTTGAGGAATAGCATTGCCGCTCTCGTCTGGACGGACCAAGTCTTCGCCTGATCCAGCAACTGCCGAGCCACCCGGCCTCCAAGCATACTTATCCGAGTATCCGGCCGCACGAACCAAGCCAAACAGGTTGCGTACCGTCCGCCCTCGCTGAGCCAAGCCTCGCCAGCGGCGACATCGATCAGGCCGATCGCCTCGCCGCGGTGGAGGGCGTAGAAGGTCGCGCCGTCGTCGCGGCGCTGGAGCGCACGGATGACCTGGGCGAGAAACTTGCGCTCGGAGAATGGCAGGTGGCGGTATTGGCTCTCGGCGTGCCAGGTGCGCACCAGCGGCAGCAATAGTACGGCCTCCCGCGGCGACGTCATCTTGACGATGACCACCCCCTGACTTTCAGGCAAGCGCGACCGTTCGCCGGTCTCGTCGACCGGGTTGACCTGCGCATCCATCGGGATTTGCTCTCTATTGTGAAATTGGCCCCTATGACCTCACAGGATCACATGGCCAAGTTCTTAACAAGGGGGAATACGTAGAAATCTTTATCAACGCGGGTGACTTTGTTTGACGGCGGTCATCTGCTCGAGAGAGAGCTTCTGCTGGCGGAGGCTTTTGTTCCGAATGATCAAACTTCTAAGCAACGGTGACGATCGGGATTGTCGTACGCACGTCATGCCACCGTGGTTCGGCAGCGTCGGGCGCTCACGCTTCCGACGCTCTGACGTGCCGAGATCGATGAGATCGGACCGCATTCGATGCGACCGGCCCGGCTCTTCGCAGGGACCGGTCCGTCCGCAAGTCACTCTCGTGAGCGCTTCGGCCCGTGGCCTTGCATGAAACGGAGTTGCGGTAGTGGAAACTCGCGCGTGCTCCGCCCACGGACGCAGGAGTTCAGCGCGACGGCAGGCGGGTCTTGAAAGAACCCGCGCACTCGATGAGGTGGCGCCGCTTCAGATTGTCTGCCGAGGAATTGGGGGGGCCGCACGGGGGACCTGTCTCCCTGCGCTGCTCCGCAGCTTGGGGAGATCACCCTGCACCCTGCCGGGCTCCAGGTGGCCTGCCACCCGAAGCCCGTCAGGGCGCAGGGTGGCGGAGAGGATGGGATTCGAACCCACGAGACCCTTTAGAGGTCTGCGCCCTTAGCAGGGGCGTGCCTTCGACCACTCGGCCACCTCTCCGTCGGAGGGTCTGATAGGGGCAATCGTCCGGGCGGGCAAGGGGTTTTTCGGGGGCGCGCGCAACGCAATAAATGACCGGCGCCGGGCAAGTGATGCAGAAGTGCCGCGCCGGCCGCACCGTCACGATACTTGCTGAACTTTGCCATTGATTTGACCAGAGGCTGCGCAACGATGGCCGTAGTTGCCGCAATCGGGGAGTTCTCCTCGATTCGAGCGGACCGGATGGGCGATCTTTGCGGAGGATGAACCCATGGCCTGGTTACAGAAGCTGACGAGCATCGTGGCGATATCGATGGCGCTGGGCGCGGGCCCCGTGGCAGCGCAGCAGACGCTGCCAGCGCTGATCGAGGGGGTTTGGCTGACAACGGCCCAGACCGAGCTGACGATTGTCGCCTGCCCTATCGGCTATTGCGGTCACATCACCAAGATCGTGATCCCCGAGGCGATCAAAGAGAAGTATGGCGATCAGCTGGAAAGCGTTGATTCGGCATCCTTCACCGACGCCAACAACAAGGATCCGGCGTTGCAGGGGCGGCCGATCCAGGGGCTGCAGATCCTGGCGCTGCGGCAGACCGGCAACCCGATGTTCTATGAAGGTGAGATTTACAACCCCGAGGATGGCAACATCTACTCGGGCTCGGTCGAGGTGCTGTCGGCCGACCTGATCCGGCTGAAAGGCTGCGTGCTCTATGTGCTCTGCCAGGAGCAGGACTGGTCGCGGGTCCCGCTGGAAGTTGTGACTGAGTAGAGCGCTTGCGGGAGGGCCCTGCTTTCGCTCGGACGACTAATCACTGGCGTCGGCTCACAGCACAGGTGGGATCAGCTAGCATAGCGCGTGTGGCACACCCCACCCCATCCCTCCCCGTCAAGGGGAGGGTGCCGGCCGGTGGTTATGGCAAGGTCCAGCCATGCACTCGATGCCCACCTCCCCCTCGACGGGGGAGGCAAGCGAAGCTTGGGAGCGCAGCGAGCTAGCGAAGCTCGGAGGGGGTGTGCGGAGCCACGGTGTTTGCGGCTCCCCCCGCCAAGCAGGGAGGATCACCGAACTCAGCGCTGGTTGAACAGAATCTTCTGCGCTTCCTTGTCCGTGGCGGCGCTGATCTGCTGGCTTTGCTCGAGGGTGATGCCGAGGGCGCGCTGCACGGCCGGGCGATCGGTGACGCGCTGGCGCCAGGCGGCGAAGCTGGGGAACTCGGTGATGTCGATGCCGTGGTTGTCCGAGCCACGCGACCAATCGAAGATGGCGATGTCGGCGATCGAGTAATCGCCTGCCACATAGTCTTTGCCGAGCTCGGCCTGCTTCTTCAGCTGGGTATCGAGCACGCGATAGAGCCGGTGGCTCTCATCCTGGTAGCGCTTGATGGCGTAGGGGATCTTCTCGGGGGCGTAGCGCGAGAAGTGGTTGTTCTGCCCCAGCATCGGGCCGAAGCCGCCGACCTGCCAGAACAGCCACTCATCGATCTTGATCCGCTCGGACCAGTTGGTGCCGTAGAACTTGCCGAACTTCTCGGCGAGGTACTTGAGGATCGCGCCGGACTCGAAGATCGAGACGGGCTTGCCCTCCGGCCCCTCGGGATCGACGATCGCCGGGATCTTGTTGTTGGGCGAGATGGCGAGGAAATCGGGCTTGAACTGGTCGCCGCGGCCGATGTTGATCGGGTAGATGGCGTAGGGCAGCGCCAGCTCTTCGAGGATGATGGTGATCTTCCGGCCATTCGGCGTGGCGGCGTAGTAGAGATCGATCGGCAAGGTCTGGGTGGTCATTGGGGGAGTCCCGGTCTGCTGCTGAAGTGGTGACGGAACGCCACCGGAGGACGAGGGCTCCATATATCGGCACCTGACGATGGAAGACAACCCGCACACGGGAATGACAACGGCGGAGCGAGCCCCGCCGTTGAAAATCCATTCTGTTAGGCGCGCTGGATGCGCATATGCGGTTCACCGTCGCTGGTGCGCGCCGCCGAGATGCCGCGCAGATCGACCGTGGCGCGGACGCGCTGGCGGTAGATCGGGCCCATCAGCTCGGATTTCGACACGTTTACGGGGCGATCGAACTTCACGGTGACCTCGTAGTGGTTCATGTCGGCGAGCAGTTGTACCCCGATGACCATACCGATGAACGGCTGGCTGAGGTAGGTGCCCTTGACGCGCTGGCCAACCTGCACCGGGCTGACCGCGCGTTCCGGCATTGCCGCTGATGCGGTGTTCCAATCGCGGTAGCCGTGGCGGTGGGCGATTTCTTCGAGCGCGGCGCCCTGCCCCAGCGGATTGCCCGCGAGGGCGCGTTCGGCGCGCAGCGCCTTAGCCTCAGCCTTGAGCGTGGCGGCACTGGGGGTATCGAGAGAGAAAGTCATGTCGGTCCTCTTCAACAGAGGCGGATTTCTTCATGGGGCTCGCCTTGCCATGAACCGCCTCGAAGGGAGCGATCATGTGATGCGTCACGGATGATCCGCGGCTGGACTTGACCATCGGGTTTCCCCAGCGAGCGGCAGGCGCCAGCAGCACGGCGCGACATGTGGTGGATCGGGCGGGCTTTGTCAACTTGCCGCCATTCGTGCCGCTGATGGCGAAGATCACCGTTTCTCGTTGGAGTGCCGGCGTGCAAGGGGCTAGGGAAGTCACATGGCCGAGATCATGCTTTTCTTCACCAGCCTTATTGCCGACATGGCCCGCTTTCCCGAACCCATGCTGTTCGTCGCGGGGCTCATTGCCGGCACCATCAATACGCTGGCGGGCGGCGGCTCGTTCATCCTGTTTCCGGCATTGCTGTTCGCCGGCGTGCCGCCGGTGATCGCCAATGCGTCGAACACCTATGCGAGCTTCCCCGGCTATGCGAGCGGCGCGTTCGGCTTCTGGCGCGAGATCGTCGCGCATCGAGACAAGCTGATCGGCTACACCATCGTCTCGCTGGTCTTCGGCTATGTCGGGGCCGAGCTGCTGCTGAGGGTTTCCAACGAAACCTTCGTGCTGGTGGTGCCGTGGCTGCTGCTGTTCGCAGTGCTGCTGTTCGCCTTTGGCGGGCGGATCAACAGCTATGTGCGCCAGCTAGGCGGCGGCAACGGCCGCAGCCGGCATGCCGGCGTGGTGCTGCTGTTCGTACTGCTCGCCGGCATCTGCGTTTATGGCGGCTTCTTCAACGCCGGGCTTGGCGTGCTGCTGCTGGCCTTCCTGGCCCTTGCCGGGTTCACCGATATCCACGCCATGAACGGGCTGAAGCTGTGGATCTCGACGCTGGTGGCGCTGGTTTGCGTGATCCGCTTCGCGCTCTCGGGCGCCATCGACTGGTACCACGGCTCGATCGCGCTGGTCGGCGTGACGATCGGCGGCTATGTCGCGGCGCGGGTGGCCAAGCGGATCCCCACCAAGCTGATCCGCGGCCTGGTCATCGTCTACGGGATCGGGCTGACCGGCTGGTTTTTCTGGCAGGCCTACGGGGCGTAGCCATGGCTCGGCTGAGCCACGATCTGGTGGCTCCGCACCCCCCTCTCTGGCGAAAACTAAGGACTTAGCTGCGCTAAGCCCGAGTTTTCGCTCTCTCCCCCGCCAGGGGGGAGGTGGCCGAGAGGCCGGTGGCTAGCTTCAGTCCTTACGCACCCACACCGACGTATCGTGGAAGGCGGCGCCGCCGAACGGACGGACCGGGTCCGAGCCGATCAGCGTGTTGATGCCCTGGCCGTTGCGATGCGCCGAGTTGGGGTGGATGCCCTCGGCGATCAGCACGCCGCGCTGCATGCCGGCAAAGAACACCGCCTTCAGCGCCACCTCGCCGCGGCGGTTGCCGAGCGTCACCGGGACGCCATTGGCGATGCCGAGCTCGGCAGCATCGTCGGGATGAACGAACACGGTCGGCTCGGGCTGGCGCTTCTGGCTGCCGGCGGTTTCGGCAAAGGTCGAGTTGAGGAAGCTGCGCGACGGGCTGGTGGCAAGGCGGAACGGGGTTTCGGCGTCGATCCGCTCGGTGACATCCCAATGGTCGGCGAAGCGCGGCATCTCTGAGGGATCGCAGACCCAGGTGTAGCCCTTGAGCCGCGCCACGGCGTCCCAGTCCGGCTCGAAGCGATAGCGCTTGTCGGGCCAGGCAAAGCCGTCGGCGAAGCGCGCCTTTTCGTCCGGCCAGGCGCCGTCGATGAAGCCCAATTTTTCGATCTCGTCGAGCTCGCCGAAGCCGGAGCGACGGAAAGTCTCGGCCACCATCTGGCGATCGGTGAGGTGCATCGAGGCGTGGTCGCTGCCGAGGCGCCGCAGCAGCTCGTTGACCACCTCGAAATTGGAACGGCACTCGCCGGGAGCGTCGACCAGCTTGGGGCCGTAGAGCAGCCGAGTATGGCCACCGCGGCGGTAATAGTCGTTGTGCTCGAGGAACATGGTAGCGGGCAGCACGATGTCGGCAAGCTTGGCCGTATCGGTCATGAACTGCTCGTGGACGACGGTGAACAGATCGTCGCGCGCGAAGCCGGCGCGGGTGAGCCCCTGCTCCGGGCTGACATTGACCGGGTTGGTGTTCTGGATGAACAACGCCTTGACCGGGCCGCCGCCCTTCAGTGCCGTGCTGTCACCGGTGAGCACCTTGCCGATCTCGCTCATGTCGAGCTCGCGCCCGCCGGGGCCCATGTCGGCGCCGGTGATCATTGATTTATCGAGCTTCCACGAGCCGGAGTTGGAGTGGAAGGCGCCGCCGCCATGGTGCTGCCAGGAGCCGGTCATCGCTGCGACCGAGAGCGCCGCATGCATCGAGGTCGAGCCGTTGCGCTGGCGGGTGAAACCGTAGCCGAGACGGAAATAGGTTTTCGGCGTGGTGCCGACCAGCCGGGCGAAAGCCTCGATCTCGGTGACAGCAAGCCCGGTGATGGCCGCGGCCCATTCGGGGGTGCGGGTCGAAAGGTGCGCCTCGAACTCGGTCGAGAAGTCGGTGTAGCTGGCCATGTAGGCACGGTCGGCGAGGCCGTCGCGCAACAGGATGTGCATCACCGCCACGGCCAGCGCCCCATCGGTGCCAGGCCGCAGCACCAGCGCCATATCGGCCTGCTCCATGGTGCCGTTGCGGTAGATGTCGATGGCGACGATCTTGGCCCCGCGCTCCTTGCGGGCGCGAATGGCGTGGGTCATCACGTTGACCTGGGTGGCGACGGCGTTGGTGCCCCAGATGACCACGCAATCGCTGTCGGCCATCGACTCGGGGTTGGGGCCGGCCAGCACGCCGGTGCCGGCGATGAAGCCGGGCCAGGCGGTGCCGGTGCAGATGGTATCGTATTGCCGCGAGTAGCCGCGGGCGTGGCGCAGCCGCTCGATGCCGTCGCGCTGCACGTGGCCCATGGTGCCGGCGTAGAAGTAGGGCCAGATCGCCTCGGGGCCGTCAGTGCGCTCGATCTCCAGCCAGCGCGCGACGATCTCATCCATCGCTTCATCCCAGCTGATCTGCTGGAACTCGCCGGAGCCCTTTTTGCCAACGCGGCGAAGGGGATGCGTCAAACGGTTCGGGTGATGAATCCGCTCGGCGTAGCGCGCCACCTTCTCGCAGATGACGCCGGCCGTGTACGGATCGTCCTTGGCGCCGCGCACCCGGCCAATGGTCCGCTCGTCGATCAGTTCGACGTCGAGCGCGCAGGTCGACGGGCAATCATGTGGGCACACCGAACGGGCGGTGCGAGGCGTGGTGATGGCGTTCATGGGCGCACATTTAGCACGGGGCGACGTCGCGTGCGACTGGCGAGGCCGCTGCCAAGTGGCCAGGCAGCGCCGAGCGCCGAGACCCGTCACGCCCAGGAATTAGGCAGCCGCCGGGACCATTTGCAGCAGAATCTGCTGTCGCCATGCGGCCTGAGCGTAGCCGTCATGCCGATCGCGGTTGTGCTGCGCCGAACAAGGCCGTCGCAAGCTGGGGTGTGAGAGGGAGAACATCATGGCAATCATTATCGGCACGTCCGGGCCGGATACGATTATCGGCGCGGAGGACGACGACGACAGGATCTTGGGCCTCGGTGGTGACGATCACCTTATCGGGCTCAACGGCAATGACGGCCTCATCGGCGGCCCTGGCGCCGACCTGCTCGAGGGCGGCGAGGGCGACGACACCTACGAGCTCAACGCCGACCGCTCGGACACCATCATCGACGTCAGCGGCTGGGACACCATCCGCGCCACCACCAGCCTCGACCTCAGAGACTACCCGGAGATCGAGAACCTGGTGATGGCTACCGAAGCTTCCGGCCGGCGCGCCCTGGGCAACGCGCTGAACAACGAAATCTTCGATCGGGGTGGCAGCAACATCCTCGATGGACGCGAGGGCCAGGACTATCTCGTTGCCGGTGGTGGCGACGACATCCTCACCGGCGGGCTCGGCGCCGACGACCTGCAGGGCGGCAGCGGCGACGATCGCTTCGACTTCCACGACGTAGCCGAGACCGGCATCGGCTCGGGTCCGGGCATCGACCGCCGCGACCAGATCATGGATTTCACCCGCGGCGATGACCTTATCCATCTGGGCAGGATCGACGCCGACGCCGGACATTCCGGCAACCAGGGCTTCCGCTTTCTAGGCGCCACCAGCTTCACCGGCTCGGCCGGCGAGCTCGTGACCTACGAGGAACTCATCAATGCCGGCACCGAAACGGTGACGGTGATTGCCGGCGATACCGACGGCGACGGTGTCGCCGATTTCGAGATCGAGCTGCGTGGCAGCATCGCGCTCAGCGCCGGCGACTTCATCCTCTAGCAGGGGTGGCGTTCATCTGTGCCCGCCTGACGGGCGCCGTCACTTGGCAGATAGGCGGATGCCGCAAAAATAGGCATCCGCCAGTACTGGTTAGGCGATGGAAGCGCCGAAAGCAGGCCGATCCATGCGCGGCTGACATGTCCCCCATGCAGGTCGCTGCGTTCCCGGATCGCGGGCCGAGGCGGAGCCTTGAACGATATTCGGGAGGATTTTCAGCATGGCCTATTATCCACCTAGCATCGATCCGGACGCGCTCGATGGCAGCGACGGCTTCAACATCACCGGCGCCACCACCGACGACAGGCTGGGGACCAGCGTTGAGGACGCCGGCGACGTCAACGGCGACGGTTTCGACGATATCATCGTCAGCGGCCGCGACCGGATGGGCGGTGCCGTCTACAACTACTTGGTCTTCGGTTCGGCCGAGCCGTTTCCGGCCGATTTCAACATCACCGAACTCGACGGCAGCAACGGCTTTGCCATCGATACGGTGGACAAGCCCTGGCACGTCCAAGGCGCCGGCGACATCAACGGCGACGGCTATGACGACCTGATGGTCGGCACCACCAACGACACTGACCAGTACGGCTACGAGGACGTGCACGTCGTCTTCGGCAAAGCGGATGGGTTCGAGCCGTATTTCTGGCTAGAGCAGCTCGACGGCGAGAACGGCTTCACGCTCAACGGACCGCCGCGATCGACCGCCAACTACACCATCGCCTCGGCCGGTGACACCAATGGCGACGGCTTCGACGATGTGCTGATCACCACCGACTACGAGGCCCGGCTCCTGCTTGGCAAGGCGGACGGTTTTGCGGCGGATGCGATCGTCACCGACGTCACCGCATCGATCTTCAGGCAGTTGGAGCGCGGGTACGAGCCTCCATCCGGTATCGGCGATATCAATGGGGACGGGTATGGCGACGTCGCCATTGGCGAGGCGGTGATCTTCGGCGGGGCAGATGGCTTTCCCGCCGACTTTACCGTCGACCTGCTCGACGGCAGCAACGGCTTCCGGCTCGACCCCGATGTCACCCGCACGGTCGCGGCGGCGGGCGATGTGAACGGCGACGGCATCGACGACTTCATCATCGGCAATCCCAATGCCAGACCGCACGGCCATATCGAGGGCGGCGAGGCCTATGTGGTGTTCGGCAAGGCTGACGGGTTCGACGCTTCGCTCGACCTCGAGGCGCTCGACGGCAGCGATGGCTTTGTCATCCGCGGGCCGACCCTGTCACGGCTGGGGACCGAGGTGGCCGGCGCCGGGGATGTGAACGGCGACGGCTTCGACGATGTGCTGGTGCAGACCGGCTACAGCCGGGCGCACGTCGTGTTCGGCCGCGCGAACTTCCACACGCCGGGCTTCGACGTCGACGATCTCGACGGTAGCAGCGGCTTCGAAATCGACAGCTCCGACCCCTATTCCGGCGTCGAAAACGTTGCCGGACTCGGCGACTTCAACGGCGACGGCTTCGCCGACCTCGCCTTCGGCAACAGCAACGCCAGCCCGGGCGGCCTCTATCTCTCTGGGACCACTGCGGTGGTGTACGGGCTGAAGCCCACCGAAGCGGTGACCCGGATCGACGCCGCCGGCGACCAGACGGTGCGTGGCGGGCTCGGCAACGACGTGCTGATCAGCCATGGCGGCGACGACCACCTGATCGGCGATGTTGGCAATGACTCGCTGCGCAGCGTCGCGGGCTCAGACACCCTCGAAGGTGGGCTCGGCAACGACGAATACTTCGTGTTCGCCGACCGCACCGACAGCATCATCGATAGCGGCGGCATCGATACGATCCGCGCCACGACGCACTGGGACCTCGCCGGTAATCCCGAGATCGAAAACCTGGTGCTTGCCGATGCGGGCGATTGGCACGTGAGCGGCAACGACCTTAACAACCGACTGGTCGGCGGCTTTGGCGACAACGTGCTCTCCGGCGGGAACGGCAATGACCGGCTCGAGGGCGGCGGCGGCAACGACATCCTGATCGGTGGCTTTGGGCGCGATGTGCTGATTGGCGGCGCCGGAACGGATCGGTTCGATTTCGCCAACTACCAGAGTGAACCGACCGTGGGTCGCGACGTGATCGTCGACTTCGAAGCGGGCGAGGTGATCAACCTTGCCGGCGTCGACTCGAACGTCTGGCGCAACGGCAACCAGGCCTTCACGTTCATCGGCGACGGCGAGTTCACCGGCAAGTGGGGCCAGCTCCGCTACGACTACTTCACCTTCACCAATGGTGAAGTGGTGACCATCATCGAGGGTGACATGGATGGCGATGGGGAGGCCGATTTCGGCCTCGAACTGCGCGGCCAGCATGTGCTGACGGCGGGCGACTTCATTCTCTAGATCTTCTCACCGTTTCAAGTGAAAAGGCGAAAGTATCTAGGTCATTGATTTGGTCGCGCTTTCGAACCGGAAAAGCCTGCAACTTTTCCTGAAAGCGCTCTGAGCGAGAATTCCATGGCCTACATCATGGGCACCGACGCGCCCGAGACGCTCACCGGCAGCGATGCCAACGACGCCATCCTCGGGTTTGCCGGTGACGATCACATCATCGGACTGGGCGGCAGCGACCAGCTGTTCGGCCACGGTGGCGCCGACCTGCTCGAGGGCGGGCTAGGCGACGACATCTACCAGCTTATCGACGATCGCTCCGACACCGTCGTCGATATCGGTGGGGTGGACACCATCCGCGCCACGGTGGCGATCGATCTCGAGGATTATCCCGAGATCGAGAACCTCACCATGGCCATCGACTATTCCGGCCGGGCGCTGCTGGGCAACGCGTCGGACAACGAGCTGATCGACTGGGGCGGCAGCAACCGGCTCGACGGGCGCGACGGTGACGACTATCTCAACGCCGGGGCCGGCAATGACCTGTTGATCGGCGGGCTCGGCACGGAGTTCATGCTCGGCGGACAGGGCCGGGATCGCTTCGATTTTCGCAGCGTCGAGGAGATCGGTATCGGCGAGACGACGCGCGACGTGATCTGGGACTTCAAGCCGACGGGGGACAAAATCAACCTCGGGTCGATCGACGCCAACGAGCAGTTCGCCGGTAACCAGGCGTTCCAGCTGCTGGGCTTTGCCGAGTTCACCGGCAAGGCCGGCGAGTTGCGCTGGGTCTACGAGCAGCGCGCCGACCTTTCCGCCGTAACGCTGGTCGAAGGCGACACAGACGGTGACGGCGTGGCGGATTTTCAGATCGAACTGAATGGCCGGCTGCCGATGTACGCAGCCGACTTCATTCTCTAAATGGCGGGCTGTGGCCCGGCCTACTCTTCGGCGCGAAGCTTTTTCAGCTCGGCATTGTAGATGCGCAGGCTGAGATAGATGGCGAACATGAAGCAGACAATGCCGGTGATCTGCGACAAGGGCAGGCCGGAAAACAGCGGCAGATGCTTGGCAATGATCAAGGCAACAACGAGCATGAGGACAGACACGACCTCAGCAGAGCGGAACAGCATGGCTCCCCTTTACTTTCTTTTCGAGATGCGCTGACGCTCGGCGCGGATTAGCTCCGCCTGACGGAGCCCCCGCAACTCACGTTACGGAAAAGCGCAAAAGGTTCCATCAACTTTTGCGTTATCCCGCATTTTCGTCAAACAGGCTGGCGCGGAAGCAACAGCCCCCGTTCAGCTGACCAGCTTGAGGCCGACGATGCCGGCGACGATGAGGCCGATGCTGGCGAGCCTGAGGGCTGTCGCCGGCTCCTGGAAAATCAGGATGCCGAGCACAGCCGTACCAACAGTGCCGATGCCGGTCCAGATCGCATAGCCGGTACCGACGGGCAGGTCACGCAGCGCGATGCCCAGTAATACGATACTGGCGACCATCGCCGCCACGGTAATGGCGGTCGGGCCGAGCCTCGAAAAGCCCTCGGTGTATTTGAGGCCGATGGCCCACACCACTTCCAGCAGGCCGGCAATAGTGAGGTAAACCCACGCCATGGGAGTTACTCCTTGAGCGCGGGCCGTCCCGCCTGATTATTGGGAAGTGTCGGGGTCGTCCCCGGCGCACTGGATATAGGCTCGGGCCAAGCTGCTGAGAAGTGCCCGGGGCGCAGATCTGCTGGCCCGCCTTCGCGGCGCGGACAAGCTGAACGATTCCTGAACAAGCCGGTCACCAGCACAGATGAATCCGGTTTTTCGGGCTGGAACCGGCATACTGGCTTGTGTAGGAGACCGACGATCGCACCCGCCGGGGGGCCGGGCGATTTCCGTGCCACTGCATAGCCGAGGACGCATATGCACCCCCTGATGTGGCGAGCCCCCCTCGCCTGCGCACTTGCTGCGCTTGGATTCATTTCCTTTTCATTCCCCACACTCGCCGCCAGCGGCAAGGCGTTGGGAGTCGATCCCGCCGCCGCGGTCGAAACCAAGGCGGACACCAAGACGCTGACGGTCGGCGCCGACATCTTCATCGGCGACCGTGTGGTCACCGGCGCCAAGGGGCAGGTGCAGATCAAGTTCAGCGACCAGACCGAACTGGTGGTCGGCCCGAACTCGGCGCTGTTGATCGAAGACTACCTGCTGCGTCAGGATGACTCGGCCGGCAAGTTCGCCATCAACGCGCTGTCAGGCACCTTCCGCTTCACCACCGGCCGGGCGCCGAAGGATCGCTACATCATCGAGACGCCGACCGGCACGATCGGGGTGCGCGGCACCTCGTTCGATTTCAACTCCAGCACCCAGGAAACCAAGGTGCTGCTGTATCATGGGCAGGTCGTGCTCTGTAATCTGAGCAACGCCTGCGTGACGCTCGATGATACCTGCGAATTGGGCGCCTATGACCTCGGCAAGTCCGAGATTCTTGGGCACACCGACGACTTCAAGGGCGCTGCCCGCGACGATCTGAAGGCGAACTTCAAGTATGCGCAGTCGCAGGCCCCGCTGCTCGGCGCGTTCCGCGTCGAAGAAGCCAAGGAGTGCTTCCAGAAGGGGTTCGTCGCCAGCACGCAGGCCGAGAGCCTGGTGAAGGATGATGGCGACGAGCCGGCTGCAGAGCCGGTCGAAGAGCCGTGCGACGATTGCTGCTTCGATTGCAAGTAGCCAAGTAAAGCACTGGCCTGCCCGCGCGATTCTGCATTAGGGATCGCGGGGGAGAACTGCCTGAGATGACCGAGACTGCCCAGCCACGCCTGCCGATGGCGGCGCTCATTTCTGCGAGCCTGTTGTCGATCGGCGTGGGCTATGCCTCGACGGCACCCTATGACGCGATCATCGCCATCGACGCACTGAAGATCGGGCACGGCGATTTCGCGCTGATCCTGACACTCGCCTCGATCGTCGGCGTCGTCGCTTCAGTGGCGCTCGGCTGGCTGTCGGACCGGATCGGCGACCGCCGGCTGCTGATGCTGGTCACCGCACTGCTCGGCGCGCTCGGCATGGGCCTGATGTACTGGCTGCGCAGCCCGATGGCCTTTGTCGTCGCCTATTGCGTGATCCTGCCATTCGGCAACTCGGCATTCAGCCAGACCTTTGCTTATGCCCGCGTCTACTATGACCAGACGCGGCCTAAAGATGCCGAATTCCGCATCACCGTGCTGCGCTCGATCTATGCGGCATCATGGGTGATGGTGCCGCCGCTCGCCGGCTGGATCGCCGCGGTCTACCAGGTGTTCGACGTCTACCTCTTGGCGGCCGTGGCCTATGTCGTCTGCGGCGCCATCTCGCTGGTCATGCTGGCCGACCCCGCCACCCGGGTGATCTCCGCTCCGCCCAAGCCGAGTACCGACGGCAAAGGCGGCATCGCGCTGCCGATGCTGGTCGGCATCTGCGGCGTGCTGCTGATCAATGTGGCGATCAAGGTCAGCGGCACGGCGACGCCACTGGCGATGGTCAGCCATTTCGGCGGCAATATCGGCGATGTCGGCATCGCCGCGGGCATCGGGGCATTTCTCGAGATTCCGCTGATGCTGGCCTGGGGCCTGCTCGGCCGCCGGTTCAGGAAGCACACGCTGATCGCCGCCGGGGCTCTGATCTACGCGCTCTACCAGGTGCTGCTGACGCAGGCGAGCGGGGTCACCGAGGTGTTCTGGCTGCAGATCCCGCGGGCGGTTGCGATCGCCGTGCTGATGAGCGTGCCGATCAGCTACATGCAGGAGGCGATCCGCGGCCGGGTCGGGCTCTCGACCTCGCTGCTCGACGTGACCATCGTCGCTTCGGGCATGCTTTCGGCCGGGATTTTCGGGCTGGTGGCGGCGCCGGGTCGGTATCTCGAGCTGTTCTGGGTCGCGGCCGCGCTGGCGACCTGCGGTGCAGTGGTGCTGGTGGTGGCGCACAATGTGCTGCAACGGCAGCCGGCCGTGCAGCATTGACAGCAGACGCCGTCCGGGCAAGCTCCCGGTGAGGAGACAACGCGATGGATGAGGCAAAGCCCGAGCACGGCCTGACGCGGCTCCGCTCGACCTTACGGCTGCTCTACCACGGCAGTTCGACCACGGCGCTGCGCTTCCAGTTCGCCGTGCTGCTGGTGGACCTGGCGATCATCGCTTTCTTTATCGCGACGCCGCTGCTGCGCGACCGGCCGAGTTTCATCTGGATCGACATCGCCGTCGCCGTGCTGCTGATCGCGGACCTGGTGGCGCGTGGGCTCGCCTCCACCGATCCGATGCGCTGGCTGAAGCAACCGACAACGATCGTTGACGTGTTCATCCTCGTGACGCTGCTGCTCCCTGCCTGGCTGGCCAATTTCGGCTTCCTGCGGATCCTGAGGCTCTGGACACTGTCGCAAAGCGGCGTGCTGTGGCGGCCGCTGAAGAAGTTCAAGCTGACGCAGTACCGCGAACAGGGCGAGGCGATCGTCAACATCGTGACGTTCCTGTTCCTCGTCTCGGGGTTCGTGCTGACCTTCTTCGCTGCTCCAGATTCCGGCATCGAAGGCTATGTCGACGCGCTCTATTTCACCGTCACCTCGGTGACGACCACCGGCTACGGCGACGTAACGCTCCCGGGCACGGCCGGCAGGCTCACCTCGATCGCGGTGATGATTGTGGGCATCACGCTGTTCGTGCGGCTGGCGCAGTCACTGTTCCGCCCGCACAAGGTGTTCTTCCCCTGCCCGCAATGCGGCTTGCAGCGGCACGAGCCGGACGCCGTGCACTGCAAGGCCTGCGGGCACGTGCTGAATATCCCCGATCCGGGGAACTAAGTTCCAGGGAGTAGAGCGGTTCACCGGCGAAGCTGATGGGCTCGACCCGTGCCCCACCCACCGGTGTCATCCCAGCGAAAGCTGGGACCCATTTCACCGCTTGCACAAGCTGCTGGTTGGGTCCCAGCTTTCGCTGGGATGACATCGTAGGTGGGGTGATCGCGGTGGATCGGCTCGACCACGGCGCCGCATTACGACTACCGCCGGCTGTCAGCGGCAGGGGCGCTGCAGGGTGGTTCAGTTCGTCCGTGAAGCGCTCTGGCTCCGGCCTACATTTCGTCGAAGGGCACGCCGCCCCTCGACTTGCTGTCTTTCGGACTTTCGACGATCTGCACGACGACGCGCTCGGCGGGGACGTTGAAGTTCTTCACCACCGCGTCGGTGATATCCTTCATCAGCGCCTTCTTGCTCTCTTTCGAGCGGCCTTCGACGATGTGGACGAGAATCTCGGGCACGTCAGGCCTTCTTGGTTGAGCTTTTCTTCACCGCTTTGGTGGCGCTCTTGCCGGCCCCGGCTTTCTTGCTGCCGGCCGCCTTCTCTTTGGCCTCGGCCTCGCGGATCTTGGCCACGGACGTACCCATGTGGCCCCAGTTCTTGTTGTCGACCTCTTCGATGACCACGAAGGTATATTCCGGCTTCTTGTTCAGGATCCGGACCAGCATCTCCGTGGTCTCTTTGTAGATCTGCAACTTCTGTTCGTAAGTCGCGCCGTCGGTGATTTCGATACGGACGTAAGGCATGGTTTCCTCCCCCTAAGCCGAGCGGAGGATGCGGCAGCCGAGGTACGTTCGTCAACCGAGCGGATCGTAGCCCTTTTTCGGCTTCTTGCGGGGAGCCGCCCCGGCAGCGTCGGCGGGCGGGTCGCGCTTCTCGCGGTTCTTGTATTTCGGCTTGCCCTTGTCCTTGGGATTCACCTTCGGCTTCTCGGTGGGCTTCCTGTTGAACAGCACCGGCTCACGGGTGGCCGGCGGCGCGTCGAATGCTACTGGCGGGGTGATCTCGCGGGCCGGCTTGGTGGCGAGCTTGGCGCCCTTGTCGGAGCGCACTTTGTAGCGCGGGCCGTCCTCGCGCGGAGGCTTGTCGTAGCGCGGCGCGTCGTCGTGCTTTTTGAAGCGCGGGGCGCTGTCGCGATTGTAGCTCTTCTTCTGCGGCGCCGAGGGCGGGCCGGAGGCGGCAATGGTGGTGTTGTTCTCGATCTGCCCGCCGACGCGACCGATGGCCGCCGCGAAGGCATCGGCCTTGTCGGCGGCGATCTCGAAGCGAGTTTCGTTGTCGAGGATCTTGATCGAGCCGACATCGCGCTTGGTGACGTCGCCGGCTTTGCAGATCATCGGCAGCAGCCACTTGGGATCGGCGCGGCGGTTGCGGCCGATCGACAGGGTGAACCAACGGCCATTCTGCATCGGCTCCGGCTTGCCGCGCGGTGCGCCGTCTTCGTCGACGAAGCGCTTGTCGCGGCGCGGCGGCTTCTCGTTGAAAGCGGGAACCGCCTGCTCGGACACTTCCTCGGGCGCCGGACGGGCCGCGAGCTCGCGGCGGATATAGGCGGCGGCGAGCTGCTCTGGCGTCAGGCGGGCGAGCAGTTCGGTGACGAACGGCGCCTCGATCTCATTCGGCGCGGTGACGGCCACCGCCGTAGCGATGATCTGCTCGCGGTTGCGGGCATCAATTTCGGCGATGGTTGGGGCGCCGCGGCTGGTGGCGTCGAGGTTGGCGGCGCGCAGCACTCGGGCAGCGGCGCTGCGGCGATGCAGCGGTACGATCAGCGCACAAATGCCCTTGCGGCCGGCGCGGCCGGTGCGGCCCGAACGGTGCAGCAGCGTCTCGGGATTGGACGGGACGTCGGCGTGGATGACCAGATCGAGGTTGGGCAGGTCGATGCCACGGGCGGCGACGTCGGTTGCGACGCAGACGCGGGCGCGGCCATCGCGCATCGCCTGCAGCGCGTTGGAGCGCTCGGCCTGGGTCAGTTCGCCCGATAGCGCCACCACCGGGAAGCCGCGATTGGCGAGGCGAGCGGTCAGATGCTTCACCGACTCGCGGGTGTGGCAGAAGACGATGGTGTTGGAGCTGTCGTGCAGCAGCAGCATGTTGATGACGGCATGCTCGCGCTCGTCGTTGCGGACGACGATCTGCTGGTACTCGATATCGGCATGCTGCTCGCCGGCGCTGGTGGCGACAAGGCGAAGCGCATCGCGCTGGAAGGTTTTGGCGAGATCGGCGATGGCGCGCGGTACGGTGGCCGAGAACATCAGGGTGCGGCGGCCTTCCGGCGCGGCGTCGAGGATGAACTCGAGGTCCTCGCGGAAGCCCAGGTCGAGCATTTCGTCGGCTTCGTCCAGCACCACGGCGCGGACGTTGCTCAGATCGAGGGCCCCCTTCGAGATATGGTCGCGCAGCCGCCCGGGGGTACCGACGACGATATGGGCGCCGCGCTCGAAGGCCCGCCGCTCGGTGCGGATGTCCATGCCCCCTACCCCGGCGGCAATCTGCGCGCCGGTCTCGGCATAGAGCCACTCGAGCTCGCGCTGCACCTGCATGGCCAGTTCGCGGGTCGGGGCGATCAGCAGCGCCAGCGGGGTGGCGGCGCGCTCGAACTTTTCGGCTTCGCCCAATAGGGTCGGGGCAATGGCCATGCCGAAGGCCACCGTCTTGCCCGAACCGGTCTGCGCCGACACCAGGAGGTCCCGCTCGGCGGCCTCGGGCGCGAGCACGCTCAACTGAACCGGCGTCAGCGTGTCGTAGCCGCGGGCCGTGAGGGCGGCGGCGAGCGCGGGATGAATGGTCTCGGGAAGGTTCACGGGTGCATCTTTGCTGTTTGCTCGATGAGTATCACACTCACCGGGTCATTCCCGCAAAAGCGGGAACCTCAGTATTCTGGCCTGCGGCGCGGTCGCAAAAACGGAGGTCCCCGCTTGCGCGGGGAGGACATCGTGGATGCGGCACTAGCAAAACAAAAGGGCCGCCCGGAGGCGGCCCTCGGAAAATCGTGGTCTAGCCGGCGATCAGCCGACGATCTCGTCGTCGGTGAAGAAGAACTTGATCTCCTCGGCCGCAGTCTCGGGAGCGTCCGAGCCGTGCACCGAGTTCTCGCCGACCGAAACGGCATAGAGCTTGCGGATGGTGCCCTCGGCCGCGTTGGCCGGGTTGGTGGCGCCCATCACTTCGCGGTTCTTCAGGATGGCGTTCTCGCCTTCCAGCACCTGCACGACGACCGGACCCGAGGTCATGGTCTCAACCAGCTCGCCATAGAACGGGCGGTCCTTGTGCACGGCATAGAAGCCCTCGGCCTGGGCGCGGGTCATCTTGATCTTCTTCAGCGCGACCGGACGCAGGCCGCTCTTTTCGAACACGGCAAGGATGTTACCGATCAGGTTGCGGCGAACCGCGTCGGGCTTGATGATGGAGAAGGTGCGCTCAATGGCCATGTGTCTGGTCCTTGGAGTGGGTCTGAATTGGGTGCGGCCTTCTAACGGGAAGGCGTGACGGGCGCAAGACGGGCGTTCCGTCACCAGCATTGCAGCTACCGGAGGGCCGATGGGCTCCGAATACACTATTCGCCCGGCAAGGGCCGATGATCAGCCGACGCTGGTCGCTATCGTCTGGAAGACGGTGATGGCAAGTGAACGCGATCGGGACACGCTGCTGGCGCACCCGGAAGCGGTGCAGGTGCCGATCGAACAGTTGACGCTGATAACGGCGTGCGTGGCGGACGCCGCCGACACCACGGCCGGTTTCGCCGTCGTGCTGCCGAGGCCGGACGGTGATGCGGAACTCGACGGGCTGTTCGTCGATCCGGCGATGCAGCGCCTCGGCATCGGGCGCCGGCTGGTCGAACGGGCCAAGGAACTGGCACGGGCCATGGGCGCGTCGACGCTGCATGTCGTCGCCGCCGATGACGCCCTCGCCTTCTACCGGTCGGTCGGCTTCGTCGAGACCGGCGTGACCGAGACGCAGTTCGGCAAGGCGCTGTTGATGCGCGTGGGGCTGAACTAGCGCTACTCCGTTGGCGGGACGGCGTCCGAGACGGGAGATACGTGCACTCGCGCCCTCTGACACCACGGTCAAACGGGAGTAGGATGATAACAGTCGGGCTCAACCGGAGGGGACAAATGTCTTCTGTGGGGTCTGCGCATACGCCGCATGGCGACATCACGACCACCCGGCGCGGCAGCCGGATATGGACCGACAGGCGGGTTCTGGTCGGCTCCCTGATCGTGGTGATCGCCCTGGCGATCGCACTGACTGACTATGCCGGGTTCGGCTACGCCTGGTCACATTTCTTCAGGACCAGCGAGGACAACTCGGCAGCTTCGGCATCGACGAGCGAGGTGTTCGGCAGCCTCAAGTCGAAGTTCCGCGACTACAATACTTACTCACGCGACATCTTCCTGATGGAGGAGCGCAGCAAAGTCGATGCGCCATACCTCTCGACCATCACGAGGCTGCTGGAGAACACCGCGGAAAGCGGCGGCGCCGGCCCGATGATCGAGGCTTTCCTGGACCTGCGGAGGGTGCTCGACCTCGAGCAATCCTGCACCGCCGGCTATCCGTGGTCGACGCCGGTCTGGAGCGCCAGACGCGACATCGACACGATGGCCGATGGCAGCAAACTGGTCGCGCTGGACCTGTTTTTCTGCCTGTTCACAGTGCCAAGGGACGAAAGTGGCATCGTTCGGTACCCGATCGCCACCGTCACGCTTACTGCGGAGGAGAGCCGGCAACTCTCTTCGATCTACTCCCATATCAGTGCCGACGACGCGCGGAATGGGCTGCGGTGGCTACAGGCCGTTGTGAGTGGCGAAGTCGCTCACCTCAAGCGGCTTCTCGAACTCCGGAACGCGTCGACATCGTCGTTGTCAGGCGAGATCGACGACCTGTTGCAGCAGTATCTGCGGACCAACCAGGGGGCGTTTGAGTACGGCGTGGTGATGACGCTGACCCGAGCCTTGCTGCTGACTGTTCTGATTGTGCTGGCGGCTGTGGCGCTGAGGCTCGCGCACCGCGACCGATCGAAGTGACAGGGCCCGCGACGGCCCTTGCCGGGCCTGAGTGCCCTAGTCCTTCGGCGCCGGCGGCACGCAGTCCGGGGTATGCGGCGCGATCTCGACCTTGCCCTTGGCCTGCACTTCGCCGCCGGGGCTGACCAGTTGCACGTCGAGGGCGGTGACGTCTTCGACAGCATTGATGGCGCCGGTGTGGCTCACCTTCACCACCTGCATGGTGCAGACCTCGGCAGTGGAGACGATCGGGATGGTGACCGTCGCCGTGCCGGATTCGACCAGGTCGACGCTGCCGTTTCCGGTCTGCTCGCAGGCGCCGCCATCGTAGCTGAAGCTCAGCGACACCAGTTCGGCATCGAGGCGGCAAGCCTTCAGATCGTTGAGCGGAGCCAGTTCCTGGGCGAGGGCCACGCCGGAGACGAGGCACAGGGCGAAGGTGGCTGGGACGAGGCGCATTGGACTTCTCCGGGTTCTCGGTCTATTGGGTCGCTTCGATTTGACCCTATCCCTCTCGTAACGCATTCCGCGCGCCGCGGATGCATCGGCCGCGCCATGTTGACCATTACCGATCTCAGTTATCGCATCCAGGGTCGTCCCCTGTTCGAAAATGCCTCGCTCGTTTTGCCCGACGGATCGAAGACCGGTTTCGTGGGCAAGAACGGCACGGGCAAAACTACGCTGTTCCAGCTGATCCTGGGGCAGATCGCGCCCGAGGGTGGGACGATCGAGGTCAACAAGAAAGCCCGTATCGGCGCGGTGGCGCAGGAAGCGGTGGCGGGCTCGATCAGCGTGCTGGACGTGGTGCTGTCGGCCGACAAAGAGCGGACAGCCTTGCTGGCGGAAGCCGAGACGGCGACCGACCCGCACCGCATCGGTGACATTCATACGCGGCTCGCCGAGATCGATGCGCATACCGCCGAAGCGCGCGCCTCGACCATCTTGAAGGGGCTGGGGTTCGAGAAGGACCGGCAGTTGGGCCCGACCTCGGAGCTTTCGGGCGGCTGGCGCATGCGCGTGTCGCTGGCGGGTGTGCTGTTCTCGCAGCCTGATCTGCTGCTGCTGGACGAGCCGACCAACTATCTCGATCTCGAAGGCACGCTGTGGCTCGAGAAGTATCTCGCGACCTACCCCTACACCGTGTTCATGATCAGCCACGACCGTGACCTGCTCAACAAGGCGGTGAACTCGATCGCGCATCTCGAGCATCGGAAGCTGACCTTCTACAAGGGCAATTACGATACGTTCGAAGAGACGCGCCGGATGCAGATGGAGCTCAACAACAAGAGCCGCGAGAAGACGCTCGACCAGATCGCGCACCTGCAGAAATTCGTCGACCGCTTCAAGGCCAAGGCCACCAAAGCCAAACAGGCGCAAGCGCGCGTCAAAATGATCGCCAAACTGAAGCCGCCGGCGGCGATGTTCGACGAGAGCTCGTCGCCGTTCAACTTCCCCGACCCCAAGAAGGTCCCGGCCTCGCCGATGATGACCTTCGACAACGTGTCGGTGGGCTATGGCGACAAGGTGATCCTCCGCCACATCACCAACCGGATCGATCCGGACGACCGCATCGCGCTGATCGGCGTCAACGGCAACGGCAAGTCGACCTTCGCCAAGCTCCTGTCGGGCGACCTGAAGCCGATGGGCGGCGAGATGCGCAAGGGCAAGGGGCTGGAGATCGCCTATTTCGCCCAGCACCAGCTCGACAAGCTGAAGCCGGAACAGACGCCGTTCGAGCATGTCATCGACCTGATGCCGTATGACAGCGAGGCCAAGCGCCGCTCGCGCGTGGCGCAGATGGGGCTTACCACCTCGCGCATGGACACCAAGGTGAAGAACCTCTCGGGCGGTGAGCGCGCGCGCCTGCTGCTTGGGCTCATCACCTTCGGCGGACCGGGCATGCTGATCCTCGACGAGCCGACCAACCACCTCGATATCGACAGCCGCGACGCGCTGGTGGCGGCGCTCAACGATTATTCGGGCGCCGTGCTGATCATCAGCCACGACCGCCACCTGATCGACGCCACCGTCGACAAGCTGTGGATCGCGCAGAACGGCACGATCGAGGAATTCGACGAGGATCTCGATACTTACCAGCGGCTGTTGACCTCCAACAGCAGCGGCAAGGGCAAGAAGGAAGCGGCGGCGCCGGTGGTCGAGGACCGCAAAGCGGCCCGACAGGATGCCGCAGCCAAGCGCGCCGAAGTGGCGCCGCTGCGCAAATCGATCAAGGACCTCGAGCAGAAGCTCGGGCGGCTCAAGACCGAATTGGCGCGGGTGGATGGCTTCCTCGCCGACCCCAAGACCTATGATGGGGCGCCCGAGCGGGTGATCCTGCTCGGCAAGGACAAGGCGCGGTTCGAAGGCGAGATCGCAAAGATCGAGGAAAGCTGGCTGACGCTCAGCGAAGAGCTGGAGCAGGCCGAGAGGGCGATGGGATGACTGCGATGACCGCCGCCGAGATCGTCGCCCTGCTCGGGCTCGAGCCGCATATCGAGGGCGGTTTCTACCGGCAGACCTTCGCCGATGGGCCAAATGCCGCCGGCCGGCCGCACTCGACGCTGATCTACTACCTGCTCAGCAACCACCAGACCGGCGCCTGGCACCGGGTGGATTCGGCCGAGGTCTGGCACTGGTATGCCGGCGCCCCGATGCGGCTCGACATCTCGCGCGACGGCAAGAGTGTCACCGAGCACGCGCTGGGCAACGACCTCGCCGCCGGCGAACGGCCGCAACTGGTGATCCCCGGCAACGCCTGGCAGCGCGCGGCGTGCCTGGGTGACTGGACGCTGGTCGGCTGCACGGTGGCGCCGGGGTTCCAGTTCTCGAAGTTCGAGCAGGCGGAGCCCGGCTGGGAGCCGGGAGCTTAGTCGCTCCTCGACTGCCCTACCCCTTCTTTGCCCAGCGGCCGTTGCCGTCCTGCTGCCAGTAGGTCACCTCATTGCCATCACGCAGCGCTTTCCACGCGGCCCGGGCTTCGGTCACCGCATCCGGGTCGTGGCCGGAGAACATGAAGACGATACGCTGGTAGCCTTCACCCGATTGCGGCACGGCGCGGTCGACGAAGAAGCGCACTTCGGCTTTGTTGGGGTTGTGCGGCCGGGTGGTGATCAGCACCGGCTGCAGGTGGTCGGCATCGCCGCCGGCGAGTGAGTGCGGCAAGAAACTGTCGTCGCGGTAGGTCCAGAGTATGTAATCGAGTTCCTGCGCACGCTCGTCGCTGCTGGTCTCGACAACAGCGCTCCAGCCGCGCTCCAGCGACTTTTCCAGCAGCACCGGCAGCACGCGCTCGAGCGGCTGGCTTTCGAGGTGGTAGAACAGGATCTCGGTCACGCGGCTTCCTCCGCCGGCGGTATGGCGCCGTTGCGCAGCGCCAGCGCGGTCAGCGTCTCGGCAAGCAGCTTTGCCGGGCGGTCCATGGCGCGCACCGGGATATTGGCGAGGCCCGCGGCCGGTTGGCGAAACCCGGCAGTGCCGGCGCGATAGGGGCTGAGGCGGGTTTCGAGCGGGGTCTTCAGCGCCAGCAGGACGCCACCACCCCCGGGGGCTGGGGCGACTTCCACCACGTCGGACCAGGCGATCGGGCTGTCGGTGACGCGGCGGTCGAAGACGCCGTGCTCGTCGATGGTCAGTACCGGACGCATGAGGCGGAGATCACCGATCACCACGCTGCCGACGGCGAGGAAGAACACCGCCACGGCGAGCGTCGGCAGCGCCAGCAGCGTCAATTCGACACTCGGGTGCATGCCGAGCAAGCCAACGAGGCTCGCCAGCAGCAGGAGGGTCGGCAGCAGCGCCACCAGTCCGGCGAACAGGGCGATCGCCGCGATCGGCGACAGCCACAGGCGCGAGGGGTTGGCGACGAGCGGCAGATCAGGTAGCGCGCCGGTGGTTTGGGCGCCGGTCATTTGGCCTCGTAATTATCGCGCACCAGCCGATCGAGCAACGCCACGCCGAAGCCGGAAGCCCAGGCGGTGTTGGTCTCGCTGGTGGGTGAGGCAAGCGCCACGGCGGCGATATCGAGGTGCGCCCATGGCACATCGTTGACGAAACGGGCGAGGAACTGCGCAGCGGTGATCGAGCCGGCCGGGCGGCCGCCTGAGTTCTTGATGTCGGCGAAGCGGCTGTCGATCTGCTTGTCATAGGCAGCGCCCATCGGCAGGCGCCAGAGCTTTTCGCCGGTGGCGAGGCCAGCCGCCAGCAGCTTGGCCGAAAGATCGTCGTTGTTGGAGAACAGCCCCGCGTGATCGCTGCCGAGCGCCACGCCGATAGCGCCGGTGAGGGTCGCGAGGTTGATCATGAACTTCGGCTTGAAGCGGTCCTGTGTGTACCAGAGCGCGTCGGCGAGGACGAGGCGGCCCTCGGCGTCGGTGTTGACGATCTCGATGGTGGTGCCGCTCATCGCCGTGAGGATATCGCCCGGGCGATAAGCGGTGCCCGACGGCATGTTCTCGACCAGCCCGATGATGCCGATGGCGTTGACCTTGGCCTTGCGGCTGGCGAGCGCATGCATCAGCCCGGTGACGGCGGCGGCGCCGCCCATATCGCCCTTCATATCCTCCATGCCGAGGCCGGGCTTCAGCGAGACGCCGCCGGAATCGAACACCACGCCTTTGCCGATGAAGGCGATCGGCTGCTCCTTCGCCTTGCCACCGTTCCAGCGCATGATGACGAGCCGCGGCGGCCGGGCCGAGCCCTGCGCCACGCCGAGCAGCGCGTTCATCCCAAGCTTGCGCATGGCCTTTTCGTCGAGCTGTTCGATCTCGACGCCAAGCTCGGCGAGCTTGGCCGCCTCGGCGGCAAATTCGAGGGTGCCCAGGACGTTGGGCGGCAGATGGATCAGATCGCGGGCCAGGAGCGTCCCTTCGGCAGTGGCCTGGCGGTCGGCGATGGCCTTATCGACGGCGGATTTGGCATCGACGTACAGCGTGACGGTCAACGCGCTATTGCCGTTGTCGTCGGGCTTGGCCGGCTTGTAGCGGTCGAACTTGTAGTGGCGGAGCCGGAGGCCGGCAGCGAGTTCGCCGATGCGTTCGGGCGTCGCTTCGGCCTCGTCCAGCAGCACCGCAGCCTTGCTTGCCTTGATCGCCGTGAGCTTGCCGGCGAGCGAGCCGCCACGGTCGGTCCAGGCCGACAGGCTGGCGCCCTGCTCTGCCTTGCCGCTGCCCAGCACCAGCAAGCGGTCGGCCGCCACACCGGCCGGCGCCAGCAGGTCGATCACCTGCCCTTGTTTGCCCTTGAAGCTGGCGGCGGCGGAGACCTTCTGCCAGTCGAGCCCGGTGGCCTTCCAGACGTCGGCGGCGCCCCCGGCAGGCGCGGCGCCTTCGGCGACGTAGACAACCAGTGTCCCGGTCGCCTTCAGCGGCAGGGCGGCGGTCTTGATCTCGATCCGGTTCGGCATGGGCGAAAATACCTTATGGCAATGGGGCGGACGCGTTGTCCGAGAAAGGGCAGGTTCACGACTGATAGTGGCTACGCCCGTCGCGTCAATCCCGCAACACCCGGGAGGCCGACCGCCACGACCCCGCCCGATTGGCTTGCCAAGCCATGTCGGGGGCGGGCAATGTCCGCCCGGTTCACCTGCCCGGGGGCAGACCGGAGGTGAGCGCGCGTCGGAACCAGATTGTCGGCATGACTCGGCTAGGCACTTATCTTTTCAGGCTTTTTGCCGCCGAGGCCGCTGCGCTTTTCGGGGTCGCGCTGACGATTCTATACCTCGTGCAGTTGCTCAGAATCGTCGAGATCGGGGCCGTGCGCGATCGCGGGCTGGGTACCCTGTTCTGGCAGACCATTCTCGGCCTGCCACCACTCTCCATCGCGTTCCTCTATGTGTGCCTCGCCATCGGGCTGGCGCGGGCGCTGCGCGCCATGCAAGGCTCGCGCGAGTTGCACATCATCCATGTCTCGCAGCGGCTGCCGGCGCTGATCCGTACCATCCTTGGGTACGCTGCCATCGGCACGCTGATGGTCTTGCTGCTGGCGCATGTGATCGAGCCGCTGGCGAGCCGCGAGAACAACCAGATCAAGGCCCAGGCTGCGGCGGACCTGGTGGGGCGCTCGCTGGTGCCCAACCGCTTCGCCGAACTGGGTGATGGCGTGACGATCACGGTCGGCGGTCGCGGCGCCGACGGCGAGATCACCTCGTTCTTCGCCGACGACCGGCGCGACGCGGGCACCCGACGCACCTACATCGCCGACTCTGCCCTGATCACGGCCGACGAGCTCGGCTACGTGCTGCAGCTCGAAGACGGGACCATCCAGTATCGCACCGCCGACGGGCAATTCTCGGAGATCTCGTTCGAGCGCTACGACATCGCGCTGGAGCGCCTTACCGGCGATGAGGACACCGGCGAGCGGCGCGGCGATCAGAGTACCTACGGCATGATCATGCGCGGGCTGACGGAGGGGGAGTGGCCCGCCGAGTCGCTGCGCCGCATGGCCGAACGGACATCGGACGGCTTCCGGGTGCTGGCGCTCTGCCTGTTCGTCGCCGCGATCAGCGCTTTCCCCTCGGGGCGCCGCAAGGAGCCGGTGCTGCCGGTAGAAATCACCGTGCTGGGGGCAGTGCTGTTCGAGCGCGCGGTCACCTCCTACGCGCCGGTTGCGGGCTGGGCGCGCGAGACCAGCGGCGTCATCGCGCTGATCGTGATCGCAGCGGCCATCCTGATCTACCGGTTGCGGCTGTTTGCTCCGCTGCCCCGGGAGGCGCACAGCCGATGAACCGGATCGACCTGATCATCGTTCGGCGCGTGGCGAGCAATGTCGGGCTGACGCTCGCCGTGCTGTTCGGCATCGTACTGCTGGTCGAATCGCTCAATACCAGCCGCTTTTCCGCCCTCTCAGCAACCGGCGGTGCACCGCTGGCGCTGACCGCCGTGGCGCTGGCAGCGGCCCGATGGATCATCGACACGCTGCCGCTCACCTTTCTCGTCGGCACCGTCGCCGGGTTGCTGAACCTCCAGGCGACACGCGAGATGACGGTGATCAAGGCCTCGGGCCGCTCGGTCTGGCGGGTGATGATACTGCCGCTGGCGGTCACCTTCGCCGGCGGGGTGCTGGTGACGCTGCTGGTCGACACGGCGGTGATTCAGCTCAATCGCACGCTGTCGCTAAGCACCACGAGCGGCGAGGTCGGCAGTTCCGGCACGCTTTGGCTCGACGAGCGACGGGGCGATGTCCACTACATTCTCGAGGCCGGGTACGTGAACCCGTCGGGGACGGCGCTGGGCAGCATCGACGTCTTCATGATGGAAGCCCCGCGCGACCGGATCGAGGCGCCGGCTGCCGAGCTGGTCGGCAACGAGTGGGTGATGGCGCAAGCGACGCGCTATCGCTCCAACGAAATGCCTGAGGCGATGACCGATTTCCGGCTGCCAACGGCTCGGACGGCCGGCGACATGCGGGCCCGGATTGCATCGATCAAGGACATGACAGTGTGGGAACTGGCAGGATCGCTGGCGGCCCGGCTCACCGATTCCCGGGAACGCGCCGAGACGGAAACGCGGTTCCTCAGGCTGCTTGCACTGCCACTTACGCTGTGTGGCTCGCTGGTCATTGCCTTCGCGTTTACGGCCGGTTATCGAAGGACCAATAAGTATGGTGGGGCGGTGCTTTATGGTATCGTCCTTGGCGTCTTGGTTTATGTCGTGACCGAGATGGCGGGACGCGCCGGGGGTGCCGGCGTGATGCATCCGGCCATCGCAGTTGCAGGGCCGGCGGTAGTAGCTATCGTCATTGGAGTGACGGTGCTGCTCAACAGGGAAGACGGGCGGACGTGAGCATTATGCGCCGCGACCGGGGGATGGGGACGCGCCTGCGCCAGTTCGGCGCGGTGCTTGTGTTCGCCCTGGTGGCCGCATCGCCCGCCGCGGCGCAGTTCCTGCCCGAAGGGTTCTTTGCCACGCTGCCCGAGCCGGGTGCCCCGGCCAAGGTCGAGGCCAACGTCCTCTCCTATGACAAAAGCAGCGACGTAATCAGCGCGCAGGGCCGCGTGCTGATGCAGTACGAAGGCTATTCGATCGCCTGCGACGACCTGCGCTATGAGCAGCAGACCGGCAACCTGAATTGCATCGGCAACGTGCAGCTGGTTGATCCGGCGGGCACCAGATACACCGCCGAGACGATCGAGGTAACCGGCGGGATGAAGCAGGCCTTCATCCAGTCGCTGACCCTTACGACCACCGATGGCGCGCGGGTGACCGCCAACGACGTGCAGTATTCCAGCACGCTCGAGACCGTGCTCAACCAGGCGACCTACACGCCGTGCGGCGAATGTATCGACGCCAAGGGCAACCGCATCGGCTGGAGGGTGAAAGCCGCCAAGCTGATCCAGAACGCCGACACCAAGACGATCTATTTCGAGCAGCCGTCGCTGGAAGTGCTCGGCATTCCCGTGGCCTGGCTGCCGTGGTTGTCGCTGCCCGATCCGAGCTCGAAGCAGAGCAACGGGTTCCTGCTCCCCCGGGTCAACTACAAGCAGATCTATGGCGGCCGGATCACGGCGCCGTATTTCATCAATATCGGCGACGACACGCAGATCCTGCTGGCGCCCTCGCTGATGTCGCGCCAGGGCTTCCTGATGGCAGCCGAGTGGCAGCAGCAGTTCGACTACGGCTCGCTTACGGTGAAGGCGTCGGGCCTCTACCAGCTCGATCCGGGTGCGTTCAGCGAGCTCGGCAACCGCGAATGGCGCGGCGCGATCCAGAGCTCCGGCCGCTTCCAGCCGATTGCCGACTGGACCGTCGGCTGGTCGTACAGCGCCTTCACCGATGCCGCCTATTTCGACGACTACGATTTCAGCACCGCCGACTGGGTGACCAACGAGGTCTACGCGACGCACCTCAGCAGCGATTTTTATGCCGATCTGCGCCTGCAGGAGTTTCTGAAGCTGGGGCAGTACGGCACGATCAAGGGCGCAGACGACGCACAGGCCCAGCAGGCACTGGCAGTGCCGAATGCTCGAGGAGCTGGCTACTTCGACCTCGGTGACTGGGGCCAGGTGCGAGCTAACGGCAATTTGCTCGGCGTTCAACGCGACCTGGATTCTGCGGCAACATATGGCACGAAGGACTACGTGTTCGGCTACGAAGGCTCCAAGACCCATGCCTCGGGCGAACTCGTCTGGCAGAACCAGATCATCGCGTCGGGCGGCGTGGTCGTGACGCCGTACCTTGGGCTCCGCGCCGACGTCGCGAACTACGACAGTGGCGATGCCCTCACCGCTGGTGAGCCCTCCGACCAGTTTCTTTTTGCGGCGACGCCGATTGCCGCGGTCGATTTCCGCTGGCCGCTGTTTGCCGCCAACGGGCTCGATACCCACCTGCTCGAGCCGATCGCGCAGCTGGTCTATCGCGGCAGCGACACCTCGCTGGTGGGCATCACCAACGACAACGCGCACAGCTTCGTGCTCGATGACACCAACATCTTCTCCTACGATCGCTTCACCGGCACCGACCGGCAGGAAACCGGGCTCCGCGCCAATGTCGGGGCACGCTATCTCGCCAATTTCTCCGGTGGCCAGTGGCTGGAGATCGTCGCCGGGCAGAGCTTCCATCTTGCCGGGGTCAACGCGTTCGGCGTCGACGATCCGGTCAATACCGGCCTCGGCAGCGGCATGGAGGACGATGCGTCCTACATGGTGCTGGGCGCTCGCGGCTCGCCCTATGCGGGGCTGACGCTGGGCGCCAAGCTGCAGGTCGACCCCGACGGTCCACGCGTGGCGCGCGCCGGCGTCGGCGGCAACTATGCCATCGGCCCCTACTCGGTGGGCAGCGACTACGTCTACCTGCCTGCCGACGCTGCAACGGGCGTGCCGGTGGATCAACATGAAGTGACGGTGCGTGGCAGCACGCCACTGCCGCTGGACTACTGGCGCGCCATCGGCAGCGTTTCGTGGGATATCGCCGCCAGCGAGTGGCTGGAGGCCCGAGGCGAGCTGATTTATGACGACGGCTTCTTCCTCGCAGGCGGCTTTGCGCAGGCGAACGGGGCGACGCACGAGACGCCAAACTCGGTGACGTTCGGCGTGCAGTTCAAGCTGAAGGCGCCAGGGGCGCAGTTCGATATTCTCAACTACTAGTCCGGTCGGTGCGATCGACCGGTGCAACGACCTCGGCCAACCGATTTTGGCCGTATTCTTCCAACATTGAGATGGCCGAGCCGGGGGCGATCCGGTGGCTTTCCAAAGAACTGAAAATGGTGACGACAATGCTCCGCCTCATCGCTGCAACGCTGATCGGCCTTACCCTGAGCGTCATGCCGGCCTTCGCCGCGACCAAGGTCACGGTCAACGGCGTGCCGATCTCGGATATCGAAGTCGCCCAGCGCACCAAGCTGCTGGCGCTGGAAGGCGGCGGCGGCACCAAGAAGGCCATGGAACAGCTGATCGACGAGCAGTTGCAGGTCCAGGAAGCCAAACGAATGAACATCGTCATCTCCGACCAGCAGGTCGATGACGCGTTCCAGCAGGTGGCTCGCAACATCAAGGTGTCCAGCGACAAGCTGCGCCAGATTCTGCAGCAGGCCGGCGTCAACATGGACACCATGCGCGCCCGCCTCCGCGCGGCGATCGCCTGGCAGCAGGTGAGCGGCATGGTGGTCGCCTCGCGCGTCAAGGTGTCGGACCTCGACCTCGAGAAGGCCGCCGAGGCCAAGCTCGACCAGGCCTTGAGCTATGACTATATCCTCAAGGAAGTGCTGTTCATCAGTTCGACCGGCAATGCTTCGGCCCGCACCGGCCAGGCCAACCAGTATCGCCAGGCTTTCAAGGGCTGCGACAGCGCTGTGCAGGTGTCGCTGAACTTCACCGATGCCGCAGTACGCGACATGGGCCGCCGCCACGCCACCCAGCTGCCCGAACCGCTGGCCGCCGAACTTGCCAAGCTCAACGTGGGCGGCATCACCAAGCCGCGCGTGACCGAGTCGGGTGTGTCGATGCTGGCCATCTGCGCCAAGAACGAAGCGCGCGACACCACCTTCCTCAAGAACAAGCTGCGCAGCGAGCAGGGCGGCGAGCAGATGAAGGCCGAAGCCGAGAAGTACAAGGCCGAGCTGCGGACCAAGGCCAAGATCGTCTACAACTAACGGACTCTTGCCGGCCTTTCGACAAATCGAAGGCAATAGCAGCCCGTTGGCTTAGCGAGTCCATGCTAGTGGCAGCAGACCTGGCGCGGCGATTGGCTGCGCCAGTTGTGTTTACGCAAGCGAGGACACCGTGGCCGACAATCAAGCGCCGCTGGCCGTGAGCATGGGTGAGCCCGCGGGGATCGGGCCAGACCTGATCCTGAGGCTCTATGCCAAGCGCGACGAGCTGGGCCTGCCACCGTTTATCGTCTACGGCCATGTCGACTTTCTGCGCGCCCGTGCTGCGCGGCTGCGGCTGCCGGTGGCGATGGTCGAGAGCACGCCGCTCGAGGCGCCGGCCAGGTTCGCCGAAGCGCTGCCGGTGGTGCATATCGACGGGCTCGTGCCCGACAAGCCGGGCGATCCGACAGCGCTCTCGGGCAAGGTGGTGATTGAAGCGATCAGCCGCGCCGTGGAGCACAGCCTTACCGGCGTCTGCCGCGCCATCGTCACGGCGCCGATTCATAAGGCGGTGCTGTATTCCGCCGGCTTCAAGTATCCCGGTCATACCGAGTTCCTCGCGGCGCTCTGTGCTCAGGGCGGCGCAACGCCGACGCCGGTGATGATGCTGGCGCATGAGGCGCTGCGGGTGATCCCGGCGACCATCCACGTGCCGATCAGCGCCGTGCCCTCGCTGCTGACGTTCGAGCTGGTGGTGAGCACCGGGCGGATCGTGGCGCACAGCCTCAGGACCCGCTTCGGCATCGCCGAGCCCCGCATCGGCTTTGCCGGGCTCAATCCGCATGCCAGCGAAGGCGGCAATATCGGCACCGAGGATTATGACATTGTCGGCCCGGCGATCGCCCAATTGCAGCACGAGGGGATCCTCGCCGAAGGCCCGATGCCGGCGGACACGCTGTTCCACCTGCCGCACTGGCGGAGGTATGACGCGGTGATCGCCATGTACCACGACCAGGCGCTGATCCCGATCAAGACGGTGGCGTTCGACCAGGCGGTCAATGTCACGCTCGGGCTGCCGATCGTGCGCACCTCGCCCGACCACGGCACGGCGTTCGACCTCGCCGGGACCGGCAAGGGCTCAGATGCAAGCTTCCTCAATGCGATCCGGCTGGCGGATGAGCTGACTGGCGGCGCAGTGCATCGGGCGGCGGCGCAGTAGGCACTACTGAGAGAGACGGCCCCCTCCGTGGCCATTCGAGCGTAGCTCTCATGGCCTTCTCCCCTCAAATCGCTCCACTGGAGCGATTTGCCCTACGGGACGGCTCGAAGTCCCCCATGAAGGGGGAGGTGCTCCGCCGGTGTATTTGGCGCGATCGAAGGCCGAGCCTCGACTCTTCACCTCCCCCTTCATGGGGGAGGCCGGGAGGGGCCGTCTGCTTCAGTACGGCTGCTACTGCGGTTGCTTTGCCAGCCAGGCCAGCATGTCGGCGATTTCCTTTTCCTGGGCGGTGATCACCGCCTGAGCCACTTCCCGCACCCACGGATCGTCGCCGTGCTTGAGCTCCGCCTTGGCCATGTCGATGGCGCCGCGGTGATGCGGGATCATCGAGCAGACGAAGGCGACGTCGATATCGGTGGCCGTGCCGCCGGCCATCATGTCGGCGTTCATCGCGTCCATCCCGGCCATCAGCTCGGTATGGGCTTCGGAAGCCCCTGCCTGGTGCTGCATGGTCATGGGGGCTGTCGCCTGAGGAGCGTTGGCGAGGCAGATGGCCGGAAGGTTGGCGGCCGGCGTGGCGGCGTGAGCGCCATGATCCTGCTGCGCCACAGCGGGGGCGGCGAGTGCCAGCAGCAGCGCGGCGGCGAGGGTGAACTTGTGCATATCAATCTCCTTCCAGATCGGGCCTGATTCAGTGGCCGTACCCTCTTCCTGCACCTTCCCATCGTGGCAAGGTCAAGCGTGTTCTGCGCGGCCCATTTGCCTTCGCCGATAAATCCGCTATCCCCCTGCCATGCAGATCGACAATCTCCCGCCGCTTCGCGAGGTCATCGCCGCACACGACCTGAGGGCCAAGAAGGAGCTCGGGCAGAACTTCCTGCTCGACCTCAACCTCACGGCGCGGATCGCCCGCGTCGCCGGTCCGCTGGAGGCGACGACGGTGATCGAAGTAGGCCCCGGTCCCGGCGGGCTGACCCGGGCGCTGCTCGCCGAGGGCGCGAGGAAGGTCATCGCCATCGAGCGCGACGAGCGCACCCTGCCCGCGCTTGCCCAGATCGCCGAGGCCTATCCTGGACGGCTCGAAGTGATCGCTGGCGATGCGCTCGAGATCGACTACGCCGCGCTGGCCGACGGCCCTACCCGCATCGTCTCGAACCTGCCCTACAATATCGGCACCGAGCTGCTGACGCGCTGGCTCACAGTGGAGAACTGGCCACCGTTCTTCGAGAGCCTGACGCTGATGTTCCAGCGCGAGGTAGCCGAGCGGATCGTCGCCAAGGCCGGAGACAATCACTATGGCCGGCTGGGCGTCTTGTGCGGCTGGCGCACCGAGGCCCGGATCGCCTTCAATGTCGGGCGCGAGGCGTTCACGCCGCCGCCCAAGATCACCTCCAGCGTGGTGCACCTGAAGCCCAAGGCGACCAATGACGGCGTCGCCGTACGCGACCTCGAGGCGGTCACCCGCGCCGCCTTCGGGCAACGCCGCAAGATGGTGCGCCAGAGCCTCAAATCGCTGGGCGTGCCGATGGAGCCGCTGCTGACGGCGGCCGAACTCAGGGGCGACGAGCGCGCCGAAGTGCTGCCGGTCGAGACGTTCCTGAAACTGGCGAAGGCACGGCGCTGATGGGCGGCGTCATCGCCATCGTCACCGCACTGCTGGCGTTCGGCATCCCGATCGCCGTGCCACTGTTCGCGCAGCGCTGGCGGACCCTGGTTATCCTGCTGGGGCTCGGCGCTCTGTTCTTCGCCTGGGTCAACCTCGACCTCGCCTCACCCGACGGCATCACCCAGACGCTGGGGCCGTTCACCTTCGGCCTGATGCTGTTCGGCTTCGCCGCCGGGGCGATCGCGAAGTTCGTGATGCTGGTGTCGCGGCGGTAGGCGACCGCCCTACAGGCCGGTGGCTGCGGCCCGCACCGGACCATAATTTGGCGAGAAGATCAGCCGCTGATCGTCGGCCGGGTCACGGCGCCGTCGCCGCTGATCTCGATCTCGGCGACCGAGACAGTGCGCTTGAGGATGGCGGCGGCCTTGACCAGCAGCGCGGTCTTGACTTCCGATGGGCTCATCTTGTCGTGGGTGTTGGCCCAGACGCGCAAGGTGAGGTTGTGATCGAAGGTTTCGCGCGAGCGGATCTCGCGCAGCAGCACCTTCACCTTTGCCTGGGTCCGATCGGCAAAGGTCGGATGGCGCTGCATTTCATCGATGCTGCACGCTTTCACTTCGAACGGCATGCTCAAGTCCCCCGCGAGGGTAGGTTCCGCCCAATTCCGAGGTTTCGGAACTGCGGGCGCGCGAACCATCCACAGATGTCCATGGCTTATCCACAGGCAGCTATCGGAAGAGTTAAGGTGTTACCTTAACGATTTTATTGCGCCTTGCTGGCGCCCTGAGGCTCGCAACCCTCTCGTCTCTTGTTAGAGAGAGTCGATCTGATCCTGCAAGTCTTTGACGAACTTATCCAATTGGATGAATCGCGGACGAGCAAGGCGAGCCGCGGCGAGGATCGTGCGGACGCGCGAGGTGGAATCCTCGAGATCCTCGTTGACGAGCACGTAGTCGTACTCGCCGTAGTGCTCCATTTCGATGCGGGCGTTCTTCAGCCGCTTCTCGATGGTGCCGGCGCTATCCTGGGCGCGCCGCTCGAGGCGCTTGCGCAGCTCCTTGATCGATGGCGGCAGGATGAAGATGGTCACCATGTCGCTGCGGCACTTCTCATAGAGCTGCAGCGTGCCCTGGAAATCGATATCGAACAGGATGTCGCGGCCGGCCGAGAGCCGCTCTTCGACGCGTGAGCGCGGCGTGCCGTAGAAATTGCCGTGCACCTCGGCGCTCTCCAAGAGCTCGCCGTCCTCACGCATCTTCTTGAAGGTCGGCACGTCGATGAAGTGGTAGTGCTTGCCGTCGATCTCATCGGTGCGGCGGGCGCGCGTCGTCACCGAGACCGACAGTGCGATGTTCGGGTCGTCCTCGAACAGGGCGCGAGAAATCGACGACTTGCCCGCGCCGGACGGCGAGGCGAGAACCAGCATCACTCCGCGTCGGGTGAATTCCATTCGTACTTCGTCCTTATGCCCTGCGCAGAACTCTCGGCCGCTTCGCGGCGCTCGCCGGGTTACTCGATATTCTGGACCTGTTCGCGGAGCTGATCGATCACCGCCTTCAGGTCGAGGCCGATGCCGGTCAGGGCCACGTCGTTGGATTTCGAGCAAAGCGTATTCGCTTCGCGGTTAAATTCCTGTGACAGGAAGTCGAGCTTGCGGCCCACCGGTCCGCCGCCCGAGATCAACTGGCGCGCCGCAGCGATGTGGGCGCCGAGCCGATCGAGCTCTTCACGGATATCCGCCTTGGTGGCGAGCAGCACGGCTTCCTGCGCCAGCCGCTCATCCGACAACGTCGGGCTCGCTTCGCTGAGCTCGGCCACCTGCTGGCGCAGCCGGGCGAGGATGGCGTCGCGGCTGCGGCCCGGGTGGATCTCGGCGGCCTTGGTGAGGGCGGCGATCTCGTCGATGCGCTCGGCGAGAATGGCCGCGATACGGGCCCCCTCCTCGCGTCGCGCCGCGACCAGGCCGGTGACGGCCTCCGCCACGGCGCCGAGAATGGCGGCGTTGAGCGCTTCCTCCTCGTCGGCCGACAGCGCCGTCTCGTGCTGCTCGAGCACGCCGCGCAGCGCCAGGATGCCGTCGAGGCGGGGCTTGTCGGCATCGACGCGGCCCTCCAGCCACTTGAAGCCCTCGAGCACGGCTTCCAGCGCCTGGTGATTGACGACGACGCGGCCGCCCTCCCCTTCGCGGTCGACATTCAGCGATATGGTCAGCGAGCCGCGGGTGATCGATTTGCCGATCAGCCGACGGATCTCACTCTCCAGCGCATCGAAGCCGGAGGCGAGGCGCATCCTGAGGTCGAGGCCGCGGCCATTGACCGACTTGATCTCGATGGTGAAACCGACGCCCGGCAGCGAACCGCCGGCGCGGGCGTAGCCGGTCATGCTGGCAAGCGATGCAGCCATCAGTTGGCGGGCTCGACGGTCTCGCCGGCGTCCTCGGCCTGCTCGGCTTCCAGCGCTTCCTTGGCGGCTTCCGAGTCCGCCTCGGCCGCCGCCTTACGGTAGAGCCTCACGTTCTTTCGGTGCTCGGCATAAGTCTCAGCGAAGAGGTGGCCGTCGGCCGGGTTGGCGCTCTTGGCGACGAAGTAGAGGTCCTTGATCGCCGCCGGGTGCGCGACGGCGCGCAGCGCGTCCTCGCCCGGATTGGCGATCGGGCCGGGGGGCAAGCCATCGATCTGGTAGGTGTTGTAGGCGGTTTTAGCCTTCAGCTCCGAAGAGGTCGGGCCGCGGCTCAGCACCGCCTTACCCTCGGTAACACCGTAGAGGACCGTGGGGTCGGTCTGCAGGCGCATCGACTTCTTCAGCCGGTTGATGAACACCGCGGCCACCTGCGGGCGCTCGGAGGCGACCCCGGTTTCCTTCTCGACGATCGAAGCCATGGTCACCAGTTCGGCCGGCGATTTGATCACCGAGTCGATGGCAGGGTCGCGGCCGGCCCAGATCTCGTCGACCGTCTTCTTCATCTCGGCCTGCATCTTTTCGAGCACCGAGATGCGGGAGTCGCCGGGGAAGAAATCATAGCGCACCGCCAGGAGCGTCCCTTCGGGGGGAACCGGGACCGGCTCGCCGGTGAGGTTCGGGCCTACGGCATTCAGCCGCTCGGCCACCTGAAACGAAGTATCGCCCGGGATGACGTTGACGAAGAAATCGAGCGGCTTGCCCTCGGTCAGCTCGGTGAGGATGTCGGCCATCGACGAATTCGGCTTCAGCGCGTAGACGCCGGCCTTGAGGTCACCCTCTTTCTTCAAGGCACGAGCGCCGCCCCAAAATAACCATTCGGACGGCAGCAACTGGCCCTGCGGGATCAGCCCCTGCTCTTCGAGCCGGCGAGCCGTGGTCATTACCGACGAGCCCTTCTCGACGGTGAAGTTGGCCTCGGTCTTGACCGCGCCTGGGGCATAGAACTGGCTGGCGCCGTAAAGGAAAATCCCGACGGCAACGAGGATGCCGAGCACAAGCAGAGTCAGCAGCGCGTTGATGACGCTGAGGAGGCCGCCGCTCCGCCGTTTCTTGCGGGCTCGCTTCTCGCTGCGCTCGTTAGCCATCGGTCGAACCTCCAGAAACGCGCACTAATCGCTTGAAAAATGACATCAATGCGAACCCGGCATCCGGCAGGATGCCAGGGTTCGGTCGCTTAGCTCGCCTTGCGGAAGATCAGCGAGGCATTGGTGCCGCCGAAGCCGAAGGAGTTCGAGAGGGCAATATTGACCTCTTTCTTCCTGGGCTTATGGGGCACCAGGTCGATCACCGAGGCGACCGACGGATTGTCGAGATTGATGGTCGGCGGCACGATCGAGTCGCGCATGGCGAGCAGGCAGAAGATCGCTTCGACCGAACCGGCGGCGCCGAGCAGGTGCCCGATGGCCGACTTGGTGGAACTCATCGCCGCCTTCGGAGCAGCGTCACCCAGCATGCGGGTGACCGAGCCGAGTTCGATCTCGTCACCGAGCGGCGTCGAGGTGCCGTGGGCGTTGATGTAGTCGATCTCGGAGGGATCGATGCCGGCCCGCTTGACCGCCATCTGCATGCAACGGAAACCGCCATCGCCGTCCTCGGAGGGAGCGGTGATGTGGTAGGCATCGCCAGAGAGGCCGTAGCCGATGACTTCGCCATAGATCTTGGCGCCGCGGGCCTTGGCGCGCTCGTATTCCTCGAGCACGACGATGCCGGCGCCTTCGCCCATGACGAAGCCGTCGCGGTCCTTGTCGTAGGGACGCGAAGCCATTTCCGGGCGATCGTTGAAACCGGTGGAGAGGGCGCGACAGGCGGCGAAGCCAGCGATCGAGATGCGGTTGACCGGCGATTCAGCGCCGCCGGCCACCATCACGTCGGCATCGCCCAGCATGATCAGCCGGGCGGCATCGCCGATGGCGTGCGCGCCGGTCGAACAGGCCGTCACCACCGAGTGGTTCGGGCCCTTCAGGCCGAAGCGGATCGAGACGTTGCCCGATGCCATGTTGATGATGCGGCCCGGGATGAAGAACGGGCTGACGCGGCGCGGCCCCTTTTCATGCAGGATGATCGAGGTCTCGTAGATGCCCCCGATGCCGCCGATGCCCGAGCCGATCAGCGTGCCGATGCGGTGCTTTTCTTCTTCGGTCTTGGGTTCCACCCCGGCATCTTCGATCGCCTGAGTGGCCGCCGCCATGGCGTAGATGATGAAGGGATCAACCTTACGTTGATCCTTCACGTCCATCCATTCGTCGGGATTGAACTTGCCGTCGGCGTAGTCGCCCAACGGGATCCGGTGAGCGATCTGGCAAGCAATATCGTCGACCTGGAAGTCGTCGATGCGCTTAGCACCGCTCTTGGATGCGAGGATGTTGGCCCAGGTTGGTTCGATCCCGCAGCCCAAAGGGCTGACGATCCCCATCCCGGTGACGACGACGCGGCGCAGTTCCATCGAAGAAGAGCCGTTAGCGGTCGGCGATCAGCCGACGGCCTTGGTCAGATAGGCGACGGCGTCACCGAAGGTCTGGATCGATTCCGCGGCATCGTCCGGGATTTCGACGTTGAACTCTTCTTCGAAAGCCATAACCAGCTCGACCTGATCGAGCGAGTCCGCGCCCAGATCGTCAATGAAGCTGGCCTTATCGACGACCTTCTCCGCATCGACGTTGAGGTGTTCGACCACGATCTTGCGGACGCGATCAGCGATATCGCTCATATTTGACTTCCCTTGTTACCAAACAGGTTGTTCGTTCGTACGCGGCCCCAGACACCGGAATTGCCCGGGCCCACTGACCTTTGCCGCCGTTCGCGGCAGACTGTAGGCGCGGCTTCGTACCCTCGCAAGTACGGGCCGAACCCGAAATCAGCGGCGGAGGTAACATACTTCCCCCGCCATTGCCATATTGCGCAGGCCCCGGTTTCCCCAGCCTTCGCGATGGCACGTTTTCCTTTGTCGCGCTCGCGAACCGCAAAAGTCTGCAACTTTTGCTGCTCACGCTCCGGCTTACAGCATCACCATGCCGCCGTTGACGTTCAGCGTATGGCCGGTGATGTAGCCGGCCTCGTTGCTGGCAAGGAACACCACCGCAGCAGCAACCTCATCGGCGGCGCCGAGCCGGCCAGCCGGCACCTTACCCAGAATGCTTTCACGCTGCTTATCGTTCAATTCGTCGGTCATGGCCGAGCCGATAAAGCCGGGCGCCACGGTGTTGACCGTGATGTTGCGCGAGGCGACCTCATAGGCCAGGGCCTTGCTCATGCCGATGAGACCGGCCTTCGACGCTGCGTAGTTGCCCTGCCCCGGGTTGCCGACGACGCCGACCACCGAGGTGATGCCGATGATGCGGCCGAAGCGCTGCTTCATCATTCCGCGCAGCACGGCGCGGGTGAGGTGGAACGCCGAGGTGAGGTTCACCGCCAGCACCTCGTCCCACTCCTCGTTCTTCATGCGCATGAATAGGTTGTCGCGGGTGACGCCGGCATTGTTGACGAGAATGTCGATGCCGCCCAGCGCCGCCTCGGCCGAGGGGATGAGCTTATCCACCGCGTCGAGGTCGGAGAGGTTGGTCGGCAGGATCGGGTGATCGCCGCCGCCGAGCAGGTCGCGGGTCTCTTCGAGGGCACCGACGCGGGTGCCGCTCAGCGCCACGCGCGCGCCGGACGCGGCGAGGGCCTTGGCGATTTCGCGCCCGATGCCGCCGGAAGCACCGGTGACGAGGGCGCGTTTGCCCGTGAGATCAAACATTTACGGACTCCTCAGGAGAAACTGATTCAAGCGCCGAGTTCGGCGAGGAACGCATCGACATCGGCCGGTGCGCCGATCGATACGGCCGCCGTTTCCGGCGCGATGCGCTTGGCGAGGCCCGAGAGCACCTTGCCTGAGCCGAGCTCGACCAGCTGCGTCACGCCCCCGTCTTTCACCAGCCAGCCAACGCACTCGGTCCAGCGGACCATGCCGGTGACCTGCTCGACGAGACGCTTCTTGATCTCTTCGGGATCGGTGATGGGCTTGGCCAGGACGTTGGCGACCACCGGCACGATGGGGGACTTCACCGTCACCTGGTTGAGCGCATGCTCCATCGCGTCGGCGGCGGGGCGCATCAGCGCGCAATGGAACGGGGCGCTGACCGGCAGCGGCAGGGCGCGTTTGGCGCCGGCCGCCTTCAACAGCTCGATCGCGCGGTTGACCGCGCCGACATGGCCGGAGATCACCACCTGGCCGGGGGCATTGTCATTGGCGACGCCGCAGATCTCACCGTCCTCGGCATCATTGGCGGCGCGCAGCACGGTTTCGAGGTCGAGCCCGAGGATCGCCGCCATGGCGCCCTGCCCGACCGGCACGGCCTGCTGCATGGCCTGGCCGCGGATCTTCAGCAGCCGCGCCGCGTCGGCAAGGCTGAAGGCGCCGGCCGCAGCCAGCGCCGAGTATTCGCCGAGCGAGTGGCCAGCCACGTAAGCGGCATTATCCTTCAGCGAGAAGCCGCGGCTTTCGAGTACGCGCGTCACCGCGACGGAGACGGCCATCAGCGCCGGCTGGGCGTTCTCGGTGAGGCGCAGCGTCTCGTCCGGCCCTTCGAACATGATGGCGGAGAGTTTCTGGCCGAGCGCGTCGTCGACTTCGGCGAAGACGTTGCGGGCTTCCTGGTAAGCGTCGGCGAGATCCTTGCCCATGCCGACAGCCTGGCTGCCCTGCCCCGGGAAGGTGAATGCGCGCTTGGTCAAGGTGGTGGCCTCCGCCGTTGTTCTTCGTCGTTGAGGCCGAGCCTAAGCCCCGCCCGGACAGGCGTCCAGTTGGCGGCGGCGTTTGCAGGAGGGGGATGGCAAAGTCAAGGCGGGATGGGGCGCGCATTGAATATCGCATCAAATGATGCTATTTTTCGTGCATCAGGAGGTGCCAATGCGCACGACGATCACCATCGATGATGAACTGCTCAGGGATGCCCAGGAGTTCTCCGGCATCAAGGAGAAGTCGGCCGTAATCAACGAGGCGCTGCGCTGGTTCGTGGCGAGGGAGGCGGGAAAGCGGTTGGCTATGCTCGGCGGCTCCGTTCCGGACTTTGACGCCCCGCGGCCTCGCCGCCTCGGTGGCGCATGATCCTGCCGGACACCTCGATTTGGATCGATCACTTCAGGCGAGGGGTCGCATCGGTCGGTGAGCTTGCCGCCCGGGCCGACATCCTGATGCATCCCTTCGTGTTGACTGAGCTTTCACTGGGATCGCTGCCCGACCGAGCTATGACGCTGCGCTTCCTGCGCCGTTTGCTACCGCCGGTAGTGTCGAGTGAGGCAGAGGTGGCTCTGCTGATCGAGAATGAGAAACTGTTCTCAACCGGGCTGAACTTCGTGGATGTTCACTTGCTCGCCTCTGCCCGCCTGACAGTTGGCTGCCAACTCTGGAGCCGCGATGACCGGCTGAGCAAGGCCGCCAACCGGCTCGGTGTCGGTGTTTCGCAGCCGATCTAGTCGAACTTCACCGCCGTCGTGTTGGCGCCGCAGAGCAGTACGCCGACCTTTTCACCCGGCGCCGGAACATAGCGTCCCGAGAGGACGGTGGCCATTGCGGCGGCCCCGCCCGGCTCCACCGCCACGCGCAACACGTCCCAGATCGCCTTCTGCGCCGCGACGATGGCTTGGTCGGTAACCAGCACCGAGCGATCGATGAAGCCGGACAGCGCAAAGCTCAAACTGCCGATGCGCCGGGCGCCGAGGCTGTCGGCGGCAACGCCGCTCACCGGCACGTCGACCGGTCGTCCGGCCTCGATGGCGTTGTGCAGGGTCGGCGCATTCTCCGGCTCGACGCCGATCAGCCGGACCCGGCCAGTAGCCGCCGCCGCAATACCGCCGATCAGCCCGCCACCGCCCACGGCCACCAGCAGCGTATCGAGGCCAGGCGCCTGCTCCAGCCATTCGAGCCCGACCGTCCCCTGCCCGCACAGCGTCTCGAACATGTCGTAGGCGTGTACCTCGAGCAGGTCGTTCTCTGCCGCGAAGGCGTGGCTGGCATTGTAGGCATCGATGTAGGTGTCGCCGCCGATGACGATCTCGGCACCATATTGCAGGATGCGGTTGATCTTGGCCTGCGAGGAGATGCGCGGCACGTAGATATGCGCCTTGATACCGAGCTTATGCGCCGCGTAGGCGACGGCGGCGCCATGGTTGCCGCCCGATGCCGCCACCACGCCGCGTGCGGCGCCCGGCCGAATCAAGAGGTTGGCGAAGGCGCCGCGGGCCTTGAAGGTGCCGGAGTGCTGCATGAATTCGAGCTTGAAGGAGAACGGCGCACCATCGAGCCCGAAATCGGCCGCCGCCACCTCGACCACCGGGGTGCGCCGGATGTGCGGGCGGATCACCGCTTCGGCGGCGCGGATCGCGTTGCGATCAGGCGGAGCAGACGCGACAGCTTCGGTGGTGGTCATGGCGGTCTCGACAAGGTTAACATAGTGGAGCCGCCCGGCCTGCCTAAAGCAAGTGTCGGGACGATGAAAGAGGCCGCGACGATGGGCAAGATCAACTCCGAGTGGCACCGCGAACACCGGATGCCGGCCAATGCGACCAAAAAGCAGCGCGCCGCCTGGCATTACGAGCACGCCCAGCACTGCGGCTGCCGGGCGCTGACGCCGTCCATCACCTCGCTGCTGGTATCAGAGGGGTATGAGATCCCGAAGCGCGCCGGCGAGACCTCCGCATCGGGCTGACCGGATCAGTCGAGCGGTGGCGTTTCGCGCTCCGAAGGCGTCGGCCCCGGGTTCAGCAGCGGATCGCGCCATACCGGCAGGCCCGGCAGTTGTCCTTCCGGAAGTTCCCTCTCGGTCTGCTCGGCATCGGGAATGTCCAAGGGGATGTCGTCGGGCTGGGTGGCAGGCGGCACTGGCGTTTTGCGATTGGTCATGACCTTCTCCTTATGTAAAGGGAAAGGGTCGGCTGGCCGATATCGTTCCGCCTGTGGCAGACGCCTTCGGGATGTCCCCGCCCCACGCGGCTTGCCATTGCCGGCGTTTTCCCCTATAGCCCGCCTCGCATTCGTTCGGCCGGGGGCTGAACGGAGGGTTCGTGCATTTGTACGATAGGGTTCGCCCGTCCTCCCGTGTTCCCGCTCTTTAGAAGACTGCTTTGATCGCCTTTCCGGCTTCAAAGGGGCTCCGCGCCGAGTGGAAGTGTTGTGAACCAACTTGAAGGAAGGCGCTTATGGCCCTTTACGAACACATTTTCCTGGCCCGCCAGGACGTTTCCCCCACGCAGGTGGAAGAGCTGACCGCAGCCCTGACCGAAGTGCTCAGCAATGGCGGCGGCAAGGTCACCAAGAACGAGTACTGGGGCCTGAAGTCGCTCTCGTACCGCATCAAAAAGAACCGCAAGGCGCACTACACCCTGCTCAACATCGACGCTCCGCACGCCGCGGTGGCCGAGATGGAGCGCCAGATGGGCATCAATGAAGACATCCTGCGCTTCATGACCATCCGGGTGGACGAGCTCGAGGAAGGCCCGTCGGCCATGATGCAGAAGCGCGATCGCGATGACGACCGCGGTGACCGTCCGGGTGGCCCGCGTGGCGACCGTGGTGGTTTCGACCGCGGCGACCGTCGCCCGCGCCGCTTCTAAGAACGCTTCGGGAGTATTCCAGGAAAAGTTGCAGACTTTTCCGGTTCGGAATGCGACCCACCCAGAAGGATAAGCCAAATGGCCATCAAAGACCTGACCACGACCACGGCCCGCCGTCCGTTCCAGCGCCGCCGCAAGACCTGCCCGTTCTCGGGCCCGAACGCGCCGAAGATCGACTACAAGGACGTTCGCCTGCTGCAGCGCTACGTGTCGGAGCGCGGCAAGATCGTCCCCTCCCGCATCACTGCGGTCTCCGCCCTGAAGCAGCGCGAACTGGCCAAGGCCATCAAGCGCGCCCGCTTCATCGGCATCATGCCCTACGCCGTTCAGTAAGAACCGGTTTCAGGGACTCGCTGGGGCTGCCGATCGTCGGCGGCTCCTAACTGCCTTCGAGGCAGGACAGCAAAGGAAAGCACCATGAAAGTCATTCTCCTCGAGCGTATCGGCAAGCACGGCCACATCGGCGACGAAGTGTCGGTGAAGGACGGTTTCGCCCGTAACTTCCTGCTCCCGCAGCAGAAGGCGCTGCGCGCCACCGAAGCCAACCGCAAGAAGTTCGAGCGCGATCGCGCCGACATCGAGCAGCGCAACCAGGAGCGCCGCGAGGCCGCTGCCGGTATCGCGTCGGGCCTCAACGGCAAGTCGGTGGTCATCATCCGCCAAGCCGGCGAAACCGGCCAGCTTTACGGCTCGGTATCGTCGCGTGACGTGGCCGACGCACTGATCTCGGACGGCTTCACCGTCTCGCGTTCGCAGGTCGACCTCGCCAACCCGATCAAGACCGTCGGCGTCCACCCGGTGCCGCTGCACCTGCACGCCGAAGTTGCCGTGTCGATCACCGTCAACGTGGCGCGCTCGGAAGACGAGGCTGCCCGTCAGGCCGCCGGTGAAGATCTCACCGCGATCAACTACGACGACGAAGCGGCTGAACAGTTCGCTGCTGGCCAGGCCGAAGTCGGCTCCGCCGCTACCGAGGCCTTCGGCGACGAAGAGTAAGAACGTATCGCATCGATACGAGAAAGGGCCGGGAGCAATCCCGGCCCTTTTGTTTGCGCGCCCCGGCCGGGCGGCGACCTTCCGCTAGAGCTTGGCGGTACGGCCCGAGTCCAGCTTTTGGACAGGTCGGATTTCTTCCGATCCGGAATGTATCAGCAACGGCCGCGGCCTGGTTGCTTGCCTCACTTTCTGCCTGGTGTTGCCATTATGTGCCACGACCGAAATTGATGCCTTGAAAGCTGCGTTCCCTACTTCCACGAATACAATTCATCTGCAAATCATGGTGCCAACTTAATTGCGGGAGGCTCCCATTATGAACATGTTCAAACTGCTCAGCGGCGCTGCTGCTGTGGCGCTGATTGTCGGCACCCCTGCCCTGGCAGCGGATCTGGTCGTTGACGTCCCGGTCGACGAGCCCGTGGCAGTTGCTGATATGGGCTGGTACTTGAGCGTCTTTGGCGGCGCCCAGTGGACCACTATTTCGGCCGATGACAGCTCGCCGCCGGGTGGGCAGTTCTTTGACTTCGACAGCGATATCGGCTGGCAGTTCGGCGTCGCACTCGGCGCCAACTTCACCGACAATCTGCGCGGCGAAGTCGAACTGTCGACCGGCGCGGTTGGCTTGCCTGACGTGACGATCAGCGGCGGCCCGCCCGCACTGTTCGATAACGACACCTACCCGATCACGGACGGCTGGGCCTCTACCACCTACCTGCTCGGCAACCTCTGGTTCGATATCGACACCGGTTCGGGTTTCACGCCCTATATCGGCGGTGGTCTCGGCGCCGGTTATGTGACCGCCGACGGCACCGCCGTCGGCACCTCGGTCGACCTGTCCGGCTGGGGCTGGGCCTACCAGGTCGGCGCCGGCGTCAAGGTCGACGTGGCCGACAATATGACGCTCGACCTCGGCTATCGCTACAAGGCGATCGTCGGCGCTGAAGTTGAGGGCGGTGCCATCGATGCCGTTGCGGACCTCGGCTCGCACGTGGTGCAGGTCGGTCTGACCTTCGGCTTCTAAGCCGGCACAATCGCAGCGAATACAAGGCCGGGAGCGATCCCGGCCTTTTTGTTTTCAGCGCGTCTCGGCGAGCGCTTTGATACCCTCAAGCCAGGAAGCGATCTGGGATTGCAGCTGCGCGCTGCTGATTGCCGGCCCGGCAAGCGGCCCGCTCATCGATTCCGCCGCGTTCAGCCGGGTGCCCGAACCAACCGCTTCGAAGTGGTAGACATGTACGGCCTCGAGGCCCGCCGCCAGCGTGCACCAGGTCAGCGTGCACCAGGTCAGCGTGCACCCTGGTTCAGTGAGCGCAAAGCGGGAGCGAACCGGGATCGGGCCGGCGGACCAGGTGAAGGCGCCGCCGTCCAGGACGACCACGTCCTGAACATCGGCACGGATGTCGGGCCAGTTGGTAACGTCGTGCAGCAAGCGCCACACCACTTCGGGAGCACGGGCTATCTCAATGTTCCCCGACGCGGCAACCGGAGCCGAGGGATCAAGTCTCCCCTCCGCGGCGAACCGCCACGCCAGCGAGTCCTCGATGCGAAGCGCGTTGTCCGTGGTCATGATCACTCCTTTTCGATACAACGTACCGATACACTGTATCGGCTGCAAGACTGATCGTCAAACCTATGGTCGAGCCAAGTGACGGTGCTATGGAGTGAGGAGCATCAGCCCGGAGACAATTTTGGCCGGCAACGACACCGATAGCTCCCTTGCCGACACCATTGCGCTGCTGTGGAGTGACCACTCTCGCCCAGTCGGGCGCAGCGGTCGCACCATCAACGACTTCGTTTCGGCGGCGACCGAGCTGGTGCGGGCCGAGGGGCTCGAGGCGCTGTCGATGCGTGTCATTGCCGCTCGGCTTGGCGTGCGGACCATGGCGACCTACAGCTTCGCACCAGGCAAGGCGGCGTTGCTGGCGCTGATGGTCGACCGGGTCTATGCCGGCCTCTACCCGGATGGAGCCCCGCCGCATGGCCGCAATTGGCGCCAAGGACTGAGCTTAGTCGCCGAGGCGAACCATAGGCTGTTCCTTGCCAACGCGTGGCTAACCGCAGCGCGCCCGGCGCGCTCGCCGATGGGACCGCACGAGATCGAGAAGAACGAGGTCGAACTGGCAGTGCTCGAGGGCATCGGCCTCACGGATTTCGAGATGGAGCAGGCGCTGGCCGCCGTGCTCAACCACGCGGCCCACACCGCCGCGCTGCAGTCCGGGCTGCTGGCGGAACGGGAGAAGACGGGGCTGGGCGATCCGGAATGGTGGCGCGAGGCCATGCCGCAGCTTGAGCGGTTAGTCGATCCGCGCCGCTTTCCCCTCACGGCACGGGTGGGTCAGGCTGCCACGGCGGCACGGCAGGGCGAGTTCTGGGGTGAGAAGGCCTTCCGCTTCGGCCTCGAGCGGCTGCTCGACGGGATCGAGGCGCTGATCGCCGGGCGCTAGAAAGTGCGCTAGGCGACCCCTACGCCCATTCGGGCCAGCAGGCGGTCGCGACGGATGAACTGGTGGTAGAGAGCGGCGCCGATATGGAGAGCAAGCAGCCCCAGCATCAGGCGCGAGGCGATGCCGTGGACGGCACGCGGCAGAACGGTCTCCAGGTTGGGGAGCGTGGCGGAGCCGATGATGGCGGGAAGCGCACCCGACAGGATGATGGTGGCGATGCCGCTCGAGGCGGTGACGAGAACCACCGCATAGAGGGCGATGTGCACCGCTTTGGCCACGAGCTTCTGCCAGCCGGGCTGATCGGCGGGCGGAGCCGGGCGCCGATCGATGGCGAGCCACCAGACGATACGCAGCAGCGTCAGCAGCAACACCCCTGCCCCGAACGGAATGTGGGCGCGCAACAATACGAGCTTGGCGGCCGGGTCGACCTGCGCGGCGGCGAGCAAGCCCGTGGCGAACAGCGCAACGATCATCAGCGCGGTGAGCCAGTGGATAGCGATGGCGACGCTGCCGTAGCGCGTCGAACTGCTTGTTGCGGACATCGAAGGCTCCTTGCGTTTCGTGGCCAACTACGGTTACATAGCACACTATGAATTTAAATAGCAAGCTATGTAAATGAGCTATGTCCGCGAGACCTCAGCCGGCTACCTCACCAACTGGGCGGCGCGGCTATTCGCCCGCGCCATCGAGCGGCGACTGGCGGGCGGCAGTTCGGGGCCGATGCCGGTATTCTTCGCGCTGCAGGACGGTGGGGCGATGACGCAGAAAGAGCTGGCCCTGCTTGCCGCGGTGGAACAGCCGACCATGGCGAACACGCTCAATCGCATGGAGCGCGACGGGCTGGTGGCGAGGACGCCCGACCCCAACGACCGACGCAGCGCCCGGGTGTCGCTGACGCCGCTCGGGCGCGAGCGCGCCAGGGCCGCTTTCGTGTCCGCCATCGAGGTCAACGGCCTCGCCACCGATGCATTAGAGCCCGAGGAGCGCGAGGTGTTTTACGGCATGATGCGCCGGATCATCGCAGCGCTGGAGCGCGATTCCGGCACTGAATGAGGGGTACGAATCGGCGATCGGCCTGATGACGCGAATGCAAACGCGCCGCCTTGGTTTCCCCCGCTTTCAACACTAACCACAGGCGTCGCGCCGAGGACCCGATTCGGTCACCCCGGCGTCACATTTTTGACCGTCGCCGGGACAGCCGCTGGTAAAGCAAACCTTAACGAGCGGGGGAGTATCGAGTCGCTATGGCCGACAACAACGTGCATCGCCTGCGTCCGGAAGACGAAAAGGGCTTCCGCCTCGCGCCCCACAATGTGGAGGCGGAGCAGGCTTTGCTGGGAGCGATCCTCGTCAACAACGAGGCGTTCTACCGGGTCAGCGACTTCCTCATACCCGAGCACTTCTACGAGCCGATCCATCGCACCATCTACGAGGTGCTGGCCAAGATCATCCGCGCCGGCAAGACGGCGACGCCGATCACCGCTAAGACCTACCTCGCCGACGCCCTGACCGCTGAAATGACCATGCCGCAATACCTGGCGCGGCTGGCGGCGGAAGCAACGACCGTGCTCAACGCGGCCGATTACGGCCAATCGATCTACGATCTGGCGATCCGCCGCAACCTGATCCAGATCGGCGAGGAGATGGTGCAGATCGCCTATGACTCCGATGTCGAGGCGACGGCCAACAAGCAGATCGAGGAGGCCGAGAAGGCGCTGTTCGATCTGGCGGAAAAGGGCCGTTACGACGGCGGCTTCCAGAGCTTTTCGGCAGCGCTGACCGAAGCCATCAAGATGGCCGGCGAAGCCTATGGCCGCGACGGCACGCTCAGCGGCACCTCGACCGGGCTCACCGATCTCGACCGGCTGATGGGCGGGCTGCAGCGCTCCGACCTGATCATCCTCGCGGCGCGTCCTGCCATGGGCAAGACGTCGCTCGCCACCAACATCGCCTTCCATGTGGCCAAGAGCTTTCGCGGCGAAGTGCAGGCGGATGGGCACAGCAAGACCATCGATGGCGGGCATGTCGGCTTCTTCAGCCTCGAAATGAGCGCCGAGCAGCTGGCGACGCGTATTCTCGCCGAGCAGGCCGAGATCTCTTCGTCCGACATCCGGCGCGGCAACATTCACGAGAGCCAGTTTTCGAAGCTCGTCGACACCTCGAACCTGATGGCGCAGGTGCCGCTCTATATCGACGATACCGGCGGCATCTCGGTGGCGCAGCTGGCCGCCCGCGCCCGGCGCCTGAAGCGCCAGAAGGGCCTCGACCTGTTGATCGTCGACTACCTGCAGCTGCTCAGCGGCTCGTCCAAGAAGTCGAGCGAGAACCGCGTGCAGGAACTGACCGAAATCACCACCACGCTCAAGGCGCTGGCCAAGGAGCTGGAAGTGCCGATCATCGCGCTCAGCCAGCTCAGCCGACAGGTGGAAAACCGCGACGACAAGCATCCGCAGCTTTCGGATCTGCGCGAATCCGGCTCTATCGAGCAGGACGCCGACGTGGTGCTGTTCGTGTATCGCGAGGAGTACTACCTCAAGAACAAGGAGCCCAAGGAGGGCACGCCGGAACACATGGCGTGGCAGGGCGAGATGGAACAGGTGCACGGCAAGGCCGAAGTGATCATCGGCAAGCAGCGTCACGGCCCGACGGGGACCGTGCAGGTGAGCTTTGAGGCGCAGTTCACGCGCTTCGGCAATCTGGCGCGCTCCGAATACCTTCCCGAAAGGATGGAATAGTGATGGCGGCACCGGCCATTGCGACCGGTTACGGCGGGCGGCTGACGGTCGACCTGGGCGCGCTGAAGCGCAACTGGCAGGCTCTCGACAAGGTGAGCCGCGGCGCGCTGACCGGCGCGGTGGTGAAGGCCGATGCCTATGGCACAGGCATCGCCCAGGCCTCGCGCGCCTTCTACGAGGCGGGCGCCCGCTTCTTCTTTGCGGCAACGCCCGACGAAGGCATCGCGGTGCGCGCGGCGCTGCCCGAGGACAGCCACATCTTCATCCTCTCCGGGCTCTATCCGGGGTCGGCGCCGCTCTATGTCGGCGAACGACTGATGCCGTGCCTGGCCTCGATCCCGATGCTGGAGGAATGGCTCTCGGCCTGCGCCGCTTCCAATCAGGCGCTGCCGGCGGCGCTGCATTTCGATACCGGCATCAACCGGCTCGGCTTCCGGCTCAACGAGACCTCGATCGTCAAGCGGCTGATCGACTCGATCGGCTATGCGCCGCAGATGATCATGAGCCATCTCGCCTGCGCCGATATGCCGGCGCACGAGAAGAACCGCACACAGCTGGCGCTGTTCACCTCGGTGATGGCGCAGTTCCCCGGCATTCCGGCGTCGCTCTCGAACTCGGCCGGGTTGATGAGCAACCGCGATAACCATTTCCAGATGGTGCGCCCGGGCATCGCGCTCTATGGCGGGCGGGCGGTCGCCGGGCGGCGCAACCCGATGGCGCCGGTGGTGACGCTCGAGGCGCCGGTGCTGATGACCAAGGACGTCAAGACCGGCGAGACGGTCGGCTATGGCGCGCTGCAGACCATGTCGCGCGACAGCCGCCTCGCCATCGTTGCCATCGGCTATGCCGACGGTTTCTTCCGCTCGCTGAGCTCGTCGAACAACCACCGCGGCACGCATGTGGTGATTAATGGCCAGCCCTGCCCGGTGGTCGGGCGCGTGTCGATGGATATGATCGGGGTAGATGTCACCGACCTGCCGCGGCCACCGGCGCCGGGCGAGATGGCCGAGATCATCGGCAGGCAGATCACCGTCGACGACCATGCCGACATCGCCAACACCATCGGCTACGAAGTGCTGACCAGCCTCAAGGGTCGTTACTCGCGCAACTACATGGAAAGCGCCGCGCCGACCGTATGAGCCAGGGCGGGGTACGGATCGATGGCTGACGCCGTGCGCGTGCTGATCACCGGCAATGGCGGCTCCGGCAAGACCTGGCTGGGCGAGCGGTTGTCGCAGCGCCTGTCGCTGCCGCTGGTGCGGCTCGACGACCTCTACTGGGAGGGTGCCTATGGCGGCAAGGAGCGGGAGAAACAGGTGGTGTTCGACGAGGTGGTCGAACGCGCCACCGAGGGTTCGTGGGTGATGGAGGGCGTCTATGGCTGGCTGCTGCCGGCCGCCCTGCCCCGCGCCACCGAGTTCATCTTCCTCGATCTGCCGGTCGAAGCGTGTCTCGACAATGTGCGCCGGCGCGGCAACCAGGGCGGCGGCAGCGAAGCCTCGTTCGCGGCGCTGCTGGCCTGGGTTGCCGAGTATCCGACGAGGAGCAACGCCAACTCGCGGCAGGCGCATCAGCGGCTGTGGGATGGCTTCGAGGGGACGAAGTACGTGCTTGGCAACCGCGGTGAGATGGATGAGTTCGTCGGGCTCCGGTGATGGATCACGTTCGCCGCCGGAACCATTGCAGCACGCCGAGAAGCCAGAGCAGCAACCGTGCACGTGAGGGCGGCGGAATCTTTGCGCTATCGCCGATGGTCCCCTGGCGGACCAGTTGCGCGGTGGGATCGATGAGGAAGGCCACGACCACCGCGGCAGTCTTTGCCTCGATCTCCAGCGTCTCGCCAGCGAGCAACAGGCCCTGCTCGGCTTCGCCAAAGCTCTGGCCTCCGGCTTCGATGTCGCCGGTGAACACGTAGAAATAGACGTCACGGCCCGGGATATCCGGCAGCATGACACGAGCACCGACAGTGAGCCGGATATCGAAGAAGTCGATGGTGTTGCGCACGAAGAAGGGAGCGCTGCCGCCTTCGGGTCCGAACAGGTGCCGCCAGACGTTCGGCATCCAGGCTGGAAGCGGCCCGTGCTGGATGTTCGGCTCGAGGTCAATGCTATGTGGACGCACCATGATCTGCAGCATGCGCAAGGGCGGGTCGGTCGGCAGCGTCCGCTCAGAGTGCCAGAAGCTGCGGCCGGCATTCATCACCAGCAGGTGGCCGGGGTCGGTGACCAGGTCGCCACTGGCGTCATCGTGGTGGCGCATCACGCCGTCAGGGACCCACGAGATGATCTCGTCGTTGCGGTGCTGATGCAGGGCAACGAGGCGACCCGGCGCGAGGAACGACTCGACCACCAGCGCCAACGCGCCGTGCCCATGATCGGTGGGACGCGGGAAGATCCAGCCGGGCATGTTGAGGCGGATGACGAAACCGCCCGAGTCGCGCGTCACCTTGCTGCGTCCGGCCTTCAGCAACACCATCCCCCTCCTGTCGCCAGCACCTGGCTTGCCGGTGCACTGGTGATCTCGACCCGAATCTCCCGAGGACCGGAACACTGTCAGCAACTGGGCGTTGTCCGAGACCTCTGCGCATTGGCGCGAGGGCTTAGGGGACTTCGCCTATGAGCATTCTGTGGACCATTATCATCGGTCTTGTCGCCGGCATCGTGGCAAAACTCATCCTGCCCAACAGCGGCGGACCGTCGGGCTTTGTGATGACAGCGGTGCTCGGCATCGTGGGCGCGTTCGTCGCTTCCTTCCTTGGGCAGGCCCTTGGTTTGTACGCGCCCGGCGAAGGTGCCGGGCTGATCGGCGCCGTCGTCGGTGCCGTGATCGTGCTGTTCGCCTGGGGCGCATTCATGCGCCGTCGCACCTGACGACCCAATCCATCCCTGAAAGGACCAGTCACATGGCCAAGAACGCAATGCCTTCAATGGTCGCCCTGCTCGGGTTGCTTGCCGTGGCGGGCTACCAGAACCGTGACAAGATTGCCGAAGCGCTGAAGGGCTTTCAGAACCGATCGAGCACCGGCCCCGACGGAGCTCCGGCCCAGGATGGGCTTTCGAGCATTCTGGGCAGCCTCGGCGACCTGTTCGGTGGTGGCGGCAATGGCACAGACGCGAGCCGGCCCGCTGGTAGCGGGAACGGCAACGTGCTCACCGGCGGGCTCGGCGACCTGATGGACAGCTTCCGCAACTCGGGCCAATCGGAAACTGCCGATTCCTGGGTCACAGTAGGCGTTCCTACCAAGGGCCTGTCGCCCGCGCAGGTTGAGCAGGCGGTGGGCGCGGAGAACCTGGCCGAGCTGTCGCAGCGCACCGGCCTGTCACGCGAGGAACTGTTGAAGCGTCTCGCCACTGCAATTCCCGAGTCGGTTGACCGGCTGACCCCGGGTGGCAACATTCCGCAATCCGACACCGAGATCCGCGACCGGTTGACCGGAACGGCGTAATGTCATCGGTCGCGGCAGGCGCCCTCCACACTGGCCGCGACTGATCAGCCCTCCATGATCAGGTCGTGCAGCCCGCCCGTCATGATGCCACCTTCGACGGGGAGGTTGATGCCGGTGATCCATGCGGCATCGGCCGAGGCAAGAAACGCCACCGCGGCGGCGATGTCCTCCGGTTCGCCCAGGCGGCCGAGCGGATATTTGCGGGCACGCTTGCCGCCATCGTCTTCACGCACCGTCCAGTTGCGGGTGCGGATGGTGCCGGGGCTGATCAGGTTGAAGCGGACGCCTTGGCTGCCGTAACGGGCCGCAAAATTCTTGGTGAGGATTTCGAGCCCGGCCTTCGCCGCTGAATAGGCGTAGCCACCAAAGGCCCAGTTGCCATTGATCGAGCCGATGCTGACAACGTTGCTGCCCGGTCCGGCCGCGATCAGCGCCGGCAGGGCGGCGCGGACGCAGCGGAAAACGCCGGTGAGGTTGACGTCGATCTTGCGGTCGAACAGCTCATCGGGAATTTCGCCGAGCGCCGGCTCGTTCCAGTCGCCGCCCGCAGTGTTGACGAGAACGTTGAGCCTACCGAAACGACCGACTGTATCGGCGATGGAGGCATCGACGGCGTCGCGGCTGGTGACATCGCAGCTGGTGGCGAAAGCCTGGCCACCCTGCGCAACGATTTCGGCGGCGACGGCCTCTGCCGCGGGGCCATCGATATCGGAGACCGCAATCGAGCCACCTTCGGCGGCGAGGCGCAGCGCAGTGGCGCGGCCGATGCCGTGCCCTGCCCCAGTGACATAAATCGCTTGGCCCTCGAACCGCATCCCGTACTCCCTGGTCTTCACGTGGGCGGGCACCCTAGCGGCAGTCGCGAGGTCGACCAACCCACCGGCTTGACAGAGGATGCTCACTCGTATTCAACAATAATGTTGATCAACACTTTTGTTGAACACAGGAGCCCCGACATGCCGGCAAAGCAGCCAACCTTCACCAAGACGATGCAGCTCGGCATCGTGGTGCCCAACCTCGAGGCGGCGGTCCGTGCCTATGAGGAGCAGTATGGCATCGGGCCATGGGAGTTCATGGAGATCGGGCCCGAGAACGCCGAGAATGTCCTGGTCGACGGCAAACCGGCCGAGTGGCGCTCGCGCATCGCCATGACGATGATCGGCGATGTGATGTGGGAGCTGATCGAACCACAGGACGAGAACGACATGTTCGGCAAGTTCCTCGCCCAGCGCGGCGGGGTCGGCGGCGTGCACCATGTCGCGGTAAGGACGCCGGACTTCCGGCAGGCGCTGAGGGACCAGAAGGCGCGTGGCGGGCAATCCACCCTCAGCGGCACCTTTACCGGCATCGAGGTGCACTATCTCGATAGCGCCCCGGATATCGGGGTGATCCTCGAGGTGTTCAGCGGCATGCCGGACCTCTAGGCGCCGAGCGCCCACTCGAGTACCGGATCGCGGCCGGCGACGAAGTCGGCATAGCTGGTATCGATCTGCTGGTCCGGATGAAAGCTGTCGGCGTCCTCCGGACCGAAGCGGTAGAGCCGGGTTGCGGCCGAGACCCGCAGCCCGGAGCCGGGCAGCGTGAACCAGCCGTTCTCCTGGTAGCCGAATGGCCGGGCGCCGATCGGCTCACCGACGAGGATCGCTTCGGTTTCGCGGTGGAAATCGATGGCGTTGACCATGCTCGCGGAGAAGGTGCGGCGACCGACCAGCACGAACAGCTGACCCGCGACCAGCCCCAGCAGCTCGATGGGGAGCAGCAGCCACTGCCGACCCGCAAGGAAGTTGCCGCCACCGTTCCGCCTGAGGTCGACGATGAGCCGTCGCGCCGGCTGTTGCTTGAGGGTGTCGAACAGCCCGAGGGCATTGGCCTCGAGCCCGCCATAGGAACGAAACTGCACGTAGACCGCATCCCGTTCGGCCACATGCGAGAACCAGAACTGTTCGTCCATACGTTGCATCGAGAGCGGAGCGTGCTCGGCGGTCAGCAGCGGCTCGTCGCCTGGGCCCGGGGTGACAGCCACCTCGGTTCCGGCGGTATCGATGAAGCGAAAACCGCGGTGGGATGCCCAGAGCCGAGAGCACCTCGGGCTCCCGCATAAGCTCGACGCTCTGCGCCAGCACATAGCCGGCGTTCTCGCCCTGCGGAATGAGCTGTTGCAACCGACCCTGGACATCCGCCACCGGTTGCTCGCCGATCGCCACCAGCTGAGTGCCGATCAACGTGCGGTGGGCAGCCGTGGCGCGAACCACCGCAAGTTGATCACCGAACCAGCAGAACTCGACCGGAAATTTCGGCCGAGGCGGCGCGGCGACGAAGGTGTGGCCGTCCCCGATGCTGGCCGCGATGCCGCGCAAGGCAACGACCGCCGCGGCATCGGATAGCGAGGGCAGCCGAGCAGACAGCTCGGCCACCTTCGCCTCGAACGCCGCCTGCGAGATGAGATGAAACGGCTGTCGATGCCGGGTGACGATCCCTTCGGCCAAATGAGCCAGGTCGGCCTGCCAGTCATTGGGGCTTTCGATGGTCCGCCTCCCTCAATCGAGTCCGCCCGCCGGCCCTCGCTACGGCCGGACGATGCCGCCATCGCGGCGGCGGTCTTCGGCCATGTAGTGCGACTTCGCCGCCTTGTCCGGATCGAGCAGCGCTTCGGCCTTCTTCACGTCGATATCGATGCCAAGCCCGGGCTGCTCGTTGCCGTAGAGGTAGCCGCCCTCGAGCACGGCGTGGCCGGGGAACAGTTCGTACTCCTCGGGCTTGAAGTGGTTCTCCTCCTGGATGCCGAAGGCGGTGGAGGCGAGATCGACATGCATCGCCGCCATCTGGTTCACCGGGTCGTTGTCGCCACCTTCCTGCCAGGCGGTCTGCACGCCGAACCATTCGCACAGCGTCGCGATCTTGCGCGCCTGGGTGATGCCGCCGCCCTTCGAGATACGGACGCGGACGAAATCGACCAGCCGCTCGGTGATCAGCGGCAGATATTCGTGCGGGTTGACGAACAGCTCGCCCATCGCCTGCGGCGTGGCGCATTGCTGACGCACCTGGCGGTACCAGCCGACCTGTTCGGGCGAGAGCAGATCCTCGAGGAAGTAGAGCCGATAGGGCTCGAGGAGCTTGGCCAGCTGCACGGCATTGGTCGGCGCCAGGTGCTCGTGCACGTCGTGGGTAAATTTCGGTCCCCAGCCGAGCTTGTCACGCAGGTGCGCGAACATCTCGGGGATGGCCTGCAGGTAGGCGTCGTCGTCAAAGGCCTTGTCCTGCGGCCAGTGATCTTTCGGCCCGCGGGCATTGGCGCGATCGAGGAAACCGCCGCCGCCGTAATTGCCCAGCTGGCAGCGGATGACCGTGTAGCCCTCCTCCCAGTAGCGGCGGACATCGTCCTCGAGCTCGGTGAGCGAGTCGCCCTGGGCGTGGGCGTAAGCGGCGACAGCGCTGCGGGTCTTGCCGCCGAGCAACTGGTAGACCGGCATGCCGGCTTCCTTGCCCTTAATATCCCACAACGCCATGTCGATGCCGGCCTGGGCGGTGTTGCCGATGGCCTCGTTGCGCCAGTAGCTCTGGGTATAGACGGACTGCCAGATGTCCTCGATGCGGCTGACATCGCGACCGATCAGCAGTGGCGTGACGTTCTCGATCGCCGCCTCTACCACCTTGGCGCGGTAGTGGTCGGAGGCCGATCCGATGCCGTAGAGGCCGGGCTGGTCGGTCAGAACCTTGACGAACAGCCAGGTGCCGTCGGCGCGCGTGCGGATCGTCTCGATCCCGGTGATCTTGGTCATCTCTTCCCTATGTCTGCTTGTTCCGGCCGCTGGTCGGGCCGTTCGGAGTCGCGAGGAGGTGAGCTTCGCAACCGGCGGCGGCGGAGGCAAGTTGGGCGAAGGTCGAGCGCACCGCTTCGGTGCAATTTGTTCTCTTTTTGTTCTTGACTCCCGCTCAGCCTCACTGGTTCCTTGTGTGTCCCTAAGCCGGAGGACCGATGAGATGACCGATCTGCCACAGCTGTCGATGTTCGCTGAGGACACGCGGCCACTCAAGTCGATCAGGGTGCCGCCACGGCAGGGGCGCGACCCGGTCTTCTTCGCCGTGCTGGTCGGTGGCGGGATCCGCCCGGCATTGCAGGAGATCGTCGACGAGCAGCGGCGCCTCTACGGCATCACGGCGGCGCTGTTGCCGGCAACGACGCTCCATATCTCGCTGGTCGGCGTCGGCTTCTACCAGGAACTGAGCGGCAGCGACCTCGCGGTGGCGATGGCGACCGGTGAGGCGATCGGCTTTCAGCCATTCGATATCGCCCTCACCCGGCTCGCCAGCTTCCGCCGCAAGGTGGGCTCGCCACCATTGGTGCTACGTCCGGGTTCGGACACGCCGCTGGTGGAGCTTGCCCGGCTGCTGCGCTGGGGCATGCTGGAGCGCGGCTTCGAGGTGCGCTCGGCCGCCAGCGAGGCGTTCCACCTGACGCTCTGCTACGACCGGGTGCACGCGCCCGAGGTGGTGCTGGAGCGGCCGCCGACATTGCGGGTGGACGGGTTCGCGCTGGTCCGCAGTTTTTATGGGCAGGGACGGTATGAGGTGATCGGGGAGTGGCCACGGCGGTGAAGGCACGGACGCTCCACCAGCCCATCTCCTCGTTGGCGCCGATGGGAGGCACAGGGCCTCCGCTCCCACCGCGTGTCATGCCAGCGAAAGCTGGGACCCATCCATCAGCTGGCGCGAGCCGCGAGTTGGGTCCCAGCTTTCGCTGGGATGACAGCCGGTGAGATGGCAAGGTCGGGCCCACCATGGGCCCCTTGGAATTCTCCCCCGCAAAGGGGAGACGAGACCGGTGACTGCGGCCGTTGGTTGTTCACTCTTCGTTCTTGCCTTTGCCCCCATAGTCGGCTACCTGTCGTCGACTCCTCCGGGGCATCTCATGGCGCGTACCAAAACCTCCTATGTCTGCCAGGCCTGTGGCGCCCTGACCACCAAGTGGCAGGGGCGGTGCGAGGCGTGCGGCGAGTGGAACACCATCGTCGAGGAGATCGTCGATTCGGGCGTCGGCGCCGGGCCGAAATCGGCAATCGCCGGCGGCCGGCCGATCGAGCTGCTGCCGCTGGCCGGTGAAACCGAGACGGCGGCGCGGGTCGAGACCGGCATCGGCGAGCTCGATCGGGTGACCGGCGGCGGCTTCGTCATGGGCTCGGCGGTGCTGATCGGTGGCGATCCGGGCATCGGCAAATCCACCCTGTTGCTGCAGGCGGCGGCCGCGCTGGCCGAACGCGGCCGGCGCATCGTCTATGTCTCCGGCGAAGAAGCGGTGGCGCAGATCCGGCTCCGGGCGCAGCGGCTGGAGCTGGGCGATCGTCCCGTGCTGCTGGCGTCTGAAACCAATGTCGAGATCATCCTCGCCACGCTGCAGAACGGCCCGCCGCCGGACCTGGTGATCATCGATTCGATCCAGACGCTGTGGACCGATCGGGTCGAGAGCGCCCCGGGCACCGTCACCCAGGTGCGCACCTCGGCGCAGGCGCTGACCCGCTTCGCCAAGAAATCCGGCGCCGCCGTGGTGCTGGTCGGACACGTCACCAAGGATGGGCAGATTGCCGGGCCGCGCGTCGTCGAACACCTGGTCGACGCGGTGCTGTATTTCGAGGGCGACTCCAGCCACACCTTCCGCATTCTGCGCGGCGTGAAGAATCGCTATGGCGCCACCGACGAAATCGGCGTCTTCGAGATGTCGACACTGGGCCTGCGCGAAGTGGCCAACCCCTCGGCATTGTTCCTCGACCAGCGCGACAAGGACGCGGCGGGGTCTGCCGTGTTCGCCGGCATGGAAGGCACACGCCCGATGCTGTGCGAAGTGCAGGCGCTGGTCTCGCCCTCGCCGCTCGGCACGCCGCGCCGCGCGGTGATCGGCTGGGATTCGTCGCGGCTGTCGATGGTACTGGCGGTGCTGGAGACGCGCTGCGGGGTGCGGATCGGCGCCAACGACATCTATCTCAACGTCGCGGGCGGGCTGAAAATCAACGAGCCGGCGGCCGACCTGGCGGTGGCGGCGGCGCTGATCTCGTCACTGACCGGCTCGCCGCTCCCCTCGTCCAATGTCTATTTCGGCGAGATCTCGCTGGCCGGCGGCGTACGCCCGGTGGCCCATGCGGCGCAGCGCCTGCGCGAGGCGCAGAAGCTCGGTTTCCTGGGCGCGGTAACCGGTCGGCTGGGCAAGGGCGACGTGCCCAACGGCATCGCCGTGGGCGAGTATGCCGAGCTCGCCGAGCTCATCGGACGCATCGCGGCCCGTGGTCAGCGGCAGGCGGCAGAGTAGCGCTTTGGCCACGCCTTCTGCTTTCCGTGAACATCGGCCATGCACCTCATCCTCCGTGCTTGGCTTTGCCACGATTAATGGTTACACGGGACCCTGAAGCGGGTCCCAGGGGCGGATTTTCTCTATGTTGACTGCATTTGACGTCGGCATCGGCGTTCTCGTCCTGATTTCGGCGATCCTGGCTACGGCCCGTGGATTCACGCGTGAAATCCTGTCGTTAGCGACCTGGGCGGGCTCCGCGGCGATTGCCGCCTATGCCTATTTCAACCACAAAGAGATCGCGCGCGGCTATATCGCCGAGCCGATCGTGGCCGACATCGTGACGGTGCTCGGCACCTTCATCGTGGCGCTGATCATCCTCCACCTGATCACCATGCGGATCGCCGATTTCGTTGTCGACAGCCGCGTCGGGCCGCTCGACCGCACGTTGGGGTTCATCTTCGGCGTCGCCCGTGGCGTGCTGATTGCGGTGATCGTGGTGATCTTCGGGCTGTGGCTGATGCCCTCGAACCTGCCCTCCTGGGCGGCCGAGTCGCGCTCGCTGCCGATCCTTCGCAATTTCGGCGACAGCCTGATCGCGCTGTTGCCGCCTGATCTCGAGAAGCAGGTCACCGACATCCTGCAGCGTGGCGCCGGTGGCGGCACGGGCGAGGATGCGTCGCCTGACGACGTGCCGACGCCGGATGCCGACGTGCCCAACGAAGAAGGCACCGACCAGCTCGAGAACGACGCGCCGCTGGAGCCGCCGGCCGAGGGGGCCGCGCCCAACGCCTGATGAAATTCGGGTGAGCGCATTGCATATTTGTGAACGGGGCCGCATCTGCGGTCCCGTCTTGTTTGGCCCGACCTGAACCCTGGAGGTGCCCGATGACCCAGAACGCCAAACCGATCGCGGAATGGGACCATGATACGCTGCGCGAGGAGTGCGGCGTGTTCGGCATCCTCGGCCACCCCGAGGCCGCAACCCTCACCGCGCTCGGCCTGCACGCGCTGCAACACCGCGGACAGGAAGCGGCGGGCATCGTCAGCTTCGACGGCAAACAGTTCCATTCGGAACGCCAGCTCGGCCTCGTCGGCGATCACTTCACCGACCCGGCGACCGTCGGACGGCTGCCCGGCCATCTCGCCATGGGCCATGTCCGCTACTCGACCACCGGCGAGACGATCCTGCGTAACGTGCAGCCGCTGTTCGCCGAGCTGGAAGTCGGTGGCATCGCCATCGCCCATAACGGCAACTTCACCAACGGCCTGACGCTCAGGAAGCAACTGATCTCACAGGGCGCCATCTGCCAGTCGACCTCGGACACCGAGGTGGTGCTGCACCTGATCGCCCGCTCCAAGAAAATCGCCTCCTCGGATCGCTTCATCGATGCCCTGATGCATCTCGAGGGCGCGTTCGCGCTGGTGGCGATGACCCGCACCAAGCTGATCGGCGCACGCGATGCCAACGGCATCCGCCCGCTGGTGCTGGGTGACCTCGACGGCAAGCCGATCTTTGCGTCGGAGACCTGTGCGCTCGACATTATCGGCGCCAAGTTCGTGCGCGATGTCGAGAACGGCGAAGTGGTGATCTGCGAGACCCAGCCGGATGGCACCATCACCATCGACTCGGTGAAGCCGTTCGCCCCCCGCCCCGAGCGCATCTGCCTGTTCGAGTATGTCTACTTCGCCCGTCCGGACTCGATCGTCGCCGGCCGCCCGGTCTATTCGGCGCGCAAGCGCATGGGCATCAACCTCGCCAAGGAAGCGCCGGTCGAAGCCGACGTCGTGGTGCCGGTGCCCGATGGCGGCACGCCAGCGGCGATCGGCTATGCGCAGGCAAGCGGCATCCCGTTCGAGCTCGGCATCATCCGCAACCACTATGTGGGCCGCACCTTCATCGAGCCAACCCAGTCGATCCGCGCCTTTGGCGTGAAGCTGAAGCACTCGGCCAACCGGGCCGAGATCGAAGGCAAGCGCGTCGTGCTGATCGATGATTCCATCGTGCGCGGCACCACCTCGGTGAAGATCGTGCAGATGATCCGCGAAGCCGGCGCGCGCGAGGTGCATATCCGCGTCGCCTCGCCGATGATCTTTTACTCCGACTATTACGGCATCGACACGCCGGATCCCGAGAACCTGCTCGCCAACCAGCACCCCGACCTCGAGTCGATGTGCCGGTTCATCGGCGCGGATTCCCTGGCGTTCCTCTCGATCGACGGGCTCTACGACGCGGTCGGCGGAGTGAAGCGCAACCCGCTCAGCCCGCAGTTCACCGACCACCATTTCACCGGCGACTATCCGACCAAGCTCACCGACCTCAATGGCCGCAGCAAGAACGATCCCAAGACGCTGTCGCTGATGAAGGAAGCGAGCTGACGGGGTTCTGGAATGATCCAGAAACCCGGCGCGCGCTGACCCCCACCCCTGTCCCCTCCCCGCAAGGGGGAGGGAGCCCCCCTACACTGACATTGAGACTGTCGTCTCCCTCCCCCTTGCGAGGAGGGATCAATGGTGGGGGTCCACAGCCACCGGCCTGCCGGCCATCGCTGTGACACCTTTGCCCTTCCCCACATTCAGCTCCCCCGCTAGAACCCGGGCCGAAACTCCAGGGAATCTCACGCATGACCACCAACTCGCTTGCCGGCAAGATCGTCCTCGTTACCGGCGCATCGCGCGGCATCGGCTATCAGGCGGCGCTCGAAGCGGGGCGGCGCGGGGCGCATGTGATTGCCGTGGCGCGCACCATCGGTGGGCTGGAAGAACTCGATGACGAGATCCAGAAGAGCGGCGGCAGCACCACGCTGGTGCCGATGGACCTCAGCGATTTCGACGGCATCGACCGGCTCGGGCATGCGATCTTCGAGCGCTGGGGACACCTCGACGGGTTCGTCGCCAATGCGGCGATGCTGAGCGAGTTGCGCCCGCTGGCGCATGTCGAGCCCAAAGAGTTCGACAAGCTGATGGGCCTCAACGTCACTGCCAATTACCGGCTGATCCGCTCGCTCGACCTGCTGCTGCGCCAGTCGGTGGCGGGCCGCGTGGTGATCATCTCTTCGTCGTCGGCGCGCTCGGCGCGCGCCAACTGGGGCCCGTATGCGGCGAGCAAGGCGGCGGTCGAGGCGCTGGCCAAGAGCTATGCCGCCGAAGTTGGCGGCATCACGCCGGTGCGGGTCAACGTGTTCTACCCAGGCGCCGTGCGCACCGCGATGCGGGCCAAGGCAATGCCGGGCGAGAACCCCGACACCCTGCCCCGCCCCGCGGCGCTGACCCCCAAGCTGATCGACATGATCGCGCCGGAGTTCACCGAGAACCGTATGCTGTTCGATTGGGAGAAGTCGGAGCTGCGGCCGCTCTAGGCCCGTCGCAGAGTCGCCTGTACCGGGTCATCCCCGCGAAAGCGGGGATCTGCGTCTGGCCGCAGGCACCGCAAACGGAGGTTCCCGCTTTCGCGGGAATGACCCGGTGATAACGGCGCGTTTGGAGCGCAGACGGGAACCGCCTAGTTCAGCCGCGTCACCAGGATCTTGTCGATGCGGCGGCCATCGAGGTCCAGCACCTCGAAGCGCCAGTGGCCGCGTTCGAACGTTTCGCCCACTGCCGGCAGGTGATTGAGCTCGGCCAGCACAAAACCAGCGACCGTCTCGAACTTGGCGTCCTTGGGAACGGGCACGCCGAGGTGCGCCTGGAACTCGTCGACCTGCATCCAGCCCGAGACGAGGTATGAACCATCCTCGCGGGTGACATAGGCCTTCTCGTCGCCCTCTTCCTCCTGGAACGCGCCGGTGATCGCCTCGAGAATGTCGCCGGGCGTGACGATGCCTTCGAAGTGGCCGTATTCGTCGAACACCAGCGCCATGTGCACCAGCGAGCCACGGATGGCCTTGAGCACATCGAGCGCACTGGAGCGATCCATCACCACGGGCGCCTGCTTGACCAGCGTACGCATGTCCAGCGGCTCGCGGGCCAGGACGTTCTCGACCAGATCCTTGCGGACGATCACGCCGACGATCGTATCCACCGCCCCGTCCTGCACCGGCAGCACCGAGTGGCGGGTGGCGCGGAGTTTTTCGATCATTTCTTCCTGCGTCTCGCTCAGGTCAAGGAGCTCGACATCGAGACGCGGGGTCATCAGGCCGCGGGCCGAACGGTCGGCAAACCGCATGACGCCCGAGATCATGTGACGCTCTTCGGTCTCGAGCACGCCGGCATGCTCGGCCTCGGCAATGAGGGTTTTTACCTCCTCGTCGGTCACCCGCTCGTCGGTCTCGCCGCTCTGGCCGAGCAGGCGCAGCACCAGCTTGCCCGAGATATCGAGCAGCCAGACCAGCGGCGCCGCGATCGAGGCGATGAGCGCCATCGCCGGCGCCACCCGTGCGGCGACCCCCTCGGAATCGCGCAGCGCGATCTGCTTGGGCACCAACTCGCCGACGATCAGCTGGAGATAGGTGATGATGATGACCACGATACCGACGCCGAGCGGCGCGGCGACGGTGGGATTGATGCCGGCGCCAATCAAGGTGTCACCGAGGCGCTCACCGAGCGTGGCGCCGGAGAACGCACCCGAGAGCACGCCGACGAGGGTGATGCCGATCTGCACCGAGGAGAGGAACTTGCCGGGGTCTTCCTGCAGCTTCAGCGCCACGGTGGCGCCGCGTTTGCCTTCGGCGGCGAGGACCTTGAGGCGTGCCGGGCGGGACGAGACCACCGCCAGTTCGCTCATTGCAAGCAGGCCGTTGACCAGCGTCAGGACGGCGACAATCAGAATTTCGAGGAACAATGTCGTTTCAAGGTTGCGGCCCCGCACTCAGCATCGGGTCGCTTAAGAGGCCGGGAGTATAGCCGCGTTCAGGTTGGGCGCAATGCGATGTTCTGTTGCGCCGGTTCGACTACGGGCTGGCGTCGACGATCGTCTGGAGGGCATCAGCGTCGCGGCGGGGCGGCGCGCCGAACAGGCGCTTGTACTCACGGCTGAACTGCGATGCGCTTTCGTATCCCACAGCGTACCCCACCGTGCCCGCCTCCGCGTGCTCGATGACGAGGCGCCGGCGCGCCTCGTGCAGGCGGATATGCTTCTGGTATTGCAATGGGCTGAGCCCGGTAACTGCCTTGAAGCGGCGGTGAAACACCGAAACGCTCATGCCGGCGACTGTTGCCATCGCCTCGACACTCAGATGTTCGGCGAAATGCTGGCGCACCCAGGCCATCGACCGGCGGATGTGGGAAAGGCGCGAGTCGGAGCCGGCGATCTGCCGCAGCAGCGCGCCCTGCGGTCCGGTCAGCAGGCGGAACATCAGCTCGTGCTCGAGGTTGGGCCCCATGACGCGGATTTCCTCTGGCCGATCGAGCAGGTCCACCAGCCGCCGCCAGGTATCGAGCAATGCCGGGCTCGCCTGGCTGACGCCAAAGCCCGGGGCCGCCGTCGGCTCGGCCATCCCGCCCATGTCGAGCAGCAGCGAGGAGATCACCGCCGGGTCGAGGTTGAGATTGACCGCAAGGTAGGGTTCGGCCGGCGAAGCCTCGCTGATCTGGCCCATAGCGGTGAGTTCGGCGGCGACGATGATGCAGGCGCCGGCGCCGTACTCCAGCACCTGGTTGCCGATGAAGGTGCGCTTGGCGCCCTGCAGCACCAGGCAAACCACGGGATCGTAGACCAGCGCCGCCGGTTCGGTCTGCTGGTCGAGCCGGTAGACGCGCAGCCTCGGCAACGCGGGATGGATGGAGCCGGCATGCCTGAAGGCGGTGGCGCGCAGTTCAGCGAGTTCGATCATCTGAGTACCGGACGCCGATTGCCCGGAAAGATCAAGCGACCGGCAGGATCAGGCAATCATTCGGGACCATCGGGCATCGGCTCAGCCCTGCTCCACCCTACATTCCGGGCCTGCCATCACGAGAGGAACCGCAGCATGCAAAAACGCACCCTGGGCGCCAACGGCCCCGAAGTTTCCGCCATTGGCTACGGTGCCATGGGCTTCCACCTCGCCTATGGAGCCGCCGACGAAACGGCCGGGCTGCAGACGATCCAACGCGCCTACGAACTTGGCGTCACCTTCTTCGATACAGCCGAGCTATACGGTTGGGGCGAAAACGAGAAGTTCATCGGGCGCGCGGTCAAGGGATTCCGGGACGACATCGTCATCGCCACCAAGTTCGGCTTCACCCGCTCCTACGGCACCGACAGCCGCCCCGAACACATCCGCGAGGTCGCCGAGAACAGCCTGCGCAACCTCGGCGTCGAGGTCATCGACGTGCTCTACCAGCACCGCGTCGATCCGAACGTGCCGATCGAAGATGTCGCCGGCACCGTCAGCGACCTCATTGGCGAAGGCAAGGTCAAGTATTTCGGGCTGAGCGAGGCCGGCCCGCAGACGATCCGCAAGGCGCACGCGGTGCACCCGGTGACCATGCTGCAGACCGAGTACTCGGTGTTCGAGCGCGATGTGGAGGCGCTGCTGCCGCTGACCCGCGAACTGGGGATCGGCTTTGTTCCCTACTCGCCGCTCGGCCGCGGCTTCCTCACCGGCGCGGTCAAGCCGGCCGCCGAGTACGAGGAGAACGACATGCGCCGACATGACCCGCGCTGGCAGCCCGGCAACTACGAGAAGAACGTCGCGGCGGTGCGGCAACTGACCGATCTCGCTGCCAGCAAGGGCGCCACGGTATCGCAGTTGGCCCTGGCCTGGCTGCTGGCGCAGGGCGACGACATTGTGCCGATCCCGGGCACACGACAGATCGCACGGCTTGAGGAGAATGTTGCCAGCGCGGATCTGACCCTAAGCGCCCAAGATCTCGCGCGGATCAGGGAGATCCTCCCGGACGGCGGCGTTGGTGCACGCTATGCGAGTGCGGTCCCGCAGTGGATTTAGGCCAGGTGGCGGCGGCCGTCACGGCGACCGCCGCCGCTACTTATCGGATTTGTCGAACGGGTTCTTGCCGCCCCGCAGCCACAACCGGATCGGGGTGCCGGGCATGTCGAAGGCGTCGCGCAGGCCATTGACCAGGTAGCGCTGGTAGGCGTTCGGCACGGCTTCGGGGCGCGAGGCGAACAGGATGAAGCTCGGCGGCCGGATCTTGGCCTGCGTCATGTAGCGCAGCTTCAGGCGACGCCCCGAGACGGCCGGCGGCGGATGGCTTTCGGTCATGCCGCTCAGCCAGCGGTTGAGCCGCGCCGTCGAGACGTGGCTGTTCCACTTGCGCTCGATGGCGAAGATCGCGGACATCAGCTTGTCGATGTTGCGGCCCTGCAGGCCCGAGATGGTGACAAGCGGGATGCCCTTGAGCTGCGGCAGGTAGCGCTCGCACTGCTCGCGCAGCTCGGCGAGTTTGGCGTTCTTGTCCTCGATGGTGTCCCACTTGTTGACGGCGATCACCAGGGCACGGCCTTCGCGCTCAACCAGATCGGCCAGCGTCAGGTCCTGCTTTTCGAACGGGATCTGCGCATCGAGCAGCAGCACCACCACTTCGGCATACTGGATCGAGCGGAGGGAATCGCTGACTGCGAGCTTTTCGAGCTTTTGTTCGATGCGCGCCTTGCGGCGCATGCCAGCGGTATCGACCAGGTTGATGGTCCGGCCGTCGTACTCCCACGGCACCAGGATGGAATCGCGGGTGATGCCGGCTTCCGGCCCGGTCAGCAGCCGATCTTCGCCGACCATGCGGTTGATCAGCGTGGACTTGCCAGCGTTCGGGCGGCCGATGATCGCCACGTTCAGATGGCGCTTGGGATCCCAGCGCTTGACCGGGCCCTCCTCGGTCGAGCCGTCATCCTCGGGCAGGTCGACATCGACCTCGGGCATCACATCCAGTGACGGCGCTCGGGCTTCAGCCTTCTCCGCCGCCGCATCCACGGCTTTCGAAACAATGGCGTGCAGGTCGGAGAGACCAAGGCCATGTTCGGCTGAGAGCGCCACGGGTTCGCCGAAGCCGAGATTGTACGCCTCCAGCAGGCCCGGATCGGCGGCCTTGCCTTCTGCCTTGTTGGCGATCAGGTGCACGTCCTTGCCGGCGCGGCGCAACACCTGGGCGAAGCGCTCGTCGAGCGGCATCACCCCTGCCCGCGCGTCGATCATGAACAGGATGACGTCGGCATCGCGGATGGCGATCTCGGTCTGCTGGCGCATCCGATCTTCGAGCGAACCGTCGGTCTTGTCTTCGTAGCCGGCGGTGTCGAGCACCTTAAAGCGCAGGTCGGCGATACGACCCTCGGCTTCACGACGATCGCGGGTGACGCCCGGCGTATCGTCGACGAGCGCGATCTTACGCCCGACGAGCCGGTTGAACAGCGTCGACTTGCCGACATTGGGACGGCCGACAATGGCGACGGTAACGGTCAAGCGAGACCCCAGTATTTAGAGCCGGACGCGAACCTCAGTTCGCGGGCGCGGCAGGTGCTTCGGTGGACGCGGGTGCGTCCGTGGACGCGGGTGCGTCCGTAGTGGCGGGCGGGACGGCTTCCATCGCGGGAGCAGCCTGCATCGCCGGCGCCTCCATGGCGGGAGCGGCCTCGGGCGCCGGAGCGGTATCGAGCGCCGGTCCGTCGCCGACCGAAGTCGCAGCCGGCGCGGCGGTAGCAGGGTCAACGACCACAGGCGTCTCGGTCGCGGCAGCTTCCGCCACCGGCGGGGCGACGCCCTCGGCCACCAGTTGCGCCAGATAGACGGTCAGCCGGCTGCGCAGCTCCTGGCTCGCCTGCGGATCGTTGGCCGCATCTTCGAAGCTCTGGCGGGCACCGGCAAGATCGCCGGCCTTGTACTTGGTGAGACCCAGCGCCTCGCGGGCGGCGTTGCGCATCGGGCTGGCGGAGCCGACGAGGCCGCCGACGCGCTGCTCGACCTGGGCGACATCGCCACCGTCGACCAAAAGGTTCGCGGCGAGCACCAGCGCCAGTTCGCGCAGATACTTGTTGGGCTGACCGGCGGCGAGGGCGTCATAGGCCGCCACCGCCTCGGCGGTCTTGCCATCCTTGGCCAGCAGCGCGGCTTCGCGGAAGCGCGCGAGCACCGGATAGCCGCCATGGTTGGCCGCGATCACCTCGTCGAGCGCCTTCTTGGCTGCCTCGGCATCGGTGCCGTCGGCCAGCTGCAGCGCCGCATAGAACTGGTCCGACGACTGGGCCGAGTTCGAGTTCTGCCACCAGTCCCAGCCCTCTTTCACCGCCACGATAAGGACGATGGCTACGGCCGCGCCGATCACATAGGGGCCGAACCGACGCCATAGGTTGCGCGCGCGGTCGCTGCGCAGTTCCTCGTCGATTTCGCGAATGATGTTTTCGTTGGACATGAAGCTCAAGTGAAACGGGGTCGAATTTCGGCGCACCATAGTGAGGCGTCCGCGCGAATGCAAACCCGCAGACGCGGGTGTTCCCAACGGACACGCCATGCTCACCAGGGGTCACGAGCGCGTGAAGTTGCAGATGCAAGCGAGCAAATTAATCTGTCGGCAACGGGCTCGCGCGAAGCTTTCGACAGCGCCAGTTCGAGTTCATCAAGATGTTCAGCCGCGTTTTACTGCTTGTTGCCTTTCTCGCCATTGCAACACCCGCCACCGCCGCCAACGTCTCCATCGTCATCGACCTATCGGATCAGCACATGCGGGTGTCGGTAAGCGGCGCGCCGAAATACAGTTTCGACGTTTCTACCGGCCGCAAAGGCTACACCACACCCAAAGGCAGCTATGGCGTACAGCGAATGTACAAGGAGTACTATTCCAAGAAATACGACTGGTCGCCGATGCCGTATTCGATCTTCTTTCGCGGCGGCTACGCCATTCATGGTACCTATGACACCAAGCGCCTGGGACGCGTCGCCTCGCATGGCTGCGTCCGCCTCTCCCCCGAGAACGCCCGCCGGCTCTACAACCTGGTGCTGCAGCACGGCAGCGGCAATGTGAGCATTCGGGTAAAGGGCTGACAACAGTGGTCGGCGCGGGTGCACGCACCGCTGCCCGATACGATTGCTAGCGGACCGAGCAGCCCGATGGCGCGCCGACGTTGCCGGATTGCGCAACACTGGTGGGGGAAGGGAATTGCTCACCCCAGCTGCATAGCCCCGCCGCTCCGGCATTGAGCGCCGCTCCGCTCTCGGTCAGCGAATAGACCACTTTTATCGACGATCCCGGATAGACCGTTCGGTGCACCAGCCCGTCAGCCTCCAGTTCTCGAAGGTGCTGCGTCAGCACCTTTTCACTGATCGCCGGAATCGACTGCCGCAACCGGCCGAACCTGCGTGGCGCTGCTCCGAGTTCGCAGAGGATATCTATCTTCCACTTGCCGGAGACCATCCTCATTGCCGTCGAGAATCCATTTTCCGCAGGCATCTCATCCTCCCTTACCCAGAGGTAACCACTTACGCCGCCGTGCGTATTGGCGCTCATCGCCCCGCACCCCAGCTCTGCGTCACCGGCAAGCAATCGAGATGGGGTGTTGCAATGAAGCTTTCAATCAGTGTCGTAGGAACGGGTCGCATGGGATCAGCTCTCGCCCGAGCCCTGCTTCAGTCAGGATACCAGACTACGGTCTGGAACAGGACGAAGCCAAAGGCCGAAGCGCTGGCCGCGCTCGGCGCCACCGTCGCGGCGTCCATCCCGGAGGTCGTCAGTGCGGCTGAGATCATCATCGTGTGCGTAACCGACTATGAGGCGGCTGCCGCACTCCTACGCGACGATGCTGTTGCCTCGGCCCTGCGCGGCAAGCTGATCGTGCAACTCACCTCCGGAACGCCGGGTGGAGCACGCGAGGCCCATAACTGGTTTGCTGGGCACGGGGCCAGCTACCTCGACGGCGCGATGATGGCCACACCGGATTTCATCGGCACCGAGGCCGGCACGATCCTGATCTCGGGACCAAGGCCGAGCTTCGACGCGAACCCGGACATGTTTCGTGCCCTGGGCGGCAATGTTCAGCATGTCGGGGACGACCCGGGGCGGGCCAATGCACTCGACAGCGCGCTGCTGGCGCTGATGTGGGGCGCGCTGTTCGGAACTCTCCATGCAATCGCGGTGAGCCAGGCCGAAGAGATCGACCTCAGCGAGCTGGCGAGGCAGTGGACCGCAACAGCGCCTGTTGTCGATGGCCTCGTCGCCGACCTCATCAGGCGGACGAAAGCCGGCCGCTTTGCCAGCGACGACGAGACGCTCTCGTCGATCTCCCCGCACTACAGCGCATTCCAGCACCTGCTGGAGGTGATGGACGCCCGCGCGATCGACCGCTCGGTGGTCGACGCTTACGACGCGATGTTCCAGAGGGCGATTGCCGCTGGCCACCTGCAGGACGATTTCGCGGCGTTATCGCAATTCATGGGAAAGTCCGGAGGCACACAGAATGTCGTTGCCGCTGCTCATCGATAGGTACTGCGCCGCGTGGTCTCGAGAAGATGCCCAGCAGCGACGAGAGTTACTGCTGCCGATATGGGGCGATGGGGCCACTTACACCGATCCCACGGTCCATGCCGCTGGCGCGGAAGAGCTGCTCGCGCATATCGCCAGCATTCAGACCAGGCATCCCGGCGCCCGGATTGTTCGGACGAGCGATGTGGATGCTCATCATGGGGTCGCGCGCTTTGCCTGGAAGTTTGTGATGCCCGACGGATCGTCTCTCCCCGAGGGTTTGGACATCGCCTTCCTCGACCCCAACCAGAAGCGAGTAACCCGCGTCATCGGCTTTTTCGGGCCGCTGACGAGCCAGGACGCACACTGATGAGGAAGGACGCATAGCCGGACACCTACCGACGATGGCCCCTTCTGCTGAGGCCTCACGGTGCCCGAGGGGCGTGAAACACTCTGTCTATGTGGCCGCGTGCTAAAGCCCGGCTGCGCCCTCGGGCATCACGACGGCTCAGGCCGCGACAGCACGTACCAGGCGCAGGCGCCGAAGACGGCGAGGACGAAGAGCGCCAGCGGCAGGTCGGGGCGGGCGCCGATCAGGAACAGCACATAGCCGAGCACCATGCCGCCCGTGGCCAGCGACTTGCCGCGCCGCGAGATGGCGCCCTCGGCCCGCCAGGCCTTGATGGTCGGGCCGAAACTCTTGTGATTGAGCAACCATGCCTCGACCCGGCGATTGGAGCGGGCAAAGCAGCCGGCGGCAAGAATGACGAAGATGGTCGTCGGCATCAGCGGCAGGAAAGCGCCGATGATGCCGAGCGCGAGAAGGGCGAAGCCGGCGACGAGATACCCGAGGCGCACCATGCGGGCCGAGACCCCGTCTGGACGGTCCTGCTCCATGAGATCAGCCAGCCTCCCCGGCCTGCAAGACCCGGCTTCGCAATCGTGCCGGCCCCCGCGCGGCGGTAACCGACAGCCTGACCACGTCGGTCTCCACGGCGGGGAACGAGATGATCCGGCGATAACCGACCGAGCCGCATTCGGCGACCGGAAGCCATCGATCACCTGATGTTCGGACCTCCACCTGAAGTCGTTCGACCTGCTGGCCCAGGGCGATGTCCTCATCGACGATCACGCCAGCGATCCGCCTCGGCTCCGGCCACGACAGAACGAGGCTGGCGCCGGTGGAGTCGATGATCCATGCGCCTTCCTGGTCCAGCGCACCAGCGGGCGACGCGGTGGCCGCTGGGGCGATATCGGCGTCGTAGAGGCCCGTAATGCGCTTTCCCAATTGCGACAGTACGAGCCGATCTGCCGCACTGACGAGGCCGGCGCGGTCCGGCGGTACGTTGAGCAGGAACGTGGCGTTGCCGCCGACAGATGCGCAGTAGATATCGAACAGCTCGTCGGCGGAGCGGACCTCGGCGTCTTCCTTGGCGTGGTGAAACCAACCCGGCCGGATCGAGGTATTCACCTCGGCGGGGTACCAGACGAGCTGATCGCTCGAGGCGCCGATGGCCGCCCGGCTCCCCAGATCCTGTTCGTCCGAGCGGACCTGACGCGAGAACTTCCCGTCATCGACCTGCTGCGAATTGGACGCGGTGCGCTCGGCATCGCGCAGCGAGGCAGGCACCACGCTCCACTCATTGGGCCGGGTGTGTCCGGCCTCGTTGCCGCACCAGCGCACGTCGGGGCCGCAGACGCTGATCACCGCATCGGGCTGCAACTCCCGGACCACAGCAAAGTAGCGGTCCCAGTCGTAATACTGCTTCCTCCCGGTGGCGCCCTCGCCGTTGGCGCCATCGAACCAGACCGAGAAGATCGGGCCATAGCCCGAGAGCAGTTCCCGCAGTTGCGCGACGAAAAAGTCGTCGTAGCCGACCCCGGTGCCGTACGCAGGCTCGGTGCGGTCCCATGGGGACAGGTAGACGCCGAACTTCATGCCACGACGCGCGCAGGCCGCCGAGACTTCTGCGACGAGATCCCCTTGACCGCCTCGCCATGGGCTGGACGCGACCGAGTGCCGAGTCACGGCGCTCGGCCACAGGCAAAACCCGTCATGGTGCTTGCAGGTGAGGATCAGGCCGCGCATGCCGGCCGAGGCGAGGCTCTCGACCCACTGGTCAGCATCCAGCTGCGCCGGATCGAACAGGGGTGGATCCTCGTGCCCGAGGCCCCATTCCCGATCGGTCATGGTGTTCATGCCGAAATGGATGAAGCCGTAGAATTCCAGCTGCTGCCAGGCCAGTTGCCGCGGCGTCGGCCGAACGGCGGAGGCCTCGGCGATGCGGCTTAGCGAACTCACTCCCACTCGATGGTGCCGGGCGGTTTCGACGTCACGTCGTAGACCACCCGGTTGATGCCGCGCACTTCGTTGATGATGCGCGTGGCGGCGCGGCCGAGGAAGTTCATGTCGTAGGGGAAGAAATCCGCGGTCATGCCGTCGACCGAAGTCACGGCGCGCAGCGCGCAGACGAACTCGTAGGTGCGGCCATCGCCCATCACGCCGACGGTCTGCACCGGCAGCAGCACGGCGAAGGCCTGCCAGATCTTGTCGTAGAGCCCGGCCTTCCTGATCTCGTCGAGATAGATGGCGTCGGCGCGGCGGAGAATATCGAGCTTCTCACGAGTCACGCCGCCCGGCAGGCGGATAGCGAGGCCGGGGCCTGGGAACGGGTGGCGGCCGACAAAGCGGTCGGGCAGGCCAAGTTCGCGGCCGAGCGCCCGGACTTCGTCCTTGAACAGCTCGCGCAGCGGCTCGACCAGTTGCATGTTCATACGATCAGGCAGGCCGCCGACATTGTGGTGCGACTTGATGGTGACCGACGGGCCGCCCGAGAAGCTGACGCTCTCGATCACATCGGGGTAGAGCGTGCCCTGCGCCAGGAACTGCGCACCGCCGAGCTTTTTGGCCTCTTCCTCGAACACTTCGATGAACAGCCGGCCGATGGTCTTGCGCTTGGTCTCGGGGTCCGCCTCGCCTTCGAGCGCACCGATGAACTTGTCGGCGGCGTCAACATGGACGAGCGGGATATTGTAGTGGTCGCGGAACATCGAGACGACTTCGTCGGCCTCGTTCATCCGCATCAGGCCATGATCGACGAAGACGCAGGTCAGCTGGTCGCCGATCGCCTCATGGATCAGGATCGCCGCAACCGAGCTGTCGACGCCGCCCGAGAGCGCGCAGATCACCCTGCCCTTGCCGACCTGGGCGCGGATCTTGTCGACAGCGCGCTGGCGATAGGCCGACATGGTCCAGTCGGACTTGAGCCCGACGATGTTGTGCACGAAGGATTGGAGGAGCTTGCCGCCATCGGGAGTGTGCACCACCTCGGGGTGGAACATGGTGGTGTAATAGCGCTTGCGCTCGTTGACCGCGATGGCGAACGGCGCGTTCTCCGAGGTGCCGATGACGGTAAAGCCCTCGGGCAGCTCGGTGACGCGGTCGCCGTGGCTCATCCACACCGGGTAACGGCCGCCGACTTTCCAGAAGCCATCGAACAGCGGGCTCTGCTCCTTGATCTCGACATCGGCGCGGCCGAACTCGCGGGCGTGGCCGCCTTCGACCTTGCCGCCCTGCTGCAGCGCCAGGGTCTGCTGGCCATAGCAGATGGCGAGGATCGGCACGCCCGAATCGAACACTTCCTGCGGCGCGCGGGGGCTGCCCTCGTCGGTCACCGAGGCAGGACCGCCCGAAAAGATCACGCCCTGCGGCTGCAGCCGGGCGAAGGCCTCGGCGGCGCTCTGGAACGGATGGATTTCGCAGTAGACGCCAGTCTCGCGCAGGCGGCGCGCGATCAGCTGGGTCACCTGGGACCCGAAATCGATGATGAGAATGGACTCGGCGGGGGCGGCGGCGATGTCTGTCATGGCGGGGAAATAAAGCCCGGACGGGGATTGTGCAAGCCTCCTCCCGGTCAAGGCACCTATGCCGAGAGGGGTGCCACCCTGGTCGTGTTGGCGCGCACCAGCTTGCCAACGAGGTTGCGGTTCATTCCGGCTTCCATGGCGCGATGGATGGCGGCGTCGGAGGCCACCGCGACGTGCAGCCGTTGCTGGTCGAAGGCCAGCACGCGCATCGGCCTGGATGCCACTACGGTGGCGGTCGCCGGCTCGCCGCTGAGGAAGCTCATCTCACCGAGATAATCGCCCGGCCCGCACACTGCGATGATCCGGCCGGCGCTCTCGATCCGCGCGACGCCACCGGCGACATAGAGCAGGTCCTTGACCACCTCCCCTTCGCGCACCAGCACTTCGTCGGCTGGGACCTCACGCACTGTGGCAAAGGCCAGCAGGCGCTTCAGGGCGCGGCGCTCCACGCTGGGCGGCATGCTGTCGACGAAATGGCGATGCTCGTCGGTGAAGCGGTGGTGGCGCTCGTAGTACCAGATCAGCAGGAGCTGGCCGATGTTCACCAGCACGAACACCGTTTCCCACAGGACGCTCACCGGATCGAACACGAAGAACGCCCGGTAGACGATCTTGGCGACGCCCGACGCTACGGCAAAACTTCTCAGCCACACCATGCGCCGCATCAGCATCGAGACGATCAGCAGGAAGTAGGTGAAGTGCCCAAACAGGATGACCGGGTTGGTGAAACCCACGAACAACTGATCAACCAGGCCCGACATGGTGCACCGCAAAAGGAAACACTGAGACCGAGGGCCTAGCCCGGTCCCACTGTCACAAACAAGGGGCTCGATGTTCTAGGCTGCAGCGACCTGCTCAGGACGGGCGGCGTTGGCCTTGGCCAGTTTGCCGACGAGGTTGTGGTTGAGACTGGCGTCGAGCGCCTGGCGAAGATCACTGTCGGCCTCGACAGCGGCGCGCAGCCTCGTCTGTTCGAAAGCGAGGTAGCGCACCGGCTTGGCAGCGATGGCAGTGGCCGAAGCCGGTGCGCCGGTGACGAAGCTCATCTCGCCGACGAAATCCCCCGGTCCACACACGGCGACGATTCGTCCGGCCTGCTCGATCTGCATCACGCCATCGGCGATGAACACCAGCTCGCTAACGGCCCTGCCCTCTTCAGTCAGCTTCTGGCCCTCGTGGGCATGGCGAAGCCTGGAGAGGCGCAGCAAGCGGCGGACGGTTCGTCGATCGATGCTGGCGGGCATGATCGAGGCGAAACGCTGCTCGTCCTCGGAAAACCGATGCCGCCTGGCGTAGTACCAGAGGATCAACAGTTGAACGACATTCACCGCGACGAAGATCACTTCCCAGAACACGATGATCGGGTCGATCTCAAAGAAGGCGCGATTGATAATACGTATTATGCCTGCAGCAATGGCAATAGCACGAAGCCAGCCCATATCGTTCATCAGCATAGAGATGACAAGTAGAGCATACGGCACGTGAGTCAGCAGATGACTTGGATCCATCATCCGTGTGACAAAATCCTGAAAAGTCATTTGGCCTCTACACGATAAGTATTGCGCCAGTAGGACGCAGCGACAGCCTCGCGTCAACCGCTACCTCCGCTTGTGCCGCGCCTGTCGCTGACGCGTCTGCGCGAGCGCAAGGGGGTTGCGCAGCAACCCTTGGCGGTGCCAAATGAAATCGATTGCACGAACTACCGCGCGGAAGACGCGGCGTGCCACGCGAGGGGAACCGATGACTGATAACCGCCTGAATGGCGCCGATTTCGTACGCGCGGCTGCGTGCCTCACGGTGCTTTTCCACCATCTGGCGCAACGCATGAGCTGGCAGGATCAGCTCGGCGGCGTCGAGTGGTTTCGGGTATTCGCGCAGATCGGCACGTTCGGCGTGGCGATGTTCTTCGTCCTCTCGGGCTTCCTGCTGTCGCGGCCGTTCTGGCAGGCGCTGGATCGCGGTGAGCCGGCGCCGTCGCTGCGGGTCTACGCCATGCGGCGCGCTGCCCGCATCCTGCCCGGCTTCTGGCTGGCGCTGCTCGTCACCTTCGTCCTCAGCATCACAGTGTTCGGCGCGGTACTCGACGGGCAACTGGTGCTGCGGCTGGTCGCCGGCATCTTCACGGTCGCCGATTGGCACTGGATCACGCTGTTTCCGGTCGAGGTGAACGGGCCGCTGTGGTCGATCAGCTTCGAGGTCACGTCATACCTGCTGCTGCCGGCCGGCTTCGCGGCGCTGTTCTTGCTGGGACGGTGGAGCGGCCAGGGCTGGCAATCGCGCCTGATATGGTTGGGGGTCATCGGGCTGGCGCTCGCCGCGCACTGGCTGTTCGCCCGCTACTATCGCGTCGACACGCACCAGCGCGGCTGGGATTACGGGCTGATCGGCGGCGCCAAGTACTGGATGCCGCGTTTCAACCCGTTCGCCTTCTTCGCCATGTTCGCCGTCGGCGCGCTGGCCGGCGGACTACAGGTGCGCTGGGCGAAGTACCGGCACGCGCTGTTCGACCTTGTCGCATTCGCAGCGTTCGCCTGGGGCATTTACCTCATGCAAGTGCAGCTTTCGGCCAAGACCGCCGATGGCTGGGGCTGGCTGGGTGTGCCCTATGGCTTCCCCTGGTTCGTGCTGGCGGTCGGGCTGTTTCTCTCGTCCTCGCCATCGAGCGCGCTGCTCGGCCAACTGCTCGACAACCCGGTGACGCGCTATGTCGCGAAGATCTCGTTCGGCATCTATATCTGGCACTATCCGGTGCTGGAACTGGTGCGGGTCTACTGGGATCCGCAGATCGACCACGGGCAGTCGTCCGATCCCGTCCGCTTCATCGTTACCTGTACCATCATCACGGTCATCACTTTCACCGTGGCGCACCTGTCGTATCATCTGGTCGAGAACCCGATGATTCAGTGGGCGCGCGGCAAGGAGCGGCGCAGCACCGGTTCGGCGACAATCACTGCGGCGGCGGAATGACCTGATGAAAACCGGCAAGACCTTCTGGCGCAACCAACCGCCGTTCTACGAGGAGCGCGGCGGCACGCTGACGGTGCGGACGGGCCCGGAGACCGACTACTGGAATAACACCTTCTACGGCTTCAAGCACGCCGACGGGCATTTTCGCGCCACCGAGGTGAGCGGGGATTTCAGCTTCGAGCTCAGTTTCAGCGCCAACTACCAGCGCCTCTATGACCAGGCCGGAGCGATGCTGTTCGTCGACGGCGACAACTGGCTGAAATGCGGGGTCGAGTTCACCGATGGGGCGATGCACTTTTCGGTCGTGGTGACCCGCGATGACCAGTCGGATTGGTCGGTGCTGAAGCTCGATCGACCGGTCGACGCTGCCGTGACGCTGCGGCTCACCCGGCATGCCGAAGCGCTGCGGGTGCAGTTGCTTCAGCCGGATGGCAGCTGGCAACTGGTGCGGCTGTGCTTCCTCCGCATGGGTGAGACAGTGGAGGTCGGCCCGATGACCTGCTCACCGACGGGCGAGGGGCTCGAGGTCAGCTTCACCCGCTTGGCGCTGGGTGAGCCGATCTCGCGGGAATTGCACTAGGCCGGCTAGTTCAGCGTGGCGATGGCGAGGTTCAGCAGACTGGCAAAGCCGACCCAGGCCGCATAGGGCACGAACAGCCAGGCCGAGACACGGTCACGGCCCCAGCGATTGGCGATGAACATGAGGATCAGCGCGAAGATGGCGATGATCACGATGAAGGCCGGCCAGAGCAGGTGCAGCGAGAACCACACCGGCGACCACAGCCAGTTGAGCCCCATCTGCCCGTACCAGAGCTTCATGCCGGTACCATCAGGCTCGCTCAGGAAGGTGCGCCAACCGGTGATGGCGATCAGCACATAGAGGGCGAACCACACCGGCCCGAACAGCCAGTTGGGCGGGTTGAACGGCGGCTTGGCGAGGCCGGCGTACCATTCGCCGGGGGCGGTCGAGATGCCGATGACTGCGCCGACGCCGATCACTACGGCAAGGAAAACCGCCAGCAGGATTAATGCGCGCGGCGTCTTGAGGTCGGATATCGTTAGGGTGCTCATGCCTCGAGTAACGTGCGAGGCGAAGGCAAGTTTCACTCGGTCGCGGTACAGTCGGCGGCGAAGTTCAGCGGGAATTTGCCGCCCTGCCCCGCGGCATCAGCATAGACGATCTCAACCGTCTGCTCGTCGGCGGCCCAGAGCGGGAAGGCGTTGAGCAGCACGAGATGTGTATCGGTCAGTGGGACCCGGCAGCCGCGGCGCCACTTGCTGCCGTCAGCGGCGATGGTCTCGGCGATGATCCGGCGCTCGCAGCTCGCCTCGCCACACGTCTCGCCGATGTCGAGCGCGACGCGCCCCGACGGCGAGACGAAATGGTGCTTGGCGCTGGCGCCCGGAATGGCGAACCAGACCACTGCCCCGACGATCAGCAGGAAGGCGATCGAGCCGACGGTGAAGATGAACAGGGGCGACAAGCCGCCGGCATCATCGCGGATCATCCTCAGCCTCGCTGCATGGCGATGATGTAGAAGCCATCAGTGCCGGTGAGGTGCGGGGTGAGGGACACGCCACCTTCGGGCGAGAAGCGGGCGCGCAGCCTGGCGCCGGAGAAGTGGCTCATCCAGAGCTTGTTGCCGGCAACAGCCTTGAATTCCGGGTTGGCTTCGAGGAAGGACGCGGCCTGCCGGGCGTTCTCCTCGGGCAGCACCGAGCAGGTAATGTAGACCAGTGTGCCACCTGGTTTCAGATACTTCGCCGCCTCGATGAGGATGGCCCGCTGCTCTTCGACGCGGAGGGCAAGCTGGTCGGGCGTCAGCTTCCATTTGGCGGTCGGCTGGCGGCGCCAGGTGCCCGAGCCGGTGCATGGCGCATCGACCACGACGCGATCGAGCTTGCCGATGAGATCATCGAGCACGCCCTCGCCCGGGGCGCGGACCTGTACGTTGCGGGCGCCGGCGCGCTTCAGGCGGTCATAGATCGGAGCAAGGCGCGTGCGGTCGCTGTCATAGGCGAAGATCTGGCCGCGGTTCTGCATCGCGGCGGCCATGGCAAGGGTCTTGCCCCCTGCTCCGGCGCAGAGGTCGAGCACCTGCTCGCCGCCGCGCGCGCCGCCCAGCGCGGCGACGATCTGGCTGCCGAAATCCTGCACCTCGAACCAGCCCTTGATGTAGCCTTCCTCGCTCTGGACGTTCGGCGTGCGGCTGTCGCGCTCGCCGGCGGGAAAGCGGATGCCCTCGGGGATGGTGACGGTGGCATCGGGAGCGAAGCGCCCGAGGGCCCGCAGCGCCTTGTCGCGGTTGGCCTTCAGCGTGTTGACGCGCAGGTCGAGCGGCGGTCGGCCGGAGAGATCGTGCGCTTCGGCGACCCAGTCCTCCCCAAAGCTCTCGGCGAGGTGCGGCGCGACCCATTCGGGCACATCGCCGCGCACGTGGTCGGGCGCACCAGCGAGCGGATCGGCGGCGGTAAGCTTTGCCGCCTCCTCGGCATCTATCGGCGCAGGGGCGAAGCGATCGCCGCCAAAGCTCTGGTTGAGCTCATCGATGTTCTCGCCCCACTCGCGCACCACGACGCTCAGCACCAGGGCGCGCGGTGCGTCCGTACCCATGGCGAAGGCGTGCGAACTCCTGCGGCGCAGCGCGTCGTAGACGAGGTTGCCGATGGCGGCGCGGTCGCCGGCGCCGGCAAAGCGGTTGTTGAGCCCCCAGGCCTTCAGCGCCTCGGCCACCGGGCGCTTGTGCGCATCGATATCGGCGAGCACAGCGATGGCGGCGGCAATCCGGCCGGGCAGTCTCATGCGAAGATCCTCTTCTCGTCAGCCGCGTCCGTGCCACGATGCGGCACGCGGATCAAGCTCGCTACAGTGTGAGGAGCAGCCGCGCCACCAGGTCGAGCCAGAACACGCAGAGCAGCAGCAGCCCGACCAGGTAGGCGGCAAAGCGCCGGACCACATGGTTGTCGGTGATGTGCACGAAGGCATGTACGTAGCGGGACGCGACGAACAGCCAGGCCAGCACGATCTCGAAAGGGGTCGGGCCGAAGTAGAGCGCCAGCCCAGCCCCGACATAGAACAGCACCGGCAGCTGGAACTGGTTGTCGAAGGCGTTGGACGCCTGCCATTCGCGCTTCGGCCAAGCCTTACGCTCGAGCGCGATGTCGTCGATCCGCACCTCGCCCTTCATCACCATCGGGAGCCGAATGGTGCCGAGGTACCAGAGCAGCCCCAGGGCGAGCGCGCCCTGGGCGAGGATGGCGGCGATCAGCCAGAATGAGGTCAACCGATAGCCTCGCTGCTTCCGGGAACCACGGAGTCATCCCCGCGAAAGCGGGAACCTCGGTTTTTGCGCCTGCTGCGCCATCCCCAACGGAGGTTCCCGCTTTCGCGGGAATGACCCGGTGGAGTTGGCAGCAACGTGACAGGCCGGCCTTAGTTGCCGCCGCGGTAGTTCGGGCTCTCGCGGGTGATCGACACGTCGTGGACGTGGCTTTCGTTGAGGCCGGCGCCGGAGATCCTCACGAACACCGAATTGTCGCGGAAAGCCTGCAGGTTGGGCGCGCCGGTATAGCCCATGGCGGCGCGAAGACCGCCGGCCAGCTGGTGCAGCACGTTGCCGGCGGCGCCCTTGTACGGCACCTGGCCCTCGATGCCCTCGGGCACCAGTTTCAGGCTGTCGTTCACTTCCTCTTGGAAATAGCGGTCGGCCGAACCGCGGGCCATGGCGCCCACCGAGCCCATGCCGCGATACGACTTATAGGAGCGGCCCTGGTAGAGGTAGACCTCGCCCGGGCTCTCGTCGGTACCGGCCAGCAACGAGCCGACCATGGCGCAAGACGCACCGCCGGCCAATGCCTTAGCCAGGTCGCCTGAGAATTTGATTCCGCCGTCGGCGATCACCGGGATGCCGTGCTTGTCACCCTCTTCGGCGCAGGCCATCACCGCCGCAAGCTGCGGCACGCCGACGCCGGCGACGATGCGGGTGGTGCAGATCGAGCCGGGACCAATGCCGACCTTCACCGAATCCGCGCCCGCTTCGATCAGCGCACGGGTGGCTTCGGCAGTCGCCACGTTGCCGGCGACGATGCGGGTGGAATTGCTCTCGCGCTTCACCCGCTCCACCGACTTCAGCACGCCGGTCGAGTGACCGTGCGCCGTGTCGATCACCAGGAGGTCAACGCCGGCATCGATCAGCGCCAGCGAGCGTTCGAAGCCAGCGTCGCCGACACCGGTGGCCGCCGCGACGCGGAGGCGACCCTGCGCATCCTTCACCGCATGCGGGTTGAGCTGGGCCTTCTCGATATCCTTGACGGTGATCAGCCCGACGCAACGGCGATCGTCATCGACCACGAGGAGCTTTTCGATGCGGTGGGCATGCAGCAGGCGCTTGGCCTCGTCCTTGCTGACACCGTCACGCACCGTTACCAGGTTCTCATGCGTCATCAGTTCGGCGATGCGCTGGCGCGGGTTATTGGCAAAGCGCACGTCGCGGTTGGTGAGGATACCGACCAGCCTGCCGATCTTGCGTCCGCCCTGCCCACCATTCTCCACCACCGGAATGCCGGAGATGTGGTTGGCTTCCATCAGCGCCAGCGCGTCGGCGAGCGTTGCGTCAGGTCCGATGGTGATGGGGTTCACCACCATGCCGCTTTCAAAGCTCTTCACGGCGCGGACATGCTCGGCCTGCACCAGGATATCGAGGTTCTTGTGGATCACGCCCATGCCGCCGGCCTGCGCCATGGCAATGGCCATGCGGCTCTCGGTCACCGTGTCCATGGCGGACGACAGGATCGGGATATTGAGCGAGATATCCTTGGTCACCCGGGTGCGGATGTCGACATCGGTCGGCAGCACATCGGAGCGCGCAGGCTGCAGCAGCACGTCGTCGAACGTCAGTGCGCTATCGCCGGTGATGGAAGTAATGATCTTCGCCAAGGGTCGGGCCCTTCCCTTCTGAGCATCAGAAAAACGGAAGCCCGTGAGCGGAACGACTCGTCGCCGGCTCACGGGTTGGCGAGGGTGATTACCACCGCCCCCCGGGTTTGGGAAGGGCGATCGCAGCAAAGCTGGTGTGCGCCGCCCCCCACCCCTGTCCCCTCCCCGCGAGGGGACGACAGGATGTCGCCCCGAGGGGGAGGGAGACCAAACCACCGGCACCTCAGTATGCGTCTCCCTCCCCTTGCGGGGAGGGATCAAGGGTGGGGGTCCGCAGCCACCGGCTTCAGCACCTTCCACAGGCGGCATCGCCCGATTGGCTCCGCTCTCCCAGAGCGCTACAGTATCGTTGCGGACGCGCCTCAACGGTGCGAGGACCACGCACCGGGGAGGACGTCGCCAGAGGAACAAATCACGAACGAGGAGGAGTAGATGGCAAACGACAACGGCAGACAAGCCGGGCCCCGGTGCATCGCGCTGGTGGGGCCGTTCGCGAGCGGCAAGACTTCGCTGCTCGAAGCGATCCTCATGCGCACTGGGGCCATTACCCGACAAGGCCACGCCAGAGACGGCAACATGGTGGGCGATGCCGCACCGGAAGCCCGCTCGAACGGCATGAGCGTCGAGGTCAACGTCGCCGAGACCGAGTTCATGGGCGACCGCTACAGCTTTATCGACTGCCCCGGTTCTGTCGAGTTCCAGTATGAATCCCTCGCCGTCCTCGCCGGCTGCGACATGGCAGTGGTGGTGGCGGAAGCCGACCCCAAGAAGGTGGCGGCGCTGCAGCTGATCCTCGGGGATCTCGAAGCGCGGAAACTTCCGCACCTGATCTTCCTCAACAAGATCGACAAGCTCTCGGGCCAGGTCCGCGACATCCTCACCATGCTGCAGCCGGCGAGCCGGGTGCCACTGGTGCTGCGGCAGTTGCCGATGACCAAGGCCGGCGTGGTGACCGGCTGCATCGACCTGGCGCTCGAGCGGGCGCATGTCTACCACGAGGCCAAGGAGAGCGAGATCATCGCCCTGCCCGATGGCGAAAAGGCTGACGAAGTTGCTGCACGCACTGCCATGCTCGAGCAGATCGCCGATTTCGACGACGTGCTGATGGAGCAGCTGCTCGAGGATGTGCAGCCGGAAAAGGACCTGATCTTCAAGGACCTGGTCGAGGAGATGCGGGCCGGCAAGATCTGTCCGGTGTTCATCGGTTCGGCCGAGCACGGCAACGGCATCACCCGACTGCTGAAGGCGATCCGTCACGAGGCGCCGACGGTGAAGGAAACCCGAGCCCGGCTCGGGCTCGCCGACGGAACCGGCAACGTGGTGCAGATCATGAAGACCATGCAGACCGCGCGCAGCGGCAAGATGTGCGTCGCCCGGGTGCTCAGTGGCAGCGTTGCCGATGGCGCGACGCTCCGCTCTGCCGACGGTCGCGAAAGCAAGGTGTCGGGCATCTTCCGGGTGATGGGCCAGGAAACGCAGAAGCGCGAGGCGGCGCAGGAGGGCGAAACAGTAGCGCTCGGCAAGGTCGAAGCCGCCCGCACCGGCGATACGCTTTCGGCCGGCCGCATGGTGCCGGACCTGATGCCACCGCCCGAGAGCTTGCCGATGATGGCGATCGCCGTGTCGCCGAAAGAGCGCAAGGACGACGTGCGGCTGTCGACGGCGCTGCAGCGGATCCTCGAGGAAGACCCTTCCCTGCATCTCACCCATGTGCCCGAGACCGGCGAAACCGTGCTCGAGGGCCATGGCGAGATGCACCTGCGGGTGGTGGTCGAGCGGATTACCGGACGCTACGGCGTGCCGGTCACCACCTCGGTGCCGCGCATCGCCTATCGCGAAACGATCAGGAAGTCGGCCAATGTGCGCGGCCGGCACAAGAAGCAGTCTGGCGGCCACGGCCAGTTCGGCGACGTGGTGCTGACCATCAAGCCGCTGCCACGCGGCGGTGGGCTGGGCTTTGACGAGAAGATCACCGGCGGCGTGGTGCCACGGCAGTATATCAGCTCGGTGGAAGCCGGCGTCCGCGAGTACTTTGGCATGGGCGGCCCGTTGGGCTTCCCGGTGGTCGATGTGGCGGTGACGCTCACCGACGGCTCGTACCACACGGTCGACTCCTCCGACATGGCGTTCCGGCAGGCGGCGCAGATCGGCATGCGCGAAGGCATGCCGCAATGCGAGCCGGTGCTGCTGGAGCCGGTGATGGAGGTGACGGTGCATTGCCCGAGCGAGGCTACGGCCCGCATCAACGCCATCCTCCCCCGCCGCCGCGGCCAGATCGTCGGCTCGGACACCCGCGAGGGCTGGGACGGCTGGGACGATATCCACGCCTACGTGCCCGCCTCGGAGATGCAGGACCTGATCATCGAACTCAGGTCAGCGACCGCCGGCGTCGGCAGCTTCGAACAGGAATTCGACCACTTGGCCGAGATCGGCGGGCGGTTGGCCGAGGAAGTGGCAAGCAAGTATGGGAGGCAGGTGGCCTAGGCCGGTCCTACGTTGACAGCGTCCGCCTGCGTTGATCCGATGGTTAGGAGGCGCAGGTGGACAAACAGTTCTTCGCCTACATGATGGCGACGGCAAGCGCGGCACGATCTACACCGGCGTGACGTCCGATCTGGTTGGTCGAGTCTGGCAACACCGAACGCACGCAATCGCCGGCAGTTTCATTGCGCGATACGGCGTGACACAGCTGGTGTGGTTCGAAGAACAGGGCGACGCCGAGGCCGCAATCACGCGTGAGAAGCGGATCAAGGAATGGCGACGAGCGTGGAAGGTGGAGCTGATCGAAGCCAGGAACCCACGCTGGGATGACCTGTGGGACGAGATTGTTGGTTGACTCTCCCGCTGCGGCATCTGCGGGGTGTCCCGATCTCCCACCACCCGCCGGCCGTCATCCCGGCGAAAGCCGGGACCCATTGCTCGAGCGGTAGGTCAGACAAGGGCCGCGCCGGACCATCACGGCAAGGTCGGATGGTTTCGCGCTCGTTGAGCGGTCGGAGCACTGGGTCCCGGCTTTCGCCGGGATGACGGCCGGTGGTTGTGGTGAGATTTGTGCTCACACAACCGCCCGCCTGCCTAAGCACCAGTCACGCCTCGACGCCCACACCCTTCACCGGCTCCGGCAGATCCAGTGCCTCGATCCTCGCGATCAGCGGTTCGATCCGCTCGACCGCGTCGATGTGGCGCTGTTCCATGACGAAGTTCACCGTCATGAACTCGCGGCCGGGGCAGAAGGTGGCGATGTTGGAGGCGGGGTGGTAGGCGCCGCAATAGATCGGTTCCATCATCCACTGGGTCACCGGACCCAGTGTGCGGTGCGGCGGTACCAGGGTCAGCACGGTGTCGACGCGGCCCGAAAAGCGCCAGAAGCGCGGGCCATAGAGGAACGGGAACCAGCTATGGAGCTTCCGGTGCATGGCGAACAGGGCCATGATCTGGGTCTGGAACGAGGTAATGTCCTTGTTCTCGATCTGGCTGACGACATCGTCGACCGAGCGCACATACTCGACGAAATCCTCCTTGTAGGGGAATTTCGCCTGCAGGGCGCGCACCCGGAAGAAGTCGTCGTCGGCATCGGTGCGCCGGGTATCCAGCATCGTGTAAGCCGCGGCGATCACCGCCTCGTTAAGGCGCCGGTCGGTATCGGAATGAAGTGCATGGGTGACGATGGCAAAGTAGAGCGAGCGCTGCCGCACCCCCAGCCGATTGGCGAGGCGACGCAGCCGGTCGCGGCGCAAAGGCAGGGTCTTGAAGCCGAACGGCTTGTCCGGCGGCGACATGATGTGGGCGAAGAACAGGTGCAGCGACACGCCGATACCGGCCTGTAGCGCGCCTTTGAAGCGGGCGCCGAAGCTGACCTTGTTGTCCTTGTTGGACTGGATGCCGTGATTGGCGGTCTGCGAGCGCGACAGCAGCGCCGAATCCGAACCCTCGAGCACGCAGTGCGCGGCGCGCACCTGGATCACCGAGATGCGCCCCTCGGCATCCGGGCCGTCCTTCAGCGTCGCCGCCATGAAGCGGAACAGCGGCAGGTCGGGGTGATCGAAGATGTCGGCGCTTTTACCGAGCCACTTGTCCGGGTAGCCGTCAAAGCTGTCAACCAGCTCCACCGAAGTGATGGCGTCGAGCTGGCTCTCGGTGAAGGGGTGCCCCGGACGCGCCCCGACAAAGCCGTGCGTCAGCTGCGGCGCCAGCGCCACCACCTGCGCCACCAGTTCCTTCAGCTTCTGCTTATCGAACTTCTCCTTGGAGAAGGCGGTAAAGAAGATCGTGTCCTTGCCGGTGTAGAGGAACCACTGGAAATTGGTGAACAGCGCCTGTGGGTTCTTCTGCACTGCTGCAAAGGCAAGGTCGAGCGCCTCGGCATGATTGCTGGCGAAGCTCGACGACGAAAAGCTCTTCATGGTTCAACCCGAATAAAATGTGACCACAATAAGCCACGTGTTGGCTTGGGGGGTCAATCGGTTAGGACCCGAGCGATTAATGACAGAGGTACGTGTTGCGTTGCAGCCCCACGCACCGTAAAGCTCACGCCGATAGTTTCAATCCTAACAGTGCCTCGATCGAGGCTCCCTCCGTGCGCATCATCCCCCTCGTCCTCGCGGTCGCGCTGTTCATGGAAAACATGGACTCGACCGTCATTGCGACCTCGCTGCCGGCGATCGCGGCGGATATCGGGGCCGAGCCGATTTCGCTGAAACTGGCGCTTACCGCCTATTTCGTGGCGCTCGCCATCTTCATTCCGCTGTCGGGCTGGATGGCCGACCGGTTCGGCGCCAAGAACATTTTCCGCGTCGCCATCGTGGTGTTCATGGCCGGCTCGATCTGCTGCGCCTTCTCGGATTCGCTGCTGACCTTCGTGTTGTCGCGGTTCCTGCAAGGCATTGGCGGCTCGATGATGACGCCGGTGGCGCGGCTGGTGCTGGTGCGCGCCACACCGCGCAATGAGCTGGTCTCGGCCATGGCCTGGCTCACCATCCCGGCGCTGATCGGCCCGATCACCGGCCCGCCGCTGGGCGGTTTCCTCACCACCTATCTCAGCTGGCACTGGATTTTCTGGATCAATATCCCGATCGGCCTTATCGGGCTGGTCCTCGTCACCAAATACCTCAATGCGGCCGATGGCCGGAACGAGCGACCGGTGGACGTGCCGGGGCTGATTCTTTCGGCCATCACCTTTGCCGGTATCATGTTCGGCTTCTCGGTGATCAGCCTCCCCGCCATCCCGACCGTCGCCGGCTATGGCTCGATTGTCGTCGGGGTGATCGCGGGGCTGCTTTACCTGCGGCATGCGAAGCGCACGCCGTTTCCGATTCTCGACCCCAGGATGTTCCGGCTGCCACTGTTCCGCAACGCCATCATCGGTGGCTCGCTGTTCCGCATCGGCATCGGCGCCTTCCCGTTTCTGATGCCGCTGATGCTGCAGCTGACTTTCGGGCTGACACCATTCGAATCCGGCCTCACCACCTTCATCGCGGCGATCGGGGCGATCCTCTCGAAGTTCGGCGCTGAAAAGCTCTATGCCGCCTTCGGCTTCCCGCGGACACTGATGGTCACGGCGCTGCTCGGCTGCACTTTTCTTGCCATCAACGGCTTCTTCACCCCCGCCGTGCCGCACTGGCTGCTGATGGGTTCGCTGTTGTTCGGCGGCCTCACCCGCTCGTTCTTCTTTACCGGCGTCAACGCCCTGGTGTTTGCCGATGTCGACGAGGCGCATGCCAGCCAGGCCACGGCGATCAACGCGGTGAGCCAGCAGCTCAGCGTCGCGGCCGGTGTCGCGGTAGCGGGTGGCGCGCTGGAAATCGCCTCGAATATGCATGGTGGCGAGCTGGTGCTGGCCGATTTCCACATCGCCTGGTTCGTCGTCGCTGCCGTCGCCATCTGCAGCGCTATCCCGTTCATGCGGCTGCCACCCGACGCAGGTAGCGACGTGTCGGGCCACAAGGCAAAGCCCATCGCCAAGCCGGTTCCGGCAACACTCTGAAGGCTCCGATGTCCGCGCTCCGCCTGACCCCGCTGATCCTCGCCGTGGCGCTGTTCATGGAGAACATGGATTCGACGGTGATCGCGACGTCGCTGGCGGCCATCGCGCACGATATCGGCACCGAGCCGATCGCGCTGAAGCTGGCGCTGACCACCTACATGGTGGCGCTGGCGATCTTCATCCCGGTGTCGAGCTGGATGGCCGACAAGTTCGGCGCCAAGCGGGTGTTTGCCTGGGCGATCGTGGTGTTCATCCTGGGATCGGTGTGCTGCGCGATCTCGAACTCGCTGCTGACGTTCGTCTTGTCGCGGTTCCTGCAGGGCATGGGCGGAGCGATGATGACGCCGGTGGCGCGGCTGGTGCTGGTGCGGGTGACGCCGCGGCAACAACTGGTCGATGCGATGGCGTGGCTGTCGATCCCGGGGCTCGTCGGCCCGATCGTCGGGCCGCCGATCGGTGGCTTCATCACCACCTTTGCCAGCTGGCACTGGATCTTCCTGATCAACGTGCCGATCGGCATCCTTGGAATCATCCTCGTCAACAAGTACCTGCCGGAGTGGCATCGGAACGAGCCGCGCAAGCTGGACTTCACCGGCTTCCTGCTGGCCGGATTGTGCTTTGCCGGCCTTGTCTTCGGTATCTCGGTGCTGACGCTGCCGGCCCTGCCCGCTGGCTTTGGCTATGGTTCGCTGTTCCTCGGCGTCGTCGCCGCTATCGCCTATTGGTTCCACTTCCGCCGGACCGAGTACCCGCTGCTCGATCTGAGGATCTTCCGCCAGCCGCTGTTCCGCCTGACCATGATCGGCGGCACCATCTTCCGGCTCGGTACCGGGGCGATGCCTTTCCTGTTCCCGCTGATGCTGCAGCTCGCCTTTGGCCTGAACCCGTTCGAGAGCGGCATGGTGACCTTTGCCTCGGCGGTCGGCGCCTTCACCATGAAGTTCATGGCTGAGCGCTTCATCGCGCGGCTAGGCTTCCGCCGGGCGCTGGTGATCGCCTGCACCATCACGGCCGGCGGTGTGCTGGCGATGGGGCTCTACACGCCCGACACCCCGACCCCGCTGATGCTGGCGCTGCTGGTGATCACCGGCTTCTTCCAGTCACTGTTCTGGACCACCACCAATGCCTTCATCTTCGCCGATGTCGCTGACAAGGATGCCGGGCAGGCCAATGTGCTGAGCCAGGTGAGCGTGCAGCTCTCCCTCGCCTTCGGTGTCGCGATCGGCGGCGGCATCTTTGAGGGCGTCCACCTGCTGCATGGCGGGGCCCCTGGGCTCAACGACTTCCACGTTGCCTTCTGGGCCATGGCAACGGTGACTCTGATCTCGGCGCTGATCTTCCTGCGAGTTCCGCGGAGCGCCAACATGCACAGCCACCGGGCCGAGAGCGGCGCGCCGGCCGAGTGATCAGCGGATCATTGGGCTGCACGAACCCGGTGATTAGGCTCGGCCTTAAACCTACCACCGGCTGTCATCCCAGCGAAGCTGGGACCCATCTTGCGGCCCGAGCCTGTGGGTAGTTGGGTCCCAGCTTTCGCTGGGATGACATCGGAGGTGGGGTGATCACAGTGGGGCGTTCGACCACCGCGCACCAAAGCACTTACTCCGGCGCGTTGCCCTTGAAGCCGCGGGCCAGCAGGTAAGTCTCGGCGGAATCGGCGCGGCTGGCCTTGGGCTTGGCGTGGATGGTGGTGGTGAAGTGCTGCTTCAGCAAGTGCAGCAGTTCATGCTCGGTGCCGCCCTGGAACACCTTGGCGACAAAGGTCCCGCCTGGCGCCAGGACCTTGACCGCGAAATCGGCGGCGAGTTCGACCAGTTGCATGATCCGGATATGGTCGGTGGCGCGGTGCCCGGTGGTCGGCGCCGCCATGTCCGACATCACGATATCGGCCTTGTGCCCGCCCAGCGCATCGATCAGCGCCTGGGGGGCGTCCTCGTCGTTAAAATCCTTCTGCAGCAGGATGACGCCCTCGATCGCATCCATCTCGAGGTAATCGATACCGACGATCAGCGGCTTATCCGCTGTGGTGCCGACGATGGGCGCCGCCACCAGCGACCAGCCGCCGGGAGCCGCGCCGAGATCGACGACGCGCATGCCCTTTTTGAACAGGTGGTAGCGCTCGTCGAGTTCCTTGATCTTGTAGGCGGCGCGCGAGCGCAGTCCCTCGGTCCGGGCCTTGGCGACATAGGGATCGTTGAGCTGGCGCTGCAACCAGATCGTCGAGCCAATCTTCCGGCCCTTGGCGGTCTTTACGTGAACCTTGAGACCGGTCGCCGATTTGCGTCCCGCTCCCTGCCCTGTTCCCTTGGCCATCAGCGACTCCTGCGACTATTGGCGCGATCCGCCCGGTCGGCGTCGATCAGCGAGATGAGAATACCTTCGCGCAGGCCGCGATCGGCGACGCGCACGCGTTCGGTCGGCCATTCGCGGCGGATCGCCTCGAAGATGGCGCAGCCGGGCAGCACCAGATCGGCGCGGTCCTTGCCGATGCAGGGATGGGCGACGCGACGGTCAAAGCTCATGCCGAGCAGCGCCGTCATGGTGGCGTCGACATCGGCGCGAGTCATCCACAGGCCGTCGACCTTCTGGCGCTCGTAGCGCTCGAGGCCGAGGTGCAGGCCGGCCAGCGTGGTGACAGTGCCTGAGGTGCCGATCAGGTGCACCGGGTGCTCGGCGATCATCTGGCGAAGTTTCTCGCGGCCGCGGAACTGGCGGAGCTGTCCGGCGACGAACGCCACCATGTCCTCAAACGTCTCGGGCGTGACGTTCACGCCGCCGAACTTTTCGGCGATCGAGACGACCCCAACTGGCAGCGACTGCCACGAGCGGATGGAAGACGACATGCGGCCCTGGCGGCGCGGCCGGCCGCCGCGGAAATCCAGCCAGGCCAGTTCAGACGACCCACCGCCGATATCGAACATCAAGGCACCCGACGATTCCTCCTCGATCAGGTCAGCGCAACCGGTGACCGCGAGCGAAGCCTCGGTCTGCCGGTCGACGATCTCGAGCACCAGACCCAGTTCGCGTTCGACCCGGGCGATGAACTCGGCGCCGTTGGAAGCCGAGCGGCAGGCCTCGGTCGCAATGAGGCGCATGCGGGTCGGTTCGTGCTCGCGCAGCTTGTTGCGGCAGAGCCGCAGTGCCTCCATGGTCCGCTCCATGGCGGCGTCGGACAGTTTTCCGGTGGTCGACAGGCCCTCGCCGAGGCGCACGATGCGGGTGAAGCCGTCCAGCACGCGAAAGCTGTTCTCGTGCGGGCGGGCGATCAGTAGGCGGCAATTGTTGGTGCCGAGATCCAGCGCCGCATAGAGCGGCCCTCGCGACCGGCGCGAAGAGGGATTCCCTGCGGGGTGCGTCCGCCGCTCCGCTCCGCCAGGCCCAGGTTGCCCCCCAGGATTCGCGGTGGTCTGGGCAGGGCTACGGCCCTGCCCGTCACGGTGCCGCTCCAGGCTCTCGGCCCCGGCTGCGGCGGCGGACCGATCTTGATCGGTCAACCTTGCTCCATTTCCCCGCGCAGTCGCCGGCATCCGGCCGAAGCCGTGGGCGCCCGACACGGGCATATCTCAGTGTCGCCAATGAGGGTAGAGGATGATACCCGCCAACGCAACGCCCTGAATCTGCCGCAAACTTGAACGGCGGCGGGCCGGATCGCAAAGGCTGAAGAATGCCGAAAAGGGGTGTTGATCAGACGATCGATTGCCGCTAGAAGGCGCACCGAATGCTGACGGTTCCGCCGCACAGCATCCAGGCTCAGCGCTTGGGGAATAGTTCAATGGTAGAACTGCGGACTCTGACTCCGTCAATCTTGGTTCGAATCCAGGTTCCCCAGCCAGCCCTCTCCTTCTGATACTGCCGATGTTTCGACTGCTGTGCGCCTAGAGCTTGCAGCGCTTTGGCCTGCCGTCGTTGCCAACATAGCTGTCGGTGGAGGCTGTAGGTGACGAAGCGCGCGGCGCAACGGCCGCGGTGGGTGGAGTAGGTCCGCGTGTCGCCGCGTTCCATGGCGTCGATCAGGCTGAAATCGATCGGGGTGGAATAGCCTCGCTGGCGTGGGAACGAGGTGTTCAGCGCGTTGATGGCCGCGGCCGCCGGATCGAAGTTCGGGTTGTTGGGGTTGGCGAGCCAGCCGTAGTTGTAGTCGTTGTTCCAGTATTGGGCTGCAGCGGGTGTCGTGAGCGACAGGCCGGCGACGAGAATGGTAGCGACGGACCAGGCGAATTCTCGCATCAAACCTCTCCTCACGCGTGGCGTTCCGGGAAAGCGCTGGGTGCGTGAGGCGTCCGGATCGGGTCGGCATGGCAGCCCGCAGTTGCCGAAACCCTGTAAGCCTCTGGACGATTAGCGTGTAATTGGCGCCGGGGCCGGTGACGGGCGGCCGTTCCTGTAATTGCGCTGACACGGCGGCTCAGCCGGAGATCAGGGCGCCAGTGGTACCAGAGAGACGCCCGCAGGAACGGGCATCCCTTTGCAGATGAGGCCACACTCATGAAATCCCTGTCGAAATTCGCCTTGGTCGGGCTGCTCGCCCTGTCGCCGCTGGTCGCAGCCAACCTGAGCGGCGCAGTCGCCGGCGGCCGCCCCGAAAGCCCCGGCAACTCGGAATCCGCGCATGAAAACGCCGGCAGCGAGAACAGCAACGGCAATGGCAATGGCAATGGCAGCGTCGCCTCCAAGGCCGGCGGCGGCAATGCGGCGCATGCCTCCGAGCAAGGACTGGCGCATGCCAGCGACAAGTCGATGGTCGGCAAGGTTCGTGCCTATGCGGCCCTCGACGCCGCAGTGGAGTCGGGCGAGTTGCAGCAGGCCGTGACCGACGCGCAGACTGACTTCGACGACGCCTATCCGGACTTCGACGACCTTACTGAGGAAGAGCAGGCCGAAGCGCTGGATAGCCCAGAGGGGCAGGCCCTGGCAGCCGCCCAGGCGGCGCTGGATGAGGCGGTCGGCGACCGGGATGCGGCGCTGGCGGCAATCACCAAGTCCGACGATCCGGCGGTCAAGGCGTATATCGACGCGCTGCTCGCCGACTGATTAACGACTCCGCGATGGGCCGGCTTGTCCGGCCTGTCGCCCCTCGCCAGACGGCGGTCTCCCCGGCGCGCAGCGCGGGGCCGCTTCTGTTGGCCGCCCAGACCGGGCATCACCAGGCGACATCGCTCCCCGGAAAGTGCGCTTCGGCAAGGCCGAACCAGCTCAACCCTGGGCGCAAGGATCCTCGCCTCATTCCTCACCGCACCCATACGCTTCCACAGCCTTGGCATGGCTCTTGACCAATGTCGTTATAACGTCATAACTCTATGACGTCAGGCGGGCATAGAGCTCACTGGCGCCACAGGGAGAATTCAAACATGCAGCTGTTCCAGGCTTTCACGCGCTCCGCGGGGGCGGTCGCGGTCCTGCTTTCGAGCACCGCACTGGTCCAGGCCGCGGATGTGTCGTTCCTCACCCATTGGGCACCGGATACGGTGGCCAAGCTGGAGGCGGCCGCCGCGACCTATACTGAGGCCCACCCCGATACCAAGATCACCGTCCGCGCCGTGCCGTTCGGCGACCTGTTGACGACGCTCCGCACTTCGGGCGGCGGCGCCGGCGGGGCGACCATTGCCGGCATCTATGATGCCTGGCTGCCGGATCTCGCCAAGGACCAGCTGGTCGCAGCGGTGCCGGACGCGATTGCCGCCGACACCAAGGCCAACTGGCCGGCCGGCGTGGTCGGCGCGGCCTCGATCGGCGGCACGCTGTACGGCATCCCGAACGAGATCGACGTCTATGCGCTCAACTACAACAAGAAGCTGTTCGAAGCTGCCGGCATCACCGAGGCGCCCAAGACCTGGGACGAATTCCTCGCCGCGGCCGAGAAGCTGACCGACAAATCCAAGGGCCAGCAGGGCTTCGGGCTGATCAACTCGTGGGCGGCAGGCGTCCTCCACCCGTTCTCGTCGCTGCTGGTGTCGAACGGCGGCGACCTGGTGGTCGACGGCAAGCCGGTGCTCGACAGCGAGGCGGCCAAGCAGACCTTCGAGCTCTACGAGAAGCTGATCAAATCGGGCTACTCGGATCCGGCGATGGCCACGGCCGACGCCAACACAACTGGGCCGTTCCTCGACAGCTTCGTTTCCGGCAAGACCGGCATGATCATCATGGCGAACTGGTGGGAATCGGCGCTGAAGGCCGGCATGGGCGACAACTTCGCCGATATCGCCACCGCTCCGATCCCGGTCGGCCCGTCGGGCGACACCGCCCGCTCGATCTCGTACTCGTGGATGACCGTGGTCAACGCCAAGGCTTCGGCCGAGGAGCAGGCTGCGGCCTGGGATTTCCTCAACTGGCTCAACGGGCCGGAATCGGGTCCGAACGGCGCCTCGGCGATGGGCGATATCCTGATGTCGATGGGCATCCTGCCGTCGCGCACCTCTGACGGCACGGCGTTCGCCGAGCGGCTGTCGAGCGATCCGTTCCTCGCCGGCTATACCGGCACGCTGGCCAATGCCAAGCCGTTCCCGGTGGTGCTGGGCGGCCAGGAGTTCTCGGAATCGCTGCAGAAGACGCTGGAAGCCATCCAGTTCGGCCAGCTCTCGGCCGCCGATGCGCAGGCGACGGCCCAAGCCGACGCCACCGAGATCCTCGAGCGTAACGCGAAGTAATGGTGGGGGGGCGGGGCGACCCGCCCTCCTCTATCACCGGTGCGGGAAACAACCCCCACCCCTGTCCCCTCCCCGCAAGGGACGCGGTAGCGCCCTGAGGGGGAGGGAGACCCTCCCACTCCCATCGCGGCCAACGGCGCGGTCGCGGCGGCTCTATCGTCTCCCTCCCCCTTGCGGGGAGGGGACAGGGGTGGGGGTATCTTTGAGCACCGTTAGAGACGAACTCTTGCCTATGACCAACACTCAGCACCGATCAGCGGTCTTCATGCTGGCGCCCGCGACCGGGTTGCTGGCGGTTTTCATCATCATCCCGATGCTGCTGACGATCTGGCTCAGCTTCCAGAACTGGTCGACGCAGACCGGGTTCGAGACGGCGACGTTCGTCGGCGTACAGAACTTCCTCGATATCTTCGCCAGCAACTCGGTGGGCCGCGACTTCAAGGCGGCGCTGGTCAATACCGCGCTCTACACGGTGGGCTCGGTAGCGATCATCCTGCCGCTGTCGGTGCTGCTGGGCCTCCTGGTGCACCAGAAGATCGCGCCAGGCGGGGTGTTCCTCCGCACCGTGCTGTTCTCCACCTACATGGTGCCGATGATCGCGGTGGCGCTGGTGTTCTCAAAGCTCTACTCACCGACCGAGGGACCGCTGAACCAGATCCTCGGCTGGGTCGGCATCCCGCCGCAGACCTGGCTGAGTGCGCCGCAGACGGCGCTGTTCGCGATCGTCATCCTCAATGTCTGGCAGCAGGTGGGCTACTTCACCGTGCTGGCGGTCGCAGGGCTGACGCAGATCCCGGATTCGCTCTACGAGGCGGCCAAGATCGACGGCGCCAATCCGATCCAGCGCTTCTTCTCGATCACCCTGCCACTGCTCGGAAATACGCTGCTGTTCTCGTCGGTGATCGCCATCATCAACGCCGTGCAGGTGTTCGAGCCGGTGGCGCTGATCACCCAGGGCGGGCCGGTGAATGCCACCAACGTTCTCACCTATCACATCCGTCGCGTCGGCATCGAACGGGCGCAGGGCGGGCTCGGCTCGGCCATGGCGGTGACGCTGATGCTGGCGCTGGTCGTGGCGATCGCGCTGCTGTTCGCCTTCGCCCGTTCGCGGGAGGCAAAGTCCGCATGACCACCGCAGTTGCAGACCGCCGCCGGCTCGAGGGCCCGCGCTTCAAGGCGACGCCGGCCAGCGCAGTGCTGGTGCTGGTGATCATCGTCGTGGCAGTGATCGCAGCGTTTCCTCTGGCCTGGATGATCCTCACCAGCCTGAAGACGCCCCAGGAGACCATGCAGGTGCCGCCGGTATGGCTGCCCGGCGCACCCAACCTCGACGCCTACACGCAGGTCGCCGAAGTGGTGAGCCTCGGGCGCTCATTCCTCAACTCGGCAGTGATCGCCGTGGTGACCACGATCGCCATCATCGTCACCAGCCTGATGGCCGGATACGCCTTCGCCAAGTACGAGTTCCGCTACAAGGAAGCACTGTTCGCACTGTTGATCGCGACGATGTTCCTGCCGCCGATCGTCACGCTGATCCCGCTCTACCGGATCACCGGCTATCTCGGGCTAAACGCCAGCCTCGCCGGGGTGATCGTCCCCAACCTCGCCAATGCCTTTGGCATCTTCCTGATGCGGCAGTTCATCAAGGGCGTGCCCGATGAGTTGATCGAGGCGGCGCGGGTGGATGGCGCGTCTGAAGTGCGGGTGCTGTTCCAGATCGTCGCCCCAGCGGTGATGCCGGCCATCGCAGCGCTGGTGCTGTTCGCCTTCGTCTACCACTGGAACAGCTATCTCTGGCCACTGACGGTGCTGCAGGGGAGTGCCGACCAGTACCCGATCGTCATCTCGCTCTCGCGGCTCCTCAGCTACAACCGCGGCGCCATGAATACCGGCCTGGTGATGGCCGGAGCCACACTCGCGGTGCTGCCGCCGGTGCTGCTGTTCGTGATCCTGCAGCGCTTTTTCGTCGATTCCATCGTCAGTTCGGGGGTGAAGGGCTGAGTGGCCGCATGTGGATATAACGAAATGACGTTATAACCTCTTTACCTGTTTCAGCATTGCTGCTTAGCTTTCCGGGTCGGTTTGCGTTCCGCCGATCTCACCCAATGAGTCCAGGGAGCTCTTTGATAGATGCCGTTGTCTCGCAGACTATTCGCCATCGGGCTGGCGCTCGCCGCCAGCACCCCGTTCATGTCCTTTGCCGCCGCACAGGAAACCGTCACGCTGTGGAGCTGGCGCACCGAGGACCAGGCCGCCATGGGTCGCATCTTCGCGGCCTTCGAGGCGGCCAACCCCGACATCAAGGTGGACCTGCAGTTCACCCCCGACGCCGACTACCAGAACCGGCTGGCCACCGCGCTGCGCGGCGGCAAGGGCCCCGACATCGCCCAGCTCAAGGCCTATGGCGAGCTGCAGCCGCTGGTCGAGGCCGGCTATCTCGAGCCGCTGAACGACAGCGTGCCGGCTATTGCCGAGATGCCTGAGACCGCCACCGGTGGCGTGATCAGCGTTGCCGACGGCAAGTTCTACGGCGTGCCGTATTCGGTGCCGGTGCTCGGCGTGTTCTACAACACCGCCCTGTTCGAAGCGAATGGCGTTGCGGTGCCGACCACTTACGCCGAGTTCCTCGCGGCCTGCGAGAAGCTGAAGGCCGCCGGGATCACGCCGATCGCCAGCGGCGGGGCGCAGGGCTCGGCCTGGGCGCTCGAGATCGGCGTCGGCATGATCGGCCCGACCATCTACGGCGCCGACTTCTACGGCGAGATGATGTCGGGCAAGGCGACATTCGAAGACCCGCGCTTCATCGCCACGCTGAAGCGCTTCGCCGAGCTGAAGCCCTACTACTCGGATGGTTTTGCCGGCATCGACTACACCACCTCGACGCAGCAGTTCATCAACGGCCAGGCCGCGATGTTCTTCGGCGGCTCGTGGGAGAATGGCAGCTTCAAAGCGCAGAACCCGGACCTGAAGTTCTCGGTGTTCGCGTTCCCGGGCGATGCCGCCACCGACAAGCCGCTGGTCGCGGCCTTCTCGGATGGCTCGTACGGGCTGGTGGCCGACAGCGAGAAGAAGGAAGCGGCGACCAAGGTGCTGAACTTCATCGCTTCGCCCGAGTTTGCGCAGCTGTTCGCCGACGAGCTCGGCTGGCCGGCGGCGCGTCCCGACGTGACCTCGGAAGATCCGGTGCTCAAGGCGATGATCGCGATGCAGGGCAACACCACGCCCTATCTCAGCCTCGTCGGCTACCGCTGGCAAACCCCGACGGCCTCGTCGGTGATCCAGGCCGAAGTGATCGACATGGTCGAGGGCAACATCACGCCCGAAAAGCTCGCCGCCGACGTCAATGCGGCGGTCAGCACCTGGTTCAAGCCCAAGCCGTAACGACACTGGCGGCCTGCCCCGGCGGGCCGCCCTCCCCTCTTCCGGACCTCCGCACGATGAGCGACGCCGCCAACCGCACCGAACCTGCCAGGCTGTCACGGCACCTTGCCGCGCTCGGCTTCGTGCTGCCGGCGCTGCTGATCTACGGGCTGTTCGTGCTCTACCCGCTGCTGACCTCGCTGTGGGGCAGCCTGTTCGAGTGGCGCGGGCTGCGCCAGCTCGATTTCTCGTGGTTCAACAACTACCTGCGGCTGTTCACCTTTCCCAATTCGGAGAAGCTGTTCGGGGCGCTCTGGCACAATGTGGCGTGGTTCTTCGGCATCATGCTGTTCCAGAACGGCTTTGGACTGATCCTCGCCTACCTGCTGTTCTGGTCGCGGAAAGGCGCGAACTTCTTTCAGTCGGTGTTCTTCTTTCCGGCGGTGCTGAGCCCGGTGATCGTCGGCGCGCTGTGGCGGCTGCTGCTGGCGCCGAACGGCGTGGTCGAATGGATGCTCAACGGCCTTGGCCTGCATGAGGGCCGGCTGACGGTGCTCGGCGATTCCGGCTGGGCGCTGTGGGTGCTGATCGCCATCGATGCGTGGAACTGGATGGGCCTGCCGGTGCTGATCTTCACCGCCGGGCTGCGCCAGATCTCCTACGAGGTGTTCGAGGCCGCCAAGCTCGACGGCGCCGGCTCCACCCGCATGCTGACCACGGTGGCGCTGCCGCTGCTGGTACCATCGATCTCGTCGGTGACGACGCTGAGCTTCATCAACACCTTCAACCAGTTCGACATCGTCTATGTGATGCAGGGCGTGCAGGGGAACCCGAACTTTTCGACCGACACGCTGGTCACCTATTTCTACCGCCTGGCGTTCGGCGCCGAGGGCGCGGTGGGCATCACCGATATCGGTCTGGCGCTGGCGCTCGGCACCATGCTGTTCCTGTTGCTGAGCGTCGGCACCTTGCTGCTGCTGCGCGCCTTCGACCGCGCGACGGTGCAGCCATGACTCCGGCCGGTTTCCTCGCCCGCCTGCCACGCTGGCTGGTGCTGCTCGGCTGGACCGTGGTGGTGCTGCTGCCGCTCTATGCGCTGGTAGTCTCGTGCTTCAAGACCACGCAGCAGATCTATGCCGATCCGCTGGGCCTGCCGCAGAGCCTGAGCCTCGACAACTTCATCAACGCCTGGCAGCGCGCCGACCTGGGGCGCAACCTGATCAACAGCCTCATTGTCACCGGCGGCGCGGTGATCGTCACCATCGTCGTCGCGGCGATGGCGGCCTACCCGCTGAGCCGCTACGGCCTCAAATGGGGCGTCTGGATGCTGGCGCTGTTTCTTGCCGGCATCATGCTGCCGATCCGCCTTGCCTCGGTCGAACTGTTCACGCTGATGCGCGACCTCGAGCTGCTGGACAGCCATCTCGGGCTGATCTCGGTCTATGTCGCGATCCGCATTCCGTTCGCCATTTTCATCTTCGCCAACTTCATGCGGGTGCTGCCGCGCGAGCTGGAGGAGGCAGCGCGGCTGGATGGAGCGGGCGAGTTGCGCATCCTGTTCAGCATCATCCTGCCGGTGGTGGCGCCGGCGGTATCGATCGTCGCCATATTCACCACCATCGCGGTGTGGAACGACTTCTTCTTCCCGCTGATCTTCATCTTCGACAACAGCCTCAAGACGGTGCCGCTGGCGATCACCGGTTTCGTCGGGCAGTTCCGCACCGACTGGGGCATGGTGTTTGCCTCATTGGGCATCTCGCTTGCCCCGGTGCTGGCGATGTATCTGCTGTTGGCGCGCCAGATCCGCGAAGGCGCTGCGGCGTCGGGAGCCGTGAAATGATCGAAGCCCAGGTTTATGCCGCCAAGCGCATTCTCGTGGTCGGGGCGCATGCCTTCGACGCCGAAGTGATTGCCGGGCCGCTGGCCTTCGTCGCAGCGGCGCGTGGGGCCGAGGTGACGTTCCTGCACCTGACCATGGGTGAGCAGGGGCACCGCTGCCTCGCGCCACCGCTCTATGCCGAGCAGAAGCGGAGTGAAGCAAGCGCGGCCGCCGAGCGGCTGAGGATAGGCTGGCGCAGCCTCGACCTGCCCGATGGGTTCCTCCCCAGTGACGACGCCACGGCGCTCGCGGTGTGCGATGTGCTGCGTGAGTTGAAGCCCGAGGTGGTGATCACCCACTGGCAGGGCAGCTGGCACAAGGACCACCGGGCAGCGAGCGAGCTCACCAAGACGGCGGTGTTTTACGCGGCGCTGCCGACGCTCGAGCGGGCGCTGCCGGTGCACTCCCCTGCCCTGCTGCTGTTCGGCGAGAACTGGGAGGACGATGAAGGGTTCGTGCCGACACACCTCGTCGACGTCACCGAGGGCTTTGCACCGTGGCGCGAGGCGGCCGAGAAGTATGAGCTGGCGCGTGGACTGAGCTCGTTCCCCTACATGGATTATTACGCCTCGCTGTACCGGCTGCGCGGCTGCATCCGCGGCACGACCTATGCGCAGGCGTTCATGAGCACTTCGAACTCATGGAATGCGGGTGCCGGGCTGTTTGCCCCACCGGTGGGATCGGGGGCGCGATGACCGAGACGATCCTCGCCATCGATCTCGGCGGCACGCGCTTCCGCGCCGGCATTGCCGATCTCGACGATCCGGCAGCCGTGCGCGCCGTGGGCGAATGGGCGGCGCCGCAGACCCTGGCGGCGTTCATGGAACTGCTGACCCAGCAACTGAGCGCGCACCAGGCGACGCGGCTGGGGCTTGGCATTCCCGGGCTGGCGCAGGGGACGGTGTGCCGCTGGGTGCCCAACCTCGGCTATCTCGACGGGTTGGACCTCGCGACCGAGTTGCCCGGTGTCTCGGTGGGGCTCGGCAATGATGCGCAGTTCGCGCTGCTCGCCGAGGTTTCGGCCGGGTCGGCCAAGGGGCTGGAGGATGCGATCCTGCTCGCCATCGGCACCGGCATCGGCTCCTCCGTGCTGGCCGGCGGGCGGATCGTCGCCGGCAATGGCGGCGCGGCCTGTTCGTTCGGCTGGGCGGTGGCTGACCTCCATGACCCCGGCGAGGACCGCAGCGGCTGGCTGGAGCGGCAGGCCTCGGGCCGGGCGCTCGATGCGGCCGCGCGGTCGATCGGGCTGGCTGACGGTGCGACACTGGTGCGAGCGGCGCGCGGGCGTGACCCTGCAGCGATCGAGGCGCTGACGCCTGCCATGCAGGCGCTCGGTGCGGCGCTGGCGGGCGCCGTTGCGCTCCTCGCGCCCGAGGCCATCATTTTCGCCGGCGGCGTCGCGGCATCGCTGGATGTGCTGAGGCCGCTGCTGCTACCGGCGCTGCACCGGCAACTGCCGCCGCATTTGAGAGCAATCGATATCCGCCCCGGACAGTTCGGGCCGAAGGCGGGACTGGTGGGCGCGGCATTTGCCGGCGCCTATGGGCCGAACTGGAGGAATGGGCATGGATGAACCACACGGTCTCATAAAGCCCGATCGGCGGCGGCCGGAGCCGCTGTGGCATCAGGCCGAGATGGCGCTGCGTGAGCTGGTCGAGCGCGGCGAATGGAGCTCGGGCATGCAGATCCCCAACGAGGATCGGCTGGGCGAGATGCTGGGGATTTCGCGGATCACGCTGCGCCATGCCCTGCGCAACCTCGAGGAAGCCGGGCTGCTGCGGCGCGAACATGGACGCGGTACGTTCGTGCGTTCGGCCACGGTCGTCGCCGGCGTGCGCGGGCTCACCAGCTTCACCGACGAGATGAAATCGCTGTCGCTGCAGGCCGGGACCCGGCTGATCGAAGCCAACCGCGTGCCGGCCGATGAAGAGATGGCCGATGCGCTGGAGATCGCGATCGGCGATCCCGTGGTGCAGCTCAAGCGCCTTCGGCTCGGCAACGGCATGCCGATCGGCATCCAGGCCAGCCACCTGCCCGAGGTGCGGGTGCCCGGGCTGCTGGAAGACGCGGCGAACGTGCAGTCGCTCTATGGCTGGCTGAAGGAGCGCTGCGGCATCAGCCCGGTGAAGGCCAAGGAAGTCTACCGCGTCGGCAGCGTCGCGGCGGCGGATTCCGAACTCCTCCAGCTTACGGCGGGTACGCCGGCCTTCGAGGTCGAACGCATCGCCTATGACGCGAGGGGGCCGTTCGAATACGCCCTCTCCACCATGCGGGCGGACCGCTACGAGATCCGCTCCACCCTCTACGTGTAACGCTTTGTTCTGAAAGGCAAACCTATGTCCACCCTCTATATCAGCAAGCTCGTGAAGATCGCCGAGGCGGCGGCCGAAGCGAATGCCGACGCCTTCGACAAGGCCTCGTCCGCGGTCGCGGAAACCCTCGCCAACAAGGGCCTGGTGCATCTCTACGGTTCGGGTCACTCGGTGCTGCCGGTGCAGGAAACCTACCCGCGCTACGGCTCCTATGTCGGCTTCAACCCGCTGACCGACCCGCGCGTCATGTGGCACAACATCCTGGGCGCCGGTGGCGTGCGCGAGCTGCTGTGGCTCGAGCGTACCGAGAAGTATGCCGAGAAGTTCCTCGACCATCAGCCGCTGAACGCCGGCGACACCATCGTGATCTTCGGCCATTCCGGTTCGAACGCCTCGGGCATCGATACGGCGCTCTACGCCAAGGAGCGTGGGCTGACGGTGATCGCCATCACCGCGCAGTCGAACGCATCGAAGCCCGCGACGCACTCGTCGGGCAAGCGCCTGCCGCATGCCGCCGACATCGTCATCGACACCGGCTCGCCGGTGGAAGATGCCATCGTCAACATCAAGGGCTGGTCGCGTCCGGTGGCCGGTTCCTCGACGGTGCTTGCCATGATGATGATGCACGAGCTCCTCGCCGAGAGCGCCCAGAAGCTCGCCGACCGCGGCATCGAGCTGCCGGTGTTTGCTTCGCCGACCATCCCGGGCGTGACGCTGCACGACACCGACATCATCTACGGCCAGTACCGCGAGCGCATGCTGGAAGCGCAGCAGAAGCACCTGCCGCAGTTCAAGAAGTCCATGGCCAAGGAAGGCTGACGGACGAGTCCCGGGCGGAAGCTGACCCTGACGCCCGGGACGTTTCTCTACCATGACCCAGACACTCACTGCCTATACCGGCGCCCGCATCTTCGATGGCGAGACGTGGCACGATGATGCCGCGCTCGTCGTCGCTGACGGCGTCGTGCAAACCATCGGCGATGCTCCCACTGGCGCCACGCGCGTGCCCCTCGATGGCGGGGTGCTGGCGCCCGGGCTGATCGATCTGCAGGTGAATGGCGGTGGCGGGCACCTGGTGGGGCCGGGAACCACCGCGGACGACTTGGGCGTGGTCTGCGCCACGCACCGCGCATTCGGGGTGACCGGGCTGCTGCCGACGCTGATCACCGACACGGGCGAAGTCACCGACGCGGTGCTGGCGGCCGGGGCCGAGGCGGCGCGGCGGCAAGTGCCGGGTTTTCTTGGGCTGCATCTCGAGGGGCCGCATCTATCGCTCGCGCGAAAGGGGGCGCACGATCCGGCGCTGATCCGGCCGATGGATGAGGCGGACCTGGTGCGGCTGGAGCGGGCGCGCGGCGCCCTGCCCCACCTGCTGGTGACAGTCGCCGCCGAGACGGTAACGCCGGAGCAGATTGCCCGGTTGGTGCGCGCCGGCATCGTCGTCAGCATCGGGCATTCGGATGCTTCGTTCGAGGTGACTTCGGCGGCGATGCGGGCCGGGGCGAGCATGGCGACGCACCTGTTCAACGCGATGAGCCAGATCGGCAACCGCGACCCTGGCGTGGTCGGCGCGGCGCTGCACCATGGCAGCGTCTGGGCCGGACTGATCGCCGATGGCATTCACGTGCACCCGGCGACACTGGGGCTGGCGCTCAGGGCCAAGACCGGACCGGGACGGATATTCCTCGTCTCGGATTCGATGTCGCAAGCCGGTACTGACTTGACGAGCTTCTCGCTCAACGGACGAACGATCTACCGCCAGGACGGCGCATTGCGGCTCGGCGACGGCACACTGGCCGGGGCCGACCTGACACTCGATGCCGCGGTGCGGTACATGCACCTGACGTTCGGGCTGGAGCTAGGTGAGTGCCTGAGGATGGCGTCACTCTATCCCGCGCAGGCGATCGGGGCGAAGGGGTTGGGGCGATTGGTGCCCGGAGCCGAAGCTGATCTCGCGTGGCTGAATAGCGAGCTGAAGCCTCGCGTTTTGCCTCGATAAGCCCCTCCAACTCGGTGTCATCCCAGCGAAAGCTGGGACCCAACTATCAGCTGGCGCGGGTTGTGAAATGGGTCCCAGCTTTCGCTGGGATGACAGCCGGTGGGTGTGTAATCACCGGGAGCATTTCGCGTTCTCGCGCCCTCGCACCGCAAAAGTCTGCAACTCTTGCTTATCGCCCCGACCTACTCCCGAAAACTATAGCGCGGGGCGGTTTCGGGTTGCAGCAGGATGGCGCGCAGGTCGCTGTCGCCGGCCGCGTAATCGACCATCTCGGCCGGCGGTTTCGACATGGCCTGCACCCCGATCCAGCCGGCGACCAGCACGCCGACGAGAATGCCGGCGCCGGTGAAGCGGTATTTGCGGGCGCGCTTGGCGATCCGTCCGGGCAGCAACAGCAGCCAGACCACGGGGATCAGCAGGAGGAGAAAGAGCAGTTCCATCTCGGGGAACCTCGCACTCATTCCCGTGCACTCTACCGGATCGTGGTTAAGGATTGGTGTGGAGCACCCTCTCGACCCGCCGCGGGCCGTAGACGCCGGGCGTTGCCGCTGCTACGCATAGGCGTCTAGTAAAGCGGTTTACAAAAAACAATGACAAGCAAATTCAAGACGGTGTTCGGCGACAAGAAGCCGGTGATTGCCATGGTGCATCTGGGGGCGCTGCCGGGCGCGCCGCTGCACGACTACGAGGGGGGCGTGGAGGCCATCGTCGAGGGGGCCCGCAAGGACCTCGTGGCGCTGCAAGCGGCCGGGTTCGATGCCGTGATGTTCGGCAACGAGAATGACCGGCCGTATGAATTCGAGGTCGATACCGCCTCGACCGCGACCATGGGCTACGTGATCGGGCGGCTGCGCTCGGAGATCACCGTGCCGTTCGGCGTCAACGTTTTGTGGGATCCGGAGAGTTCGATCGCATTGGCTGCGGCGACCGGCGCGCGCTTCGTGCGCGAGATCTTCACCGGCACCTATGCCTCAGACATGGGGCCGTGGACGCCGGATGCCGGCAAGGCGATGCGCTATCGCGACCGGCTGGGCCGGCAGGACCTGGCGCTGCTCTACAATGTCTCGGCCGAGTTCGCCTATTCGCTGGACCAGCGGCCGCTGAGCGACCGGGCCCGCAGCGCGGTGTTCTCGTCGATCCCCGATGCGATCCTTGTTTCGGGCGCGATCACCGGTGAGGCGGCCAAGATGGTCGACCTCGAAGCGGTGAAGAAGGCGCTGCCGACCACGCCGGTACTGGCCAATACCGGCGTGAAGCACGCGACGGTGGCCGAGGTGCTCAACGTCGCCGACGGCTGCATTGTCGGCTCGTCGCTGAAGGTCGATGGCGACACCTGGAAGGCCGTGGATGCCGACCGGGCCGCCGAGTTTATGCGGCTGGTCCGCGCGGCGCGGGGGTATTGATGAGCCTCAAGCAATGGGTAATCGACCTGATGCTCATTCCCGGGCTCTCGGGCTATGAGGGACGGGTCAGGAAATATCTGAAGGCAGCGATGGCGGGGCTGGGGATCACCTCCACGACCGACCGGCTGGGCAACCTGATCGCGACGCTGCCGGGCGACAAGGGTGCGCCCAGCGTCATGCTGTTCGCGCATATGGACCAGCTCGGCCTGATCGTGAGGAAGATCGAGCCGAACGGGATGGTTCGCGTCGAGCGGCTGGGCGGCGTACCGGAACGGGCCCTGCCGTCGACGGAGGTGCTGTTCTGCATCGGCGAAGGCGCCGATGTGCCTGGGCTGATCGCGCATAAGAGCCACCACGCCACATCGCAGGACGAAAAGTACAAGGTGCTGCCCTACCCCGAGCTCTATATCGACGCCGGGTTCAAATCGGCGGCCGAGGTGCTGGCGGCAGGGATCGATGTGGGAACGCCCATCGTCTACGCGCCCAAGGTGACCGAACTCGCCAATGGACGGATCGCCGGCACGGCAGTGGACGATCGTGCCGCCTGCGCGGTGATGATCGAGGTGGCGAAGGCGCTGGTCGACGTGAAGAAGCGGCCGACGGTGCATTTCGTCTTTTCCGTGCAGGAGGAGTTCAACCTCCGCGGCGCGGTGACGGCGGCGCAGGTGCTGATGCCCGATGTGGCGATCCAGCTCGACCTGATCCTTGCGACCGATACCCCCGACATGGCGGCGCGTGGCGACGTGAAGCTCGGCGGCGGCCCGGCGATGTCGCTCTACTCGTTCCACGGGCGCGGCACGCTGAACGGCACGCTGCCGCATCCGGCGATGGTGAAACTGTTCGAAGACAGCGCCATGGCGAAAAAGCTGCCGCTGCAGCGCAGCGCCCATATCGGGGCGCTGACCGACCTCAGCTATGTGCAGCTGGTTGGCCAGGGCGTCGCCTCGATCGATGTCGGCTTTCCGATGCGTTATTCACACTCATCACTGGAAGTCTGCGACATGGCCGACCTCGAGCAGCTGACGACACTGCTGGTGGAGGCGCTGCCGCGGATCGACAGCAAGTTCAGCCTCGATCGGGACGATTACATCGGATGAGGCACTATCTCGGCATCGATATCGGGACGTTTGAATCGAAGGGCGTGCTGGTGGATGCGGAGGGGCGGATCGTCGCCAGCGCCGCCCGGCCGCACAAGATGCTGGTGCCGCAGCCTGGTTGGGCCGAGCACCGGCCGCGCGAGGACTGGTGGGGCGACTTCTGCTTTCTGAGCCAGAAGCTGATCGCCGACAGCGGCGTCATGCCCTCAGACATCGTCGCGGTGGCGGCAAGCGCCATCGGCCCCTGCATGCTGCCGGTGGATGCAGAAGGCGAGCCGCTGATGAACGGCGTGCTCTATGGGGTCGACACCCGGGCGGCCAAGGAGATCGAGGAGCTGACGGCACGGATCGGCGAGGACGTGCTGCTGAGCCGCTGCGGCAACGCGCTGACCAGCCAGTCGATCGGGCCCAAGATCCTGTGGCTGAAGCGGAACCGGCCGGAGCTCTATGCGAAAACCGCGAAGATCCTGACCTCGACCACTTACATCGTCCACAAGCTCACCGGCCGCTATGTGATCGACCACTATTCGGCGGCCAACTTCTCGCCGCTCTACGATGTCGAAAAGCTCGAGTGGACCGACGAGCTGGCCGACGACATCATCGGGCTGGAGAAACTCCCCGAGGCGATCTGGACCACCGACATTGCCGGCACGGTGACGGAGGCAGCTGCTGCTGAGACGGGTCTCGCAGTGGGGACGCCGGTGACGACGGGGACGATCGATGCGGGCGCCGAGGCGCTGAGCGTCGGGGTGCTCGACAGCGGCGACATGCTGCTGATGTACGGCTCGACCATCTTCATCATCGAGATCACGCCGGTCCGGGTGCCGGATGCGCGGCTCTGGTACGCGCCGTGGTTCTTCCCGGGCAAGCACGCCGCCATGTCGGGGCTCGCGACTTCGGGGACGCTCAGCCACTGGTTCCGCGAGCAGTTCGGCAAGGAGTTGGATCCGGCGACTGCGGTGATGGCATTGGCGCTCGAGGCGGAGGGTTCGCCGCCCGGCGCCAACGGGCTGGTGATGCTGCCCTATTTCTCGGGCGAGCGGACACCCATCCACGACACCGAGGCCAAGGGCGTGCTGTTCGGCATGAACCTGACGCACACCCGCGGCGATATCTACCGGGCGCTGTTCGAGGGCATCGCCTTCGGCACGCACCATGTGTTCGAGACCTATGCCGATGTGGGACAGCCACCCAAGGCGATCCTCGCGGCCGGCGGCGGCACCAAGAACCGGGTTTGGGCGCAGGCGACCTCGGACGTGTCGGGCCGAACGCAGATCGTGCGGCAGAAGACGGTGGGAGCGTCCTATGGCGATGCGTTCATCGCGGCGCTGGCGATCGGCGATGTGCAGCCGGACGATATCCGGACCTGGAACCCGGTGGACCACCAGATCACTCCGGACGAGACCCTCCGCGAACTCTACGAGCGGCAGTATCGGGTGTTCCGGGAGCTCTATGAGCGAAACAAGGATTTGATGCGGGAGCTTTAGCCCGGCATCGAGCTCTCGGCTCACCCCCTCCGAGCTTCGCAAGATCGCTTCGCTCTCAAGCTTCGCTTGCCTCCCCCATCAAGGGGGAGGTGGGGCCGGTATGCTGGGCCGGATGGTGCCCCAGCCACCGGCCAGCACCCTCCCCTTGACGGGGAGGGGTGCGAGTGTGACGCCGGCGTTTCCGGCCCCTACCCCTTCACGCTGCCGGCCGTCAGCCCGCGGATGATGTAGCGTTCGAGCAGCACGCCGACGACAACCAGGGGGGCGATGGCGGCGGTGGAGAGGGCGGCCATGCTCCACCAGTTGATGCCCTGTGAACCAGTCTGGCTGGCGACCATCACGGGGAGCGTTTTCGCGCTGGAACCGGTGAGAAGCGCGGCGAAGAAATACTCGTTCCAGCAGAGGATCAGGCTGAGGATGAAGGCGGCGACCATGCCGGGAAGCGCCATCGGCAGGATGATGCGGAAGAAGGTGCCCCAGGGGCCGAGGCCATCGACCTGCGCGGCTTCATCGAGCTCGATCGGGATGGTGTCGAACTGGTCCTTCATGATCCAGATGACGATCGGCAGGACCGTCAGCGTGTAGAGCAGGACGAGGCCGATGATGCTGTCGAGCAGCGCCAGCTCGCGGTAGAGCACGAGAAAGGGCAGCGCCAGGACGACCGGCGGCAGGATCAATTGACTGAGAAAGAAGAAGCTCAGATCCTGGTTCTTCATCCAGAGGAACTTGTACTGGAAGCGGCTGAGGCCGTAGGCGGCGAGCGAGCCGATCAGCACCGCGAGGAACGAGGCGCCGAAGGCGGTGTAGACCGAATTAAGGAAGCGGCCGAGGAACTCGTCGCGGACGGTCGAGACCTGCCCGATGGTATCGGGCGAGAGGCCGAGCGAGCGCCAGCCCAGCCAGTTGGGCTGGAAATCCACCCACGGGATCAGGTGGCCGAGCTGCACATCCTTGGCCACCTTCATCGAGGTGGTGATGGTCCAGTAGACCGGGAACAGCGACACGAAGGCCCAGGCCACCAGCGCGGCATAGATGCCGACCTTGCCGGCGATATGCTTCAGGCGCCGGGCACCAGCACCGGCATCGGCGGCGGTCGCGGCGGAGAGTGTTGCTTCGGCGGCCATCAGGTCATCCTCTGCATGTGCCTGCGCAGGAACTTCAGCAGCAGGGTGATGAAGATCACGATCAGCACCAGATAGAACATCGCGAGCATGGTGCCGTAGCCGACGTTCGAGCGGTCACGGTACTCGCGATAGATGAAGCTCGAGACGCTGTCGGTGGCGCCGCCGGGACCGCCCGAGGTGACAGTGATGATGATATCGGCGAGCTTGAGCTTGAAGATGATGCGCAACACGATCGCGGTGATCGAGACCGGCAGCATCAGCGGGAAGATCACCTGCCAGAAGCGCTGCCAGGGCGACGCACCATCGACCTTGGCGGCCTCGATGACCTCCTTGGGCATGGCCTGGAGGCCCGCCAGCAAGAGGATCATCACGAACGGGATCGACACCCAGGCATCCATCGCCTCGATCCACAGCCGCGCGACCCAGGGATCGGTGAAAAAGCTCGGGTTGTTGAAGCCCAGCCACCGAGCGAAGCGCGCCACCGGGCCGAAGCGGTATTCGAGCATCGACTTGCCGACCATCCAGCTGACGGCGACCGGCGACAGCATCAACGGGATGAGGAAGACGACGCGCCAGAATTTCCGGGCGCGGATCTCGGCGTTGAGCAGCAGGGCGAGGCCAAAAGCGACGGCGTACTCGACGAGCACGAACAGCACATAGATCACCATGTTGCGCATGGCGTTCCAGTAGAACGGGTCGCGGACCAGCTGCACCAGGTTGTCGAAGCCGTTGAACTTCTGGCCGGTCAGCGAGGCGAGGTTCCAGTCGGTGAAGGCGATGGACAGGCCGAACAGGGTCGGAAAGATCGCCATGGCCACGGTGAACAAGGCCGCCGGCAGAATGAACAGCGCCTTGAGCCCGGCCTCGCCGCGCGCCATCACCATGCCGACCCCGAGCGCCACGGCCCAGAGCAGGTAGGCGTAAAGCGTGGGGCGCCAATCCTTGAGACCGAGTGGCAATATGCCGGCGGAGTTAAGCGCCTGGAGCAGGCCGACGGCGAGGAAGAGAACGCTGGCAGCGGCAATGAGCGCCCTGCCCCCGTCTTTGCGGCGACGCGAGATGGCGCCGTAGCTCGGTGATTCAGTCAACGCCATCCACGCCTCTTGGACAGTTCTCGTTCCGAACTAAATCGGCTGGTGACGGTCCGCCACCAGCCGTGGATTGTCAATCACGCCATACGCGGTGCTACATGCCGAGCGATGCCTTGTAGAGCTTGATCTGGTTGTCGCGACCGATCTGGTCGGTGATCTTCTCCCAGGCGGCGGCGATAGCGTCGGCGGTTTCCTGGGCACCGGCGTACTGGCCGTTGATGCCCTTCACCAGTTCGTCCTCAGCGATCGAGTAATACTGGAAGATGCCGGGGATACGGGGCTCGATGGCAGCGTTCGGGTGGTTGTAGCTGTCAAGGTTGGAGCCGAGGTAATCCTCGACGAAGGCGCGATCGTAGCCCGCAGCCACCCACTCATCGTACTGGAAGTGCGAGTTGCGGTAGGGCTGGAAGCCCGACGGATAGGCCGCGGTCCACAGCGAGATGTCCTTGCCGCCCAGATGTGCGGCGGCGGACCAGGCGGCCTTGCGCTTCTTCTCGTCGCCGGAGACGCGGCTCGTGACGTACACGCCCCAGCCGATATAGGCCATGTTGGGAGCGAAGTTCTCTTTCTCCTCCCAGGCGCTGGTCTTGGAGTTGTAGACCTTCTTGGCGCCGGGGTTGATGGAGAAGCCGACCACATCGCCGACCACCGAGGTATCGGAGGTGCGGGCGTTGGAGCCGACATCGCCCCACCAGGTGAGGGCCGCGCCGGTGCCGCCGAGGAACTGCGAGAAGGCAGTGGCGTTCGGGTCGGCATTCAGCTGATCAGGCGGATAGGCGTTGGCCTTCACGAGGTCGAGCACATCCTGGATGGCCTGCACCCAGGCCGGGTTGTTGACCCGCGGCTTCATGGTGTCGGGGTCGAACAGCCAGGCCGGATCGTCCGGATGCTTGGCATAAGCGGCCGCGCGGTCCTCGAGGAAATAGAAGCCGAAGCCACCCCACTGATACTTCAGCGGATCGATGAAGCCGTAGGCCGGGGTTCCGGTGATCGGATCGTTCTTGCCGGTAAGAGCGGTGGCCAGCGCCGGGAAATCTTCCCAGTGCGTCGGCACGTCGGCCATGCCGCTGATCGAGCCATCGCCGAAATAGTCCTTGCGGTAGGCGAAGGTGTGGCAGTCGCCGTCGATGTTGATGCGGTAGGTCTTGCCGTCCCAGGTGCCGACCGGCGCCTTGAGATAGTTCACCAGATCGTCCGCCTCGATCTGGGTCGCGACCCAGTCGGGCATCTCGTCGAGCAGGCCCTTGCCAGCGGTGTCGCCCTCGAAGGGCGCGCCCATCTCGACGATGTCGAAATCGACGGTGCCGGTGGCGATCGACTGCTGCAGGCGCGGATTGTAGTCGGCCTGGGCCAGGTCGATCCAGTTGATCTTGGCGCCGGTATAGGCCTCCCACGGCTTGAGGAAGCCGCGGAACAGGAAGTTATGCAGGTTCTGGTTGTTGAGCCCCATGAAGGTCAGCTCGACGCCGGCAAATTCGCCCTCGGCGACGTTGGCCTTGGTGGCGGCGAGGCAGAGTTCACCGACCTTCTGCCAGTCGGCATCGGTGGGCGAGCCCTTGCCGACGCCGGGGATCTGCAGGATCTGGGCGCGCACGCTGTCCTGGGCGAAGGCGCGGCCGGCGAAGGTGCTGCTGAGCGCAGTGCCGGCGGCGAGCGCGGCCGCACCCTTCATGAAGCTGCGACGGCTGGCCTGGATGGCCGCAATCCGGTTGTAGAGTTCGAGTTTCACGTCTGTTCTCCCTCAAAGCGCCGCTTCCAGCGGCGTTGTCGCCTCCGCGCCGGCGCTCGATGGGAAACTGAACGTGCAGGTCGGGCCGCGCCACGGCGCAACCCAAGTCCCTCAACCCCTGCCGACGTCCCTCCCCAGGGAGCGCTCCCTTATATGCGGGATGCTGAGGAATGGTATGGAGCTAACATGTTAGAAGTCAACATGTTGGCGAGACCTCGGAGCCCCTGCAGCGCACAAAGTGGGGGTTGCATTCATCAGTGAGTAGTGAATGCTTTCACCAGTGAATGCACTATTTCGGCAGGAGCGCCTCCCGGCTTTGCTCGCTCGATGGGCGCTCCAGGTGTTTTGCTGGTCACGCTTTCGAACCGGAAAAGTCTGCAACTTTTCCTGAAAGCGCTTTAGGCCTCGGGTGGCAGCACACCCTTTTTGAGGATGAAACAGCCGTAGAAGCGGCGCTCGCCGGTTTGAATCACCGCGTAGGAGTGCTTGGCTGCCTCGTAGAAGGCAAAGCGCTCGATCGAGCCCATCGGCGAGGGCTTGCCCTCGGCCTTGTCGATCGCCGCCTGCACTTCGAGCTGCACCGGTGGCACCTCGTCGGGCTTGCCGACGATCTCCATGCGCAAAGCCGGGTGCGGCACGAAGCTGTCGAGCGGCATCAGCGACAGAATCGCCTCGGCCGCACGGCCGGCAGTGACATTCTCGAGCTTCAGCAGCTTGCCGTAGACGGTCTGGCGGGCAATCGAATCCGAGGGAAAATTCATGTCGGCGATGATCAAATCGTCGCCGTGGCCCATGGACTTGAGCGCATGCAGCACGTCGGCATTCAGAACGGGATCGAGCCCCTTGAGCATGGTTTCCTCCTCCAAGGATGAGGCTGATTAGCATGCGGACACCAGGTGTGCATCCCCGACTGCCGCCCCGATCTCCCCAGCGCACCGCGGTAGCAGATCATGGGCATTGCGGCTAAGGTCCGCCAGCGAAAGGGGACGACCAAACGATGACGATCCTGGTGACCGGCGGCGCGGGCTTCATCGGCTCAAACTTTGTGCTCGATTGGCTGGCGGCCAACGATGAGCCGGTGGTGACGCTTGACGCTCTGACCTATGCCGGCAACCTCGCCAACCTCACGTCGCTCGCCGGCGACAGCCGACACCAGTTCGTGCGCGGCTCGATCGGCGACGGCGCCCTGGTCGGCCGATTGCTGCGCGGACACGACGTGCGGGCCGTCATTAATTTCGCCGCGGAGAGCCATGTCGACCGGTCGATCTCCGGCCCTGCGCCGTTCTTCGAGACCAATGTGATGGGGACGCTGCACCTGCTCGAGGCAGTGAAGGCCTATGTCACCGGGCTCGAGGAGACGAAGCGGCGGAATTTCCGCTTCCTCCACGTCTCGACCGACGAGGTCTATGGCACGCTGGCGCGCGACGAGGCGCCGTTCGCCGAGACCAATTCGTACAAGCCGAACAGTCCCTATGCGGCGTCGAAGGCCTCATCCGACCACCTGGTGCGGGCCTATGGCGAAACCTATGGGCTCGCGACCATCGTTACCAACTGCTCGAACAATTACGGGCCGCTGCAATTTCCTGAGAAACTGATTCCGCTGATCGTCCATAACGCATTGAACGGCAAGGCTTTGCCGATCTATGGCGATGGGCTGCAGGTGCGCGACTGGCTGTATGTCGGCGACCACTGCTCGGCACTGCGCCGGGTGCTCGAGGCCGGCACGCCGGGCGAGACCTACAATATCGGCGGCGACAACCAGAAGACCAATATCGAGGTGGTACGGACCATCTGCGCGTTGCTCGATGCCAGGCGACCGCGGCCCGATGGCGCGAGCTACGCAGCGCAGATCACTCATGTGACCGACAGGCCGGGGCATGACCGGCGCTACGCCATCGACCCCACCAAGCTTGCCGGCGAGCTCGGGTGGCGCCCCGCAGTGGTGTTCGAGGAGGGCCTGGCGAAGACCGTCGACTGGTACCTTGGCAACGAAGCCTGGGTTACCGACGTGACCAATGGCGCCTATCGCGAATGGGTGGCGAGGCAGTACGGATGAGACTGCTGATCCTGGGACGCGACGGCCAGGTCGGCACCGCGCTGACGCAATTGCTGGCCCCGCTCGGTACGATCGTTGCGTTCGGCCGCGAGGGCGCGGACCTGGCACACCCGGAAGGGCTGGCGAGGGTCGTCGACCGCGAGCAGCCGGACGTGATCGTCAATGCCGGCGCCTACACCGCCGTCGACCAGGCCGAGAGCGAACCCGAGCTGGCGCAGCTGGTGAATGCCGATGGGCCGGCCGCACTGGCCCGCGCGGCGGCAGAACGCGATGCCTGGCTGATCCACTACTCCACCGACTACGTGTTCGATGGCGAGAAGCCAGGACCCTATGTCGAGGATGATGCGACGGCGCCGCTCAACGTCTATGGCGCAAGCAAACGCGCCGGCGAGCAGGCGATCGGCAAGGCGGACGGCAAGCACCTGATCTTTCGGACCAGCTGGGTGCACGCGCCGGGTCGCAGCAACTTCGTCGCCAAAGTTCTGGGGCTGGCGCAAAGCCGTGACGAGCTCAGGGTGATCGACGACCAGGTTGGGGCGCCGACCAGCGCCCGGCTGATTGCCGAGGTAACGGCCCGAGCCGTGGCGCAGATCGCCCACGACCGCCCGCTCGCCCGCGGCATCTACCACCTTGCCGCGGCAGGCGAGACGAGCTGGCACGGCTATGCAAGCTACGTCATCGGCGAAGCTGCTCGGCGGGGCGTACCACTTAAGCTGCGCCCGGAGCGAGTGCTGCCGGTACCTTCCAGCGCCTTCCCCTCACCGGCCAGGCGGCCGCACAATTCGCGCCTTTCCACGCACAAGCTGCGTAGCGCGCTCGGCATCGAGCTGCCCGACTGGCAAGCCGACGTGCTGGGAACGCTCGATACCCTGCTTCCGGAGACCACCCGATGACGCGCCGCGGCATCATTCTCGCCGGCGGCGCCGGGACGCGCCTCCACCCCGCGACACTGACGGTCTCCAAGCAGCTGCTGCCGGTCTACGACAAGCCGATGATCTACTATCCGCTGTCGACGCTGATGAGCGGCGGCATGCGCGAAGTGCTGGTGATCTCGACGCCGGAGGACCTGCCGCGGTTCCGCACCCTGCTCGGCGACGGCCGGCAATGGGGGATGGAACTGAGCTACGTGGTGCAGCCGAGCCCGGACGGGCTGGCGCAGGCGTTCATCCTCGGCGCGGATTTCGTCCGCGGCGGCCCCTCGGCGCTGATCCTCGGCGACAACATCTTCTTCGGCCATGACCTGACAAAACTGCTGCAAGTCGCCGACCGGCAGGCGCAGGGCTCGACGGTGTTCGCCTATCACGTGAACGACCCCGAGCGTTATGGCGTGGTGGAGTTCGACCATGCCGGTGCGGCGATCTCGATCGAGGAGAAGCCTGAGCTCCCCAAATCGAACTACGCCGTGACCGGGCTCTATTTCTACGACGCCGAAGTGGTCGAGCTGGTGCGGAGCCTGAAACCATCGGCGCGCGGTGAGCTTGAGATCACCGACCTCAACCGCCTCTATCTGGAGCGTGGCACCCTCAATGTACAGCGGATGGGCCGCGGCTTTGCCTGGCTCGACACCGGTACACATGACTCACTGCTCGAGGCTGGGCAGTTCATCGCAACGCTGGAGAAGCGGCAGGGCTTCAAGGTCGCCTGCCCGGAGGAAATCGCCTGGCGTAACGGCTGGATCGACGATGAAGCGCTGGCGCGACTCGCACAGCCACTTAGAAAGAGCGGCTACGGCATGTATCTCATGGCGCTGCTGCGCGAAGGGCGAGGCTGATGGACGTCGAGCGACTGGACATCGATGGGTTGATGGTGTTCGAGCCGCGCGTATTCGAGGACGAGCGCGGCGCCTTCTTCGAGAGCTTCAACGAGGCCAGGTTCCGCGAGGCGACTGGTTTCGACGGCAACTTCGTGCAGGACAACCACTCGATCAGCCACAAGGGCGTGCTGCGCGGGCTGCACTACCAGCTGCCGCCGCACGCCCAGGGCAAGCTGGTGCGCGTGCTCGCCGGCGCCGCGTTCGACGTCGCCGTGGATATTCGCGAGGGTTCGCCCACGTTCGGCAAATGGGCGGGGGTGGAACTCAGCGCGGCGAACCGCAAGCAGCTCTGGATCCCAGCCGGGTTCGCGCACGGGTTCCTGGCGCTCGAGCATGGGACCGAGTTCTTGTACAAGACCACCGATTTCTGGCACGCGGCGAGCGACCGCAGCATCCGCTGGGATGATCCGGAGATCGCCGTGGCGTGGCCATTGACCGGGGCTCCGGTGGTTTCGCGAAAGGATGCGGCGGCGCCGAGTCTGGCGGCCGCCACTCGAGGCGACTGAGGCAGGCGAGCCTGCGACAGATTACGCCGGCTGCAGCTCCGGCTTCACCTCTTCGAGCTCGATCAGCGTGCCGTCGAAATCCTTGGGGTGAAGGAACACCACCGGCAGGCCGTGGGCGCCGATCCTGGGTTTGCCGTCACCGAGCACACGGGCGCCGGCTTCGACCAGCGTGCGGATAGACGAGGCGATGTCAGGCACCTCGTAGCAGACGTGATGCATGCCGCCCGAAGGATTACTCGCGAGGAACTTGGCGACCGGCGAGTTCTCGCCCAAAGGGGTCATCAGTTCGATCTTGGTGTTCTCGAGCTGGACGAAAACCACGGTAACACCGTGCTCGGGCAGGTCGTGCGGATGATGCACGTCGGCGCCGAGCAGGTCGCGGTATTTCGCGGCAGCGGCGGCGAGATCCGGGACGGCGATGGCGACATGGTTGAGCCTGCCGATCATCGATTACTCAGCCTTCCCTCGATCTGGTTCAGCACCGAGAACGCGGCTTCCAGCACGTTGGTGCCGGGGCCGAAGATCTCCGCCACACCGGCCTCACGCAGGAAGTCATAGTCCTGTTCGGGAATGACACCGCCAACGATGACGGTGACGTCGCCGAGCCCCCTGCCCCGGAGTTCGCCGATCAGCTCGGGGACCAGCGTCTTGTGGCCGGCGGCGAGGGAGGAAACGCCGACGGCGTCGACCTTCAGCTCGGCGACGTGGTCGGCAACCTCAGGGGCTGTCTCGAACAGGTCGCCCATATGGACGGTGAAACCGAGATCGGCGAAGGCGGTGGCGATGACCTTGGCGCCACGATCATGCCCATCCTGCCCCATCTTGGCGATGAACAGCGCCGGCGAGCGCTTTTCCTTGTCTCTGAATGCGGCAATTCGGCTGGTGAGCTGGGCGTACTGTGGATCTGCGGCATAGCTTTCCGCATAAACGCCGGAGATGACGCGGGTGATCGCCGAGTGGCGGTTGAAGACCTGCTCGAGGGCAGCGGAAATCTCGCCCAGGGTGGCGCGGGCGCGGGCGGCGGCGATGCTGGCGGCGAGCAGGTTGCCGTTGGACTTCGCCTCTTTCTGCAATGACATGAGGGCAGCGACCACGGCGTCTGGGTTGCGGGCGCGGCGGATTTCGGCGAGGCGGGCGACCTGTTCGTCGCGCACCTTGTTGTTGTCGATTTCGCGGATAGCGATCGGCGCTTCGTTCTCGAGCCGGTAGCGGTTGACGCCGACGATGACATCCTCGCCGCGATCGACGCGGGCCTGGCGCAGGGCGGCGGCCTTCTCGATCTCCAGCTTCGGGGTACCGGCCTGGACGGCGGCGGTCATGCCGCCCTGAGCCTCCACCTCGGCAATCAAGGCGCTGGCGCGCTCCACCAGGTCGGCGGTGAGGGCTTCGATGTAGTAGGAACCGCCGAGCGGGTCGACGACGTCGGTGACGCGGCTCTCGTGCTGCAGGATCAACTGGGTGTTGCGGGCGATGCGCGCCGAAAATTCCGTCGGCAGCGCAATGGCTTCGTCGAAGGAGTTGGTGTGGAGGCTCTGGGTGCCGCCGAGCACGGCGGCGAGGGCCTCGATGGTGGTGCGGACGATGTTGTTGTGCGGGTCCTGCTCAGTCAGCGACACGCCGGAGGTCTGGCAGTGGGTGCGCAGCACCAATGACTTTGCGTCTTTGGCGCCCAGTTGGGTCATGAACTTGTGCCAAAGGGTGCGGGCGGCACGGAGCTTTGCCACCTCGAGGAAAAAGTTCATGCCGATGCCGAAAAAGAAGCTCAGCCGCGGCGCGAAGGCATCGATATCGAGACCCCGCGCCTGCGCCGAGCGGACATACTCGATGCCGTCGGCAATGGTGTAGGCCAGCTCCTGCACCGCCGTCGCCCCGGCCTCGTGCATGTGGTAGCCCGAGATCGAGATCGAGTTGAACTTGGGCATATGCTCGGCGGTATAGGCGATGATGTCGCCGACGATCCGCATGCTCGGCGCCGGCGGGTAGATGTAGGTGTTGCGGACCATGAACTCCTTGAGGATGTCGTTCTGGATGGTCCCGTCGAGCTGCGCCTGCTTCACCCCCTGCTCTTCCGCCGCGACGATGAACATCGCGAGCACCGGCAGCACCGCGCCGTTCATGGTCATCGACACGCTCATCTGATCGAGCGGGATGCCGTCGAACAGCACCTTCATGTCCTCGACGCTGTCGATAGCGACACCGGCCTTGCCGACATCACCGGTCACCCGTGGATGGTCGCTGTCATAGCCGCGGTGGGTGGCGAGGTCGAAGGCGACGCTCAGGCCCTTCTGCCCGGCAGCGAGGTTCTTACGATAGAAGTCGTTGGACTCGCGCGCCGTGGAGAAGCCGGCATATTGCCGAATGGTCCAGGGGCGGTTGGCGTACATGGTGGCGCGGACGCCACGGGTGAACGGCGCGGCGCCGGGAACGCCGGGATCGGCGGCGGCGTCTTCCGGGAAGTAAGCCGGCTTGATCGGGAGATCGCCGTAGTCGCGGTTCAGCGACTCCACGGGGGTGTCGCGAAGGTCTTTCCGGGCGAGTTTTGACCAGTCGGCGAAGATGGGTTTCCCAGTCATCGGGGCTCCCCTCCCCCCTCCCCACCCCTCCCCGCGAGGGGGAGGGTGCCCGCTGGTGCATGGGGCACCATCGAGACTGTTGCGCTGAACGGCACCTCCCCCCTTGCGGGGGAGGTTGGGAGGGAGGGAGCAGTCAGCACCTGGCTCATACCGCCTCGAACTCCAGGATAACTTCGTCCACTGCCAGCACGCTGCCGGGTTTGACCCGGACCTTGCTGATCCGTGCGCGCTTTTCCGCCTTCAGCACGTTCTCCATCTTCATCGCCTCGACAATGGCGAGGGTCTGGCCGTCTTCAACGATATCGCCTTCGGCGACGTCGATGCGAACGATCTGGCCGGGCATCGGGCAGAGCAGGAACTTCGATAGGTCGGGCGGCACCTTCATCGGCATCAGCGGCATCAGGTCGGCGACGTGCGGCAGCAGCACTTTCGCGACGAGATCGGCGCCGCGCCAGCGCAAGCGGAAGCCGCCGGTGACGCGATCGAGTTTGACGTGGTGCAGGCGCCCATCGACGCGGGCGATGCAAAGGCTGTTGCCGGGCTTCCAGCCGCTTTCGACCAGCAGCTTCTTGCCGTCCGGCGCGGTCAGCCAATACTCGATGCCGTCGGCACGGACCGAGAAGTCCCAGCGCTCGGCGCCAATGATGACGGCGCGCGGTTCGGGCGTCGTCGGGTAGAGCCGTTTGTCGAGCGCGAAGGCGGAGCAGCAGGCGAGCGCCGCCAGATGCGTCAGAGATTCCGCGTCCGGCGCTACGCCACTGAAGCCGTTGGGGAATTCCTCAGCGATGTAGCCGGTGGTGAGGCGGCCGGAGCGGAAGCGCTCCTGCCCCATGACAGCCGAGAGGAACGGGATGTTGTTGCCGACGCCTTCGAGCTCGAACTCGTCGAGCGCCACTTCCATGGCGTCGATCGCTTCGGTGCGAGTCGGGGCCCAGGTGCAGAGCTTGGCGATCATCGGATCGTAGAAGGTGGAAATCTCGCCGCCTTCGGCAACGCCGGTATCGTTGCGGACCACCAGTTCGGGCGAGGCCTCCTCGGCTGGTGGGCTGTAGCGGGTGAGCCGACCGGTGGAGGGCAGGAAATTGCGGAACGGGTCCTCGGCGTAGATGCGGCTCTCGATGGCCCAACCATTGATGCCGACATCAGCCTGGGTGAGCGGCAGTTTTTCGCCCGCGGCGGCGAGGAACATCAGCTCGACCAGGTCGAGGCCGGTGATCAGTTCGGTGACCGGGTGCTCGACCTGCAGCCGGGTATTCATCTCGAGGAAGTAGAAGTTGCGATCCTTGTCGACGATGAACTCGACAGTGCCGGCCGAGGTGTAGCCCACCGCCTTGGCGAGGGCGACAGACTGCTGGCCCATGGCCTTGCGGGTGGCGGCATCGAGGAAAGGCGACGGCGCCTCCTCGATCACCTTCTGGTTGCGGCGCTGGATCGAGCATTCGCGCTCGTTGAGCCACAGCACATTGCCGTGCTGATCGCCGATCAGCTGGATTTCGATGTGGCGCGGCTCGGTGACGAATTTCTCGATGAAGATGCGGTCGTCGCCGAAGCTTGACGCGGCCTCGGATTTCGAACGCTCAAAACCCTCGCGGGCTTCGGCATCGCTGTGGGCAATGCGCATGCCCTTGCCACCACCGCCGGCCGAGGCCTTGATCATCACCGGATAGCCGATGGAGCGCGAGATGGTGACGGCTTCCTCGGCATCGGCGATGAGGCCCATATGGCCGGGGACGGTGGAGACACCGGCCGCGGCAGCCAGCTTCTTACTGGTGATCTTGTCGCCCATCGCCTCGATGGCTTTCACCGGCGGGCCGACGAAGATGATGTTTTCGGCCTCGAGGGCAGCGGCGAAGGCGGGATTCTCCGAGAGAAAGCCGTAGCCGGGGTGTACCGCTTCGGCGCCGCTCTGCTTGCAGGCCGCAACGATCTTGTCGATCGAGAGATAAGAGTCGCGGGCGGCGGAGCCACCGATGTGCACGGCCTCGTCAGCGAGCTTGACGTGCACTGCGTCGCGATCGGCGTCGGAGTAGACCGCGATGGTGCGGATGCCCAGCCGCTTGGCGGTGCGGATAACGCGACAGGCAATCTCGCCGCGATTGGCGATGAGGAGGGAGGAGAACATTCAGGGGGTGGTCCTGTCGGGATCCGACTGCCTGGCGCCGGAGCTGGCAGTCGACTCCCTCCCCCGTCGCGGGGAGGGATCAAGGGTGGGGGGAGCAGCTACGCTGGATATCTCGGCAAGTGCCGCTGCGATGGTCAGGTAGACACCCTCTGCATTCTCCATAACATCGTTGTTCCAGAACCTCAGCACGCGGTAGCCGCGCCCAGCGAAATAGTCGTCGCGTGTCGCGTCATTTGTCTGGGCAAGGTCGGTCGTGTGCGTTTCGCCATCGACTTCGATCACTATTGCCGGATGGCGGCACGCGAAGTCGGCATAGTAGGCGCCGATCTGGGCCTGACGGCGGAAGTTGTAACCCTGGCGTCGCAGCGGGAAGAGGATTGCCCACATACGGCGCTCGGGTTCGGGCGGGTTGCGCCGGAGCTTTCGGGCGAGCTCGGTGCTCATGGGTGCCTTGCCTCCGCCGTCGAGTGTGCGGCTCCCCCCACCCTTGATCCCTCCCCGCAACGGGGGAGGGAGACGCGCGGGGCGCGGCCGGTGATTGGCACCAAGCCCCTCACAGCGGAATGTTCCCGTGCTTTTTCAGCGGGATCACCGCCTTCTTGTTCCTCAGCGTTTCGAACGCTCGTGCCACCCTTCGCCTCGTCCTGTGCGGCATGATCACATCGTCGATGAAGCCGCGTTCCGCCGCGACAAATGGGTTGGCGAACCTCGCTTCGTAGTCGGCCGTGCGTTTGGCGATCTTGTCTTTGTCGCTAAGTTCGGAGCGGTAGAGGATTTCCGTCGCGCCCTTGGCGCCCATCACGGCGATTTCGGCGGTGGGCCAGGCGTAGTTGACGTCGGCGCGGATGTGTTTCGATGCCATCACGTCATAGGCGCCGCCATAGGCCTTGCGGGTGATCACGGTGACTTTGGGGACGGTGGCTTCGGCATAGGCGAAGAGGAGCTTGGCGCCATGCTTGATGATGCCGCCATATTCCTGGGCGACGCCGGGGAGGAAGCCGGGGACATCGACCAGGGTCAGGATGGGGATCGAGAAGGCGTCGCAGAAGCGGATGAACCGCGCCGCCTTCTTCGACGAGTTGATGTCGAGACAGCCGGCGAGAACCAGCGGCTGGTTGGCGACGACGCCCACCGTCCCACCGTTGAGGCGGATGAAGCCGACGAGGATATTGCCGGCATGGTCCTTCTGGATCTCGAGGAAATCGCCCTCGTCGGCGATTTTGAGGATCACCTCGCGCATGTCGTATGGCTTGTTGGCGCTGTCCGGGATCAGCGTATCGAGGCTGGGCTCTGCACGGTCGATGCTGTCGTTGACGGCGACCACGGGCGGCTTGTCGGCGGCGCTCAGCGGCAGGAAGTCGAACAGGCGGCGGACTTCGAGCAGGGTCTCGATGTCATTGTCGAAGGCGGCGTCGGCGACCGACGAAACCTTGGTGTGGGTCGAGGCGCCGCCGAGCTCCTCGTGGGTAACGATCTCGGAAGTGACGGTTTTCACCACGTCCGGGCCGGTCACGTACATGTAGGAGGTGTCCTTCACCATGTAGATGAAGTCGGTCATGGCAGGCGAATAGACCGCGCCGCCCGCCGTCGGGCCCATCACCACCGAGATCTGCGGAATGGCGCCGGAGGCCTGGACGTTGCGCCAGAATACTTCGGCATAGCCGCCAAGGGCCGCGACGCCCTCCTGGATGCGAGCGCCGCCGGAATCGTTAAGGCCGATAACGGGCGCGCCGTTCTGCACGGCGAGGTCCATGATCTTGCAGATCTTCTGGGCGTGCGTTTCGCTGAGCGAGCCGCCGAAGACGGTGAAATCCTGGCTGAACACGTAAGTGAGGCGCCCATTGATGGTGCCCCAGCCGGTAACCACGCCATCGCCCGGGATGATGTTCTGCTCCATGCCGAAATCCACCGCCCGGTGGGTGACGAACATGTCGTATTCCTCGAAGGAACCGGGATCGAGCAGCACCTCGAGGCGCTCACGGGCAGTGAGCTTGCCCTTGCTGTGCTGAGCATCGATGCGCTTCTGGCCGCCGCCGAGACGGGCCTCATTGCGCCGCTGGTCGAGTGCGGCGATGATCTTTTGCATGGAGTCCCCTGAGCGTTGATCATTCACCGTTCTGGCGAACGGCGAATGCTCCAAGTCTTCTTTGTTGGTCGCGCTTTCGAACCGGAAAAGTCTGCAACTTTTCCTGAAAACGCTCCAAGCCCATCGCCAGCTTACACGGTCCGACGAAGCGACGAGAGACAGGAATGTGCGGACCTGCTAATTCTGCAAAGTTGCAAACTGTGAAATTGCGAACTTGCGAATGGCCGACCGTAAGATCTTCGCCGGAGCTCGGGTGCGGGCGGCGCGCACCAAGGCGGGGCTGACGCAGCGCGAGCTGGCGCGGCGGCTCGAGATCTCGGTGTCGTATCTCAACCAGATCGAAAACAACCAGCGGCCGCTGACGGCTTCGCTGATGCTGACGCTTGCCGAGAATTTCGGGCTCGACCTCGGGGAGTTGACCTCGGAAGGGGCCGACCGGGTGCTGGCCGACCTGCGTGAAGCGATGGCCGACCCGCTGTTCGGCGAGGCAGCGCCGGGGCTGATCGAGCTCAAGTCGGTGGCGGCCAGCGCACCCGATACGGCGCGGGCGATGCTGCGGCTCTACGAGGCCTATCGCAAGGCAAACGAGCGGCTGATGGGGGCGGACGCGGCGATGGTCGGCGGCCCCGGCCTGCAAACCAGCTACGAGGAAGTCCGCGACTTCTTCCACTACGCCAACAACTATATCGATCCGCTTGATCTGGCTGCCGAGAACCTGGCGGCGAGCATCGGCCTCGCCTTGCATGGGCGGCTCGAGCGACTGGCGAACTACCTGACAACACGCCATCGGGTTTCGGTAGTGTTCGAGGAGCCGAACTCGCCGGACCAGTTGCGGCGGTTCGAGCGGGCGTCGCGCACCATCGTGCTGAACGGGAGGCTGGCGCCAGCGACGCAGTATTTCCAGCTTGGCGTGCAGCTGGCGCTGATCGAACAGGCGGAACTGATCGACGAGATCGTCACCGGGGCGGAGTTCAAGACCCGGCAGGCGGCCGATATCTGCCGGCTGGGACTGGCCAACTACTTCGCCGGGGCATTGCAGATGCCGTATGGAGCGTTCCTCGCGGCGGCGGATCGCACTGGCTACGACGTCGAGGAACTGGCGTTCGAGTTCGGCGCGTCGATGGAGCAGGTCGGGCATCGGCTCTCGACCATGCAGCGGCCCAGGGCGCGCGGCGTGCCGTTCTTTTTTGCGCGGGTGGACGCGGCGGGGACGATCACCAAGCGGCACTCGGCAACGCCACTGCAGTTCCCGCGCTTCGGCGGCGCGTGCCCGCTCTGGAATGTGCACCGGGTATTCGGCGAGCATAATGGGCGGATCGCGCGGCAGCTGGCAGAGACGCCGGACGGCAATCGGTACCTCTGTCTAGCCTGGTCGGAAGAAAAGCATACTGGCGGGTTTCGCGGACCGGTGCGGCGCTATGCCTACGCGCTGGGCTGCGAGGTGGCGCATGCGAGCAAGCTCACTTATGCGGCGGACCTTGACCTCTCCCGCGGCTTCGAGCCGATCGGGATCAGTTGCCGGATCTGCCCCCGGACCAACTGCATCCAGCGCTCGGTGCCGCCGATGGATGCGCGGCTGGAGATCGATGTCGACCGACGCGAAGTGGTGCCGTATCGACTGGGGTGAAGCTGGTGGGGGCTTCAGGCACGATGGCTCCGCACCACTCTGGCAAAAACTAAGGACTTAGCTGCGCTAAGCCCAAGTTTTCGCTTTCTCCCGCCAACTCGAAACAAAAGCCCCGGGCACTGGCCCGGGGCTTTCTCGTCGGCGGTGACTGGGATCACTACAATGACCCTGGGGATCACTGGTTGCCGACGTAGTCCTTGAGGATTTTCTCGTTCTTGGCCTGCTCGAGCTGGCGCACCACATCCCGGGCGTTGCGGTCATCGGTGCGGTACTTGACGAGGTTTACGAGGCTTCCCATCAGCAGCACGATGCCCATGCCCCAGTAGCCCTTGGTCGAGATGTCGACGGGCGCGAGCCAGAGCGACAGCGACAGGAGGAACAGCGCGGCGGCGACGCCGGCGGCGTTGAACATGATGTAGACTTGGTTGTTGTCGGCGTTCATTTCGGTGGTTCCCTTTGGTTCGAATGCGTTTGTGGTTGCGGCTCAGAGGCTGGTGGACTTGAGGCGGGCGAGCACGTCGTCGGCGTGGACCTTGGTCTTGTCGCCGAAGCCGGCTTCGCCGAGGCGGTCGCGGATACCCTTCTCGCTGAGGCCGGCGTCGATCTCGTCGAGCACCTCGCTCTCGGCGAAGGGATCGGGGCCGTTGACGACGCGGGCAATCAGCTCCTCCGCCTCGCGGATCGAGCTGGTGGCGCCGATCGAGCGGTTGAGCGACTTCTGCGCCTTGCGTTCAGCATCGGCGGCGCGGGCCGAAATCATGCCCTGGCGCAGGTCGATGATGCGGCGGTTCGCCTTCTCCACCGAGGCCTGGGTGCGGGCGACACGGTTGGCGAGCTGATCGAGGGTATCGCGGCGCACGGCCCGCTCGTTTTCGAGGTTGGCAATGGCGGTCGCGGCGTCAGCGGCAAGATCCTCACGGCCAGCGGCCAGCGCCTGACGGGCCCGGGTCTCGAGATCGTCAATCTGCGTCTCGAGGCGGCTGAGCGTCTGGGTCTCGTTGCGCTGACGGATGATCAGGGCGGCGAGGGTCGATTTGGCGAGCGACAATGCCCCCTCGGACTCACGGATCTTCTGTTCGATGAGGTCGATGGCGAAATGGTCGGTGAGCTGCTCTTCGGCGCGGGCCGAGGCGCCCCGGAACAGGGTCTTCAGAACGTTCAACATCGCAGTACGTCTCCCTTCGGTTGGTGTCGGCGTTTAATTGAACGCTGTTCACGAGGATCAACATACAGGATTTTAAACGGCGTTCAAGTCATAAATTGAACGGTGTTTAGGCGAAAGATGAGGTTAAACGGATTCAATGGGTTGCGGCGGCTTCTGGTGTAGAAACAGGGGATGGCGGAGTGGGTTTTCCGGCCTTCACCCGTATACGCTAAGTTATGGTCGCGCCCACCCACCGGCTGTCATCCCAGCGAAAGCTGGGACCCATCCATCAGCTGGTGCAGGTGGTGAGTTGGATCCCTGCATTGGCAGGGATGACACGAGTTTGGGGCGCTGTCTGGTGGCAAGTTCGCCGATAGGCCCGGCACCTGGGCCTTCACCGAGGTGACGCTGGCATTGGCGGAGACCTGCCTACTTCGTGCGGTGGGTGTAGGCGAGGATGTTCATGTCGACGAGCTCATGCACGACCTTGCCGATGTCGCGGTCCATGATCAGGTTGAGGCGGCCCGAACTGTCGAGCGAGACGACGGAGTGGATCGAGGCGAAGACCAGTTGGCCGGACTGGCGGGCGGCTTTGTCGTCGAGGTCGGGGCGGATATCGGCAAAGCACTGGGCGATGATGCGGATCAGCGAGGCGATGGCCTCGACATACCAGGGCGGCACCGGCTGATCGGGCTTGCGGCGGAACTCGAACAGGGCGTTCCAGAGATTTCGCTTCAACGTGATGTAGCCGAGGAAGGCATCGGCGTAATTGTGCAGCATCTGCCGCGGATCGTCGGAGGGCGTCGCATCAGCGAAGGCGCGTGCAAGGCCCACCAGGGTGCGGGTGTTCACCTGGGTGACGATGTCGTCGAGATCCTTGAAGTGATGGTAGAGCGTGCCGGCGGTGTAGCCGATGGCGCGGCTCAGCGAGCGGGCCGAGAAGGCGTCGATCCCCTCCTCGGCGATCAGTTCCTCTGCGGTGTTGACGACGAGGCTAGCAAGCTCCTCCTTCGAATGGTCGGCACGGCGGGCCATGGGCAACTCCAGAACTGAACGACGTTCAATTAGACTTAGGAGCGTGGCTTGTCTATGGCGGACACCGAGAGCCTGCCTCTCTACCGCCTCGCTCAAAGAAGAACCCGCGCCGGAGCGCGGGTTCCATACTTTCACCGTAGGTGCTTCGGTCAGCTCTGGCCGCCGGAGACCAGGGAGGTGATGCGGCGGACGGTGGCGCGGCGGTTGGCCCGTTCGGCGCCGTCGGTCTCGACCTTGAGGTAGCGCTCGCCATAGCCCTGCGTGGTGAGGTTCTCCGGCGGGATGTCGTAGAACTCGGTCAACAGGTCGGCGATGGTGCCGGCGCGCTCGTCGGAGAGGACGAGGTTGGATTCGTCCGAGCCGACCGCGTCGGTGTGACCCTCGATGAGGAAGGTCTCGCCGGGGTTGCGGGCAAGGATCTTCTTCATCGCTTCGGCCACCTTGCCGAGCGAGCCGACCTGATCGCGGCCGAGCTGGGCCGAGCCGGTCTCGAAGGTCAGGTCACCGATCTCGACGCGGCGGACGGTGTCGCGGATACGGGCCGAACGCTTCACTTCATCGACGGTGTAGACGCGGGCGGCCTTTTCCAGCGGCGGTTCGCTGAGGAAGCGCTCGATATCGGCCTCGTCGGAGCGCTCGCTGTAGAGCACGTAGTCGTCCACCGGGATCGGCAGGTAGAACGGCGGCAGCTCGTCGCCCGGATCGCGCCAGTCGTCGTCCCGACGGTCATCGGGGGAGAAGACCAGGATGATGCGAGTGCCGTCGGGCAGCACCTTCACGCGGCGGATGATTTCGCCATAGCGGTTCCATACGGTCACAACACGCGTGCCATCCGACCGGATGACGGTCTGCCGATAGCGGCCGTTGTCGAGCTCCTCATAGTAGACCTCATCGCCGCGGCCGATGCGGTCGCGATCCTTGTACGGCGTGAAGATGTCGATGTGGATGCCGATGTTGATGATCAGCCGGTCGCCATCCTTCTTGGCCTCCTGAGCGGCAGGCGGCGCTTCCGGTGCCGGGAGCTGGTCGACGCGCTTGCCCTCGGTAGCGACGGCCGCCTCAACCTCCTCGGCCGGCGGCGGTGCCTGGGTCTGGGCCTCGGCATCGGTTGCCGGCGGCGGAGCTTCGGCGGCAGGCGGCTGGGCAGGAGCGGGCTGTTCGGCGCCGGCCTCCGCAGCATCCTTGGCGCTGTCGAGCACCGGGGCGGCCGGCGCGTCAGGCGTCTCCTGATCGGGAACCACTTCGAGCGGCTGACCGGACTGGTCGGTCGCCGGAGCCTCGCCCGGCTGCGCCGGCTCACCCGGCTGGGCCGGTTCGGCGGGCGTTGCGGGTTCGGCAGGTGCGGCCGGAGCCGGCGCACCGCCCATCAGCGCCAGGCACTCGTCGAGCGACTGGATGCCGAGACGGTTGCATTCGGCGAGGAAGGCGGCCTCGGCGGTAGCCTTGGCGTTGGCATCACCGCCGGAACCGGCGGAGACGTAGGCCTCGAACGCGGCGATCAGTGCCGGATCGCTGGCCGGCGACTGTTCAGCGGGAGCTGCAGGCTGCTCCGCGGGAGCGGCAGGCTGCTCCGCGGGAGCGGCGGGCTGTTCGGCAGCAGGCGGCTCGGCGGGTTGTTCAGCAGCCGGGGCCGGCTCTGCTGGAGCAGGCTGTTCAGCCGGAGCGGCCGGTTCCTCAGCCGGGGGAGGTGCCGGTTCTTCAGCAGGAGCCGCTGGCTCCTCGGCTGGCGGCGCGGGCTCTTCAGCCGGTGGCGCGGCTTCTTCGGCGGGCGGCGCAGGCTGCTCGACTTTCGCGGCGCCAGTGGCGATGGCGATACATTGTTGCAGGTCGGGTGCGCCGATGCGTTGGCATTCGGCAAGGAAGGCTGCTTCGGCCGCAGCCTTGGCGTCGGCGTCATCGCCGCTCTGGGCTTCGACATAGGCATTGTAGGCCGCTGTCAGCCCCGCATCCTGCCCCAGGGCAGTGAGGGGGAGCAGCGAGAGCATGCAAAGGCTCGTGGTGGTAAGCAATAAGCGCTTGAGCTGCATTGTTTTCTCCATTCTTCTTGTGATGCAACAGCCAACCCGCCCTGAACTGGCGCAGGGGACCCAACGAGTGTGAGCGCCATTTGTTCCGGACACGGAGATATTGGTCGCGGGGACGTGGCGGCATTGCGCGGGATGGCTCGGTCGCGTAAACCGCTCGCCGCCAGCACCAGAGCCCAGACATGCGCGACACCCTTATCGGCGCCCTGCCCCCTGCCCTCGTCGAGGATGCGGTCCGTCGCGCCCTTTCTGAAGACCTGGGGCTTGCAGGCGATCTCACCTCACAGACGACGATCCCCGCGGGCGCACAGGCGACCGCCACGCTTTCGGCCCGCGAGGCCGGGGTAATCGCCGGGTTGCCGGTGGCGCTCGAGGTGTTCCGGCAACTGGGTGGCGCCGTGTCGTTCGATCCGCAGCTGACCGATGGGTCCTCAGTGAGCAAGGGCGATATCGTCGCGGTCGTATCGGGCGATGCACGGCAGTTGCTGGCCGGCGAGCGCACGGCGCTCAATTTCCTGAATCATCTCAGCGGCATCGCCGCACATACGCATCAGTTTGTAGAAGCAGTGGCCGGGACCGGGGCGCGCATCTGCGACACGCGCAAGACCACGCCGGGGCTCCGGGCATTCGAGAAATATGCGGTGCGCTGCGGCGGCGGCGCGAACCACCGTTACGCATTGAGCGACGCCATCCTGATCAAGGACAACCACATCGCGGTGGCGGGCGGGGCCGGCAAGGCCTATCGGGCGGCGCGAGCGGCCGCGGGGCATCTGGTGGCGATCGAGATCGAGGTGACCAGCCTCGACGAGTTGGCCGAGGTGCTGGAGGCCGGCGCGACGATCGTCATGCTCGACAATATGGATAACCAGCTGCTGCGGGCAGCAGTGAAGCTGAACGAGGGACGGGCGCGGCTCGAGGCTTCGGGCGGGGTGACGCTGGAGCGGGTACGCGGCATCGCCGAGACCGGGGTCGACTACATCTCATCGAGCCAGATCACCATGGGCGCCAGGCCGCTGGACCTCGGACTGGATGTCGAAATCCAATGAGCATGCCACTTGCCGAACTGATGAACCGCGCCGCGATCGCGGCAGCCGAAGTGATCCTCGAGGTCTACCAACGCCCGGTGGTGGCAATGGAGAAAGCCGACGGCTCGCCGGTGACGGAGGCCGACCAGCGGGCCGAGACGATCATCCTCGAGGCCCTCGCTGAGACCGGCCTGCCGGTGCTGGCCGAGGAGAGCGTGGCGGCGGGACGGATCCCCGAGCTGGGGGCGCGCTACTTCGTGGTCGACCCACTCGACGGCACCAAGGAGTTCTTGAAGCGCAACGGCGAGTTCACCGTGAACATCGCCTATTGCGAGGATGGGCATCCGGTGAGCGGCGTCGTGCTGGCGCCGGCAACGGGCGAGATTTACTGGGGCGGGCCGGATGGGGCGTTTGCCGGGCGCGTCGTTGGCGGCAGTGTCGAGGGCGTCGAGCCGCTGCAGGTGGCCGAGGCCGAGCATCCGCTGCGCATTGTCGCAAGCCGCTCACACGGACATGCCGCGCTGGCCGAACTCTGCGACACACTCGAGGTGGCTGAGGACGTGTCGGTCGGCTCGTCGCTGAAGTTCTGCCTGCTGGCCAAAGGCGCCGCACAGCTTTACCCGCGATTTACCCCAACTTCGGAATGGGACACCGCAGCGGGGCAGGCAGTGCTGCAAGCTGCGGGTGGTGTGGTACTGGGAATGGACGGGTTGCCGCTCACCTGCGGACACCGGGACGACAAGTTCCTCAATGCCTGGTTCGTGGCCGCAGCCAGCGAGAAACTGGCCTTGCGGGCCCTTGCCGAGATGCTGCGGTTTACCGGCGCCTGACGGAAACCGTTAGTATTCAAACGGTTGGCCATGAAGAAAATGCATGGCAGCCCCTCTTCCAGCCCTTGTTGCGCTTTTTTCCGGCTCCATATATAGGCCCGGCATATGCTGGTCCGTTATATACCAGCCGGATAGGAAGCCAATGAACGTCAGAACCATCTGCCTTGCCATCCTCTATGATGGCGACGCGACTGGATATGAGATCCGAAAGCTCTCCGTTGAAGGGGAGTATTCGTATTTCATCGACGCCAGCTATGGGGCGATCTATCCGTCGCTTGCGCGCCTCGAACAGGAAAAGCTGGTCACGGCGCGCGTTGAACAGCAGGACGGCAAGCCCGCCAAGAAGATCTATTCGATCACAGCGGCCGGCCGCGCTGCGTTCATTCAGTCGATGTTCGAGAAGCTTGGCGAAGACGAGTTCCGCAGCGAGTTTCTGCTGTTCCTGCGCTTCGCCTCGGAACTCCCGCAATCGCTGGTCGAGCAGCGGCTGAACGAACGAATCGTCGAGATCGACGCGACGCTCGCCGACTTCGACCGGCTCAAGCAACAACACAACCACCCCGGAGACGCCTGGGTCATCGATTACGGGCGGACTTGTATGCAGGCGGCTCGTGACTACATCGAGGCGCACGGGGATGAACTGATAGCGCTGGCCCGTCCCGATAGGGACGACGCTGCAGCAGCGGAATAGAGGGTATCAGAATGCGTGCGATCGTTTCTTACGGCGTTGCCGGCGCCATTGTCATTGCCGGGGCCTTGTGGCTCGGCAGCGGCGTTTTTGTGGCCGGCGGCAATGGCCCCGGTAACGGCGAAAAGCCGATTGTCTCGTTCTTCAGCAAGGACGCCGAGGGCGCCGAGACGACGCATCACGTCGCCGAGGGCGCGGTCGATCCGGCGCTGACGATTGCCGAGCGCGTCGCCGAGAGCAGCGGCGCTTCGGCGCCGGCCCAGTCGGTGCGTACCGAAACCTACGCGATGCAGGCCATGCCGGTGGAAGTGCCGCTGCGCGGCCGCACCAAGGCCAAGACCGTGACCAGCATCACCCCCGAGACTTCGGGCGTGGTGACAGCGGTGAACGTCACCAAGGGCCAGGCGGTGAAGGCCGGCGACATCATCTGCACGCTTGAAGAGGGTACGCGGGCAGCCGCGGTGGCGCAGGCAGAGGCCGCGCTGGCGCAGGCGCAGAATGCCTACGACTCCAACAAGGCGCTGCGCGACAAGGGTCTCGCCGCCAACAATACGGGCATCGTCGCGGAGGCCGCCCTGCGGCAGGCGCAGACGGCGTTCGATCAGGCCAAGCAGGAATTCGACCGCGCCAAGGTGACCACCAAGGTCGCCGGTATCGTGCAGGATCCGGTGGCGACGGTGGGCAGCGTGCTGAGCCCCGGCCAGCCGTGCGCCACGGTGGTCGAACTCGACCCGATGCTGTTCGTCGCCAATGTGCCTGAGGCCCGCATCGCGCGCGCCGAGCTGGGGCTGGCGGCAAGCGTCGAGACGGTGACCGGCCAGAAGGTCGAGGGCAAGGTGAGCTACATTGCCTCGCTCGCCGACGAAGCCACGCGGTCGTTCCCGGTCGAGATCGAGATCCCGAACGCCGACGGCAAGGTGCTGTCGGGCGTGACGGCGACGGCCACGGTCACCATGGGCACGGTGCCGGCGCACCTGCTGCCGCAGTCGGTGCTGACGCTGAATGACGAGGGCACGCTCGGTATCCGCTCGGTCAAGGACGGCGTCGTTGAGTTCTACCCCGTGACGATCATCTCGGACTCCCGCGAGGGCGTCTGGGTCACGGGCCTGCCCCCGACGGTCGATGTGATCACGATGGGTCAGGAATATGTCGTGCCGGGTCAGAAGGTCAACGCGACCAACGTTACGGGCAAGCCGGAATCGGTTGAGGCCGAGACCGCCGCTGAAGGGGTGCACTCATGATGAATTTCCTCGAACGCGTCCTGCGCATGCCGCGGGTCGTGTTGACGGTGATGGCTTTGCTGCTGTTCGCCGGTTTCAGCGCGTACATGTCGTTGCCCAAGGAGAGCTTCCCGGCCATCGACATCCCGTATTTCTACGTCTCGACCAGCCAGACCGGCGTCTCTCCGCGTGACGCGGAGCGGCTGCTGGCCAAGCCGATCGAGGATCGCGTCAAAGACATCGACGGACTCAAGAACTACACTTCGACCGCAACGACCGGTCATGCCTCGGTGTTCCTCGAGTTCGACGTGAACGCCAATAGCGACAAGGCGCTGGCGGACATCCGCGCCAAGCTCGACGGCGTCGCCTCGGAACTTCCCGAGGACGCGACGGAGCCGTCGGTGACGGAGATCTCGTTCACCAACCAGCCTTCGATCTCGGTGGCGCTCTACGGCAACGTGCCGGAGCGGGCCCTGGTGCAGAGCGCCAAGGATCTGCAGGACCGGCTCGAAGAAATCCCGACCGTGCAGAGCGTTACCATTTCCGGGTCGCGCGACGAGATGCTGGCGGTGACCATCGATATGAGCCGCCTCGAGGCCTATAACCTCACGGCCGGCGAACTGCTGGATGCACTGGCCAAGAACAACATGGTGGTGCCCGGCGGTACGCTCGACACCGGCCGCGGTTCGTTCAACGTCGAAGTGCCGGGCCTCATCACCAATGCGCAGGATGTCTACTCGCTGCCGATCAAGGCGGATGGCGACAATGTCGTCACCTTCGGCGACGTGGCGACGATCACCCGGACGTTCCAGGACGCGACCCAGTACGCTCACGTCAACGGACAGCCAGCGATCACCCTGGGGGTGATCAAGGAGCTCGGGACCAACGTCATCGATGTTTCCGATCAGGTGCGCGCGGTTACGACCGAGTTCGTCAAGGACTGGCCGGCCGGTATCCAGCATAGCTTCCTGATCGATCAGGCCGACACCACCAAGAACCTGTTCCGCTCGCTCGAAGCCGCGGTGCTGACTGCTGTGGCGCTGGTGATGGTCACCTGCGTCGCGACGCTCGGTGTCCGCCCTGCCCTGATGATCGGTACGTCGATCCCGATCTCGTTCATGATCGCGTTCCTCATCGTGCAGATGCTCGGCATGACCATCAACATGATGATCATGTTCGGCCTGGTGCTGGCGGTGGGCGTGCTCGTCGACGATCCAATCGTGGTGGTGGAGTACGCAGAACGAAAGCTGCAGGAGGGTGTCTCGAAGAAGGAGGCATTCATCCTCGCGGCGCGCAAGATGTTCGTGCCGGTGGTTTCGGCCACTTTCACGACGCTGGGCGCGTTCGTGCCGCTGCTGTTCTGGCCGGGCATCATCGGCAAGTTCATGAGCTACCTGCCGATCATCGTGATCGTGGTAATGTGCGCCTCGCTGCTGTCGGCACTGGTGTTCATGCCGGTGATCGGCGCGATCATCGCCTCGAGCCATGTCGACCCCAAGGCCAAGGAAGCCGCTGATGTCGTCATGTACCCGGACAAGTTCGATGTGAAGAAGGTGAAGGGGCCGACGGGCATCTATGTGCGCACGCTGCAGCACCTGATCCGGCATCCGATCCTGTCGCTGCTGGCGGGCTTCACCGTCGTCGGCTTCATGTTCTATGCCTACATCGCCAACCCGACCGGCATGGAAGCTTTCCCCGCTTCCGAGGCCGAGTTCGGCACGGTCAACGTGATCGCCCGCGGCAACTATTCGCCGATCGAGATCCGCGACATGCTGGCCGAGGTGGAGACGCAGATCCTGCAGGTGCAGGGCGTGCAGGACTCGATCATGACCTTCTCGGGTGGTGGCGGCGACGGCTTCTCGAGCGGCGGTCCGCCGGACACCATCGGGCAGTTCAACCTGCAGCTGCAGCCGTGGAACGAGCGCGTCAAAGCCACCGAGATCTTCCAGAACATCCGTGACCGGGTGAAGGATATCTCGGGCCTCGAAGTGCAGATCGCGGCGCAGGAAAACGGCCCGCCGGCCGGCAAGGCGATCAACCTGACGGTCGAAAGCACGGTCTATTCCGACCTGACGCCGGTGGTCACCAAGCTGCGCGACTATGTGGAGAACCAGCTCGGCGACACCATCGACGTGGAAGACGGCCGTCCCTCTCCCGGTATCGACTGGGAAGTGACGATCGACCGCGTAGCCGCGGCCAAGTACGGCATCGGCGTGCGTGAACTTTCACCCTATGTGCAGCTCGTTACCTCGGGTGTGAAGCTCGGCTCGTACCGGCCGGATGACGCCGATGACGAACTGGATATCCGCGTCCGCCTGCCGCTCGATGAGCGCAGCTTCGACAGCCTCGACTCGCTGCGGATCGTCACGGCCCAGGGTCTGGTGCCGGTGTCGAACTTCATCAAGCGCGAAGCTGTGCCGAAGGTCGCCAATATCAGCCGCAAGAACGGCGTCTACGTCATGGGCGTGGCGGCGAACCTTGCACCGGGCGTGGCGGCAGATGCCAAAATCGCCCAGCTCAAGGAATGGGTTGCGACGCAGGACATCCCGGCGACGACCAAGATCGCCTTCGGCGGTGCCGACGAGCAGATCGGCGACACCAATGCCTTCATCATGCAGGCACTGGCAGCCGCGCTGTTCATCATCTTCCTGGTGCTGCTGCTCGAGTACAACAGCTTCTACCAGGTGCTGGTGACGCTCTCGACCGTGGTCATGTCGCTCGCCGGCGTGATGCTGGGCATGACCATCACCGGGATGAGCTTCTCGGCGATCATGACCGGCCTCGGCATCGTGGCGCTGGCAGGCATCGTGGTGAAGAACGGTATCGTGCTGATCGACACCTACAACCACTACAACCGTGGTGATGGGGTGGAGCCGACCAAGGCGATGCTGATCACTGCTGCCCAGCGCGTGCGGCCGGTGCTGCTCACCGCTACGGTCACGGCGCTTGGCGTGATCCCGATGGCGGTGAACGTCGAGTTCGACTTCATCCGGCGCGAGATCGTCTGGGGCGGCCTTGCTGGTTCGTGGTTCACCCACCTGTCGGCAGCCCTGGTTTCGGGCCTGTTCGTCTCGACCGCCCTCACCCTGGTGATGGTGCCGGTGATGATCACCGCGCCGAGCGTCATCCGCCAGGGCTGGATCGGCCGGCTGTTCGGTGCGGTGTTCGGAGCGATCGGCAACGCCATCGCCTGGCCGTTCCGGGCGATCTTCGGTGGGCGCAAGCACACCGCCGTCACGCCGGAAGGCGAGACGGTCGAGATCCCGGCCGACATCGACAGCTCGAAGCGGTTCATCAAGACCGAAGGTTCGGGCCTCGTCGAAACCGAGCAGGACGGCGTCACGGTGGTCAGCCGCCAGGCTGCCGAATAAGCCGAACAACACGACAAGAATTGAGAAGGCCCGGAGCGATCCGGGCCTTTTCGTTTGGGCTGTAGGCTAAGCGGTAGCGCGGTACCGAGCGAGCGCCGCCCGCCCTGCCCTCCAGGCAACGGCCAGACCGAGGCTGACGCTGAAGCCGAGGGCGATCATCAGCAGGGAGTGGCGGCCGAAGCCGAGATTGCCAGCGAGGACCTTTAGGACCAGCAGGTGGATCAGGTAGGCGCCGAAGGTGGCCTGGCCAAGGGTCGACCAGAGGGGGTTCGTCAGCTCGATGCGCATGAACAGGACGGCGACCGAGAGGGCGTAACCGAGGGTGGCGAGCGAGTAGTCGTGGCCGAGGGCGTAGCGGCCGACGACGAAATAGCCTTCGGCGAGATGGAGGACTGCGAAGGCGACCAAAGCTGCGATGATGGCCGGGATCGGCCAGCCGACGAGCGCGGCGCGGTGGCGGCGCAGCAAGATGCCGGCGACGAGGAAGACCGGGGCGAAGAACAGCCCGTTGCGATCCATCCAGAATGGGAAGCCGTGACCGAACAACGGTCGTGAGTAAGCGCCGATGATGGTGCCGATAAGGTAGAGCCCGAGCGCAATGGCCAGGGTCCAGCGCAGGCCGGTGAACTTCATCAGCGTCGCGACGACGGCGCTGCCGAGCACCAGGGCAGGCAGGAACCAGAGGTGGAAAGCCGGCCCGCCGGACCACAACAGCAGAAGCAGATCAGCGGGCGTTGGCTCGAAGCCAAGGCGGCCCCCCTCGAGCAGGCGCAGCGCGATGGTGAGGGCGAGGATGATGGCGAAGGCCGGCATCACCCGACGCGCCACCTTGCCGGCCAGCCGCAGCGGGGCGGCAAGGTCGGCATCCTTCCAGAAGTAGGCCGACATCAGGAAAAACACCGGCACGGCGAAGCGGCTCAGTTCGTCGACCACGAAGCCGAAGGGCTTGTTGTCGGCAAAGCCGCCACCGGCGACATGCAATGTCACGATGCCGAACAGGCTGAGGACGCGCAGGGCGTCGAGCGAGGCGTTGCGGGAGGATGCTGAGGTCATTGGCCGACGCTGTGATGGTGGGACGCAACGAATTGGTCAAGGGGCGGGTTGCATTTGCGCCGGAGCGTAGGGCCTACCCCACCCAGGTACGCGACGGTGCCGGCTTCGCCCGAACCTGCTTCGCTACCCTCCCCACAAGGGGGAGGGAGAATGCCGGTGCCGCGATGTGGAGGTTGTCGTCTCCCTCCCCCTTGTGGGGAGGATCAAGGGTGGGGGTGGCCGCAGCCTCGATGGATCGGGCGCTACCGGAACGCGTGCACCAGCCAATTGTCGCCGTCGAACACCGTCGGCGCGACGGCAGGCTCGTAGGCGGACAGCGCCCTGCCCCAGAACGCCAGCGCCGTCCAGTTCGACTGCAGAACCGCCACGTGCCACGGGCCGGAATGCCGGACGAACAACTGCCTGGTAGCCTCAGCGCCGAGGCCTTGTCGACGATAGGGGCGGAGCACGAAGAACTCGGCCATGAACCAGCAATCGGCGCGTCCGGTGATCGGGCAACCCCGGATGACGAGAACAAAGCCGGCAAGCTCTCCGTTCGCGTAGAGCAAATACGGATGCTGCCAGAAGCGATCTAGGAAATCGTAGGTGTAGCGGCCATCGGGCTCGAGCGGCCAGGGATGCTCCGACGCCATATCGTAGAGATAAAGCTGCACTAGCCGCTCGATGATGGGGCGCTCGCTATCGGCTGCCTTGCGAACCTCTAGCGCCACTCCCCTACTCCGCCGCAGGCAGGCCGCGCTTGACGAAGCCTTCGGGATCGTTGGCGACGCGCTGCATGCGTTCTTCGGCCTCGCTGGCTTCGCGCTGGCGGTTCCACATCTGGGCGTAGAGCCCCTGCTTGACCAGCAGGCGATGATGGGTGCCGCGCTCGGCGATCTGGCCGTCGCGCAGCACGATGATCTCGTCGGCATTGACGACGGTCGAGAGCCGGTGAGCGATGACCAGCGTGGTGCGGTTGGCCGAGACCACGTCGAGGGCGGACTTGATGTCTTCCTCGGTCTTTGAATCGAGCGCCGAGGTGGCCTCGTCGAGGATGAGGATCGGCGGCCCCTTCAGGATGGTACGGGCGATGGCGACGCGCTGCTTTTCGCCACCCGAAAGCTTCAGGCCGCGTTCGCCGACGGGGGTGTCATAGCCCTTGGGCAGGCTCTCGATGAAATGGCCGATCTGCGCCAGCTCCGCCGCCTTTCGCACCTCGGCTTCGGTCGCGTCGGGACGGCCGTAGCGGATGTTGTAGGCGATGGTGTCGTTGAACAGCACGGTATCCTGCGGGACCATGCCGATGGCGGCGCGCAGACTCTCCTGCGTGACGTCGCGCAGGTCCTGACCATCGATGGTGATCTTGCCCTCGATGACATCGTAGAAGCGATAAAGCAGCCGCGAGATGGTGGATTTGCCGGCGCCCGATGGCCCGACCACCGCGATGGTCTTGCCGGCGGGCACTTCGAAGCTGATGCCCTTCAGGATCGGGCGATCGGCGTCGTAGTGGAATTTTACGTCGTCGAACTTCACCACCGGACCGGTGACATTGAGCGGCTTGGCGTCCGGCTTGTCCTGAATCTCGGGCGCGCGATCGAGCAGCTTGAACATCTCTTCGATGTCGGTGAGGCCCTGGCGGATTTCGCGATAGACGAAGCCGATGAAGTTGAGCGGCCGGTAGATCTGCATCAGGAAGGTGTTGAGCAGCACGAAATCGCCCAGCGTCAGCGTGCGGTTCATCACCCCGAGCACCGCCATGATCAGGATGATCACCGTGCCGGCATAAAAGATCAGCGCCTGGCCGAAATTGAGGAAGCCGAGCGAGGTCCAGATGCGGACCGCGGAGCGCTCGTACTTTTCCATCGAGGCATCGAAGCGCTGGGCCTCCATCTTCTCGTTGGCGAAGTACTTCACCGTCTCGAAGTTGAGCAGGCTGTCGATGGCCTTGCCGTTGGCGTCGGTGTCGCTGTCGTTCATGTCGCGGCGAATGGCGATGCGCCAGTTCGAGGCCTTGATGGTGAACCACAGGTAGAGCCAGACGGTGACGACCAGCACGCTCAGATAGCTGACGCCGAACATGACGATGAAGATGACGCCGGTGATGACGAACTCGACCAGCGTCGGGGCGGTGTTGAGCATCGTGAAGCGCACGATGGTCTCGATGCCCTTGGTGCCGCGCTCGATGACCCGGCTCAAGCCGCCGGTGCGGCGGGCGAGATGGAAGCGCAGCGACAGTCTGTGCAGGTGCTCGAAAGTCTGGAGCGCCAGCTTGCGCACGGCGTGCTGGCCGACCGAAGCGAACAGCACGTCGCGCAATTGCTGGAAGCCGGCATCGATGATGTTGCCGACGCCGAAGGCGACGACCAGCACGATGGGGATAGCGACGCCCATGACCAGCGCCGTGTCGGGTGTGGTGCCGTCGAGACTGTCGATGATCCACTTGTAAACGAAGGGGATCAGCGTGGTCGCGACCTTCGACACCAGCAGGGCGCCGATGGCAAGAATGACGCGCCACTTCAGGTCGGGACGGCCCTCGGGCCACATGTAGCCCCAGAGGTTTCGTACAGTGGCAAGCAGGCCACCCTCCTCCGCGCTAACGGTGGGGCGCTTGGTTGCCTCATCGGCGGATGACATCAGGCGAGCTCTTTGACCGGGTGATCGGTTAGGCCGGTGAACAAGCCGGTGCAGGCGATGCCGAAATCGGCGAGGCGATCGGCGCGCAGCGAGTAGCAGTTGCGCGTGCCCTTGGGGTGGCGCTCGACCAGACCGGCGTCGAGCAGCACCTTGATGTGCTGGCTGACTGTGGATTGGGCCAGCGACAGGTTCTGCGTGACATCGGTGCAGCAGCAATCGCCCGCACGCTGGGCGGCGAGGATGCGCAGGATGTTGAGCCGGACGGGGTGTCCGAGGGCCCGCATCACATTGGCGATGTCGTCGTCATGCATCGGGTTCATCGTTATTCAGCGATAAAAGATCGGCCTCGCCAAGGCAAGGCGAAACCACCTGCCTGACTGGGCAGTTGAACGGGATTTGCGGCAATACACTGTCAGGGAAGGGTCAGTCGTCGGTGACCAGTGGCAGATCAAAGATCTGGCCGGGGAAGATCCGCGAGGGGCGGCGGATCAGCTCGCGATTGGCGTGAAAGATGGTGCGGTAGTGGATGCCGTGGCCGTAGTAGCGGCGGGCGATGCTCCAGAGCGTATCGCCATGGCGGATGATGGCCTTGCCAACGTTGTAGCGACCCTCATCCGGATCGCCGAAAGGCAGCAGGCGGAGGATGGTGACGGGCTGGCCCGGAGGTTGAGCCGGTTCCGCCGTGCGAACCTCGAACTCAGCGATCAGAGCGGGCGCCTCGGGCGTCGGGAGGGTGATCGTCGACGGCTCATCGGCGCCTGCCTCAGCTGGTGGCAGAGTGGCCGGTTGCAGGGTGGATGGGGCGAGAATTTCGACTGAGGCGGACTCTCCCCGGGGAACCACGGCCGCCAGGGGCGGCAGCGGCTCGGGTTCGGCCTGGGGCTCGATGGCCGCAATGTCAGGCTCCGGCGCAACCGCTGCTGTGGGCGCCGGATCGATCACCAGCGCCGGCTCGGCGACGGGCTCGCTCGCCGGAACAGCAGCGGTGACCGATGGCTTGTTGTCGGCGAATTCCGCAGGTGCGGAGCTACCGGGCGGCGCGGCGGCCAGGGTGGCAGGGGCTGGTTCGGGTTGTGGCGCCGGGGCGACGCCGCTACCGAGGTCCGGGGTTTCCTCAGGGCGCTCGTCGGGCGGGGCGCCGCCGTCGGGCAGCTCGATCTCGACGGTGATCGCGGCGACGCCCAGCAGCTTGCCGGTGTCAGGTTCGATGGCTTCGACGCGCAGTTCGCGGCGGGGGCTGTCGAGCAGGTTGCTGCCTTCGACCAGCCACCTGCCGGCTTCGACCGGGCTCTCACCGATCAACTCGCCATCGGCATAGAGGCGCATCAGCGCGCCGGCCGGGCCGGAGCCGGAAACGAAGCTCCTGATGCCATCGAGCTCAATGGCGTCGATGGTGGGAGCAAGGACGACCGGAGCAGCGATGGTCGGCGCGGGAGGTCGCGAGCCGGCCGGCTCGGCGTTGGCGACCACAAGGGGCGCCTCGGGCGGGGAGGCAGCGGCAGGCACGGCCGGCTCAGGCTGTGAAGCCGCAACTGGCGGCGTGGCGGGCTCGGACGGCGTGGCTGCCGGTGCGGCTGGCTCCGGCTGAGCCGCGAGCTCTGCGGCGCCGATTGCGGGCTCCTCGATCTGGTCCGCCGTTTCGACCTGCGTCGCCAACGCCTCGGCCGGGAGCGGAAGCGCCTCGGTGTCCTGCGGCTCGGACGGGACGCTCCAGTTCAGGGCGGTGTCGTCGGGGCTCAATGGCACAGGCTCGGTGGCGGGGACTTTCGGCTTGAACGGCGTGGGTACATCAGGCTCCGGTTCGGCGGCTGTCATTTCGAGAGGCGCGGGGGCAGCGGCTTCAGGCTGCGTTGCCGTCGGAGCAGGTTCGGCGGGAGCCGCCGCGACAGGCTGCGCAGGTTTGGCGGTCGGAGCCGGAGCCTCGATGGGTTGGGGCGGGACGACCGCAGGCTCAACCGCCGGCGCTTCAAGCGGCCCTCCCGCTGCGGCCGGAGCTTCGGTCTCGGCCACCACGGTTGCCGGGGGAGCCGGGGCCTCGCCGGGCGTCGTCTCGGCGACCTGCCCCGGGACGGTGCCGGGGAGGTCGAACTTGCGGTCGGCCATGTCGCGGAGGCAAATGACGACGCCGCGCGGATCGCCCGCGCAGGCGTTGACCACGGGCAGGCCGATGACGCCGAGGACAACAGCCAGCGTCACCCCGGCGGCGCCGAGGGCGAGCAGCAAAGTACGGCGGTCGTCGGTCCGGCTCAGCAGGGCCTCCGGGGGAACATGGGGCAACCTGCCCCTACCGTTCCGGCGTCTCAGGCTGCCTCTGATTTCATCAACTTATAGGTAATCGACTCGTAAAGCGCCTCAAATGAGGCGTCGATGATGTTGGTGTTGACCCCGATGGTGTACCAGCGCTCGCCGGTGCCATCTCGGCTCTCGACCAGCACACGGGTGACCGCGCCCGTGCCGCCGTCGAGGATACGCACCTTGAAGTCGACCAGCTCGAGGTCGGCGATGCGGGTCGAGAACACGCCGAGATCCTTGCGCATGGCAAGGTCGAGGGCGTTGACCGGGCCGTTGCCCTCGGCCACCGACATCAGCAGCTCGTCGCCGATGCGGATTTTCACCACCGCCTCGGTGACGACCACCTGTTCGCCGCGCGCGTTGTGGCGGCGCTCGACGCTGGTCCGGTAACTCTCGACGTCGAAGAACTCGGGCAAGGTGCCGAGCACGCCGTGGGCGAGAATGAAGAAAGAGGCGTCGGCGCCGTCATAGGAGTAGCCGCGGGCTTCGCGCTCCTTGACGGTGCGCAGCAGCCGCTCTAGGCGCGGATCGTCCTTGCCGAGCTCGATGCCATGGCGCTTCAGGGCAGCAAGCAGGTTGGACTTACCAGCCTGCTGGCTGACCATGATGTTGCGTTCGTTGCCGACCAGTTCAGGCGGCACGTGCTCGTAGGTCGAAAAGTCCTTGGCCAGCGCCGAGGCGTGGATGCCGGCTTTGGTGGCGAAGGCCGAGGTGCCGACATAGGGCGACTGCCGGGCCGGGGCGCGGTTCAGCAGGTCGTCGAAGGCGCGCGAGATCGAGGTGAGATCGGCCAGTTGTTCGCTGGTAACGCCGATCTCGAAGCGGTCGGCGAAGCCGGGCTTCAGCGCCAGGGTCGGGATGAGAGTGACGAGGTTGGCGTTGCCGCAGCGCTCGCCGATACCGTTGAGCGTGCCCTGGATCTGGCGAACGCCAGCCGAGACGGCGGCGAGCGTGTTGGCGACGGCCTGGCCGGTATCGTCATGGGCGTGGATGCCGAGGTGATCGCCAGGGGCGACCTTGCCGACCTCGTCGACGATCGCGGCGACTTCCGACGGCATGGTGCCGCCATTGGTGTCGCACAGAACCACCCAGCGGGCGCCGGCATCGAGGGCGGTGCGCACAAAGCGCAAGGCGTAGTCGGGATCGGATTTGTAGCCATCGAAGAAGTGCTCGCAATCGACCAGCGCTTCCTTGCCGGCGGCGACGGTGGCCTCGATGGTTTCGCGCAGGTTGTCGAGATTCTCCTCCAGCGAGATGCCGAGCGCCACCCTTACCTGGTGCGACGACGACTTGCCGACGAAGCAGGCGGCATCGGATACGGCGTTGAGCGTCGCCTGCACGCCGGGATCGTTGCCGACCGAGCGCCCTGCCCGCTTGGTCATGCCGAAGGCGGTGAAGACGGCGTCGCGGGTGCGGCTCTCGGTGAAGAACTGGTCGTCGATAACATTGGCGCCGGGATAGCCGCCCTCGATGTAATCGACGCCGAGGCGCTCGAGCAGCGCGGTGACCGAGATCTTGTCCTCGAGCGAAAACTCGATCCCAGCCGTCTGCGCGCCGTCACGCAGCGTGGTGTCGAAGAGGTAGAGGCGTTCCTTGGCAGGCGCTTGGGCAGTCATCACAGGGTACTCAGTTACGGGGCGGCCATTCGGCCGTGTCGTGGTCAGGGTGTTGCCGGTTGGAGCTACTAATTCGGGCGAGGCGGCCTTCGGGGTCGACGGAATAGGTCGGCGTGCTGCCCGGCAGCTCGCCGATGTGGGCATACCAGGCGACGCGGCTTTCGTTACCGTACTGGATCACCGGCGGCACGCGGTCAGGCTCGTCGAAGGCGCCGGAGAGCACGCCGATATCAGGGGCCCAGGGGTAGTCGAAAATCAGCGGCGTGCCGCACTGGCGACAGAAACCGCGATTGGCGAGCTCGGAGCTTTTGAACCAGCTGATCTCGCCGCGGGTGACGTGGAAGTTCACCTTGTCGACCGGGCAGATCACGGCGAACGGCCCACCTACCGCCTTCTGGCACATACGGCAGTGGCAGACATGGACGTTGTCGGGCTGCTGGTCGACGCGAAAGCGGACTGCGCCGCACTGGCAGCCGCCGGACAGATGGACTTCAGACATAGCGCGGGACCCAGTCGGTGGTGTCATGGTCGGGGTGCTGGTGATTGGTCGCGCGAATGCGTTGCGCGAGATCGGGGGCAACCTCCTCGATCGGTGGCAGGTCGGGAACCTCGGCAAGCGCCCCCACATAGTGGAGGCGACTATTGGTGCAGGTCTGCTCAGTCGGTGACACGGCTTCAGGGTGATCGAGCGAACCAATGGTGACGCTGACGTAGCTGCCGCCGGGACGGCGGAACGTCAGCGGCGTACCACAGGCAGGGCAAAAGCCGCGTTCGACCGTATCGGACGAGCGGAACATCCCAAGGCTGCCCCGAGTGAGTTCGAAGCTTTCAGCCGGCGCGCCGGCGAAAGCGCCGAACAGCCCGCCCGTCGCCTTCTGGCACATGCGGCAATGACAAAGGCTCACGTCGTCGAACGGCGCAGTGAACCGATAGCGGATGGCGCCGCACTGGCAGCCGCCGGTAGCGAGTGCTTCAGCCATCGGCACCTCCCATGACCCACTTGTCGGTGTCGTGGTCGGGGTGCTGATGGTTGGAGGCGCGGACGCGGGCCACGGCTTCGACGCCGTCCCCCTCCTCGGTGGTGCCGATCTGCTCGGCGCCGGGGACGGGTCGGAGGTTCGGGTGGCGGCCCTCGAGGCCCATCTCGTAGAGGATGGGCACCAGGTGCGGGGTGTCGAACGAGCCGATGGTCATCGAGACATGCGGTCCGCCGAGAGAGCGATAGTAGAGCGGCGTGCCGCAATTGCTGCAGAAGCCACGCGCCGCCACATCAGAGCTATTGAACTCGCTGGGCTTGCCGCGCGTCCAGGTCAGGTGCTCGTGGCGGATGCCGACGAGATCGATGAACACGTTGCCGGCGGCTTTCTGGCACATGCGGCAGTGGCAGAAATGGGGATTGTCCCGGAGCTCGGTGGCATGCCAGCGCACCGCGCCGCACTGGCAGCCGCCCGAATACTCGCGAAAACGATAGCTGTCGTCAGTCACATTCCGCCTCCCGCAAAGCGATCCGTGGTTTCGATCAGATGGTGCAGAATGCCGGGCTGGCTCAGCGCATGCCCCTGCCCCTCGACCATGATGAACTCGGCTTCCGGCCAGGCCTGATGCAGGTCCCACGCGGTCTGCGGTGGACAGGCGATATCGTAGCGGCCCTGGACGATGACCCCGGGGATGTCGCGAAGCTTTTCGGCATCGCGGATCAGCTGGCCCTCGTCCATCCAGCCGGCATGGACGAAATAGTGGTTCTCGATGCGGGCGAAGGCCAGCGCATATTCCTCGCCGTAGAACGCGTCGCTGACCTCACGGTCGGGCAGCAGCGTGATGGTTTCGCCTTCCCAGCGCGCCCATTCCCGGGCGGCGCCAAGCCGGACATCGCGATCCGGGCTGGTCAGCCGCTGCCGGTAGGCGGCGATCATATCGCCCCGTTCGGCTGGCGGGATCGGGGCGATGAAGCGCTCCCACTTGTCGGGGAAGAGCAGCGAAGCGCCGTGCTGGTAGTACCAGAGCAGCTCCCAGCGACGCAGCGTGAAGATGCCGCGCAGCACCAGTTCGGTGACGCGCTCGGGATGCTTCTGCGCATAGGCCAGCGCCAGTGAGGAGCCCCAGGAGCCGCCGAACACCAGCCACTGCTCGACGCCGACCATCTGCCTTAGCCGCTCGATATCGGCGACCAGATCCCAGGTCGTGTTGTGCTCGAGCTCGGCGAAGGGACGCGATTTGCCGCAGCCGCGCTGATCGAACAGCAGCACATCGTAGCGCGCCGGATCGAAGACGCGGCGCTGGTTAGCGCTCAACCCGCCACCGGGGCCGCCATGCAGAAACACCGCCGGCTTGGCGCCTGACGTGCCGACACGCTCCCAGTACACCTGGTGGCCGTTGCCGACGTCGAGATGGCCGGAGGCGTAGGGCTCGATCTCGGGGTAATAGCTGCGCAGAGTCACGCCGGGAAACCTTGTTTCGGTGGCCATTCGGCCGTGTCGTGGTCGGGGTGCTGGTGGCTGACGAGGCTCGCCATGAATTCGTGCCACCCGGCCGCGTATTCGGTGCGCACCGGCAGGGCGGCGAGGCCATCGAAGAACGGCAGCTTGTCGGCCAGATTGACCTGGATCGCCGGCGCGGCGACCGTCGGATCATCGAAGGCGCCGATGGCGATCTCGACCTGCTGATCGGCTGGACGGCCAATCTCCTCATAGGTCAGCGGCGTGCCGCAGTCGGCACAGAAGCCGCGCTTGATCTTGTCCGAGCTCTCGAAATATTTCGGCGCGCCGCGGGTCCAGCTCACCTCGAACGAGGTGACCAGCGGACCGAAAAAGGCGCCGAAGGCCTTCTGGCACATGCGGCAGTGACAGATCGAGCCGCGGCCGAGCCGGCCGACGGCGAAGCGCACCGCGCCGCACTGGCAGCCGCCGGTGAACGGCGGACCGCCGGTCGCCTCACTCCGGGGCATGACACACAGCTTCGATATTGTGCCCGTCCGGATCGTAGACGAAGGCGGCGTAGTAGGTGGCGTGATAGTGCGGGCGCAGACCCGGCGGCCCATTGTCCTTGCCGCCGGCGGCGATCGCGGCGGCGTAAAAGGCATCGACCGCAGCCCGATTGGGGGCGCTGAACGCCAGATGCACCCGGCCACCGGTGAGCCTGCCGCCGTCGCCGATCCACAGGAACGGCTGCTCGGAGCCGAGACCGGCGACGTTCCCTTCCTCGCCCTCGAACTTCATGTGCGTCTTGATGCCGAGCGGGGCCAGCGCCTTCTCGTAGAAGGCGAGCGAGGTGGGATAATCGGCGGTCGAAATGGCTACGTGATCCAAAGCGCTCATAGGCGTCCTCCCTCCGGGCCGACATAAACGGCCTCGATGTTGTTTCCATCCGGGTCGAATACGAAGGCGGCGTAGTAGTCAGGCGAGTAATGCTGGCGAAGGCCGGGCGGACCGTTGTCGCGGCCGCCCGCGGCAAGCGCCACGGTGTAGAAAGCCTCGACCGCAGGGCGGCTCGAGGCGACGAAGGCGACATGCGTATCGCCCCCGCGCAGCGTCTTGCCGGTGCCGAGCCAGAAGGTCGGACGATCGACGCCGTAACCGGCCGACTTCACGCCTTCATACTCGAACTCGGCGAGCAGCTTGATGCCGAGGGCGCCGAGCGCGGCAGTGTAAAAGTCCCGCGACAGGACGAAGTCGGTAACCTTGAGGCCGACGTGGTCGATGATGACGGTCATGGGTGTTCGTCCCGGCTAAACTGCCCCTCACCCGCCTCGCTACGCGAGGCACCCTCTCCCTCAAGGGGAGAGGGTGGGCTGGGGCGAGATCGTGCCACATCGCCCCTCTCCCCTTGAGGGAGAGGGTGCCCGAAGGGCGGGTGAGGGGCCGGATGCAAGGCATGCCAGATCGCGTCAAGCACGCTAGTACGATCGGTGACGAGCTCGTTGTTCCACACGCGGAGCACGCGATATCCGCGTGACGTCAGCCAGGCGTCGCGTATCAGATCACGTTTGTCCTCGGCGTGCTGGCTACCGTCGAGCTCGACGATGAGCATGGCCGACGGGCAGACGAAATCCACGATGAAACGTCCGATCGGCAACTGCCTGCGAAACTTGAAGCCAACAAAGCGCCGATCGCGAAGCAACTTCCACATTAGCGCTTCGGCCTCAGTGGCGTTGGCTCGCATCGATTTTGCACGCAGGCGTAACGTTGGCGTCAGGCTGGTACGCCACTCGTCGTGACGGCGGTGGTACTGCCCCTCACCCGCCTCGCTGCGCGAGGCACCCTCTCCCTCAAGGGGAGAGGGAAGGCTGGGGCGTGTGTCGCGATCTGCACTCACCTCACCACTTCCCACTTGGTCTGGCGTTGGCCGGCTTCGTCTTTGTAGTCCATCAGTTGGACACCCTGTGTCAGCAATTGCGCACGGATGGTGTCAGCCTTTGCGAAATCCTTGGCATTGAGGGCGGCAAGGCGAGCGGCGACGGCTTCGGCGACGCCTTCCGGCGCGTCGGCGGCAGCGGCGGTCAGCAGGCCGTCGGTGGTGAAGCCAAGGAACTCGAGCGTGGCGGCGAGGCAGTTGGCGGCGGTTTCGGTACCGCGGTTGGCCTTGCGGGCGATGGCATCCAGCGCCACCGAAGCGCGGTGGAAGTTGAGGTCGTCGGTGAGCTCGGCGATGACTGACGGCTCCGGCGGAGTGCCGGGCCTGGCTTTCGCGGCGCGCTGCCAGTCGCGGAGCTTCTGCTCGGCCTCCTCCAGCCGCTTCACCGAGAAGTCGATCGGCTCGCGGTAGTGCGTCATCAGCATGGCGAGGCGCAGCACTTCGCCCGGCCATTTGCGGCCGCCGAACTTCTCGGTCTCCAGCAGCTCGGAGATGGTGATGAAGTTGCCGAGGCTCTTCGACATCTTCTGGCCTTCGACCTGCAGGAAGCCGTTGTGCAACCAGTAGTTGGCCATGGCAGGCGTGCCATGGGCGCAGCGCGACTGGGCGATCTCGTTCTCGTGGTGCGGGAAGATCAGGTCGAGGCCGCCGGCGTGGATATCGAAGAGCTGGCCGAGGTAGCGCTCGCTCATCGCCGAGCACTCGATGTGCCAACCCGGACGCCCCCGGCCCCACGGGCTCTCCCAGCCGGGCTCCTCGGGGCTCGACTGCTTCCAGAGGACGAAGTCGGCCGGGTTCTTCTTGTGCGCTTCGACGGCGATACGGGCGCCGGCGAGATTGTCGTCGAGGTTGCGGCCGCTGAGCCTGCCGTAATCGGGCATGGAGCCGACGTCGAACAGCACCTCACCGGCCGCCTCGTAGGCGTGTCGGCTGCCGATCAGCGAGGTGATCAGCGACTGCATGCCGGGGATGTGGTCGGTAGCGCGCGGCTGGTGGTCGGGCTCGAGCGTGCCGAGGGCGGCGACATCCTTGAAGTACTGGTTGGCGGTCTTCTCGGTGACCTTGCGGATCGCCTCGTTGAGCGGCAGGCCCGGGTAGTCGCGCACGGCGCGCGCGTTGATCTTGTCATCGACGTCGGTGATGTTCCGGACATAGGTGACGTGAGCGGCGCCATAGACGTGGCGCAGCAGCCGGTAGAGCAGATCGAAGACGATCACCGGGCGGGCATTGCCGATATGGGCATAGTCGTAGACCGTCGGCCCGCACACATACATGCGGACGTTGTTGGGATCGATGGGGACAAAGTCCTCCTTCGCCCGGGTCAGCGTGTTGTGGAGCTTCAGTGTGGTTTGGCCCAAGTCACAGTTCCTCGCGCACGATAAGACGCTCGCGGACGGGTTCTTCGGACTAGAGATCAGAGGATGAAGAAAACCGCGCCGCCAGCAATGCTTAGCGGATAATAATGCAGCCGGTAATGCAGGTCGCGGTGCCGGTTTTCATGGCGCGCAATCTGACTGCAGCGCCGGCAAAAAGCAAGGGGCGCCGAAGCGCCCCCCTCATCGATAGGTTATTGCGGCGTTGCCGGAGCCGCGGGATCGGCCGGCGCCGGCGCTGCCGGATCGGCGGCAGGCGGGGTAACGGCCTGCATGGCGGCGGTGACCTCGGGGCTGGCAAAGCAGGTGGTCAGGCCCTCGCGGGCGAGGTTGGTGACCTGTTCGTAGCTGCCGTGCGCGGTATGCGCCTCGTCGGTACCTTCGCCGCGCAGATCGGCAGCAAGGATGTCGACGTCCTTTTGCGGCATGTCCTTGAAGGCGCCGGTCAGGCAGCCGCACAGCGGCGTGAGGATCAGCGATGAATCGACACCGGCGGGCACCTCTCCGAGCAGGAAGGCCTCTGCGGCGAGGCAGGTCTCGTTGAACTTGGTGAAATCTGCCGGGGTCTGAGCCAGCGCGGCAGGGCCGGCGGAAAAGCTAAGCAGGCCGGCGATGGCGGCGATGACGATACGAACTTGCAAGGGTGATACTCCAACGGCTCAAGGCACGATTGGAAAATACCTAAGCACAGAACGACCGTCCCGACCACCGATAGAAATGCAACGGAAGGGCGGCTTACCGCCCTTCTGTCGCCCTATTCGCCGAGTCTCAGCTCTTGAGCCGGAAGGTCTCGTGACACTGGCCGCAAGTCGCCCCAACTGCCTTGATCGCAGCGGCGTAGGCGGTGGCATCGCCCGCTTCGGCCGCCGTCTTCATGGCGGTGGCGGCCGTGACGGCGGCAACGAGAAGCGCCTGGAACTCGGCGTTCTTCTCCCAGATGACCGGCAGCGCTTCGGTATCGCCAACCGCCGAACCCTCGGGAAACAGCACGGTGAGATTGGAGAGGTTGGTGATCAGGTGACCGGCGGCGGAAACGGCATCGGCTCCGCTCAGGGCATCGGCGCCCTTCAGGATCCCGCCGTCCTCCTTCATGATCGCCTGGCGCTTGGCCACCATTTCCTCGGCGCTGAGCGCGGCGAGCGCCGGATCAGCGGTGATGGTGATGTCCTGGGCGAATGAGAGGGTGGCGACGGCAGCCACGACAATCGTCAGCGCGAACGCTGTGAACCTATTCGACGGCATATCGGCAACTCCTGGAGGTCCTGGGAACGGGCCTGGTGACGCTGAATTCTGAAGCAGGCACGGCTGCTTGGCAGAATCTGCGAGGGAGCGTAGCCGTGAATTTCGCGGTTTGGCAGCCGGCCGATCCTCACAAACCCCGGGGGCTGCGGTCACGGCTGCGTGACGACCTCCGTGCGACGTTGCGTGGGCCATCACGAGGCGTTAACCGGCGCCGATGCTGTGTTATTGCTTCAAACGAATCTCACGGCGCTGTCTCGCTTTGGGCGTATTGGCCGACTAGGCATTTCATCGCTTCCACGAAGCGCCGAAATGCTCCAGGTTTTTTAGGTTTTCGCGCTTTCGAGGGGGGGAAAGTCTGCAACTCTTCCTGAAAGCGCTCTGGCGGAGGGCCACACGATCCGGTTCGAACTGATGACCCGCGCCCACCTACGCGCTTCCGGCCTCCTCCTGCGCTTCGCCCTGCTTTTCCTGGTGGCGTGGGTTGGGCTGTTGATCGATGTGTCGACTGCCTATGCGCAGGCCGACAGCTGCGCCCGCCTGCAGGCGACGCTGCGCTCGCTCGACCGGAACTCCGACTTCCAGAATTCGCAGGGCGGCGCGCTGAAGCGGCTGCAGCGCGAAGTGCAGCGCTCTGAAAGCGCCTATGTGCGCCAGGGCTGCAACGACGACGCCAAGGCCGGCCGGCGGCTCACCCCCGAATGCCGGGCGCTGGCGCGCGAGGTGCTGCGCGGGCGGGAAGAAGTGCAGCAGCTGTCACAGAGCGTCAGCACCGGTGAAGCGGTGGCGCAGCAGCGCGAGGCGATCCTGCAGGAAATGGCGCGCTTCGATTGCGACGGCCGTTCGCGGGTGAACCTGGAACGCGGCAATCGCGACAACCTGTTCGAGCGGCTGTTCGGCGTGTTCACCGACGGCGATGACGGCGCCGGTGGCATCCGCGGCGAAGAGTTCAACCCGTATGGCGATTACCACACGGTGCGGACGCTGTGCGTGCGCAAGACCGACGGCTTCTGGTGGCCGATCAGCTATTCGACGCTGGTCGACTACGTCGCCAACGATGCACAGCAATGCCGGGCGATGTGCCCGGGGCTGGATGTCGATCTCTACTACTACGACAACCCGGGGCAGGAACCGGAACAGATGATCAACGAGTGGGGCGAGCCCTATTCCTCGCTCCCTAACGCCTTCAAGTTCCGCACCGAGTTCGACACCACCAACAAGTGCACCTCGACGCAGGACCAGGGCGCCATCACCCTCGCCGAGCTATCGACCGGCGGCACGCGAGCCATGGTGACATTCCGCGGCGCGACGTTCCCGCTGCCGCTGCGGGACGGGCGGCGGATCTCTCCGACGGTCGCGACGACCGTGACGCAGGTTGCCGAGTTGACCCAGTTCGTCGACGTGCCGCTGCCGCGCCCGCGTCCGGCGGCGCCCGGCGAGACGCCGAAGCCAGTGGTCACCGTGGTCGCACCGGCGGCGGCCAACCAGCCCGGACGGATCGTTCAGTTCGGCGACAAGCGGGTCAGAGTAGTCGGGCCAGACACGCCGTACGCCCCACAAGTGGCAGCAGGGACTTGAGTTCAGGCCCCTGCTCCCGGCCGGTGACGGCCAGGCGCAGCGGGTGGAACAGCCCCCTGCCTTTGCGGCCGGTGGCGGCTTTCAGGGCCTCGGTCCATTTCGACCAGGTGGTTTCGTCCCAAGGCTCGACGGGCAGCAGTTCACGCGCCGCGCGCAGAAACTCGCGATCCTCGTCGGCCACCACCGGGGTAACCGGACCGGAGACGAGCGTCGCGAGGTCGGCGATATCGGCGAACACCGCGAGGTTACCGCGGAGTGCCAGCCAAAGCGGCTCGGACGCGAGGCCGAGCGGCTCGAGGCGCGCTTTGGCGGTCTCATAGGGCATCTGGTGCAGGATGCGGGCGTTGAGGCTCGAGAGTTCTGCCGGATCGAAGCGGGCGGAGCCGTGCGACACGGCTTCGAGCGTAAAGATCCGGCCGAGCGCCGACAAATCCGGATAGGGCTCGAGCGGCAGGCTGGTGCCGGTGAGCACTGCGGCCATGGCGACGGCCATCGGTTCGTAACCGACCTCGCGCAGCTCCGCCAGCGACAGGGATCCCAGGCGCTTGGACAGGCCTTCACCATCGGCGCCGGTCAGGAGGTTGTGGTGGGCGAAGGCCGGGACCTTGCCGCCCAAGGCCTCGAAAATCTCGATCTGCGTGCCGGTATTGCTGACATGGTCCTCACCGCGGATCACATGGGTGATGCCCAGCTCGATATCGTCGACCACCGAGGGCAGCGTGTAGAGGTAGGAACCGTCGGCGCGCAGCAGCACCGGATCGGACATCGAGGCCGTATTGACGGTCTGCGGGCCCTTGATCAGGTCATTGAACGCGACCGGACGGCCATCGAGTTTGAAGCGCCAGTGGGGCTTTCTGCCCTCGGCCTCGTACTTCGCCTTCTGCTCCGGCGTAAGCTGCAGCGCAGCGCGATCATAGATCGGCGGACGGCCGAGCAGACGGGCCCGGGCGCGCTTGCTTTCGAGCTCTTCCTCAGTCTCGTAGGCCGGGTAAAGGCGGCCGGCGGCGATCAGCTTGTCGCGTGCCGCGTCATAGAGCGCGGTGCGATCGGACTGGCGGACCTTCAGGTCAGGGGCGATACCCAGCCAGCTCAGGTCAGTGTGGATGCCCTCGGCGAAGGCCTCGGTGGAGCGGGCGGCGTCGGTATCGTCGAGACGCAGGATGTAGCGGCCGCCGGTCGATTTGGCGAACAGCCAGTTCATCAGCGCCGGACGGGCATTGCCGAGATGCAGCCGACCGGTGGGGGATGGGGCGTAGCGGACGGTGGTCATGGGGTACTGACTGAGGCAGACGGCCTCCTCCCGGCCTCCCCCACAAGGGGGGAGGTGAAGAGTCGAGTTTGGGGCTCGATCGCGCCAAACACTGGATGCGGCACCTCCCCCTTCAAGGGGGAGGATGGGAAGGGGCCGCCCGGCAAACAGTCGTCCCTCATTCCAGCCCCTTGCTATCCAGCCGGCCGATCGGCTCGGCGATCAGGTTCTCGTCGCGGTAGCCGTTGGTGATCGGGTAGCGGCGCCCCAGCCCGAAGGCCTTGCGGGAGATCTTCACGCCGGGAGCGGACTGGCGGCGCTTGTATTCGGCGATGTTCAGCAGCTTTTCGATCCGTTTGACCAACGCACGGTCGAAGCGGCCTTCGCCGCGCTGCACGACCTCGGCGACGCTGAGCTCGAGCTCGACCAGCCCGACGAGGATCTCATCGAGGATCGGATAGGGCGGCAGCGAGTCCTGGTCGGTCTGGTTGGGACGAAGTTCCGCCGAGGGCGCCTTGTCGATGATGTTCTGGGTGATCACCAGCCCATCCGGGCCAAGGCAATCGGCCGGGCGATGCTTGTTGCGCCAGTCGGCCAGCTCGTAGACACGCATCTTGAGCATGTCCTTGATCGGATTGAAGCCACCGTTCATGTCGCCATAGATGGTGGCGTAGCCGACCGCCATCTCGGACTTGTTGCCAGTGGTGAGCAGGAGCGAGCCGAGCTTGTTGGAGACCGCCATCAGGTAGACGCCGCGCATGCGCGACTGGATATTTTCCTCGGTGAGGTCCTGCGGGCGGTTGCCGAACACCGGCTGCAGCTCGTTGAGCGCGGCTTCGACCGGATCGCCGATCGACACGACATCGTAGCGGACGCCCAGGCGCTGGGCGCAGTCGCGTGCGTCGGCGAGGCTCTCCTCCGAGGTGTAGCGATAGGGCAGCATCAGGCAGTGGACGTTCTCGGCGCCGATGGCATCGACCGCCATGGCGGCGACTATGGCGCTGTCGATGCCGCCCGAAAGACCGAGCAGCACGGACTTGAAGCCGTTCTTTTTGACGTAGTCGCGCAGGCCGAGCACGCAGGCGCGCCACGGCGCTTCGTCGACGCTCGAGAGCGGGGTGACGTGCGGGTCAGTGCAGCGCCAGCCATCCTCGGTGCGGGCCCAGTTCGACATCAGGATTTCGGGCTCGAAGCTCTTGGCCTGCACGACCAGGCGGCCGCCGGGCTCGATGGCAAAGCTGGCGCCGTCATAGACCAGCTCATCCTGGCCACCGACCTGGTTGAGATAGAGCAGCGGCACATTGTCTTCGGCGACGCGATCGGTGACCAGCTTGTAGCGAGTGGCCTGCTTGTTGCGCCAATAGGGCGAACCGTTGGGGCAGAGCAGAATGCGGGCGCCGTGATCGACGAGATGAGCGCAGACTTCCGGGTGCCAGATGTCCTCGCAGATCGGGATACCGATGGAGACGCCCTTGATGGTCACCGGTTCCTGCAGGTCGGCGCGCTCGAAATAGCGCTTCTCGTAGAAGATGTCGTCGTTGGGCAGCTCACGCTTGTAGCGCCTGGCGGTGATGGCACCCGCTTCGCAGACGACCACGGCGTTGAACAGCTTGCCGCCTTCGCGCCAGATGGTCGGCATGATGGCGGTGACCGAGGTGCCGGCGGTGGCGCGGGCGAAATCCTCGGCGGCCGCCATTGCGTCGGCAATGAACCGCGGCTTGAACAGCAGGTCGTCGGGGAAGTAGCCGGTAAGGAACAGCTCGGAGAACAGCAGGATGTCGGCACCCTGCCCGGCTGCATCGGCCAGCGCCTCTTTGGCCAGCGCCAGGTTCTGCGCGATGGCGCCGACCGTCGGATTGAGCTGCGCGAGGGCGATGCGGAGACGATCGGTCACGTGAGAAATCCGAGCCGTTTGAAAAACGCGGCAAGACTTATCCGCTCACCCCGGTCGGGGCAAGCGGACAGCCGGTCATGCAGGAACTGATCAGAGCAGTCTGATCAGGAGATCAGAGCAGTCTGATCGGGAGATCAGAACGAGTAGGTCAGCTCGGCCAGCAGGCCATAGCGGAACAGCGAGAAGGGATTCTCGGTGGAGATGACCTGCTGGGTCGACACGGTCGGCGCGCTGTAAAGCGGATCCGGCGGCATCGTGTCGTTCGGATCCGGCGTATCGGGATTGGGTACGGGCGGCCGGATCTGCGGCGCCGTCACACTGACCTGGGTCCAGGTGGCGTCGTAGGTGCCGTTGACATACCAGGCCCGCCCGCCGACACGCAGCGTCAGGTTCTCCATCGGCTTGATGCCCGCCATGATCTCGCCCATGGCGCCGTAGCCCCAGCCGTTGATCTCCGTCGCCGATCCCTTGAGGATCTCGGGTGCGCAGCTATCGGGTGGGAGGACATTGCAGCCCGGCCCGCCAAAGGCGCCGCCACCAGCGGCATGACCGCCGAGAACGCCCGAGATTGTACTGAACGGGACAGCTGCAACCTCGGCGCTGATGTCCAGAAACTCGTTGAATTCCGCCTTGCCGCTCAGCCCCAATCGGAGCATGTGCAACTCGATTTTGTCGTCAACGCTGTCGCCTGGGACCGACCAGTTGCCGCTGGCATTGCTGTAGGTGACGTCGGCTGCGCTGGTTGCCGTGGTGAAATTGTAGCGAGAGGTCCGGGGCGAATTGTTCCAGTAGTTGTAGCCAACAAAGCCACCGACGCCGGTACCCTTGCCATCGCCCAGCGCGTTCCAGCCGAAATCGGCACCTGCGTAGCCGAGGACGCCGTCGGTGACATCGCCGCTACCCGACGGGTCGGAGTATCCCCCCGTAATGGCCGCCGAGTATCCGGCCCACCCCTTGGCGTAGGTGCGGGTCGCATCCTCCTCTACGCGGATGTGCGCCTCGACCGTGTGAGCGTTGTCGGTGCTCTCGAAGCTCTGGCCGTCCACTTCATAGTTCTGGCTGCCCCACGAATACCAGTAGCGCAGGCCAGTCTCGATGTGGATGCCGTCACTCTCGTCGCCCATCTCGCTCCAGTCCTTGGGCTCGGTCGAGTAGGCGCCGCGATAGACTTCTTCGGGCGACCAGTCCTCGCCCCAGTCGGCGGCCAAGGCCGGACTGCCGATAGCGGCAGCGAGAACGGCGAGACTGGTTGCCAGACGGATGGACATCGGATGCTCCGCAACAAACGCGTACGTGAGCTATTCATGACCGGTTAGGGTTAATGTTCCGCTAAATGAACTGGCAGAATGCAACGGTTTGGGCGACAAGGCCGCTACCGTCCACGAGTTGATAAGCATCAACAGGTTTTCCACCGCCACAGGTGAGGCATGCGTATTTAGGCTGCAACCTTCACCGTAGCCGTGAGTTTGGCTGGCGAGACGTAATCTGACTTTGGATATGATTATGAGTTGCAAGGTTCTGGTGGTGGAAGACGAGATCTTCGTGGCCATCGAGTTTGAAAGCCTTCTCTACGATCTCGGCCACGAGCCGGTAGGCATTGCTTCGGACAGCCGACAGGCAATGGCGCTCGCCGACGAGGCCGAGCTGGCCTTTGTCGACCTCAATCTCATCGATGGTCCCACGGGGATCGAAGTGGGCCGCTCGCTCGCGGAACGCGGCGTAACGGTGGTCTACATGACCGCAAATCCGGCCCAACTGGGTGACGGCGTGCCGGGAACGGTTGGTGTCATCCCCAAGCCGGTCGACAACAACGAGCTGCGCCAGGCGGTGGACTTCGCCGTTTCGGTGCGACGCAAGTCTCAGCCCAAGCCCAACCCGCCGCGGCGCCTCAGGCTGTTTGGCTCGCTCGATGCGAGCCCGGCGCTGGCTTGAGTTCAGCTCGCTGACTTAGTGATGCCAGGGGAATACTGAGGTCGACCTCGAGACCTCCTTCCCCATAGCGACGCTCAAGCGTGCCGCGCAGCTGCCCTTCCACACTCAGCGATATCAGCCTCGAGCCGAAGCCGGCACTGCCGGGCTGCGGCGGCGGGCCGCCGATCTCGCGCCAGTGCAGCCGATAGTTGTCGCCGATCAGCTCGCCGCGGATCTCGACACGACCATCATCCCGCGACAGGGCGCCATACTTGGCGGCGTTGGTCGCCAGTTCGTGGAAGAGCAATGCCAGCGGCGTCGCCGTACCGTCATCGATAGAGGCGTCGACCCCGGTGAAGCTCACCCGTTCAAGATCGCCGTCACGGTACGGCTGCAGCAGATCGCGGACCAGCGCCTGAAGCGAGGATGGGTTGGACCTCGGCGCCGACTCACGCGAATGCGGGCGGACGAAATCGTGCGCGCGACCGAGAGCCAGAATGCGCCCGCGCAGGCGGTCGGCAAAGTCCTTGGCCTCGGGATGCGATCGCGACGCAAGGCTGACAATGCTGCTGATGACCGCGAAAATGTTCTTGATGCGGTGGCTGAGTTCCTGCGCGATGACCTCGCGCTCCTCCTGGGCCAGGCGCTCTTCGTGAATGTCGGTGCAGGTGCCGAACCAGCGGGTAAGGCGGCCGGACCCGTCGCGCATCGGCAGCGCCTGCCCCAACACCCAGCGATAGGCGCCGGTGTGGTGCTTCAGGCGGTACTCGATGCGGTAAGGATCGCCGGTTTCGAGTGAATGGCGCCAGACGGTCCAGGCGCGCTCCTGGTCGTCAGGATGAAACATGCCGTTCCAGCCCTCGCCGTCGGTGGTTCCGGCCGGCACGCCGGTGAACTCGTACCAGCGCGCGTTATAGTAGTCGTGGTAGCCGTCCGGCAGGGTGGACCAGACCATCTGCGGCATGGTGTCGGCGAGGGTGCGAAACCGCATCTCGCTTTCCGCCAGCTGCTCCGCGATGCGGCGCTCATCGGTGACATCGACCACAATGCCCGGCAGTCGAACGGCCCTGCCATGCGCATCGGTGATGACGCGTCCGGAGGCAACGACCCAGCGCTCGGGGGCCGCGCCAGTGCCCGCCAGCCGGTACTCGAAGCGTACCGGCCCGGCATGCTTCAGTGCATCGCCGATCTCGGAGATGACCCGTTGGCGATCGTCCTGGTGAATCCCGGCGAGAAACTTTTCAATCGGCAGGCCCACGGCGGCGGCGCCCGGACTGACCGAATAGAGCGCGGCGAAACGCTCATCCGCGGTGACGACGTTGTCGGCAATATTCCAGTCCCAGGTACCGACCAGGCCCGAGGCGCTGAGGGCCAGATCGAGCTTTTCGCGACTTTCCTCGAGGGCCTGCTCGGCCACCACACCCATGGTGGTTTCCTGCACGATGGCCAGCGCGGCCAGGCCACTGCCGTCATCATCAAGCACCGGGGAGTAGTCGAGGTTGAGCCAGACGTCCTCAGGCTCGCCATTGCGGTTGAAGACAAAGGGCTGGCTGGTGAACACCAGAGACTCGCCGTTCAGCACGCGCTGTATTACGTCGCGATTAAAATCGGCAACCTCGGGCCAGCTGTCAAACACGGAACTGCCAAAGGCGCTGGGGTGTCTGGCACCGGCAATCGGCGCGTAGGCGGCGTTGTAGAGCATGATGCCGCGCGGTCCGATCAGCAGGGCCATCGGTGCGGCAGAGGTCATGATCAGGCGGGCGGCGGAGCGCACGGCGACCGGCCACGCGGCGATCGGTCCAAGATCGGTGGCGGACCAGTCGAAGTTGTTGGCGAGAAGCATGACTGGATCACGGTCCAGCCGGGCTTTGGTCGCGGCATCGGCCCGCGGGAAGAAAGAACGTGGCATCGATCACCGAGACTGGCGCGTGAGGCGCGAGAAATCACCGGCCGCGGGCGCGGATCCGTGAAACCCAGGAACGCCGCCAGCTGCCGTTTAGTTCACTCGGCCGCCACAATTCTTTCGCGGGCCGGGCGCTGCAGGCGCAGTTCCTCGGCGACGAGGAAGGCGAGCTCGAGCGCCTGGCTGGCATTGAGCCGCGGGTCGCAATAGGTGTGGTAGCGATCCTGCAGGCCCGCTTCAGTGATCGCCGCTACGCCACCGCCGGTGCACTCGGTGACGTCGTCACCGGTCATCTCGATATGGATGCCGCCGGCATAGGTGCCCATGGTGCGGTGGATCTCGAAAAAGCTCTTCACTTCGCTGAGCACGCGCTCGAACGGCCGGGTCTTGTAGCCATTGGACGCCTTGACGGTGTTGCCGTGCATCGGATCGGAGCACCAGACCACCACCTTACCCTCGGCCTTCACCGCTTCGATGAGGCGCGGCAGGTGATCGGCGATCTTGTCGGAGCCGAAGCGGCCGATCAGCGTGATGCGACCGGCCTCGTTGCTGGGGTTCAGCTTGTCGATGATGCGCAGCAGGTCGTCGGCCACGAGGCTCGGGCCACACTTTACGCCAACCGGATTGCGGATACCCGAGAAGTATTCGACATGTGCCGCGTCGACCTGGCGTGTGCGGTCGCCGATCCACAACATGTGACCGGAGGTGGCGTAATAGTCGCCGGTGATCGAGTCCCGGCGGGTCAGCGCTTCCTCGAAGCCGAGCAGCAGCGCTTCATGCGAGGTGTAGAACTTGGTCTCGCGCAGCGACGGGGTATTGTCGGGGGTGAGGCCGAGGGCGCGCATGAAATCGATGGCATCGTCGATCTTCTGGGCCAGTTCCTCGAAGCGCGGATAGGCGTTCGAGTCCTTCATGAAGCCCATGGTCCACTCATGGACGCGGGTCAGGTCGGCATAGCCGCCCGAGGCGAAGGCGCGCAGCAGGTTGAGCGTCGCAGCCGACTGGCGGTAGGCGAGCAGCAGGCGTTCAGGATCGGGAACCCGAGCGGCTTCGGTGAAGCCGATGTCGTTGATGATGTCGCCGCGATAGCTCGGCAGCGTCAGGCCATCAATGGTCTCGGTGTCGGACGAGCGGGGCTTGGCGAACTGGCCGGCGATGCGGCCAACCTTCACCACGGGCTTCGAAGCACCGTGAGTCAGCACCACTGCCATCTGCAGGAAGACGCGGAAGAAATCGCGGATGTGGTCGGCGCCATGCTCGGCAAAGCTCTCGGCGCAATCGCCGCCCTGCAGCAGGAAAGCCCTGCCCTCGGCAACCTCAGCCAGCTGATGCTTCAGCTCGCGCGCCTCGCCAGCGAAAACCAGCGGAGGGAACTTGCGCAGCTGCGCTTCGGCCGCTTCCAGCTTCGCCGGATCCGGATAGGCCGGCACCTGCGAAATCGGTTTCTGTCTCCAGCTTTGCGGCGTCCAAGTCGTCGGCATCACGCGTATCTCCCAGTCGGCGGGCGGAATAGCAGGGGATTGCGGCGGTGTGAAGCCGTCGCCCACTACTGCTTTTGGCCGCCGCGATAGACGTAGCTCGGCTTCTTGAAGGTCACGAGCTCCTCGGCGGCGGTCGGGTGCATGGCCATGGCGCGGTCGAAATCGGCCTTCGTCGCCTTCATGCCCAGTGGGATCGCAGCCATCTGGATAATCTCGGCAGCGCCCGGGCCAAGGATGTGGACACCCAGCACCTCACCGCCATCAGGCCTGGTGATGAGCTTGATCATCATGCGGTCGGACTTCAGCGACAGCGTGTTGATCATCGGGCGGAAGCGGGTGACATAAACGTCGATATCGCCATGCGTGGCGGCGTCATGCTCGGGGAGCCCGACAGTGCCGACCTCGGGTTCAGCGAACACCGCCTCGCCGATGAGCGAGTGATCGACGGCAGTTGGCTTATCGCCGAATACCGTGTCGGCGAAGGCGTGCCCTTCACGGATGGCGACCGGGGTCAGCTGGGCGCGGTTGGTGACGTCGCCGACGGCATAGATAGAGGGCACGCTGGAGCGCGAATAGGCATCGACCACCACCGCGCCGTCCCAGGCCAGCTCGACCCCGGCAGCCTCGAGCCCGAGCCCGGCGGTGTTGGGCGAACGGCCGGTGGCGAACATCACCGCGCCGAATGGGGCATCGACGCCATCGGAGAAGCTGACGGTAATGTCCTTGCCGGTCTGGCGCAGACCGAGCACGTTGGTCTGGTGGATGATCTTGACGCCGCGCGCTGCGAGCCCGGCCTCGAGCCCGACCCGCAGGTCCTCATCGAAGCCGCGCAGCAGCCGGTCGCCGCGATAGACGATGGTGGTGTGCACCCCCAGACCGGAGAAAATGGTCGCGAACTCCACCGAAATGAAGCCACCGCCCTCGATGAGGATGGAGTGCGGGAGCTTTTCGAGATGGAACGCCTCGTTGGAGGTGATGCCCAGTTCCTTGCCCGGGATATCCGGGATGAAGGGATGCGCGCCCGTGGCAATCAGGATGGTCTTGGCGGTGAGCTCCCGGCCCGACCTCAGCTTCACGCTGTTCGGCCCGGTCACCGTCGCGCGGTCGCGGATGATCTCGGCGCCAGGCTTTTCGAGCCCCGCCACATAGGCCGCCTCAAGCCGGGCGATCTCCTTGTCCTTGTTGGCAACGAGGGTTGCCCAGTCGAAGCTTGGCGTGCCGACATCCCAGCCGAAGCTGGGCGCGATCTCGAACAGGTCCTTGTAGCGCGAGGCGTAGACGAAGAGCTTCTTAGGCACGCAGCCGCGGATCACGCAGGTGCCGCCGACCCGGTACTCCTCGATGATGGCGACCTTTGCGCCATAGGTCGCGGCGATCCGCGCCGCCCGCACGCCGCCCGAACCGGCGCCGATCACCACGAGATCGTAACTGTCGCTCATTGCCTACCCCGAACCCAAAAAACCTCGCGCGGTGGCAGGGCCTTAGGGGCCTACCCCGGACGTAAAAAAGCCCCGCGCGATGGCGGGGCCTTCAATCAGATAGGGTGCCTAAGCTCAGCTGTCGATACCCTTGGCCTTCAGTTCGGCGCGAACGGCCGTGAAGAATTCGGTGTTCAGGTTGCCCGAGTAGACGTCCATGATCCGGTTGATGGTGCCGCTCATCGCCGAGTTCGACTTGGCCAGCTTGATGCCGGTCGGAGTCGAATAGAAATCGACGATCTGCTGCAGCTCTTCCTGGGTGAAGGAGAGCGCATAGACCCGCGCGAACTGGTCGAACAGCTCGCCCTTGCGGCCCTTGTAGGTCGCGATCACCTTTTCGATCGCCGAGTTCAGCGGCTCGGCGATCTCCGGGTTCTGCGGCAGCAGCTGCTTATAGGTGTTGATGCCTGCCTGCACGATGGTGGCTTCGTAGAGGCCGCCGGTGTCGGTCAGATCGACGTACTTGCGCGCCAGGGCGAGGTGCTCGGGCGAGATTTCCGAGGCTCCCTGCCCCAGGGCGGGCAGCGCCGCGAAGCTCGACAGGATCAGAGACAGCAATGCGGCGACAAGCATCGGCGCGCGTTTGAAGGTGGACGTCATCAGCTTGGTGCCCATCTGGTTCTTGTTTCCCCTGCTGGAGCTGATCGCCGTTTCCGTGAAACGCCGACATCCCCAAGTCGTTGTTTGTCGCGCTTCCGAACCGGAAAAGTCTGCACTTTTCCCGGAAGCTCTCTTAGCCTCTATCCGAGCGGCAATCAGCCGTCCAGAACGTCGACACCCGCGGAACCAGCCACGTAGGCCCGCTTGCAGAGCCCGATGAACAGGCCATGCTCGACCACGCCCGGAATGTCGGCCAAGGCTTTCGCCAGTGCTTCTGGCTGAGGAATACGGCCAAAAAAAGCGTCGAGGATGGCGTGTCCGCCGTCGGTGACGAAGGGCGTTCCATCGGGCTTCAGGCGGCGACGCAGGTCACCCTCGGCATTGAAATCGGCCATCACGGCGCCAAGGGCGGCCGCGGTGGCGCCGAGACCAAAGTGATTGACCTCGATCGGCAAGGGGTATCGGCCGAGCATGTCGACCCGCTTACTCTGGTCGGCAATGACGATCATCCGCTTGGAGGCCGCAGCGACGATCTTTTCGCGCAGCAGGGCGCCGCCGCCCCCCTTGATCAGCGCCAAGCCGGGGCCGAGTTCATCGGCACCATCGACCGTGAGATCGAGTTCGGGCGTCTTTTCGAGGTCGGTGAGCGGGATGCCGAGGCCCTTTGCCTGAGCCGCAGTGACTTCAGAGGTCGGGATGCAGATCACATCCAGCCCGTTCTGCACGGCACGGCCGACGATATCGACGAAGTGTTTGGCCGTTGAACCGGTGCCCAGGCCCAATCGCATGCCGCTCGTGACTTCGGCCATTGCCGCCTCGGCGGCGCGGTACTTCTGGTCATCGCTCATCAAGCAGTCCTCCCCTTCCGGCCGGACCTAGGAGAGGCGCGAAGGCCTGTCAACCTAGCCTTTTCACGCAGAGGTGAATGGAAATGTCACATCGAGGCAACACATTGTGGCTGTGGTGTTCTGAGTTTGTCCGAATCGTGGCATGGCCCGTTCACTGCCTGTTAGGAACAGTTTATCAACCATCCGGAACTGGCTCAGAATCAGGGTCGATTACGTCAAGAGGCGCAGTTTGAAGAAAATCTCCAAGACCAAGATTGTGGTCGCCGCTCTTTTGTCGGCGATCCTGTCGCTGTCACTAGCCGCTCCGGCCACGGCAGCGAGGCGTGTCTACGATCCCGCCACCGACACCTGGTCGGAAGCTGGCGCGGTCAAGGCCGGCTCCAGGCGCGGCAGTGCAATCGCCAAGCAGATCGTCGACTACGACAGCAAGTTCAAGCCGGGCACGATCGTCGTTGAGACGTCCGAGCGCCGGCTCTACCTTGTGCTCCAGGACGGCAAGGCGATGAAGTATGGCATCGGCGTCGGCCGTGACGGCTTCCGCTGGTCGGGCCAGCACCGCATTACCCGCACCGCCGAGTGGCCGGGCTGGACGCCGCCGGCGCAGATGCGCAAGCGTGTTCCCGACCTGCCGGCCTATATGCCGGGTGGCCCGGACAATCCGCTCGGCGCTCGTGCGCTCTACATCGGCTCGACGCTCTACCGTATCCACGGCACGTCGGAGCCTTGGACCATCGGCCAGGCCGTATCTTCGGGCTGCATCCGGCTCACCAACGAAGATGTCACCGATCTCTACGAGCGTGTGAAGGTCGGCGCCCTGGTGGTCGTTCACCAGTAACGGCAGAGCACTGCGAATTCGGAAGGGCTGGCTCCACGGAGCCGGCCCTTTCTTGTTTTGCTGTCCGGGCAAACGTGCGGTAAAAAGGGGAATGTCCCTGACGCTTCTCGAACAGCCGAACCTCGCTCCGACCGGTGCGGAGCGCCCGCTCGTCGACCGCTATGGCCGGCGGATCACCTACCTCAGGGTATCGGTGACCGACCGCTGCGACTTCCGCTGCGTCTACTGCATGTCGGAGCACATGACGTTCCTGCCCAAAAAGGACGTGCTGAGCTTCGAGGAGATCGACACCATCGTGAACGCCTTCGTCGCCCGCGGGGTGAGGAAGGTGCGGCTGACCGGCGGCGAACCGCTGGTGCGACGCGACATCATGGAACTGGTGGAGAAGATCGGCACCCATATCGGGCACGGGCTCGAGGAACTGACGCTCACCACCAACGGCAGCCAGCTGCGCCGTCATGCCGAGGGCCTGGCGCGCGCCGGAGTGAAGCGGCTCAACGTATCGCTCGACACGCTCGACGAGCAGCGCTTCGCCGAGATCACCCGTCGCGGTCGGATCGCCGATGTGCTCGATGGGATCGACGCGGCTGATGATGCCGGGCTCAAGATCAAGATCAACATGGTGGCGATGCGCGGCGTCAATGAAGACGAGATCGAGCCGATGCTGCACTGGGCGCATGGCCGCGGTTTCGGGCTGACGCTGATCGAAGGCATGCCGCTGGGCGAGGTCGGCATCGACCGGGTCGACACCTACCTGCCGCTCAAGGAAATGCGCGAGCGGCTGCAGGCCAAGTATACGCTGGAGCCCACCGGTCACCGCACCGGCGGGCCGGCGCGCTACGATTATGTGGCCGAGACCAACGGGCTGGTCGGCTTCATCACGCCGATGAGCCACAATTTCTGCGAGAGCTGCAACCGGGTCCGGCTGACCGCAACCGGTCAGCTCTATATGTGCCTGGGACAGGACGACATGGTCGACCTGCGCGCGGCGATCCGCGAGGGCGGCCCGGAAGCGTTGGACACGGCGCTGGATCGGGCGATGCTGCTGAAGCCCAAGGGGCACGATTTCGTGCTGGATCGCGACCACACGGCGCCGGCCTTGAGCCGGCACATGAGTGTCACGGGGGGGTAGCGCCTCGCCTGCGGGGAGTAGTGCCTTACTGATAGAGACGGCCCCCTCCCGGCCTCCCCCATGAAGGGGGAGGTGAAGAGTTGAGGCTCTGTCCTCAATCGTGCCCAGCACTGGATGCGGCACCTCCCCCTTCATGGGGGAGGATGGGAGGGGGCCGTCTGTTTCCGTCAGCCCAGCTAGCGAACCGTGTACCCGCCATCCACCACCAGCACTTCGCCGGTCACGTAACCGGACGCCGGCGAGCAGAGGTAGAGCGCCGCGGCGCCGATATCGATGGCCGAGCCCGGGCGCTTCATCGGCGTCATGTCACGCCACACCGGGCCCCAAACCGGGTCGGCGAGGCCGCCATTGGTCATGTCGGTGGTAATGTAGCCGGGGGCGATGGCGTTCACGCGGATACCGTCATCAGCATAGTCGGAGGCGAGACTCTTGGTCAGCATGTGCACCGCGGCCTTTGACGCATTGTAGGCGGCCTGCGGCTGCGGGATGTTGGAGATGAGGCCGGAGATCGAGCCGATGTTCAGCATCACGCCGCTCTTCTGGGCCCGCATCGGGCCGAGGGCGGCCTGGCAGGCGCGGAAGACACTGTCGACGTTGATATCCATCAGTCGGCGGTACTGCTCTTCGGGGAAGCTGTGGGTGTCGCCGTGCTGGGCAACGCCGGCATTGTTGACGAGGATATCGAGCCTGCCGCCGCCAAGCTTTACGGCCTCGGCCACCAGTTGCGCCGGCACTGCCGGGTCCTGCACGTCGCCCTGCAGGTAGTCCACCTGGCGGCCCAGGTCCTTGAAGCGCTGCACCACATCGGGCTTGGGCACCCTGGACGAGAGAATGACGTGGGCGCCGGCATCGCTCAGCGCTTCGACGATGCCGAGGCCGATGCCACGGGTGGCGCCGGTGACCAGCGCGACTTTGCCGTCCAGACGAAACAGATCGAAAATCATCGTACTTCCCTCCAAGGCGTGGTCAGGAAAAGTTGCAGACTTTTCCAGCTCGACCACGCGACAACCAAGACTTCAGTGCGTTGCGGCGTGCGGCGGCCGATCGAGGCCGAGGATGAAATCGGCACAGCGGTCGCCCAGCATCATGGCGGGCGCCGTCGTATTGCCGGCATTGATGTTGGGCACCGCCGACATATCGGAGACCCTGAGGTTGTCGACGCCGCGGACGCGCAGGCGCGCGTCGAGCACCGCCATCGGATCGCCGTCGGCGCCCATCTTCGCAGTGCTGGCCGGGTGGTAATTGGTCTTGACGAAGCGTCGGCAATGTTCGGCCATCACTTCGTCGCTGAGATCGGGACCGGGTGGCGCGATGACCTTCTCGATACGCTTGCCAAGTGCGCCCGACAGCAGCACGTCGCGGAAGAAGCGCTGGCCCTCGACCATCATCCGCATATCGTCGGGGTGTTGCAGCAGGTGTGGCGAAACCAGCGGCATATCGGCCGGGTTAGCGGAGCGGAGTTCGACATAGCCGCGCGACTTGGGCTTCACCAGCACCGTGGTGATGGTGACTCCATAGGAGTCGTCGAACACCTTGAGCAGGTCGCGGTCGAGATAGACAATGGGCACGCAGAAGGCCTGGATGGACGGCGGTGCGTCGCGGTCGACGGGGTTGATGAAGGCGCCTGCCTCGAAGCCGGCGGAGAGGATCGGGCCGTTGCCGAACAGCTTGAAGTTGAGGCCGTTCTTCAGCATGCGCCAGCCGACGCCCTGCCTGAAGTAGCCGTAAGGGCCGTTGGCCACAGAGATCACCGGGACCTCCGGGTGGTCGATCAGGTTGCGCCCGACGCCGGGCAGATCGACCAGCGTCTTGATGCCGTGGCTGTCGAGCTGTTCGGCGGGACCGAGGCCCGAGAGCATCAACAGCTTGGGCGTCACCAAGGCGCCGGAACTGAGCACGATATCGCCGGACGAATGGACGGTATGCTCGGCCCCTCTGCCATCGCGATAGGTGACGCTGACGGCACGGCCGTTCTCGATGTTGATTTTCTGCACAGCGGCGCGGAGCCGCACGGTCAGGCGGGGATCGTCTCTCAGCGGCTCGATATAGGCGTAGGCGGCGCTGGAGCGTTTCCCCTTCCTGTTCATGAACTGGTAGAAGCCGACCCCGCGCTGAGTCACACCGTTGAAATCATTGGTGAAGGGTTCGCCCTTCTGCTGCACGCTCTGCACGAACCAGCGCGACACATCGTCGACATGGCCGGGATCGGAGACGAGCAGCGGACCATCGTTGCCGTGGAAATCATTGCTGAGCCGGTTGTTGCCTTCGATGCGGCGGAAGTGCTGCAGCACGGTGGCCCAATCCCAGGCCGCGCCATCGTTGCTGCCGCGCAGGATCTGGTCCCACTCGTCATAGTCCGATGGCCGGCCGCGCATATAGACCTGGGCGTTTACCGAGGTGCCGCCGCCGAGCACATTGCCCTGCGGGATATCGTGGACGCGACCATTCAGGTGCTGCTGCGGCACCGTGTGGTGATAGGTCATGTATTTCGAGCCGTTGATCAGCTTGAAGATGCCAGGCGGCATGTCGAGGAGCGGGTGGTGGTGCGAGTGGCCCGCCTCGAGCAGCAGCACGCGGCGCCCACCATCGGTCACCAGCCGGGCCGCCGCAACGCAGCCCGACGCTCCCCCTCCGATCACGATGTGATCGAATTCCTCCCGCATCTCTCGCCCCCTCCAGGACTGCGCCGACCGGCGCCAGACGGACGTTTTCGTCCTTGCTGGCAGAGCACAATAGACGGCGCGCGGGAAATGTCGAACGGTCTAGCCGCCGAACTTTTCGCACCTGCTCCTGGCGCCCGTCACGCCGATACACGGAAACCGCCACGCCCGGCGGGCCTGTCGTCAATTGATCATTGACAGTCGGGCTCAAGTTACATTTTCTGTTGCGACGGACTGGACTGCCGATTGTGTCCAGTTACTGCAACTATATATCCAGAGCAGTTTTTGTTCTTTTTTGATCAACACACTGCATCGACTGAGCGATTTTTGCTCATCGGCAAAATGTGATTGTGGCCGGTACTGTCCCGATCCAATTTCGCCGCATAGGGTGCGTGATGAAGGCGATAGCGTGACTTCAGGCGTTGGGGGGCAACAAACCAGCGTTCTGATGTGGGGGAAATGACAATAATAAATACGCGACCAGGCATTACTGGGCATAGCGACTGCGAGGCGAAGGACCGGACGAATCTGTGGTGGGAGGGATCCCGCCCGTGAACCAGCATTCGCACATGCAGCCGGGGCTGATTGAAACTCCGACAGATACCCTGTCACACGCTCAGATCCGCGCCGCGCGCGCCTATCTGGGTTGGACGGCGCTCGAACTTGCCGAGGAGTCCGGGGTGTCGTTCTCCACGGTTCGCCGGGTCGAGATGCCCGGGCACCGAGCCGTGCGCGACGAGAATGTCGCGGCGATCCGCCAAGCATTCACCCGTCATGGCGTCCGCTTCGTCACCCACTCCGATGGCAGTCTGGGGATCGCCGGGCGCAGCTAAAGGTTCTCGGCGAAGAACCTCAGCGCGGCTTCGCGCATGCGCGGCGTCTCCTGGTGCTTCACACCCGGCTCCGACACCAGCTGCAGCCGGCCGGGCGTGTTCGCGTAGGCGGCGCTGGTTTCTTCCCACGCCAGCGCCACAGCGGCCGGCGGGGTCAGGGAGTCGGCCTCGCCGATGCAGATGAGTTGCGGGCGTGGCGCCACCAGTGCGCCGATGGCGCCGGCATCCGCCTCGTTCAGCAGCCCCGGTACGATCAGGTAAACGCCGTGACCATCATGGTTGCCGAGCTCGATCATCTTGCGGAGGTCGGCAAAGCAACAGAGGTGGGTGACAGCCTTGATGCGCTCGTCCATCGCGGCGAGCCAGTAGCTCAACGTGCAGCCCATCGAGATGCCGAAGGCGCCGATGCGGGCAGGATCGACATCCGGGCGCGAGGCGAGGTAGGTCAGCGCCGCCGAGTGGTCGCAGAGCATCTGCCCGAACAGGCCCTTGCCGTACCAGAGCAGCGCCTTGGCCGCCGCGCTCTCGGTGATGGTGGAACGCTTGCCGAACACCGGCATGTCGATCGAGAGGGTCACATAGCCTGCACGGGCGAAGACCGGACCGAGCGGATCGAGCAGATATTCGCGGCCATCGAGCAGCTCATCGGCGCCGATATCATAGCGTCCGCCATGCGAGTGCCCGTAGAGGATCGCGGGCAGCCTGCCCTCAGCATGCAACGGCCGGGTCAGAATGCCACGTACCTCGGTGTCGCCGAGCAGCAAGGTCAGGTGTTCGACCTCGTAGCCGTTGCGCTCTTCGATGCGGGCAGCGCTGAGCGACACAGCCGGTTCCACCAGCCCGACGAGCTGGCGCAGCCTCTCACGGGTAATGGCCATGTTACTTGTCGTCGTCGGAGACGATGGCGAACTCAAGCGGCAATGCCGTGGTGTACTTGATCTGGCCCATGGCGAAGGACGAGCTGACGTCGGTCAGATTGATCTTCGAAATCAGCTTCTTGTAGAACGAGTCATAGGCCGCGATATCGGGAACGACGACACGCAGCAGGTAGTCCACCTCGCCGCTCATCCGATAGAACTCGACCACCTCGGTGAAATCCTCCACCACAGCAGCGAACTTCCGCATCCACGCATCATTGTGCTCGTTGGTGCGGATCGACACGAACACCGTGACGCCGGCATTGATCTTGGTGGGGTCCAGCACCGCGACGCGGCCCTTGATGATCCCGTCCTCTTCCATCTTCTGGATGCGGCGCCAGCACGGCGTCGTCGACAGCCCAACCTTGCGGCCGATTTCGGCAACCGGAGTCGTCGCGTCCTTCTGCAGGAGCGCCAGAATCTTGCGGTCGATCTTGTCCAAAGCTATGGCAGCCCCCTAGAAATCAGATTGCGTGACTGTGAGAAAATCAGCGCCACGACGCAAAGATGGTCGGATAAGGTGGCCATACAACGCAAATATCTTGCGCCTGTCAACTGGGTAGAAGCCCCCAAAGCCAGGCCAAAAAGCGCTCGAAGCGGCTGGGATTCCCGGCCTCGCCGGCACCACCCTCGGCCTCGCGCCGACGCCAATCCGCCGGGGTATCGAATTGCCCCTGCCACAGCCCGCGCCTGGCCCGCCTCGCCTGGCTCTCGGCCCCCGCGTAGCGGTCCGTTGCAGTTGCAAGTCCGTCCGTGACCATGGTCTCGGCGATATCCACCTTGCCGGCGCGGCAGACGGCCAGCAGCCGGCGGTAGCGATCGTGGCCCTCCGGTCGGCAGGACAGCGTGCGGTTACGGGTCAATTCCCGCATGCGGGTGGCCGCGGCCTTGCCGCAATCCCACGAGCCGCCATCGGCCGTCCGGCAGGTCTGGTTCCATTCCGGCGCATCGATCCCTGGCAGCCGAATGCGCTGCCCGCTGATGTCGATGGTGTCGCCGTCGCTCACCCGCTCGACCTGACCGGTCAGCAGCGGGCCATCGAGCGTGAATGGAGCATCAGCGAGCAGCAGATAGGCGACGATCCCCAGCCCGGCGAGAATGACCAGCCAGCTGCGCCAACGAAACCTGCGACGGCGAGGCAGCGGGTTGCGGCGGCCGTTCGCCCAGGCGGGCATGGCCCGGTGGAGGGTCGGCTGCAACTGCTTCTCGCCACGGGCTTTTCCCATCCCGAGCCCCCGCCCTTCACCCTAACTTAACCATGCGAGGCTAAGGGTTTTTGCACAAGCGTAACGAACGCGTTTCCTGTTCGTAGTGTTTAGTCGAGTACTGCGTAAATGTCGTTGAAGCCCGCGATGCACGATCAGGACGTGCGCGCCCAGATGGGCCGCGAGCTTCGTCGCAACTCGCAGCGGGCGGTGTTCGACGCGCGACAGCGCCTCACCTCCAGTTCCGGCACCCGCGCTTCCTTCGATTTCGAACTGCTCGACGAATATGCCAGCTCGCGGCTCGGCGGGCTCCTCGCAGTACCGGCGCTGGTTCTCATTCTCGCGCTGTTCTCGAGCCTGTGGGTTCCGCCATTGGCGGCGGCCGGATGGGCAGCGCTGGTGATCGTCGCCAATCTCGCAGTGATCTGGCTGTGCCGGCGGCTGAAGACCGAGGACCCCGCCAAGTTCAATGCCGGCCGCTGGACCACGACGTTCATCGCGGCAGAGCTGGTCAACGGCATCGCGTGGGCGCTGCTGGCGCTGTTCACCCTGGTGGCTGAAGATCGGATGGCGCTGCTGGTGGCGATGTTTGCAATCGCGCTGGTTGGCATCGCCGCCAATGCGGTGGCGACACGCACCCTGCCCGGTGCAACGCTGATGAGCACCCTCCCCGCAGCGGCCACCGTGACCATCACCTTGCTGCTGGCGGGAGGAACGCTCAATTGGGCGCTGGCGGCGGTGGTGGTGGGCGGCGAGATGTTCTTTGTCTACCTCGCCAAGCAGCTCTACGCCTCGGAGCTCGAGACCATCGAGCACCAGTCGGAGAAGGACGCGCTGATCAACGAACTCGAGGAAGCGCGCGAGATGAGCGATGAAGCCCGGCGGCATGCCGAGCAGGCGAACATCGCCAAGTCGCAGTTCCTCGCCACGATGAGCCACGAGCTGCGCACGCCGCTCAACGCCATCATCGGCTTTTCGGAGGTGCTGCAGTCCGAGCTGCTCGGGGCGCACAACGTGCCGCAATACAAGGAATATGCCGGGGACATTCACTCCTCGGGCCAGCACCTGCTCAACCTGATCAACGAGTTGCTGGATCTGAGCCGCATCGAGGCGGGCAAGTACGACCTCAACGAGGAAGCGGTGTCGCTGATCGACATCGCCGAAGATTGCCGGCGTATGGTCGAGATCCGCGCCAAGGGCAAGGGCATCGAACTCAGTGTCAGCTATGCACACAACCTGCCCAAGCTGTGGGGCGATGAGCGGGCGATCCGCCAGGTGGTATTGAACCTGCTCTCCAATGCCATCAAGTTCACCCCCCAATCGGGCAAGGTGCACCTGATGGTGACGCGTTCGGGCGATGGCGGCCAATTGATCAGCGTGCGCGACAACGGCCCGGGCATCCCGGAGAGCGAGATCGAGACGGTGCTGAGCTCGTTCGGCCAGGGTTCGCTGGCGCAGAAGACGGCGGAACAGGGGGCGGGCCTCGGCCTGCCCATCGTGCAGAAGATCATGGAATTGCACCAGGGCCGGTTCGACCTGTTCTCAAAACTCCGCTTCGGCACCGAAGTGATCGCGACATTCCCGCGGGCCCGTGTCATGGACGCGTTGGCGCCGGTGGTGGAAAAGAAGCCGCGGTTGCGGATCTACTCCGAAGCGAGCTGAGGGTGGCTGCAGGTACCGGCCTCATCTCCCTCCTTGCGGGGGAGATGAGGCATCGAGCATGCAGCTTCGTCAGGCCACGGTCTCGCCGATCGCCATCTCGACGAAGGCCAGCGTATCTCTGCGCCTGGCGAACGGATTGCCGTAGTTCGACGGCTGGCCGCGGCGATAAGCCAATGCTTCCTCGATGATCGGGCGCCAGCGCGGCTCGAACGCTGTCAGCGCCCATTCGCCGGCGGCGGACTTCGAAGCGATCTCGCCGGTGACCCCAGTGTAGGCCAGCCGGCTGATGCCGAGCACGCCCCACATCGGGGCGGCGCGGCCGAGCATGGCGGGCGAGATCCCGGAAGCCCGCGCCAGCCAGCGGCGCCAGTAGGTGGCCGCATTGTCGCGGACCCAGCTCACCAGGTGCGCGCGATCCTGCCACAGGGCCGAGCGATCAAGTTCGCCGACCAGGGTCACCGCACCAGGCAGCGCGTGCCAGGTGACCGGGTTGCGGTTGCCCCGGGCCGCGATGACGAAATCGCCCTGCTGCGAGGTCGGGCCATCGTCAATGGCGTCGGGGCCGGCGCCGAGCTCGGCTTCGGTGAGCCAGATGCCGTCAAGGTTCGGCAGGGTCGGATCGGTGCGGTAGCTGCGGTGAACCAGCACCAGCGCCTCGGCATCCTCGTCGGTCAGCGGGCGCGACAGCACGGCAACGAAATCAAGGTCGCTCATGGCCGGACGGAAGTCGCCGTCGGCGATGGAGCCGATGAGATGGAGGCCGGTGATCAGGTCGGCGGTGTTGCGCTGCAGCAGGCTGACGAAATGGCCAGTAGCGAGGTCAATGGTTGCCTCCGCACCGGCCACGATCATCGCCCAGCTCTCCTTGTCGCTGACCCCGGGTCAGTTCTTGTCGCTGACCCCGGGTCAGTTCTTGTCGCTGACCTCGGGTCAGTTCTTGTCGCTGACCCCGGCGCTGCCGAAAGTGGCCATGTTGTTGTGGAGGTGGAGCGCGGTCTTAGCAAGCACGGCGGCCAGCGCTGCGCCGCTCCCCTCCCCCAGCCGCATGCCGAGGTTGAGCAACGGGCGCTTGCCCATCGCCTCGAGTGCACGGGCGTGGGCGTGCTCGCCCGACAGGTGCCCGAAGATACAGTGCTCGATCGCCTCCGGGTTCACCGCCTGCGCGATGGCGGCTGCGGCGGTGGCGACGAAGCCATCGACGATCACCGGGATCTTCTGCTGGCGGGTGGAGATGATAGCGCCGAGCATGGCGGCAATCTCGCGGCCGCCGAGCCGGGCGAGGATGGCGAGCGGATCGGTCAGCGCGTCACGGTGCAGCGCCAGGGCGCGATCGACGGCATCGGCCTTGCGGGCGAGGCCGGCATCGTCGACGCCGGTGCCGCGGCCGACCCAATCGGCACCGGTGCCGCCGAACAGCGCAGCGTAGATGGCGGCGGCAACGGTGGTGTTGCCAATGCCCATCTCGCCAATGGCAAGCAGATCGGGCTTACCGGCTACCGCTTCCATGCCATAGGCGACGGTGGCGGCGCACATGCGATCGTCCATTGCGGCGGTACGGGTGATGTCGCCGGTGGGCAGTTCCAGCGCCAGCTCGAAGACGCGCAGGTTCAGCTCATGCAGCGCGCAGATCTGGCTGATGGCAGCGCCGCCGGCGGTGAAGTTGGCGACCATCTGCGCCGTCACTTCGCGCGGAAAGGCGGAGACGCCCTGGTCGGTGACGCCGTGATTGGCGGCGAAGATCGCGACCATCGGGTTGTCCAGGGTGGGCTTCGACTTACCCTGCCAGCGGCCGAGGAACTCGACCAGTTGCTCGAGTTCGCCGAGCGAGCCGGGCGGCTTGGTAAGCTGGCGATCACGCTGGCGGATGGCGGCGACCGCGCTTTCATCACCCGAGGGTGCGATGTGCAGGAGGTCAATGATATCGGCGAAGGGGGACGGCAATTTCGGCTCCGGCTCGGGGACGCCACTCATGGGCGAGTCCGGCCCCAAGAGTCCAGCGCGATCGGGATCAGCAATACTGCCCCAGGGATCAGCAAGAACTGACCCGGGGATCAGCAAGGCTGATCCCGGGGATCCGCAATACTGACCCGGAGCTCAGCCGATGCCCAGCCGGGCCTTGAGATCGGCCTCGCCCCAGCCCATCAGGACGTTGTGGTTCCAGGTAAAGACCGGACGCAGCACCGGCGCCAGGGTTCGCATCCAGGGCTTGCCCAGGTCGACGCGCCAATCGTAGCGCACTGCCGTTCCGGCTCCGTCGGCAAGCAGGGTCCAGAGGCCCACGCCGCTGAGCTCGCCGCTGGCCCGGCCCTCGATCAGATGCATCGGCTCGATACGGGTCGAAAGGACATCGAAGGTGATGCTGTAGGGCAGCGCCGTCGCCCAGGTCAGACGGCGGAGCGCCCCGACACCACCGGCATCGCCATCGCGGAGCCGCTCCACCTTGCGGACGGCGCGCCACCACGAGGGCCAGGCATCGACATCGACAATCTCGGGCCAGACTCGATCCAGCGGCGCAGCAATCCGCCAATGCGACACCAGTTCGAACTCAGTGACACTCACCTTGCATTGCCCCCTCGGCTGAAGGACAAGCGAGCATCGACCCATGGCAAGGGAACTGCAAGTGAGCGACGACGCGCCTCGGACGCCCCCGCGGCAGGACAACCATCGCCCGGGCGCGGAGCCTCAGCCGCCGCAGCCCGAAGCCTATGGCTGGCGCCTGGCGGATGACCTGATCATGGGGCTCAGGTTCTTCTCGCGGCTGCCGACCGGCGACAGCCCGTTCGAGAAACCGAACCTCAACCGCATCGCGGTGGGGCTCAGCTTCACCAGCGTCGCCATCGGGTTCCTGCCGGCCTTGCTGATGATGATTGCCGCCTGGCTCGGGGTGCCGAGCTATTTCGCAGCGACGCTGGGGGTCGCCGCGATGCTGGTGGCCACCGGCGCAATGGCGGACGACGCGTTGGCCGACAGCGCCGACGGGCTGATCGGCGGCGCGACGATCGAGCGGCGGCTCGAGATCATGAAGGACAGCCGGCACGGCACTTATGGAGTGGCAGCGATCGGGCTCTACCTGCTGCTGCGGGTGACGGCGATCGGCGCGGTAGCGGCGTACAATCCGCTGGCCGCCGGTGCGATCTGGCTGGCTTCGAGTGTGGTCGGGCGCTCGGCGTCGTTGTGGGTAAGCGTCGCGCTGCCCAATGCCCGCGAGGGTGGGGCGTCGGCCTCAGTCGGACGGGTGTCGCGGAAAGCGTTCTTCGGGGGCATGGGATTTGCGGTGCTGCTGGCATTCGTCCTCGCCGCACCGTTCACCAGCGTCGTCGCGGTGATCCTGTCGCTCGCCGCGGCGGCAGGCGTCGCGGCGGCGTGGGTGTGGGTCTGCCGCAAACTGATCGGCGGACAGACCGGCGACCTGATCGGGGCGCTGCAGGCGCTGATCGAGGTCGCCGTGCTGACCGTGCTGCTGGTGTTCGTCTAGCTCCCCTCCCCCTTGAGGGGAGGGGTGGGGGGTGGGGGTCCATCTGTGATCACAGGACCACCCCCACCCCCGACCCCTCCCCCTCGAGGGGGAGGGGAGCGAAGTCTCCGTGCGAGGCGGCGTTACGCGGCCTGCGCAGCCGGGCTGGCCGAATGCATCTTCAGCGCGGCGCGAACCTGCGGGCGAGCCTTCATCCGCTCGAACCAGGCGCGGATGTTGGGGAAGTCGCTCAGCGGCGTCTTCGCCGCCGCGGCCCAGTTGACCATCACGAACAGGTAAGCGTCGGCGACGGTGAAACTCTCACCCAAGAGCCAGGTCTTGCCGCTGAGCTGCTGCTCGACAATGGCGTAGCGGGCGGCGACGCGCTTGCGGGCATAGTCCTGCGCCAGTTCCCCGACCTCGGGGTGGAACAACCACGGCGAGTAGGTCTTGTGCAGTTCGGTGCCGAGGAAGGTCAGCCACTGGTTGAGTTCACGCCGCTCGCTCGTGCCTTGTGCGGGCGCCAGCCCGGCCGCCGGATTCAGGTCGGCGAGATATTGCAGGATGATCCCGGCCTCGCTGACCTCGGTGCCGTCGTCGAGCCCGAGCAGCGGCACATAATTGCGGGCGTTGATCTCGGTATAGAGCAGGCCATCGGCCAGGGTGTGCGGTTCGCCGATGATGTCGACATAGACGAGGTCCAGCGCAATCCCGGCTTCGGCGGCGGCAATTGCCGGGGCGAGCGAGCATCCATAGGGGTGGTAATAGAGCTGCATTTCAGTCTCTCCGGTTGTGATGCCGAAGAGCTAGCCGCCGCACCAACGAAAGGCGAATGGTGATTTCGCCATCAGCATTTGCATGATTGCAAACGCCGGAAGTGCTATGTCTATGGCATGGAAAACTGGAACGACCTGAAGCTGGTGCTCGCCATCGCGCGGGCCGGCACCCTCGGCGGCGGCGCCACGGCGCTCGGCGTCAACCATTCCACCGCCTTCCGGCGACTCAATACGCTGGAGGAAAAGCTCGGGGTGCGGCTGTTCGAGCGGCTGCCGGGCGGCGTCTACCAGACAACGACCGAGGGCGAGCGGGTCGCCACCACCGCCGAGCGGGTGGAGACCGAGGCGGATGCCCTGAGCCGCGAGGTCGGGGGCCGGGACCAGCGGCTGGTTGGGGCGCTGCGCGTCACCTCGTCCGAAACGCTGGCCTATAGCGTGTTGACCGAGCAGCTGGCGCAGTTCCGCGTGGCGCATCCGGGGATCGTGGTCGAACTCGTGGTCGACAACCGGGTGCTGAGCCTCAGCCGGCGCGAGGCGGACATTGCCCTCAGGGTGACGCGGCCCAAGGAGCCGGACCTGTTCGGGCGTAAACTCGCCGATATCGCCTGGGCCATTTATGGCGCGCCATCGCTCGGGCCGCTGGACGATATTGCCGGGCGCAACTTCATCGGCTGGGGCGCCGAGGTGACGGGAATCGCGGCCGCCGACTGGCTGGGAGAGAACATCGAGCCGCGTCATATCGTCTATCGCGCCAACAGCCTGATCAACCAGTTCACCGCCGCCAAGGCCGGAATCGGCTATGCGATGCTGCCCTGCTACCTCGGCGACATCGAGCCGGACCTCATGCGCGCCGCCGCCGGGCCGGTCATCGAGTTGACACGCGAGCTGTGGATCGTCACCCATGCTGACCTCAGGAAGACGGCGCGAGTCAGGGCCTTCTTCGATATCGTCGGCGACGGGCTGGTCGAGCAGAGTTCACTGTTCTCCGGCCGGCGCTGTGCTTGAATTGCGACTGGGGCTCCCCATTATCGTGGAGTGCGTCAGCTAAGGGATCTGCATGCTGTTCATCGGTTTCGCCCTCGTCATCGCCATCGGCCTGGCCCTGCTGGTCAGCGCCGACGCCGGGTCGATGGTTGGCCTCACGCAGAACCAGCTCGGGCAGTTGCTGCCGCTGGTGGTGATCCTGATCTTTATCGCCGGCGGGCTGTTCTCGCGGCGCTACAAGTTTTCCGAGCTGTTCGGCAACCTGGTGCTGTGGGCCGGTATCTTCGGCGTGGTGCTGGTCGGCTACACCTATCGCGACGACCTGACCCTGGTGGCGTCACGCGTGTTCGGCGAGCTGATGCCGGGGATCGCGGTGGTCGACGGCGAACGTGGCAGCGCCACCTTCCGCGGCGGTCGCGACGGGCACTTCCAGATCAACGCCACCATCAACGGCTCGGACATCCGGACCATCTTCGACACCGGCGCGAGCGCCGTGGTGCTGACGCATGATGACGCGCAGAAGGCCGGCTACGCCACGGAGACGCTGCGCTACGATATCTCGGTCTCCACCGCCAACGGCACCGGCAAGGCGGCGGCGGTGACGCTCGACCAGGTCGAGGTAGGTGGGATCGTGCGCAACAATGTGCGCGCCTTCATCGCCGAACAGGGAGCATTGGAGCAGAGCCTGCTCGGCATGACCTTCCTCGGCACGCTCAGCCGCTATGCGGTGAGCGGCAACGCGCTCGAACTGGTCGACTGACCCGGGCTCGGGCATAGTCTCCCGAGATCACGGAGACCTCGATGCCACAACGCCCCTACGACGAAACCCTGCTGCGCCAATCCTTTGCCGTCGCCAAACGCTCGCGCGATGGCGGCGACCATCCGTTCGGCTCCCTCCTGGCGGACAAAGCCGGCAAGGTGCTGCGTGAACAGGGGAACGGCTACAGTTCGGAAGGTGGCGACCGCACCGCGCATGCCGAAAAGCTGCTGGCTTCGTGGGCGGCCAAGAACCTCAGCCTCGAAGAGCTGAAGGACTGCACGCTCTACACCTCGGCCGAGCCCTGCGCCATGTGCTCGGGCGCCATCTATTGGGCCGGCATTGGCCGGGTGGTGTTCGGCCAGACCGAGCGCGACCTGAAGGCGCAGACTGGTGCGCACGAGGAAAACCCGACGCTGGATCTGCCCTGCCACATCGTGTTCGAAGCCGGGCAGCGGCCGACCGAGATCGTCGGGCCGCTGCTGGCGGAAGAAGCGGCGCAGCTGCAAGCGGATTTCTGGAAGGAGAAGGGGTGAGCCGGAGCGAGCGGCCCCACCCTCATCCGCCCTTTCGGGCACCTTCTCCCATCAAGGGAGAAGGCCCGACTGCGATGTCGGTGGGATGGCCTTCTCCCCTTGTGGGAGAAGGTGGGCGAAGCCCGGATGAGGGGTCGCCCCACGGGGACAATCGCCACTAACCCGCCAGCTGCAGTTCCGGCTCGAGCGCCTCGAACGCCCGCATGATCACTTCCGGACCAGCGCCGCGCTTCGCCGCGTCGACGCTCAAGATCTGACGGAAGGTGCGGGCGCCGGCGCGGGCGTTGGCGAGGCCCAGCATGTGGCGGGTGATGTTGTTGAGCCGCGCCCCCTTGCCGATCTCGCGCTCGGCGTAGTCGGCCATCGCGACCATCACATCGCGCAGCTCGATCGATTTCTTCGGCGCGCCGAAGAAGCGCTCGTCGACCAGGCTCAGCAGCATCGGCTCATGGTAGGCGACGCGGCCGAGCATGACGCCGGACATGTGCGCCATATGCGCTTCGGCTTCCTTGATGGTCTTGATGCCGCCGTTGATCATTACTGGAAGCGGCCCGAGACGCTGGGCGAGGCGATAGACCCGCGGGTAGTCGAGCGGCGGGATCTCGCGGTTTTCCTTGGGGCTGAGGCCCTTGAGCCAGGCCTTGCGGGCGTGCACATAGAGCGCATCGACCCCGGCCGCCACCATGACGTCAGCAAAGCGATCGAGGCTCTCCTCGGTGTCCTGGTCGTCGATGCCGATACGGCATTTGACCGTTACCGGCAGGTCGGTGGCATCGCGCATCGCGCGGACGCACTCGGCGACGAGCTCCGGCTCGGCCATCAGGCAGGCACCGAAACGGCCCGACTGCACCCGATCGGACGGGCAGCCGACATTGAGGTTGATCTCGCGATAGCCGAACTCGCTGGCGATACGGGTGGCTTCGGCCAGCTCCTTTGGATCGGAGCCGCCGAGCTGCAGCGCTACCGGCTGCTCGACCTGGTCGAACCCCAGCAGCCGCTCGCGCGGGCCGTGCACCACTGCCGCGCTGGTCACCATCTCGGTGAACAGCAGCGCCTCAGAGGTGAGCAGCCGATGCAGGACCCGACAGTGACGGTCAGTCCAATCCATCATCGGGGCCACCGAGAAGCGGCGGGCGGTTGCGACGTCGTGTGCCATGGCCGGGAGATAGGGCATGCGGCGCAAAAATGCCAGCCATGCAGATTTAGCTTGGTTTCTAATAGTTCCGTTCGTTGACTTCGTATGTGCGCTTATTATATGTGCGCTTATGAAATCCAACCAGACGTACAAGCACCAGGCCCCGATGGGCTACCTGATCCATGAAGTGGCCCGGCTGATGAAGCGGCGCTTCGAGGAAGAGGCGCGGGTGCACGGCATTACGCTGCCGCAGTGGCGGGTGCTGGCGCAGGTGGCGATCAACGAGGGCATCACCCAGGTGGCGCTCGCCGCGGCGACCGATACCGACCCGATGACGGTATCGGGCGTGCTCGACCGGCTGGAAAAGCGCGGCCTGCTCGACCGCTATCCCGACCCCACCGACAGCCGCGCCAAGCTCGCCCGGCTGACCGCCGAGGGCGAGGAGATTTTCACCACCGCCCGGAAAGTCGGGCTGGCGATGTATGAGGCCGCGCTTGAGGGGGTCAGCCCCGAGGAACGGCAAACTGTGATTACTGCGCTCTCGAAAATGCGCGAAAACCTTTCCGGCCAGACGGCCGATCTCGAGGAAGTCTGATTATGAACGCCCGTGTCACGCCCCCTGCCCCCGGCGAAGCCAAGCCCGTCACCGCATCAGCCGTTGAAGCTGCAAAGCCCGAGGCTGCGGCTCCGGCTGCGCCTGAAGCTCCGGCCAAGAAGAAGCGCTCCGGTCGACGGCTGGCGCTGATGCTGGCCGTGCCGGTGGTGCTAGCGGTGGGTGGCGGCTATTTCTGGCTGACCGGCGGGCGCTATGTCGAAACCGATAATGCCTATGTGCAGCAGCCCAAGGTATCGATCTCGTCGGACGTGGCGGGCCGCATCGTCTCGGTGGCAGTCAAGGACAACCAGTCGGTGAAGGCCGGCGACGCGCTGTTCGCCATCGACCCCGAGCCCTATCGCATCGCGCTCAGCCAGGCCGACGCGGCGCTCGCCACGGCACGGGTGAATGTCGAACAGTTGCGCGTCGGCTACTCGATCGCCAGCGCCAAACTCGACGCCGCCAACGCCACGCTCGCCATCCGGCAGAAGGAATGGGACCGCGCTTCGAACCTGCAGAAGCAAGGAATTTCGGCCGAGTCGGCGCTCGATGACTCACGGCTGGCGCTGCAGCAGGCCCAAAGCAATGTGGCGCTCGAGCAGCAGGACGTGGCCAATGCCACGGCAGCGCTTGGCGGCGACCCCAGCATCAAGACCGACGACCACCCGGCGGTGCGTGCGGCCCTCGCGGCGCGCGACAACGCCCAGCGCAACCTCGACAAGAGCACGGTGCTCGCGCCGGCGAATGGGATCGTCAGCCAGGTCGCGAGCCTTAATGTCGGCCAGTTCATCAATACCGGCTCGACCATCGCGACGCTGGTCGAAACCGGCGACACCTGGGTCGAGGCCAACTTCAAGGAAACGCAGCTGACCACGCTTGCCGTGGGCATGCCGGCCGAGGTGAAGGTCGACGCCTATCCGGGTCTCGCGATCGAATGCCAGGTCGCCTCGATCGGTGCGGCGACCGGCGCAGAGTTCGCACTGATCCCGGCGCAGAACGCCACCGGCAACTGGGTGAAGGTCACGCAGCGCGTGCCGGTCAACATCGCCTGCGATACGGGCACCGACCTGCTCCGGGCCGGCATGAGCGCCACCGTCAACGTCGACACCAAGCCCGCCGGGGCAGAGGCTGCCGAAAGCCAGAAGGCGCTCTAAAATGGCTGCCGCCGCTGCCGCCGTGTCAGCCCCTACGGTCGTCGTCAAGAACAAGGGCCTGCTCACCGCCGCCATCATGGTGGCGGTGATCATGCAGGTGCTCGACACCACGATCGCCAACGTCGCCCTGCCCCATATGCGCGCCAGCCTCGGCGCGTCGCAGGACGAGATCAACTGGGTACTGACCTCCTATATCGTCGCCGCGGCCATCGCGACGCCGCTGACCGGCTGGTTCTCCGACCGTTTCGGTCGGCGCAACCTGCTGCTCGCGGCGGTGGTCGGCTTTACCGCGGCGTCGCTGCTCTGCGGTATTGCCACCAACCTCGCGCAGATGGTGGCGTTCCGCGTCATCCAGGGGGTTTGTGGCGCCATGCTGGTGCCGCTGGCCCAGGCGACGATGATGGACATCAACCCGCGCGAACAGCTCGGGCAGGCGATGGCGATCTTCGGCGCCGGCATCATGTTCGGGCCGATCATCGGGCCGACGCTGGGTGGCTGGCTGACCGAGACGTTCAACTGGCGCGCCGTGTTCCTCGTCAACCTGCCGGTCGGGATCGTCGCCTTCTTCATGCTGGCGGCGCTGATGCCGAACACCGTGATCAAGATCCGCAAGTTCGATTTCTTCGGCTTCGGCATGCTGGCGCTGGCGGTGGCATCGCTGCAGATGCTGCTCGACCGCGGCCAGGGCGTCGGCTGGTTCGACTCGGCCGAGATCTGGCTCTACCTGCTGCTCGCCATTTCGGGCCTGTGGGTGTTCATCGTCCATTGCCTGACGGCCGAGAACCCGTTCATGGACATGGCCATGTTCAAGGACAGGAACCTGGTCACCGGGCTGGTGCTGATCTTCATTACCGGCATCACGCTGTTCTCGGGCCTCGCGCTGCTGCCGCCGATGTTGCAGAACCTGATGGGCTTTCCGGTGATCGAGACAGGCCTCTTAATGGGGCCGCGCGGCATCGGCACGATGGTGTCGATGATCGTCGTGGGCCGGCTGGTGTCGAAGTACGACCCGCGCCTGCTGGTGGTCGGCGGCACCCTGCTGATGGGCTACTCGCTCTACATGATGACCGAGTTCGACATCGTCATGGGTTCGGGCCCGATCCTCATCTCAGGGTTCCTGCAGGGCATCGGCATGGGCTTTGTGTTCGTGCCGCTCAACTCGCTGGCCTTCGCCACCATCAATGCGAAGTACCGGGTCGATGCGACGGCGATGTTCAGCCTGATCCGCAATGTCGGCCAGGGTGTCGGCATCTCGGTGGTGACCACCATCCTCGCGCAGATGCAAGTGGTGAACTATGGCGAACTGGCAGAACGGATCACGCTGGACTCCGGCCCGCTGCGCGACTTCGCGGCGGCCTATGGCGGGTTCGCCAATGTCGTCGGCACGATCCACGGGATGATCACGCAGCAGGCGGCGATGCTCGCCTTCCTCGACGACTTCCACCTGATGATGATCCTGACCTTCGTGTCGCTGCCGATCGTCTTCCTGCTCCGCCGGCCGAAGGCAGCCAAGCCGATGACGGCGGAGGAGCGCGCCCACGCGATGGGCGAGTAACGACCAAGCCCGGCCGTACGCGGCCGGGTGGACCACCACAACTACAGGGTATTACGACATGGCCAACCAGTTTGAGATTGTTCACGACCTCCTCGATCTCGCCGGCGCCCGCTGGACCGTCGACGTGCTGTCGGTGATGCGGGACGGCAAGCTGCGGTTCAACGAGATTTCGCGCGCCGTTGACGGCATCTCGCAAAAGCAGCTGACGCAGACACTGCGGAACCTGCAGCGTCACGGCTTTGCGGCGCGCGCCGCCTTCGCCACCATCCCGCCGCGGGTCGAATACGAGCTGACCGAACTCGGCCGCGACTTCGCCGCCAGCGTCCGTCCGCTCGGCTCGTTCGCGGTGCGCAACCAGCAGAGCATCGAGGCGGCGCGCCGCGATTTCGACGGCTCAGTGGCTTAGCAGACTCCCCCGCCGTTTGCGGCGGGGCATGGCGCGAAGAGCGCCGGCCGGAGGGAGCCTTACCCCATGCATGATCGTGCAAGGCTCCCTCCGTTCTCTCTTATCCCCCTTGTGTGCCCTCAACGCATGTGAGGCCTGCGCCCGGCGCGGCCGCCGTTCATTGAGCATTACGGATCAAAGACCTACATGCAGTGCGGGCACTGCAAGTGGGGTTTGAAATGACCAACTCGGCTCAACGACATCGGGTCGTCGTGATCGGCGGCGGGTTTGGCGGCCTGGCTGCCATCCAGAGGCTCAAGGGCGCCGATGTCGACATCACCGTCATCGACCGGCGCAACCATCACCTGTTCCAGCCGCTACTCTACCAGGTGGCGACGACGGCCCTCAGCCCATCGGAGATCGCCTGGCCGATCCGCATGCTGGTGAAGCACCGGCCGGAGGTGACGACGCTGCTCGGCAATGTCACCGGCATCGACAAGGCGGGGCAGCTGGTCGAGCTCGAAGATGGCGGGCGGGTGCCGTATGACAGCCTGATCATCGCCACCGGCGCCCGGCATGCCTATTTCGGCCATGACGACTGGGAGCCGTTCGCCCCTGGCCTCAAGACACTCGAAGACGCGACCGCGATGCGGCGCCGGCTGCTGCTGGCCTTCGAGGCGGCGGAGCGCGAGACCGATGCGGACAAGCGCAAGGCGCTGCTGACCTTCGCCATCATCGGCGCTGGCCCGACGGGCGTGGAACTGGCCGGCGCGGTGATCGAGCTGGCGCACACCTCGCTGAAGCACGAATTCCGCTCGATCAAGCCGGAAGAGGCGCGCGTCGTCCTCATCGAGGCGGGGCCGCGGGTGCTGGCCAACTTCCGCGAAAACCTCTCGGGCTATGCCAGGTCGGCCCTGGAAAAGCTCGGCGTCGAGGTAATGCTGGGCCAGCCGGTCACCGAGGTGACGGCCGACACTGTGCGCTTCGACGGCCAGGAGCTCCGTGCCAACACCATCATCTGGGCGGCGGGCGTGCTGGCCTCGCCGGCGGCCAAGTGGCTGGGGGTCGAGGCGGATCGCGCCGGACGGATCAAGGTCGAACCCGACCTCACCGTTCCCGGCAGCCCGAATATCTTCGCCATCGGTGACACGGTCACGGTATTGGCGCCGAACGGCAAGCCGGTGCCGGGGATTGGCGACGCGGCCAAGCAGGGCGGCAAGTATGCGGCCTCGGTGATCCGCGCCCGGCTCGCCGGGCAGACGGTCGGCCCGTTCCGCTACAAGCACCTGGGCGACATCGCCACGGTGGGCAAGAGCGCCGCGCTGATCGACTTCGGCTGGCTCCAGCTCACCGGCTGGATCGGCTGGTGGACCTGGGGCCTTGCCCATATCTACTTCCTGATCGGGCTCAAGAACCGCATCTCGGTGGCGATCAGCTGGCTGTGGATCTACCTCACCGGCCATCGCAGCGCCCGGCTGATCACCTGGGGCGAAGCCGGCAGCGGCAAGAAGTGAGGTTTTGCCTAACGGCCTTAAGAGCTAGAGTTGCCGGATGGACGAGCTGGCCGGCATCGACAGGTTCGATCACGCATCGGAACATGGCCGCTGGACGCTGTGGCGGAAGCAGGCCGCCGCGCTGTTGCAACCACACGTCATCGAACTCGAGGGCTATGTCGAGACCGGCGGCGCGCCGCTGGTGCGGCGTGAGCTGCCATTCTCGGGCATCCCGCTAATCCTGGTGTTCGAGCATCACTTCAGCGTCTTCGCTGATGATGGCGCAGAAAGCGTGCGGCTGGGACAGGGGTTTATCGCCGGCCTCACCGACCAGCCGACGCTGGTCGGCTCGCCGGGCCACGCCTTCTGCATGCAGGTCAACTTTACCCCGCTCGGCGCCCGCCGCATCCTCGGCCTCGACCTCCACGAGATCGCGGGATTGGTGGTGCCGGCGGATGCTGTGCTCGGCGCGGCGTTCAGTGGGCTCGAGGATCGACTGGCGCATGCCATCGGCTGGTCGCAGCGCTTCACCATCATCGAGCGCTACCTGCTCGAGCGGCTCGACCGCAACGCGGCGCCCACGCCGCTGGTCGAGGCCGGCTATGCGCAACTCGTCGCGGCCGGTGGAAACCTCGATATCAGCGCGCTGGCGGCGAGGCTCGATGTCAGCCGCAAGCACCTCGGCACGCTGTTCCAGCGAGAGATCGGTATGGCGCCGAAGACGGTGGCACGGCTGCTCAGGTTCGAGTCCGCGCTCGCGGGCCTGCGCTCCGGCCGGGTGCAGTCGCTGGCCGATCTCGCTTATGCCTGCGGCTATGCCGACCAGTCGCACTTCAACGGCGAGTTCCGCTCGATGAGCGGCCAATCGCCAACCGCGCTGCTGCGCGCCAGCCTGCCGGATGGGAGCGTGCTGGCGCCGCCGAGGTAACAAATCTCCAAGACCGGCGCGGGCGCAGGAGCCAGACTCACCGCAGCAACGGAGATGAAAATGGCTTCCACCGTTATCCCCTGCCTCACCTATGAGGACGCACCCGCCATGATCGACTGGCTGTGCGAGAATTTCGGCTTCGTCCGGCACGAGATCAACAGCGACGGCAATGGCGGCATCTCGCATGCCGAACTGCGGCTCGGCGACGGCATGATCATGCTGGGCTCGCCGCATCCGCACACCGAGTTCGGCCGCGCCATCTCGACACCCGACAAGCTGGGCGGCACGACGCAGAGTCCCTACGTGATCGTCGACGATGTGGACGGGGTCTATGAGAAGGCCAAGGCAAACGGCGCCGAGATCGTCCGCGAGATTCGCGCCGAGAGTTACGGCGGCCGGGGCTTCGCCTGCCTCGACCCCGAGGGGCACCTGTGGAGCGTCGGCAGCTACAGCCCGTGGGCGGCGGCCTGAATAGAGAAAGGCCGGGCACCTTGCGGTACCCGGCCGTTCAACTCAATTTCTACGCTAGATCAGGCGGCCGAAATCTCGGTGACGGCGATCTTGCCCGTGCGGCGGTCTTCGCCGGTCTCGAACGAGACCTTCTGGCCTTCGCTCAGGCCGGTCAGGCCAGCGCGCTGCAGAGCGGTGGCGTGCACGAACACGTCCTTCGCGCCGCTGTCAGGCTGAATGAAGCCGTAGCCCTTCTGATCGTTGTAGAATTTGACGGTGCCCTTTTCCATCGGGGGAGTCCCTCTTCGCAGTGATGTGGTGGACAGAACGACATGCGATCACCCTGCCCGGTCAGTCGAATTTTGGAAGTCCTATCGTGCGCCTGACCGAGAGCGGGGGCATACGGCCGGAAGTCAGCCAAATGTCGATGGCAAACGAGATAATCGGCGCGCGCAAGATTGGCAAGTGAGCGCGCACGATCACATCACGCTTTGGAAACGATACGGTTCGGCGACAGCCAGTAGGGTGGCATCGCGCCGGCGAGGTTGGAGAGCGGCAACACCTCCGGCTTCAGCCGAATGCCGAGCACGTCGCCCATGAAGGCCCGGCGCGCTTCGATGCGGCCCCAGACCTCGGGGAAATCCACCTTCAGCTCGGCCCTGCCCCGCTCGTCGAGCAGCGCGATGCCATCCTCGATGTTGGCGCCGTAATAGGGCGGACCGGCCGCCGGGATGATGTCGCACTGCACCGCCTGGCCCGACAGGAACGGTTCCTTCGAGCCGGGATAGACCTGAGTGTTCATCCACTCGTCGAGGTGAATCAGGTGGCCTGGGTTGAGCACCAGCTTGAAGAACGGCGTATCGAGGTGCCGGCGCGCCAGCGCGTCGAGCTCACCGCCGGTGACGCCGATGCCAATGGTCTCGTACCATTCCGCAGCGCAGGCGAAGTACGGGCCGGCGAGGCGATCGACATAGTCGCGAACATTGGATGGAAGCTCCGACTCATCCTCGACCAGCCAGCCCATGCGGCTCGACAGGCCACCCCAGTAGCCGACCGCCGAGGTCATCGGATCGCCCTTCTTGAGCTTCTTGCCCGACGGACTGTTGAGGCCGACCAGCTTGTCGCCCGACGAGAACATGGTGTGGCAGGAGTGCGGCAGCAGGCCGAGGCGCATCTGCTGCACCGCTTCGAACTCGCTCATCCCGGGCTGCACGTTGGCGATCACCGCCTTGACCGCTTCCGAACAGGCGACGGCGCCGAACTCGAACTGGGCGAGCTGCACGATCTCGTTGACGGCGCGCAGGCCGGTCACCGAGTGCATCAGCAGGGCATTGGCATTCACCACGCGGCCGTCGGCGCCGACGATCTGGCGCAACGTGTCGACGATGTAGGATGGCGTCTCGAGCCAGGCCTCGGGCTTGGAAGCCTCATCGGGCCCAAAGTACTTCCAGCCGAGCACGCCGACACGCTGGTTCGCTGCGATGCCGGCGTTGCGCAGTACCTCGGCCAGCGCCGGGGTCTTGGTGCGGTCCTGCCCAAGCAGCCCGAAAGGGGGGTAGAGACGCGCCTCGACCTCGATCGCGGCATTGGCGGCGCGGCCGAGATTCTCGGGGCCAGCCAGCAGGGTCGGGGTGGCGTCGGGAGCGATCAGCAGCAGCGCTTCCTCGAAGCGCGGATCGAAACCGGTGATGTAGCAGAGGTTCGCCGAGTGCTCGCGGTCCGCATAGACGACCAGCGCATCGAGCCCGGCGGCACGACGGGCCCGGCCGAGGGCGGCGAAGCGGGCAAGATAGACGGAACGGTCGAGTTCCGGACGCGTTGCTGGAATGCCGAAGTCAGGCAGCTTGGCGTCGATCAGGCGGAAGGCAGGCATAGGACGGATTCCCCCAAACCCGAGGCGATTTGTTCGCGGCTCGGTGTTTTTCGCAATCGTGGAAGAAACCGCCCGCGAAAGCAACCGCGCACGGTGCTTTCCCTGCCCCACCGCCGGAATGCTGGAGAGAGTTGACAAGCGTCGAAAACTAGATGCTATTAAGAACCATTCGCAACAAGAGATTGCCCCGACCGATGATTACGCGCCGCCGCCTCACCGTCCTGGCCCTCGCATTGTTGGCCGGGATGACGGCCTTGCCTGCTCTCGCCCAGGACAAGTTCAAGGTGGTGACGACCTTCACCATCATCGCTGACATCGCGCGCAACGTTGCGGGCGACGCGGCAGTGGTCGAGTCGATCACCAAGCCGGGCGCCGAGATCCACGGCTACCAGCCGGGGCCGCGCGATATCGTCAGGGCGCAGGGCGCCAACCTGGTGCTGTGGAACGGCATGAACCTCGAGCAGTGGTTCGTGAAATTCTTCGACAACGTGAAGGACGTGCCGCAGGTGGTGGTGAGCGACGGGGTCGAGCCGATGAGCATTGGCGAAGGGCCCTATACCGGCAAGCCCAACCCGCATGCCTGGATGTCGCCGAACAATGCGCTGATCTATGTCGAGAACATCCGCAAGGCGCTGGTGCAGTACGATCCGGCGAACGCTGCAACTTACGACGCGAACGCCGCGGCCTATTCGGAGCAGATCAAGGCGCTCGACGCGCCTTTGCGGGCCCGTCTCGAGCAGATTCCCGTCGAGCAGCGCTGGCTGGTCACCAGCGAAGGCGCCTTCAGCTACCTGACCCGCGACTACGACATGAAGGAACTCTATCTCTGGCCGATCAACGCCGACCAGCAGGGGACGCCGCAGCAGGTGCGGAAGGTCATCGACGCGGTGCGCGCTAACAAGATCCCGGTGGTGTTCTCCGAGAGCACGGTGTCGGACAAGCCGGCCAAGCAAGTCGCCAAGGAAACCGGCGCCGCCTATGGTGGCATCCTCTACGTCGACTCGCTGAGCGAGGCCGACGGCCCGACGCCCACCTACCTCAAGCTGCTCGAAGTTACCGTCGACACCATCGCCAAGGGATTTGGGAAGTGAGCCTTACCGCCAGCGTGCCGCACGAGGCATGGAATCCGGCGCCGCAACCGAGCCTCGAGGTCGAGGGCGTGACGGTCGCCTACCCCAATGGCAACGTGGCGCTGCGTGATGCAACTTTCGGGCTCGGGGCTGGCACCATTGCCGGCCTCGTCGGCGTCAATGGCAGCGGCAAATCCACCTTGTTCAAGGCGATTATGGGTTTCGTGCAGCCCATCGCCGGCGAGGTTCGCATTGCCGGCCTGCCGGTGCGCGAAGCGCTGAAGCGCAACATCGTCGCCTATGTGCCGCAGGCCGAAGAGGTCGACTGGAATTTCCCCGTCCTGGTCGAGGACGTGGTGATGATGGGGCGGCAGGGCCATATGGGCTTTTTCCGCATGCCTTCGGCACGCGACCGCGAGCTGGTCGAGCAGTCGCTGGCCCGGGTCGGCATGAGCGACTATCGCAAGCGCCAGATCGGCGAGCTGTCGGGCGGGCAGAAGAAACGCGTGTTCCTCGCCCGCGCACTGGCCCAGGAAGGCCGGATTATCCTCCTCGATGAGCCGTTCACCGGCGTCGACGTGCAGACCGAAGCGGCGATCATTACGCTGATGCAGGAGTTGCGCAGCCAGGGACACCTGATGCTGGTTTCGACCCATAACCTCGGCAGTGTGCCGGATTTCTGCGACCAGGTGGTGCTGGTCAACCGCACGGTGCTGGCCTTCGGCCCCACCGCCGAAGTGTTCACCCAGACCAATCTCGAGAAGGCGTTCGGCGGCGTGCTGCGGCACTTCCATCTCGCCGGCGAAGATCTCCACGACGACAAAGATCAGCGCCGCGTCACCGTCTTGACCGACGACGAGCGCCCGGTGGTGTTCTACGGCGAGAATGGCGGCAGCAAGCCGGCATCGCCCAGCAAAGAGACGCAGCGGGACGAGAAATGATCGAGGAGCTGCTCGTCCCCTTCACCTATGACTACATGGTCAAGGCCATGTGGGTGTCGGCGCTGGTCGGCGCCGTCTGCGCCTTCCTCTCGGCCTACCTGATGCTGAAGGGCTGGTCGCTGATCGGCGACGCGCTCGGACACGCTGTCGTCCCCGGCGTTGCCACGGCGTACCTGCTCGGCCTCCCCTACTCCGCCGGCGCATTCGTTGCCGGTGGCCTCGCCGCCGCCTCGATGGTGCTGGTGCGGGCGCGCACCCGGCTGAGGGAGGACGCCGTCATCGGTATCATCTTCACCTCGTTCTTTGCGCTGGGCCTGCTCATCGTGTCGCTCAACCCCACCGCGGTAGACGTGCAGGCGATCGTCATGGGCAACATCCTCGGCATCTCAGACGGCGACGTCATCCAGGTGGTGATCATCTCGCTGGTGTCGCTGGCGATCCTCATCCTCAAGTGGAAGGACCTGATGCTGGTGTTCTTCGACGAAAACCATGCGCGGACCGTCGGGCTCAACCCGCGGGCGCTGCAGGTGCTGTTCTTCGCTTTGCTCGCCGCCTGCACCGTTGCCGCCCTACAGACGGTCGGCGCCATTCTCGTGATCGCCATGGTGGTGACGCCGGGCGCCACCGCCTATCTCCTCACCGACCGGTTCCGGAACCTCCTCATCATCGCGGTGATCCTTGGTTCGGCCACGGCGGCGGTGGGCGCCTATATCAGCTTCTTCCTCGACGGCGCCACCGGCGGCGTCATCGTCTCCTTGCAGACGGCGCTGTTCCTCCTCGCCTTCTTTTTTGCCCCCAAGCACGGGCGGCTCGCGGCGCGGCGCCGGGCACTGCGCGAAGCGGGAGTGAACTGATGGACGCGCTCTACGCCTTCTTCGTCGAGCCGCTGACTTACGACTTCATGCAGCGCGCGCTGCTCGTCGCTATCCTCGTCGGCGCGGTCTCGGCGGTGCTGTCGTGCTTCCTGGTACTGAAGGGCTGGTCGCTGATGGGCGACGCCATCTCGCATGCCGTGCTGCCCGGCATTGTCATCGCCTATGTGATCGGCCTGCCGATAGCCATCGGGGCGTTCGTCGCCGGACTGTTCGCGGCGGTGAGCACGGGGTATCTGAAGGACAACAGCCGGATCAAGGAAGACACCGCCATGGGCATCGTCTTCACCGGCATGTTCGCGGTTGGCCTGGTGCTGTTCTCGCGCATCGAGACCGACCAGCATTTGAGCCACATCCTGTTCGGCGACATGCTCGGCGTCACCTGGCAGGACCTGATCGAGACCGCCGTCATCGCGCTCGGCACGCTCCTCATCGTCCTCGCCAAGCGGCGCGACTTCCTGCTCTATGCCTTTGATCCGCAACATGCCCGCGCCATCGGCCTGCCGGTGAAGCTGCTGCACTACGGCCTGTTGGCGCTGCTCTCGATCACCATCGTCGCCTCGCTCAAGGCGGTCGGCATCATCCTGGTCGTCGCCATGCTGATCGCCCCAGGCGCTATCGGGTTCCTGCTGGCCAAGCGCTTCGAGGCAATGCTCGCCATCGCCATGACCGTCGCCATCGCCTCGGGCGTACTGGGTACGCTGATCAGCTTCAGCATCAACGGCGCGACGGGCCCGTGCATCGTGCTGATCCAGGCCGGGGTGTTCCTCATGGCGCTGCTGTTCGCGCCGGGCAGCGGATTGCTGCGGCGGCGGGTGGCTTGACGCAACACGGTGCCACCCCATCATTATGCAGCTCAGGCCGGAGGCGACATGACGGCTACACGACGCTCAACGAAGGTGACCCTGGACAGCGACCTCATTGAAGAGGCGAGGTCGATGAACATCAATCTCTCCCGCGCAGCGGAGGCTGGTATCGCCCGGGCCATTGTCGCGGAGAAGACGGCGCGCCAATGGGCTGAGGAAAACGCCGATGTCATCCGGAGCAACAACGAGTACGTCGCACGCCACGGGCTGCCGCTGCGAAAGTACCGCTCGTTCTGACTGGCGCAGTTCGACGTCTACCGGTTGGCAGATGGCGAACTCGCGTTGGACGTTCAAACGGACCTGCCTGGTTCGTTCGACAACCGACTTGTTATCCCACTAATGTAGCCCGGCGACGCTCCGGTCCGGCACCCCCGACTGAACCCCGAAGTGGTCATCGACGGGCAAACCTGCGTGCCCGTCACCCAATTCATGATTGCCTTGGACCGTCACGAACTGGGCGTCTGCGTCGACAACCTCGATCGCTACTACGACCAGATCAAGCTTGCCTATGACATGATCGTCAACGGCTTCTAGTCCTGCACCGCCACTTCGATGATCACGCTCTTCGACAGTTGGCGCTCGCGCAGCCAGATGTAGAGGCCGGAGGCCATGACGATCGGCGCGCCGATGTAGATCCAGATGTCTGGCGGCTGGTTGAAAACGAGCCAGCTGGCGCCGGTCATGAAGAAGATCTGCAGGTAGCCGAACGGCGCCAACACCGAGGCCGGCGCATGGCGGTGTGCTGTGGTGACGAACAGGTGGCCGATCAGCGCCGCGACGCCGATGCCGGCAAAGCAACCCCAGATCACCGGATCGGTCGGCCAGGTCCAGCCGCCCAGTGAAAAGGGCAGCACGCAGACTGTCGCCACGCCGGCGGCATAGAACTGCTGCGTCGAGGTGCTATCGACGCCAGCCAGGCGGCGGGTCGAGAGGTTGTAGAGGGCGGCGCAGACGGCAGTGCCGAGCGAGAGCAATACGGCCGGATGGAAGGCCTCAGTGCCCGGCCGCACGATGATCATCACGCCGAGGAAGCCGACGCCGATCGCCAGCCAGCGCCGCCAGCCCACCGTCTCCCCCAGCAGCGGGATCGACAGGGCGCACAGGATCAGCGGCATGGTGAAGGAGATCGCCGAGGTGATGGTCAGCGGCAGGTAGACCACGGCAATGAAGTTGAAGATGGTCGAGCCCAGCAGGAACAGCCCGCGCGCCACCTCGAGCTTCAGGTTCCGCGTTCTTGCCAGCGCCTTGCGTTCGCGCGGCAGGAAGAAGGCGAGCACCAGGATGAACTGGCCGGCATAGCGGACGAACACCACCTCCATCGGCGGCAACCCGGCCTGCACCATGAGTTTGGCGCAGCTGTCGATCACCGTGTAACAGAACAGCGCCGCGACCATCAGGCCAATGGCGAAGGGTCGGCGATCCTCGACGGGTTTCACCAGGCCGGCCACGCTCAGTCCTCCACCGGCGCAACGGTGACGGTGCGGTTAAGCTGGCGCTCGCGGAACCAGATGTAGACGCCGGAGCCGATGATGACCGGCGCACCGACATAGAACCAGACGTCCGGCGGCTCGGAGAAGATCAGCCAGCTCGCCAGCGCCAGCAGCAGCAGTTCGGTGTAGCTGAACGGCGCCAGCGCCGAGGGCGGTGCATAGCGGTGGGCGATGGTGTTGAGCTGGTGGGCGATCATGCCGGTGACGCCGATGGCAATGAAGGCGAACCAGCCGGCGCCGGTCGAGGGCCAGACCCATTCGTTGAAGGCAAACGGGGTGATGCAGGTGAGAGCGATCAGCCCCGAATAGACCTGCTGCGTCGCGGCGGAATCGACGCCGGCGAGCTTGCGGGTGATGATGCTGTAGAAGGCGGCCGAGAGAGCGCCCGCGAGGCAGATCAGCGAGGCCGGATGGAAGGCCTCGGTGCCGGGGCGCACGATGATCAGGATGCCGACAAACCCCGCGCCCACCGCGGCCCAGCGGCGCCAGCCGATCTTTTCACCAAGGAACGGGCCGGAAAGCGCCGTCACCATCAGCGGCATGGTGAACATCAGTGCGCCGGTGACGGTCAGCGGCAGGAAGCGCATGGCGAGGAAGTTGGCGCCCGTCACGCCCAGGAGGCAGAGCCCGCGCAGCAGTTGCAGCGGCCAGTTGCGGGTGACGAAGAGGTCGCGCTGCAGCGGCAGGAACAGTGCAATCGCCAGCACGACGTGGATGGCGTAGCGCACGAAGACGATCTCGCCCAACGGCAGGCCGATGAAGGAGAGGTATTTCGCCGAGGTATCGAGCGTGGCGAAGAACAGCTGCGAGATCAGCAGGATGCCGATGCCGAAATTGCGGCGCTCCTCGACGGGGGCGATGGTGGAGGTCATTGACAGGTCCGGTGTGCCGCTGAGGGATGCGGGCGCCGATCCACCAAAGGGCGCGCCGCCCCGGCCTGTCAATGGCAGGGCGGCGGCAATCGGTTCAGTTGAACTAAAGTCTGGAGCCTGCTGCGCCGGTGTCACGCTCGACAGTGCGGCGGGCGAGGACGAACAGCGCGAAGAGGATCACCGTGGAGCCAAGATCACCGATCAGGCTCAGGCCCCAGAACGGGAGGGCAGCGATGAAGCAGGCGACCAGCCCGTCGAGGCCGAGACCGTAATAGCCGCCGAGATAGACGCCGAAGTTCGAGATGAGGAAGAAGGCGAGGCTGGCGATGATGGCAGCGCCGCCGAGCCGGAGCACCGAGAGCTGCCGCAGCAGTCCGCGCCCGATCAGTGCGCCAGCCAGCATGCCAGCATAGGTGAACAGCGCCGAGCTATGCCAGCCGAGCACGATGTCGGCCAGCGCCATCACTGCAACAGGGACGAACGCCGCCAGCCAGGGGCTGCGGATGGCGTAGGCGCCGAGCCAGCATCAACCGTTCAGGCGGCGGTTGCTGCCCGGTTCTGTGCGGCGAAGCCGTCGCAATAGACCATGCGGCCGTGGTCGCCAGAGGCCTTGGCGTGGCGGATACCCCAGTTCTGCAGGGTATCCATCAGCGGCGCCAGCGACAGGCCGAGCTCGGTGGCGCTGTATTCGACATGCGGAGGCGCTGCCGCGAACACCGTCCTCACGATCAGCCCGTGCTCCTCCATCTCGCGCAGCTGCTGCACCAGCACCTTCTGCGAGATGCCGGGAATGCCGCGCTGCAACTGCGAGAGCCGCTGCGGGCCGCCCAGCACATGGAACAGGATGTAGAGTTTCCAGCGCCCGCCGATGATCTGCAGGGTGCGTTCGAGCGGCCAGGTCGAAAGGCGGTTCATCGCGGGTTCTCCAAGCGCACCTGATGGTGCGTATGACACCAGAAAGTCTGTAGCGGGCAGAGGACGATATCGGAACAAGGGACGCCTTCGACAAGGAGATTTTGTCATGAAGGTTGTTTCGATCTCGGCGTTCGGCGGTCCCGAGGAGCTACGGGTTGGCGTAGTGCCGACACCTACCGCCGGGCCGGGTCAGGTGCTGATCAAGGTGGAGGCGATCGGGCTCAACCTCGGCGACGCCATCATCCGCTCGGGCCACTCGGGGCTTGAGTTGCCGATGCCGTTCATCCCCGGTGGTGAGGTGGCCGGAACGGTGGCAGCAGTCGGCGACGGCGTCAGCGGGCTGAGGGTCGGCGATCGGGTGCTGGGCGCGATCTTTGCTGAGCCGCGGCTCGATGGCGGCTATGCCGAGTTCGTGGCGCTCTCGTCGGACGTGGCGTTCAAATTGCCCGACGCGGTGTCGTTCGACGTCGCTGCAGCGCTGGCCGTGCAGGGGCTGACGGCGGAGCAGCTGCTGGCGCGCAACCCGGTCGCGGGCAAGTCGGTGCTGGTGCATTCGGCAGCCGGCGGCGTCGGGCAGTTGTTGGTGCGGCTGGCCCGGCTTGGTGGCGTTGGCAGGATTGTCGGCACGGTCGGCAGTGCGGCGAAGCGGGACGCGGCGATGGCGGCAGGTGCGGATCACGTAGTGCTGTCGGCGACGCCGGACTGGAGCACGGAAGCGCCCGGTCCCTACGATGTGATCTTCGATGCGGCCGGCGGCGAGATCACCGCGGCGAGCCTGCCCCTGCTCGCGCCGGAGGGGCGCTATGCGGTCTATGGCGGGGCGAGCGGGGTCTACCCGGGCTTCAGCCCGGCGCAGATGGCCGGTGTCACCGCCGCAGCGCAGACCATTGCAGGGTTCTCGCTGTGGTCGCTGCTCGGTGATCCCATGCGGCGGGGCCCTGCCCTCGCGGCATCGTACGAGCGGCTGTTCGGCGCGGTGGCGGACGGTTCGTTGACGGTCGAGATCGGTCACCGCTTTGCTTTGGCCGACGCTGCCGAGGCGCATCGGCTGATCGAAAGCCGGGGGTCGGTGGGGAAGATTGTGCTGGTGCCGTAGGCGAGGCCGGTGGCTGTGGACCCCCACCCCTGCCCCCTCCCCGCAAGGGGGAGGGAGACCCTCTCACCACCATCTCAGTTCGCGTCTCCCTCCCCCTTGCGGGGAGGGATTAAGGGTGGGGGGCTGCCCTCGCCGGCTTCTCAGTACGTCTGCCTGAGGTGCCCAACCTTGAGGCTGTTGGCCAGTGCATCCTTCGTCACCGCCGCCCCCTTGCGCGGCGTGAAGCTTAGCTTCACCTCCCGCCCCGGCAGCAGCGTCACGGCGTTGTCCGAGAAGTAGCCGGGCACATCCACCGTCGCCGTGACGAACACCGCCGGCTTGTCGGCGGTCAGCGTCAGCACCGGCGCCTTGTCGCCGCCCGACCAGCTCGCCTTTACCTTGGCTTCGGCCAGTTCGTACGCCTTGTACGCTTTGGGGAAGTAGTCGTTCTCGCCCAGCAGCTTGCCGTCCTCGGCGGTCCAGGAGAAGAACAGGAACTCGTTGGGCCCCAGATCGGCAAGCTTCAGCTTGGTTGCCACCACTGCCTTGTCGGGGTTGCTCTTCACTTTTGCCGTGGCGATGACGCGGGCCTTGCCATTGGCATGTACCGCCTGAACTTCCACAGCGATTTCAGCCTTTTCGGCGGTATCGTTGATGGCTTTGAGGAGGATGGTGTCGCCGTCCGGCACGGCCACGACGTTGATGGGATTGTAGAAGCGTTTCGCCATGTAATGCAGCAGCTTCCACTGCCCGCCATAGTCGAGGCTCGACCAGCTGGCGACCGGGTAGACGTCGTTGATCTGCCAGTAGAGCGTGCCCATGCAGCGCGGCTTGGTCGAGCGCCAGTATTCGATGGCGGTCTTGATGGCGAGGCCCTGCTGGATCTGGCTCAGGAACACCATGTTCTCGAAGCCCGAGGGGAAGCGGAAATAGCGCGTCATGGTCTCGAGGATGCGCGAGTTGCCGCCGGTATTGCGCTGGTGCGCTTCCATCACCGGCGAGGTCGGGTTGCGATCCTCGGGTTTGGTGAAGCTGTCGATGACATTCATCGAGGTGAAGCTCTGGAAGCCGAACTCCGAGGCGAAGCGCGGGTTCACCTCGCGATAGGCGGAAAAGTCCTTGGCCGAGTGCCAGACGCTCCAGTAGTGCGTGTCGCCGCGCGTATCCATCAGCCAGCCGTCGGAATAATCCATGTAGCCGAGCGAGGGCGAGGACGGCCAGAACCGGCGGGTCGGATCCTCGTCCTCGACGATATAGCCGAGCATCGAGTTGAGCCGGTCGTAGTTGGCGACGTAGCGCTCCGGCGCCGCCTTGGTCTCGGGGTACCAGTGGAGCGAGCCGATCACCTCGTTGTCGCCGCACCAGAGCGCGATCGAGGCGTGGTGGCTGAGGCGGCGGATCTGTTGGGTGATCTCGGTGCGCACATCGGCGAGGAAGGCCCGATCGGATGGGTAGCTCATGCAGGCGAACATGAAGTCGTGCCAGATGAGGATGCCGAGCTCGTCGCACATCTCGTAGAAATAGTCCGGCTCGTACTGCCCGCCGCCCCAGATGCGGAGCATGTTCATGTTTACCGCCCGGGCGCTTTCGAGCAGGTCGCGAACGGTGTCGGGAGTGATACGCGACGGGATGGCGTCGGCCGGGATCCAGTTGGCGCCGAACATCGAGATGTCGCGGCCGTTGATCCGCACCTTGAAGCTGTGGTCGATCTCGTCCTTCTCGACCAGCCATTCGAGCTTCCGCAGACCCAGCTTGCGCTTCGTCACTTCGCCGTCGAGTGTGGTCCAGAGCTCGTAGAGCGGCTGCTGGCCCTGCCCGTTCGGCCACCAGAGCTTTGGGTTCTTGATGGTAACGTTGTGGGTGAAGACGTTCTCGCCCGGCCGCACCACCACCTTGTCGACAAGCTTCTGCCCATCGACCTCGTGCATCAGCTCAACCGAACCCTCGGCGAAGGCGAAAACCCGAGTCGTGATCGAGAGTTCGACGGATTTCTTGCCATGCGCCTGCTCGACCGTCACGCTCTCCTGGCGGGCGAGGCGCGAGCGGCGGATCGCCATCTTGCCGTAGACACCTGTCGGCATCAGGCAGATGCCCCAATCCCAGCCGGCGTGGCAGGCGGCCTTGCGCACGAAGTTCATGTGCACGCCTTCGAGGCCGTTCGAGAGATAGTTGTAGGTGAAGGGGATCGGGAACGGGTGGGCGTCGGAGCGGGCCTTGGCCACATCGCGGGTCACCGCGAACTCGATGCGTAGCGTGTTGACCCCTACCTTCACCTTGCCGGTGACGTCGATGTCGTAGCGGATGAACTGGTTCTGCGTCTCGGCGACCGCCTCGCCGTTGAGGATCACCGTGGCGATGGTATCGACGTTGTCGAGGGTCAGCGTCAGGTAGCCGTCGATGTCGGCGGCGCTCGCCTCGAACTTCCGCTCCACCGTCCACGGGGTTTTGTTGACCCACATAACGTCGACTTCGTTCTGGCCGAAATATGGGTCGGGGATCTCATTGGCGTCGAGCAGCGCAGTATGCACGTCGCCGGGAAGCGTGATCGGCGCCTTGAGCTTCAGCTTCGGCGACGTCAGCTGGAACTGCCCCGCGAGATCGAGTTCGCCGTAGCCGGTCGTGGCAGGCACAGCCGCGGTCCTGGTCTTCGCCATGTGGGGAGTTCCTCCGATAGATGCCCGACGCGCAATCGATTGCAGCGCCGGCAGGCGACTGATGTAGCCGCTGCCATTCCAGCTGCCAATCCCCCTCCCCGTAGCTCCGGCAACCTCCCACTCTTGACATGTGACCATTTGGTCACCTATTGTGGTGACTGTGGATGCCGTCTTCAAAGCCCTGGCCGATCCGACCCGAAGGCAGCTGCTCGACAGCCTGCGCGACAAGGCCGGACAGACCCTGACCGAGCTCGAAAGCGGGCTCGGGATGACGCGGTTCGGGGTGATGAAGCACCTCAAGGTGCTGGAAGAGGCGAAGCTGGTGACGAGCCGCAAGGAGGGGCGGTTCAAGTACCACTACCTCAACGCCTCCCCGATCCAGGAAGTCGCGGACCGGTGGATCGCGCCCTACCAAAAGCCGTTCGCGCGCTTCGCACTCGATTTGAAGAACCAGTTGGAGAGTTCAGTACCGATGGCCGACAAACCGAATTTCGTGCTCGAGACCTATATCCGGACGACGCCGCAGGCGCTGTGGGATGCCCTCACCCGACCCGAGCTGACGGCGCTCTACTATTACGGCACCCGGATCGACAGCGCGCTGAAGCGCGGGGGGCCGTTCCGCTACCTTACCGGCGACGGGCAGGTGATGCTCGATGGCGAAGTCATCGAGGTCGAACCGCTGAAGAAAATCGTCTCGAGCTTCATTCCGAGCTGGGCCGAAAATTCGCAGCCGACCCTCGTCACCTTCGCGATCGAGCCGATGGGCGAGGTCGTCAAGTTCACCATCACCCACCACGACTACGAGAAAGCCAATGCCGGCATCGACACCGGTTGGCCGGTGGTCGTCGCGGGTCTGAAGACGCTGCTCGAGACAGGCAAACCGCTGAACCTGCCGACCAGCATGTGACCATCAAGCAGCGGCAAAACAGGGAAAAAGAAAATGGCGAAATACATTCTGGGCTTTCACGGATCGCCCGCCACCTCACCGGCAGACCTCGAAGGCTCAATGGAGAAATGGGTCGCCTGGTACCAGGGCATGGGCAGCGCCGTCGCCGACATGGGCAACCCGGCTGGGCCGAGCAAGACCATCGGCGCCGACGGTCGTGTGGCCAGCACCAACGGCAACGCGCTGACCGGCTATTCCATCCTCGAGGCCAAAAGCCTCGACGACGCGATCTCCCTGGCGCGCGGCTGCCCGATCTATGCCGCCGGCGGCTCGGTTGAAGTCGCCGAGTTGATGCCGATGTAATACGAAGGGCGGCGCCCCCGCGACGCCGCCCCCTTCCCTCAGATGCTGATGGCGTTGGCCGCGGCGTAGGTCTCCTTCAGCATCGCCTCTACCGGCAGCAGCGGCAGAAGCTTCATCATCAGGTTGCGCATCCAGATGCTGAACTTGCTTTTCGGCACGAAGCCGCCGACGGCCTTGTGCGCCAGCGTCTGGCTGGCATCGACGAACGGCTGCAGCCTGCGCTGGTAGTTCGCGAACGCCGCCTGGCGATTGTCGGGCGAGGCGTTCAGCTCCTGGGCGAGGACATACGCCCCCACCACCGCCATCCCGGTGCCCATGCCGGAGAGCGGCGAAGCGCAATGCGCGGCGTCGCCCAGCAATGCGACGCGGCCCCGCGACCAGCGCTCGATCACCACCTGGCTGATGGTGTCGAAGTAGAAATCCGGGGCGAACTCCATGTCCGCGAGGATCTGCGGCACGTGCCAGCCCTGCCCGGCAAAGCGCTGCCGTACGAACTGCTTCTGCGCCCCGACATCGCGATAGTCGCAATCGCCGAAATCGCCGTCGAAGAACATCAGCGCCCGCGCCTCGCGGTTCTGCCGGGCGCTGTAGACGCCAGCGATGGTGCCGGGGGCGCTGAACAGCCGGCCGGAATAGTCGAGGTTCAGCCGGTTGGGCACGGTGAAGATCGAGGCATAGAGCCCTAGATCGCGGACGAACTGCTCCTCCGGACCGAAGGCCAATCGGCGCACATTTGAATGCAGCCCATCGGCGCCGATCACCAGGTCGAAGCTCCGGACCCTGCCGCTCTCAAAACGGACTTCGACGCCGTCGTCCAGGTCGGTGAGTTCGGCGATCGAGTCGCCGAAGATGTATTCGGCGCCGGCCTTGGTGGCATCGTAGAGAATGCGCGCCAGGTCGCCGCGCATGATCTCGAGTTCGCCGCTGAAGGCGGCGGCCGGCATGGTGGCGACTTCGCGGTCGTGGCGATCGACATAGTACATGTCGCCCATATTGGTCGCCTCGGCCTTCACCGCATCGAGCAGCTCCATGCGGCGCAGCGCCTCCATCGAGGTGCCACGGAAATCCACCGCGTAGCCGCCCTCGCGCAGCTGCCTGGCCCGCTCGACGATGGTCGGCTGGAAGCCATAGCGGCTGAGCCAGAAGGCGAGGGACGGGCCGGCGACGCTGGCCCCGGAGATCAGCACGGTACGGATCGGGTGGTGGGTCATCACGGCATCTCCTGTTGCGATGTCGATATTCATACGTATGTATAAAACATCTGTCTAGATGAATTTCATACGATCGTATAGAAACGACTCGTCGCAGCCGCTAGGAAGGATCATGGGACACAAGGAAGATCTGCTCGCCGGCGCCAAAAAATGCCTGCGCGAGAAGGGCTACGCCAACACCACGGCACGCGACATCGTCGCCGCGTCGGGCACCAATCTCGCCTCCATCGGCTACCATTTCGGCTCGAAAGACGCGCTGATGACCCAGGCGATCGTCGAGATGCTTGGGGAGTGGGGCGACCAGTTCGGTAGTGAGCCGGCGGCATCGATTGCCGATTATGGCGAGCGCTTCGCAAGGCACTGGCGCGACCTCGCCGCTGCCGTATCAGGCGATCGCCAGTTGTCGGCTGCCAGTTTTGAGAACGCCGCCACCGCCATCCGCATGCCCGAGCTCATCCACATCATAGCGGCCGGCCAGGAAGACGCGCGAGTCGGGCTCGGCGACGATTTCGCCGAAACGGATGCCGATGTCGAAACGAAACGCGCCGTCGGCTCGCTGATGCTGGCCGTCACCACCGGCGTCATCGCGCAGTGGCTGGTCGATCCCGAGCGTTCCCCTACCCCCGACGACATCGTGAAGGCCTTCCACGCCATCGGCGAGGCGTTTGTGCGGAAGTGAGGGCGTCTTCAGTGGTGATGACAGGCTACCAGGTCCCATAGCCACCGGCTGTCATCCCAGCGAAAGCTGGGACCCATTCATCCACTTGCGCTGCGGCGAGTTGGGTCCCAGCTTTCGCTGGGATGACATCGAGTTCGGTGCGACGGCAGAGCAACAACACGACTGCTTGACTCTCATAGCTAACGAATATAGCTATCATAGATACATACGTTAGCCATTGAGGTTTTCCATGCCCACCACTACCGGTTTCCCGCCGAAGTCCGTCGTGACCACGCTGCGCGTCGAAGGGCTGGTGGCGCTCATTGCGGCCGTCACCGCCTACTGGTTCCTCGGCGGCAACTGGTGGCTGTTCGCGGTGCTGCTGCTGGCGCCCGATCTCAGCTTCTTCGGGCTCTATGCCGGCGAAACGGCCGGGGCGAAAATCTACAACCTCGCCCATACCTATGCGGTCCCCGCCGTGCTCGGCGCCATCGGCTGGTTCGGCGGCATCTTCTGGCTGACGGAAGTCGCACTGATCTGGGCCGCCCATATCGGCATGGACCGGGCCGTCGGCTATGGCCTCAAATATCCGGGCGTCGCCCACCACACCCATCTCGGCCTCATTGGCCCGGCGAAGAAGGCCGCACGCAGTGCCGACGCCCGCTAAGACCTCCCCTGCCCAGTTGGCGAGCATAGCTCGGACGCTGGTCGAAACCACGGGTCCCGACGCCCTCACCATGGGCGCCGTAGCGGCGAGCGCCGGCATCAAGCCGCCTTCGCTCTACAAGCACTTCGCCGACCGTGCGGCGATCCTCAAGGTGGTCGAGATCGGGATCCTCCGCGAGCTCGAGGCCTATCTCCGGCGCGAGACGAAGGGGGTGGCGCCCAAGGCGCGGCTGATCGCCATGGCCACTGCCTATCGCCGCTTCGGCCTTGCCGCGCCCAATCGCTACAAGGCGATCTACAGCGGCAACGCCTTCACCGACCCCGAGATCCGCACCGCTTGCCTGTTCTCGGCGCAACCGTTGTTCGAGGAACTGAAAGCCGCGGGCATTGCCGAGGCACGCATCCTGCCGCTGTCGCGCACGCTGGTGGCGTTCCTGCACGGCTTCGTGCTGATGGAGATCGGCAACGCCTTCAATCTCGGCGGCAGCATCGAGGAGGCGTTCGACTCCAGCCTCGAGACGATCCTGCGAGAAATAGCCTAGCAGCCTGTCGATCCCGGCCGCGTTCACTCGTCGGGATGGTGAGAGCGGCCAACGCCGCCCAACCGAGGAGAAAGACGATGGGTTCGAGCGTATTGTACATGTCGATATCGGTGGATGGCTTCATCACCGGGCCGAACGTCCGGCCGGACAACGGTCTCGGCGACGAGGGCCAGCACCTCCACGACTGGGTGTTCGGCGATGCCGAAGGCGGCGATTTCGATGCCGCGGTCGCGCAGCTCAAAGGCGTCAACCGGCAGATCTGGGACGAGATGATGGCGACCGGCGCGGTGGTCGCCGGGCGCCATACGTTCGAGCCCGCCGGCGGCTGGAACGGCGATCATCACGACGGCGTCGAGATCTTCATCGTCAGCCGGCACGAGGCGCCGGAGTGGGTGCGCAAATGGCCGAACGTGCACTATGTCGACGATCTCGGTGTCGCGATGCGCGAAGCCAAGGTGGCAGCTGGCGAGCGGAACGTGATGATGCATGGCGGCGGCACGCTGGTGCCGATGGCGCTGAAGGCCGGCTTGCTCGACGAACTGATGCTCCACCAGGTGCCGTTCCTGCTCGGCGACGGCACGCGACTGTTCGACACGCTGGGGTTTGGCCTGCGCAACCTGGAGCGGCTGCGGGTGCTCGAGGGCGAAGGCGTCACGCACCTGCACTACCGGGTGCGTAAGTAGCCCCCTACTCCGCCGCCCTCAAATCAAGGAAGCCGCCTGACTGGCGGGCCCAGAGCGTCGCATAGTGGCCGCCGGCCGCCAGCAACTCGGCATGGGTGCCCTGTTCGACGATCCGCCCCGCTTCGAGCACGATCAGCCGGTCCATCTCGGCAATGGTGGAGAGCCGGTGGGCGATGGCGAGCACGGTCTTGCCCTGCATCAGCGTCTTCAGCTGGCCCTGGATCGCTGCCTCCACCTCGCTGTCGAGCGCCGAGGTGGCTTCGTCGAGCACCAGGATCGGGGCGTTCTTCAACAGCACGCGGGCAATGGCGACGCGCTGGCGCTGGCCGCCCGAGAGCTTGACGCCGCGCTCGCCGACAAAGGCGTCGTAAGCCGTGCGGCCCTTCTGGTCGATCAGCAGTTCGATGAAATCGTCGGCCTCGGCCGAAGCCGCCGCGGCGAACATCTCGTCGTCGGTGGCATCGGGCCGGCCATAGGTCAGGTTGGCGCGGATCGAGCGGTGCAGCAGCGAGGTGTCCTGAGTCACCACGCCGATATTGGCGCGCAGCGACTCCTGGGTGACGTTCGCGATATCCTGACCGTCGATCGTGATGGTGCCGCCCTGCACGTCGTAAAAGCGCAGCAGCAGGTTGACGATGGTCGACTTGCCCGCCCCGGATCGGCCGATCAGCCCGACGCGCTCGCCCGCCTTGATGTGAAGCTCAAGGTTGTCGATCACCGGCAGGGCATTGTCGTACTTGAAGCTGACATGGTCGAAGCTGATGGCCGCCTCGGTCACCCGCAGCGGTTTTGCGTCCGGTGCATCGACCAGCCCGAGCGGCCGGGCGATCAGTTCGGCCGAGTTCTGCGCGGTGCCATAGTTGCGCATCAGGCCGTTGAGCTGGTTCATCAGCCGGCCGAGGAGGTTATAGAGCCGCAGCACCAGCCCGGTGGTGAAGGCGACGCCGCCGACGCTCACCAGCCCTTCGGTCCACAGGTGCACTGACAGCGCCGCAATGCCGGCAATCGCCACGCCGGACAGCATGCCCATTGCCGTGCGCACGCCGACCAGCGTCCGCGCCAACCTGGTCATGGCGGCGATGAAGCTTTCGAAACCCGACTTGACGAACTTGTCGTCCGCCTCGGCCGTGCCGAACAGTTTCAGCGTCTGGATGTTGGAGAAGCTGTCTACGATGCGCCCGGTCAGCACCGAGGCCTGCTCTGCGGCGGCGGCCGAGTATTTTCGCATGCGCGGCACGTAGTAGCGCGCCAACGCGGCAAAGGCCGCGACCCACAGCAGCACTGCCGCCGCCAGCCGCCAGTCGAGCTGGCCGACCAGCACCACCGTCGTCACGGTGTAGATGCCGATGAACCACACCACCTGCAGCAGGCTGACCATGAAGTCGCCCACTGCGCCGCCGGACTGCCAGACCTTGCTGGCGATCGAGCCGGCGAAATCGTTCTGGAAGAAGGTGAGGTTCTGCCGGATCACATGGGCGTAGGCCTGCCAGCGCACCAGGTTGTAGAAGCCGAGGTTGACGGTCTGCTCTTCCACCGTGGCCGACAGCCAGGTGATGATGAAGCGCATGCCCAGCGTCACCACCAGCATCCAGACCAGCTCCGGCCCGAACCCGGCGATCAGCCCGGCCCAGCCCTCGGCCTGGCTGGAGCTATCGAGAATATCGACGATGCGGCCGACATAGTAGAACAGCGCCGCCTCGACCAGCGCCACCGCCCCGCCGAGCACCAGCAGAGAGGCGAATGCCAGCTTCGCCTGCGAGATGTAGAACCAGAAAAACCGCCAGGTCACCGCCGGCGGCTGCAGATCGCCGGACTTCCCGAATGGGTCAGTCCAGCGCTCGAAGAAGCGGTGAATGGGCTCGAGGAGCTTCATGGGTGTTCTCGTTGAACACTCAATAGCTTGAGTCCTAACGAAGGGAACGTGAAATCGCGGAAAGGGTGTTCTCGAGGGTTTTCGCGTGAACGAAAAATTGCCGCCATTGTGAAGGACGGGCCTAGGGAACGACTCCATCCATCTCGGGGAACAGGACCACGCTCTCGTTCACGGTCGCCTCGTTGCGAGATCCGACGAAAACGGCGGGCGTCGAGCTGCGATTGACGGCGACATGCAGAACGTTGGCGGGGATATAGACGTAGTCGCCAATGTTGAGCTGCTCGTGGTGTTCGAGATTGGGGCCCGAGTACATGTCCACCGCCTCGCCGGACAGCATGTACATGGCCGTTTCGTGGAACTCATGCACGTGAGCCTTCGTGCGTTTGCCGGGCGGCAGTGTCACGACGCCCAGGAACAGAGATCTCGCTCCGACGGTCTCTGCGCTGACGCCGGCAGCATATATCGAGCCCTGCACAGCAGCTTCGCTCTTCTGCCCCTTAACAATAGACGCTCGACCCTCATCGGTAGCGCTCATCGACTACTCCCTGTTGACGGCTTGCATCATTGCCGCAGACAAGACAGTTCCGATATTGATACCGGTAGTAACGATATTCCCAAGGGAAGAGCAAGGGCGGCGGACTGGTGTCCGCCGCCCCCTTATTTACTCCGCGGCTTCTGCCTCGGCTTTCATGTCGAGGAACCCGCCGGACTGGCGCTCCCAGAGCTGGGCATAGTGCCCACCGCCGGCGAGCAGCTCGGCATGGGTGCCCTCTTCGACGATCTGCCCCTTTTCGAGCACCACCAGCCGGTCCATCGCGGCGATGGTCGAGAGGCGGTGGGCGATGGCAATCACGGTCTTGCCCTGCATCAGCGACACCAGCTGTTCCTGGATCGCCGCCTCGACTTCGCTGTCGAGCGCCGAGGTCGCCTCGTCGAGCACCAGGATCGGGGCGTTCTTCAGCAGCACCCGGGCAATGGCGACGCGCTGGCGCTGCCCACCCGAGAGCTTGACCCCCCGTTCGCCGACATGGGCGTCGTAGCCCCGTCGTTCCTTGGGGTCCATCAACCCGGCAATCACGTCGGCCACCTTGGCGTGCTCGGCAGCGCGGATCATCTCCTCGTCGGTCGCGGTCTGGCGGCCGTACTTGATGTTCTCGCGCACCGAACGGTGCAGCAGCGAGGTGTCCTGGCTGACCAGGCCAATCGCGGCGCGCACGCTTTCCTGCGTGACGTCGCGAACGTCCTGCCCATCGATGCGGATCGAACCGGACTCCACGTCGAACAGACGCAGCATCAGGTTGACCAGCGTCGACTTGCCGGCGCCGGAACGACCGACCAGACCCACCTTCTCGCCCGGCTTGATGGTGAGGTTGAACCCCTCCATCACAGTGCCTTCCTTGCCGCGCCAGTAGTTGAAGGTGACGTTGTCGAAGGCGATGCCGCCTTCCTTCACCACCAGGTGCTTGGCCTCAGGCTTGTCGAGCATGGTGATCGGCTGGGCGATGGTGATCATCGAATCCCGCGTGGTGCCGATCTGACGGAAGATGTTGGAGCCGACATCGAGGATCCAGCCACTCATGTTCATGATCTGCAACGCGAACGGGATGGCCGTTGCCACTGCGGCGGCATTCAGCGTTCCGGCGTTCCAGCTGCTGAGCGCGATCCAGGCGATCGAGATCACGAGGCCGGCGTTGAGCAGGAACAGCGTCGACCACATGTAGGTGAACACCCGCATGAGTTTGCGGAACTCCACCGCGTGCTCGTTCACCGAGTCCGCCACATAGGCGTCCTCGTGACCGTCGGTCGAGAACGTCTTCAGCGTGTGGATATTGGTGTAGCTGTCGACGACGCGGCCGGTCATCACGGACTTGGCTTCCGAGAGATCCTCGGAATGCTTGGCGATCAGCGGCATGACGATGGTGAACAGGATGCCGTAGAGCACCAGCCAGACGGCAATCGGCACCAGCAGCACCCAATCGAGCCGGGCCAGCACGACCACCGCCACGATGACGAAGATGCCGGCGTACCAGACGGCATCGATGGTCATGTTGACCGAGGTCTCGATCGATTCCCCGGCCTGCATGATCTTGTTGGCGATGCGCCCGGCGAAGTCGTTCTGGAAATAGCTCCAGGTCTGCCGGATGACGTGCCAATGGCTCTGCCAGCGGACAATGTCGACGAGGTTGGGCACGATCGCGTGGTTACGCACCAGCGTATCGAGCAGGAAGGTGATCGGCCGGATCACGGCGATCACCAGGATCATCCAGAGGAAGGTCTGCCAGTGCAGCTCGAACATCTGCCCCGGCGGGGTCGTGGCGAGCAGACCGACGACGACGCCGACGAAGACCGGCATCATCGCATCGGCGATCGAGCCGATGGCCACCAGCACCATGCGGAGCAGGAATGCGCCGCGGAACTGGTTGACGAAATACATGGTGAACTTGGTCACCCCCATCGGGGGTTGAGTGTCCTTGGCCAGCGCTACCGGAGAGTAGCGGGCATCGAACCAGGCAATGACTCGGTTGAGCATTTTGAACTCATTTTCCGAGCCCGGTAACTGACTATCCGAGTCAGGTCAGGGCTCTAACGGATTGTTTTCGCTTCACTTTGGACCGGCTGGCGTTGGGGCCCGCGCTGAGGTCGATGAATCCGGGTTGATTGCGAGTTTCCATTTGTCCCCTCCTTGGGGTGGTTGAAATTATGTGTTGCGAGGCGGCCTACTCGGCCGCCTCCTCCTGTACGTCCATCTCGAGGAACCCGCCGGACTGGCGGGCCCAGAGCTTGGCGTAGACGCCGCCCAGCGTGATCAGCTCGGCATGGGTGCCCTGCTCGACGATCTTGCCCTGCTCCAGCACCACGAGGCGGTCCATCATGGCGATGGTCGAGAGCCGGTGCGCGATGGCGATCACCGTCTTGTTCTGCATCAGGAGCTGCAACTGGCCCTGGATCGCCGCTTCGACCTCGCTGTCGAGGGCCGAGGTGGCTTCGTCGAGCACCAGGATGGGCGCGTTCTTGAGCAGCACGCGGGCGATGGCGATGCGCTGCCGCTGGCCGCCCGAGAGCTTCACGCCACGCTCGCCGACATGGGCGTCGTAGCCCTTGCGGCCCTTGAAATCGACCAGCCCGTCGATGAACACGTCGGCTTCGGCGAGGCGGGCGGCGGCAAGCATCTCCGCCTCGGTCGCGTCGGGACGGCCATAGAGGATGTTCTCGCGCACCGAGCGATGCAGGAGCGAGGTATCCTGCGTCACCACGCCAATCTGCTCGCGCAGCGTATCCTGCTGCACGGTGGCGATGTCGATGCCGTCGATGGTGATCCTGCCGCTCTCGCGGTCGTAGAAGCGCAGCAGCAGGTTGACGATGGTCGATTTGCCGGCGCCGGAGCGGCCGACGAGACCGATCTTCTCACCCGGCTTGATGGCGAGCTCGAGATGGTCGATGACACCGGACGCCTTGCCGTAGTGGAACCCGACATCATCGAAGCGCACGTCGCCCTTCACCGGGCCGATCGGCTTGGCGCCGGGCTGATCGGCGACGACGCGCGGCAGCGAGATCGAGTTGATGCCGTCCCGCACGATGCCGATATTCTCGAACAGCTGCGACATCTCCCACATCACCCACTGGCTCATGCCCTGGAAGCGCAGTACCAGCGCCGTGGCGACGGCAATCGCCCCAGGGGTCATCGAACCGTTGAGCCACTGGTTGATGCCGACCGCCATGACCGCGAACAGCAGCAGGTTGTTCATCAGCGGGATGACGATCTGTAAGAGGGCGAACATCCGCATCTGCTTGTGCACGGTGCCCATGAACTGATCCATGGCCTCGTGCGCATAGGCTTCCTCGCGGTGCGAATGCGAGAACAGCTTTACTGTCGCGATATTGGTGTAGCTGTCGACGATGCGCCCAGTCATCAGCGAGCGCGCATCGGCCTGCGCCTCGGCGACCTTGCCGAGCTTGGGCACATAGTAGCAGAGCAGCGAAACGTAGATGGCGAGCCAGACCAGGAACGGCACGGCCAGCCACAGGTCGCTCATCGCCGCCAGCACCACGGCGCCGGCGAAGTAGACGACCACGAACACCGTCACGTCGAGCAGCTTCATCACCACTTCGCGCACGGCCAGCGAGGTCTGCATCAGCTTGGCGCCGATGCGGCCGGCGAACTCGTCCTGGAAATAGCTCATCGACTGGCGCAGCAGGTAGCGATGCGCCATCCAGCGGATGCGCTGCGGCAGGTTACCGATCAGCGTCTGGTGGATGATCAGCGTGTCGAAGATCTGCAATGACGGCAGGATAGCGAGCAGCACCACCGCCATCAGGATGAGCTTCCAGCCTTCAGTCTGTAAGAACGTGGCGCGGTCCGCCGTGCCGAGCCAATCGATGATCGAGCCCATGAAGCTGAACAGCAGAATCTCGCCCAGCGCGATGCACGCGCCCAGCACCGCCATAGCGATCAGCCAGCGCTTGGCGCCCTTGCAGTAGTGCAGGCAGAACGCCACCAGCCCCTTGGGCGGCTGCTGCGGCTCACCGAGCGGATAGGGGTTGAGCCGATCCTCGAACCACTTGAACACTCTGTCGAACACGGCCGTCTCCCTCGTCCCATAGTCAGGATGGCGGCACGGCTACGGCCTCAACATAGGTTGAGGTCAAGCGGCTCTTGCCATCCGAGGGCTTTGCCCTCTTCTGTATTTTGGATTACGCACACGCCACGCCAGTAGCGTGACGGAGGTGCGTGCTGGCGGGCCAGCCAGGCGCCAATCCCAATACCGCCGGAATCGGCAAGGATCGTGTCCAAATTGGCTGGTTGTCAGCCGCACAGAATACACTAACCATGGGATTCGGCTGTTGCGCCTGCGCCACAGTTGGTTAACGAGTTGATGTTGCGGAGAATTTAATGCGCGGCGAGAACGAAGAGACGGTCTTCCTCAAGGATTATGCCGAGACCCCCTACGCCATCGAGAAGGTCGAACTGGACGTCCGGATCGCCCCCGACACCTCGGTGATCCGTGCCCTGCTGACGCTGGTGCCGCGTCCCAACACCGCGCCCGGCACCCCGCTGGTGCTGGACGGCGAAGAGCTGACGCTGCGCAGCGTCGCCATCGACGGGCTGCCGCAGGCGCTCACCGCCTATGAGGCGACTGCCACGGGGCTCACCATCCACCAGCCACCGAACAAGCGCTTCGTGCTTGAGACCGAGGTGGCGGTCGAGCCGGAAAAGAACATTCGGCTGATGGGCTTTTACCGCTCCAGCGGCACCTGGTGTACGCAGTGCGAGCCCGAGGGCTTCCGCCGCATCACCTATTATCTCGATCGCCCCGACGTGCTGGCGCCGTTCAAGGTGCGGATGACCGCCGACCAGGTGCTGGCGCCGATCCTGCTCTCCAACGGTAATCTGGTCGAGAAGGGCGCCCTGCCCGACGGCAAGCATTTCGCGGTGTGGGAGGATCCGTTTCCGAAGCCGGCCTACCTCTTCGCCATGGTGGCGGGCGATCTCGGCTCGATCCATGACGAGTTCACCACCGCCTCGGGGCGCAAGGTGGCGCTCGGCATCTACTGCGCACACGGCAAGGAGAGCGAGTGCCTCTACGCCATGGATTCGCTGAAGCGCTCCATGGCCTGGGACGAGCGCCGCTTCGGCCGTGAATACGATCTCGACGTGTTCAATATCGTCGCCGTCTCCGATTTCAATTTCGGCGCGATGGAGAACAAGGGGCTCAACATCTTCAACGACAAGCTGGTGTTCGCCAAACCCGAGAGCGCTACCGACGCCGACTACATCAATATCGAGAGCGTCATCGCGCACGAGTATTTCCACAATTGGACAGGCGACAGAATCACTTGCCGCGACTGGTTCCAGCTCTGTCTCAAGGAAGGCCTGACGGTTTATCGCGATCAGGAGTTCTCGATGGACGAGCGCTCGCGCCCGGTGAACCGCATCGACGACGTGCGGCAGCTGCGCCAGACGCAGTTCCCCGAGGATGGCGGCCCGCTCGCCCATCCGGCGCGGCCCGACCGCTACAAGGAAATCAACAACTTCTATACGGCGACCGTCTACGAGAAGGGCGCCGAGATCGTCCGCATGCTGGCGACGCTGCTCGGCGAAGCCGGCTTCCGCAAGGGGATGGACCTCTATTTCGAGCGCCATGACGGCGAGGCCACCACCATCGAGGCCTTCATCAAGGTGTTCGAGGACACTTCTGGCCAGAACCTGCAGCACTTCCAGCAGTGGTACCTGCAGGCCGGCACGCCCGAGGTCAGCGTCACCGACCGGTTCGATGCAGCCACGCAGACCTATACGCTCGATATCGTGCAGGAGAACAAGCCGACCCCTGGCCAGGACGAGAAGCAACCGATGGTGCTGCCGATCAAGTTCGGCCTTATCGGTCCGAACGGCAGCCCGATGAGCTGGGCCTCGGTGTCCGGTGGCGAGGTGCGCGACGACCTGATCGTCATGGACACCAACAAGCTCAGCCTCAGCTTCACCGGCATCCCCAACCGCCCGGTACCGTCGCTGTTCCGCGGCTTTTCGGCGCCGGTGCAGCTCACCAGCAATGCCAGCGAAGCCGACCAGCTGTTCCTCGCTCGCCACGATGCCGACCCGTTCAACCGCTGGCAGGCGCTGCAGGACGTGTCGATGCGGCTGATACTCGATGCGGTCGGCGGCAAGCCGTGGAGTGACGCACAGGTCGCTGCCATTGCAGATGCACTGACGGAGACGCTCAGCTCCAAGGAGCTCGATCCGGCCTACAAGGCGCTGGCGCTGAACCTACCCAACGAGCAGACCATCGCCCGCGCTATCGGCAGCAATGTCGACCCCGACCGCATCCACGAAGTGCGCACCGGCCTGGTGACGGCTTTGGTCGCCCGGCTCGCCCCGACGCTGGAGAAGGTCTACCTGACCAATGACAGCCGTCTCGCCTATTCGCCCGATTTCCAGCAGACCGGCCGGCGTTCGATGAAGAACACCGCCCTTGCCCTCCTGGTGCTCGGCAAGGCCGAGGGTGCGGACAAGCTGGCGCGCGAGCAATATCAGCGGGCGCTCAACATGACCGACCGGCTGTCGGCGCTTTCGACGGTGGTGCAGTCTTGGACCGCCGATGCCGATGCGCTGCTGTCGGATTTCTACCGGCAGTACACCGCCGACCCGCTGGTGCTCGACAAGTGGCTGTCGCTCAATGCGCTCGCCGCCGACGACGCGGCGCTCGAGCGCATCAAGGCCATCCTTGCTTCGCCGGATTTCCCACGGAACAACCCGAACCGGCTGCGGGCGTTGATGGCGACCTTCGGCATGAACAATCCGACGCAGTTCGCGCGCCAGGACGGCGCGGGCTTCCGCTTCCTCGCCGAGTTCGTCGGGGATGTCGACAAACGCAACCCGCAGGTCGCGGCGCGCGTGCTTACGGCCTTCCGCGTATGGCGCAGCTTCGAATCCGTACGTCGCGGCGAGGCGGAGAAAGCGCTGAAATCGCTGCAGGAATCGGGTGGGCTCAGCCGCAACACTGCCGATATCCTCGAGCGGACGCTGGCTGGTTAACAGAACCTTAGCGCTAGAAGAATTTTTCTTTCCCGCTAAGTGATTCAGCCGACTCATGATTTTGGCTTCGCCGTCTTCCCGTTCAGAAACCCCTCTGGACAGTGACGGCGAAGCCGATTCAAAGTCCCCGCCAAGGGGCAAATCACTGGGTCGCTCCAATCACATAGACGGAGAACTTGATGCGGCCGACGGAGCAATCCGGCGACGAGGCGAAGCGATTCCGCGCGCCTGATGGACTGATGCGCGGCAACTGGCTGCGCCGCACCATCATCGGCGCGCTGGAGTGGCTGCTCGTCCGCGCAACCGGCCGCGACACCGCCAGCGGCTATGCCGCGCTGATCGACACGCTGCCGTTCGGGGTCGCCTGCTGGGGCGCCGATGCGCGGCTCCTCGCCAGCAACGACCGCTTCGCCGAGCGCCTGGGCGTGGCGCCCGACGCGCTGGCGGCCGGCGCGGCCTACCACGAAGTGGTCAAGAGCCTGGCGCAGGGCGGTTACATGCAATCGGTGCGCGAGGATTTCGAGAACCGCCTGCTCGAGCTGCATCGCGAGGACGGCTCGACCCTCCTCATCGAGGAACGCCCGCTGGCTGGCTCCGGCTTCGTCACGCTGCTGATGGATGTCACCGAAAGCCGCCGCACCAACCAGCTGCTGACCACGGTGCGCGAGGAGCAGCGTCTGCTGGCCCGGCGCTACCATGAGGAAAAGCTCCGCGCCGAGGCCGCCAGCCGCTCCAAGACCAGCTTCCTCGCCCATCTCAGCCACGACATCCGCACCCCGCTCAACCACATTATCGGCTTTGCCGACATGATGCGGCAGCAGCCCTATGGGTCGCTCGGCGATCCGCGCTATCTCGGTTACGTCGAAGCGGTAAAAACCTCTGGCGAGCGGCTGCTCGGCTTCTTCGGCTCGATCCTCGAGCTGGCCGAACTCGAAGGCGGCCGGCGCGAGCTGAAGAGCGACCGCTTCACTGCCGACGAATTGCTGGTTGGCGTGTTCCGCCGCTTTGCCGGCCAGGCACAGCACGCCGGAGTGATCTTCGGCCTCGGCGGCCCCTGCACAGCCCCACTCACTGCCGATCGCTTCGCGCTCGAACGGATGGTCTCCAACCTGGTCGAGAATGCGGTACGCTTCACCCCGCGCGGCGGCAAGGTCACCCTCGCCGCCTATGCCGGCAGCGACGGCGTGGTGCTCGAAATCACCGATACCGGCATCGGCATGACCGCCGAACGCCTCGCCACGCTCTCACAGCCCTTTGTCTTTGGTGACGCCGCCCTCACCCGTGACCGCGAAGGCGCCGGGCTGGGCATCGCCATCGCCCGCGCCATTGCCGAGCTGTCGGGCGGCCACCTCGCCATCGACAGCCGGCAGGGCCTCGGCACCACGGTGGCGGTGAGCCTGCCGGTGTTGGCCGAGGAAGCGGCGAAGGCGGCTTAGGAACTTCGGTAGCTACCGGGCTCGTCCCCCCCATGTCGAGCTTGGTGAAGCCGCAAGGCGACATTACCGCTATCCCGTCCTCCTCCCCTGCAGCTCCGCCAGATACTCCCGCAGCAGCACCACGCGTCGCGGCCGGAAGCTGGTCCCGGCCAGCCGCAGCTGGCTGATCCCATCCGCCCGAAACATCCGGAACGCTTCGCGCAGGCAGCACCAGGCGAGAACGGTGAGCGTGCCTTCGGTGTAAACGATGGCCAGCGGCAGGATGGTACGCTCGGAACTTGCGCCGGCCTTGTCGGTGTAGCGGATGGCGAGGGCCTCCTCGCGCCAGCACGCTTGCCGGACGGTGTCCATATCGAGCCCCGCGGCGAAGCGGGCGTCCGGTCGGTAAACCTGCGAGACGGCGTGGAACAGATGCTGCTCCCGATCATCCGGCAGCGTCGCCGCGACCTTGGCCAGCACCGAGGCTGCGGCTTTCGCCAGCGCCGGATCGCCCATCCGTTTCACGTCGGCCAGCCCCAGCGCGAGCGCCTCGATCTCATCGCGGTCGAAGGTCTGCGGCGGCAGCGCATAGTCCTCGATCAGCCGGTAGCCATAGCCGCGCTCGCCCTCGATGCGCGCCCCCGCAGCGCGCAGGCTGTCGATGTCGCGATACAGCGAGCGCAGCGACACCTCGGTCTCCTCGGCGAGGCGAGCGGCGGTGATCGGGGCGGGCAGCACGCGCATCGCCTGCAGCAGGCGGAAAAGCCGGTCGGGTCGGGCCATCATCCAACTGACAGAAAGTGGCAGTTGGCCCCGGCTATAGCAGGGCGCATCAGGCCAGCAAACAGGAGCCATGCTATGACCATCAAGACCACCACCCACCTCAACTTCCGCGGCGACGCCCGCGCCGCCCTCGCCTTCTACCAGTCGGTGTTCGGCGGCCAGCAGGCGCTGGTCAGCTACAGGGATGCCGGCGCGGTGCAGAACCCCGACGAGGCCGACCAGGTGATGTGGGGCCAGGTGGAGGCCGAGAGCGGCTTCCGCATCATGGCCTGTGACGTGCCATCGCGCCTCGGCTGGAACCCGGGCGAGATCCCGCTCTTCGTCTCGGTGCGCGGCAGCAACGCCGAGGAAGTCGCCCCCTATTGGCAGAAGCTCGCGGCTGGCGCGACGATCCTGCAGCCGCTCGCCCCGGCCAACTGGTCGCCGCTCTACGGCATGCTCAGGGACCGTTTCGGCATCACCTGGGTACTGGATGTGGAAGTCGCCTACGCCCCCGCCTGAGCCACCTCGACGCCACCGGGGGTTCCATGGCCTAGTGGGCTGATAGAGCACCGGGGGCAGAGATGAGCGAACACAGGGACCTGCCGTTCTATGACGGACGGCCGGTCGAGATTTCCGGCCGCGGCTGGCTGCTGATCCTGCTGGCCGTGGCTCTCGGCTTCGCGGCCCTGGTCGCCCTGCCGCTCCGCGATGCTCCCCTCAACTTCATCCCGACGATGCTCTTCGTCGCCATCCCGCTCGGCGCTCTCGCAATGGTCGCCGGCTCCAATTGGAGGGCGCTGTTTGGCCGCCATGGCATCAAGCAGTTCGGCCAGTCGCTCGGTTTTGGCGTGCTCACCATCGTCGTCTCCGGGACGGCGGGCTTCCTGCTCGGCCTGCTGACCCCGATGGTGGCGAATCCGGCGGTGACATCGCTCGCCGGGATTGGGCCGGCCGAGCTCGTGCTGTTCCTCGCCCGCACCTTCATCCAGCTGATCGGCGAGGAGGTGACCACCATCCTGCCGCTGCTGGCGGTGCTGTGGCTCTGCGTCAGCCGGTTCGGCCTGTCGAAGCGCGTCGGCCTCGCCATCGCCGTCGTCGTTTCGACCCTGTGGTTCTCCGCCCTGCACCTGCCGACCTATGGCTGGAACATCGTGCAGTGCCTCGGCATCATCGGCACGGCGCGTATCGTGCTGACGCTCTCATACCTCGTCACCCGCAACCTCTGGGTGTCGGCGGGCGCGCATATCATCAACGACTGGGCGCTGTTCCTCGGTGCCTATGCCATTGGTCACGCACCGATCGGGGCGTGAAGACTAGAGCCCGCGCGCCTTGGCGTACCACGCCCCGGCTGCGGCGCTGACCTCGGCTTCCATCTCGCTGATATCGGCGGCGAGCCGCTCGAAATTCGGCGTGTTGGTGCGCTGCGCCAGCAATTCGCGGAAGGCCTCGGTCCAGCCTTCGTCCTTGAACGGGTCGGCCAGCGCCGCACTCATCACTTGCAGCACGGTGGAGTAGAGCTCGAGGATCTCGGCTAGCCGCAGCCCTTCGGGCACCAAGCCGGTTTCGGCCAGGCGGCGCAGCACCACGCCGGTGGTGGCCTGCGGTGCCGCTACCGTGTCGCCGGCCACCAGCTGTGCCGATTGCGCAATGAACTCGAGATCGACCAGCCCGCCCGCCGCAAGCTTCAGGTCGAAGGCGTGGCGCGGCGGCCGCTCCTTGCTCATCAGGGCGCGCATGGTCAGCACGTCGTCGATGGTCTTTGCCCTGTCGCGTGGTCGGGCCAGGATTTCGGCCACGGTCGCATCGACCTTGGCGCCCAGTTCGCCATCGGCATAGACGACGCGGGCCCGGCTCAGCGCCAGGTGCTCCCAGGTCCAGGCGCTCTCGTGGTGGTACTGGATGAAGCCCAAAAGGCTGGTGGCCAGCGGGCCGGCATTGCCCGACGGCCTCAGCCGCATATCGGCCTCGTAGAGCACCCCCTCGGAGGTCGGGGCGCTCAGCGCCGCCAATAGTCGCTGCGTCAGCCGCGCATAGTATTGGCTAGCCGCCAGTGGCTTCTCGCCATCGGACTCGTCGGCGCCGGCGGTGTCGTAGAGCATGATGAAATCGAGGTCGGAGCGCGCCGTCATTTCGCGGCTCGCCATCTTGCCGAAGGCGAGCAGCGCTACGCGCGCGCCGGGCACCACGCCATGCCGCTTCTCGAACTCGCGCCGCACCGCGTCGAACAGCCGGGTCAGCAACGCTTCGGCCAAAGTGGTAAACTGCTCCCCGGCCCGCGCCGCGTCCATCGAGCCGGCCAGCAAGCCCGCAGCGATCAGGAACATCTGCTCCTGGCCGATGATGCGGGCCCGGTCGATCACGTCCTGATAGTCGCGCGCATCGGCAAAGAACGCCTCGATCTTGCCGAGCAGCGTCTCGCGCCGCCGCACATCGTCGGCGAAGGCCGGGTCGATCAGCCCATCCATGACGTGGGCGCGGTGGATCACCGCGTCGGCCATGCGCGGCGCCGAAGCCATCAGCGCGACGAGCAGGCTCCTGAGGTTCTCGTGGTTGCGCAGCAGCGCGAAAAGCTGCACGCCGGAGGGCAGCCGCGACAGGAAGTCGTCGAACCGGGCCAGCGCCTCGTCCGGGTTGCCGGCGCCGGAAATGGTCGACAGCAATGCCGGCAGCAGCTCGGTGAGATGGGCTCGGGCAGCCGCAGCGCGGGTCGCAGCGTAGCTGCCATAGTGCCACTTCTTCACCGTCTCGATGGCCTTGGAGGGGGCCTTGAAGCCCATGCCGCTCAGCGTCTCGATGGTCTCGGGGTCATCGTCCGAGCCGGTGAACACCAGGTTGCCGCTGCCCGCCGCGAGGCTTTCGCCCTCGGCGAAGAGGTCGGAATAATACCCGACAACCTGATTCAACGCCGCCCGATAAGCCGTTTCGAATGCTGGCAGATTGGCTTCACCCATCAGTGTGCCGATCACCGCGATATCCGCCTCGGCCTCGGGCATCACATGGGTCTGCTCGTCGCGCAGCATCTGCAGCCGGTTCTCGACGCCGCGCAGGAACCAGTAGATCCGTGTCAGGTCCTCAGCCGCCCGCCTCGAAATCCAGTTGGCCGCCGCTAGCGCCTTCAGCGCCAGTGCGGTCGGGCGGACGCGTAGCGCCTGGTCGCGCCCGCCGGCGATCAGTTGCTGGGTCTGGGTGAAGAACTCGATCTCGCGGATGCCGCCCAGGCCGAGCTTGACGTTGTGCCCGGCGACGCGCGCATCGCCGACATTCTTGGTGATATTGATCTGGCGCTTCATCGCCTGGATGTCGGCGATGGTCGCGAAGTCGAGGTGCTTCCGCCACACATAGGGGGCGAGGTCCTTGAGGAACCGTTCCCCCACCTCCCTGTCGCCGGCGCAGGGCCGTGCCTTGATCCAGGCCGCCCGCTCCCAGTTCTGCCCGCGGCTCTCGTAGTAGGCGAGCGCCGCCTCGGTGGGCAGCGCCACCGGGGTGGCGCCGGGGTCGGGGCGGAGCCGCAGATCGGTGCGGAACACGTAGCCGTGCTCGGTGCGGTCCTGCATCAGGCTCGCCAGCCGCTGCACGATGCGCGTGAAGAACTTTGTCTCCTCACCTCGCTCCTTCACTGCCGCCTTTTCGGGATCGAAGAACGCCACGATGTCGATGTCGCTCGAATAGTTGAGCTCACGCCCGCCATGCTTACCGAGCGCGAACAGCGCCAGCCCCGAATTGGCCGCCGTCGCCTCGGTCAGCCCACGCGCCGCGGCAAGCCGCAGCAGCACCTCGAGCCCGGCGTCGAGCGCCGCATCGGCAAGATCGGAGAGCGCCGCGGTGGATTGCGCCGTGGTCCAGCGCCCCTCGACTTCCGACACCGCCGCCAGCAGCGCGACACGCCCCTTGGCGATGCGCAATTCGCGCCCGATCTCGTCCTCAGTCGACGCTGCCTGCCCGGCCTTCGCCACCTGATCGAGCACCGCCGCCAGCGCCGTGTCGGGCGACAGCTTTCGCGCCGCGGCGAACCAGTCGGCGTGACGATCGGCGAGACTTTGGAGGTAAGGGGCTGAAGCGAGAAGGGTTTCGAGCGCGACTTTCATGCCCCCTCGATACCCTGCTCCACCCCGGATGTCATTGCGGCGCAGGCGCTAAGCCTAAAAGTCACTGGATTTCGGCATTGGTCTCGCTATGTTCCCGCGCCAGCCAAATCCGAAGAGCCCCGCATGCGCACCCGTATTGCCGCCCTTACTGCCACCCTTCTGGCCGCCCTCGTCCTCACGGCCATCCCTGCCTCCGCTGCCGGTCTCGATGGCATGGGCCAGGCGATCTTCGGCAACAGCTTCAACTTCAGCAAAGCCAATATCGAGAAGGCGCCGGTCAAGGCGATCGGCGTCGGCAAGCTGACGGTGCAGTTGCAACGCACCAAGCTCAAGGACGTGCAGAAGGCCTTTGGCGGCACGATCCGGCGCGAGGGCGACGGCGCCGGCCGCGCCGACTGGCTGTGCTACGGCGCCGAGGGCGCCAATGTGTGGTTCATCTCGAACGCACTGGGCGGATACGAGTTCGTGATGATGGTGGCCGCGGAAGCCGCCAGCAAGCCGTCGAAGAGCTGTGACGCCGCGCCAGCCGGGCTCACCGCGCCGAACTTCGGCATCCCGGGCCTCGGCGCCTCCACCGCCGAGCTCAAGGCCACCTTCGGCGCCGCCTCGGGCAGCAAGATCGCCTACCGCTCCGACCGCCCGGGCGGCTATTCGGACATCGCGCAGTATATCGGCTACCTGATCAAGGGCGGCAAAGTCGCCGGCATCGGTATCGGCGAGACGTCGGTACAGACCGCGCACTAGACCGGACGTGCAGTCTTCTGTGATCCTCTCCCGTTTACGGAGGGCCGCCGACTGATACCTTTGGGCCAGGCCCACTAAGCCCCGAGCAGTGCCTGAAAATGCCAGTCGGGGAACATCTTGGCCATCTTGCTGACGGTGCGGAAGGTGGTGCGCACGACCATGATCGAGCGGTCCGGCCGGAGGCTGACCACGTGAGGTGCGGGCACCCTTTGCACGGCGCCCTGATCGAACATGTAGAACCGGTGGACTTCCGCGGCCGGTATGTGGACAACGAAGGTGGTCATGCTTGCCTCATGCCACGGCTTGTATCTCCACAGGTTTACAAGACGATCGCAAATTGCATGGAGTTTGGCGCTCTTAGCCCGGCAGCTCGACCACCGCCCGTACGCCCGGGGCATTGTCCTCGAGCCGCAGCTCGCCCTTGTGCAGTTGCGCCACCGCCGCCACCAGCGACAGGCCCAACCCCGACCCGGGCTCCGTGCGGCTCTTTTCCAGCCGGACGAAGCGCTCGACCACCCGGCCGCGGTCTTCGGCGGGAATGCCCGGGCCGTTATCGGCCACCTCGATGCGGACTTTGCTGCCGTCGCGCTTGAGGCTCACCGCTATCCGGCCCGCCTTGCCCGCTTCTGGCTCGTAGTATTTCAGCGCGTTCTCGATCAGGTTCACCAGCGCCTGCCCGAGCAGTTCGCGGTTGCCGTTGATCCTGATGCCCTCGGCGATGTCGGTCTCGATGGTCAGCCCTTCATCTTCGGCCAATGGGCCGTAGAGTTCGGCGACGTCGGTCACCACCGCGCTCAGGTCGATCTCGCTCAGTGCGCCCGATGGCGTACCGGCTTCGGCGCGGGCGATCATCAGCAGCGCATTGAAGGTCTTGATGAGCTTGTCGCTCTCCTCGATCGTCGTCTCGAGCGCCTGTTTGCGCGTCTCCTCGCCCTGCCCATCGCGCAGCGCCGATTCTGCCTGGTTGCGCAGCCGGGTCAGCGGGGTCTTGAGATCGTGGGCGACATTGTCGGTCACCTCCTTCATCCCCTGCATCAGCTTTTCGATACGGTCGAGCATGAGGTTGAGGTTGGTGGCGAGCGCGTCGAACTCGTCGTTGCGCCTGGTGACCGGCACGCGCTCGCTGAGGTTGCCTGACATGATCTTGTTGGAGGTCGACGAGATGGTGTCGATGCGGCGCAGCACGCGCACCGCAGTCAGCACACCAGCCACCAGCGAGAACAGCAGGATGCCGCCGGCGCCGACCGCAAACCATTGCAGCACGATGGCGGTGAAGCCGCGCCGCTCGACCACGTCGCGCCCGACCACGAGGATCAGCCCGCTGGGCAGCTTGTCGGAGCGCACCATGGCGTAGCCCTGGCGCTGCGGCGTCGGGTCGTCGGCTTCGCCGTCCGGATCGTCGAACAGCCGGGGCTTGGAATAGTTGAAGCTGTAGGTGCCGGGCTCGGCCAGCACTTCAGGCGGCAGGTCGGTGACGTTGCCGACGATCAGTTGCCCAGCGGGATCGGCGAGGTAGTAGATGCCTGGCCCCGGCTGGCTCGCCAGACGCTGCACCGCGATGATGGTGGCGCGGAAGCCGCCGTCGCTGTCGAGCCGCTTGAACTGCACCGCCTCGCGGTCGATGGCATCAGTCTGCTGGCGCTGCAACTGCACCGAGGTCTGCCAGGTGATCAGCCCGAGCAGCACCACCGCGAAGATCACGAAGATTGCGATGAAGAGCGCGGTGAGGCGCACGGTGGTGGTGCGCCAGAGCTGGGCGAGCCTGAACATCGTCAGTCGCGGATCATGTAGCCCGCGCCGCGGATGGTGTGCAGCAGCGGGTTGGCGTGACCCTTGTCGATCTTGGCGCGAAGCCGCGACATGTGCACGTCGATGACGTTGGTCTGGGGGTCGAAGTGATAGTCCCAGACGTTCTCGAGCAGCATGGTGCGGGTCACCACCTTGCCGGCATTCTTCATTAGGTATTCGAGCAGCCGGAACTCACGCGGCTGCAACAGGATCTGCTCGCCGTCGCGCTCCACCTTGCGGCTGAGCCGATCGAGCGCCAGCCCACCGACCTCGAAACTGGTCGCAGCCTCGGCCGGCGACGAGCGGCGGGCCAGCACTTCAATGCGGGCGAGCAGTTCGGTGAAGGCGTAGGGCTTGACCAGGTAGTCGTCGCCGCCGGCGCGCAACCCGGTCACCCGGTCGTCCACCTCGCCCAGCGCCGAGAGGATCAGCACCGGGGTCCTGTCATCCTCGGCGCGCAGGCTCTCGATGATGGAGAGGCCATCACGGCGCGGCAGCATGCGATCGACCACCAGCACGTCGTAATCCATCGACGACGCCATGGCGTAGCCGGTCTCGCCGTCGCTGGCGTGGTGGGTGATGTGACCCGCTTCGTCGAGCGCCTGGATCAGGTAGCTCGCTGCCTCGCGGTCGTCTTCGATCAGCAGAATCTTCATGTGACAGGCCCCACGCTATTCTGCGTCATTCCGGCAAAGACCGGAACCCTTGCGGATCCCGGTCTTGGCGAGGACGACGTAAGGGAAACGGGCCCCGGAGCAGATGCCCCGGAGCCCGGCAGTGATTAAGACTTGGCTTCGGTGATCGGCAAGCCGATGAAGCGAGTGTTGCCGTCGCGCTGCGCCTTGACCAGGGCAGTGCTGCGGCCGGCGTCCTTGACGCCCTGCACGGCCTTCTCGAAGTCGGCGACCGACGACACGGCCTGGTTGTTGACCTCGAGAATGGTGTCGCCCACGGCGAAGCCCTTCTCGGCAGCCGCCGAATTCGGATCGACGTCCTGGATCAAGAGGCCTTCACCGCCCGAGTTCGGCACGAGGGTCAGGCCGACGCTGGTCGGAGCCGGAGCGGCCGGTTCCTCGGCAGGAGCCTGCTGCTGCTCTTCGGACGGCTTGGCCGCCTCTTCGAGCTTGCCCAGGGTCACCGAGATCTTCTGCTCCTTGCCGTCGCGCCACACCGACAGTTCCACAGCGGTGCCGGGGTTCTTGCCGGCAATGGTGCGGCTCAGGTCGAGCGCGTTGGTGACGGCCTGGCCATCCACCGCGGTGATCACGTCGCCGGACTTGACGCCGGCCTTGTCGGCCGGGCTGTCCTTGGTGGGTTCGGTGACCAGTGCGCCAGCCGCATCCTTCAGGCCGACGCTGTCGGCGATGTCGCGGTTGACGTCCTGGATGCCGACGCCGAGGAAGCCGCGGGTCACGGTGCCGCTCTGGATCAGCTGGCCGGTCACCTGCTTGACGACGCTGGCCGGGATGGCAAAGGCGATGCCGACATTACCGCCATTGGGGGAGAAGATGGCGGTGTTCACGCCGACCACTTCACCCTGGAGGTTGAAGTCCGGACCACCGGAGTTGCCGGTGTTCACCGCCGCGTCGATCTGCAGGAAATCACCATAAGCCGAGCCGGCGATGTCGCGGCCACGGGCCGACACGATACCGGCGGTCACGGTGCCGCCAAGGCCGAACGGGTTGCCCACGGCCACCACCCACTCGCCGACGCGCACTTCGTTATCGGCCAGCTTGACGAACGGCAGGTCGGTGACGCCATCGACCTTGACCACCGCGAGATCGGTCTTCTCGTCGGTGCCGATCACCTTGGCGGTCATTTCCTTGCCGTCGTCGAACACCACGGTCACCTTGTCGGCGTTGTCGACGACGTGGTTGTTGGTGACGATGTAGCCGTCAGCCGAAATGGCGAAGCCCGAACCGGCCGCCATGAACTTGCGCGGCGCCTGCGGACGCGCCTGGTTGTCGCCCGGGCCGCCACGGCCCTGGCCAAACTGGTCACCGAACTGCTCGAAGAAATCGCGGAACGGATGGTCGTTCGGCAAATCCGGGAAATCGAACTTGAACTGCGGGCCGCCGCGCTGCAGATCGCGGGCATCTTCCTTCTCGCCGCCCTCGACGATGATCGAAACCACGGCCGGCTTCACCGCCTCGACGAGGTCGGCAAAGTTCGGGGCGTTGGTCACGGCCGGCGCGGTGATCTGCGCGGCGGGGACCAGTGTGGCAGTCTGTGCGGTAGAGGGGGCGGTTGCCGCAACGAAGGCGGTACCACCACCGATGCCGGCGAGGATCGCCAGAGCCGAAGCCCCGAGCCAGCGGCGAGCGTTGAACTTAGTCGAGGGCATGATGATCTCCTTCAGTCAGGCACTCTTGATGGCCGAGAGATATGGAGCCCATCGCCTTTCTGCACGGTGACCCGGGCGTTAATTATCGGTAATGTTCCGAACGTTATCGGACCCCCTGAGAAAGGGCGGTGCGCAGCAAGTCGAGCGCCACCAGCGTCAGCACGATTTTGAAGCCCCAGCGGAACGCCGCCTCGGGCACCTTCACCAGCAGCCGGCTGCCTATTGCCGTGCCGACGAAACCCGAAGCGATCATCATGACGATCAACGGCAGGTAGGCGGCGAAGGCAAAGCCGAGCCAAACGAACATCGCCACCTTGAAGCTGTTCTGCAGCGTCATCAGCATGGCGTGGGTGGCAACCAGTTGTCGCCGGTCGGCCAGCCCCTTGATGAACACTGCGACCAGCGGCCCGGTGGCTCCGACCACCATCGACACCGCGGCAATCACCCCGCCGCCAAGCACCTGCGCCAGTCGCGAGTGCCCGACGATCTTCGGTTGCGGCAGCCAGGTGGTGAGCAGCACGAAGGCGCCGATGGCGATCTGCAGCGCCGTCGCGGGGAGGAGGCTGGCGAACTGCCCGCCGACAACGGTGCCGATCACCCCGCCCAGCGACAGCCAGAGCACCAGCGGCCACTGGATATGGGCGCGCTGCACCAGCGCCCGCCCGCTGTTCGAGCCGAGCTGGATGGCGCCGTGCAGCGGCACCACGACCAGCGGCGGGAATACCAGCGCCAGCACCGCCACCATCAGCGTGCCGCCGCCCAGCGAGAACGTCGCAGTGATCAGCGAGGTGACGAAGCTGAGGACGATGAGCGCCAGCGCCAGGGTCAGGTCGAGATCGGCGGGGAGGAGATCGGTGACGGACACGGGGAATGGCGTAGCGCTAGGGACTGAGTCGCGACAAGCGGCGGGCGTCTCATCTCACGATCGGCACGGGAGAATGAGGGATGTTGGAGGCATGGTGTGCGCCCCACCTCAGGTGTCATCCCAGCGAAAGCTGGGACCCAACTCGCCGCCAGCGCCAGCGGATGGATGGCTCCCAGCTTTCGCTGGGATGACACCGGTGAGGAGGAGAGATGGTGCCCACCAGCCCAAGAACATCTCCCCCGCAAGGGGAGAGATGTCGGAGAGATCGAGTCCAAGTCCCCCTAAGCTCGCTCGTCCTTAGGCGAGCCCAGCACCACGAAGGTGGTGATGGCGCTTACGGTCGGGAGGGTGCCAAGCACGTCGGTGTGAAATGCCTTGTAGGCTTCGATGTCGGCCACCTCGATGCGCAGCAGGTATTCGATCGAACCGGTGACGTTGTGGCACTCGACCACTTCCGGCGACAGCGCCACGGCCTTCTCGAACGCCTCCTGGCTGGCTTTGGTGTGGCTCGAGAGGCCCACCGACACATAGGCGCGAAACCCCGCGCCCAGCCGCGAGCGGTCGATCACGGCGCGGTAGCCCTTGATGATGCCGCTCCGCTCCAGTTCCTGCACCCGTCGGAGGCAGGCCGAAGGCGACAAGCCGACCCGTTCGGCCAAGCGCAGGTTCGGAATGCGCGCGTCGCGCTGCAGCTCGCGCAATATCTGCTGGTCGATGCGATCAAGGTCGGTCATTTGTTGCACAAGACTGCCAGTCAGCGCTGCAGATTGCAACACAACGCCCTGTCGACCGCTGTACTGTCCGGGCCATGACCGATCCAGCCATCCTCATCCCGTTCCTCATCTTCTGCGTCGTGCTCACCGGCACGCCCGGCCCCAACAACATGATGGCGCTCGCTTCAGGCGTGCGGGTCGGCGTGCGCCGTTCGATGCCGCTGGTCGCCGGCATCGCGGTGGGCGTCGCGCTGCAGCTGGTGGCCGTCGGGCTCGGCATTGGCGCGCTGCTGCAGTCGTTTCCGGCGCTGCACGATGCGATGCGTTGGGCCGGCGCTGCCTATCTGGTCTGGCTGGCGATCAAGATCGCGCGCAGCGGGCCGATCGATGTCGAGGCCGACGAGCGTCCGCCGCTCGGTTTTGCCGGAGCAGTCGCCTTCCAGTGGATCAACCCCAAGGCCTGGGCCATCACCACGGGGGCTGCCGCCACCTATCTGCCGGCCGACGGCTATGCGCTGAACCTCGCCCTCGCGGCGGCGGCGATGGCGCTGATCTCGATCCCCTGTGTTTCGGTGTGGTCAGCCGGCGGCGCCGTACTGCGCCGCTTCCTCGTCCAGCCGGCCTATGCCACAGCCTTCAACATCGGCGCGGCGGTGCTGCTGGTTGCAGCGACCGTGCCGATCCTGTTTGGCACGCACTAGCGCTCAGCGCTCCAGTTCCTCGAGCGCCTTGGCTTCATCCTCGGTCAGGGTGGTCTGGCCTGCGGCGCGTTTGCGCCGTGCGCCGATGAACACCACGATGCCGCCGATCACCAGCACCGCCGGCGCGGCGATCCACAGCAGCACCGTGTGCGGCGCCATGACGGGGTTGAGCAGCACATATTCGCCGTAGCGCGCGACGAGATAATCCCGCACCTGCTGGTCGCTGTCCCCGGCGGTCAGGCGTTCGCGCACCAGGACACGCAGGTCGTGCGCCAGGTCGGCGTCGGAATCATCGATCGACTGATTCTGGCAGACGAGGCAGCGCAAGCCTTCCGAGATCGCCCGGGCCCGGGTCTCGAGCACCGGATCGGCCAGCACCTCGTCGGGGCGCACCGCCAGCGCGGGCGCGCTCAGCAGCACCAGCAGCATCAGGGCAAGCAGCGCCCTCATTCGGCTGCCGCCCGGGCGGCGGCCGGGCGCGGCGCGCCGACGCGCAGCCGGCGATAGCTCAGCGACAGGAAGCCGGCGCCGGCCATCATCAGGCAGCCGAGCCAGATCAGCGTGACATAGGGCTTGTACCAGAGCCGCACCACCGACTTGCCGTCGGCCTGCGGTTCGCCCAGCTGCACGTAGAGCTGGCTGAAACCGTAGGTTTCGATTGCCGCCTCGGTGGTCGGCTGGCCGCTGGCATTGTAGACGCGCCGCTCGGCCAGCGCCGTGCGTACCCCACCGCCCGGCGCCCGGATGGCGAAGCGGCCGGTGTCGGAGACGAAGTTCGGCCCCTCGACATGCTCCATGCCCTCGAACGTCACCTGGTGTTCGGCGATCACCACGCCCTCACCCGGCACCATGGTGGTGACCAGCTCCTGCTGCCAGGCGCTGGCGGCGACGATGCCGATCACGGTGACGCCGATGCCGAAATGGGCGATCGCCGTCGACCACGCGGTGCGCGGCAGGCCGAACAGCCGCTTGAACGAGGTGACGACATCGGTGCGGAAGAACTTTGCCCGATCGACCAGTTCGGCCAGCGCGCCGAACGCCACCCAGAAGCCGAGCAGCAGCCCGAGCGGGGCCAGCGACACCTCGCCGCCGGTGAGCGCAAAGCATAGCACCGCGGCGAACAGAGCAAGCCCCGCTGCGCCGGCCAGCCGCTGCGTCACGGCGATCACGTCGCCGCGCTTCCAGGCGAGGAACGGCCCGAACGGCAGGATGATCAGCAGCGGCGCCATGATCACCCCGAAGGTCAGGTTGAAGAACGGCTCGCCCACCGAAATGGTCTCGCCGACCAGCGCATCGAGCAGCAGCGGGTAGAGTGTTCCCACCAGCACCGCCACGGTGGCGGTGGCGAGGAACAGGTTGTTGAGGATCAGCGCACCCTCGCGGCTGATCGGCGCGAACAGCCCGCCCACCCGCAGCGTCGAGGCGCGGAAGGCAAAGAGCGCGAAGGCGCCGCCGATGAAGGCAGCGAGCAGCGCCAGGATCACCATGCCGCGGGTCGGGTCCGAGGCGAAGGTGTGCACCGAGGTGAGGATGCCCGAGCGCACCATGAAGGTACCGAGCAGGCTCAGCGAGAAGGTGATGATGGCGAGAAAGATCGTCCAGATCTTCAGCGCGTTGCGCTTTTCCATCACCAGCGCCGAATGGAGCAGCGCCGTGCCGGCGAGCCAGGGCATGAAGCTGGCATTCTCCACCGGATCCCAGAACCACCAGCCGCCCCAGCCGAGTTCGTAATAGGCCCAGTAGGAGCCCATGGCGATGCCGAGCGTCAGGAAGCACCAGCTGAGCAGCGTCCACGGCCGCACCCAGCGGGCCCAGGCGGCGTCGATGCGGCCCGAGATCAGCGCCGCCATGGCGAAGCTGAAGCAGACCGAGAAGCCGACATAGCCGAGATAGAGCAGCGGTGGATGGATGGCGAGGCCGATATCCTGGAGGATCGGGTTGAGGTCCTGCCCTTCGAACGGCGCCGGCGACAGGCGGAGGAACGGGTTCGAGGTGAAGAGCGTGAAACCGGTGAACGCCGCGGCGATCAGGCTCTGCACCGCCAGCACCAGGGTCAGCAGGTCCTTGGGCAGGCTGCGTCCGAAGGCGGCGACGGCGGCGCCCATGATCACCAGGATCAGCACCCAGAGCAGCATCGAGCCTTCGTGGTTGCCCCACACCGCCGTGATCTTGAAGATCAGCGGCTGCGCCGAATTGGCATGCTCATAGGCGAGCTTCAGCGAAAAATCGGAAACGACAAAGGCCTGGATCAGCGCCGCGAAGGCCGCCGCCACCAGCACGAACTGCAGCACCGCCCCCTGCTGCAGATAGCCCGCCAGCGTCTCGCGCTTCCAGAACATCAGCCCGACGATCGCCGAGATGGTGGAAATGGCAAAAGCCAGGACAAGGGCGAAATGGCCGAGTTCGATGCTCATGCACGGGCTCCTTCGAGGCGGAACCCAAAGGCCCCCTCACCCGACGCTGACGCGTCGACCTCTCCCCCAAAGGGAGAGGTGTGCTGTGGCGAGATGGTGCCCCTCGCCACCTCTCCCTGGGGGGAGAGGTCGGATCGCAAAGCGATCCGGGTGAGGGGGCCTTCTGGAATTACGCCAATCAACTTCCCGCCCCCTCGCGCTGCCATTCGCCGCGCTTCTTCAGCTCGTCGACTAGTTCCTTGGGCATGTAGTTCTCGTCGTGCTTGGCCAGCACGTTGGTGGCGGCGAAGGTGCCGTTCGGCGTGACGCTGCCCTCGATCACTACACCTTGTCCCTCGCGGAACAAATCGGGCAGCAGCCCGACATAATGCGTCGCCATCTCGGTCTGGCCATCGGTCACCACGAAATCGGAGGTCTCGCCCACACGCTTCCAGGACCCCTCCTTCACCAGCCCGCCCAGGCGAATTGAGGTGCCTGCGGCGATGGCCTTCTCGTGGATCTCGCTGGGCGAATAGAAGAACACGATCTGGTCGCGCATGGCGACGAAGATCAACGTCGCGGCGAGGGCGAGGACGGCGCCCAGACCGGCAATGATAGCCAGGCGTTTCTGCTTACGAGTCAATTACTTGCTACCAATCCATTATCCGCTGCGAGAACATCGAGTTCTGCGCGATCGCCCGCCGCCGGGTAGGCCTTGCGGGCCGCATCATAGGCCGTCTGCGCCAGCTCCGTCTGCCCGAGCACCAGCCGCGAGCGCACCAGCCGGGTCCATTCCTCGATCGTGCCGCCGCTCTGGTTGAGCCGGCTCGACAGCCCTTCGACCATGGCGGCAATGTCGGCATTGGCCGGCATGTCGCCGCCGAGGCCGGCTTCCGCCGCGGCCAGCCCGGCCTCGGCATTGGCGAGCCAGGTCTCGCCACCCTTGCTGAGCTTCAGCAGGCCCTGCCATTCGGCCTTGGCGGTGGCGAAATCGCCCTCGCGCATCGCTTCACTGGCAAGATAGTAGCGCGAACGCACATGGGTGACGTCGCGGTTCGAGGCGCTGCGGAACAGCGCCAGCGGTTCGCCGGCGGCGTTGCCGCTATTGGCCATCATAAGCGCTTCACCGAGATCGGTCTCGCGGTCGGCGGTCGGGCCGTCGAGCTCGATCGCCTTGCGCAGCGCGTTCGCCGCGTCGGCAAAGCGGCCCATCTGCATGTAGGCCGGGGCGATCACCGTCCAGCCGCGCAGGTCCTCGGGCTTGGCCTTGAGCTGTGCCTCGATCCGGGCGATCGCATCGTCGAGGGTCATTTCCGGCGGCGGCACGTCCTGCCGTTCGGCCAGCGGCTGCGCCGGCAGGTCAGGGCGACCCACTGCGCCATAGACGCCGAACGCAAGCACGGCCGTCACGACGGCTGCAGCCGCGACGATGCCGCGGCGCGCGCCCGGTTCCGTCGCCGTCTTCGTCGTCGCTTTCAGCCGCAGCAGCTCCCGCGCCAGTTCGCCCTTCGCCGCTGTCGCTTCGGCTGCGCCGAGGCGGCCCAAGGCGAGATCCGACTCGATCTCTTTCAGCTGCAGCTTCAGGTGCGCCATCTCAGGGCTGTCTACAACAGTGGCAGTCGCGTTGACCCTTCGCCCGGCCCCCGCATAATAGAGCGCGGCGCAGGCGACGGCAGTGACCACAAAAGCGAGCGACCAAAATATCATGTGCAGGGCTCTGCCTCATGCGAAGGTGCGGAAACGCGCCCGATCTATAAAGGCATTCGGGCAATTTATGCACCCGCACACATCGATGTGTGGGAGGCGCATTGCCGCAGCCCGCACGATGGTTCGCTGATCCCATGGCCGATGACAGTTACGACTATCTGGTGCTAGGCTCCACCCCGCTTGCCGGGCTGCTGGCGGGCCTGCTTGCCGTCGAGCACAAGCGACGCGTCTGCCTCGTCGGCGAGCCGTTCTCGCCGTTCCGGCTGCAGCGCAGTATCGATGTCTCGATCGCGCCGGTCACCCGTCCGGAAACGCTGCTGCTGCTGAAGCGCGCCGCCGCTGAGACCAGCAAGCTGGTCGCCAGCTGGGGCAAGGGCCTCATCAGCCGCGTCGATCCGCTGCTGGTTGCCGAAACGCCCGAGAGCATCGCGGCCCTCGGTCATTTCCGCCACCTCGCCATCGGGCTCGGCTATGCGGTCGAGCCGGTTGCCGATCGGGCCGTTGCCGAAGGCTTGCTGCTCAGGGTGCGCGATGTGCAGTTGTTCGGCCACGGCCGGCTCGAGCCAGCGCTCGAAGGCTGGCTGTCGAAGCACGAGGTGCGCCACCTCGATCGCGCCGATACCGAGCTGACGCTGCGCAAGGACGGCACCGCGCGCATCGTCCATAGTGGCCGCAGCGTCGAGGCGGCTCAGGTGATCCTTGCCGGCGACGATGCCGTGCTCGAGCACCTGCCCGAGGAGGCGCGCGACCGCAGCCTCGAGGCCGTGCCCGGCGCCGCCATGCTGCTCGATGCGGCCAAGCCCCTGCCCGCCCCCTATGTGTCGTTCCTCGATCGGGGCGTGGTGCTGGTGCAGGATGGCAAAGTCAGCGTGTCAGCGCTGCTCACTGGCGACCCCGCCACTGCCCGGGCCCGGCTCGGCAGCGCCGCCTCCCGCGGCGATGCGCTGCGTCTCGCCGGAGAAACCGTGGTCAATAATCTCCGCACCAGTGATGGCGCGCCCTTGGTCGGTCCGGCGCGTGGCCATAAGGCGATGGTCATCGCCGCCCTCGGCCCCGCTGCCGCGTTTTTTGCACCGGCGCTGGCGCGCTACATTGCCGGAACCGCTCCAGCGGATGAAGCCGAGTGGTTCGCGGCGCGTGGCCCCGCCCGTGGCAACCAGCGCCTGCTTGCCGCTGATTACCTGCCCGCTGACGATCTGGCGGTGCCGGCGTGAGCGAGCATGGCAACCGTCTCCCCGGCGATGCGCCGCACGGCCTGGGCGGCGCCGAGCTCGATCGCAAGGCACCGCTGCAGTTTCGCCTCAATGGCCGGACGATCCACGGCTTTGCCGGCGACACCGTGCTCTCTGCCGCACTGGCCAACGGCATCCAGATTGCCGGTCGCCATGGCGACGAAGCGCTGGCGCTCGACGAAAGCTTTGCGCCGCTGGTCAGCTCCGGCAAGGGCGGCGCGCTGCCGATGGAGCGCACCCCGGCGCTGAACGGGCTCAACCTCGTCACCATCGGCACGCGCCGCGATCCGATTGCCTCGGGCGGCCTGCTCGGAGCGCTGCGCCACAAACTGCTCGGCCCGGCGCGCACCCTGAACCACCGCTTCGGCGACACGCCGCTGGCCAGTCAGCCTTGGCACAATGGCGCGGTCGACGAAACCATCGAGACCGATTTTGCCATCGTCGGTGGCGGCGTCGCGGGTCTCAGCGCTGCGGCCGCCGCTACGGCTGCCGGCAAGCGCGCCGTGCTGATCGAGCGCACCCAAAGTCTCGGCGGCACCATCCGCTATTTCGGCGCCGTCGATGCCGAGGCCTCGCCCGACACCACGATCGAACGGCTGGTTGCCAGCCTCGATGGCAAGGGCCAGGTCACGCCGCTGCTCCGTGCCGAAGCCTTCGCCATCACCGGCACGCAGTTGAAAGTGCACCACGTGGTGGTCGAGGCGGGCCGCCCGGTGTCCCGCATTGTGGTCGTTGCTGCCAAGTACGTCATCCTCGCCACCGGCGCGCTCGAGCGGCTGCCGCTGCTTCCGGGCAACCGCACGCCCGGCATCGTCGGGGCGCTGACCGCGTTCCAGCGCGCCGAACGGTTCGGGGTCTGGCCCGGCCGCCGCGCGCTGTTCACCACCCCCAACAGCTTCGCCTATCGGCTGGCGCTGCACGCAGCCGATGCCGGCGTCGAAGTCCAGCGCATCGTTGACAGCCGGCTCAGCACCACCTCCCGCTTCGTCGATTTCGCCAAGGCGACCGGCATCACGCTCGCCTCGGCGCTCGCCCCCAGCCATGCCGAACCGCTGGAGCGCAACAAGCCGGGCCTCAAGGTCGGGTTCGCTGTCGCCATCGACGAGATCGCCCAGGATTCGAGCGCCATCGAAACCGACCAATTGGTGGCCGCCGGCGCCTGGCAGCCTGAAATCCTGCTGTGGCTCCGTGCCGGCGGGGCAGCCGCCTGGGATGCGGCAAATGGCTGGCTTGGCCCGCGCGGCGCCCTGGCCGCGGTGGCGCTGGCCGGCTCGGCGGCAGGCCTTCATACTACCGCCGCGGCGCTCAGCAGCGGCAAGGCGGCCGTCCTCGGCTTTCTCGGCAAAGCCGCACCGCCGGTGCTCGACGATGTCATCGAGGAAGCCTTTGAAACCCCAGACGCCCGCAATCCGGTGGCGCCGTTCCGCCCCTCGGCTCGCGGCGCAACCTATCTCGATCGTGGCCAATCGCTGATCACCCGCCGCGCCGCGGCGGCCAGCAAGCATGGCGTTTCCGGCCTCGCCACCCGCGCAGTGCAACTCGGACTGGGCGATATCGCCGCCGCAGTCGATATCGGCGCCATGGCGGCGCGCGATGCCGGCTCGGTCGCCGCCGAACGCTGCGCGCTGTCGGGCGAAATCAGCGACACCGGCTGGCGCGTCCCGGCTCGGCCCGTGCCGGAGGACGCGGTGCCGACGCCACCCGCCTATCTCGCCGGGCGGTTCGGCGACAAACCGCAGATCTGGGCACTGACCGCCGCCGACGCCCGCTCGTTCGAGCCCGGGTGCCTCGTCTTCGAGAATTCCGAGCAACGCGACCCGCTCAAAGCCATCGGCGTCACCTACGCGCCGCATCGCCCGGGCGCCAATGGCGGTATCGCGCTGATGGGCAAGGTCCCGGAGGCGGTGGGTGCGGAACTCTATGTGCGGGATGCGGGGACGGCGGTCGCGGCGCGGCTGGTGGAACGGCTGAAGCTGCGTTCCTGAAACGCCGGTGCGGGCTGACCCCCACCCTTGATCCCTCCCCGCAAGGGGGAGGGAGACGCGGACTGCGATGCTGGTGTTTTGG